>NZ_CP108442.1:1485833-2971666 GCF_041435355.1 Streptomyces sp. NBC_01276
GGCGCAGCACGTCCCGCTCGCACGCGTCGTCGAGGAAAGCGACCAACCGCCAGGGCAGTTGCCCCGTGAGCGGCAGCCAGATGCGCGCGAGGGCCACCCACTGACCCCAGGCGGTGAAAGCGAGTCCGTACGCGAGTCCGCCCGCGAAGGCGGCTTCGATCCCGAACGCCAGCCCCAGCAGAAGTCCCCACACGGGCCCTCCCGTGAATGCGTTGGCGCATCCGGCGCCCGTCCCGAACACGAAGGCCCACACCAGCAGATGGACGACCACGTTCCTGCGGTCCTGTGCGAGCAGCTCCGAGGAACTGACGCCGGATCCGATGTCGACGGGTACTTCCAGCCAGGCCATGAGCCCGAATACCGACCCGACCCCGAGCCCGAGCCCCGGTACGAACACGAGGGCCCCCGCGAGTCCGCCGTCCAGGCCGTCACCGAGTCCCAGGGACTCGACCACGACCCTGTCCAGGAACAGGAGCACCAGCGCTGCCAGGACCCCGCACACGAGCCCCAGCCCGAACCTGGGGAGGACCCCCGTACGCCCGCGCCCGGTCCTGCCGAAGACCTGTACGCGTACGCGCGACGGCTCTGCCCCGCCCCGCGTCACGAATCCGTACACGAGCCCGAAGAACAGCCCGTTCACGAGCGCGTGCAGGAACCCGACCACGAGCCCCCGTACGAGCGCGAACCTGAGCCCGAACGATGTCGCCACCAGATCCGCGGGAACGTTCCCGACGGCGGTCGTCACCCCGAGGGCCAGTGCGGCCAGGAATCCGATCACGAGCATCCGCGAGGATCGGCTCATCGTGGTGCCCAGTTGCCACCAGGCGAGGTCACGTGCCGGGGCGCCCGTGGCCGCCCTGCCGAGTCGGTCCAGGTGCGCGGCGAGGTGGCCGAGCCACTGCTGCGCGCGGTCGGGGTTCCAGTCCGGCCGCCGCCGCCGACGGCCGCCGCCGCTGCCGGTGTCGGCCGGCGAGGGCTCGTAGGCGGCCGGGGTGAACGCTGCCAGGAGATGTCCCCGCAGGGCTTCCGGGGAGGCGAAGGTGGCGGTGTCCAGGAGCCGTACGGGGTCGCACCCTGGGGTGTCGCCGTAGACGGTGCGGGCGATGGCGACCATCAGCGGGGTGGTGAGCACTCTGGCGACGTTCTCCGCACCCGGGCCGCGCCGCTCCCTGCGCAGCTCGTCCAGAACGGGTTCCCACACGGTGCCGCCCGTACCGCCGCCCGTCCCCGGGCGGCTGGTGAGGGGCAGGTAGAGGGCGACGTCGGCCAGGGCCAGCTCGTCCAGCTCGACCACGGCGGCCTTCGGGAGGGGACGGGTCGTCTCCACTGCCTCGGCGTACTCCCGGGGACGGCTGGTGAGGAGCAGCGCGGTGGTGGTGCGGTCGAGCTCTTTCATCGCCGCACGCCGCAGGCCGCCCGCGATCTCGTCGAACCCGTCCATGACCGGCAGGATCCAGCCGCTGTCGACCAGGGCGCCCGCCAGGTTCCCTCCGTGTGCGGCGGGAACGGCGAGGCCGTGGTCCCGTACCAGCTGGTGGCACATCCAGTCGCGCAGGGAGACGGTGGTCGGGTCCCATGACCCCAAGCTGAAGATCACCGGTACGGGCTCGTCGGGCGTACGGGCGGCCAGCCGGTCGAGGACGAAGCGCACGGTCGTGATCGTCTTGCCCGCCCCGGCCGCACCGAGCACCACCAGCCGGCGGGACGGAACGGACCGGTAGACGTCCACGATCCGGTCGATGCGGCCGGCCAGTGCGAGCGGCGCCGGATCGGCCCCGGGCGGAGCGTCGCAGATCTTGGCCCAGTGATCGACCAGACGCGCGTCGGCGTTCCGGAAGCCCACGGGCAGCGGGAACGGGTCGTGCACGCGCCGCCGCCGCTCCTCCTTGCTCCATTGCCCGGCCACCCTGGAGGCGAGCAGCCCGGCCGCCTCCCGCAGCTCCGGCGCCGCGGGCAGCGGCGCCGCCCGGGGAAGCGCTTCGAGTTGGCCGGGATGCGCCGGCAGAGCGGTCAGCGAGCTCAGTTCGCCGATCTCCCGCGGACTCATCCGTCGATACCAGCGGTCCACCGGGCTCGCCGCGAGCGTGCTGAGCCCGTCGGAGCGGTAGTGCCTGGTGATGACGCCGATCACGTACCCGCCGCTCCACACCGGGGCCCCCGACATGCCCTCCCAAGGGGAACGGCCCCGCTCGGGGTCGTACTCCGGGGAAGACTTCAGGGTGATCTCCAAACTGCCCTCGCGCCGGTTCGACAACGGGGTGGTCTCACCGCGCGCGTGGTGGGAATCCCGGTACGACGCGGGCCCGCCGCCATCCGGCGACGCGGGCCCGGAGCGCAGTCTGAACCTCGGGAATCCCAGCGCTTCGCACTCCACCGGCTTCGCGACACGGGCGAACCGCACCGCCGCAACCGCGGCGGCGGCCGGGCCGTCCGGGCCGGAGCCGTCCGCGAGGGCGATCAGCGCGACGTCCGCGTCGGAGTTCACCCAGACCGGCGCGCCCGGCACCTCCCGCGTACCGCCGTCCTCGGTGAGGAAGCGCACCTGCACCGTCGTCGCGCCGTCCACCACGTGCGCGGCCGTGAGCACCGTGTTCGCGGCCACCAGGTAGCCCGACCCCCGCCCGCCGGCGCCCGTGCCGTGCGTGGTGAGGACCTGGACGGCCCGCCTCCGGTCGAGTCCGTCCGGCTCCGTCGCCCCGCCCACGAAGGCCCTCACCGCTCGTGCGCGTCAGCGCTGCCGGAGATGAACGGCGTGGTGTCCACCCCCACCAAGGCCGGTCGCAACGCCAGTGAGACGCGCTGGGCCGAGGCGGCGCTCACCGCCGCCTCCGCACCGGACTCCACCACCCAGAACCGCACGTGCGCCCCCGCCTGCCCGGACCGCTCCAGCGCGACCGTCAGCTCCAACTCGATCGGGCCCAGCTCGAAGCGCAGCGCCTCGCCCTCGGCATCGGCGATCGCCCGCCCCAGCTCCTCCCGTAGGTCCCTGATCACACTCGCCAGCTCGATCACACCGCGCCCCTCGCGCTCCCGGCTTCTCAGCCGTCGTCCGTCGCATCTCTGCAACCATGAGCGGACACGCTGCAAGGCAGATGAAATTCCGATGATGTGCGAAAGCGGGCTTGTCCATGGACGGCGCACCTCCCGAGCAGCTCCGAATCGCGGTACTCGGTCCCTTACGGGCGTGGCGGGGCGCGGTGCCACTGGATCTGGGGCCGGTCAAACGGCAGGCCGTGCTGGCGGCGTTGCTGCTCGGCAAAGGTGCCGTGCTGAGCCATGAGCAGCTGATGCGCGGAGTGTGGGGAACGGAGCCGCCCGCATCCGGTCACAAAGTGCTGGCCAGTCACGTCAACCCGCTGCGCCGGGCGCTCGACGCGGAGGGCACGCGGCATACGGAGTCGGTGATCCGCAGCGGAAAGGGCTGGTACCGCTTCGTCGTCGACGGGGTCCGGCTCGATGTGGCGGATGTGACCGAACGGGCCGATGAGGCGCGGCGTACGAAGGAGTCCGGCGATCTGGCCGGGGCCGCCGACCGGTTGTCCGCGGCGCTCGCACTGTTCCGGGGCGAGCCCCTGACCGGCCTGCCGGGGTCGTTCGCGCAGGCCGAGCGGGAGCGGCTGTCGGAGCGCCGGCGAGGGCTCCGGCTGGAGAGGCTCACGTGCCTGCTCCTGCTGGGGCGGTTCGGTGAGGTCCTGGACGACCTCGGCGCCCTGTCCCCGTCCGACCGGTACGACGAGTCGCTGCTGGCGCTGCGGATGCGGGCCCTGTACGGCTGTGAGCGCCAGGCGGAAGCACTCAACGCCTACCAGGGCCTGCGCGTACGACTGAGGGACGAGCTCGGCGTCGGTCCGGGGGAAGAGCTCCGCCGGCTGTACGAGCGGTGCTGCGCCGCGACGACGAACTCCTGCTCGGTACGGGCGCCGAACGCTCCGCCGCACGTCCCGGCCGGCCCGGGACCCGCCGCGCCGTCAATGAACTGCCGGGCGACGCCGGCCGCCTCATCGGCCGGGAGGCCGCGCTCGCGCAACTGACCGGGCCTTCCGCGCCCGGATCCGTATCGATCGTGACCGTGGACGGTACGGCCGGGGTCGGCAAGACCGCGCTCGTCGTACGCGCGGCCCGTGAGCTCAGCGACCGGTACCCGGACGGCAGCCTGTTCGTGGACCTGCGCGCGCACAGCACGCAGCGGCGCCAGTCCCCCGAGCAGGCGCTGCAGCGCCTGCTGCGTTCCCTGGGCGCGGCCAAGGGCGAGCTGCCGAGCGACCTCGAAGAACTCACCGCCGCCTGGCGCGCGGCGACCAGCGCGCTACGGCTGCTCCTCGTACTGGACGACGTCCTGGACGCCGACCAGGTGCGACCGCTGCTGCCCGCGGGCGCGGGAAGCAGGGTGCTGGTGGCCGGCCGCCGGCGGCTGGCCGAACTGGACGCCGACCGGCGCGTCACGTTGGAGCCGTTGACCGGCGGGGACGCGGTGCTGCTGCTCACGCACCTCATCGGAGAGGAGCGCGCGAGCCACGAGCCGGAGGCTACGCGACAGCTCGTCGGACTGTGCGACGGTCTGCCGCTGGCGCTGCGCATCGCCGGGTCGCGGCTGCAGAGCCGCCACACCTGGACGGTGGAGCACCTGGTGGGCCGCATGGCGGGCGACGAGCGCCGGCTGGGCGAACTGAGCATCGGCAACCGCAGCGTCGAGGCGGCCTTCCGGCTGTCGTACGACCAGCTCGCACCCGACCAGCGGCGCGGATTCCGTGCCCTGGGCCAGGCGCCGACGGTCGAGTTCGACGTGCTGACGCCCGCGGCCATGCTCGGCGGGTCGGCCGACGACACCGAGCAGATCCTGGAGAGCCTGGTCGACACGAGCCTTCTGCAACAGCCGCGTCCGGGCCGCTACCGGTTGCACGACCTGGTGCGCGTGCACGCCCGGCGCCTCGCGGAAGCCCTGCCCGACGAGGCCGCCGGCACGCGCACGGCCGCCCTGCGCCTCTACCTGGACGCGGCCCGGGTCACCAGTGACTGGGGCCTCGCCACCGGTTTCCCCACCGGGCCCCGACCCGCCGGAGCACCGTTCACGCACTGGAAGGACGCGGAGGTCTGGCTGGACGCGGCCGGCGGGGAACTCCCCGACGTCGTCGGGCACGCCGTGGCCCTCGGCGAGATCGACCACGCGTGCTGGATCGCCGAGGCGCTGGTGGACTACTTCACACGGCAGGGCCGCTACCACGAGTGCCAGACCGCCCTCGACATCGCACTCGCGCGCGTGGACGAGGCCGCCGACCCGCGGATGGCCATCGCCCTGCGGAACTGCCTGGCCTTCACCGGCGTATACCAACGCCGGTACGCGCAGTCGCGGACCCTGTTCACCGAGGCGCTCCACCTCAGCCGGCGCAGCCGCGACCCGGCCGAAGAGACCCGTGCTCTCCTCGGGCTGGCATCCGTCGACCTGAGCGTGGGCGAGAGCGGGCGGGCGATCGCCCGTGTCACCGAGGCGCTGGGCCTGTCCCGGCCGGTGGACAACGACTGGGTCGCCTCGATGGGGTTCGTCATCCATGGCCTCGCCCACCAGTTGGAGGGACGGCACGAGGAGGCGCTGGCCCGCTTCGCCGAGGCCCGTACCCACGCCGACCGGAGCGGCAGACCGCGCATGCTCGGCAGGGTCCTGAGCTTCGCCGCCGACGTGCACCTCCACCTCGGCCGGCACGCCGAGGCCGGGATCCTGCTCCGCCAGGCGGTCCAGCTGGTCGAGGAGGGCGGGGACGCGTTCCTCTGCGCGCGCGGCCTGACCCGGCTGGGCACGGCGGAGCAGGCCGAGGGGAACACGGACTCGGCAGTGGTCCTCCACCACCAGGCGCTCCACCGGCACCGGTTGCTGTCCCCGCTCACCGAACCCGGCTACGACTGGCTGGAGATGGACATCCGCTCGCGGCTGGGCCGGGCCTACGTGGCGACGGGCCGCATCGACGAGGCGCTCGGGCAGTTCCGGGCCGTGCTGGAGGTGCCGGGGCGCCCGGGCCCACCGCGCTGACCGCGCGTCGGCGTCCGGGGAGAATGGCGCCGCGTCGGGGATTCCGCCGGGCCGCAATCGAATGGGGTCTGAAATGCGCCAGTGGCGGAAAATCGATCTGAAGAAACGCGGGATGCGGCGCAAGGGCGGCGTCCGCCGCCGGTGAGGCACTCCAGGGGTTCCGCCGGCGGGGCCTCGGGCCGATGTGAGGGATTGTCGCTCCTCTCGTGAAGAACTCCTTGACGGACCGGCAACGAAAGGGGTTGCCACCGGCGGACGGGGAGCCGAAAGGCCATGTCAACCCGCCGCCGCGACGGCCCGGTTGGGCGCACGCGGCGCCGCGGTGGGGGTCGGGGAGGCGCAGATCCGGGTGATAGCATCCCGGCATCTGTGATCTTGATCAATATTTGACTCAGATGCTGATCTGCGATCGGCGGCTTGATCTCCGCGTAACCGCAGGTGAACCGTGCCGATCAGCCGTGTTGCGGGGCCTCGCGAGGTGTATCTGCAGCCGTCCGCATGCCATGCGCCGGGAAAGGTTTCCATGAATCGAGACGCACTTGTGTGGTGCTTGGTTGCAGTGGCGGCGATAGCCGTCGCCGCGGTCGCGGCACTCGTCGCCCGCAACCGAGCGCTGGGGGCGAAGAAGCGGCACACCGAGGCCGAACTGAGGCAGGCGCTGCTCACGGCAGACGGCCACCTGCACTCCCTGCACGCCGACCTGCAGAGGTTCCGCAGCGAGCAGGACGCCACGCTCCGCGAAGCCAAGGAAGCGGCGGAGGAGAACACCAAGGCCGTTCTCAAGGGTGCCGCCAGGTTCCTGCAGAGCCTCGCGGCCGAGCAGACGACGCTTCTGGACGACATCCAGCGCAAGTACGGCGGACACGCCGTCCTCAGCGACCTGATGGACGTCAACCACGCCAACGCCCAGATGGCGCGCAAGGCCCAGGGCATCGCCGTCATGTGCGGCGCGCCGCTGGGCCGTCGCAACAGGCCCGCCAGCGTCTACGACGTGGTGCGCAGCGCCCAGGGCCAGATCCGCAACTTCCACCGGGTCGCCATCATGCAGCAGACCGGTCTCGCGCTGAAGGCGTCCGCGGTCGCGCCCGTCGCCCTCGCCGTGGCGGAGCTGCTCGACAACGCCGCGAGCTTCTCGCAGCACGACGCACCGATCGAGGTGACGTTCCAGCGCGTCCAGAACAACCTGTGCATCGTCATCGACGACGCCGGTGTCAGCATGAACGACGAGGACCGGCAGCGGGCGACCATGCTGCTCTCCGGAGAGGTCGCCCCCCGCCTGTCGGAGCTCGGGACCCAGCCGAAGTTCGGTTTCCCGGTGATCGGCCTGATCGCACGTCAGTACGGTTTCAAGGTGGACGTCACCGGAGTCTCCCGATACGGCGGCGTCAGGGCCGTCGTCCTCTTGCCCGAGGAGCTGTGGACCATGGAGGAGATACCGCCCGCCCAGGAGGCTCCGGTCGCCAACATCCGGCGCGCCGCCGAGAGCCGGCCCCAGAGCCCGCCGTCGCGCACGATGCACGGTCTGCCCAAGCGCGGCGCACGCCAGGCGCCCATCGCGAGCGTTCCCGATCCCGACGCCGCCCCGCCGGCGCCGTGGCCCCCGGGAGAGCCGGGTCGCGCGTCCGGACGCGGTCTGGGCGCCTTCCAGCGCGGCACGCTCTCCGGCCGCAACCTTGACGCCACCTCGTTCGAAGGGCCCGAAGACGCATGACCGCAGACCTGTCGTGGATGCTTGAGGACATCGTGCACAACGTGCCCCGCGCACGGCACGCCGTCCTGCTGTCCGCGGACGGCCTCCCTCGCGGCGCTACGGAAGGCCTGGCCGAGAAGGATGTACGCACGATCTCGGCCGCCATGGCCGGGATGCAGTCGCTCAGCCGGGCGACGGCCCACTTCGCCGGACCGGACGAGGACCGGCAGTGGAACCAGACCATCATCGAGTTCTCGCACGGCTGGAGCTTCCTGATCGGGGCCGGGCAGGGCTCCTATCTGGCCGCCGCGGCCGCGCCCGACGTGGACATGCAGCAGATCTCCTTCCGCATGCACCGCCTCGTCGCCCGGCTGGGCAACAACCTCACCTCGCCCCCGAGGGTGAGCGCCGAGGACGCCGCGGGTGCGCGCAGGAGCGCCCCCCGGCAGCAGGACTCAGGCGACTCGGGGTTCGTCCTCGGCGAGCTCGACCGGGTGGTGTCCCGGGTCGAGGGGGCCCTGCACGCGGTGCTGCTGGGATCGGACGGCCTTCCCCGCGGCGCGACCGACGGGATGAGCCGCGACCTCGCGGACACGATCTCCGCGGCCATGACGGGCATCCACGCCTACAGCCGGGTGACCTCCCAGTTCGCAGGGGTCGTCGAGGACGCGGAATGGCGTCAGACGGTCATCGAGTTCCAGCACGGCTGGATCTTCCTGATGGCGGCCGGCCCCGATGCCCTCCTGGCCGCTGCCGCCGAACACGACTGTGACATTGAGGAGTTCACCATGCGTCTGCACGAGGTGGTTCCCAGACTGATCGCGGGGGCGACACCGGGGAAGGGAACAGGCCGTGCCTGACGGACCCGAACACGACGAAGATCTGGAACTTACGTCTCCGTTAGTCCCCCTCTTCGTGATCACGAACGGACGGGCGCTGCCCCCGGACCACGAGTACGAGCACACGACGCTCGTGACGGCGGCGGCGGAGAGCGGACAGGTCACACCGCGCACGCTGTCCCCGGAAGCGGGGCAGGTCATGGACCTGGTCGCGAACGGCTTCCTGTCCGTGGCCGAGGTGGCGGGGCACACGCACCTGCCCCTGGGTATCGTCCGCATCCTGCTGGCGCAGCTGGAGGAGGACGGTCTCATCCTCGCGAGGAGACCGATTCCGCGTGCCGAACGTGTCGACAGAGAACTGGTCAGCGCCGTGCTCGAGGGCCTGAAGAATCGATTCGGAGCATAGCCCGTGTACCTGGATCCAGACGTCTCCCACGCGGTGAAGATCCTCATAGTGGGGCACTTCGGGGTCGGCAAGACCACCTGCATCGGCAGTCTCTCCGAGATCGAGCCGCTGCGGACCGAGGAGGAGATCACCGAGGCCAGCACGGGCTTCGATGACCTGTCGGGCACGCCCGGCAAGAAGACCACCACCGTCGCCATGGACTTCGGCCGGCTCACCCTGAGCGACACCCTGGTGCTCTACCTCTTCGGAACGCCCGGCCAGGAACGCTTCAAGGAGATGTGGGAGGAGCTCTCCCGCGGCGCTCTGGGCGCGCTGGTCCTGGTGGACCCGGAGCGACTGCACGAGTCCTTCCCCGTCCTGGACCTCGTCGAGCGTTTCGGCCTGACGTACGCCATCGCCGTGAACCACTTCGAGGGCACCACGGACTACCCGCTCGACGAGGTGCGCGAGGCCCTGAACCTCACCGCCGAGACCCCCGTCGTGAAGTGCGACGTACGGGACGAGAACTCCTCGGCGCAGGCCCTCATCACCCTCGCGAAACACCTCATGTCCCAACTCGGCTAGGAGCGCAGGAATGCAACAGCCACGTGAACCGCAGGAGATACCCCCCGGCTGCCCCGCGCACGGGAACGTCCAGATGTACGGCCCCTCGTTCGGAGCCGACCCCGACAGCCACTACGCGCAGCTGCGTCCGTACGGCCCCAGTGCGCCCGTGGACATCGCCCCCGACGTCCCGGCCGAGCTCGTCACCAGCTACGACGCCGCGCTGTACGTCCTGCAGAACCCCGCCTCCTTCGTACGCGACTCCCGCCGCTGGAACGCGCTCAACGAGGGGCGCGTCCCGGCCGACAGCCCGGCACTGCCCATGATGGGCTACCGCCCCAACGCACTGTTCAGTGACGGTGCGGCCCACGCCCGGCTGCGCAGGGCCGTCACCGACAGTCTCGCCACGGTCAACGAGCACCAGCTCATCAGGCAGACGCAGCAGTCCGCCAACTACCTGATCAGCCAGTTCAGCACCGACATCCGCGGGCAGGCGGAGCTGATGGCCGAGTACGCCCAGCCGCTGCCCCTGCTGGTCTTCAGCGAGCTGTTCGGCTGCCCGCCCGAGATCGGCGACCGGGTGATCGCCGGGATCAGCGGCATCTTCGAGGGGACGCCCGGGGCCGACGAGGTGCTCGGCAGTGCGCTCACCGAGCTGATCGCCCTCAAGCGGCGTCGCCCGAGGGCCGACCTGACGACGCGCCTGATGGAGCACTCGGCCCAGCTGAGCGACGAGGAGGTGCTCCACCAGCTGGTCACCCTCCTCTCCGGTGGCACCGCGCCGCTGGCCGCGGCCATCGGCACCAGCAGCGCCCTGTACCTGGGTGAGGACTGGCAGATCGGCCTCCCGGTCGAGGACGCGGTCTCCCAGACCCTCTGGAACTACGCGCCGATCGCCAACTACGCGGCCCACTACCCGACTCACGACGTCGAGCTCGGCGACAGGCTGGTCCGGGCCAACGATCCGGTCCTGATCTCGTTCGCCGCGGCCAACACCGACCCGAAGCTGACCAGGCACCGCGAACAGCTCAGCGCCAAGGCGCACTTGGCGTTCGGGGCGGGCCCGCACGCCTGCCCCGCCAAGGATCCGGCCTTCATGATCGCCGTGACCGCCGTCGAGACGCTGCTCAACCAGCTTCCCGACGTCGAGATGCGCGTCCCGTTCAAGGCGCTCACCTGGGCGCCGAGCCCGTGGATCCGCTCGCTGGTCACCCTCCCGATCCGGTTCACCCCGAGGGCCGCTCCCCCGGCTGCCGAGTCGGCCGGATCGAACGCCGTCCAAACGTCGCAGCAGCAGGCGGCCGCATCCTCCCCCTCCAACGCAGGCCCCTCGCGTACGAGCGCCGGCGCCGCGCCGCAGCCCAAGGGCGGCCTGTTCAGCCGCTTCCTGGCGTGGACCAAGGGCGGGTGAATCGAGTGTGATTCTAGTAACGTCCTGAGTACTCAGTGGTAGTGGAGTCTTTAACGATCATGTGGGTATGCATGGCGGCTGGTTCTCAGAAAGGAGCCGCCATCATGGGCGTTGCCGCAAGTCCGTCGTACGACCGCCGGGCGTCCGCCTCCCTCTTCTCCCGTCTGCGGACGGCCAGAGGGCAGGCCGACCCCTTCCCGATATACGCCGAACTCCTCTCGCGGGGCGAAGTGGTGCCCGCACCCTGGGGCGGCTCGGCGGTCACCGGCTTCGCCGCCTGCGACCAGGTTCTGCGCAGCAGGCAATGGCTGGAGCCCGACAGGGGATGGCGGGAGCGCCAGGGGCCGGGCACCCGCTGGAACGCGCCCAGCTCGCGCGAGATGAGCAACACGCTCGCCGCGCTCAACACCCCGGACCACACCAGGGTGCGACGGGCGGCGGGCACGTTCGACCGGGGCAGCGTGGAGCGCATCGGCCGCAACGTGCAGCGGACCGCGGACCAGCTCCTCGACGCGTTCACGGAGCGAATACGCACCGGCGAGGCGGACATCTCGGCGCTCGTCTGCGAGGAGCTGCCCGTGGCCACCATAGGTGACTGGCTGGGTCTGCCACGAGCCGACTGGCCCCGACTACGGGAGTTGACGCACGATCAGGTCTTCACCCAGGAGCTGCTGCCCTCGGCCAGCCAGCTGGCGTTGTCCGACGCGGCCACGGCCGAACTCCGCACCTATTTCATGGAGCTGGTGCGTGACCGGCGCTCCCACCCCGGCGACGACCCCGTCACCCGGTGGATCCGGACGTGGGACGCGATCGAGCCCGACCGGGACGAGGCCGACGAGGCGGTCTACTTCCTGGTGCTGTTCGTCCTGCTGGCCGCCCTGGAAACCACCGCGACCCTCCTCTCGACGATGACGCTGCGGCTCGTCGAGAGCCCGGAACGCTGGGACATGGTCGCCGACAACCCGGACCTCGTGCCCGGGTTCGTGGAGGAGACGCTCCGCTACGACCCGCCCACCCACGTGATCAGCAGGGTCGCCTCGCAGGACTGCGTGCTGGGGGGCGTCGAGATCCGCCGCGACGAGATGGTCCACCTCATGGTCGGGGCCGCGCACCGGGACCCGGCCAGGCACGGCGACCCGGACCGGTTCGACCCCGAGCGCACGCCCGGCCACCTCGCGTTCAGCGGCGGCATCCACTACTGCCTCGGCGCGCCGCTGGCCCGCCTCGAAGCCCAGACCCTCCTCCGCCAGCTGATCCGGCGCCTTCCCCGCCTCACCCTCGTACGCCCCCCGTCGATGGCGCCCCGCGTGGCGTTCCGGCGCCTGCTGAACCTGGACGTGGCCGTCGCATGACCGAATCCACCCGCACCCGGACCGTGCCCAAGGCGATCACCGCCGAGCAGGACGGCCCCGTACTGCGCGTCCGCCTCAACCCCTGGGGGCAGGAGGACACGTTGGACTCCGCGGTCCTGGACGACCTCATCACCCTGCTGGACGACCTCCACGAGAGACCCGACGTACGGATCCTGACGCTGTCGTCCATGGGTACGGACTTCTGCCTGGGTGCCGACCGCGACGAGTACCGGGAGGCACTGGCCGCCGATCCGTCCGGAGCGGGCCTGCGGCGCATCGCCGACAAGGCGCACCGGCTGTGCCAGGCGCTGGAGAACACTCACGCGGTCACCATCGCCCGCCTGCACGGGCGGGTCATCGGCGCGGGTCTCGCCCTCGCCTCCTTCTGCGATCTGCGCGCCGGTGCCGACACCAGCCGCTTCCGGATGCCGGAGGTCGGCATAGGGCTGCCGCCGGCGTGGGGCGGGGCGATGGGGCGCCTGGTCTCCGAGGTGGGCGCCTCCCGGATCCGCGAGCTCATGCTCACCTGCGACGTCTTCGACGCCGACACGGCCCACCGGCTCGGTCTGCTCCACCGGACCGCCCCGCTCGACCGGCTGGACAAGGTCATCGATGCCTGGACCGGGCCCCTCGCCCGGCGCTCGCCCGAAGCGCTCGTCCTGACCAAGCGGATGCTGGCCGGCTACGCGCGGGCGGACAGGACGGCGGACGTCTCCCTCCTCGACTCCCATCTCCTGGCGGCCTCGCTCCACCAGCCGCCGACGTGCTGATCCCCGGGGCCGCGGACCGCCGGGCCGGCTCACCGGTCGGGGTGGGAGGGGAGCCGCTCAGGAGTCCGGGTGTGGGCGCTGCGTGGTCGGCGTGGATGCCCGGCGGTGTCTGATGTTGACCGCCGCGGCCCTGGCCAGTGCCACGGGGTTCAGGAAGCGCGGCGGGCCGATCAGGCGGGAGGCGAACAGGTACATGTGCCGCGCCATCGACGCGTCGCGCGCCGCCGCCGAGAAGACCAGCCGCTCCCCGGGGTTGAACGGGCGGGCCTTGGCGAAGTCGACCGCCAGGCCCTGGTGGCCGCGCAGCCGGCGGCGGTGGGTGCGGGCGTACGCCGCGAGGGACCTGTCGAGGTCGCCGCGGCCGGCCGCGGCCGGCGCCACCGCCCGCGCCAGCCAGTGCGCGGACTGCAGGGCCCAACCGCAGCCCACGCCCCACAGGGGATCCCCGGTCAGGGCGGCGTCGCCGATCAGGGCGATGCCCGGTGCGGTCGGATCCCGGGTGACGAGGGGGTAGTCGACCGTACCGATGATCTTGGTGATGCGTTCGGCGGAGTCGATGGGCGGCGCCTCGGGCAGGGCGCGGACGAACTCGAAGAAGCTGCCCTCCAGGTCTTCCCGGAAGGCCGGCAGTCGCCTCTTGTCCGGGAGCACCGCGAGAACCGTCACCCCGTCGTCGTTCGGGAACGCGTAGGCCATGTCGGGTTCGAGGAACCAGGTCTGACCGATCCCGCCGTGCAGCGGAAGGCCGCGGAAGTGGGCGAGGTAACCGAAACGCCCGTTCTCGTGCAGCCGGGTGGGCACCTCCGCGAGCTTCGCCACCGCCGAGTCCTTGCCGTCGGCGCCGACCACCAGTCGGGCCCGGAGCTCCCGTTCACCCTGTGGTGTCGACGCGCGCACGCCCACGGTCCGCCCGGCTTCCCGGAGCAGCCCGGTCACCCGGTGACCGGGGAGCAGGTCGACGCCGGGGGTCTGCGCCGCGCGGGATCTGATCAGCGGGTCGAGGACGCTGCGCCGGATGTTGTACGCGTACGGGAGCTCGGGGCCGCCCGGCGCGGCCTTCGGTTCGATCCACCCCCAACGGGTGCACCAGCGCGCCTCGTTGCGGACGGCCCCCGCCTCTTCGAGAGCGGGAACGAGGCCGAGTTCGTCCAGCACCGGATAGGCGTTGGCCGTGATCGAGTGGGTGCACAGCACCTTGTACGCCGCGGGGTCCGAGCGGCGTTCCAGGAGTGCGACGCGGACGCCGCGTCGGGCGAGCAGGATCGCCGCGGCGGAGCCGGCCGGGCCGGCTCCGCTGATGACGACGTCGTAGCCGTCTCCCGCGCTCTCAGGGTTGGTCATGCGCTGATCGCCCCCTCCGGGTGGTGCAGTGCTCCTGCTGTCAGGAACATGACCAACTCTAGGCGGACTGCGGTTTCTCCGGTGCTCGTTCCAGTGCGCGGATCGCGGGGACGCTCAGCATCACGCCGATGCACACGACGCCCACGGCCGAGGAGAACAGCAGCACCCGGTCCGCTCCGAAGGCGGCCGCCGCCGGGCCGGCCAGGGCGCGGCCCACGGGGATGACCATGATGGAGCCGGCCACGTCATAGGCCGAGACGCGGCTCAGGACGGCCAGCGGGATGTGGGACTGCACGCTCGTCGCCCACATCACGCCCCAGAACGCGAACCCGCAGCCCGCCACGGCCCCGGTCAGCGCCGTCACGGTGAAGGACCAGCCCAGGGCGGGCGCGAGGGGGTTGAGGGCGAAGAAGAACATCGCGCAGGCCCCCGCGACGAGGGGGCGGCGGGGCCGGACCCGCATGCCGAGCAGGCCGCCGACGATCGTCCCGGCGCCGTCGGCCGAGGCGATCCAGCCGTATCCCCCGGCGCCGTGCTGTTCGGTGAGCAGCGTCGCGCCCAGCGGGAGGGCCGGGCCGAAGACGAAGAGGCCGTACACCGCCCATACGGAGATGACCCCCCACAGCCAGGAGCGGGACCGGAACTCGTGCCATCCGGCGGCCAGTCGGTGCCACATCGGATCGTCGCTCTCGTCCCGGGCGGCGCCGAGCCCGCGCAGCGGCGCCAGGCCCAGGGCGCTGAGCGCGTACGCCGCCGCGATGACCACGAAGGATCCCGCCACGTTCCAGTAGGCCACGAGGAGACCGGCGACCCCGGGACCGAGCAGGGTGCAGATGGCCTCGGAGATCCGCAGGAGGGCGTTGGCCCGCTGGATGTCCTCGGCGACCCGGGGCACCAGGCTCGCCAGGCCCGGCTGGAACATGGCGGTGGCGGCGCCGCTGAGGGCCAGCAGCGCCATGACGTGCCACAGCCGTACGTGGTCGCCGACCAGCAGCAGCGCGAGCGCGAGCATGACGACCGTGCGCACCACGTCCGCGCCGACCATCATCACCTGCGGGGTGAACCGGTCGGCGAGGACACCGCCGAACAGCACGAGCAGGACGATCGGCGCCATCCACGCGGCCAGCGCGTAGCCGACGCCGGCCGCCCCGTATCCCGCCCCGAGCACGGCGGTCGTCAGCGACACCATCAGCATGCCGTCGCCGAGCAGCGAGGTGCTGCGGGCGGTGAAGAACAGCCGGAAGCGACTCGACCGCCACGGGCTGGGCGGCGGGGTCTGCTGTTCCCGCCGCGCGGTTGCCTCATCCATCGTCATGTCACATCGGCCGCTGCCGGCCGGTCCCTTCCCTGAGAATCTTCCGGTGGAGCCAGGCGCCGCTCCGGTCCGCCTCCGCCGGCGGGTGCCGGACGATCACGTACCGGCTCGGGGCCAGTACTCCGGGGCGGCCGGGAAGCGCGTCCATCAGCGCGGTGTGGGCCTGCGCCGGGGTGAGCGGGGTGTCGCCCGCGGCGATGTACGCCGTCAGGGCGCTCTCCGCCGGCGCGCTCCCGGCCGGGGCGTCCGCGGTGACGTGTACGGGGAGGCCGTCGAGGGCGCGGCTCAGCGTCGCGGCCACGAGCGGCGGCGAGGTCCAGGAGCCGTCCACCCGGAGCCAGTGGGGTCCGCGTTCCACCGGCCGGACCCCCGTCGCCCCGGTGAGCGACGCGAGCGGCACGTCCCGCGTGGCGGCGGCCTCCAGGAGCCGTACCAGACCGGTGAGGAGCCCCTCGGCCTCCTCGGGCCCGAACAGCGCCGGGTCGGCCCACATGCCGAGGTGCAGCAGCGGATCGGTCGCGTGGACGAAGGCGAGGACGCGGGTCGGCAGGACCTGCTCCGGGCCCCAGGTCAGCTCCAGCTCCGGCCCGTACGGGTCCCGGCCCTCCGGCGGCCCGTCCGCGGTGAGGGATGCCACGGTGGCCGGGAGCGTGCTCACGTCGTTGAACACGACGTCGCGCGCGAACCGGCTGCCCCGCTCGAAGGTGGCCCTGCCGATCACCTCCCACAGGCCGAGCGCGTCGAACCGGCTGTGCCGGTAGGCGTTGAGGGCCGCTCCCCAGGCCTTCTTGAGGAGCACGTCGAAGGACGGCACCCGGACGTCGAGGGAGAGCAGGGCGTCCTGGGAGAGGGTGTTCACCGAGCGCGCGAGCCGGGGGTGGTACCGGTTGGAGGTCGGGGCGGCGACGACGCAGGCGTCCTGCCCGGCGCGGTGGGCGACGATCGCGCACCAGGCGGTCAGCAGCACGGTGGACGGCAGGGCGCCGGTGCGTTCGGCCACGCCGGCCAGCGCGCGGGCGGCCCGCCGCGACCGGAGGGTGAGCAGGGGCGTGCGCACCTCGGTGCCCTCCGCGCCCGGCTCCGCGAACATCGCCTGGGGTCCGGTGCGGATGATCCGCTCCCAGTGCCGCAGGGATGCCTCGGACCTGCGCAGACCGGCCGGGGTGGCCTCCTCCTCGGCGAGGCCGAGCGGGGTGAGCGAGGCGGGCGGGGCGAGCTCCTCGCCCGCGAGCAGGCCGAGCCATTCCTCCTTCAGGACCGCGAGGGCGCCGGCGTCGGTCAGGGCGTGGCTCGCCGCCATGGCCACGCACACCGGCGTGCCGGCGCGTGTCACCAGGGAGAGGCGGAGGGGGAAGTCCCGGTCCAGGCGGAAGCGTTCCTCGCGCGCCCGGCGGGCCAGCGACTCGGCGTACCCGAGGGGGCCCTCGGGGAGTTCCCCGTGGTCGAGGACGGTGACGGTGAACGATCCCCGGGACGCCACGACCTGCTCGCGGGGCGCGCTGCCCGGGGCGTGCGGGAAGGTCGTGCGCAGGGCCTCGTGCCGTACGACGAGGGCGCGCAGGGCTTCGACCACCGAGTCCGTCCGGGTCCCCTCGGGAACCGGCCACACGTCGTGGATGTTGATGTGCGCGGGTTCGTCCCGCAGCATGCAGCGGATCATGTTGGCCTGCCCCATCGTGACGGGACCCCGGCGCTCCTCCCCGCCCGCGTACGTGACGGTGAGGACGTGCGTGCCGCCCGGCTGACGGGAGCGGCTCATGCGGTGCATCGCGCGGACTCCGGGTGCGTCGGGCCGGGGCGGCCCTGCGCCCGGCTCGCGCGGGTCAGGTCCTCCCAGGCGTCGGTCAGGACGGCGAAGTCCTCCATGTCCTGCCGGGCGTCGTCGAGGAGCCGTGCGCGGCGGGCGGTGAGCGCTTCCGCGGCCGTGGCGTAGCGGCCGCCCAGGGTCCGGTACGAGCGGTCGAGGACGTCGAGCCGTCGTGCGCCCTCCTCGGGGGCGACGCGGGCGCCGTCCCTGAGGAAGCCCGCGACGGCGGCGGTGCGGACGTGGCCGTCGGGGTCGAGCAGCGCGTCACCGGCCCGCTTCGTGGCGGCGTACACGGCGTCGAGGTGCGGGCCGGAGAGCAGGAACTTGACGAAGCGCAGCTGGTAGGCGAGGAAGCCGGCGTCGGAACGGCGCTCCCCGGTGTGGAAGTTGACGATGTGCCGGTTGTGGAGGACTCCCGGCAGTCGTGCGTCGTGGACCAGGTGGAGGAGGAAGTAGTCGCTGCCGATGGTGTCGGTGGCCGGCGGCAGGGGCACCCGGCCGTAGACCTCGCGGTCGAGGGCGATGTTGCACATGTCGACGCGCATGGGGCTGACGCTGGTGAGGGTGGTGAGGTCGCCGGTGAACGCGGCGGTCCCGGCGCCCCGGAAGGACTCCGCGATCAGGTTCCTGCGCCAGATCTCGGGGTGGCCGGCGGGAACCGAGAGGCCCACCACCTCCTCGTAGACGGACGGGTCGAGGCGGCGGATCTCCTCCACGTCCACGGACATCTCGCCGACGAAGGAACCGCCGACCAGGGCCACCGGCCGGTCCGCGCAGGCGGGGTCGAGCCTGCTCCGGGTGACCAGGGCGGACACGTCGGCGGCGGGCCGCCCGAGGGACGTCAGCTCGTGGTGGAGGGGGAAGACCGGCTCTCCGTCCAGGTACTGGTAGCGGCTGTCCGAGTCCCGGCGGTGGACCGAGGTGCAGCCCAGGGCCTCCGCGATCAGGAAGGCGCGGTTGGTACAGGCTCCGTAGGAGACGCGGGACGGCAGCATCAGTTCCAGCAGCCGTTCGGGCGCGGCGGCTCCGGACCGGGTGACCACCGCGTCCAGGAAGGCCCGTTGGGCGTCCTCGTCGAGGTGGTGCACGACCACGCCGGGGACCGCGGGCAGGGCCGCGACCGTCTCCCGGTGCCCGGCGAGTGCCGGGGCGTCGCAGGAGTCGAGGACGAGGAGGTGCACCTCGGCGCCGAAACGGCGGGCGCCGTACGCGGCCTCCTCGGCCACGGCCCTGATCGTCGCCGCGCAGGGCCGGTTGGTGGGAAGGGTCAGGCAGACACGGCGCACGCCGGCTCCCCGCTCCGGTCGGTGCGGGCGGCGGTGCCCGTCTCCTTCCAGGACGTGAGCCCGAGCAGCCGGCTGCCGAGCTCGTTCAGGGTGGCCGTGGGGTACCGCTCGGACTCGTGCAGCACGGGGTCGCCGACCAGGGTGCGGTTCCAGCGCGGGGTCCGCAGGTGCCGCCAGGAGTCGACGCGGGAGCGCCTCAGCCGCTCGTGTTCCTCAAGGGCCGGCATCATCGACAGGTACTGGACCGCCCGCACCTGGTCCCGGGAGGTGTTGCGCGCCACGCCATGGGCGAGCAGGCCGTTCCAGATCAGCAGGTCTCCGGGGTGCAGGTCGGGGCGGACGACGGGGTACTCCGCCGGGTCGGCGCCGGGGCGCAGGGGGTCCCGGTCGGCCGGCCGGCCGGCCTTCCACTCGTCGAACCGCCGGAAGAGCTCCGGACTGCACTGGAAGCCGCCCGATTCCGGCCGGGTGTCGTTGAGCGCGATGATCCCCTGGACGCGCTGCGGCGGAACACCGAGCGTGGTGTCGATGTCCCAGTGCAGTTCGATGTCGAAGCCGCGGTCCGTGGGCTCGATCAGGGCGCGGTCGCGGTTCCCGACGTTGGGCGGGTTGAGGTTGAGCCGGTCCTGGGTGACCCAGAGTTCCTCGCAGTCCCACACGTCGACGAAGGCGTCGTAGACGCGCTGGGCCTGCCGGTTGTCCCACAGGAGCTGGTGGTGGTAGGCCTCCACGAAGCCGTACACGTGCAGTTGCCGGTCCAGGTCGGAGCGGAACGGCCGGTCCTCGTACCAGCTGTCCGGCCGGTCCGGGTCGAGGCCCTGGAATTCCCAGGTGAAGTCGAGGAGGCGCCGCGCCGCTTGCGCCGGGACCGCCTCGCGGACGATGACGTAGCCGTACGTCTGCCAGTGGGCGAAGTCCTCGTCCGACAGCACCCGCAGCGGTCTCGACTTCTTCAGCTCCCGCAGGGTGGTCTGGGCCAGGTAGGACTCGCCGTCCGCGCTGAAGTACGGCAGGTCCGAGGCCGCCCGGTGGAGACGGGGGCGGCGGGGAGCGGGTGTCGTCATGCGGTCCCTCCAGAAAGGGAGTCGGGGCGGCGGTTCGGCTCGTCGGCGGGCGCGGCCGCGCCGGCGGGTGCGAAGGGGGGAGGAGAGCGGTGACGCGCGCTCCTCCTCGGCCGGAGGACAGCGCGGGGCGGCCCTCGGCGCGGGCCGGTGGCGGACGGCACGGACGGGTGGTCACGCCGTGGCGCGGGTGCGTGGACCGTGCCGTTCGGCGGAATTGGTTTAGACCATAACCGCTGCCAAGTGGCATCTCAAGAGACGGAGTTGCGCCGAAACGGAGCCTGGGGCTCCACTCGACCGTCCGCCAGGTTTGGTCTAGACAATAGCCGCACGGGCGGCTTAGTGTCCTGATGCGCAGTCCGCCCCTAATCGGACATTCGACTTCTTCGCCGCTGCGCACCCGTCGCGCTCAACGCCGACCGTGCGCGCGGACCTCGACCACACCCGTCCGCGCCCCGGTGGAAGCGCGTCGGCGCCACCGCGCAGAAGCCTTGGCGCGATCGGCGCGCCCATCCGTACGGCCGGCCCCGTCCGACTGTTCACCCACGCCCAGAGGAAGCGGTTCCCATGAGCACACCCAGCACCACGGCCCTGCCGGACGGCGGCCTGAAGAGCCCAGGTGCGGGCCTGATCACGCTGGATCCGGTCCGGACCGCCCTCCTGCGCGGACTGGACGACCTGCTCACGGGGCTGGCCGCACGGCTGTGCGCCCCCGAGGTCGTCGGTCCGCCGCTGCTGTCCGTGGAGGGGCTGGCCCGGCTCGACTTCTTCCGCAACTTCCCCCACCTCGGCGTCTCCGCCGCGCGATTCGCCCCGGACGCGCTCGACGGGCTCGCCGCCGGCGAGGCGCCGGGAGAGCTGCCGCTGCGGCCGACCGGCTACCTCCTGCCGTCCGCCACCTGCTACGGGCTGCTGCTCTCCCTGGAGGGCGGGGACGTGGGCGAGGAAGGCCTGCGCCTCTCCGCCGCCGGCCGTTGCTTCCGCAATGAGACCCACTACGACGGGCTGCGGCGCCTGTGGGGCTTCCACATGCGGGAGGTGCTCTACCTCGGCACCCAACAGGGCGCGGTCGAGCACCTGGAACAGGGCGCCGGCTTCATCCTGGAGGCCGCCGCGCGCCTCGGACTGGAACTGGACAGGGCCGTCGCCGACGACCCGTTCTACGACAAGGGGGGCGCCCGGGCCCGGCTGATGGCCCTGGACCCCGTCAAGCACGAGTTCTCCGCCCCCGACGGCACGGCCATCGCCTCCGTGAACCGGCACCGCAACTTCTTCGGCGAGCGGCTGGACATCCGCGCGGGCTCCGCCGGCCCGGCGTACAGCGCCTGCGTCGCCTTCGGCCTCGAACGCTGGGTCCACGCGATGGTCCTCGCCCACGGCACCCCCGAACGGGCCCTGGACCGGCTCCGCGACGCCGCCCTCTGAGGCGGCCCTCTGAGGCTGCCCGCCCCACCCTCACGTCACCGCAACAGCAGCAAGGAGCGACTCTCCCCCATGGACCGCATCGCCACGTGGCTTCACGAGAAGAACCCCGGCCTCGACGGCCCCATCGGCACCGACGAGGACCTCATCGAGGCACGTCTCATCGACTCCATGGACTTCCTGGAGTTCGTCGACCTCCTGGAGGAGCTCTCCGGCGCCACCATCGACCTCCAGGAGGTCACCATCGACGACTTCCGCACCCTCGACAGCGTCCAGAAGCGCTTCCTGAGCGCGTGCCCCTGACCGACGGCGCGGCGCGGGGCCGGGACACGGGCATCGCGGTGGTGGCGACCACCCGGGAGGTCCTGGCCCGCCCCGGGCTCCACGAGGGCCTGCTCGCGCCCTGGGAACGGCGGCGGCTCGCCGGGATACGGGTGCCGGGCCGCCGTGACGACGTACTGGCGGCGCGGCTCCTCGTCCGGCTGTGCGTCGCCCGTCACACGGGCCTGTCCCTGCACGAGTCGGCCCCGGCGCAGAGGTGCCCCGGGTGCGGACGGCACGGCCACGGGCGCCCGTACCTGCGCGGCCGTCCCGGGCTGGGGCTGAGCATGAGCCACGCGGACGGTCTGGTCGCGGCGGCCGTCGGTCCGGGCGCCGTCGGCATCGACGTCGAGCCCTCGACGCGCCGCCCCGGCCCGCTGCGCGTGCTCCGCCGCCTGCTGCCCGAGGCGGACCTCCGCGAGGCCGGCGCCGGGCCGGATCCCGGCCCGGCGCTGCTCCGGCTGTGGGTCCGCGCGGAAGCCTCGCTCAAGGCGGGGCGGGACGGTCTGCGGCTCGTCGAGTGGTCGGACCGTGAACGGGGGGCCGTCGCGGCCGTGGCCTGCGCGGCCCCCGTCACGGTCCTGTCGACCGGATGAGTCAGGCGGTGCGGGCGGCATGGGCCGCGTCCGCCTCGTGGTGGACGCCCGTGAGGAGGGCCCAGACGACGAGGAGGTTCACGGCGATCAGCACCATGGCCCACCACGGGTAGTACGGCAGCCACAGGAAGTTGGCGATCGCTCCCAGGCCGGCGACGGTGACGCCGAAGTAGCGGGCCCACAGGGCCCCTCGGAGCACGGCGACGCCCGCGAAGAGGAGCAGGGCACCGAGGATGATGTGCACCCACCCCCAGCCCACCAGGCTGAACTCGAACACGTAGTGGCGGGTCGCGACGAACACCGGGTCCCTGGAGGCGGCGGAGATGCCTTCGAGCAGCGCCATCACGCCGCCGAAGATCATCAGGGCTGCGGCCACCTGGGTGCGGCCGGACGTGGGCGCGTGCCAGGGCTGGGGGTGTTCGTGGCCCGCGCGGGCTCTGCTGGCGTCACTGGCCATGTCGGCCTCCATGGGTTGCGGAGCCGGTCCGGCGTACCGCGACCGGCGGAATTCCCCGTTTCAGCCTGGCACGGCGGACCCGCATCGGCACTCCGGGCGCCCCGGCACCCGCCCGTGGCTACGCCGAGGCCGGATGCGGGGGGTAGGGCGGGCGGGCCGGGGTGACGGGGGGCGCCGGGAGGGGCGGGAGCGCGGGGGTGTGGAGCCAGGCGGTGAGGAGGTCGTCCAGGGGCTCGGTGGCGTAGCGGGCCACGTGGGCGGTGAACACGGCGGTGGTGACCACCCCGTGGCGGTGCACGCCCGCCCAGTCGCGGAGCATGCGGAAGAACGCGGTGTCGCCCAGGGCGCAGCGGATCGCATGGACGGTCAGCCCCCCGCGCTGGTAGAGGCGGTCGTCGAACATCAGCTTGCGGCCCGGGTCGGCCAGGCGCAGGTCCTGTGGCTGAGCGGAGAGCAGCCGGTGGGCGGTGGCGGCGAGGTCGTGCGCGGGGCGGCCGCCGGAACGCTCCGACCAGAGCCATTCCGCGTACTTCGCGAGGCCCTCGTTGAGCCAGATGTGCCGCCAGTCGGCGATGGTGACGCTGTTGCCGAACCACTGGTGCGCGAGTTCGTGCGCGATGAGGCGCTCCGACCCGCGGGCGCCGTCGACGTGGTTGGCGCCGAAGAGGGAGAGGCCCTGGGCCTCGACGGGGACGTCGAGTTCCTCGTCGGCGATGACGACGGCGTACTCGCCGAAGGGGTAGGGCCCGAAGAGTTCCTCGAAGAGGCGCATCATGGCGGGCTGCCGGGCGAAGTCGCGGGAGAACCGCGGCAGCAGGTGTGCCGGTACGTGGGCGGTCTGCGCGACGCCTTCGAGACCGGGGTCGCCGAGCAGCACCGTCTGGTAGAGGCCGATGGAGAGGCCGACCAGGTAGCTGGAGGTCGGTGCCGGCTGCTCGTAGACCCAGGTGGTGGTGCTCGCCCGGGTGGTCCGGGTCAGCAGGCGGCCGCCCGCCACGACGGTGTAGGCGGAGGGCGTGTTGACGGAGATGTGGTACGAGGCCTTGTCGGCGGGCCGGTCGTTGCACGGGTACCAGGAGGGCGCGCCGACGGGCTGGCTGGCCACGAGCGCGCCGTCGGTCAGTTCCTCCCAGCCGAGGCCGCCCCAGGGGCTGCGCACGGGCTTGGGGTTGCCCGCCCAGTGCACCTCCACGGTGAAGGCGGCGCCGGCGGGCAGGGGCTTGGCGGGCCGTATGCGCAGCTTGCCGCCCCGGTGGGCGTAGTGCGGGACGCGGCCGTCGACCAGGACGCGGCCCACCTTGAACTCGGCCAGGTTCAGGGCGAACTCGGCGAGCGGGGCCCGGCCGGCGATCGCGCTGATCCGGGCCGTCCCGGACAGCCGGTTGGGGCCGGGACGGTACTCCAGAGCGAGTTCGTACCGGTGCACGCGGTAACGGGGGTCGCCGTTGGCCGGAAAGTACGGGTCCGACGCCGCTGTCTTCTGGCCGCTGAGGTTCATGGCCGTCCCTGCTCCCTGCGGTGTGCCGCTGTGCCGCTGTGCCCGGCCGTTCAGGACCGCCACGCCTCGATCGGATTGCCCAGCCACCGGGTGTCGGCGGGGACGGATTCCCCGGCCATCACGAGCGAGGCGGGTCCCAGTGTGCTCCGGGCCCCGACCGTGCTCCCGGGCAGGACGATGCCGCCCGGGCCCAGGGTGGCGCCCTCGCGGAGGACCACAGTATCCGTCCTCAAGATCCGGTCGTGGAAGAGGTGTGTCTGCAGGACGCAGCCCCGGTTCACGGTGACTCCGTCGCCGAGGACCACCAGGTCCGTCTCCGGCAGCCAGTAGCTCTCGCACCACACTCCGCGCCCGATCCGCGCCCCCAGGCCGCGCAGCCACAGGGACAGCAGCGGGGTGCCGGGCACCGATCCGACGAGCCAGGGCACGGCCAGGACCTCGACGAAGGTGTCGGCCAGTTCGTTGCGCCAGACGAAGCCGCTCCACAGGGGGTGCTCGCCGGTGCGGTGGCGGCCCACCAGCAGCCATTTGGCCGCGACGGAGACCGCGCAGGCGGCTGCTCCGGCGGCGAGCAGGACGGCGCCGGACAGCAGCGCGGCCTGCCGGAGCCCGGGGCCCGGGGCCGTGATCAGGGCACAGAGCGCGGCCGCGGTCAGCACGGCCAGCGCGGCCGAGCAGAACACGGGGACGAGCCGGCACAGCTCGACCAGGCCGCGCGCCCACAGCAGGCGGGTGGGCGGGTCGTAGGTGCGGCTGTCGTCGGCGCCCGCGGCGGACCGCGGCAGCCTGACCGGCGGCAGGCCCAGGTAGGAGCTGCCCTTCTTGGCCTTCTTCGGGGTGGCGGACAGGACGCCGACGAGTCCGTCGTCGGGGACGCTGCGCCCCGGCGCGGTCATCCCGGAGTTGCCGAGGAAGGCCCGGCGGCCGATCTCGGAGTGTCCGACGCGCATCCAGCCCCCGCCCAGCTCGTAGGGGGCGGTCAGGGTGTCGTCCGCGAGGAAGGCGCCCTCGCCGACGGTGGTCAGGCTGGGCAGGGCGAGCACGGTCGAGACCTCGGCGCCGCGGCCGATCTTCATGCCGAGGAGCCGCAGCCACACCGGTGTGATCAGCCCGGCGTACAGGGGGAAGAGCGTCTCGCGGGCCAGGTCCATCAGCTGGGTGACGGTCCAGGCCTGCCAGCCGGTGCGGCTGTGCGTGGGGTGGGTGCCCCTGCGCAGTCCGAGGCTGAGCAGGCGTACGGAGACCAGCAGCAGCAGCGCGTACGCGAACCCGAAGGCGAGTGCCCCGGGAACCACGGCGAGCAGGGCCCCGCGCAGCGCCTGCGCGAACCCGGCGTCGGCGGGCACGAACCGGCTCGCCACGAGCAGGGCGGGCAGGGCGGCGAGCACGGGCAGGGCCGTGAGGCCGAAGCCGGCCGCCCCGTAGGCGGCCCGCCAGAGCAGCCCGCGCGGCGGGCGTTCCTTGGGCCAGTTCCGCTTGGCCCGGCCGAGCTTGACGGCGGGCGCCCCGGCCCAGCGCTGCCCGGTCGGGATCTGCCCGGCCACGGCGGAGCCGGGCGCCACCTCGGCCCGCTTGCCGACCCGCGCGCCGGGGAACAGCATGCTGCGGGTGCCGACCACCGCGCCGGCACCGACCTTGACCGGGCCGATCTCCAGCCGGTCCCCGTCCAGCCAGTGCCCGCAGAGGTCCACCTCGGATTCCACGGCGCAGCCGCGGCCGAGCTTGAGCATGCCCGTCACCGGCGGCAGCGAGTGCAGGTCCACCTCGGGGCCGACCTTGGCGCCGAGCGCCCGCGCGTAGCGCTCCAGCCAGGAACCGGTGAGCGAGGTGGCGCCGGCGCATTCGGCCAGCCGCTCGGCCGTCCACAGCCTCAGGTGCACGCTTCCGCCGCGCGGGTACCGCCCGGCCTTCACCCCGCGCAGCAGCAGCCGCGCCCCGCCGGCCGCGATCGCGAGGCGCCCCGGCGGGCTGAAGAGCAGGGCCGCACCGGCGGCGACGAGCCACCACGAGGCGGCCGGCGCCCACGGATAGGGCCCGAAGTGGTGCAGTACGTTGCCCAGGGCCAGCAGCGCCACCGTCCAGCGGGCTCCGACCAGGGTGAACAGGGGGAGCAGCAGGAGCGCCTGCACCGCCTTGGCCCGCCGCGGCACGGGCGCGATGGTGCGGATGGCGTCGTCGTCCCGTACGGACTTCTCCAGGCGCCGGGCCAGCTTGCGCAGGACGGGCTGCTGGTAGATGTCGAGGACGGCCGCTCTGGGGTAGCGGGTGCGCAGGCGGGTGGTGAGCTGCGCCGCGGCGAGGCTGTTGCCGCCGATCGCGAAGAAGTCGTCGGCCGCGCCGGTGACGGCCACCCCGAGGGTCTCGCTCCACTGTTCGGCGAGCCAGGCCTCGGTGCCGTACAGCTGCTCCGCCGGCCCGGTGGTCTCCAGCTCGGGCAGCGGCCAGGGCAGGGCGTCGCGGTCGACCTTGCCGGAGGTGCGGGTCGGCAGTTCGGTGACGGGCGCGAGCAGGGGGACGAGCGCGGCGGGCAGTTCGGCGCGCAGCCGGGTGACGGCCGCCGCGTGGTCCCAGCCGTCCTGGGTGACGAGGTAGCCGACGAGCAGCTGGTTGCCGCTGCGCGCGGTACGGACGGCCGCCGCGGCGCCGGCGACCCCGGGCAGGGCCTGGAGGGCGGCGTCGACCTCGCCGAGTTCGATGCGGCGGCCGCCGAGTTTGATCTGCTCGTCGGCGCGGCCGAGGAAGACCAGCCCTTCCGGTTCGGCGCGGACGAGGTCGCCGCTGCGGTAGGCGCGCTGCCAGCCGAGGGATTCCAGCGGGGCGTACTTCTCGGCGTCCTTCTCGGGGTCGAGGTAGCGGGCGAGCCCGACGCCGCCGATGACGAGCTGGCCGCTGCCGCCCATGGGCACCGGTTCACCGGCCCCGTCGACGACGGCCAGCTCCCAGCCGGCGAGAGGAAGGCCGATTCTGATCGGTTCCTCGCCGGTCAGGAGCGCGGCGCAGGCGACGACGGTGGCCTCGGTGGGGCCGTAGGTGTTCCAGACCTCGCGGCCCTCGGTGACCAGGCGCTGGGTCAGTTCGGGCGGGCAGGCCTCGCCGCCGAAGATCAGCAGCCGGACCTCGTCGAGGGTCTCCGGCTCCCAGAGGGCGGCCAGGGTCGGCACGGTGGAGACCACGGTGATCTCCTGCTCCACCAGCCAGGGGCCGAGGTCGGCGCCGCTGCGCACCTGGGAGCGGGGTACGGGGACGAGGCAGGCTCCGTAGCGCCAGGCGAGCCACATCTCCTCGCAGGAGGCGTCGAAGGCCACGGAGAGTCCGGCCATGACGCGGTCGCCGGGGCCGATCGGTTCGTCGGTGAGGAACAGGGCGGCTTCGGCGTCGACGAAGGCGGCGGCGCTGCGGTGGCTGACGGCGACGCCCTTGGGCCGGCCGGTGGAGCCGGAGGTGAAGATGATCCAGGCGTCGTGCTCGGGTCCGGGCCGTGCGGCCGGTGCGCGGACGCCGGCGCCGCCGGGGGTTCCGACGGGGTCGATGCGGCCTCCGGCGCCCAGTACGGCCCGTACGCCGGCTTCGCCGAAGACCAGCTCGGCGCGTTCGTCGGGGTCCTCGGCGTCGACCGGCACGTAGGCGGCGCCCGCGGCGAGGACGGCGAGGATGCCCGCGTACAGCTCGGTGGTGCCCGAGGGCACGCGTACGCCGACCCGGTCGCCGAGGCCCACTCCGGCCGCGTCCAGGGCGCGCCGGCGGCGTTCCACCTCGGCGGCGAGGGCCCGGTAGGTCAGACGGGTGGTTCCGTCGTCGAGGGCGAGCTCGTCGGGGTGGGCCCGGACGGAGGCCTCGAAGACGTCGACGAGGGTGCGGACCGGGGCCGCGGGGCCCGCGGTGAACCGGGCGGACTTCCCGGGCTCCTCGTACGGGTGCCCGTCCGTGTTCCCGTCCGTACGCCCGCCGGTACGCCCGTCCGTGTGCCCGTCGTCGTCGAGCAGGGTGACTTCACCGTGCTCCGGTGTGGCTGTCATGGGCCCTCGCGTCTCGTTCCCGGAAACGTCCGGGTCGCCGGACGGAGCCCGGGTTCGCCCGGGTTGTTCCGGTCCAGCGCCAAACAACCCGCCAGTCTAGTGCGGCATCAAGGATTTTCTCGTTGAAGCCTGTGGCGTGGCCGGGAAGGAGACACCGGGAGAGACCGTCCGGAGCGCCGTCCGGACGCGGTCGGACGCGGTCGTGCGCGGTCGGACGCGGCCGGGCGCCGGATTCAGACGCGCACCATGCGCGAGACGGCGCGCGAGGCCTCCGTGACCTTGTCGCGGGCGGCGTCCCCGCCTTCCGCGACGGCGTCGGCGACGCAGGAGTGGAGGTGGTCTTCGAGCATGGCGAGCCCGAAGGACTGCAGGGCCTTGGTGGTGGCGCTCACCTGGGTGAGCACGTCGACGCAGTACGTCTCCTCCTCGACCATGCGCTGGAGGCCGCGTACCTGGCCCTCGATGCGGCGCAGCCGCTTGAGGACCTCGTCCTTGTGTCCGCTGTACCCCTGCACGGCGGTTCCTTCCCTGGGGGGTATCCATGCAACGACGGCCGGCGGCTTCGTGTTCCGCCGGGCGGTCCGGACCCGCGGCGCCCCGGGCCCGCGACGGTAGCGGGCCGGGGCGGGCGCGGTCAGTGGGAGTGCCCGTCCGACTGCTCGGGGGCGGCCGGGGCGGCGGGGGCGGCCGGGGACGCGGGCGGTTCGGCGGGGGACGCGGGCGCGGCGCCCGCCCGGACGGTGAAGGCCGCGGTGCGGACCTTGCCCTGGTGCTGGAAGTCCAGGAAGAGCCGGTAGGTCCCGCTGCTCGGCGCGGTGGCGGTGAAGGAGACGTCGGGGCCGGGCCCGCCCTCGTTGGGGTGGACGTGGAGGTAGGCCAGGTCCCCGTCGCGCAGGGCGACCAGGTGTCCGTAGGCCCCGAGGTACGGCTCCAGGTCGGTGACCGGCCTGCCGTCCTTGCTGACGGTCAGCCTGAGCTCGCCGGCCTTGCCGGGGTCGAGGTCGCCGGCCAGGGCGACCCGGTAGCCGTCCACCTCCGCCGTCCTCTCCGCCGGGGGCAGCGCCTCGGGGGTGTAGGCGCCCGCGACCGACAGGTCCGCGCCGAGGGTGACGCCCCCGGCGCCCTCGGCGGCGGGGGTGAAGTCGGCGAAGGCCTTGTACGCGCCCGCCGCCGGGAGGTCGACGGGGGTCGACCAGGTGCCGTCGGCGGCCCTCACCGGGTGGAGGTGGCGGTAGACGGTGAGGTCGCGCGAGGCGACGATGAAGTGCAGTTCCTTGCCGTGCTCGGTCTTGAAGGCGGTGACGGGGCGGCCCGCGGCGTCCTTGACGGAGAACCGCAGCTCACCCTGCCCCGACGTCCTGCGCGGGGATTCCAGGCTCAGCGTGTAGCCGCCCTCGGAGACCTGGAGCCCGCCGGCCGCCGGGCCCTTGCCGGGCTTCTCGTGCTCCGCGTGTCCGGCGGCTCCCCCGCCGGCCGGCGCCGCGTGGGCGGCGTGCCCGGCAGCGGCCGGCGCGCCCACGGGGCCCACGCCCACGCCGACCCCGTACGCGGTCCCGAAGGTCGCTGCTAGCGCGGCGGCGAAGACGCCGATCCTCACTCCGGTGTTCATGGCTGCTCTCCCGTACGAGGTAGACGACGTAAGGCCGCATCCAGCGGTTTCATGACCTCACCATACCCCTGGGGGGTACCAAGTCAAGCCGGGCCGACGCTTGCGCCGGATACCACTGGGGGGTATACCTGAGAGCAGAAACCGGATACCCCCAGTGGGTATCCGAACGGATCAAGGAGAAACGTATGTCTTCCTGCTGCACCCCTGACGGCAGCTGCGGTACCGGCACCACCACCGTCACGGCCGTCGTCGACAGCACCGCGACCGCCTACCGCGTGTCCGGCATGAGCTGCGGCCACTGCAGGACCGCCATCACCGCCTCCGTCGGCGCCCTCGAAGGGGTCGTCTCCGTGGACGTGGACGTGGACGGCGGCCTGGTCACCGTGACGACGGCGGGCGCCCCCGACGACGCCGCGATCGGCGCCGCGATCGACGACGCCGGCTACGAGCTGACCGGCCGGGCCTGACACACCGCCCGGCCCCGACCCACCGGCCGCCGGGGCCCCGTCCGTACACCACCGGGCCCCGGCCCCCACCCCGCGCTCGAACGAGGAGCAGCCCTCATGACCACCATCACTCCCGGCGCCGCCCAGGTCGAGCTCGCCATCGGCGGCATGACCTGTGCCTCCTGCGCGGCCCGCATCGAGAAGAAGCTCAACCGCATGGACGGCGTCGAGGCCACCGTCAACTACGCGACCGAGAAGGCCAGGGTCACCTTCGACGCCGACGTCTCCGTCGCGGACCTGATCGCCACGGTCGAGGCCACCGGCTACACCGCCAAGGAGCCGGCCCCCGTCCGCGCCCAGGGCCCGTCCGGCGCCGGGGAGGAGCCGGAGGAGGCCGACGAACTGCGCCCCCTGCGCCAGCGGCTGACCGCCGCCGTCGCCCTGGCCGTGCCGGTCATCGCGATGGCCATGGTCCCGGCCCTGCAGATCGACTACTGGCAGTGGCTGTCGCTGACCCTGGCCGCCCCCGTCGTCACCTACGCCGCCTGGCCCTTCCACCGTGCCGCCTGGACCAACGCCCGGCACGGCGCGGCCACCATGGACACGCTGATCTCGGTGGGCACGACTGCCGCCTTCCTCTGGTCGCTGTGGGCCCTGTTCTTCGGCACCGCGGGCACGCCCGGCATGACCCACGCCTTCGAGTTCACCATCGCCCGCAGCGACGGCGCCGGGAACATCTACCTGGAGGCCGCCGCCGGCGTCACCGCCTTCATCCTCGCCGGCCGGTACTTCGAGGCCCGCTCCAAGCGCAAGGCCGGCGCGGCCCTCAAGGCGCTGCTCGAACTGGGCGCCAAGGAGGTCACGGTGCTCCGCGACGGCCACGAGGTCACCGTGCCGACGGCCGAACTCCAGGCCGGCATGCGCTTCCTGGTCCGCCCCGGCGAGAAGATCGCCACCGACGGCACCGTGGTCGAGGGCTCCTCCGCCGTGGACGCCTCCATGCTCACCGGCGAGTCCGTCCCGGTCGAGGTCTCCGTCGGGGACTCCGTCACCGGTGCCACCCTCAACGCGGGCGGCCGCCTGGTCGTCGAGGCCACCCGGGTCGGCGCCGACACCCAACTGGCGCGGATGGCCAAGATGGTGGAGGACGCGCAGAACGGCAAGGCCGCCGCGCAGCGCCTCGCCGACAAGATCTCCGCCGTGTTCGTCCCGGTCGTGATCGGCCTCGCCCTGGCCACCCTCGGCTTCTGGCTCGGCACCGGTTCCGGCCTCGCGGCCTCCTTCACCGCCGCCGTCGCCGTACTGATCATCGCCTGCCCCTGCGCCCTGGGCCTGGCCACCCCCACCGCCCTGATGGTCGGCACCGGCCGCGGCGCCCAGCTCGGCATCCTGATCAAGGGACCCGAGATCCTGGAGACCACGCGCAAGGTCGACACCATCGTGCTCGACAAGACCGGCACCGTCACCACCGGCCGGATGACCCTGCTCGCCGTGCACACCGCGGAGGGCGTCGCCGAGAACGACGTGCTGCGCCTGGCGGGCGCGCTGGAGCACTCCTCCGAGCACCCGATCGCCCAGGCCGTCGCGACCGGCGCGGCCGCCCGGGTCGGCTCCCTGCCCACCCCCGAGGACTTCGCCAACATCCCCGGCCTCGGCGTCCAGGGCGTCGTCGACGGGCACGCGGTCCTGGTGGGCCGCGAGAAGCTGCTCGCCGAGTGGGCGATGGCGCTGCCCCCTCACCTGGAGCACGCCAAGGCCGCGGCGGAGGGCGCCGGGCGCACCGCCATCGCGGTGGCCTGGGACGGTGAGGCGCGGGCGGTCCTGGAGGTCGCGGACGCCGTCAAGGACACCAGCGCCGAGGCGATCCGCCGGCTGCGCGCCCTGGGCCTCACCCCGATCCTGCTGACCGGCGACAACAAGGCCGTCGCGGAGTCCGTCGCGGCCGAGGTCGGCATCGACGAGGTCATCGCCGAGGTCATGCCGCAGGACAAGGTCGACGTCGTGAAGCGGCTGCAGTCCGAGGGCCGCAGCGTCGCGATGGTGGGCGACGGCGTCAACGACGCGGCCGCGCTCGCCCAGGCCGACCTGGGCCTGGCCATGGGCACCGGCACCGACGCCGCCATCGAGGCCGGCGACCTGACCCTCGTACGGGGTGACCTGCGGGCCGCGGCCGACGCGATCCGGCTCGCCCGCAAGACGCTCGGCACCATCCGCTCGAACCTGTTCTGGGCCTTCGCCTACAACGTGGCCGCCCTGCCGCTCGCCGCGGCCGGACTGCTCAACCCGATGATCGCCGGAGCGGCCATGGCCTTCTCCTCGGTCTTCGTCGTCGGCAACAGCCTGCGTCTGCGCGGCTTCCGGGCCGCCGCCAACTGAGGAGCTCCCGTGGCCGGTTACGAACCACACAAGGAAGACGTCATCAGACGCCTGCGGCGGATCGAGGGCCAGGTCCGCGGCGTGCAGCGGATGGTCGCAGAGGACGTCTACTGCATCGACGTGCTCACCCAGGTGTCCGCCGTCAACGCCGCGCTCCAGTCCTGTGCCGTGACCCTGCTCGACGAACACCTGGGCTCGTGCGTCACCGAGGCCATCGCCGAGGGCGGGGACGCGGCGAAGGCCAAGGTGGGCGAGGCCACCCGGGCCATCGCCCGGCTGATCCGCGCATAAACCCGGCCGGTGCGCCGACCGCCCCTCCACACACGGCAGTTCGTGGAGGGGCGGTCGGCTTTTCCGTGCCCGCCCGGGGCCCGCGTAGCGGACCCAACCCGGCTGCCCGACCACCCGAATTGCCCGCCATTCTGGGCCCGTGCGGGCTCAGGACCGGCATCAGGGGCGTTTCAAAGTCCCGTTGATCACGCGAGTCTGCAGGCCACAGCAGCGCGAGGGGGCTGGGCTAGGGGGTGTCTGACGGATATCCGCGGCGTCGCGACGCCCGGCACGCACTCTCGCCGCACCGACCGAAAGCCCAAGTACGTCCAGTACGCGGGCTTCCGGTCGGCACGCCGAGAGCACGCACCGGACGCCGCTCCTTCCCCACGGACATCCGTCAGACACCCCCTAGCCCATCACGAACGCAACGAAACTCCGGTTGCACGGGGCGACCTTGCCAAGTCGCCCTGGACCAACGGAGTTTCGAGCTGCCGCCGGTCCGCCACCGCCTGCCTCGTCAAGTCACCCGCTCTGGATGGCGTGGCGGGACTCTCGCTGATGGAGCGGCTGCGGGTGCTGCCCGATCCGCGTCGACGGCGCGGTGTGCGTCACCCGTTCGTGACAGTGCTGCTGCTTGCCGCGCCGGCGGTGGTCGCCGGCGCGCGCTCGTACGCGGCGATCGGCCAGTGGGCCGCGAGCGCACCGCAGCACGCCCTGACCCGCCTCGGTGCCCGCACGGTCGGCGTGTTCGGGGTGTGTGTCGCACCGAGTGCCGCCACGATTCGACGGGGCGGCAACCTGGTCTGTCCCGGTGGCCTGGCCGACCTGACCGGCGCCGATCCCGGCGGCGCCAACTCGGTGGCCGTGGACGGCAAGGCCGCCCGCGGCTCCCGGCACGGCCAGACGCCCGCCGCCCACCTCCTTGCCCGCCTGACCGGCGCTCTCACAAGATCACGGGGCTTCGCAACGGCCCTGCCCTGCCCTCGACCCTGCCCGTTCGGACATTGTTCGCTCAAGGACCAGGGTGGTTGCATTTGAACCCGGTTGAACAGTCAGGTAACAACTGTTCCACCGGAATCCATTTCAGAGCTAGAAACCGGAGGAATTTCTCATGGTTCGTCACCACGCCGTCAGCCTGCGCCCTCGCCTCGACAAGATCCGGGTGCGCGCCGGTAAGTGATTGACCGGTGTGCCGCGGGTCCCGTACCCGCGGCACACCGTCCCCAACTCGTACTGCCGGAAGTCGGAACATCGCGGCGTGAAATCGCGCCGGTAATTCAGGAGAAGTGGATCCGTACATGAGAGTCACTGAGGAAGGCCACGGCGTTCCGGTCCTGATCGGGGCTGATTCAGCGCGGCGTACGACGTCCCTCTGCTTCTCCATCGCGTTCGGCGGGCGGCACGACTCGCCGGAGGGCTCGGGCGCGGCCCACCTGATGGAGCACTTGCTGATGTCCGCTCCGCTGGACGGTGGCGCCTCGCTGGCCGAGCGCATCGAAGGCCTCGGCGGTGAATGCAATGCTTCCACCGGGCCCGAATCTCTCCTGTTCTTTGCCCAGGTGATGAACGAGGATGCCTGTGCCGTTGCGCAGTGGATGACGCAGGCGGTACTCCATCCGGAAATCGACGACAAGATATTCGATTCCGAGCGCCGCGTCGTGCTTACGGAATTGGCCGCCGCAGCAGCCGACCCGAGTGACATCGTCCAGGAGAGGTTCCTCGCCGAGCTCTTCCGGGGGCACCCCCTTTCGCAGCCTTCCGGTGGCACCGAGGAGAGCGTCCGGGAATTGTCCCTGAACATTGTCGAGGAGTCGCACCGGAGGGCGACGACGACACGCCCCATGGCCTTCTCCGCAGTCGGCGGAATAGATCCGGAAGCTCTTCGCGCCACGCTCGGCAACTCGGCGCTGGCCTCGGCCGCGGTCGCACCACTGACGTCCGGCGGCCCAGTGGTCGAACCGCCTGCGCTGCCCCTCGTTTCGCAGCGGACCGACCCGTCCTGGCCCGACGAGTTCTGCTGGCTGGTTGCCGGCGGACGGGCCCCGCGGCTCGCGGACCGGGAGCGGTTCGCCTCCGTCGTGCTGGGCCATCTCCTCGGTTCGAGTGCCGCCTCCCCGCTCTACCAGCGGCTCCGCGGGGAGAACGCCCTCGCCTACATGTTCCGTTCCTGGTCCCGCAGCTACAGCGACACGGGCGCCTGGCGCTTCCTCGCCGGCGCCGAACCCGAGAACGCCCCGCGCGTCCTGGAGGAATTCCGCAGCGCCCTGTCCGAGGTCGCGAACAAGGGGCCGCTGGAGAGGTCGCTGGCCGCGGCCCGCCGGCTGGCGGTGATGGAGGCCGTGCGGGAGGCGGAGGACCCGCTGGAGCACGCGATCACCCTGGCGAACCAGCGTTGCGCGCTGCCCGGGCCGTGGGATCCGGAGCAGCACATCCAGGCGGTGCTGGCGACGACCGGCGAGGAGGTCGCCGCAGCCGCGGCCCGGCTCTCCGACGAACTCCTGGTCGTGGCAAGCCCGGAGGGAGCATGACCTCCTTCGCTGTCGCACCTGCCTTCCTCGACGCCGTCGGCCCGGCCGGGATGCTGCTGCGGGTCCAGGGGCAGGACTGTGTCGCCGGTTCGTACCACGATCCGGTCGCCGACGAGACCCGCTGCCTCGTCGAGTACGCGGACCAGGCGCTCCTGGCCGACCTCTCTCCGCTCCTGCCGGTGCTCCGAGCACGGTACCCGGAGTGCACGAGCCTGCTGGTGCGCGTCCTGCCGGGGGGCGAGGTCGACGCGAGGCTGAGCCCGTTCCTCACCTACGTGCGGTATGCGGCCGAGCCGGACGGGCCGGCGGCTGACGTGGCGGAGCCAACGATTCTGCGGGTGACCGAAGTCGACGACGACTGCGCCCCCCTGGTCGAGGAGTGGATGGCGCGGGCGATCAGTGACGGAGCGTCGGTCCAAGGGGGGCGGCCCGATCCTTCCGTGGCACTGGACGCGGCCCGCACGCTACTGGCCGGTGCGGAGCGCACCTCGTTCGTCGCCTGGCTGGACGGGGTGGCGATCGGCCACGCCACGGTGCGCCGCGACGGCTACGACGACCCCAGCGATACCGAGTTCCTTGAGCTCATCGACATCCTCGTCGATTCCGACGCGCACCGGTCGGCCGCCACCCGAGCACTGGTGCGGGCCTGTGCGGAACTGGCCGGGACGACCGGCCTCCCGCTGGTCGGCCACGTCAGTCACCCGCTCCCCGGCACCGGAGCGGACAGCGGAGCGCGGATCGTCGCCGGGCTGGTGAGCCAGGGTTGGCAGCCGGCCTTCGGCTACCGGCACCTATCGCTCGCCTGAGTTCAACGCCGCGGCCGACCAGGCCGTCCGAGCCGTGCCCCCCATGAAGCCCTGTCACATCCGAAGCTCCGTCATGCCTGATGCCACGTCACGAAGGGACGCGCATGTCCGACTCTCCCCCCGCGTCGCCGCCGCCGCTCACCTTGGACCTGCTCTACACGGCGCTCGGCATGGATCCGCAGGAGCCGCTCCGTGACCTGGTCCGGGCCGCCCGTACCCAGCGCGGCCACCTGGCCCCGCTGGTCCTCTCCGTTGCCACCGGGCAGGGCGAGGCGTTGGGCAGCGGGTCGTCGGACGAACTGCGCCGGATGCGGGTACGGACGGACGACTACCGCACCCTCGCCGCCCAGCTGACGGCCGCCGTTCCCGGAGCCCGCGTCCTCAAGGGGCCGGCGCTGGCACAGCACTACCCGCCCGCGGTCCTGCGCCCCAGCGGCGACCTCGACGTCTACCTGCCGGGCGAGTCCGCCCTGTGGCACGCCGTGCACGAGGTCTTCCGCACCCGGCCGGTGAACGACGTCGACATCACGCTCATCGGCCAGGGCGCCGGAGCGCACTGGGTCGTCGTACTGCGATGGTCCGCGGAGGACCCGGTCCTCGACCCCGACCACCGTGTCGAACTGGTGACCTTCGCCTACCCCGAGCGCGCCGGGGCCGCGCCGATGCGGGTGCGACCCCCGCAGGACCAGGTCACCTCCGATCTGCTGGCGATCGCCGACGAGCGATTCGACCGCCCCTTCACCGTCAAGGACGTCCTCGACCTGGCCTTCACGCTCGACAGCCCGCACTGCCCGCCCCCGGAAGCACTGGTCTCGGCAGCGGACGCCTACCGGCTGGCTCCGGAACTGCTCCTGCTGAGCCAGGCGCTGCGCAGCGCCGTGGAGTTGACCAGTCCGCGGAACGAACTGCTGCTGCCGCTGCTCACCGACGCCGCCGCGCGCGAGGAGGCCGCACGCGAGGAGGCCCTGCGCAATGCCCAGCCCGCGCAAACCGCCGCCACGCCAACAGCCACAGCACAGACCGAGCCGAGCGCGCGACAGTGCCTGGAGGACGGTCGGCCGCTGTACGGCCTGCGGCTGAACCCGGACTTGGCCCCGCGAGACGGCGACGCAGTACAGCTCCGCCTCCTCGGCGACGACGTCCTGCTGCGCTGCCCCGTCGGGGACTTCCTCCTGGTGGCCTCGGAGCTGGTCGACCCCGGTACCTACGAGGCGGCGCTCGAAGCGCTCGCGGCGGAGGAGAACAACCAGGCGGTGGCACGGGCATGAGCGCGGACATGCTTCAGGTCGAAGCCCTCACCCGCCGCTTCCGCAACCGCAAGGGCAACGAGGTCACCGCGCTCGACGGGGTCACCCTGCACGCACGGGAAGGAGAAGTCGTCGGTCTCCTTGGGCCCAACGGTGCCGGAAAGACGACGCTCTCACGGATCCTGACGACACTGCTGCTCCCCACCGGTGGCATCGCCCGGGTCGACGGCCTCGACGTGGTCCACGACGCACGTCAGGTGCGGGAACGCATCGGGCTGGTGCTCGGTGGCGAGCGGGGTCTGTACAATCGACTGACTGCCCGTCAGAATCTGCGCTACTGGGGCGCGATGCAGGGACTGCCGGGAAAGGCCTGCCGCAGCCGCGCCGACCAGCTGCTGGAGCGGCTGGGCCTGAGTGCGCGTGCTGACGACCAGATACAGACGTACTCGCGCGGCATGGTCCAGCGCGTCCACCTGGCCAGAGCCCTGCTCCGCAGCCCCCGCCTGCTGATCATGGACGAGCCGACCAGCGGCATGGACCCGCATGCCGCGCAGGGCTTCCGCGGACTCGTCGAAGAGCTCCGTGACAGTGGTTCGACCATCCTGCTCGCCACCCATGACATGCAGGAGGCGCAGTCCCTCTGCTCGCGGATCGCCCTGATCGACCACGGCCGGATCCTGCAGGAGGGGACAACCGAGGACCTCCTCCGCGCCATCGGTACAGGCCGCACCGTGACAGCCGCCGGCGTCGCGGCGCAGCTCGCCCTGAGCATTGCAGCGATCGCCGGAGTGAGCGTCCAGGAGTCGACGCCGGACGGGCTGTTGACCCTTCGGGCCGACGGCGACGGCGCGATCGCCGCGGTGCTCCAGGCCCTCACCGCCGCCGGTGTCCACGAGCTGTCAGTGGCCGCACCCTCCCTGACCGAGGTTTACCGCACCATCATCGAGGACCGGGAGTTCGCCCTCTGATGACTGCCTTCGTGCAACTGCAGTGGCTGCTCCTGATCCGCTCTCCGCGCCTTCTGGCCACGCTGGTCATCGTCCCGTTCTACTCGGTCGTCTTCTTCACCACCCTGCACGGGTACGGGGCGCCCGGACTGTCGGCCACCGTGGCTCTCACCGCGTTCGTCATGAGCATGTGGTCGCAGGCCATGTTCGTCGCGGCGGAGGTCGTGGACGATGACCGCTGGGACGGCACCCTGGAGCCGGCCCTGCTCACCCCGGACGCCTACGTGCGCGCGCTGACGGTCAGGGTCTGCACGACCACCGCGCTGAGCCTGCCGGTGCTGGTCGAAGTGATCGCGATCGGCCGGATCGGCTTCGGTTTCGCGCTCCCCGTCCACCGGCCGCTCCTGGCGCTGACGGCCTCCCTGCTACTGGTCGTCGGCACCGCCGGCTTCGCGCTGATGGTCAGCGCGTTGATGATCCTCATGCCTGGTGGGCGCAACCTGCGGAACGCCCTGACCTACCCGTTCTACATCCTCGGCGGGCTGATCCTGCCGGCGGCCGCGCTGCCGGTACCGGTCCGACAACTCACCCAGCTGTTCTTCCTCTCGTACGGCGCGCAGCTGCTGCGCGCGGCGATGGCCGGATCCTCCGGGAGCCACTGGAAGGACCTCTCGCTCCTGCTGCTCCTGACCGTCCTGCAGCTGGTCGCGGGAGCGGCCCTGCTGCGCCGCGCGCTGTCGCGAGCCCGTCACGGGGAGGCCCGACTCTATGCGTAAGGCCGAAGCGCTGATCCGTCAGATCGGCTACGGGCTGCTGAGCAGCTATCAGGACTACCGGGCTCTCTACACCTGGCGCTCCTGGCTGTTCGGCTGGCTGGCGCGGCTGCTCTGCCAGGTGCTGTTCTTCTCCATGGTTGGCTGGGCGATCGGCTCGGCCGACACCCAGCGGTACATGGCGCTGGGCAATGCGGTGGTCCTGGGGCCCCTCGGCGCCTTCGGAGTGGTCTCCTCCAGTGTCGGCGAACGCCGTGGCGGCACCTTGCAGTTTCTGCTGCTCAGCCGCAACGGACCGTTCCCCGTGCTGCTGGCGCGCGGGCTCTACTGGGCCGCCGACGGCATCGTCACCTCCTGCATCGCCCTGTTCGTCCTGCGCTGGCTGGCGGACGTCGAAGTGAGCCCGCCCGTGCTGCTGGTCTGCTTCCTCCTCCAGGTACTGATCACCCTGAGCGGCTACAGCCTCGCGCTGGCACTGGCGGGGATCAGCCTCCGCTGGCCGGAGAGCCGGATGTACCTGACGGCCGGTACGACAATCCTGCTGATGACGCTCGCCGGGGTGAACACCCCACTCCCGCGTGGCGGAGTCGTCGGAGCGATCGCCTCCGTAGTGCCTGCCGCACACGGCCTCCAGGCGATCCGTGCGCTCGTCGCCCATGGCACGGTCCCGGCAGGCGAGGTGTTCGCGGAATTCGCAGTGCTCCTCCTCTGGGGAGCGGTGGGCTACTTGGCGCTCACCGGATCCCTTCGTCATCAGGTCCGTACCGGAACGCTCAACCTCCGCTGAAGGCGCGCTGCAGCCACGCGGCAGCCCCCACGGCAGCCCCCGTTCCGGAACCGTCCGACCGTCCCCACCACGGAGAACCACCCCATGAGCAGAGCGAACGTCTTGAGCCTGGTCGGCCCACCGGGGTCGGGGAAGTCCACCCAGGCGGCGCGTCTGGTCGTCGCCCTGGGCCGGTCCCGGGGAACCCCGGTGCTGTGCGCCTCGGTCCCTGCACTACTACGCGGCGACCCTGCGCTGCACGAGCGGTTGACCCGGCAGGAGGCGGCCCAGGTGGCCGCCGTACGCCGCGCCGCGCACGAGTCCGCCGACCGGGGTGCGCTGATGCCCACGGAACTCGACGAGGTCCTGGTCGAGTTGGTGGCCAGGGCGGCCGCCGACGGGCCGGTGGTGCTGGACAGCGTGCCGCGGGGACGGCAACAGGCGCGCATCCTGCTCGCCGGCGCCGTGCCGCTTGCCGAGCTGATAGTCCTTCACCTCCAGCTTCCAGGGGACGTCCTGGCGGCCTCCCTGGAGCGCCAGATCACCCGGGCTGCCTCCCGAGGGGAGTGGCCTCCCACGCAGCGGCAGCTCTCCCGGATGGCGGGCAAGGCGGGCGTCTATACCGACGAGACCCTCCCCGGCCTGGCCGAACTCGCCCGAGCCGGCGTCGACATGGCCCGGTTCGATGCTTCCGGCCCTGCCGACCTGGTCGCCGAGGAGATACACGCCCACCTGGTCCACCGGGGAGCCCTGCCGGCGTTCGCCGCCTCCGCTGCCGTCACCGGTGCCGTCATCCCCGCCGCCACCACCACTTCCACTCCCGCCCTCACCGCCGCCCTTGCCGGCGTCGACACGGGGCAGCCGGAGGCCGGACCGTGCAGCTGATCCTCGCCCGACACGGACGCACCGAGTCCAACGCGCTCCACCGCTTCCCCCTCTCCCCCGCCGTACCGCTGGACCGGACCGGCATCGAGCAAGCCCGGTGCACCGGGCGGCAGATCGCCGACTCCGGGTTCCACCCGACCGCCATCCACGCCAGTGACGCGGAACGGACCCTGCAGACCGCCCGCCTCCTCCGTGATCTGATCGCCCCGGAGCTGCCGGTCACCCCGCAGCCAGGCCTGCGGGAGCTGGACTGGGGCCTGCTGCGCGGCCGTTCCACGCTCTCCGGCCCCTCGGGCGACGCCGAGTACACCCGCTGGCAGCAGGACCCGCTGCGCAGGCTCCCCGGCGGGGAGAGCCTGGCCGACGTACAGGCCCGGGCAACCCCCCTGCTGGAGCGACTGATTGCGGACGGCCGCCCGGCACTCGTGGTCTCGCACGCGGTCACCCTCACCGTCCTAACCGCCTGGCTGCGAGGTTGGGACCTCATCGAGACATGGCAGTCCCACCGGGCCCATCTCCCGACGGGCGGATACCGCCGGCTCGAACTCACCGGCCCCCCGGGCCTGCCCCACCCCCTACCCGTGTCGCAATGACAGGAGCAACCCCCATGGCCTATCCATCGCTGTCCCCCCTGGTTGAACAAGGTCTGCTGGACGAGATCCTGGACAACCTGGGCTTCATCCACGCGAATGACCACTGCCGCCGCAACTGCACGCACTGCCCGGCCTTCGGCGACACCTCACCCGTGCAGATGACCCCGTTCGCGACCCTGACCCGGCTGGTCCGGGACGTCGGCGAAGCCTTCCGGGACCGGGGCATCTCCCCCAAGCGCAGCATCGTCTCCTGGCGGATCAGCGACCCGCTCGACTACCACGTCAGGGACGGCGAGACCACGCGGAACACCTTCGACGTCGCCCGGATCTGGCGTGAACACCTGGGGCAGGGACTCTACCTGGTGACCAACGGCAGCGAGGGAAAGCGCTTCGCCCGGACCGCGCTGCGCCAGATCGCCGCCCGGCCCGACGTGCTCTCACAGGCCAAACTGACCATCACTCCCTGCGACCAGGGCTGGGGCAGCGAGCGTTACCTGCAGAACATCGCCGATGACATCTCGGTGCTCGCGCCGCTGTGGGACCTGGGCTCGACGCGGATGGAGGACCCCGACGGCCTGCGCTTCCGGATCAATCTGAAGTCGACGGCGGACCGGCGCGAGGAGGCACTGGAATTCATGGCCCGGGCCATGGACTTGGCCGGTCTGGACGCCGGCGCGGCGCAGAAGGCGTTGGCCGATCCGCGCCGCATCTCGGCGAAGGACATCTACGACCTCGGCTCGTACGTCGGCGACAGCCCCGTGGTGAACGCGATCAGCATCAAGGGCGAGGGCGGCAAGCGCTTCAAGGACACCGCGCAGACCCGCTCCCACCACCAGTACGGCATCTACCCTGACGGGGCCGTCCGCGTCATTGACATGTACGAGTTCAAGGTCTACGAGGCGACCGGGGAGGGCGGCGCCCCGCTCCGGGTCGACCTGCGCGCCGCCTGACCCGCTGTCCGACCCTGGGTCTGACCTACTGTCCGACTCAAGGTATGAGTCGCCGTCATGGCAGCCGGAAGCATCAAGGAACAGGAATCAAGTGAACGACATCCGAGTCGTCCCGCTGTACCGGGCCGACGAGCATCCCGTGCTGCTGACCGGCGCGAAGGCGCAGGCCCTGGCACGTCTGCACCGCGCCGGCTTCCGGGTCCCGGACGGCGTCTGCGTGACCTCGGCCTGGTTCCAGGACGTCATGTCCCGTACCGGGATCGGCGACACCGTCGAGCAGAACCTGCGGGATCTGAGCGCCGTCCCCACCGGTACCGGCCGCGCGCTGGAACTCATCCGACGGGCCGTCATCCAGTCGCCGTGGCCGGCGGACCTGGTCGAGGAGGCAAGCGCCGCGGCGCAGTCGCTCCTCGACCAGGGGCCCGTCATGGTGCGCTCGTCCGTACCCGTCGAGGACGGCGCAGGGCAGTCCTATGCCGGAGTGTTCCACTCCGAGGGGCCACTGCACACGGTGCCGGAGGTACTGTCCTCACTCGCCCGCTGCTGGGCGGCGCTGTACTCGGCCCGCTGCTACTCCTACTCGCGCGGCCAATTGCCGCAGGAGTACGCCGCGTTCCTGCAGACCTGGGTGCAGCCGCAGGCACACGGTGTGCTGTTCACCAAGGACCTGTTCACGAGCGACGGCGGCCCGGTCACCGACTTCGCGTGGGGCAGTGCGACCGACTCCACCTCGGGCGAGGGTCCGACGAACCGGCTCCTCCTGTCGGACGAGGCCGCGCTGCCCGACGGTCTGCCGGATGCTCTGCCCGACGGTCTGCGCGAGGAGTTGCTCTCGCTGGCCAAGCGCAGCGAACAGCTCTTCGGTCTGCCGCTCGACGTGGAGTGGGTGTGGAACGAGGGCCTGTTGCACACGCTCCAGGCCCGACCCATCACCCACGGCCGGACGCCCGCCAAGGTGACCGGCGGCTGGTGGCCGGATTCCGACGTCAGCGGCCTGTACGACGTCGACCTCGGCAACTGTCGCGCCCGTTTCGAGGGCGCGCTGCAGAAGCACATCTGGCTGCGCAGGCAGTGTGCGGCCGTCGGCGTGGAGACCTACCGCGAGGCGTACATCGTCTACGGGGAGCAGGACGTCCGCCGGCTCGCCGACGACCTGGCCGGCTACCTGCGCACCGAGTTCGTCCAGATCAACTGGGGTGGCCGCGGCACCGGAACCGTCGCGAAGCTGGCCGACCTGGCCGACCACCTGCTGCGCGGACGCGAGCGCAACGCCCTGTCCGACCCCGCGTTCAGCGCCGCGCACATCGGCGAGATCGTCCCCGCGGAGGCCTCCGGCTTCTCCGCACTGCTCGGCGACGGAACCGTCATCGTCGAGGCTTTCCCCGCCGGCCTGCCCGGCATCAAGGAAGGCGGCCTCGTCCCGTCGGTCTTCACCATCGCCCCCGGCGGACCCATCGTCCGCGTGAACATCGCGGAATTCAGCCGTCGTTGTCACATCGAGCCCGGTGAGGGCTGGTGGTGGCGCCCCGAGGACACCGCCCCATACACCTTCGACCGTGCCGACGGCGAGGTCCTCGACATCGCCCGGATCACCCGCGACCTGTGCGGCGCCCTGGGCGAGGCCCGGCTGGAGTGGTACACCGCCGACGGCCGGGCGATGATCCGCGACGTCAGCCTTGAGGGCCGCGGTCTGGAGGCGCGCACGGCCGATGTCGGGAGGGTCATCTCCACCGGGATCGCCGCGGGCACGGTGCTCGCCCTGCCGGACCTCTCCGAACTCGACGAAGCGGCACGGGCATTGGAAGTCAGTGTGGTCGGCTTCGGCATGGACAACCCCGCAGTGCTGTCGGACGACCGCATCACCGCCGCCGTCGATGCCATCCGGCAGAAGAACGGTGTGATCGTCGTCGCCGAGTACCCCTCAGCCGGGCTCATCCCCCTGGTGGACCTCGCCTCGGGCTTCGTCTTCGAACGCGGCAATCTGCTCTGCCACACGGCCATCGTGCTGCGCGAGCGCGGCGTGCCGGCGATCGTGGCACCCGGCGCCGGGAAGTGGCTGCGTGACGGCATGAAGGTCGAGCTCTCCCCAGCGGGCCTGGCCGTCCTCGACCCCGAGGACCGGACTTGCTGAAGGGCGAGCACCGGTGAACGCGCTACAGGTCGGCCTGTGTCCCCTCGACCTCACCGACGAACGGCACGTGCGGCGCCTTCTCTGCGACGACTCCCGGGGAAGCGCGGCAGGCAGTCGGCTGCTGACCCGCCCGGACTTCGTGCCGGACGGCTTCACCGTCGCCGAGCGGATGACGGGGCAGGTCCTGCTGCACCCCTCTGAGCGCGCGTTCGACCCCTGGCTTTCCCGGCTGATCGCGGACAAGCTGGCCCGGATCGCCGCCCCGGCAGGGCGCAGCGCCGTCACTGACCCGGCGGTTGCCGCGTTCTGCCGGGACCAGACGCTTCGACTGCTGGACCACACCTGGGAGGAATCGCCCGCGACACGATCCGCGAGCGACTCTCCGGCCAACTCGCTGAGCAACCAGGAACTGCCGTCCGTAGTGGACCGGGTGATCGCCCACTGCGTGCTCGGTGATGTCCGCGCGCCGGTCGCCACCCACCTGCGGTACGCCGATCGCGGGGTGAGCGTCGCCGTGGCGCTCGCCCCGCTCGTCCTGGAGCGGTGCGGAACCGACCTGTCGCGCCTGCTGCGGTACAGCCTGGCGGCCGGCCTGCTCGGGGCGGAGCAGAAAGCACGTGCGCCCGGCCCGGGCGCGCGCCTGCCCATCGACGCGTCGGCCACTCCCGTGGCCACCGCGCGGAAGCTGTGGCCCAGGTACCGGGCGCTGGCCGAACGGCCCCTCCAGGTGGACCACTGGGCGGAGTTCGCGAGCGAGGTACTCGACGGTCCGAGACGGCTTGTGTGGTTCTTCGACGACTGCGCCGAGACGGTGATCGACCTCCTCCTGCTCACCCGCTTGAAGGAAGCCAACCCCCAGCTGGAAATCACCATGGTGCCCAAGTCCCTGCCCTGCTACACGGACGCCGACACCGGCCTGCTGCTCCGGCTGCTCGCCACTCCCAGCCTGCAGGCGCTGGGCGTAGGAGGGGCGCTGCAGGCCTCGGACGTCTGCCGCTTCGGCCCGACCATGGCCACGGCCAACCTGCGCAAGCTCTCCCCCGAACTGGCCGGGCAACTGGACGCGGCGGACTGCGTCTTCGTGAAGGGCACCAACATCCACGAGATGTTCCAGGGCGGGATCGACAGGCCGATGTACACCGGGTTCGTCCTGGTGAGCGAGTTCAACGAGAGTGCGATGGGGGTGGACGCCTCGTCCGCCCCCCTCTTCCTCGTCCACTCCGGGCCCGGCGAGTACGCCCACTGGGGCTTCGAAGGACGCGAATCCCGTACCGTCCGGTACTCGGACCAGCGCCTCGTCCGGCTTTGCTGGAGTACCTTGACGGACCATCAGTTCAGAAAGAACTGCGACGACCCCGCCGTACTGCGCGAGGAGCTACGCCGGCTGGACTCCCTCACCGAACGCGTGCTGCCCAGGACCCGCCCCGCACTCGACGGCGAAAAGGCACTCGTCCACCAGGCACTGCGGCGCGTCACCGGCAGCGCCCCGCGAATCCCGTGACCGACACCAGTGGAGCAGACGTGCACGACCCCCGAAACGACCTGCACGACCCCCGAAACGACCTGCACGATTCCCGGAACGACCTGCACCATTCCCGGAACGACTGGCTCGACGACCTGGCGGCCCTGACCGCCGGAGCCGTCGAACGCTTCCCGCGCCACAACGACGCCTTCCACCTGGTCTCCCGCCTGGCCGAAGAGGCCGGTGAACTGGCCCAACAGGTCAACCACATGGAGGGCATGGGCCGCAAACGCGAAGCCCACGGCGAGCCTGACCCCGACCACCTCACCAAGGAGGTCCTCGACGTTGTCCGCTGCGCCGTCGCCATTGCCGCCCACTACGGCTGCCTGGCCAACCTCCGCACCCTCACGTCGGCGAAGCTGGACTCCTATCGCCGCGAAGGGTGGGCGCGCTGACCGTCGGTCCTCCGCCTGACCGCTCATCGCCGTGCCGTCAGTGCCGGTCCGCGGAATCGCTCCCTGGCCCTGGCAGCGTTCAGGCCGAATCGGTCCTGACCAGCACGCTCACGAGGTCACGGGACTTTGCGACGGCCCTGGTTCCGGTACGGCGAGATCGGGCGGGCTCCCCGTCGCCGGCCAGGCGGCAACAGCCTGCGGCTGCGCGGCTTCCGGGCCGCCGCAACTGATGGCTCCAGTCCTGTGCCGTGACCCTGCTCGACGGGCACCTGGGCTCCTGCGCCACCGAGGCCATCGCCGAGGGCGGGGACGCGGCGAAGGCCAAGGTGGACGAGGCCATCCGGGCCGTCGCCCGGCTGATCCGCGCATAAACCCGGCCGGTACGCCGACCGCCCCTCCACACGAAGCGGTTCGTGGAGGGGCGGTCGGCCTTTCCGTGCCCGCCCGGGGCCCGCGTACCGGGCCGGGGTATGCCACCGGTGCCGGGGCGGCCCGTACGATGAGCCGCTCGCGAGGGGGAAGGCGGAAAGCGATGCGCGTACGCCGGCTGGGAGAGCTGGAGGCCGAGATCATGGACCGGGTGTGGCTGTGGGAACGGCCCGTCTCCGTCCGCGAGGTCGTCGACGACATAAACCGGCGCCGCAAGGTCGCCTACACCACCGTGATGACCGTGGCCGACATCCTGTACCGCAAGGGCTGGCTGAGCCGCGAGAAGTCCGGCCGCGCCTGGATGTACGAGGCCGTGCGCAGCCGTGAGGAGTACACCGCGGCGCTCATGCAGGACGCGCTCGGCGACAGCCAGGACCGCAAGGCCGCGCTGCTGCGGTTCGTCGAGGTCATGTCCCACGAGGACGTGGAGGCGCTGGACGAGGCCCTGCGCGCGGCCCGTCCCGGCCGGCCCGCCGGCGAGCCGGGGGGCGGCCGGTGAACCACCACGTCCTGCCGCCCCTCGGACTGGCCCTGATCACCGGCCTGGTCCTCCCGTGGATGCTGGTCCGCGCCCACTGGGCGCAGCAGGTGCCACGGCTGGGACTGGCCGTGTGGATGCTGTGCGGTGCGGCCTTCGCGCTCTCCGTGGCGGTCCTCCCGGCGCAGTTGCTGCTCCCCGAGGAGACCAGTCACCGCCTCGTCGACGTGGTCCTGACGCTGCACCCGCCCTCCCCGGACCGGCTGGCGGCCGCCACGGGCCGCGAGTGCCTCGCCGCGGCGGCGGCTTTCGCCGTCCTGGCACTGCCCGGAGCCGCCTTCGTACGGGAGGTCGTGCGGGCACGGCGCGCCCGCGGCCGGCACGCCGAACTGCTGCGGCTGGTCGGCCGCTACGACGCCCGGCTGGGCGCGACCGTACTGGACGACGCGCGCCCCGCGGTGTACTGCCTGCCGGGGCGCTCGCGCCGGGTCGTGGTCTCCTCCGGGGCGGTGGCGGTCCTGACGGAACAGGAGCTGGCCGCGGCCCTCGCACACGAGCGGGCCCACATCGGCGGCCGGCACCATCTGCTGGTCGCCGCGGCCGGGGCGTACTCGGCGGTGTTCGGCAGGGTCCCGCTGGCCCGGATCGGCGGGCAGGCCGTACCGCTGCTGCTGGAGATGGCGGCCGACGACCGGGCGCTGCACGGCTGTTCCCGTGACGCGCTGGCCACGGCGCTGTACGCGCTCGCGGCGGGGCGCGCGCCGCGCAGGGCGTTCGCCGCGGGCGGGCCGTCGGCGGCGGTGCGGATGCGGCGCATCCTGGCTCCCCGGCACGCGGGGCATCCGGTGCTGCGGGGGCTGCTCGCGGTGGCCACGGCGGTGGCGGCCATCGCCCCGGCGGTCGTCGCCTGTTGCTGGACGGGCTGATAGCGCGACACCAACCCGGCTATTTACTAAGCCAATTCGTAGATTTCCCCTCGCTCCCGACCACTCGAATTGCCCGCTATTCTGGGCGCGTGCGGGCTCAGGACCGGTACGGCGAGAGGTGCGGAACAAATGCTGCTGGCTGACGTGCGGACGGCAGCGCCCGGCGACGCGACGGCGATTTCACGGCTCCTCGCCGAAGCGATTCGCACCGCCTACGCCGAGATCCTGGGAGAAATCCGCGTCGGCCGGCTGGTGTCGGACCATTGCGCACTGCCCCGTATTCGCGCGGAAATTGAAATTCCCGGCGGGGCGCCCGGCTGGCTCGGCTGGCTGGTCGCCACCGACGCGGACGGACGCGTGGTGGGGGCGGTCTCGGGCGGGCTCCCCGTCGCCGGCCAGGGTGAGATCTACGCCCTGTGCGCGGATCCTGCGCGGCTGCGGCAGGGGATCGGCACGGCCCTGCTGGCGGGCGCCACCGAGCGGATGCGGGAGCACGGGGCGGCCGCCCAGCGGATCGGCCTGCCCGCCGAACGGGCCCCGGCCCTGCCGTTCTTCAACCACCACGGCTTCACCCCGCTCACACCGGTCAGGCTCGGCCGCACCCTCTGACGGCCGCCGGGCCCCGCCGCAGCCGGCCCGCGGACGCCGCTCCCGGCTCCCCGCTCCCCGCTCCCCGCTCCCCGCTCCGCCGACGCTCGCGGCTCCGCCCCCGTTCCGCCCCGCCGACGCCCCCGGTCGCCCTCCGACGCCTCCCGGCCGCGCGCCCGGGTTCGTGGCAGATCCACGCCATCGCGTGTTCACGCAGCCCCTCGCTCTGGCCCAAGTCCCTTGCCACGGGAAAGGATTCCACCAGCGGCGCGCGGTACCCGACGGCACGGGAGACCCGCCCACGGAGCGTCGGAGCGAGCGAGCCCCTGGAGGAGCGATGCACACAACGAGCGGCACTTCCCTGTCCGTCAGGCCGGTCCCGCCCGCCGCGCCCGCCGCCCTCGCGCCGGTCCTGCCGTCGGCGCGCGCGACCACCCACCCGGCCGCGCTCACGGGCACCCCGGGGGACTTCCCGCCCGGCCTGGAATCGGTCGCGCCGGCCGACGAGGACGCGGGCTGGCTGCACGACGCGCTGCTCGGCCCGCACAGCGCGGACGTCGTCGGATACCTGCGCCTCGCGCGGGACTGCGGCGGCCCGGTCCTGGACCTGGGTTCCGGCGCCGGAAGGCTGGCGGTGCCGCTGGCCCGCCAGGGGTTCTCCGTCGAGGCCGTGGACCGGGACCCCGCCTGCCTGGAGCGGCTGCGGACCTGGGGCGCGCGGATCGGGCCGCAGGTGTCGCGGCTGCTGGTCACCACCCGGGCCGAACTGGCGGAGCTGAGGCTGCGGCGCAGGTACCGGCTGGCCCTGCTGGCCGGGACGATGGTCTCGGCCGTGGCCCCCGACGCCCGCCCCGGGCTGCTGCGCGAGATCGCCGCGCACCTGGAGCCGGGCGGCGTGCTCGCCCTCGACTACACGGCGCACCGGATGCGGGACCTGGCGCGGGAGCCCCGGCGCGCGTACGCGTTCCAGGTGCCCCGGTTCGACGGGATCGAGGAGTGGGCGGCGGCCCGGCAGGTCTTCGACCTGGACGGCATGAGCGAGCACGTCACCTACCACTGCGTGCGCACGGGCAAGCTGAGTACGGAGCGGACGGTGCTCAGCACCCGCAAGTGGATCGTCGAGCCGGAGCGGCTCGACGCCGAACTGCGTGCGGCGGGGCTGCGCGTGGAGCGCAGTCGGCGCCACCGCCTCGACGAGCGGACCGAGAGCGTCCTCCTCGTCTGCCGCGCCGACCGCTGAGCGCTCGGCTCCGGCACCGACTCGGGCACCGGCTCCGGCACCGGCACCACCGCGGTCCCGCTCCGCTCCCCCGCCGCCCGCTCCACGGGGACCGGCAAGAGGTACGATGCCCCCAAAGGTTTGAGTGGACCAGATGGCGGATGGTGGCGGAGTGAGGGCTGTCGTGGAGGAGCCGACCGGCCGCGAGGCGGTGATCCAGCGCCTCCGCGACGTGGGCCTGCGCGTCACGGGACCGCGCCTCGAAGTGCTCCAGGTCCTGGCGGCGGGCGGCCACATGGACGTCGAGTCGATCACGGCCGCCGCCCGCGAGCGGCTCGGGACGCTGACCAGCCAGGCCGTCTACGAGATGCTGCGCCACTTCCTGGAGACCGGTCTGGCGACGAAGTTCGACCGTCCCGCGCTGCCCGCCGTCTTCGAGATCGCGGGCCCGCCCCATCAGCACGCGCTCTGCGTGCGCTGCGGCCGGGTGGAGAACGTCGCGGCGGAGGTGCCGGAGCCGGCCGACGCCTCGCTCCGCTCCTGGCGGATGGGCGAGGGCGCGGAGATCATCTTCAAGGGGCTGTGCCCCGACTGCCTTCGGGCGCAAGAGGACTAGACCCCTTCTCGCCCCGGACGTGCGGGAGTTGGGCCCGCGAGCCCGTTCCGCACCGGCCGCGCGGGAGCCCCGCGGGAGCCGGGCGGCGACCCTTCCGGAGCCATCGGGCGCGGAGGCGCGCACTCCAGAGGGCTATTGTGACCCCCGTCACATCCGAAACACGGGGGCGCGGGCCCTCCCCCCGGCATGTGCCAAAGTGTGACTGTCGATTCGTAAGAAGAGGGGGTCGCTTTCGCGATGGCAACGGGCGACGGCAGGGACGGCATCCAGTCCGCCGACAGGGTGCTGGCGCTCTATCAGGAGCTGCGCCTGCGCGGGGTGTCCAACCTCCACGAGGTCTTCCGGGAACTCGGCCTGGAGCCCGAGGAGTCCGAGAAGTGGCGCGCGGAGCTCGCTTCCCTCGGCCTGATCGTACCGACGGGCACCACCCACGCCACCCGCGACGACCTCCAGTCGGGCGCCTGGGAGCCGGGGCCCGACGCGGTCGCCGTCGTCGATCCGGAGATCGCCCTGCTGCGGATGCTCCAGGGCGAGCGCGAGCGGCTGCGGGAGCACCTGGACGAGTCCGACCGCGCGTACAGCGCGCTGGAGACCCTGGTCGGACGGTTCCTGCGCCCCGGATCGCTGAACGGTTCGGAGGTCGAGGTGGAGATCCTCGACGACTACGGGCGGATCCAGCAGGTGCTGGAGGACATCACGGACGTCATCCGGCACGATCTGACGTCCATGCACGTGACGGCCCTGGTCCGGGAGGTCGCGGACCGGGTGCTCAGCCGCGACCGCCGGCAGATCGACAACGGGGTGCGCATCCGCGCCATCTACCACCAGCGGATCACCACCTCCCCGGAGGCGGTGGAGATGCTCCGCCGCCGCGTCGAGGCCGGTGTCGAGATCAGGCTGTCGCCCGCCGTCCCGATGAACATGATCATCGCGGACCAGCAGTTCGCCGTGCTGCCCGTACACCCCGACGACCGCGCGGCCGGCGCGATCCTGGCCCGCGGCCCGGCCCTCGTCCGTTCCTACCTGGCGCTGTACGAGCACTGTTGGCACGCCGCGACCCCGTACGGCGACGACGTCGCACCGGAACTCGGCGGCGACGGGCTGTCCGAACAGCAGCGGGCCGCGCTGAAGATGCTCGCCTCCGGCATGAAGGACGAGAAGGTCGCCCGCACGCTGGGAGTTTCCCTGAGGACGGTGAGCCGCATGCTGTCCGAGCTGATGCAGGAAATGGGGGCGTCGAGCCGCTTCGAGGCCGGCGTGCGCGCGCAGCGGCTCGGCTGGCTCGACTGACCCGAAATACCGGCGCAATACTCCGGGGGCCGGAGAACGGGGCCAGAGCAGGGGGCCGGAGAAGAACGGAGCCGCGGGCCGCCGGGCCGGGGAACGGAAAAGGCCCCGCGGCCGCCCGGGGGCGATCACGAGGCTTTGCCGCGCGGCGGTTCCGTCAGTCCCAGCCGTTGCCGTCGGGCCGGACCGCCGACACGGCGGTGACGGCGGCGGTACAGAGCGGACGGACGGGGGCCGCGGGGCGGGCGCCTGCGGGCGTTCCGGTGGCGTGCGCAGCGAACATGATTTCCTCCAGGAATTCAGAACGTCAATTCCGTCTCCGGGGATCCGTGCCGCCGGTATTCCTTCGAAGACATCTCCATTGTCCTACGGAATCCACGGCCGGTTCGGATTCCTGTAGCGCCTCTGAGGCGGATCTGAAGTCCATCGCCCGCCATTCCGGGCGGAGTTCATACAGATGTTACGCCTGCATACCTTTGGTCACCCCAAAAGAGCTGTTAGGGTGGGCTTCCGGCCTTCTCGGCCCTCCAGGTGAGAGGCGCCGGCGAGGCAGGAGCGTGCCGTCGCTCCTGCCTCACCCGTATCCGGCCCCGTACGCTCCTCGCGCAGCACGTCCCGGTACACCTCCAGGGTCCGCGCCGCCGCGGCCCGCCAGCTCATCGCCCGCGCGTGCCGGACCGCCGCCTCCCCCATCGCGGCGCCCGCCCGCGGGTGCTCGGCGAACCAGCGCAGCCAACGGGCGTACTCGACGGAGTCGTTGCCGTGCACCAGCACGCCCGTCACCCGGTCCCGCACGGCGGTCGGGAGTCCGCCGACCGCCGAGGCAAGGACCGGGGTCCCGCACGCCTGGGCCTCCAGCGCGACCAGCCCGAACGACTCGCTGCGGGAGGGCACCAGCAGGACGTCCGCCGCCCGGTACCAGTCGGCCAACTCGGCCTGCGGGACGGGCGGGTGGTGGCGCAGGACGTCCGACACCCGCAGCTCCCGCGCCAGTTCCCAGGCGTCACCGAGCGGCCCGGCGCCCGAGTTCCCGCCCACCACCGGGACGATGGTCCGCTCGCGCAGCCCCGGCGCGTCCCCCAGCAGCCGGGCGATCGCGCGCACCATCACGTCGGGGCCCTTGAGGGGCTGGATGCGGCCCGCGTACAGGGGGACGAACGCGTCGGCGGGCAGACCGAGCCGGGCCCGCGCCGCGGCCCGGCCCCGGCCGGGGCCGAACGTGCGCAGGTCGACGCCCGGCCGGACGATCTCGGTGCGGCGGGCCTCCGCCCCGTACAACTCCCGCAGGGCCCGCGCCTCCTCGCCCGTGTTCGCGATCAGCCGGTCGGCGGAGCCGACCACCTGGTGCTCGCCGCGCACGCGCAGCTCCGGCTCGGGGGTGTCGCCCTCGGCGAGGGCCGCGTTCTTGACCCGGGCCAGGGTGTGGGCGGTGTGCACGAGCGGGATCCGCCAGCCGGCGGCGGCGATGCGGCCCGCCTGGCCGGACAGCCAGTAGTGCGAGTGGATCAGGTCGTAGCGCCGCCGCTCCTTGAGCAGCGCCAGCGAGAACGGCACCACGAGGGCGGGCATGTCCTCCTTGGCCAGGGCCGCGCGCGGACCCGCCTCCAGGTGGCGCACGCCGACGCCGGGCGCGAGGGTGTCGCGCGGCGGGCGGGCCTCGCCCCGGCAGCGGGTGAACAGGTCCACCTCGACGCCCTGTTCGGCGAGGGCGCGGGAGAGCTGGACCATGTAGACGTTCATGCCGCCCGCGTCCCCGGTGCCGGGCTGGTGCAGCGGCGAGGTGTGGACGCTGAGCATGGCGACGCGCAAGGACACGTGGGGCTCCTACGGGGAAGGGCCACGTACGCCCGGCACCGCCGGGCGACCGGCGCGCGGTCACGCGGCGAAGGAGGGTTTCTGTCGTCGTGCAGTCGTACGGTGCCGGGCGCTCGCCCCGGACCGGGAGGCCGGCCCGGAGCCGGCCGGTCAGAAGCCGAACACCGGCCCCGAGGGCGGGGCCAGCCGGGTGCCCGGCGCGGGCGGGGCGAGCACCTCGGCCCGGACCGGGCCTCCGGGTTCCGCGCGCAGGGCCGCGGCGAGCCGGTCGGCACCCTCCGGCATCACCGGGCGGGCCCAGGCGCCGAGGGCGCGGGCCACGGCCAACTGGGCCGCGAGCACCGGCAGGTGCCGGCCGCCGGCGGTGGGGCGGTGCGCCTCGTGCGCGTTGACGTGGCCGAAGTCGGACACCGACCGCACCATCTCGTCGAGCAGCGCGACCGCCCTGCGGGGGTCGAAGGACTCCGGCGAGTACGCCTCGCGCAGGTCTTCCAGCCCGCGCAGCAGCCTGCGCTCCAGCACCTCCCAGCCGGTACCGCCGGGCAGCGCCTCGGGTACCCGTCCCGAGCTCTGCTCGCGCACGGCGGCGAACAGCCGGGACAGCCAGCTGTTCCAGCTCTCGTCGAGCTCGCGGCGGGCGGCGGCGAGCCGGTCCGGTTCGAAGGCGGTGCGGCGGCCCAGCGGCCGGGCCTGGAGCACGTGCCGGCGCAGGGTGTCCGACCCGTACTCGGTGATCAGGTCCAGCGCCCAGGCCTTCTGGCCGGTGCCCCAGACCAGCGCCTCGTCCTCGATGACGTACGCCTCGTTCACGCAGAAGCGCTGCGGCAGCTTCTCACCCCGGGCGAACAGCAGGACCGGCAGGAGGACGGCGTGGCAGAAGGCGTGGCCGAAGCCGCAGAAGTGGATGGCCCGCTCGGGCAGCGGGCGCTCGCCGTGGCCGAAGAGGTGCATCGCGGCGGCCTCGAAGCAGCCGTCGATGCGGTGTTCGGGGAAGCCGTCCACGGGGACGGGCAGCCCCCACTCGGCGGGGTGGGCCACCGCGATGTCCGGCAGTCCGTCCTCGACGAGCGACTCGCACAGCGCGGCCAGGCGCGGCGGCAGCCCGGTGGCGGCCCAGTACTCGGCGAGGGCCTCGCGGTGCGGCTCCAGCGGGATGTAGAGGCGGCGGCAGCGTCTGGGCACGGCCGGGGTGCCGCACTGGGCGCAGTGCGGCCCCAGCAGGTCCCCGCCGTCGTTGGGGCGGGCGCACTCGTGGCACATGCCGCCGTCGCTGACGGCCGCGCAGTGCGGGCAGGAGCCGGTGACGTGCGCTCCGTGGAGGAAGCGCCCACAGGGTTCGCAGTAGGGCGTCAGGCGGGTGCGGGCGGCGATGACGCCGTCCGCGTACAGCCGCCGGAAGAGGTCGCCCAGCCAGCGCGCGTAGCCCCGGTCCTGGCGCGGGCGGACGATGTGGTCGAACTCGACGCCCGAGCGCAGCCAGTCCGCCGTGATCGCGGCGCGGTACCCCTCGGCCACCTCCTCCGGCTTGCGCCCCGCGCGGAGCGCCCGGACGTGGACGGAGCTGGTGTGATCGGCGGTACCGGTGGTGAACAGGACGGGTTCGCCCTCGGCCCTGAGGTACCGGGACAGCACGTCCGCCGCGACGTACGGTCCGGCGAGGTGGCCGACGTGAAGTTCGCCGTGGGTGGCCGGCGGGGTCGCGGTGATCCAGACGGGGGTGCTCATGGGACCTCCTTGACGCTGTGGAGCGAAGTACGCAGCGAGGCTCGGAACGGAAGGGGGCGCGGACCTCCTCGCTCCGCACGGCGCGCACGGGGGCGGCGGGAGCGGAGGAGAGCGGGGTGCCCACCTCAGAGTGACAGAGAAACGAACCGTGCGGTCTGGTATGGGCTTGCGCGTTCACGCCGTTGCGCGGACACGCCAGTCGGACGGCCCGGCGGACGGCGCGGCGGACCGGTGTTGGCGTACTCGCGACATGACGCCTGTACGCCAAAGGGGCCGCCTTGCGGCCCACGGCCGCGCCCAACAGGCTGACCTCATGGAACACTTCGCGACCGATCGCATAGACCGCAGCGCCCCCGAATCCCTGCTGGTCGTGGCCGCGCACCCGGACGACATCGAGTTCTGCGTGAGCGGGACGGTCATGCGGTGGATCGCGCAGGGCACCACCCGCGTCACGTACTGCATCGTCACGGACGGCGGCGCCGGCGGGTACGACGAACAGCTCCCCCGCCAGGCCATGGGCGACCTGCGTCGCGCCGAGCAGGTGCACTCGGCCAAGCGCAGCGGCGTCGACGACGTCCGCTTCCTCGGCTACCCCGACAGCTACGTGGAGGCCGGCGTGGAGCTGCGCCGCGACCTGTGCCGGGTGATCCGGCAGGTCCGCCCGCAGCGTGCCGTCATCCCGAGCCCGGAGATCAACTGGTCCCGCATCGCCGACCTGCACCCCGACCACCGGGCGGTGGGCGACGCCGCGCTGCGGGCGATCTACCCGGAGGCGCGCAATCCGTTCGCGCACCCGTCGCTCCTCAAGGAGGAGGGCCTGGAACCGTGGATCGTGCCGGAGCTGTGGCTGATGACGGGCCCGACGCCCAATCAGTACATCGACGTCACGCCCGTCTTCGACCGCAAGGTGGAGGCCCTGCGCATCCACACCTCGCAGACCGCGCACTTCGACGACCTCGCGGGACTGCTGCGGGAATGGCTGGGCGAGCACGCGCGGGCGGCGGGGCTGCCCCCGGGCCGGATGGCCGAGGCCTTCCAGGTCGTGCGGATCGACTGAGTCCCGCCCCCACCGGGTCGGTGGGGGCGGGACCTGTCGGTGCGGGCGGTCACCGGTAGATGAGCAGCTCCGGCTCGGTCGCGCCCGTCAGCGCGTAGCGCGTCGCGACCAGCGGACGGCCCGAGTAGAGGCGGATCAGCGTCGTCGCGTCGCCCACGAAGCGCGCGGCCGGACGGCCGGGCACCTCACCGCCGAGGACGAGCGGCCCCGTGTGGCCGTCGACGGCCGCGATCAGCCGGGGCGTGTCCCGCCTGCGGCTGGCGGTACGGAGCAGGGGCAGGGCGAGGGAGAGGCTGTGCCCGCCGTACGCCCCCGGTTCCCCGAACGCGTCCCGTACGTCGCCCGCGTGGATCCACTCCCCCAGGGCCACCGTGTCCAGCGTGCCGTCGCCCGCGGCGATGGCCGGGCCGGCTTCCGTGAGCCCGCGTTCCAGCTCGTCCACGATCCTGGCCACCGGCCAGTCCGCCCGCTCGGCCACGTCGGCGGCGTTGGCGGCGGGGAGGAAGACTCCCTCCTCCAGCCGGCCCTCCACGATGCGTACGAGGGCGGCCGCGCAGTGGGCCAGGACGTCCCGGACCGTCCACCCCGGGCAGGCGGTCCGCAGCCCGTACGCGGCTTCCGGCGCGCGGCGCAGGAGCGGGACCAGCGCGTCCCGTTCGGTGCGCAGCAGCAGGTCCGGCAGCCAGGGGTCGCGCACGTCGTCGTCGGTGTCCACGGCGCTCAGTAGCGGTAGTGGTCGGGCTTGTACGGGCCCTCGACCTCGACGCCGATGTAGGCGGCCTGCTCCGGGCGCAGGGTGGTGAGCTTGACGCCGAGGGCGTCGAGGTGGAGGCGGGCGACCTTCTCGTCGAGGTGCTTGGGCAGCACGTAGACGTCGGTCGGGTACTCCGACTGCTTGGTGAACAGCTCGATCTGGGCCAGGGTCTGGTCCGCGAAGGAGTTCGACATCACGAAGGACGGGTGACCGGTCGCGTTGCCCAGGTTGAGCAGGCGGCCCTCGGACAGCACGATCAGGACCTTGCCGTCGGGGAACTTCCAGGTGTGGACCTGCGGCTTGACCTCGTCCTTGACGATGCCCTCGATCTTGGCCAGGCCGGCCATGTCGATCTCGTTGTCGAAGTGGCCGATGTTGCCCACGATCGCCTGGTGCTTCATCCTGGCCATGTCGGCGGCCATGATGATGTCCTTGTTGCCCGTGGTCGTGATGAAGATGTCGGCGCTCTCCACCACGTCGTCCAGCGTCGCGACCTGGTAGCCGTCCATGGCCGCCTGGAGGGCGCAGATCGGGTCGATCTCGGTGACGATGACGCGGGCGCCCTGGCCGCGCAGGGACTCGGCGCTGCCCTTGCCGACGTCGCCGTAACCGCAGACGACGGCGACCTTGCCGCCGATCAGGACGTCGGTGGCACGGTTGATGCCGTCGATCAGGGAGTGGCGGCAGCCGTACTTGTTGTCGAACTTCGACTTCGTCACGGCGTCGTTCACGTTGATCGCCGGGAACAGCAGGGCGCCGGCCTGGTGCATTTCGTAGAGGCGGTGGACGCCGGTGGTGGTCTCCTCCGTCACGCCGCGGATCCCGGCGGCCAGGGCCGTCCAGTCGATGCCGGTCTTCGCCAGCAGGTCCAGGACCAGGGCCATCTCCTCGTTCTCGGCGGTGGCCGGGTCCGGGACCGCCCCGGCCTTCTGGTACTCGACGCCCTTGTGGACCAGGAGCGTCGCGTCACCGCCGTCGTCGAGGATCATGTTCGGACCGGCGTGGCCGGGCCAGGTCAGCGCCTGCTCCGTGCACCACCAGTACTCCTCCAGCGTCTCGCCCTTCCAGGCGAACACCGGGATCCCCGCGGCCGCGATCGCGGCGGCCGCGTGGTCCTGCGTCGAGTAGATGTTGCAGGACACCCAGCGGACGTCGGCGCCCAGGGCGACGAGGGTCTCGATCAGGACCGCGGTCTGCACGGTCATGTGCAGCGAGCCGGTGATCCGGGCGCCGGCCAGCGGCTGCGCCCCGGCGTACTCCCGGCGGATCGACATCAGACCCGGCATCTCGTGCTCGGCCAGGGTGATCTCCTTGCGGCCGAAGGCCGCGAGGGAAAGGTCGGCGACCTTGAAATCCGTGAATGCGGCGGTCATGCGGTGTGCTCCTTGAAGGTGTCCGGCATCGGAGGTCATCTGCGGCCTCCCGCGTTGAAGTAGTTGGCGTCGGGGTGGTGGACGACCAGAGCATCCGTGGACTGCTCGGGGTCGAGCTGGAACTCCTCCGAGAGGTGGACACCGATCCGCTCCGGCCGGAGCAGCTCGGCGATCTTCGCCCGGTCGGCGAGTTCGGGGCAGGCCGGGTAGCCCAGCGAGTAGCGGCAGCCCTGGTATTCCGTGCGGAACATCCCCTCGACGGAGGCGGGATCGCCGCCGTCGATGCCCATTTCGGCGCGGACGCGGGCGTGCCAGTACTCGGCCAGGGCCTCCGCGAGCTGGACGGAGAGGCCGTGCAGCTCCATGTAGTCGCGATAGGCGTCGGCGGCGAACAGGCGGGCCGTCTCCCGGCCGATGCGGCTGCCCACGGTCACCACCTGGAGGGCGACCACGTCGACCTCTCCGGAGTCCTCGGGGCGGAAGAAGTCCGCGAGGCACAGGCGGCGGCCGCGGCGCTGGCGCGGGAAGGTGAACCGGCTCCGCTCGCCGCCGTCCTCGTCGAGGACGATCAGGTCGTCGCCCTTGGAGACGCAGGGGAAGTAGCCGTAGACCACGGCCGCTTCCAGGAGCCGGTCCGTGTGCAGGCGGTCCAGCCAGCCGCGCAGTCGGGGACGGCCCTCGGCCGCGATCGACTCGGGCGACTTGAGGCCCCACTGCCCCTTGAAGAGCGCCTGCTCGTCGAGCCAGTCCGCGTACTCCTTGAGCTGGATCCCCCTGACGACCCTGGTGCCGAGGAAGGGCGGCTCGGGCACCGGGTGGTCGACGGACACGTCGGAGCGGCCGGCCGGTTCGGGTTCCCGTACGTCGAGTACGGCGCTGCGCCGGGCCACCCGGCGCTGCTTGAGGGGCGGGAGGCTGGCGCCGGGGACGCCGCGCTTCACGCCCATGAGGGCGTCCATGAGGCGCAGGCCTTCGAAGGCGTCGCGGGCGTAGCGGACTTCGCCTTCGTAGATTTCGTGGAGGTCCTGTTCGACGTAGGCGCGGGTGAGGGCGGCGCCGCCGAGGATGACGGGGTAGTCGGCGGCCAGCTTGCGCTGGTTGAGCTCTTCCAGGTTCTCCTTCATGATCACGGTCGACTTGACCAGGAGACCCGACATGCCGATGACGTCGGCCTTGTGTTCCTGGGCGGCTTCCAGGATCGCGGAGACCGGCTGCTTGATCCCGATGTTGACGACGTTGTAGCCGTTGTTGGTCAGGATGATGTCGACGAGGTTCTTGCCGATGTCGTGGACGTCTCCGCGCACGGTGGCGAGCACGATCGTGCCCTTGCCCTCGTCATCGGTCTTCTCCATGTGCGGCTCCAGATAGGCCACCGCCGTCTTCATCACCTCGGCCGACTGCAGGACGAACGGCAGCTGCATCTGACCGGAACCGAACAGCTCACCGACGACCTTCATACCCTCCAGAAGGGTGTCGTTGACGATGTCCAGCGCCGGCCTGCTCTCCAGCGCCTCGTCCAGGTCCCGCTCCAGGCCGTTCTTCTCCCCGTCGATAATGCGGCGCTGGAGCCGCTCGTCGAGCGGGAGCGCGAGGAGCTCCTCGGCGCGGCCGGCCTTGAGGGACTTGGTGTTGACGCCCTCGAAGAGGGCCATCAGCTTCTGGAGGGGGTCGTAGTCCTCGGTGCGGCGGTCGTGGATCAGGTCGAGGGCGGTGGTGACCTGCTCCTCGTCGAAACGGGCGATCGGCAGGATCTTCGACGCGTGCACGATCGCCGAGTCCAGACCGGCCTTCACACACTCGTCCAGGAACACCGAGTTCAGCAGCACACGGGCCGCCGGATTCAGACCGAAGGAGATGTTCGACAGACCGAGGGTGGTCTGCACGTCCGGATGACGGCGCTTGAGCTCACGGATCGACTCGATCGTCGCGATCCCGTCCTTGCGGGACTCCTCCTGACCCGTGCAGATCGTGAACGTGAGGGTGTCGATGAGGATGTCCGACTCACGGATCCCCCAGTTCGACGTCAGATCCGCGATCAGACGCTCCGCGATCGCCACCTTGTGCCCGACCGTACGGGCCTGACCCTCCTCGTCGATCGTCAAAGCGATCAGCGCGGCACCGTGCTCTTGGGCCAGCCGGGTCACCTTCGCGAAGCGGGAATCGGGACCGTCACCGTCCTCATAGTTCACGGAGTTGATGACCGCACGCCCGCCCAGCTTCTCCAGACCCGCCCGGATCACCGGAACCTCGGTCGAGTCCAGCACGATCGGCAGCGTGGAAGCCGTCGCGAAGCGGCCGGCCAGCTCCTCCATGTCCGCGACACCGTCACGGCCCACGTAGTCCACGCACAGGTCCAGCATGTGCGCGCCCTCACGGATCTGGTCCCGGGCCATCTCCACACAGTCGTCCCAGCGGGCCTCCAGCATCGCCTCACGGAACTTCTTCGACCCGTTCGCGTTCGTCCGCTCACCGATCGCCATGTACGCCGTGTCCTGCCGGAACGGCACCGTCTGGTACAGCGACGCCGCGCCGGGCTCCGGCCGGGGTTCACGGACGGCCGGGCTCAGGTCACGGACCCGCTCCACCACCTGCCGCAGGTGCTCCGGCGTCGTACCGCAGCAGCCGCCGACCAGCGAGAGCCCGTACTCACGGACGAAGGTCTCCTGCGCATCCGCCAGCTCCGATGCCGACAGTGGATAGTGCGCCCCCTCCTTCGTCAGGACGGGCAGACCCGCGTTCGGCATGCACGACAGCGGGATACGGGCGTGGCGCGCCAGATAGCGCAGGTGCTCGCTCATCTCGGCGGGGCCGGTGGCGCAGTTCAGGCCGATCATGTCGATGCCCAGCGGCTCCAGAGCCGTCAGCGCCGCACCGATCTCCGAACCCAGCAGCATCGTGCCGGTCGCTTCCACCGTCACCTGCACGATCAGGGGCAGGTCCCCCGCGCCGCACCAGTCCAGGGCCCGGCGGGCGCCGATGACGGCCGCCTTGGTCTGGAGCAGGTCCTGGGTGGTCTCCACCAGGAGGGCGTCCGCGCCGCCGCGGATCAGGCCCTCCGCGTTCTGCTGGTAGGCCTCGCGCAGGGGCTCGTACCCCACGTGTCCGAGGGTGGGCAGCTTGGTGCCGGGGCCCATGGAACCCAGTACCCATCGGGGCCGGCCGTCCCGCGCCGTGAAGGCGTCCGCCGACTCGCGGGCGATCCGGGCGCCGGCCTCGGAGAGTTCGTAGACCTGCTCCTCGACGCCGTATTCGGCGAGGGCCGCCAGGTTCGTGCCGAAGGTGTTGGTCTCGACGCAGTCCACGCCCACCGCGAAGTACGCGTCGTGCACGGACCGGACGATGTCCGGGCGCGTGAGGTTGAGGATCTCGTTGCAGCCCTCCAGCCCCAGGAAGTCGTCCAACGTGGGGTCGGCGGCCTGCAGCATGGTGCCCATGGCGCCGTCCGCGACGACCACGCGGGTCGCGAGCTCCGCGCGCAGTGAACGTCTCATCGCAGCCTCCTCAGGTGCGCGGCCAGTTCCGTCGCGCTCGCCGGGCCGTAGGCGGATCGCAGTCCGGCGAGCAGGGATTCCCGGGACAGGTGGTACTCCTGGGTACCGGTGTGGCCGAGTACGGTCGCGGCGATGGCGCAGCCCAGCTGGGCCGCGTACCGCTCGGGGACGCCCCACGCCGTACCGGCGAGGAAGCCGGCCCGGAACGCGTCGCCGACGCCGGTGGGGTCGACGACCTCCGGTACCGGCACGGCGGGTACGGTCAGCGGCTCGCGGTCGGCGGCCCGGATCCGTACGCCGGCTTCGCCGTGGGTGGTGATCCAGGAGCCGACCCGGCCCAGGACCTCGTCCTCGGTGAAGCCGGAGCGCTCGCACAGCAGGGCGGACTCGTACTCGTTGGTGAACAGCCGGTGCGCGCCGTCGATGAGATCCCGCACCTCCTCCCGGGTCAGCCGGGCCAGCTGCTGCGAGGGGTCGGAGGCGAAGGGGACGCCCAGGGCACGGCAGGCGTGGGTGTGGCGGAGCATGGCCTCGGGGTCGTCCGGTGAGATCAGCACCAGGTCGGGGCGGCCGCCGCGGGCGACGACCTCGCGGAGGTCGATCTCACGGGCCTCGGCCATGGCGCCCGCGTAGAAGGTGGCGATCTGGTTCTGGTCGGCGTCCGTGGTGCAGACGAACCGGGCGGTGTGGCGGGTGTCGCTCACGCGGACGGAGCCGGTGTCCACGCCGTGGTCCTTCAGCCACACCCGGTACGGTTCGAAGTCCGCGCCCACGGCGCCCACCAGCAGGGGGTGCAGTCCCAGCACGCCCAGGCCGAACGCGATGTTCGCCGCCACTCCGCCCCGCCGCACTTCCAGTCCGTCGGCGAGGAACGACAGGGAGACCCGGTCCAGCCGGTCCGCCAGCAGCTGTTCGGCGAACCGGCCGGGGAAGGTCAGCAGGTGATCGGTCGCGATGGATCCCGTGACAGCGATGCGCATGTCAGACCCCGGCGGCCTTGCGCAGCGCGTGGACGCGGTCGGTGCGCTCCCAGGTGAAGTCCGGCAGCTCGCGGCCGAAGTGGCCGTAGGCGGCGGTCTGGGCGTAGATCGGCCGCAGCAGGTCGAGGTCGCGGATGATCGCGGCCGGGCGCAGGTCGAAGACCTCGCCGATGGCCTCCTGGATGCGCTCGTCGGGCAGGGTGCCGGTGCCGAAGGTCTCGACGAAGAGGCCGACGGGCTCGGCCTTGCCGATCGCGTAGGCGACCTGGACCTCGCAGCGCGCGGCCAGACCGGCGGCGACCACGTTCTTCGCGACCCAGCGCATGGCGTACGCGGCGGAGCGGTCGACCTTCGACGGGTCCTTGCCGGAGAAGGCGCCGCCGCCGTGGCGGGCGTAGCCCCCGTACGTATCGATGATGATCTTGCGGCCGGTGAGGCCGGCGTCGCCCATCGGGCCGCCGATCTCGAAACGCCCGGTCGGGTTCACCAGCAGCCGGTAGCCCTCGGTGTCCAGCTTGATGCCGTCCTCGACGAGCTGCGCCAGCACGTGCTCCACGACGAACTCGCGGATGTCCGGGGCGAGCAGCGAGTCCAGGTCGATGTCCGCGGCGTGCTGCGAGGAGACGACGACGGTGTCGAGGCGGACGGGCTGGTCGCCGTCGTACTCGATGGTGACCTGGGTCTTGCCGTCGGGCCGCAGGTAGGGGACGGTGCCCTCCTTGCGGACCTGGGTCAGGCGGCGCGAGAGGCGGTGCGCGAGGTGGATGGGCAGCGGCATCAGCTCGGGCGTCTCGTCGCAGGCGTAGCCGAACATCAGGCCCTGGTCGCCGGCGCCCTGCCGGTCGAGCTCGTCACCCGCCTCACCGGTGGCGGCACCCTCGACCCGGCTCTCGTACGCCGTGTCGACGCCCTGCGCGATGTCGGACGACTGCCCGCCGATGGACACCGACACCCCGCAGGAGGCGCCGTCGAAGCCCTTCTTGGAGGAGTCGTAGCCGATGTCGAGGATGGCTCCGCGGACGAGTTCGGCGATCGGCGCGTACGCCGTCGTGGTGACCTCGCCGGCGATGTGGACCTGGCCGGTGGTGATGAGCGTCTCGACGGCCACGCGGGAGGCCGGGTCCTCGCGCAGCAGCGCGTCGAGGACGGTGTCGCTGATCCGGTCGGCGATCTTGTCGGGATGTCCTTCGGTGACGGACTCGGAGGTGAACAGCCGCTTGCTCATGCCTGCCCCACCTTGGCCGTGAAGAAGTGGGTCTCGATGGCGGCGAAGGTGCGGATCTCGTCGACCTCCAGGGTCTCCATCTGGATGGACCGTCCGCTGTGCTGTTCCAGCAGGAAGACGAACTCGACGAAGGACAGCGAGTCGATGAGCCGGTTCTCGATGAGGTCCAGGTCGGGAGCGATGTCGTCGAGCTCCTCGTGGCGGGCGAGGAGCCAGTTCTTCATGAACTGCAGACCGTCGGACATGGTGTCTCTCCTTGGGGTGCCGTGTGTGGTGGGGGTGCCGGCCGCGGTTCCGGAGTCGTGGGCGACGGCCGGAACGGGCGGAGCGGGTGGAACGGGTGGAGCAGGTGCTTGCGGCGGGCCGGGCTCCAGCACCGGGGTGGCGACCGCGACCGCGTAGTCCACGTCGTGGCTGATGGTCACGGTGACCGCGGCGATGCCGGACTCGGCGGCCATCGCCGCCGCCGGGCCGCCGAGTTCCACGAGCGGCCAGCCGCCCTCGGAGCGGTGCACGACGATGTCCAGCCAGGGCAGGAACGCGGCCCGGACACGGAGGGTCTTGAACGCCGCCTCCTTGGCGGCGATCCGCCCGCACAGGCCCAGGACGTCGAGCCTGGCGGAGGTGCGGCAGTCGGCGAGTTCGCCGGGGGTGAGCATGCGCCGGAAGAAGTCCTCGCCGTAGAGGGTGAGGAGCCGGCGGACACGGGTGACGGACACGATGTCCATGCCGAGGTTCGCCCAGCCCGGGCCGCCCGCCGGCGGGGCGACGGGTCGGGTCTGCACGTCAGATCGCCGGCCCGGCCGCGTTCGCCTTCAGGACCGCGGCGGTCGCCGCGCCCCAGCTGCCGTGGCGTCGGGTGAGCGCGGACAGCCAGCGCTCCAGGCCGAAGGCGACGCAGCTGGTGAAAGCCGGTCCCGCGCCGGAGGCGAGGGGGATGTCGCACCGGTCGCCGAAGAAGTTGCGGTGGGTGTTGACGGAGGCGATCGCGAGGTCCTCGTACAGGAACTCGTGCTTGACCGGGGTCAGGCGTTGCAGGACGGCCTTGGAGCTGCCCTTGTCGAAGAACGGGTCGCAGGCGGCCTCGCGGCGCAGCGGCAGGTCGAGGGCCTCGGCGAAGGAGTTGATCCGGGTGGTGAAGGAGGCCAGGTGTGCCTCGGCGTGTTCCCGGGTGCCGATGGCGACGATCTCCCGCATCCGGAAGCCGAGCTGGCGGCGCAGGCCTTCGTAGCGCTCCTCCTTGCGGAAGCACCAGCCGACCACGGTGACGAGTTCGTCGTCGTCGGCCGGGCGCCCCTGGTGGTCGATGTAGACGGCGTAGCAGGACGCCGAGGGGAGTCCGAGGGCCGCGGGCTCCAGCGCTTCGCAGGGGAAGCAGCCGGTGTCGGTACAGAACTCGCTGCTCCCGCGGACGTCCAGGTTCAGCGGGGCGGCGACGACGGCCTGGTGGGGAAAGTTGTCGTAGTAGTCGAGCCGGGCCAGGTCCGCGGCGGGCAGCAGCGGGGGCATGGTCATCGGCCGGGCGCCCGCGCTCACGCCCCAGTGCTCGAAGGTGTCGTCGAGCAGTCTCAGCAGGGCGGTTCCTTCGGGGCCGAGGGACGGCAGGCCCTTGGTGTCACCGGGGCTCGCGGTGGTCGTGATGGTCATGGGGGGGTCACCTCTCGGACGGCGGTCGGCCCTCTCAGACGACGGGCAGGGTGTCGTCCGTGAAGATCCCGGTCTTCAGGAAGAAGCCGAGGGGCTTGCGGATGGTCTTGCGCTCGAAGGGGCGGCGGCGTTCGTCGGCGACCAGCGCGTTGCGCAGGGCGATCGGGTCGGCGATGCCGGCGTCGCGGTAGACGTGCGGGTTGTAGAGGGAGTTGACGCTGTAGACCACGTACCGCTTGAGGTAGGCCTCGACCTCGGCGAGCCGGGCGGCGGGGACGGCCTCGCGCATCCGGGTGAAGAGCAGGGACACCAGTTCGCGGCCGAAGGCGATGTGCCGGGACTCGTCCTGGTGGTGGATGCGGTTGACCTCGCGGATGGTGTGGCACAGCGATTCGTCGCGCGCCATCCGGGTGTTGTAGTGGTCGACGAGTTCCTCGAAGAACAGGATGCGGGCGAAGACGAGGAAGTTCTCCACCTCCGGCTCCCAGGCGGAGTCGGCGCGCAGGGCCGTGGAGCCGTAGATCTTGTCTCCGTAGCGGCGGCAGAACTCGGCGAAGAACCACATGTGCTCGTTCTCCTCACCGATGAAGTGGTGGAAGAAGTCGGAGGGCACCTCGAAGCCGGGCATGTGGATCCGGCCGACCACCTCGATGAGCAGTTCGCGGATGCCGTGCACGTTGAGGCTGTAGAAGTTGATGCTCTCCCACTTGGAGAGGCGCTGGATGGTCTCCTCGCCGAGTTCGTCGTAGAACGGGGTTCCGTAGACGGTGAGCAGCTCGGGGGTCATCCACATCCGGCCCTCTTCGAGCTTCTCGGGCCACTGGAACTGCTGGTAGGGGTTGTAGTACTCCTCGATGGAGCGGGAGCTCAGCCGCTCCAGGACCTCCAGGAACCGGTCGGTGACCGGCAGGGGGGCGCTGACGCCCATGGTGGCTCTCCTCGGTGTGTGGTGGGGCGGCGGGCGCGTGGGGGCCGCGGTCCCTTACGGCCGGACCTCGTAGACCGCGTTGACGGGGGTCTCGGTCGCCCGGCGCCAGCGGGTGAATCCGGCCTCTTCGGCGATGCCCCGGAAGGCCTGCTCGCCGGAGTGGTTGCCGAGGGCGTGGGGGCCGCGCTGGGCGACGGCCACGGGCAGGCACATCACCGCGGACAGCGCCATGAACATGCGGGCGGCCGGGGTCTGGGTGTCGATGTCGGCGGGCGACACGTTCGACTCGACGAGCATCCAGGTGCCGTCCGCGTCCAGGGACTTGTGGACGTGGCGGGCGGCGGCGACCGGATCGCCCATGTCGTGCAGGGCGTTGAAGAAGGTCACCAGGTCGTAGCCGGAGCCGGGGTAGTCGTCGGCGGCGGCGACGTCGAAGACGACGCGGTCGGAGAGCCCGGCCTCCTCGGCGAGCCGGCGGGCGAGGGAGATGGCCTCTTCGGAGTAGTCGAAGCCGTGGACGGTGGCCTGCGGGAAGGCCTTCGCGATCAGCAGGGTGGTGTGGCCGACGCCGCAGCCCACGTCGGCGACGGTGCCGCCGGCGGCGAGCTTGCCGGTGACCCCGGTGAGGGCGGGCAGCCAGTCGGGGACGAGCCGGTGCTCGTAGGTGGGCTGGAAGAAGCTGCCCATGCCGGTGTCCAGGGCCGGGTCGTGCTCGGCCCAGCCCACGCCGTCGCCGCTGCGGTACGCGTCGACGAGCAGGTCCTCGGTGCCGTAGAGCGCCTTGAGGGCGGTGAAGAACCCGGCGGCGTAGGTGACGGCGTTCGGGTCGGCGAGCACGGGGGCGTGGTCGGCGGGCAGCGCGTACGCGTCCGTCTCCGGGTCGCGCTCGACGTACCCGGCGCTCAGCTGGGCGTGCAGCCACTCCTCGGCGTAGCGGGGGTGGATCCCGGCGCGCGCGGCGAGGGCGGCCGGGGTGAGCGGGCCGGTCTCGGCGAGGGCCCGGTAGAGGCCGAGGCGCTCGCCGAGGGCGACGGTGAGGCCGCGGACGGCGGCGCCGGCGTCGGCGATGACGCGCTGGTGGAAGTCGTGGGTGCCGGTCATGCCGCTCTCACCTCTGCGGTAGGGAGGTCACAGGTGAACAGGAAGGAACGGGGCACGCGCGGGACGGCGCGCGCGGGGACGGGGTACGGCCAGCGGCCGAAGTCGGCGCCCGCCTCCCCCGGCTGGCGGACCTCCCGTACGTCCCAGCCGCATTCGGCGAGGAGCTCCTCGGGGGTCTCCGTGCCGAACAGCCACGGGTTCCCGTCCTCCTTGAGGCAGTTCAGGAAGGGCCGGGACAGCGGGTTCTCCAGCGCGGACCTGCTGATGACGTCGCCGAGCAGGACGGACCCGGGCGCGGAGTGTCCGGCGAGGGTCGTGATCAGGTGGCGTACGGCCTGCTCGGGAAGGAAGAACAGGAGGCCCTCGACGACCCACAGGACCGGCTCGTCCCGGCGCCAGCCGGCGTCCTGCAGCGGGCCCGTCCAGTCCTCGGTGAGGTCGACGGGGACGGTGACGCGGGTGCGTCCGGCCGGGGCCGGTTCCCCGGCGAGCATCTCCGCCTTGGCCTCCAGGAGGGCGGGGCGGTCGAGTTCGTAGACGGTGACGCCGTCGGGCCAGGGGAGCCGGTAGAAGCGGGTGTCCATGCCGGCGGCGAGGAACACGACCTGGCGGATGCCGTGGTCCTCGACTGCGCGGACGACCGCCCGGTCGAGGTAGGTGGTGCGGATGGCGAGGAACGGTACGGTTCCGGCGCCCGCGTAGCGCTCCAGCAGTTCGAAGCCGATGGTGTCGGCGACGGTGCGCGCGTACGGATCGGCGAACAGCCGGTCCTCGCGGTCGGTCTCCAGGGCCCGCGCTGCGGCGGTCCACTGGGCGGTGCGGGATACGGCCTCCACGGGAGGTCTCCCTTCACTTCGGTGGACGGGGGGGGTGGTTCAGGCCAGGCTGCGGACGCGGACGACGGGGTCCTGGGCGGCGCACGTCGACGCGGGGTGCGCGGCGTCGGACTCGGCGGGCCGTCTCTTGAAGATGCTGTGCAGGACCATGCTGAAGACGACGTTCCCGTCGCCGTCCACCAGCGTGCACTTGGGCTGGACGACGCCGGTGGACGGGTTGAACGGCGAGGGGCGGGAGCCGAGGACCTCGACGCGTGCCGTGAGGACGTCCCCGGGGCGCACCGGCCGCAGGTAGCGGATCTCGTCGACGCCCGGGGAGCCGGTACAGGCGCTGTAGGCGAGCAGTCCGTCGACGTAGCGCCGCATGAACATGGAGGCGCTGTGCCAGCCGCTGGCGATCAGGCCGCCGAACGGTGACTGCGCGGCGAGGTCCGGGTCCGTGTGGAAGGGCTGCGGGTCGAAGCGCCTGCCGAAGTCCAGCACCTCCTCCGCCGTGACGGTGATGGTGCCCAGCTCGTGCACGTCACCGGTCCGGAAGTCCTCGAAGTAGCGCATCACGCGCCCCCCTTGACGTAGAGGAGTGTTTCTCTGGCGTGAACCAATCTACGAATCTGCCGATTATTTTGTCAACCCAAAAGAAGACCGCAGTGCCTGTTCTATGTCCCGCCACAGGTCCTCGGGGTCCTCGATGCCCACCGACATCCGCACCAGCCCCGCGCCGATGCCCGCACGCGCCAACGCCCCCTCGTCCAGCTCCCGGTGGGAGGTGGAGGCCGGATGCGTCACGAGCGTCTCCACACCGCCCAGGGAAAGGGCGAGCCGCGCCACCCGCACGCCCTCGACGAAGGCCCGGCCGGCCTCCCGGCCGCCGTCCAGCTCGAACGAGAGCATCCCGCCGCCACCGGAGAGCACCGTGCGGGCGAGGGCGTGGGAGGGGTGCGTTCCCAGCCACGGCCAGTGGACGGCCGCCACGGCCGGATGGCCGGCCAGCCGCTCGGCGAGCAGGCCCGCGTTGGCGCAGTGCTCGCGCATCCGCAGGGGCAGCGTGGCGATCCCGCGCAGGGTCAGCCAGGCGGCGAACGGGTCCGCGCTCGCGCCGAGTTCGACCGTGCGCGGCCACACCGCGCGGCGCAGGGCGTCGTCGGCGAAGACGGCCGCGCCGCCCAGTACGTCGGAGTGCCCGGCGAGGTACTTGGTCGTGGAGTGCAGCACGATGTCGGCGCCGAGCTCGACGGGGCGGCACAGGACGGGCGAGGCCAGGGAGTTGTCCACGGCGCCGATCACGCCGCGGCGGCGGGCCGCCGCCAGCAGTCCGGGCAGGTCCGGCACCTGGCCGGTGGGGTTGGCGATGGTCTCCAGCAGGAGCAGCCGGGTGCGCGGCCCGGCGAGCGCCTCGAACTCCCCCACGTCGTCGCCGCCGATGTACGCGACCTCGATCCCGTAGCGCTCGGCGAGGTCGGTCAGCGCCGCGTACGTCCCCCCGTAGAGGCACCGCTGCGCGATCACCCGGTCGCCGGGGCGCAGCAGTGCGAGCAGTACGCCGCTGATCGCGCCCATGCCGGAGGCGAAGGCGATGGCGGAGGCCCCGCCCTCCAGGTCGGCGAGGGTCCGCTCCAGGGCGCGTACGGTCGGATTGCCGCGACGGCCGTAGACGTACGGGCCGTCGGGGCCGGCCATGGCCCCCGCCAGTTCGTCGGCGGAGTCGAAGGCGAAGGCGGACGACTGCACGAGCGGCACGGACAGCGGGCGGCTCGTGGTGGCGGGCGGCTCGTGGACCACGTGCACGGCCCGGGTGCGGATGTCCTTCATCGGGTTCTCCCTGTCGTTCGTCCTGCGGATCCGGATGCGGAAAAGGGGTCGCCCGACGTCCGGAAGGACGTCGGGCGACCCCTGGGCGCGCGCGGGGCGACCCCGTACGTCACACCCCTGCCGTCTCGCCGCGCGGCGCCGGGGCGTCGGCGGCCGGGGCGGCGGCAGCGGCGGACTTGTCGCTCTTCATCACGAGGAACGTGATCACCGCACCGGCGGCCGCGATCACGGCGGCGCCGAGGAACGCGGCACTGAAGCCGTCGGTGAGGGCGGGCAGGTCGCCCAGCTCACCGGCGCCCTGGGTGGTGGCGAGGGCGGTCAGGGCGGCGAGGCCGAGGGCGGAGCCCACGTTGTAGGTGGTGTTGACGATGCCGGAGGCCAGGCCGGCCTGCTCCTGCGGAGCGCCGGACATCGCGGCCATCATCGCCGGGATGTAGGCGAGCGCCATGCCGAGCGCGGCGACCAGCGAGGCCGGCAGGACGTCGACGAGGAAGGTGCCGGTCGGCTCGACCGCGGAGAGCCAGACCAGGCCGGCGGCGAGGACCAGCAGGCCGCCCGCGATCAGCGGCTTGGCGCCGAAGCGGCCCATGAGGCGCGCGGTGATCGCCGTCATGAAGATCATCAGCAGGATGGTCATGGGGAGCAGCGCCGCGCCGGAGGCGAAGGCGCCGTAGTCCAGGACCTGCTGGAGGTAGAGGTTGAGGAAGTACCACATCGGGATCCAGGCGGCCCCCAGCAGCGTCATCGCCAGGTTGGCGGAGCCGAGCCGCGGGATCCGCCAGACGCCGAGCGGCATGAGGGGCTCGCGGACGGTCTTCTGGATCACGAAGAACAGGGCGAGCAGGACGACGGCGCCGATCAGTTCGAGCACGGTCGCGGTCGCGCCCCAGCCCACCTCGGGCGCCCGGACGACGGCGAAGACGGCGAGCGCGAGCCCGGCGGTGACGGCGACGGCGCCGAGGACGTCCACGGAACCGCGGCGGGCCTGGACGGCGGGCAGCAGCCTGGTGGCGGCGAGGGTCGCGAGGCCGATCGGCACGTAGATGATGAAGACCCAGGGCCAGCTCATCCACTCGGTGAACACACCGCCGAGGAACACGCCGGCGGTACCGCCGGCGGGCGCGGCGGCGCCGTAGAGGGCCATCGCCTTGCCGAGTTCCTTCGGGTTGTGCCCGAAGAGCATCATCAGCAGGGTCATGGCGGACGGCGCGATCAGCGCACCGCCGACGCCCTGCACGGCCCGGCCGGCGATCTCGACGGCCGCGCTCTGCGCGGCGGCGGCCAGCACCGATCCGACGACCATGGTGACCCATCCGGCGGCGAAGACCCTGCGGGCGCCGAACAGGTCGGAGAGCCGGCCGCCGAGCAGGAGTAACCCGCCGAAGACGATCACATAGGCGTTGAAGACCCACTGGAGCTCGCCCTGCGAGAAGCCGAGGTCCTTCTGCATCTCGGGGAGCGCGACTCCGATGATGGACGTGTCCATGATCACCATGAACTGCGCGGTGGCAAGCACGCCAAGTGCCCACCAGCGCCGGGGATTGACGGTTGACATTGCCCTGACCCTCCTCTGCCATATACCCCTGGGGGGTACCTTCGCGTAGCAACGTAGCATACCCATGGGGGGTATGTAAGAGAGAGTTCCGGGCGGCCCGGACAGCCCGCGGACCCCCGCCGGCCGCGGCCGGCGGGGGTCCTGGGAGCGGGGGTCAGCGGGGGGCCGGGGCCAGGCCCGCCGGGCGGGTGGTGAACGTGCCGCGGCCCTGGGTGCGGCCGCGCAGGCGCGACGCGTAGCCGAAGAGCTCGGCCAGCGGCACCGTCGCCGTGATCACCGCGGTGCCCGCCCCGGTCGTGGAGCCCGAGACCCGGCCGCGGCGGGCCGCGAGGTCGCCCAGCACCCCCCCGACGGCGTCGTCCGGCAGGGTCACCGTGACCTCCACGACGGGCTCCAGCAGTTCGAGCGTGCTCGCGCGCAGGGCCTCGCGCAGGGCGAAGCGGCCCGCCGCCCGGAACGCCATCTCCGAGGAGTCCTTGGAGTGGGTCGCCCCGTCCGTGAGGACCACCCGCAGCCCCGTCACCGGGTGCCCGCCGAGCGGCCCCTCGGCCAGGGCGTCACGGCAGCCCGCCTCCACGGCGCGCGCGTACTCCTGGGGTACCCGGCCGCCGACCACCGTCGAACGGAACTCGAAGCCCGCCTCCTCCCACGGCTCGACGTCGATGACGACGTGCGCGAACTGGCCCGCGCCACCGTCCTGTTTGACGTGCCGGTGGACGAAACCGGTCACCCCGCCCACCACCGTCTCCCGGTACGAGACCTGCGGACGGCCGACGTCCACCTCCACCCCCCGGTCCCGGCGGATCTTCTCCACCGCGACCTCCAGGTGGAGTTCGCCCATCCCCGACAGCACCGTCTGACCGGTCTCCGCGTCCGTGCGCACGACCAGCGAGGGGTCCTCCTCGACGAGACGTGCCAGCGCGGACGCGAGCCGGCCGGTGTCGGTGCCGCGGCGCGCCTCGACCGCCACCGACACCACCGGTTCCGCCACCGAGGGCGGTTCCAGCAGCAGCGGCGCCGCGGGCGCGCACAGGGTCGTGCCCGCGCCGGCGGTCTTGAGCCCGATCACGGCGACGATGTCACCGGCGGTCGCCTCCTCCCGTTCCTCGTGCCGGTCGGCCTGTACCCGCAGGATCCGGCCGACACGTTCCGTGCGGCCCGACGCCGGATCGCGCACCGGGTCGCCCTTGCGGAGGGTGCCCGCGTAGACCCGCAGGTAGGTGAGGCGTCCGGTCGCGGTCGCCGTCACCTTGAAGGCGAGGGCGGCGAACGGCGCCGCCGGGTCGCAGGCGCGCTCCAGCTCGGTGCCGTCCGGTGCCGTGCCGCGCACCGGTGGCATGTCGGACGGCGCCGGCAGGTAGTCCCGTACGGCGTCCAGCAGCGGCTCGATCCCGCGGTTGCGGTACGCCGAACCGCACAGCACCACCACGGCCTCCCGCGCGAGGGTCAGCTCGCGCAGGGCCCGCGCCAGGGTCCCCTCGGTCAGCGCCGAAGCCGCACAGAACTCCTCCAGGGCCTCCGGATGGAGTTCCGCGACCGTCTCCTCCAGGATCCGGCGGCGCCGTACGGCCTCCTCGCGCAGCGGCTCCGGGACCGGCTCGACCGCGTAGCCGCCGTCGCCCGGACGCCAGAGCAGCGCACGCATGCGCAGCAGGTCGACGACACCGGTGAAGGCGTCCTCGCGCCCGACGGGCAGCTGGACGACCAGGGGCACGGCCCCCAGCCGGTCGCGGATCGAGGCGACGGCCGCGTCGAGGTCGGCGCCCGCCCGGTCCAGCTTGTTGACGAACGCGATCCGCGGGACGCCGTGCCGGTCGGCCTGCCGCCAGACGGACTCGCTCTGCGGCTCGACGCCCGCGACGGCGTCGAACACCGCGACCGCCCCGTCCAGCACCCGCAGGGAACGCTCGACCTCGTCGGCGAAGTCGACGTGGCCGGGGGTGTCGATCAGGTTGACGCGGTGTCCGCCCCAGGCGCAGCTGACGGCCGCGGCGAAGATGGTGATGCCCCGGTCCCGTTCCTGGGCGTCGAAGTCGGTGACGGTCGTGCCGTCGTGGACCTCGCCCCGCTTGTGGATGGCGCCGGTCGCGAACAGGATCCGCTCGGTGAGGGTGGTCTTGCCCGCGTCGACGTGGGCGAGGATCCCCAGGTTGCGGACGGTGTCGAGGACGCTGGGGGTGGGGGTGTGGGGACGGACGGTGCGCATGGCCCGTGGCCTTTCGGATGCGTGAAGAGGTCGTGCGGGGGCGGCGCGATTGCCCGGCGCGGGGTCCACCGGCCCGCGGCCCCGCGCACCGGTCCGGGCGCCGCCCGGCGGCCCGGAAGGGCGCGGGGCGGAGCGGGACGGAGCAGGGCGGGGCGGGGGGAACGGGGACCGAAGACGCGTCGGGGGCGTACGGTGACGGCCGCGCAGCCGTTACCGCGCGCTGCGGGACACCAGGATCACGTCGTACCGGGACGGGGGAACACAGACGGCGGTGCGGTGCGTGCGCATGGCCCGGTTCCCCTTCTCTTCACTCGGCAAGGCTGACGCGGCGCCCTGTCGGCGGCGCGTGGGGCGAGTCTACGGACGGCGCCGGGCGCGGGGCACGCGAATTTCCGCGCGGGACCCCGCCGCACGGCCCCGCCCGGGGTGGGCCGACGTCACGTCAGGAGGCGTTCCCGCAGGCGGGAGACGGTGTCCGGGGTGATGCCGACGGGGCCGGTGAGGTAGGCGAGCGGGGAGCCGTAGCGGGCGGTGAGGTCGGCCAGGACCAGGGACATGACCGTCGCCGGGGCGCGCCCGTACGCGGGCCAGCGCATGGTGCGGCCCGGGTTGGCGGCGTGCCAGTCCGCGGTGAGGCGTTCGGTGGCCAGCTCGGTGAGGGCGAAGTCGGCCAGGACCTCCTCCTCGGGGACGTCCAGGAGGGTCAGGACGAGCGCGGCGATCAGGCCGGTGCGGTCCTTGCCGGAGGTGCAGTGGAAGACGGTGGGCCCGGGGCCGGCGGCGATCAGCTCGATGGTCCGCCGGATCTCCTCGACCCCGTCCTCGGCCACCTCCGCGAACCGGTCGGCGAGGTAGCGCCAGGGGTCGAGGGCGGGGTCGATCTCGGCCTGGTCGTAGGGCCGGTGCTCGATGCTGAGGTTGGCGTACGTGAACCGCTCGGGCTGCGGTATCCGGCCCTTGGCCTCGATCTCCCACGGGTAGCGCAGGTCGATGACGGTGCGGATGCCGAGGTCGAGGAACCGGTCCCAGTCGGGGCCCTGGAGCTTGCCGAGGGAGTCGGCCCGGTAGAGGACGCCCCAGGCGAGGGCGCGGCCGTCGGCGGCACGGTAGCCGCCGAGGTCGCGGAAGTTGTGCAGGCGGTCGAAGGGGACGTGGCGGCGGGTGGGGGTGGCGGGCGGCAAGAGTGACTCCTGTGTGGCGTGGGGCAGTTGTGCACTCAGGATGCCTCAGCCACCGCCCTGATCGGCGGGACGCGGCGCGGCGATCTCCCAGACCCCGTCCGACTGGGTCGCTGACCACCCGGGCGGCAGCTCCGGAGGATGGGCGAGGTCGACCCCGATGAGGGAGACCGGCCCGCCGAAGGCGGCGGGCCTGAGATCGAGGGCCTCCGCGAAGACCCCGGCTTCGAGGGTCAGCGGGCCGTGGAAGGCGGCGCCTTCGAACGTGGTGCCCGATGCGAAGAGGACGTCCTCGAAGAGCGCCGACCCCTGGAAGACCGTGTCGCCGAAGCTCGCGCCTCCGCCCTCGACCCGCGTCAGCCGCCAGCGGAATTCGCCGCAGAACGTGACGTGGTCGCAGGAGACCCCCTGGCGCAGGCCGAGGTCCTTGAAGGTGGCCGAACCCAGGAAGACCGCATGAGCGAAGATCGCCGGGTCGTGGAAGTCACAGGAGGAGAAGGTCGCTTCGCCCTCGAAGGCGCCGTGCGTGAAGGACGCCGGACCCTCGAACCGGGCGTTCGCGAAGACCACGGCGCCGCGGCACGTGACGTGCTCGAAGACCAGTGCGCGGAACCGCGTCCCGATGGCCGACAGTTCGCCTTCCCACACCGTGCGCGCGAAGGACACCGGGCGGGCGAAGACCGACGTCCCCAGGTCGGCGGGGCCCTGGAACACCATCCCGGTGAAGTCCGCGTCCTCCTGCGCCAGCATGCCGCCCAACCGTGCGGGCCCTTCCGCGACGGCGTCCCGGAAGGAGACCCCCCGAGCCCATTCGGCGGACGTGAAGTCCGCCTCGCGGAGGAAGACCACACGCCCGAAGTCGGCCGTGTCCGAGAAGCGGCTCGTGCCGAAGGCCGCCCGTTCCTCGAACGCGGCGCCGCGGAAGGAGGTTCGGCCGTGGAAATCGGTTCCGTAGAAGCGGGCCTCGCCCGCGAACACGGCCCGGGCGAAGTCCGCGTACCCTTCGAAGCCGGCTCGCTCCGCCTCCCAGCCGTCCTCGAAGACCGCGCCGGTGAACGCGGCCGGGCCCAGCCGCACCCGCCCCGTGTCACGGTCGCGCACCACCTCCAGCAGCCGGTCGAGGAGACCGCCCGCGAACAGGGTGCCGCGGAAGTCGACCGACGAACCGGGACCCAGGGTGCCCAGGTAGGCGTTCAGGGCCGCGGGCGGGAGGTGGGCCAGGCAGCAGGCGTGGCCGGGGATCAGGACGCCCGCGCAGCCGGACGGCCGCCCGGGCGAGGCACCGAGGCCGCAGCGGGGCCAGTTGTCCGTCTCGCTCCGGGCGTCCTCTGCCTCCGTCACCAGTTCCGCCAGCTCCGCGGGGGCTCCGTGGTACAGCCACCCGACGGCACCGCTCGCGAGCGGTTCCAGGTCGCGCAGCGCTCTCGTGCCGAGCAGCTCGGCGAGGTGTTCGTGCAGGTACGGGGAAAGGGTGAGGAGGACGTGATCGGCGGGTGCCCCCCGCAGGTGCGTGAGGACGGCCTCGTGCCCGAGCAGCCCGTCGACGTCCTTCACGGGACGGTAGGCGCCCCCGATGTCCAGGGCCACCGTGAGGTGCGGGACGGCGCCCTCGGGCCAGGACTCTCCGCCCGGGGCCACGACCCCGGGCAGTTCGGCCAGCAGCCGTCCGGCCTGGGCGAGGGCGCCGGGCGCTTCGAGGAGAACGCTGACGGTCTGTTCCTTGTCCTGGCGGCCGAAGCGCCCGGTCACCGCGGCCCGCGTCATCATCCGGGTGAGGAGGCCGGTCAGCTGCCGGCGGGCGGAGGGGCCGTGCGGGTGGATCCCGTCGCCCGCCCGCACGGTCAGGGCGACCCGGAATCCCGGGTCGCGGTTACCGGTCGGCAGCCGGCCGGAGCCCAGCGCCGCCCGGAACCCCTCCTCTTCCAGCAGGGTGGTTGCCGCCAGGAACACCATGCGGTCGGGCAGGACCGTGTGGACGACGCCCACGAGCTGCCCGTCGCAGGACACGGGGCCGCCCCGGAAGTGCGTCCAGTCACCCGGTTCGGCCGACAGCCGGACGATCTCGCCGTTGCGGGCGCCCCCGTCGGCGGCCACCTCTCCCCTCAGCGCCACGGCGACGCCCTGCTCGGTGACTCCGTCGACGACCGCCCCGCCCGGGCCGCCGGACCAGCCCGGCGGCGGCAGGGTCTCCGGGTCCGCGAGGTCCTCCTCGCCCTCCAGCAGGAGCACCCGGGGTGTCGCCTCGTCCCACCACACGGGCCGGCAGGCGACCTCGCGGCCCCCCGCGCGGACCCGGGCCAGGGTCTCCCCCGGCCTCGGCACCTCCGCGGCGGTGAGCACCAGTCGGGGACCGAGGAGGGTACCGACCTCGCGGTACTCCGGGGAAGGATCGAACCGGACCCGGACCACGCGGTGCGCCAACCCGTGTTCCGTTTCGCGCCGTCGCGGTTCGGCGAGCCGCGGCCCGGGGCGCTCCGCCTCCGGGCGTTCCGCGAAGGGCAGGGCCGTGTCGGGGACGCGGCGGCGGCCCTCGGTGCCGTCCGTGACGCGGGTCGCGGAGAAGTCGGGGCCGGTGCCGCGGTGGCGGGAGAGGTACTCCCAGACCCGGCGGCGCACGAGTTCGCGTACGGCGGCCACGTCCCCGCGCAGCTGGGACCCGAGGAGGACGTCCCGTACGCCCGGCAGGAACTCGAACTCGGCGTCCTCCGGCCCGTCTTGCCCGTCCCAGGGGGCGAAGAGCCCGCCCAGGGCCACCTCTGCCAGGTGTCCGTGTTCGGAGCCGACTGCCAGGGAGCGCCGGACGAGGGTCATCACGGGGAGGGTGAGCGGTACGGCGGCGAGGTGCGCGGCGAGCTGCTGGGCGGTCGGGGACGCGGTGGCCCGGAAGCGTTCCACGGCCTCCAGGGCCGTGAGGCCGGCGGCCGGGGCGGCGGCGGGCGGCGGCGCGGAGTCGAGGCGCAGGCAGGCCAGGCGGCGCCAGCGCCCGTCCCCGGACACCACCCGCACGAGCCGGGCCAGGCTCCCGGAGGCGATCCCGACGACGGGGACGACGGGGCCGCCGCCCCGGGCCCGCCGGGCGGCCGGGACCCGCTGCCAGGAGCGGGTGGCGGCGGCGGGGCGGTCGCAGCGGACGGCGAAGGGGACGGGCCGCACGGCGCCGCGGTTCCACAGCCGTTCGGGCAGCACGTTGAGCACGGCCACGGCGTTGTGGGTGCTCCAGTGCCGCAGGACAGCGCGCAGCGGAGCCTCCCGCCAGCCGTCCGCGACGGTGTCGGAAACGACGAGGATGAGCCGTCGGCCGGCCGGGTCGACGAGTTCGAGGGGGTTGCGGGACGGTCCGCCGGGGCTCCGGCCGAGCACCGGGGTGCCGCCGGGTCCGGTGCCGTCGAGCCGCCAGGTGCGGACGTCGCGGAACACTCCGCTGCGGGTGAGGATCGCGCGCAGTTCGGCCACGAGGTCGGACCACAGCAGCATCGAGTGGTGGGTGTCGACGACGAGGGCCAGGTCCAGCCAGCGGCTCTCGGCGGGGCGCAGCACGGGGGTGGGGACCATGCACTCGATGCTGCGTTCGACGGTGAGCTGTTCGTCGAGTTCCTCGCCGGGGCCGCCGATGGAGCGCCGTCCGACGGGCCGCAGGGAACGCATCAGCGCGAGCGGGTCGTCGAGGGAGGCGGTGCGCGGCAGCCGCAGGGGTACGCCGCGCCGTCCGCCCGTCCCGGGCCCCGCTCCGGCGGGCGGGGGTGCGGTGTCGGCCGGGGGCGCGGGCACGGTCGCGGGGTAGAGCCGGACGGCCCCGGCGCCCTCCGCTGCGGCGGGGTCGGGTACGGGGGCCGGGGCCCGCGGGGGCGGCGGCGGGTCGGGTTCCGCACGGGCCCCGGCGGACGGGCCGTCCTGCGGGCGGGTCGGTGGGGCGGCGGCGTCGACCCTGGCCGCCAGCCACAGGATGTCGGCGATCTCCTCCGCCCCGACGGTGGTGCGCGGCGCCGCGCCGTCCCCGGCGCCTTCGTCGAAGGCGGCGAGGAGCCTCTCGATCACGCGGTGGGCCCGGACAGGTGCTGCATCACGGTGGCCAGGAAGCGGTCCTGGTCGCCGGGCGCCGACCAGGCTCCGGCCAGGCGCAGCTGGATGGCGTTGAGGAGCTGGTCGGTGGCGAGGTCGCCGTCCTCGGCGCGCTCCAGGAAGCTCCGGACCAGGTCCTGGTACGGGGCCGATTCCTCGGAGTCGAGGTCGATGCCGAGCCGGCCGCGCACGATGCGGGCGAGCTTGCGCGGTCCGGGCGCGTCGAGGTGGAGGCGGACGCAGCGGCGCAGGAACGCGGGCGGGAAGTCCCGTTCCCCGTTGCTGGTGAGGACCACGACGGGGAAGTAGCCGCACTGGACGCGGCCCTGGGTGACGGCCACGGTGGCGTCCGGGTCGTCGTCCGTGCCGATGGCGACGGTGGGTTCCTCCTTGGCGAGGCGGGCCAGTTCGGGGATGGCGAACCCACCGTCCTCGAAGACGGTGAGGAGGTCTCCGGGCAGGTCGATGTCGCTCTTGTCGATCTCGTCGACGAGCAGCACGCGGGGCGTGCGCTGGGGCAGGAGGGCGGTGCCCAGCGGGCCGAGGCGCAGGTAGCGGGCGATGGAGGGGGCGGCGGGGGTCCGGGGTGCGGCCGGCGCGCCGGGGACGCGCACCTGTTCCAGTCCGGCCTCCTGGAGGCGGCCGATGGCGTCGTAGAGGTAGAGGCCGTCGCGCAGCACGGTGCGGCTGGTGATCGGCCAGTGCAGTACGGGGCCCAGGGCCAGGTCTGCGGCGATGCTGTAGGCGAGGGTGGACTTGCCGACGCCGGGCTTCCCGGTGATGAGCAGGGGCCGGCGCAGGTGGAGGGCGGTGTTGACCACGTCCTTCTCCGGCTCGTCGGGAACGTAGCCCTCGCCGCGGCGCCGGGTGCGCTCCCAGGCCCCGCCCGCGCACCCGGGCGGCCGGTAGTCCTCGTCGGGGACGCCGGGGAAGTCCCGCCAGGGCGGCGGCTTTCCGGCCTCCAGCCGGGCGCGGCGGTCCTCGGCGTCGCCCGCGCCCTGGTACAGCCACCAGTCCTTCGCCACTGCCTGTGCCTCCATCGTCGGTGTCGAGCGCTTCGGGGTCGGGTCGGGGTCGGGGTCGGGTCTCGTCAGGACAGCGGGCGGAGGTCGATCACGTCCTCGGGATCGTCCCACAACAGCACCAACCGGTCTGCCCCCTCCGCCTGTTGGCCGTCGGCGGCCGCCCGGCGCGCCTCCCGTACCCGGGCGGGCAGGGCGAACACGGCGGGGGCGCCCGGCCCGGCCTCCGGGGAGAGCAGGTCGGGCAGTCCCGGCACGGCGGGCGGTCCGGGCGGGGCAGGCGGTCCCACGGCGGGCGGCCCTCCGGCGGGTGCTCCCCCGCCGCGCCGCCAGACCGCGACGGGCACCCCGCCTTCGAGCAGGGCGTCCAGCAGGGCCGGCGTACGCCCAGCCGAGGTGTGCCCGAGGACGCAGGCGGGCGCCGGGTGGGCGCCCAGCCGCAGGCCGAGGGTGTCGGTGATCTCGGCGTCCTCCACCACCCGTACCGTGTCGGGGTGCCGGCCGCCCTGGGCGCACAGCCAGCGCCACGCGGTGCGCCATTCGGTCAGGGTGGTGTCCTCGCGCTCCTGGGGGCAGCGCACGGACACCTCGTAGAGGGTGCCGAGGGGGCGGGTGCGTGCGGCGGGTCCGCGCGGGACGGGCCACCGGTCGAACTCCGTCTCCAGCAGCTCGAACGGCACCTGGAACTCGATCCGCTCGACGCGCCGGTACGGCTGCCCGCACCGGGCACTACCGTCCGCCCCCGAGTCCGCTCCGAGCAGGGCGAGTTGGCGCACGAGGGCGGCGCGTACGGTGTCGAGCCCGACCGGTGCGTCCTCCGACTCCCAGACGAGCCGGTCCTGTTCACCGCGCAGCCACATGCGGGCCCGCAGGCCGTCCTCGCCGTCGTCCGGGGGCTCCAGCCTGACGTGCAGGGCCGTCCCCCGGGTGGCGGGGGCGGGCGGCGGGCGCAGGGCGGGCAGGGCGAGGCGCTCCCGGGCGGCCCGTACCCAGGCGGCGAGCCGGGCCGCCCAGACCGCGTCCCCGGCACCCGCGCCGGGGCGGCCGTCTCCGCCGGCGCGGCGGGCCCGGTCGGCGAGGTAGTGCACGAAGGGCACCGCGAGGGGCAGGCCCGCCGGGCCGCCCTGGCGCTGGTCGAGGTCCCAGACCACGTCGAGGAGGGTGTCGGCGGGGAGCCCGCCGTGCACCGGGGTGGTGCAGCCCGCGGCCCGGAAGGCCCACGCGTAGGCCTCGTAGGCGCAGCGCGGCAGCTCCCGGCCCTCGAAGAGTTCGCCGAGCCCGTCCCAGCCGGTCTGGTCGAGGCGGGTGGCGCGGGGCAGGGCGGGCCCGGGCGGGTCGTCGTCGAGGAACGAGCTCGCGTCCCAGTCCCGGTCGACGATGAACTGCGGCAGCTGCCAGCCCTCGCCGCGTCCGCGCAGTTCCCCGAAGCCGCGGTGGACGGCGCGGGCGGCGTGCGGGAGGCCGGTGACGCCTTCGCGTACGGACCGGTCGCCGAGTTCGGCGAGCAGCGCCTCGGTGAAGCGGCCCGCCCCGCGCTCGGCGTCGTTCTGCGCGGCCTCGCCCTCCCGGGAGGCGTAGAGGCGGAACTGGCGGCGCCCCGGGACGGTGGCGCCGCCGCCGTAGTCGGCGCTGCCGAAGTTCCAGCGGGTGTCGCGGGGCGCGTCGACCCGGCAGGCGTCCACCAGTGCGGCCTGGAGGGGGAACCGGCGGTGTTTGACGAGGTCGGTCTGCCACCAGCGCAGCGCGGAGTCGAGGTTGAGGTGGCGGATGCGGCCGGGGCGGGCGTCGGCGCAGGGCAGCATCAGCTGCCGGTGGCCGTCGAGGTAGCCGTGCCCGGCCCAGAAGATCCACAGCAGGTCGCCGTCGCACTGCGGGAGCTCATCGAGCAGCACGGTCTTCGCGTTCTCCTCGGTCGCGGGCCGGTACGTGTCCCTGAGCGCGGCCAGGCCGGGCGGGCCGGACCAGTCGAGGCGGTCGGGGTCGTCGAGCGGGGACAGCAGCAGCCGGACGTTGGCGGCGGGCACCTCGCCGGGCCCGGTCAGCCAGCGGGCGAATCGCAGGGCGTCGCGGGCGGGGCCGCGGAGGTTCCAGCGGTGGCTGACCTCGTACGTCTCCACCCCGGCGACGAGCGCGAAGGTGCGGCGGGGGCCGAGGGTGGACGGCAGGAGCCCGTCGTGGGCGGGGAGGGGGCGCCGGGGGGCGGGGTCCCGGGGGGCGGGGTCCCGGGGATCGGGGTCCCGGGGATCGGGGTCCCGGGGATCGGGGTGCGTCACCCGATCCCCGCCTCGGTCACCGCCTGTTCGATGCGCTCGTAGAGGGACCGCTGTTTCCAGTAGGCGCTGTGGCTGGCCGGGAAGGGCTGGCGGCTGCTGACCTCGTGGTCGGTGACCCGCGGATCTCCGGGGAAGACGGGCGCGGCGAGGTAGGAGAGCACGTCCTGGCGGTCGTAGACGTTGAGCCAGCGCGGGAAGCCGTACGGGAGCGCGCTGCCGGGGGCGAGGGCGGTGAGCGCACCGAGTTCGTGCAGGTACGGGGCTTGCGAGCCGACGGTGACCAGCAGTTCGGCGCCCGGCACGGGCCCGCCCGTGGCCGCCTCCAGGGCGAGCAGGTCCACCAGGGCGATCCCGCCGAGGCTGTGCCCGATCAGCACGGCCGGTCCCGGCGCGGCGGTGATCCGCTGGTGCAGGAAGGAGCGCAGGCCCGCGCCCCGGGCCTGGTAGCGCAGGATGTCGCCGAGGGCGGGGGTGGCGCCGACGGTGAGCGCTCCGCGCCGGGCGTTGAGCAGGGGCTGCGTGGTGACCCGCATCGCGAGGCGCCCGAGCACGGCGGCGGCGCGGGCGCCGGGCACGCGGGCGTCGCCTCCGAGGCGGGCGGTGAGCAGTTCCACGAGACGGTCCCGCTCGGCGGCGGTGCAGTCGGCGTCGGCTCCGGCCGCTGCCAGGGCGAGGGCGGCGGCGGTGACGGCCCGCGCGAGGGCGGTGGCCAGCTCCCGCGCCTGCGGCTCGGCCGTGGCCCGTTCCCCGGCACGGGCGGCCTCCTCGGACCGCGCGACCGTGTCCAGCGCCGTACGGAATCCGGGGGCGAGGCCGGTGCCGTGCAGGAGGGACGCCAGCTCGTCGGCGCCGGCCGTCCCGTCCGGTTCGGCGCAAGCCCCCGCCCCCGGACCCCCGGGACTCGCCGTGCGCCGGCCCGGTACGTCCGGGCGGTACGGCAGGTCCAGCCGGTCCAACCGGTCCAACCGGTCCAACCGGTCCAGCCGGTCCAGGACGCGGGCCCCGGAGGCCCGGATCCCGGGCATCGCGAAGGGGTCGTCTTCGCCCTCCGGGCCGCCGGATCCGCCCGCCGCGCGGGCGGTGTCCCAGCCCGCCTCCGCCAGGACCCGCAGCTCGCACAGCGGGTCGGCCAGCAGCAGGCCCCACTCGGCCACCTCGGCGGCGTCGGCGTCCTCGGCCCCGTCGCGCCCCGTGCGCAATCCCGGCACGGAGCGGCCGCCCGCACCGAGGGACGCGCCGAAGCGTTCGCCCCAGAAGCAGGATTCGACGGCCGCGCCGGGGAAGCGGGCCGTCAGCCCCTCCCGGACCAGCGCGAACAGCGCGTCGTGCCGCTCGCGCCGCACCCCCGTCCCGTGCACGAACAGAAATCGCATCGCCACGCCCGCCCCCTCGTCCGCTCTCCCCCGCCCGCACGATAGCGCCGAGCGGGCAAGAGGGCCCGGGGAACGCCGAGTTCGGCGCGGCTGCCTCAGCGGACGGCCTCAGCGGACGGCCTCGACGGCGGGCGAGGCGGCGGCCGGGTAGTAGCGGCGGCAGCCGCGCAGCATGCCCTCGGCGGACAGCGTGAACACGTCGACGAACTCGCACTGCTGCGGGGCCAGTCGTCCCATCGCGATCACGCAGTCGCCCTCGGCGACGATCCGGGTGATGTGGTGGCGCCGGGCGCCCGCACCCCCCGGACGCTCCAGGTCGGCACCGAGGGACAGGCCGGCGTGCAGGAGCGAGCCGTACCCGTCGAGGTCTCCGGTGTCGAGGTAGTGGTAGGCGAGGCGCACGTGGTCGACCCCGGAGTCGGTGACGACCCGGCTGGGCGTCAGCCGCCCGGCGTACCGACTGTTCATGGAGGGTCCCTTCGAACGGCCGCACCCCCTTCGGGTGCCGACGTCCCCACGGTCCTGCGGACCCGCAACTCCCGGCTATCCCGGGCCTATCGCGTTCACCACCACGCAATCTCCACACCATGGACAACCGGAGAGGTGTTCGGGGAGACTGACCCCGCGCTCCACCCGATCTCTGGTGTGCCTCCAGCTGGGAGACTCATGACCGTTTCGCCCGGCGGGGTTCCGCACACCCCGGACACGGTGGTGTTCCGCATCCTCGGCCCCTTACAGGTGACCGGCCTGAGCGGGCCGGTGCGGATTCCCCCGGGGCGGCAGGAGGTCATTCTCGCCGCCCTGCTCCTTGAGGCGAACCGGGTCGTCAGCACGGACTACCTGGTCGACCTCATCTGGGACGACGAGCCGCCGGACACCGCACGCACCCAGGTGCAGATCTGCGTGTCGCGACTGCGCAAGCTCTTCACGACGGCCGGAATCGCCGCCGCGATCACCACGCGGCCGCCGGGGTACGTCCTCAGGACGGAGGGCGACCTCGTCGACGCCGCCGTCTTCGCCCGCCGGCTCGCGGACGCGCGCACCCTGGCGAAGCGCGGGGACGCGCCGGAGGCGGTGGAACTGCTGCGTGCTGCGGGTGAGTTGTGGCAGGGCGACTGCCTGAGCGGGGTGTCGAGCGAGACGCTGCGCAGCAAGGCGCTGCAGTTGGACGAGGAGCGGCTGACGGCCGCCGAGACGCGGATCGAGCTGGAGCTCGACCTCGGCCGCCACCACCAGCTGGTCGGCGAGATCCAGTTGCTGGTACGGGTCCACCCGCTGCGGGAACGGCTGCGCGGGCAGCTGATGCTGGCGCTGTACCGCTCGGGGCGACAGGCGGAGGCGCTGGAGAGCTACCGGGTGGGCCGCGAGCTGCTGGTGGAGGAGCTCGGGCTGGAGCCGGGGGGCGAGCTGCGCGGGCTGGAACGGGCCATCCTCTCGGGGGACGTCCCACCGGTCCGCCCGGCGAGACCGGGCGGCGGGTTCGGCTCCGCGGGGGCGGGGGCGGGCTTCGGCGGCGCCGGCACGGGGGCGGGCCCGGGATTCGGGCCCACCGACGCGGGACCGGGGACGGGATACGGCAGCGCCGACGCAGGACCGGGCACGGGATACGGCACCACCGGCACGGGCGCGGGCGCGGGATACGGCGGCACCGGCACGGGGCGGAGCGCGGCGTTCGGGGGCGCCGCCTCCGGATCGGGCGGCGGGTTCGGGGCCGCTGCCGCCGGGCCCGGCGGAGCGTACGGTGCCGGAGCCGCCGGCACGGGCGCCGCCGACGGTACGAGACCGGGCACGCCTCAGGCCACTCATGGCGCCCCAGGGGCCCCGTTCGCCTCCTCGGGCCCTCCCGCCTCGCAAGGCGCGGCCAGCCCGGCCGACCCTGGCGGCTCCCCGCGCCACCAGGCCCCGTACGGCCACGGCACCCCCGGCACCCCCGGCACCCCGCTGGGCATCCCCGCCCCGCGCCCCCCGCAGGACCACGGCGCCCCGCTCGGCTCCGCCGGCGCGCGGGCCCCGCACGACCGAGGGGCACCCTCCCCCCAGGGACCCGCCGGCATCGCCCCGCCGGGTCACGGATCCCTCCTGGCCACACCGTTCGGCGGAGGTACCGCCGGTGAGGCTCCGGGCGGCCCGTTCGACGGGTTCCCGGTTTGGAGCCCCGGCGCGCCGGACCGGTCCCCGGGACGGGGGACCTCCCCCGCGGGCGGCCCCGCCGACGCCTCCCCCACGTGGGGCGCGGCCCCCGCGAGCGGGTACCCGGCCGTCGAGGGGGCCCCTTCGCGGAACGCCGGGCCCTCGGGCGGGTACGGCGGCGGCGCCGGGACTCCCGGCGCGGGCTCCGCGGGCGGCGGCCGCGCGGGGCACCCCGTCACGTCCACGGCCGCGACCGTGGCCCCGTACCGCGAGGAGACGCCCCGCCAACTCCCCGCGGACACATCGGACTTCGTGGGTGACGAGGAGCGGATCCGCCGGGTCGAGCAGGCCCTCCTCGGCGACGGGGAATGCGGCGGCGGCCGGCGCGCCGTCGGCGTGGCCGTGATCGTCGGCAAGCCCGGCACCGGAAAGTCCACGCTGGCCACTCACATCGCGCACCGGCTCAGCGAAACCGCCTTCCCCGACGGCCAGTTGTACTGCGACCTGCGCGGCACCGGCACCCCCGCCACCTCCGGCGAGGTGCTGGGCCGGTTCCTGCGCGCACTCGGCATTCCGGGCCCGGTGCTCCCCGAGTCCCAGGACGAACGGGCCGAGATGTACCGCACGCTCCTCGCCTCCCGCCGCGTGCTGGTGGTGCTGGACGACGCCGCGTCGGAGAGCCAGATCCGGCCGCTGCTGCCCGGCAGCAACACCTGCGCGGTGCTGGTCACCAGCCGGGTCCGGCTCACCGGCCTGCCCGGGGCGCACCGCGTCGAGCTGGACGTGATGGGTACCGACCACGCCGTGGAACTGCTGGTCCGGGTGATCGGCCCGGACCGCGTCGCACGCGAGCCGGTGGCGGTCGAGGCGCTGATCCGGACCGTGGGCGGGCTGCCGCTGGCGCTGCGGATCGTCGCGGCCCGGCTGGCCGCCCGTCCGCACTGGACGCTGGCGTCGATGGTGCACCGGCTCGCGAACGAACGGCACCGCCTCGACGAGCTGACGCACGGCGAGATGACGATGCGGGCCAGCCTCTCCCTCACCCACGACGGGCTGGCCGCCGAGGACCGCCGGCTGCTGCGCCTGCTGAGCCTGGCCCAGGGGCAGACGCTGCCGGGCTGGCTGGCCGGCGCGCTGCTGGACGATCCGCGGCCCTTCGCCTCGGACCTGCTGGAACCGCTGGTCGACGTACAGATGCTGGACGTGGTCGGGATGGAGTCCACGGGCGGGTTCCGCTACCGCTTCCACGAGATCATCCGGGTGTTCGCGCGGGAGCAGCTGGCGGCGCACCACGAGGCGGCCGACCAGCACGCGGCGACGGCGCGGATGCTGGGCGGCTGGATGTCTCTGGCGGAGCAGGCCCACCGGCGCATCTACGGAGGGGACTTCACGGTGCTGCACGGCTCCGCGCCGCGCTGGGAACCCCCGGCGGAATGCGTGGACGAGCTGCTGGTGGATCCGCTGGGCTGGCTGGACAGCGAGCACGCGAACCTGGTGCAGGCGGTGGAGCACGCGGCCCGGGAGCAGATGGACGAGCTCTGCTGGGACCTGGCGACGACCCTGGCCACCCTGTTCGAGGGACGCGGCTACCTCGACGACTGGGAACGTACGCACCGGCTCGCGCTGGACTCGGTACGGGCGGCGGGCAACACCCGGGGCACGGCGGCCCTGTTGAGCTCGCTCGGGGTGCTCCACCTGGGCCGCAGCCAGAGCGAGGAGTCCCGGTCGGCGCTGACGACGGCGCTCGGGCTGTTCCAGGAGCTGGAGGACCGGCAGGGGCAGGCGCTGTGCCACCGGGACCTGGCGCTGCTGGAGCGGATGCGGGGCAACGAGGACCACGCCCTCTCGCTGTACGACCGGGCACTGCGGGATTTCGACCAGGCCGGCGACGTGGTGGGCCGGGCCATCGTGCTGACGCAGAGCGCGCACATCTGGATGCGGCGGGGGCAGAGCTCGGCGGCCCAGACCCGGCTGGACGAGGCGCTCGGGATCTACCGGTCGGTGGGGTACACGGGCGGGCAGGCCCGGACGCTGCGCCGGGCGGGGCAGCTGCTCCAGGGTCAGGGGGAGCACGAGCGGGCGGTGACCACGTACACGGAGGTCCTGGAGCTGTGCCGGGAGAGCGGTGACGTGATCGGCGAGGGGCACCTGCTGCGGGACCTGGGACACGCGCACGCCGAGATGGGACGGTGCGAGGCGGCCCGCGGATTCTACGCGCAGGCCCTGTCGGTCCGGGAGCAGATCATGGACCACGGCGGAGCGGCGCTGGTGCGCCTGGACCTGGCGCGGCTGCTGACCGCGAACGGCGGCGCCGGAGAGCGGTCGCGGTCCCGGGAGTTGCTGGAGAGCGCGGTACGGGCGTTCCGCGACCGGGGGATGGAGCGGGAGCTGGCCGAGGCCGAAAGGCTGCTGGCCGCTCCGTGAGGGGCCGGCGGGCCTGAGGGGAGCCGACGGGCCTGAGGGAGCCGGCGGGCCTGAGAAGGCTGGTGAGCCGAAGCCGCCGCCCCGGCCCCGCGGGGTCCGGGTCAGTCCCACGGGTTGGTGTCGGAGGAGCCGCTCGGGGTGGGGGTGGCCTGCGGGGCGGGGACGCCGGCGGTGGTACCGGTGGCGGCCGGACCGTCGGCCTGGGCGACCTGGGTACCGAGTGCGGCGGCGCCGGCGATGGCGGCGGTGACGAGGGCGGCGCGCAGGGCGTGGGAGAGGTTCATCTCGGGTCCTTTCGTCGGTGCGCTCCGGGTTTCCGGGGCGCTTCCTGCTTTCTGGACCCCAACTTAGGAACGGCCGGAATCCCGGCACCGGCCCCGCCCCTATCCCCGCGCTATCACGGGCCGCCATGGCGGACCTATATTCCCGCTCGCGGTGATAGCGGCGTCCGCGACGGGCACGGATCAGCCGGTGATGCCCCCGGGATAGCGCGCTGCCGACGATGGGGACCAGGAACCGGGCCGTCACCCCAGGCCCCGTCGTTCCCCCACACCGTCACCGGGAGCGCCACTATGAACGCCCATGTGAACACGGACTCGACCTCCCGGGTGGGAGCCTTGATACGGGCCCACCGGCTGCGCATCGGGCTCACCCAGCGGGAGCTGGCGGACCTTTCGACGATCAGCGTGCGGGCCATCCGCGATCTGGAGCAGGGCAAGGCGAGACGGCCCCGCCCCGACACGGTGCGGCTGATGGCGGACGCGCTGCGGCTGGGCCCGCGGGCCAGGGCGGCGCTGGAGGCCGCCGCCCAGCAGGGCCGGGCCGGCGGGCAGGGCTGGGGGCGGCCCCCGGCTCCGCCGACCGCGCTGCACGCGATGTCGGGGCGGGACGCGGAGACGGCCGTCCTGGAGCGGGAGCTTTCCGTGGGCGGCGAGCGGCTGGTGAACGTGGTGGGGCTCGGCGGGGTGGGCAAGACGCGGGTCGCACTGGAGGTCGCCGAGCGGTTGCACGCGTCCGGCGTTCCGGTGCTGTGGCACGCCTTCCCGGGGGCGTCGGCGGACTATCTGGGGTGCGGGGAGCCCGAGCCGGCGGCCCGGGTGGCGGCGACGGTGGCCGACCTCTACGGATCGCCTCCGGCGGATCCGGCCTACGACGGGGCGGGCCCGGCCGGAACCACCGCCACCGGCGCCTGGGCCCTCGGCGAGGCACCGGGGGGCGGCCTGTTCGAACTGCTGGGAGAGCAGCGGGTGTTGCTCGTGCTCGACGGGGCCCCGGCGGTCGCTCCCCGGTTCGACCGGCTCACCGCACTGCTGCGGGCCTGCCCCGGTCTGCGCGTGCTGGTCACCTCGGAGCAGCCGTGGGAGGTGCCGGGGGAACGGATCTTCCTGCTGTCCCCCCTGGAGGTCCCGGCCGAGGGCGCGGCGACGGACGCCGCTGCCGCCGCCCCCGCCGTACGCGTGTTCCTCGACCATGTCCGGCGCGTACGCCCCGAGTTCACCGCCGCTCCGGCCGATCTGGCCCGCGCGGCCCGGCTGTGCCGCCGCCTCGACGGGCATCCGGGAGCGCTCGCCGCCGCCGCGTCCTGGCTGGTGGTCTGCGATCTCGACACCCTGTGCCACAGCCTCGACGCCGACCCGGTCGCCCTGCTGGACCACCTCGGCGGGGGCGCCGGAGCCGACCGGTTCCGGGCCGCCCTGCACCGCCGTACGGACGGGCTCTCCGCCGGGGCCCGCGAGCTGCTGGACGCCCTCTGCGCCGGGGAGGCGCAGGACGCGGAAGGGGAGTTCGGGCTGACGGACGTGGCGGCCCTGACGGGGCGCGGCCTGCCGGAGTCCGGCCGGATGCTGCGAGAACTGCTGCTCAGCGGGACCGTGCGGGCCGCGTACGAGAGCGGCGGCTCCCGCTTCCGCGTGCTGGGCCTGGTGCGGGCCGCCGCCCTCCGGACCCCGCAGCGGGCCTGACGGGGGGTCCGGCCGGGGTACGCGCAGGCGGGGGCCCGCCGTGTCTCCGGGGCCGCCCGTCGTCCGGCCCGGTGGGCGCCCGGCGGCGCCGAGCCCGAGTACGCCGCCCCCGGCCCTCCCCTGACCAGGGGCAAGGGGCACCCGCCCGGACGGCAACTGCTCCCGGAGTGCCGGAGCAACTGCCGCCGCCGCCCTCGGCCCGCGGGTTGTATGACGTACGGCCGGACGGCGCCCCGGAGCGACCGCGGCCACCGGCGCAGTCGTACGCCCGGATCCCGATCCGCACCCCCGCCCCACCCCACCGCACCCTTCGAGGAGCCTCCGCATGTCTTCGACCGCGTCCGAACGGAGCAGCGCGCACGGGCCCGCCGCTGTGCGGCTGCCCCTCTCGGCGGCGCAGCGCGACATCTGGACGGCCCACGCCCTGGACGCCACCGGCAGCCGCTACAACATCGGCGAGTACCGCGAACTCGTGGGCCCGCTGGACGCGGACCTGCTGGCCCGTGCCTGGTACCAGCTGGCCCGCGAGGCCGACGTGCTGCGCGTCCGGGGCACCGGCTCCGACGAGGACGGCGGCCTGTGGCAGCTGCTCCACCCCGACCCGGGCGAGCGGCGGCTGCGCGTCGTGGACCTGGACGCGGAGCCGGATCCGGTGGAGGCCGGCCGGGCGTGGATGGCGGCGGAGCTGGCGCGGCCGTTCGACCTGGCGGACGGCTGGCTGACCCGGCACGTGCTCCTGAGGGCGGGCCGGACGGACGGCGGCGAACAGCGCTGGTTCTACTTCCACGCCTTCCACCACCTGGTCGTCGACGGCATGGGCGTCGCCCTCCTCGACCAGCGCCTGGTCGAGCTGTACGAGCGGGGGTCCGCCGGGGAGCCCTGGGGGCCGAGCCCCTTCGGTCCGCTGGAGGAACTGCTGGCCGAGGACGGCGCCTACCGGGCCTCGGCCGAGGGGGCCGCGGACCGCGCCCACTGGGCGGGGCACCTGGCGGGGCTGCCGCAGACCCCGCGTCTGGGCGAGGGCCGGACCGGCCCCGCGGCGCCGGGCGCGCTGCCCTTCGTACGGCGGACCGTGGTGCTGCCGGCGGGGCGGGCGGAGCGGCTCCGGGAGGTGGCGCGGGCGCACCGGACGCCCTGGACGATGCTGGTGATCGCGCTGGTCGCGGCGTACGTGCACCGGGTGAGCGGAAGTCCGGAGCTGGTGCTCGGGCTGCCGGTGACGGGCCGGCGCACCGACCTGGCCCGCCGTACGCCGGGGATGATGTCGAACGTGGTGCCGCTGCGGGTGGCGGTGCCGGCGGACGGGACGACGGGCGAGCTGCTGGCGGCGGTGGTCGCGGAGGCGCGCCGGGGGCTGAAGCACCAGCGCACCCGCTACGAGGACATGTGCCGCGATCTGGGGCTGGGCGAGGCGGAACGGCGGATCACCGCCCCCCTGGTCAACATCATGGCGTTCACCCCGGGCATGCGCTTCTGCGGGCTGCCGACCCTCCAGCACAACCTGGGCAACGGACCCGTGGAGGACCTGGCGGTCGGCGTGTACGACCTGGGGCCCGAGGACGGGCTGCGGATCGACTTCGACGCATCGCCGGAGGTGTGCGACATCGCCGCGGTGGCGGCGCACCAGGACCGCTTCGTGCGGTTCGTGGAGTCGGTCCTGTCGGAGGACGAACAGTCCTTGTCACGGATCGAGTTGCTGGGCGCAGTGGAGCGGCGTCAGGTGCTGGAGGAGTGGACGGGCATCCGCGCCGACACCGGGGAGGCCACCCTCGTCGAACGGTTCGAGGAGCAGGTCCGGCTGCGCCCCACGGCCCGCGCCCTCGTCTTCGGCGACCGGGAGCTCTCGTACGCCGAACTCGACTCCCGCGCCAACCGGCTCGCGCACCACCTCGCCGCCCGGGGCCTGGGCCGCGGCGACCTCGCCGGCATCCTCCTCGACCGCGGCCCCGACTTCGCCGTCGCCCTCCTCGCCGTCCTCAAGACCGGCGCCGGATACGCCCTCCTGGACCCCGAGTTCCCCGACGAACGCCTCATCGGCACCGCCCGGGACGCCTCCCTCACCACCCTGGTCACCGACACCCGCCACCACGCCCGGCTGACCCCCACCGGCGGAGCCCCCTGGGCGACGGTCCGCGTGGACACGGAGGCCGACTCCATCGCCGCACGACCGGCCACCCCTCTCGGAACACCGCTGACCTGGGACGACGTCGCCTGCGTGATGTTCACCTCCGGGTCCACCGGACGGCCCAAGGGCATCCTGTCCTCCCACCGCAACCTGGTCTCCACCCTCACCGCCCAGACCTACGCCACCTTCGGCCCCGGCGAGACCTTCCTCCAGTGCTCCCCCGTCTCCTGGGACGCCTTCAGCCTCGAATTCTGGGGCGCCCTCCTCCACGGCGGCACCACCGTCCTCCAGCCCGGACAACGCCCCGAACCGGCCCTGATCGCGGAGCTGTCGCGGCGGCACGGCGTGAGCATGCTGCAGCTGTCCTCCAGCCTGTTCAACTACCTCACCGACGAACACCCCGAGACCTTCACCACCACCCGCATCGTCTACACCGGCGGCGAACCCGCGTCGCCCACCCACGTCCACCGTCTCCACGGGCTCCGGCCGCACCTCACCATCACCAACGGGTACGGGCCGGCCGAGTCCATGGGCTTCACCACCACCCACACCATCGCGCCGACCTCCGAGGTCCGGGGTCCCCTCTCCATCGGCCGGCCCCTGACCAACAAGCACGCCTACGTCCTGGACGCGCGGCTGCGGCCCTCCCCTCCCGGCACGACGGGCGAGCTGTACCTCTCCGGCGACGGACTCGCCCACGGCTACCTCGCCCAGCCCACCACCACCGCCACCCACTTCATCCCCAACCCCTACGGACCCCCCGGCAGCCGCCTCTACCGCACCGGCGACCAAGCCCACTGGGACACCCACGGCAACCTCCACTACACCGGCCGCACCGACACCCAGATCAAGATCCGCGGCTTCCGCATCGAACCCACCGAAATCGAAACCACCCTCACCACCCACCCCCACATCACCCAAGCCACCCTGCTCCACTCCGCCCGGCAGCTGACGGCCTACGTGACCACGGCCCCCGGGGCCCCGGCCCCGGCCCCCGAAGCGCTGCGCGCCTGGCTGCGCGAGCGGCTGCCGGAGCACATGGTCCCCGCCCGGTTCGCGGTCCTGGACCGGCTGCCGCTCACCCCCAACGGGAAGATCGACAAGGCCGCGCTCCCGGCGGTCGAGCCGACGCCCGCCACCGGTGGCCGCCAGCCGCTCACCGAGACGGAGGAGCTCGTACGGACCCTCGTGAGCGAGGTGCTCGGCAGCCCGGTGCCCCTGTCCATGGACGACGGGTTCTTCGACCACGGCGGCCACTCCCTCCTCGCCGCCCGCCTGACGAACCGCATCGCCTCCACCCTCGGCGTCACCCTCACCCTGCGCGACGTCTTCCAGCACCCCACCCCCGCCGCCCTGACCCGCCGGATCGACGAGGTCGGCGACCGGCCCGCCCTGCCGCCCCTGCGGCGTGCCGCGGAACGTCCCGAGCGGCTGCCGCTGTCCTTCGCCCAGCAGCGGCTGTGGCTGGTCGCGGGACTCGGCGGCCCGGGGGCGACCGCGTACAACGTGCCGATGGCGGTCCGGCTGGAGGGCGAGCCGGACGTGCCCGCGCTGTGCGCCGCCTTCGAGGACCTGGCCGCCCGCCACGAGCCGCTGCGGACCCGGTTCGCCACCGCGGACGGGGACCCGTACCAGATCGTCGACCCGGTCCCGGCGCACGCGTTCGAGCTGCGCCGCGTCACCCCCGTCGATCTGGACGGCGAACTGCTCGCCGCCGCCCGCCACTCCTTCGACCTGACCGCCGAACACCCCTTGCGGGTCACCCTGTTGCGCTCCGGGGAGGGTGCGTACACGCTCCTGGTCCTGCTGCACCACATCGCCACCGACGGGCAGTCGCTGCGCCCGCTGTTCGAGGACCTGTCCCACGCCTACGCGGCCCGGCTGGCGGGATCGGCACCCGACTGGGCCCCCCTGCCGGCCGACTACGCCGACTTCGCGCTCTGGCAGCGCACCGTCCTCGCCGGCGGCCCGCTGGAGGCCCTGCTGGCCCACTGGAGGACGGCGCTGGCCGCGCTCCCCGAGGAGCTGGGGCTGCTCCCCGACCGGCCGCGTCCGCCGGTCGCCGGGCAGCGCGGCGGGGCGGTCCGGGTGGACTTCGGGACGGACCTGTACGAACGTGTGGTGGAGCTGGCGCGGGCCGAGCGGTGCACCCCCTTCATGGTGGTGCAGGCCGCGCTCGCGGCGACACTGACCCGGCTGGGCGCGGGCACCGACGTCCCGCTCGGCTCACCGGTCGCCGGTCGGCCCGACGAGGCCCTGTCGGGGCTCGTGGGCTTCTTCGTGAACACCCTGGTGCTGCGTACCGACACCTCGGGAAACCCGGCCTTCCGGGAGCTGCTGGCCCGGGTGCGCACCGCCGATCTGGACGCCTTCGCCCATCAGGAGGCCCCGTTCGACCTGGTACTGGAGGCCTTGAACCCGGCCCGCTCCCTGGCCCGGCATCCGCTGTTCCAGGTGTGCCTGGCACTGGAGTCGGGTCCCGGCATCTCGCCCGTGCTGCCCGGGGTGCGGGCCGGGGAGGCGCAGCCGCTGGCCACCGGAGCCGTCAAGTTCGATCTGGAGTTCCTGCTGCGCGCCGACGGGGCGTCCGGCCTGACGGGGGCGGTGCTCTACAGCTCCGACCTGTACGAGCGGGCCACCGTGGAGCGGATGACCGGCATGCTGCGGCGGACGCTGGAGCAGGTGGCGCGCGAACCGGGGGTCCGGCTCTCGGAGCTGGAGCTGCTGGACGGGGCCGGCCGCCGGCAGGTGCTGGAGGAGTGGACGGGGGGCCGTACCGACACCGCCCCGGCCACCCTCGTCGAACGGTTCGAGGAGCAGGTCCGGCTGCGGCCCGGGGGCCGGGCGGTGGTCTTCGGCGGCCAGGAGCTCACCTACCGGGAGCTGGACTCCCGCGCCAACCGTCTGGCCCACCACCTCGCCGCCCGGGGCCTGGGCCGCGGCGACCTCGCCGGCATCCTCCTCGACCGCGGCCCCGACTTCGCCGTCGCCCTCCTCGCCGTCCTCAAGACCGGCGCCGGATACGCCCTCCTGGACCCCGAGTTCCCCGACGAACGCCTCATCGGCACCGCCCGGGACGCCTCCCTCACCACCCTGGTCACCGACACCCGCCACCACGCCCGGCTGCCGGAAGGACCGTGGCGCAGCACCCTGGTCGACGCCGGGCGCGAGGAGATCGCGGGCTGCTCCGAGGACCCTCTCGGAACACCTCTGACCTGGGACGACGTCGCCTGCGTGATGTTCACCTCCGGGTCCACCGGACGGCCCAAGGGCATCCTGTCCTCCCACCGCAACCTGGTCTCCACCCTCACCGCCCAGACCTACGCCGCCTTCGGCCCCGGCGAGACCTTCCTCCAGTGCTCCCCCGTCTCCTGGGACGCCTTCAGCCTCGAATTCTGGGGCGCCCTCCTCCACGGCGGCACCACCGTCCTCCAGCCCGGACAACGCCCCGAACCGGCCCTGATCTCCGCACTGGCCCAGCAGCACCGGGTGACGATGCTGCAGCTGTCCTCCAGCCTCTTCAACTACCTCACCGACGAACACCCCGAGACCTTCACCACCACCCGCATCGTCTACACCGGCGGCGAACCCGCATCACCGACGCACGTGGAACGGCTGCACCGGCTGCACCCCCGGGTCACGATCACCAACGGGTACGGGCCGGCCGAGTCCATGGGCTTCACCACCACCCACACCACCGATCCCGACGCCCCCGCCACCGGCCCGCTCCCCATCGGCCGCCCCCTCGCCAACAAGCACGCCTACGTCCTCGACGCCCACCTCCGCCCCACACCGCCCGGCACGACGGGCGAGCTGTACCTCTCAGGCGACGGACTCGCCCACGGCTACCTCGCCCAGCCCACCACCACCGCCACCCACTTCATCCCCAACCCCTACGGACCCCCCGGCAGCCGCCTCTACCGCACCGGCGACCAAGCCCACTGGGACACCCTCGGCAACCTCCACTACACCGGCCGCACCGACACCCAGATCAAGATCCGCGGCTTCCGCATCGAACCCACCGAAATCGAAACCACCCTCACCACCCACCCCCACATCACCCAAGCCACCCTCGCCACGCACCCGGACCACCACCGCACGCCCCAGCTGACCGCCTACCTGGTCACCACCGACGAGGGCCTCTCCCCCCAGGACGTACGCCTCTGGTTGCGCACGCTCCTGCCCGACCACATGGTCCCGGCCTTCGTCGTCCTGCTGGACCGGCTGCCCCTCACCCCCAACGGGAAGATCGACAAGAGCGCCCTGCCCGCACCGCAGGCGGTCACCACGGCGGGCGGACGCGCACCGCGCACCCCACTGGAGGAGAAGGTGCGCACCTGGTTCGGGGAGGCGCTGGCCACCCCGTCCCCGCTGTCGATCGACGACAACTTCTTCGACCAGGGCGGCCACTCCCTCCTCGCCGCCCGCCTGACGAACCGCATCGGCACCGCCCTGGGCGTCACCCTCACCCTGCGCGACGTCTTCCAGCACCCCACCCCCGTCACCCTCGCCCAGCACATCGAGACCCGGCTGCTGTCCGCGGGGGCGCCCGCTCCCCGGCGCGCCCGGCCCGCGCTGCGCCGCCGTACCCCCGAACAGGAACGGAGTTCCTCATGAGCACCACCGACCAGGACCAGGCCGCCTTCACCCCCGCACCCGACGACGTGGTCTGGGACCTGCCGGGCGAGGGTCCGCAGCGCACCGCGCTGCTGGTCCTGCCGCACGCCGGCGGCAACGCCCACGCCTACGCGGAGTGGCGCGCCCATCTGCCGGCCGACGTCCGCCTGCTGATCGGCCAGTACCCGGGCCGGGGCGCCCGTTTCGCCGAGGACCTCCCCCGGGACATCGCCGACCTGGCCGGTCCGGTCGTGGCGGCGCTGCCCGCAGGGGTCACCGAGGACCTGGTGGTGCTCGGGCACAGCATGGGCTCGCTCGTGGCCTTCGAGGTCGTCCGCACCCTGGAGGCGGCCGGACGGGCACCCCGCGCCCTGATCGCCTCGGCGTGCCGGGCCCCGTTCCTGGCCAACCCGTGCGCCGTGTACCCGGAGCGGCTGGACGACGACGAGCTGGTGGCCGCCATCAAGGAGCGCGGCGGCACCGACGACGGCATCCTCGACGAACCGGAGCTGCGGGAGATCATCCTGCCGTCCATCCGGGCCGACTTCGCCATCGACGACGTCTACCGCTGCGCGGAGTCCGAGGCCCGGGTGGCCTGCCCGGTGACGGTGGTCGGCGGGGACGCCGACCCGGTCGCCCCGGCGGCCTCGCTGATCCGCTGGGCGCAGATCACCGACCGCGCGTTCGCCTCGTACGTGCTGCCGGGCGGCCACTTCTACTTCCAGGAACGACTGCCGGAGTTCTTCTCCGTGCTGGGTCCGGTCGTCGGCGGACACGCCGCCGCCCCGGCCGCCGTCTGACCGCGCCGCGCGGCCACCGCTCCCCCTCGTCTCCGCACCCCCTTAAGGACGTTCGATGACCACGTACGCAGAGTCCCCCGCCCGGACGGGCGCCGTCACCCCGGTGCGCGAGCCCGGCAAGCCCGTCGTCGTGCACGCCCCCGCCGGTCTCGACGCGGCTTCCTCCGCCGCCTGGCTGACCGCCCACCGCGAGGCCATCCAGGCCGAGTTGCTGCGCAGCGGTGCCGTACTGCTGCGGGGGCTGCCCGTCGAGGACGCGGCCTCGTTCGCCGCCGCCCGGGACGCCCTGATCGAGCGGCGCGCCGGGTACAAGGAGAAGGCCACCCCGCGCACCGATTTCGGCGAGGGCGTGTTCTCCTCCACCGATCTGCCGGCGGTCCAGCCGATCAGGCTGCACAACGAGAACAGCTACACCCTCGACTTCCCCGGGGTGCTGCTGTTCGGCTGCGTGACCGCCCCCGAGGAGGGCGGGGCGACCACCGTCGGCGACATGCGCGAGGCGCTGCGGCTGCTGCCGCCGGAGCTGGTCGAGCGGTTCGAGCGGGCCGGCTGGCTGCTCGTGCGCAACTACTCCGAACTGGCCGGGCTGCCCTGGTACAAGACCTTCGCCACCGAGGACAAGGCGGTGGCCGAGGCCTACTGCGAGGAGAACACCGTCGGCTACGAGTGGGTCGGGGAGGACGACTCGATGATCACCCGCCAGCGGCGGTCCGCGGTCGTCACCCACCCCGTGACGGGCGAGCGGACCTGGTTCAACCACTTCGCCTTCTGGAACAGCCGCACCCTGGACCCGGACGTCCGCGAGGTCCTCGTCGAGACGTACGGGGAGGACGGGCTGCCCTTCAACACCTACCTGGGCGACGGCTCCCGGCTCACCGACGCCGAGGTCGACGCGGTCAACGCCGTCTACGACCGGGTCACGGTCCGGGAGACCTGGCAGCGGGGCGACCTGATGCTCGTCGACAACATCCTGTGCGCGCACGGCCGCGAGGCCTACAAGGGCGACCGGAAGATCCTCGTGGCCATGGGCGAGCCCGTCGCACTGGCCGACTGCGCGCCCGTCACCCAGCCGTCCACCACCGTCTTCACCGGGGAGTGACCGTCATGACCGCCGTACTTCCCGAGCGTCCCCGCGTCCGCACGGGCGCCGCCGCCGTTCCCGACCTGCTGGACCGCCTCGCGCTGGCCCCCGCGGACCGGACCGCCGTCGTCGCGGACGGGCGGGCGAGGAACTTCGGCGAACTGCGCGCCGAGGCCATGCGGATCGCGGGCCGGCTGGCCGCCCGCGGCATCGGGCCGGAGAGCGTGGTCGCGCTGTGCCTGCCGCGCGGCGCCGAGCTCGTCGCCGCGCTGGTCGGGACCCTGACCGCGGGGGCCGCCTACCTGCCGGTGGACCCGAGGCTGCCGGCCGAACGGCGGTGCTACCTCGTCGAGGACGCGGGCGCCGACCTGGTCGTCACCGCCGACGCGGACACCGCGCCCCTCGCCGGGGGCGTACCGCACGTGAGCGTGGCCGCGCTGGCCGCGCCCGGCCCGGAGCTCCCGTACGCCCCGGTGGTCGTCTCCGGCGACGCCCTGGCCTACGTCATCTACACCTCCGGTTCCACCGGCCGCCCCAAGGGCGTGGAGATCGGCCGGGCCGCCGCGTCCGCGCTGCTGGGCGAGCTGGAGGGCGCGGGCATCGCCGTCACCGAGGGCGGGCGGGTCGGCTGGAACGCCTCTCCGTCCTTCGACGCCTCCGTGCAGCAGTGGGTCCGTCTCTGCCGCGGCGACACCCTGGTGGTGATCGACGACGAGACCCGCGCGGACCCGGCGCTGCTGGCCCGGCTGGTCGACGAACAGGCCCTGACCGACCTGGACATCACCCCCGCGCACGCCGATCCCCTGCTGGACCTGCTCACGCCGGACGGCGGCCCGCGGCCGCTGACCCTGCTGATCGGCGGCGAGGCCGTCAGCCCCGCACTGTGGCGGCGCCTGGCCCGGCTCGGCGAACGGGGGGTGCTGCGCACGGTCAACCTGTACGGGCCCACCGAGTGCACGGTCGACGCCACGGCGGGCTGGGTGGACGGCGCCGACGAGCCGCACATCGGCAGCGTCCTGCCGGGCCTGCGCACGCGGGTCCTGGACGAGGGGCTGAACCCGGTCGCCGAGGGCGGCAGCGGCGAGCTGTACCTGGCGGGCCCCCGCGTGGGCCGCGGCTACCGGGGCCGGCCCGCCCTGACCGCGGAGCGGTTCGTGGCCGACGCCGCCGGGGAGGAGCACGGCGGCCGCATGTACCGGACGGGCGACCTCGTACGGCTCCTGCCCGGCGGCCGGCTGGCCTACCTGGGGCGGGCCGACGGCCAGGTCAAGCTGCGCGGCCACCGCCTCGAACTCCCGGAGGTCGAGGCCGCGGTGGCCGCGGTCCCCGGGATCGCCGAGGCGGCCGTCGTGCTCCGCGAGGACGTCCACGGGGCGCCGGGCCTGGTGGCCTACTACCGGGCGGCCGGTCCCGTCACCGGCGACGCGCTGCGCGAACGCCTCACCGCCGTGCTGCCCGCGTACATGGTCCCGGCGGCCTTCGTGGCCCTGGAGCGGTTCCCGGTCACCGTCAACGGCAAGGTGGACCGGGCCGCGCTGCCCGCCCCGGCGCCCGCCGCCGCGCCCGCCGCCGCCGGGGACGGCACCGCCGGGGACGGCACCGCCGGGGGCCTGACCGCCTCGCAGACGCTGATCGCGGGGGTCTGGGCCGCGGTGCTCGGCGCCCCGCACGTCGGCCCCGACGACAACTTCTTCAAGCTGGGCGGCCATTCGCTGCTCGCGATCAAGCTGGTCTCGCGGGTCCGCGCCGAACTGGGCGTCTCCCTCCCGGTGAAGGCCGTCTACGCCAACCCGCGCCTGCGGGACCTGGCCGCCCACCTCGACACCCTGGTCGCGGCCGCCGCGAGCCCGAACTCCTGAAGGACATGACCGTGATCCCGTTGTCGTACGCCCAGCGCCGGCTGTGGTTCCTGGGCCGGCTGCACGGCCCTTCCGCCACCTACAACGCCCCGGTCGTCCTGCACCTCGACGGCGAACCCGACGCCGGGACCCTGGCCCTCGCGCTGGCCGACGTCGTGCGGCGGCACGAGGTGCTGCGCACCGTACTGCCGGCCGGGCCCGACGCGGAGCCGTACCAGCGCGTGCTGGACGAGGCGCCCGCCGCGCGGCTCACCGCCGAGGAGTGCGCGCCGGGCCAACGGGACGCACGGGTGGCCGCCTTCATCCGGCAGCCCCTGGACATCACCGTCGAACCCCCGCTGCGCGCCCGCCTGTTCCTGCCGGGCGACGGCACCTCCACCCTGGTGCTGCTGATCCACCACGTGGCGACGGACGGCTGGTCGCTGCGCCCCCTGCTGCGCGACCTGGCCGGGGCCTACGCCGCCCGGCTGGCCGGCCGGACCCCCGACGCGGAGCCGCTGCCCGTGCAGTACACGGACTACAGCCAGTGGCAGCACGAGCTGCTCGGTGACCCCGCCGACCCGGACAGCCTGGCCGCCGAACAACTGGCCTACTGGCGGACCGCGCTGGAGGGGGCCCCGGCGGTGGTCGACCTGCCGGCCGACCGGCCCCGCCCGGCCGAGCCCTCGGGCCGGGGCGGGACGCTGACGGCCCGGCTGGACGCGGCGGCCCACGGCGGGCTGCTCGCCCTGGCGCGCACCCACCGGGCGAGCCCGGCCATGGCGGCCCGCGCCGCCCTCGCGGCGGCCCTGTCGGCGGCCGGAGCGGGCGAGGATGTCGTGATCGGCACCCCGGTCGCGGGCCGCCCCGACGAGGACCTGTACGACCTGGTCGGCTTCTTCGTCAACTCCCTCGCGCTGCGCACCGATCTGTCGGGCGACCCGGCCGTCGGGGAGCTGCTGGAGCGGGTGCGCGAAGCCGACCTGGCGGCGTACGAGCACCAGGAGCTGCCCTTCGACCTGCTGGTGGAGCGGCTCGCCCCGGAACGGGCCCTGGGCCACCACCCCTTCTTCCAGGTGATGCTGACCGTGGACGCGGGCGCCGCCGGCGGCGCGGGCGGCGGCCGGGTGGAGCTGGGCGGCGGGATCGGCGGTGAGCTCGCAGAGGTCGCCCTGGACACCGCCAAGTTCGATCTGACCTGGTACTGCCGCGAGCTGCACACGGCCGAGGGCCGGCCGGACGGGATCGAGATCGCCCTCCAGTACGCCACCGACCTCTTCGACGAGGACACGGCCCGGCTGCTGCTGGAGCTCTACGTACGGACCCTCGAAGCGTTCGCCGACCGTCCCACGGCCCGTCTCGGCGCCCTCGGCCCGGTGTCCGGCCCGCAGGCACGGGCCCTGGCCGCGCGGGGGCGCAGCACCCTCCCGGCCCCCGCGCCCGCCCCGCGCGGCGCCGTCCCGGCACGCCGCGACGTGCTCTCGCCCCGGGAGGAGATCCTGTGCGGCCTGTTCGCGGAGGTCCTCGGGCGCGGGGAGGGCGAGGCGTTCGCCGCCGACGCGAACTTCTTCAAGTCGGGCGGCCATTCGCTGCTCGCGAGCAAGCTGGTGAACCGGATCCGGGGCGCGCTCGGCCTGGAACTGGGCATCCGGGACCTGTTCCTCGCCCCGACCCCGGCCGCCCTGCACGGGCGCCTGGCCGGAGCGGGGGCCGCCGGGGCGGCCCGGCCCGCGCTGGTCCCCGTACCGGACCGGCACGGGCGGATCCCGCTGTCGGCCGCGCAGCGGGCGCTGTGGCTGCTGGACCGCATCGAGGGCCCCTCGGCGGCCTACAACGCCCCGCTGGTGCTGCGGCTGGACGCGGTCCCGGAACCCGCCGCGCTGGAGGCCGCGCTCGGTGACCTCGTCGCCCGGCACGAGGTGCTGCGCACGGTGTACGGGGCCGAGGGCGGCGAGCCGTACCAGCGGGTGCTCGCGCGGGCCGGGGTGCCGCTGGAGGTGGAGACGTGCGCGCCCGGCGAGCTGGACGCGCTGGTCGACGCCTTCGGCCGGGAGGCCTTCGACCTGGCGCTCCGGCCGCCGCTGCGGGCCCGGCTGTTCGTCCCGGGCGACGGCGGTGCGGTGCTGGTGCTGCTGGTCCACCACATCGCCACCGACGGCTGGTCCCTGGCCCCGCTGCTGCGGGACCTGGGCGAGGCGTACGGGGCGCGGTGCGCGGGACGCGCCCCCGAACTGCCGCCGCTGCCGGTGCAGTACGCCGACTACGCCCTGTGGCAGCGCGAGCTGCTGGCCGACCCGGACGCCCTGCTCGGCTTCTGGCGCGGGGCCCTCTCCGGGATGCCCGCGCGGACCGTGCTGCCCGCCGACCGGCCGCGCCCGGCCGAGCCCTCGGGCCGGGGCGCCACCGTGTCGGCCGCGGTCGGCGCGGACGCGCACCGGACGCTGGCCGGGCTGGCGCGGGAGCGGAGGGCGAGCCTGTTCATGGTGGTCCGAGCGGCGCTGGCGGCGGCGCTCTCGGCCACCGGCGCGGGCGAGGACCTGGCGATCGGCACCCCGGTCGCGGGCCGCCCCGACCAGGACCTGCACGAGCTGGTCGGCTGCTTCGTCAACTCGCTGGTGCTGCGCACCGACCTGTCCGGCGACCCGTCCCCCGGGGAGCTCGTCGACCGGGTCCGGGACGCGGACCTGTCCGCCTTCGACCACCAGGACCTGCCCTTCGACGTCCTGGTCGAGCACCTGGCGGAGCCGGGCCGGGCCCTGGGCGAACACCCCTTCTTCCAGGTGATGCTGACCGTGCGGGAGGCCGCCGACGAGCGGGTGTCGCTCGGCCCGGTCACGGGCCGGGCCGGGAGCACCGACCTGGGCGCCGCCAAGTTCGACCTGAGCTTCCACTGCGCCGGGCGGCACACCGCGGACGGCGCCCCGGACGGCCTCGACGTGCACGTGCAGTACGCCACCGACCTCTTCGACGAGGACACGGCCCGGCTGCTGCTGGAGGTCTGCGTACGGGCCCTCGAAGCGTTCGCCGCCGATCCGGCGGCCCGCCTCGGCTCACTGGACCTGGTCCGGGAGCCGGAGCGGCGGGGCCTGGAGCGGCGCCGGGACCGGCTGCGGGAGGCCCTCGCCGCGACGGCGGCGGCCCCGGCGGCCGCGACGGCGGCGCCGTCCTCCCCGCGCGAGGAGATCCTGTGCGGACTGTTCGCCGAGGTGCTGGGCGCGGAGCGGATCGCAGCCGACGCCAACTTCTTCAAGTCGGGCGGGCACTCGCTGCTGGCCAGCCGGCTCGTCAACCGGATCCGGGCCGTGCTCGGCGTGGAGGCGGGCATCCGGGACCTGTTCCTGGCCCCCACCGCGGCGGCCCTGCACCGCCGCCTCGGGACGGGCACCGGGGCGGGGGCGGCTCGGCCCGCGCTGCTCCCCGTACCGGACCGTCCGGAGCGGATACCGCTGTCGTACGCGCAGCGCCGGCTGTGGTTCCTCGACCAGCTCCAGGGGCCGTCCGCCACCTACAACGTCGCTCTGGTGCGGCGCCTGGAACGGCCGCTGGAACCGGTGGCGCTCGCCGGGGCGCTGGCGGACCTCGCCGCCCGGCACGAGGTGCTGCGCACCGTGTACGGGACCGAGGGCGGGGAGCCGTACCAGCGGGTGCTGGCGGGAGCCCGCCCGCAACTGGAACTGGTGCACGCGACGGACGTGGCCGCGGCCGTCGACGCGGCGGCCGGGCACGTCTTCGACCTGACGCGGGACCTGCCGCTGCGGGCCTGGCTGGTCCTGCCGGAGGGCGGGGGCCCGCAGACCCTGGTGCTGCTCCTGCACCACATCGCCGCGGACGGCTGGTCCACGGGCCCGCTCCTGACCGACCTGGCGGCGGCGTACGGGGCACGGGCGGCGACGGGCCGGGAGCCGGGCTGGTCCCCGCTGCCCGTGCAGTACGCGGACTACACGCTGTGGCAGCGGGAGCTGCTCGCCGACCCGGGCGCCCCCCTCGCGTACTGGCGCGGGGCCCTGTCCGGGCTCCCGCCGCTGATCGACCTGCCGACGGAACTGCCCCGGCCGGCCGTGCCGTCGGGACGCGGGGCCGTCACCGGCTTCGAGGTGGACGCCGCCACGCACCGCGCCCTGCTGCGGATCGCGCACGCGCGGGGCGCCACCCTGTTCATGGTGGTGCAGGCGGCGCTGGCGGCGGCCCTGACCCGGGCCGGGGCCGGGACGGACCTGGCCATCGGCACGACGGTCGCGGGGCGCGCCGACGACGCCCTGTCGGGGCTGGTGGGCTTCTTCGTCAACACGCTGGTGCTGCGCACCGGCACGGGCGGGGACCCCGCCTTCGAGGAACTCGTGGACCGGGTCCGGGAGGCGGACCTGGCGGCGTACGCGCACCAGGACCTGCCGTTCGACCTGCTGGTGGAGGCCCTCAACCCGCACCGGTCCTCGGCACACGACGCGCTGGTGCAGGTGATGCTCCAGGTGAACCCGGCTCCGGCCGGGGCGCCCGGCGGGCCGCTGGCGGGGACGGAAGGCTCCTTCGCCGCGCGGACGGCGAAGTCCGACCTGACCTTCGCCCTGACCGAGCGGCCGACCGGCGGTCTGTCGGGGGTCCTGGAGTACGCCACCGACCTCTACGGGCCCTCGGGCGCGGCCCGGCTGGCGGCGCTGCTGGTGTCGGCGCTGGAGCTGTTCGCCGCCGATCCGTCGCGGCACGTGTCCGCCCTGCCGGCTCCGCCCGACCGGCGTCCCGCACGGCCGCTCGCCGGGGGCTACCGGGTCGATCCGGCCCGGGTGGAGGCGGTCCTGACGGCGCATCCGGCGGTGGTGTCGGCGCGGGCCCGGGTGGAGGGGGACCGGCTGCTCGCCCGGGCCGTGACCCCCGCCGGGGCGGTGACGGAGGCCGACCTCCAGGCCTGGGCGGCGGACCGGCTGCCGGACTACGAGGTCCCGGCGGCCGTCCTGCTGCCCGAGGCCCCGGTCCCGCCGGCCCAGACCCCCGCGCCGACGCCCTCCCCCGCGCCGCCCTCCTGCCCCGCCGGCGCCCCGGACCCGGGCGGCGCTCTGACCGACGCGCTGCTGCGGCTCTTCGCGGAGGTGCTGGAACGGGGTCGGATCGGTCCGGATGACAACTTCTTCAAGTCCGGCGGGCATTCGCTGCTCGCGGTACGGCTGGTCAACCGGGTGCGGGCGGAACTCGGACGCGAACTGACCCTGCGCGAGGTGTTCCGGCACCCCACCCCGGCCCGGCTGGCGGCCCTGCTGTCGACGGCCCCCACCACCGGCCCGGCCCCGGCCCCCGCCCCGGCGCTGCGCCGCCGCACCCACGCGGGCGCCCGCGTCCGGCAGCCGTAGCATCCCCCGGCGGCCCCTCCGGGGTCGGGGGCCGCTCCCGGCGGTCGGCCGCACGGCTCACGGCCCCCGTCCCCTCCCGGCCGACGGCAACCCGGTGCGGCGGCCCCGGCCGGCACCAGCCCCTGCCGACACCGGTCCCGGGCGCCGGCCCCGCCCGCCACTCCCGACCGGCAGCCCCGGCCGACCGCAGCCCGGCCCACGGACCCGGCCGGCACCGGCCCGGACGCCCGTCACGGCGGCACCGTGGAGCGGCAGTCCCGGGCGGCAGCGCGGGGCCGGGGAGCTGCCGGAGGGACTGCCCGCCGGGGGCGGGGGCGGTGCCTAGCGTGGGGGCACGGACTGCGGTCCGCACCCACCCCCTCGCCTGGAGGCCCCGCGATGCCCTCGACCGCCCCCACCGCCCGCGCCGTCCTGGACGGCGGCCCGGCGATCACCCCGGCTCCCGGTGTGCTCGACCGGCTCGACGCCCGGGTGGCCGCCGGCCCCGGGCGGCTCGCGCTGGTGCACGGCACGCGCCGGATGACGTACGGGCAGCTGGCCCTGGCGGTGGCACTGCGGGCCGACGCGCTGGCCGCCGAAGGGGCCGGTCCCGGCCGGCTGGTGGCCGTGCACCGCCCGCGCGGCATCGACGCCGTCGTCGGGCTGCTCGCGGCGCTGCGGACCGGTGCGGCCTACCTGCCGCTCGACCCGGCCGCGCCCGCCGCCCGCAACACGGCGATCCTCGCCGACTGCACCGGACGGGACGACATCGCCCTGGGCGCCGGGGAGTTCCCCCTTCCGGGCCCCGGGGTCACCCCCGGATCCGCCTACGTGATCTACACCTCCGGCTCCACCGGCACCCCCAACGGCGTCGTCGTCGGCCACCGCGCCCTGGCCCACTTCACGGCCGGGGCCACCGCCCGCTACGGGATCACCGCCGAGGACCGGGTGCTGCAGTTCGCGCCGCTGCACTTCGACGCGAGCGTGGAGGAGGTCTTCCTGACCCTCGGCGCGGGCGCCGCCCTGGTCCTGCGGGACGAGGAGATGCTCGACGTCCCCGGGCTGCTGGCGGGCTGCGCCGCGCACGGGGTGACGGTGCTCGACGTGCCGACGGCGTACTGGCACGAGCTGACGCACGCCCTCTCCTCCGGCGTCGACCGGCTGCCGCCCGCCCTGCGGACCGTGGTCATCGGCGGCGAGGCGGCCCTGCCCGAGCGGGTCGCGCAGTGGTGCGCGGCCGTGGACCCGGACCGGGTGCGGCTGCTGAACACCTACGGCCCGACCGAGGCCACCGTCGTGGCCACCGTCGCCGACCTCTCCCGGCACCGCGGCGGGCCGGTGCCGATCGGCACCCCCCTCCCCGGGGTGCGGGCCGCCGTCGTCGACGGCGAACTGTGGCTGCTGGGCGGCGCCCTCGCAGAGGGCTACCTCGGCCGGCCGGAGCTGACCGGGACCCGGTTCACCACGCTGGACGGGGAGCGCGCGTACCGGACCGGCGACCTGGTCCACGTACGGCCCGACGGCCAACTGGGCTTCCGGGGGCGGGCCGACGACGAGGTGAAGATCAACGGCCACCGGGTGGACCCGGCCTCCGTGGAGTCGGTGCTGACCGCGCACCCGGGGGTCCGGGAGGCGGCCGTGGTGGCGCCGCGGAGCGCGGACGGGGTCCTGCGGCTGGCCGCCTTCGTCGTCGCCGACGAGGGGGTGGGCGCCGCGGAGCTGCGGGAGCGGGTACGGGCGGCGCTCCCGGCGGCGGCCGTACCCGGCACCGTGACCCTCCTGCCCGCGCTGCCCCGGACGCCCTCCGGGAAGATCGACCGCAAGGCGCTGCGGTCCCCGGCCCCGGCCGCGGACCCCGAGCCGGACCCCGACCCGTACGCGGTCTTCGCCGGGGAGGTGCTGCCCGCCGAGGACCGGGTGCCGCTGTCCTTCGCCCAGCGGCGCCTGTGGTTCCTGGCCGGCCTGGAAGGCCCCTCCGCCACCTACAACCTGCCTCTCGTGCTGCGCCTGGACGCCGTCCCCGACCGGGCGGCGCTCCGGGCGGCCCTCGCCGACGTCGTGGAGCGGCACGAGGTGCTGCGCACCGTGTACCCGGCGGTGGACTCCGAGCCCTACCAGCACGTGCTCCCGGCCCCCGAGGTACCGCTCGCGGTGCGCGCCTGCGCGCCCGGGGAGGTCGCGGAGCTGGTGGCCGGCTTCACCGGCGCCGCCTTCGACCTAGCCGCCCACCTTCCGCTGCGGGCCGCCCTGTTCGTGCCCGGCGACGGCTCCGCCACCCTCGCGCTGCTGACCCACCACATCGCCACCGACGGCTGGTCCGTGGGCCCCCTGCTGCGCGACCTCGGCGCGGCCTACGCCGCCCGGCTGGCCGGGGGGCCGCCCGGCTGGGAGCCGCTGCCCGTGCAGTACGCCGACTACACCCTGTGGCAGCGCGAACTCCTGGAGGACCCGGCCGCGTTGCTGGCGCACTGGCGCGGTGCCCTCGACGGCGTGCCGACCCTGCTGGACCTGCCCGCCGACCGGCCCCGGCCCGCCGAGCCCGGCGGGGCGGGCGCCACCCTCACCGCCCGCCTCGACGCGGAGGCGCACCGGCGGCTGGCCGCGCTGGCCGAGGAGCGGGGCGCGAGCCTGCTCATGGTGCTCCAGCCCGCGCTGGCGCTGGCGCTGGCCGCCGTCGGCGCCGGGACGGACATCGCGATCGGCACCCCGGTCGCGGGGCGCGGCGACGAGGCCCTGGAGGAGCTGGTCGGCTTCTTCGTCAACACCCTGGTGCTGCGCACCGACGTGTCGGGCGAGGCCTCGTACGCGGAGCTCGTCGACCGGGCGCGGGACGCGGACCTGGCCGCGTACGCCCACCAGGAGCTGCCGTTCGACCTGCTGGTGGAACACCTGCGGCCGCGGCGGGAAGGCGCCGTGAACCCCTTCTTCCAGGTGATGCTGACCGCGCAGGAGCGGGGCGGCGAGGACACCGGGACCGACGGCCCGCTGTCGGGCCGGTTCGTCGAACCGGGCCTGGAGGTGGCCAAGTTCGATCTCAGCGCCTCCTGCGTGGAGCTGCCGGGCGGCGACGGCCTGGAGGTGTGGTGGCAGTACGCGGTGGACCTGTTCGACGCGGGTACGGCGCAGCTGCTGCTGGACCTGTTCCTACGGGCCCTCGCGCGGGCGGCGGCCGACCCCACCGGGCCGGTGACCGGGTGGGGGCTGCTGACCGGCGAGGAGGGCGCGGCGGTGACGGAGCGCCGCGAGCGCCTCGCCGCGGCCCGCGCGGACGAGCTGGCGGCAAGGGCGGCCGAGCGGGCGGCCCGCGCTTCCGGGAGGGCCGCCGGGGTCCGCGGTGCGGCCGCCGGAGTCGGCGGTGCGGCGGCCGGGGTCGGCGCCGCCTCCGTCGAGCAGGTGCTGTGCGCGCTGTTCGGGGAGGTGATCGGCCTCGACGGGCCGGTGGCCCCGGACGCCAACTTCTTCTCCGAGGGCGGGCATTCCATGATGGGGGTGCGCCTGGTGAACCGGATCCGGGCCGCGCTCGGGCTGGAGGCCCGGATCCGGGACCTGTTCCTCGCGCCGACCCCCGCCGAGCTGGCGCTGCGGCTGAGCCGGGAGGCCGCGCCGGCCGGGAGGCCCGCGCTGGCCCCGGCGGCGGACCGGCCGGAGCGGGTCCCGCTGTCGTACGCGCAGCGCCGGCTGTGGTTCGTGGACCAGCTCCAGGGGCCGGGCCGGTCGTACAACATCCCCTTCGCGCTGCGCCTGGAACGGCCCCTGGACCCGGCGGCGCTGGCGGACGCGCTGGCCGATGTCGCCGAGCGGCACGAGGTGCTGCGCACCGTGTACCCGGCGGTCGACGGTCAGCCGTACCAGCGGGTGTGCGAGGGGGCGAGGCCCCCGCTGGAACTGGTCACCGCGCCGGAGGGGGGTCTGGAGGCGGCGGTGGACGCGGCCGCCGGGCACGTGTTCGCGCTGGCGACCGACCTTCCGCTGCGGGCCACGCTGATCGGCTGCGGGGAGGAGCAGGTCCTGGTGGTGGTGGTCCACCACATCGCCGCCGACGGCTGGTCCGCGGGGCCGCTGTTCGACGACCTGGCCGAGGCCTACGCGGCCCGGCGCGGCGGGTCGGCGCCCGGCTGGGAGCCGCTGCCGGTGCAGTACACGGACTACACCCTGTGGGAGCGGGCCGCCCTGGAGGGCGGGGCCGCGGCCGAACACCTGGCCTTCTGGGAGCGGACCCTGGCGGACGCCCCGCCGGTCCTTGAGCTGGCCGCCGCCCGGACCAGGCCGGCCGAGGCCTCGCACCGGGGCTCGGCGACGCCCCTGGGCGTGGACGCCGCCACGCACGCCCGGCTGGAGCGCCTGGCCCTGGAGCACGGGACCACCCTGTTCACGGTGGTGCAGGCGGCCCTGGCAGCGACCCTGACCCGGCACGGCGCGGGCACCGACCTGCCGCTGGGCACGGTGGTCGCGGGCCGCGACGACGAGGCCCTGAACGACCTGGTCGGCTTCTTCGTCAACACGCTCGTGCTGCGCTGCGACACCTCCGGGAACCCGCGCTTCTCCGAGCTGGTCGGCCGGGTCCGGGAGACGGGTCTGGCCGCCTACGCCCACCAGGAACTCCCCTTCGACCTGGTCGTCGAGCACCTCAACCCGCAGCGTTCCACGGCCCGTCACCCGCTGGTGCAGGTGATCGTGCAGGTGCAGCCGGCGGAGCCGCGGACCCCGGCGGGCGGCGCGCTGGCCGGGACCCCGCTGGGGGCGGACTCCGGGTTCACCAAGTTCGACCTGACCCTGTCGCTGCGCGAGACCCGGGACGCCGACGGGGCCCCGGGCGGGCTGGAGGGCGTACTGGAGTACGCGACCGACCTGTACGACCCGGGCACGGCGGCGGTGTTCGCCGGGCACGTGGCGCGCACCCTGCGCGAGGTGGCCGCGGATCCGGAGCAGCGGATCGGGGACGTGGGGCTGCTGTCGCACGAGGAGGGACTGCGGCTGGCCGCCTACAACGACACCGCCGTCCCGGGCGCCGCGTGCGGCCTGGCGCACGAACGGTTCGCGGAGCAGGCCCGGCGCACGCCGGGGAGGACCGCCGTCTCCTACGGGGACGAGACCCTGACGTACGCCGAGCTGGACGCGCGGGCCAACGCGCTGGCGCACCGGCTGGTCGAGGCGGGCGTGGGCCGGGACGCGGCGGTGGGACTGCTGCTGGAGCGCACCCCGTACCTGCTGGTGGCGGCGCTGGCGGTGCTCAAGTGCGGGGCGGCGTACGTACCGCTGGATCCGCGGCTGCCCGACGCCCGCGTGGACATGATCATGGAGGACGTGGGCGCGCGGGTGCTGCTGGTCAGGGAGGAGCACGCGGAGCTTCCCCAGGTCGCCCGCCAACTCGCCTCCGGAGTGCGGGTGTTGTCGGTGGACACCCCGGTGGCGGGCTATCCGGCAACGGATCCGGGGATCGCGGTGGGCGAGAACGCCCTGATGTACGTGATGTTCACCTCCGGGTCCACGGGCCGCCCCAAGGGCGTCGGCGTCACCCACCGCAACGTGGTGGAGCTGGTCACCGACCGCTGCTGGGACCTGGCCCACCACCGCAGGATGCTGGTCCATTCGGCGATCGGCTTCGACGCCTCCACCTACGAGCTGTGGGTCCCGCTGCTGAACGGGGGCCGGCTGGTGATCGCCCCGGGCGACGGCACCGACGTCGCCGAACTGGACCACACGATCCGCACGCACCAGGTCTCGGCGGCCTACTTCACCATGGGGCTCTTCCACGTCATGGCGGACGAGGGCCTGGACACCCTCAAGCTCCTCGACGAGGTGTGGACCGGCGGGGACGTCGCGTCCCCGAGCGCGCTCCAGCGGGTCCTGGAGCACTGCCCGGAGACCGTGCTCGTCCACTCGTACGGCCCCACCGAGACCACCTTCGCCTCTCACCACCAGCGCTTCCCGCTCAACGAGCGGGAGGTGCGCGGGGTGTACCTGGGCGCGGCCCTGGACAACATCCGGGTGCACGTCCTGGACGAACGGCTGCGGCCCGTCCCGGTGGGCGTCCCCGGCGAGATGTACATCGCCGGCACGCAGGTGGCACGCGGCTACGTCGGCCGGCCCGGCCTGACGGCCGAGCGGTTCGTCGCGGACCCCTTCGCCGCGGACGGCGGCCGGATGTACCGCACGGGCGACCTGGTGCACTGGACGGCCGGGGGCGAGCTGCGGTTCATCGGGCGGGCCGACGGCCAGATCAAGCTGCGCGGCTTCCGCATCGAGCCCGGTGAGATCGAGGAGACCCTGGCCCGCCATCCCGGGGTCGGGCAGGTCGCCGTGGTGGTGTTCGAGGACGGACCGGGCGGCAAGCGCCTGGTCGCCTACGCCGTCCCGCGCGCCGGGCACACCCTGACGGACGCCGGGCTGCTGCGCTGGGCGGCGGACGAACTGCCCGAGCACATGGTCCCGTCGGCGGCGGTGCTCCTGGACGCCATCCCGCTCACGGTCAACGGCAAGCCCGACCGCAAGGCCCTGCCGGCGCCCGCCGCCGCACCGCGCGGCACCGGGCGTGCGGCGCGCACCCCGCGCGAGGAGGTGCTGTGCGGGCTGTTCGCCGAGATCCTGGGGGTGGAGCGGGTCGGCATCGACGACAACTTCTTCGCGCTGGGCGGGCATTCGCTGCTCGGGGTGCGGCTGGTGAGCCGGATGCGGACGGTCCTCGGGCTGGAGCGCGGCGTGCGCGACCTGTTCCGCACGCCGACGGTGGCCGGGCTGCTGGGCGACGAACCGAGCGGCTTCGACCCGATGGGGGTGGTGCTGCCGCTCCAGCCGGGGGGTTCGCGGCCACCGCTGTTCTGCATCCACCCGGGGACGGGCGTCGGCTGGCCGTACGCGGGCCTGGCCCGGCACCTGGGGCCGGACCAGCCGCTGTACGCGATCCAGGCGCGGGCCCTGAGCGAGCTGGGCCACTCCCCCGCGTCCGTGGAGGAGATGGTGGAGGACTACCTCCCGCTGATCCGGGAGGTCCAGCCGCACGGCCCGTACCGCTTCCTGGGCTGGTCGTTCGGCGGTACGGTCGCCCACGCGCTCGCCGTCCGCCTCGCCGCTCTGGGCGAACGCACCGACCTCCTCGCGATGATGGACGTGCACCTGCTGCCGACCGAGCCCGAGCGGCGGCGGATGACCCCGGCGCAGAAGCGGGACATGCTCGTCGGCGACGCCACCGACGAACCCGAGGACGCCCCGTTCGACGTGGACGCGCTGATCGGTCTGGTCCGGCTGAAGGACCCGGTCCTCGGCGCCTTCTCCGACGCGGAGATCCGCTCGGTCATCGGCGCCTCCATCGACCACGCCGAAATCATGAACCTGTACGCCCCGCGCCCGGTCGCCACCGATCTCCTCTTCCTGGCGGCCATCGAGGACGGGGAAACGGAAAACAACCTCGCCCAGAACTGGATTCCCTACGTGGACGGCAGCGTGGAAAATCACGTCATCGGCGTCCCGCACACCAGAATGGGCGAACCGGAACCTCTCGCACTGATCGGCCGTATCCTTTCCGAGAAATTGAGGAGCCTGTCATGACCAATCCTTTCGACGACACCGAGGGCACCTTCCGCGTCGTGGTCAACGCCGAGGGCCAGCACGCCCTGTGGCCCGTGTTCGCCGAGGTCCCGGGCGGCTGGGAGGTGGTGTGGGGCGAGGGGACGCGGGCGGACGCCCTCGCGTACGTCGAGGCGAACTGGACGGACATCCGCCCCAGGACCCTGATCGCCCGGTACGCCGGCTGACACCCGGCGCCCCTTGCAGGAAAGCCGTGTCCCGCACCGTGGGACACGGCTTTACGCATTCCCCGCCGAAACCGCCCGACAATTCCCCGCCGAGCCGCCCGGCAATTCCCCGATACTGCCGCAGCAACTTCCCCTCGACGGATCCCCCGCTTCCTATATTGCTCGTATGCGACGACGTAATATGCACATCCTGCTGAGCGGTACGGCATCGGATTCCCACACCTGGAACCTCGTCTACCTCCAGCTCTTCCTGGAGGAGCTGGGACACCGGGTCCACAACCTGGGCCCCTGCGTCCCGGACGGCCTGCTGGCCGGCGCCTGCGCCGCCGACGGGCCCGGCCGGCCCGACCTGGTGGTCGTCAGCAGCGTGAACGGACACGGCTACCGGGACGGGCTCGGCGCCGTCCTGGCGCTGCGCCGGGCGGGTGTGACCCTGCCCGTCGTCATCGGCGGGAAGCTGGGAGTCGCCGGGGTCCCGGACCCCCGCCTGCGCCGGCGGCTCCTCGACGCGGGCTGCGACGCCGTCTTCGACGACGGGGACACCGGCGCCCTGCGGGACTTCCTCGACCTCCTCGCGGGCGGCGGCCGGGCCGCCCGGCAGGCCGTGGCATGAGCGGCGGCGCCACCCTCCTGGCCCCCTCGGCGGCCCGGGAACCGGCCGCGCCCGACGCCTCCTTCGGCGGATTCGTCGCCCGCGCGGCCGCCTCCGGACAGCTCGTCGTCCAGCCCCGCATGGGCTTCGGCGACCCGCGCCGGATGCGGGACGGCCTGGAGCGCACCAAGGACGCCGTCGCCACCACCGTCGGCACCCTCACCATCGACAGCTACACCCGGGTCGGCGATCAGGACGCCGCCCGCGCCGCACTCGCCGAGGGCACCCCGCTCAACGGCTACCCCATCACCACCCACTCCAGCGGCCTCACGCGGGCCCTGCTGGAGGGCGTACGCGGCCCGGCGTTCCCCGTCCAGGTCCGGCACGGCTCCTCACGTCCCGAAGCCATCGTCCGGGCCCTGGCCGCCGCCGGACTGGACGCCACCGAGGGCGGCCCGGTCTCCTACTGCCTGCCCTACGGGCGCACCCCCCTCGCCGAGTCCGTGGAGAACTGGGCCCGCTCCTGCGAACTGCTGGCCGAGCTGGTCCCCGCCCCGCGGGTGCCGCACCTGGAGAGCTTCGGCGGCTGCATGCTCGGCCAGCTCTGCCCTCCCGGACTGCTGGTGGCCCTGAGCCTGCTGGAAGGGCTGTTCTTCGTCCGGCACGGCATCCGCAGCGTCTCCCTCAGCTACGCCCAGCAGACCGACCCCGCGCAGGACGAGGAGGCGGTCCGCGCCCTGCGCCGCCTCGCCGCCGAGTTCCTGCCGGCGGGCGTGGACCGGCACGTCGTCCTCTACACCTACATGGGCGTCTTCCCGCGGACCGCGCGCGGCGCGACCCGGCTGCTGGAGGCCTCGGCCCGGCTCGCCGTACGGTCCGGGGCGCAGCGGCTGATCGTGAAGACCGCCGCCGAGGCGCACCGGATACCGACCGTGCAGGAGAACGTACGGGCCCTGGAGACGGCCGCGGCCGCCGCGGCCCTGTGCGAGCACCCCGCCGGTCCGCCCGGCCCGGCCGACGGCGAGGTGTACCGGGAGGCCCGTGCCTTCGTGGAGGCCGTGCTGGACCTGGCCGAGGACCCGGGGCGGGCGCTGCGCACCGCGTTCGCGCGGGGCGTGCTCGACGTCCCGTACTGCCTGCACCCCGACAACGCGGGCCGCTCGCGCAGCTTCGTCGACGCGGACGGGCGGCTGCGCTGGTCCGAGGTCGGGGCGATGCCGGCGGCCCCGTACCGGGGCGCGCCGCCGGGCCGGGCCCTGACCGCGGACGGACTGCTGGTGGCGCTGGGCTCGGTGGCCCGGCGCCACGACGGACCCCGGGCCCGCGCGTGAACACGGCACGGCACGGCCCCACCCCCACCGCCACCCCCACCACCCCCTTCGGACGATCAGGAGTCGCCATGGACCCGCACACCCCTCCCCCGCTCGGTGAGCACCTGCGGTCGCCGCGGCTGCGCTCCGCGATGCTCGTGCAGCAGGAAGTCCTCGACGCGGCACGCCGGTTCCTGCGCGGCGCGGGATTCGTTGAGCTGCTGCCGCCGCTGGTGGGACCGGTCACCGACCCCGGCGGGCGCGGCGCGAAGGCACTCGACGTGGACTACTACGGGCAGCCGTACAAGCTGATGACGAGCGCCATCCTCTACAAGCAGGCCTCGCTGAGGGGCTTCCCCAGACTCTTCTACATCGCGCCGAACGTCCGGGTGGAACCGCCGGAGACGGCGGGGACGGGCCGGCACCTGGTGGAGTTCCACCAGATCGACGTGGAGATGGCGGGCGGCACCCGGCAGGACGCGCAGGAGGTCGCGGCCGGACTGCTGACCCACGTGGTGGAGCACGTGTGGACGGCGGTGCCCCACCTGCTGCGCGAACTGGGCCGTGAGGAACTGGACTTCGCGGAGCTGCGGCAGGGCAAGTTCGACGCGCTGACCCACGCGGAGGCCGTGGCCCGGCTGGCCGGGCACGGCCATCCGCAGAGCCCCGACGCGGAGATCGACTGGGCGGGCGAGAAGGTGCTCTCCCTGGAGGCGGACCGGCCGTTCTTCGTCAACGACTACCCGAAGGGATCGCGCGGCTTCTACGACCGCGAGGACCCCGGGAACCCGGGCGTGCTGCGCAACTTCGACCTGATCGCGCACGGCGGGTACGGAGAGCTGGTCAGCGGCAGCGAGCGCGAGAGCCGGTACGCGGCGATCGTGACCCGGATGCGGGAGAGCGGCGAGAACCCGGCCAAGTACGCCTGGTACCTGGAGCTGGCCCGGGAGGGCATCGAACCCAGCGCCGGCTTCGGCATGGGCCTGCAGCGCCTCGTCCGGTTCCTGACCGGCCTGGACGCGCTGTGGCAGGTCAGCGCCTACCCGAAGCTGCCGGGGGTGATCGCGCCGTGAGCGGGCTGCGGGCGGACGGGTTCCCGCAGGAGGCGGTACGGGCCCGGGCGCGGGCGGGAACGGCCGGGGTGTTCCCGCCGGCCGGGGAGTACGGGGCGGCGCTGTTCGGGGCGGCCCCGGCCACCGCGCCGGACACCGCGGACGCACTGGACGAACTGCGGGTGGTGCCGCCGGTGTTCATGCCGAGGCGGCTGGAGAAGCTCATCGACCTGGGCCGGGAGCCCTCGTACGAGGACGTCGACCTGCGCACGGGGATCGGCGGATTCACCGCGCGGCTCCCGCTGTACCTGTCGGCCTTCGGTTCCACCCGGGCCGGCAGCGGCGACCTCGGCGTGGCCGCCGCCCGGCAGGCGGCACGGCTCGGGATCCCGATGGTGATCGGCGAGAACATGGTCCCCGTGCACGGCTACGGCAGCAGCTCGGCGCTGCTGGAGCGGGTGGCCGCGTACGCCGGGGAACTCCCCGACGGGGTGGGCGGGGTGGTGGTGCAGCAGTCCACCGAGGACGCCGACTCCGAGGTGTGGAACCTCCTCTACAGCGACCCGGGCAGCCGCCCGCTGCGCGACTCGGGCCGCCTCGGCTTCGAGCTGAAGGCGGGCCAGGGCGCGAAGCCGGGCCTCGGCGGGATGACCGTGGTCGGCGCCGCGGAGGCCGACCGCCTCGGCGGCCGGTTCGCGGTACGGGACCTGCTGGGCGACCCCGACGGGCGGCTGCTGCGGTGCGCGACCCCGGGGACCTTCACCGAGGAGATCGTGCGCCAGCAGCTGCGGTTCATGCGGAACAACTTCCCGCTGGCCCGCACCTGGGTGAAGTTCCACCCGGGCCGCGACATCGCCCGCGCGGCCGCCACGGCCTGGGCGGCGGGCGCGGACGCGGTCACCGTCGACGGCGCGGAGGGCGGCACCGGCTGGGCGCCGCGGGTGTTCCTCGAAGCGGCCGGGCTGCCGCTCGGCGAATGCCTGCGCCGCATCGGCAGCCCGGCCGGCGACCTGCTCGCCTCGGGCCGGATATGGGAGGGCGGCCGCGCCGTACGGGCCCTGGCGCTGGGGGCCACGGCCGTGGGCCTGGGCCGGGCCGCGCTGCTCGCCGTCGACGAGGACCCCGCGTCGGGGCTGGTCCGGCTGGTGGAGGCGCTGGCCCTGGAGGTGCGGCTGCTGGTCAGCGCGGTCGGCAAGTACCGCCCGGCCGACCTCTCCCCCGAGGACCTCTGGTCCCCCCGCACACCGGCGCCCGGCCCGGCCCCGCTGCCGGTCCCGGAGCCGTCGTGAACCCCCGCCCGGCGGGGCCCGGCGGGCGTCCCGGGGGCAGCCGTCGGGGCGGGGTCGTAAAGGCGCGGTTCCGGTTCGGGGAGGCGCCGGGGGTCACGCTGGCGCCCTCCCGCTCCCCCCGCCCCGGCCCCGGCGCCCGCGCGACCCGCGCCACCGCCACAGCCACCGCCACCGCCACGGCCACCGCCAGCCGGGCGGCCCGCGCCGCCGCGTGCGCCGCCGCCTCCCGGGCCCTCGCCGAGGCCGGGCTCGGCCACCTCGGAGGCCGCCTGGAACTGCGTACGTACGGGCCGGCGCCCGGAGCCCCGGGGCTCACCCGCGCCGCCCGCCGGGCCGTCGCCGTCGCGCTGACGGCCCGGCCCCGACCCTGACCGTCCACCGCCCCTCGCAGACAAAAGGTGCACCATGGAATCCCCCGTAGAAGGAACCGTCCCCGAGCGCGTGCAGTGGGGCCGGGTCGGCTCCCTGGTCGGCGGCCAGGCCGCCGTCCAGCTCGGCAGCTTCGCCCTGCTCATCGCCATGAACTGGACGGCGGTCCAGCTCGGCGGCACCCGCGCCGTGACCCTGCTGATGCTCGCCGCGACCGTGCCGCGGGCCCTGATGCTGATCTTCGGCGGGGCGGTGGCCGACACCCTCGGCCCGCGCTTCGTCCTGCTGCGCACCACGGCCGCGCGGGTCGCGCTGCTGGCCGTCGGATCCGTACTCACCGCCACCGCAGAGCAGTTGTGGCCGCTGGTGGTGATCGCGCTCGTCGAGGGGGTGCTGCTGGGGCTGGCCGGACCGGCCTCGGGCGTCCTGCTGCCCCTGTTCGCCCGGGGGGAGCAGCTGGCCCGCGCCAACTCCCTCTACGCGATGGTGCTGCGCGTCGCCCCGATCCTCGGCGCCCCCGCCGGGGCCTTCCTGATCACCGTCGGGCAGCTGTGGGTGGCCCTGCTGGCCGGCGCGGTGACCGGGGCGATCTGGTTCGGCTGCCTGCTGCACGTGACCCACGGTTTCGTCCGCCCGGAACCCGAGCCCGGGGTGTCGCTGGTCAAGCGCTCCGGTGACGGGTTCCGGCTGCTGGCCCGCCACCCGCGGCTGCGCTGGATGTTCGTCGCCGCGCTCTGCCTGGACATGGCCTTCAGCTGGCCCGCCGAGGTGGCCCTGCCGCTGCTGGTCTCCGAGCGCGGCTGGGGCGTGAGCGCGGTGGGCGTCGTCCTGGCGGCGTTCAGCGTGGGAGCGCTCGGTTCCAGTGCGGTCGGCGCGGCGCTCGCGCACCGCATCCCGATGTTCGTCCGGCTCGTCGTGACCGGGGCCGGGCTCGCCGCCGGGATCCTGGTGATGGCGCTGATGCCCTCGGTGGTGTCGCTCACCGCCGTGGCGGCCGGGGTCGGCCTGCTGTCCGGGCTCAACGGGCCCGCCATCGTGACCCTGTACCAGCAGTCCGCGCCGGAGGACCGGATGGGCGCCGCGATGTCGACCCTCTCGCTCTCCGGGATCGGTACGGCGCCGGTCTCGATCGCCGTCTTCAGCTCCCTGTCGCTGGTCCTCGGGGTGCAGACGACCTGGCTGGTGTGCGGGGCGATCGCCTTCGTCTCCCCGGTCGCCGCGGTACTGGCCCTGCGCCACCCGGCGCGGACCGAGGAGCCGGCCGTGACGGAGCTGCCCGTCGCGGCCGCGGCGTGAACGCGCCGCCGCGGGCGGCGGGGGCGGCCCGGCCGGCCGGCCCGCCCCTGCCGGCCCCGCCGGCCCCGCCACGCCTGCCGAGCCTGCCGAGCCTGCCGCGCCTGCCGCGCGTCCTGACGGACCCCGGTCCGGCGCGGGCGGTCCTGGTGGCCGCGGCTCCGCAGCTGTGGCTGGTGGACACCACCGCCTACCGGGACCACGCGGCCCGGCACGCGCCGGGCACCCTGGACGCCCAGGAGCTGGCGCGGGCGGCCGAGTTCGCGCTGGCGGCCGACCGGGACAGCTACGTCTGCGCGCACGTCGCCCTGCGCCGGCTGCTCGGCGCGTACCTGGGGCTGGCCCCGCGCGAGGTGACCGTGGAGCGGGCGCCGTGCGCGCACTGCGACGAGCCGCACGGGCGTCCCGTACTGCCGGGCGGGGCCCTGCACTTCTCGCTGTCGCACTGCACCGGGATCAGCCTGCTGGCCTTCGCGGACGCCCCGGTGGGGGTGGACGTGGAGGAGCTGGTGCGGCCGGAGGTGATCGCGGAGACCGCGGACGTGCTGCACCCGCGGGAGGCAGCGGAGCTGGCCCTGCTGCCCGCCCCCGCGCGGCCGTTGGCCTTCACCCGGGTGTGGACGCGCAAGGAGGCCTATCTGAAGGGGCTGGGAGTGGGGCTCTCGGAGGACCCGGCGGCCGATTACGTGGGCACCGGCCCGGCCCCGGCCCGGATGCCGGGGTGGTCCCTGGCGGACGTGACGGTCCCGGAGGGGCACTGCGCGGCACTGGCCCTCCGACTCCCGCCCGATGCCTAGCGGTCAACTGTCACATGTGAAATATTACCTGCGCTTCGAGCTACGGACCGAACTCCCCGAAAGGTCACCTCCGTTGCGCAGACTTGTCGCGACGGGAGCGGCGATATCCCTCGCCGCCCTCGCCCTCCTCTCCTCCCCCGCGGCGGCCGCCGCCCCACCCGCCACCCCGCCGCCGACGGCCGCGGGCGACCCGCGGGACCGGGAAGCGGTCGCTCCGCCGCCCGCCCCCCTCGAACTCCAGCGCCAGGCCCTGCGCCGGCAGGCCCTGGAGGACGTCGCTGCGGGCGGCGCCCCGTCCGGGCTGCGCGCCGAGGCCGACGGCACCCTCCCCCGTACGGCCAAGGTCGGCAAGCAGTACGTGGAACTCGCCCAGGAACGCAAGGACAAGGTCTTCGTCATCCTGGCCGAGTTCGGCGACCAGACGGACCCCCGCTTCGGCGGCACCCCCGGGCCCCTGCACAACACCATCGGCAAGCCCGCCGAGGACGACAACCACACCCTGTGGCGCAAGGACTTCGACCGGGCCTCCTACCAGCGGCAGTTCTTCTCCACCGACCCCGGCTCGGCCAGCATGCGGGCCTACTACCGGACCCAGTCCTCCGGCCGGTACGACATGGACGGCACCGTCACCGACTGGGTCAAGCTCCCCTACAACGAGGCCCGTTACGGCACGGACAACTGCACCGAGTCCGGCCAGTGCCGCACCAACTGGGACATGATCCGCGACGCCACGGCCGCCTGGTACGACGCCGAACGCGCCAAGGGCCGTACGCCCGAGCAGATCAAGGCGCAGCTCGCCGAGTACGACGTGTGGGACCGCTACGACGCCGACCACGACGGCAACTTCGACGAGCCGGACGGCTACCTCGACCACCTGGTCGTGGTGCACGCGGGCAAGGACCAGACCTGGGGCGGCGGCGCCCAGGGCAAGGACGCCGTCTGGGCGCACCGCTGGTTCGCGTACTGGAACCAGGCCGGCACCGCGGGCCCCGAGGGCAACAAGGCGGGCGGCACCCCGGTCGGGGACACCGGGATCTGGGCCGGGGACTACCTGACCGGCGGCGAGAACAGCGGCGCCGGCCTGTTCTCGCACGAGTTCGGCCACGATCTGGGGCTGCCGGACCTCTACAGCTCGGACGGGGACAACTCCGTCAACTTCTGGTCGCTGATGTCCTCGGCGTCCTACCTCGGCAAGGGCCGCAACACCACGGGCGAGTTCCCCGGTGACCTCGACCCCTGGAGCAAGCTCCAGTTGGGCTGGCTGGAGTACACGGAGGCCGACGCGGGGCGCCGCACCCGGGCGGTGCTGGGCGTCTCCGGCTACAACACCGCCGATCCGCAGGCCCTGCTGGTCCACCTCCCGCCGTCGGTGACCCGTACGGAGCTGGCCGATCCCTACGAGGGCGCCAGTCAGTGGTGGAGCGGCACCGGCGACTTCATGGACAACACCCTGACCCGGACCGTCGACCTCCCCGCCGGGCGGTCCGTCTTCTCCTCCCGGGTCTGGTACGACACCGAGCAGGACTTCGACTTCGTGACGCTGGAGGCCTCCACGGACGGGGGCCGGACCTTCACCGCCCTGCCCGGCACCGTGAACGGCGCCCCCGTCCCGGCCAAGGGCCTCTCCGGCACCTCGGCCGGCTGGGCCGAACTCACCGTACCGCTGGACCGGTTCGCGGGCACCTCCGTGCAGCTGCGCCTGCGCGTCACCTCGGACGGCAACACGCACGGCCGCGGCGCGGCCTTCGACGACCTCCGGATCACCGCCGACGACGGCAGGGAGCTGCTGCGCGACGGCGCGGAGCAGGGCGCGAACGGCTGGACGGCCCTCAAGTGGTCGCGCACGGAGGGCCGTACGGGCAGCGAGCAGCACCCGCGCGCCTACTTCGTCGAGAACCGGCGGTACACGGGCTACGGCAGTCTGCTGAAGACGGGTCCGTACAACTTCGGCTTCACCGGGGACAAGGTGGAGTTCTACCCGTACCAGCAGGGCGTCCTGGTCTGGCTCTGGGACACCGCCTACAGCGACAACACCACCAAGGCGCACCCGGGCGCGGGGCTCCTCCTCCCGGTGGACTCCCGGCCGGACCCGCTGAGGTTCGCTGACGGCTCCCTCCTCAACGCCCGCGCGCAGACCTTCGACGCGCCGTTCTCCACCCGCCCGACGGACCGCGTGACCCTCCACCGGGCGGGCGTCCCCCTGGTGATCCCCTCCCGCCCGGGCGTCCCGGCCTTCGACGACCGCCACGGCTCGTACTGGAACCCGGAACTCCCCCAGCTCGGCGTCAAGGTCCCCGACACCGGCACCCACCTCCAGATCCTGAAGGAGTCCGCCACGCAGGCGACCGTCCAGCTGACCCCGTCGGCCTGACCCGCCCCGCTCCACCCGCCCGGCCCGTCCCGACGCCTTCCCCGGCGGGACGGGCCGGGCGTCTCAGCGGTCCCGGCGCCGCATCCGCCGCAGTTCTCCGGCGCAGGCGAGGCAGACCCCCGCCCTGGCCCCGGCGGGCGACAGGAGCGGTTCGAACGGGTGAGTGCCACAGAGGGCGCACGAGGGAAGGGGATGAGTGGCGAGCGCCACCTTCTCCGAGGTGCTCGGAGGATCCAGCATCACGGCGCTGCCGGGGTCCACGACCATGTAGCGGTTCAGCATGAGCTCCATGCCGCTGAACTCGGTCAGGACCGCGGCGGTGCGTTCGGGTGCCCATGGCAGGTCGGACGGGGTGGGCTCCCTCTTCGGCCGGCCCGGGAAGAGCGGGAACCCGAGATCCTCGATCGTCACGACGCGGCCGAGCCGCTCGGTGAACAGGGCCGACAGCACCATCGGGATCGGAGCGCGCGGGACCTCTCCGTCCTCCATCCACCGGCGGACCCGTGGTCCGTCGATGGCGGGCTGCGCGTGCCCCATGGCCACTGCCTGCCGGTTGACGAGCCGGGCCAGTTCGCCCCTGGACCAGCCGCACAGGCCGAACAGGTCCGACAGCCGGCCGTTCCGGCCGCGGCCACCGGCGTCGTCGGCGGCGCCGGCGGGGACGGCCGCGGGGCCGGCCGCGGGGCCGGGGTCGACGACCGGCCCGGTCCCGGGGGCGTCGGCCGCCCACGCCTCCTGCCAGAGCAGGTGGAGACGGTCCAGCTCGCGTTCCACGTCCGCGTTGCGCACCCGGCGCAGGAGCGCCTCCGCCACCGTCGCCATCGGGTCGCGCCGGGGAGCCGCCGGGGCCGAGAACACCCCGTGCACCACGGACCGCGAGTGGACCCTGCCGGTGTCCAGCACGATCTCCCCGATGGACGGCGCTCCCGCACGGAGGTGGAGCTCGTGCAGCGCCTGCTTCAGCCGCAGGACCGGCCCGGGTTCGAGATCCGGCAGCCGCAGTCGGCCTGCTCGCCCCACCGCTCGCTCCCCATCCGTCCGTCGCGCGGCGGCGCCGCCCCGCCGCCGCCTTGCCGCTCTCCGTCGCTCTGCGTCGTTCCCGGCTGTTCCCGGCTGTCCTCGGCCGTTCGTCGCCGTTCGTCGCCGTGCCCGAGCATTCCAGTTCGGCCGCGGTCGGCGCACGGATATCGCGGAACGGCCCCGCCCGTTTTCGGGGCCGCGAGGGACGCCACGGTGGTGGCATGTCCTCACTCGCTCGAAGCGCCTTCGACCTGCTCGCCCATGACGTGCTGGGCGGCTACCTCGCGACGGTCGCCGCCTCGCTCACCTGGTGGGCGGCCCGTGCCGTACGGGCCGCCCTGCGGCGACGGGACCCGCGGGATCCCGAGGGGTGAGCGCTCAGCCGCGCGGGAGGACCGTGGACAGGACCTGGGGCAGGGGGTACCAGTCCGCCGAGGTGATCGAGGCGTGGTGGGCCGCCATCAGCGCGACGCGGGCGCGGGCCTCGGCTTCGGTGGGGTGGACGCCGTCGATGGCCGGGGACACGTTCTGGGCGTCGGTGGCGATCAGGAAGTAGTGGTTGCGGTCGTACCAGGAGGTGTCCATGGAGGCGTAGGCGCCCGCGTCCCCGTCGAAGACCACGAACCAGGGGCGCAGCGTGGCGTCCGCGTAGCGGTTGCGGGGGTCGCCCGCCTCGGCGCGGTGGACCGCCGGGAAGGCGGCGGCCTCGGAGAGGCGGCCCGCCGCGGCGAGGGAGCGCAGGTATTCGGCGTACTCCCGGTCCGTCCACAGCTTGTCGGCGGCGTTGCCCTCCTCGACCGTGCCGGGGATCAGCTCGACGAGGAACTTGCCGGCCATCGCGGAACGCGCGGGCCAGGCGCCGGCGCGGGCGGCGGTGTCCAGGTCGGGGTGGCCGGCGGCGAGCTGCGCCGGGCGGTAGAGGGCGTCGCCGAGCTTCGCGGAGAGCAGGGCGTCGAGCTCGGCGGGGCCTCGGCCCAGGTTGGCGGCGAATCCGTCCTTGAGCTCCAGCTTCAGGACGACCGGGCGGTGGCCGGGGTGGGCGTCGTGCCAGCTGCGGATGTCGGAGAGGCACCCGGCCAGGTTCTGGTTGCGGGACTTGGTGCGCAGCTGCGCCGGGCTGGTGGCGTTCTCGCAGTTGCTGTCGTTGCCGAAGGGGTTGTCGTGCGAGACGCGCCAGGAGCTGCCGAAGAAGTTGGTCCACACGTCGAGCTCCAGCATCGCCGCGCCGGAATCCAGGGCGTCCGCGAAGTAGGGGTACTTCGTCTTCTCGTAGGCGTTGTGGACCCCGACGCCCGTCGAGCCCGCGTACGACAGGTCCGCGGTGGCCGCCGCGCCCCCGGCTCCGGCCGCCCCCGCCGGGGCCGTGCCCAGGACGAGCCCCAGGGCCGCCAGGGAGGCAACCACCGCGCCCGTAGTCCGCTTCCGTATGCTCATGCTTTCGGCTCCCGTTCGCCCGTCCGACTGTTTGGTTCAAGTCGGCTGGAGCGTAGGGGAGTTGAGTGACGGGTGGAAGGACGACAGATGGCGGTCCGCACGCTGTGAGGACCAACACGTTCCGGTTCGGGAACTCTTGTCGCCTTTGCGCCGGTCGAACGGAGCGACGGAACATCCTCGACGGCGGGAGCACCACATGGTCGGCAGCACGGTGAGCCGCAGGGCGGTACGGCTCTGCGTCCTGGCCGGATTCTGCTGCGCGCTCGTCGCCGCGGGCCTGTCCTACCGTTCGGAGCTGCGCGCCCTGCTGGGGCCCGTCGCCGAGGGCGACACGGCGCGCGGCCGCTACGTCCAGGACGAGGCGCTGGCCGACGAGGCCGCCGCGTCCGCGCTGGAGCGGCTCACCGAACCGGCCGGAGCCCGTGAGGGCACCCGCGCCCTCGCGCAGGCCGCGCCGGCCGATGCGCAACCGTGGCGGCGCTCCGACCCGCTGGAGGCCCGTACCGCGCCGGCCGAGCCGGCGATCGGCGCGCTGTTCTCCCCCGGTGAGGACTGGGACTCCGACCACCACTGCTCGGCGAGCGTGGTCCACTCCCCCGGCGGGGACCTCATCGCGACCGCCGCGCACTGCGTGTACGCGGGCGGCTTCCGCACCAACCTCGCCTTCGTCCCCGGCTACGAGGACGGTACGGCCCCCTACGGCGTGTGGGTCCCCACCCGTATCTACGTCGACCCCCGCTGGGCGGAGTCCTCCGACCCCGACCACGACGTGGCGTTCCTGCGCGTACGCCGGCCGGGCCGTCCGGGCCTGCGGCTGGAGGACGTCACGGGGGCGCAGACCATCCGCTTCCGGCCCCCGCTGCCCGCGCCGGCCCGTCTGGTGGGCTACCCGAACGACACCGAGCAGCCGCTGGCGTGCTCCAACACCGCCGTGGCCGACGGTCCCACGCAGCTGCGACTGGACTGCGCGGACGTGCCGAACGGCACCAGCGGCGGCCCCGTCCTGACCGGCGGGCACACGCTGATCGGGGTGATCGGCGGTCGCGACGGGGGCGGGGACGAGGAGACCTCGTACAGCACCTACTTCGGGGACGACGTCCGCGCCCTGTACGAGCGCGCCACCGCCGAGGCCCTGTAGCCGGGAGTTCGCGGCGACCCGCTCGGACCTGCGGGGTCCTGTACGGCCACACCGGTTCCTTCCCCGGCAGGAGCCGGCCGGGGCGGCCTAGTGACCTGAGTCAGAGGTTTGTCGTTGGTTTGGGTATGAGTCGTCCTGGTCCGAAGATTCCGCCGTTGTCGGTCACTGATGCCCAGCGTGCTGTGCTGGAGGGCTGGTTACGTCGTCGTTCGACGGCGCAGGCTTTGGCTCAGCGGTCGCGGATCGTGCTGGAGTGCGCGGAAGGCCATTCGGTGATGGAGGTGTCGCGGCGGCTTGGGGTCGCTCCGGACACGGTCCGCACCTGGCGGCGGCGCTTCATCGAGCACGGCCTGGACGGGCTGGGCGACGAGCCGCGTCCGGGCGTCCCGCGGAAGATCACCGACGCCGATGTCGAGCGGGTGATCGTCAAAACGCTGGAGGAGACGCCGAAGAACGCGACGCATTGGTCGACGAGGTCGATGGCCGCGGCCACGGGGATGTCGCAGTCGACCGTCTCAAGGATTTGGCGGGCGTTCGCACTGGCCCCGCACCGGTCGCAGACGTTCAAGCTGTCGACGGATCCGCTGTTCATCGACAAGGTCCGTGATGTTGTCGGCCTCTGTCTGGACCCGCCGGAGAAGGCTTTGGTCCTGTGCGTGGACGAGAAGTCGCAGATCCAGGCCCTGGACCGGTCTCAGCCAGTTCTGCCGATGATGCCGGGCGTTCCCGAGCGCCGAAGCCACGACTACATCCGCGCCGGCACCACCACCCTCTTCGCGGCCCTCGAGGTCGCGACCGGCAAGGTCATCGGCTCCCTCCACCGCCGCCACCGGGCCGCCGAGTTCAAGAAGTTCCTGGCCAAGGTCGACAAGGAGGTCCCGGCAGATCTTCAGGTCCACCTGATCCTCGACAACTACGCGACCCACAAGACACCCGACATCAAGAAGTGGCTGCTGGCGCACCCTCGCTTTCACCTGCACTTCACACCCACCAGTGCCTCATGGCTGAACCTGGTGGAACGGTGGTTCGCCGAGCTCACACAGAAGAAGCTGAAGCGCGGCGTCCACCGTTCCGTCCAGGCCCTCGAACGCGACATCCGAGCCTGGCTCGCCGACTGGAACAACCAGCCCCGGCCCTTCGTCTGGACGAAGACCGCCGACGAGATCCTCGACACAGTCGCCGCTTACTGCCACCGAATCTCTGACTCAGGTCACTAGCGGCGCAGGTACGCGAGGACGGCCAGGACCCGGCGGTTGTCCTCGGTGGACGGGGCGATGCCGAGTTTGGCGAAGATGCTCGCGGTGTGCTTCGCGACCGCGCTCTCGCTGAAGTGCAGGGCCGCCGCGACGGCGGCGTTCGAGCGGCCCTCCGCCATCAGTTCCAGGACGTCGCGTTCCCGCGGGGTGAGGGCGGAGATGGTGCCCCGGGCGTCGCCGCGCGACAGCAGCCGGCCGATCACCTTCGGGTCCAGGACGGTGCCGCCCGCGGCGACGCGCCGTACTGCGTCGACGAACTGGCCGGTGTCGGTGACCCGGTCCTTGAGGAGGTAGCCCACGCCCCCGTCGTCGCTCGCCAGGAGCTCGTTCGCGTAGAGCTGGTCGACGTACTGGGACAGGACGAGGACGGGCAGCCCGCGGTGGCGGCGGCGGGCTTCGAGGGCGGCCTGGAGGCCCTCGTCGGTGAAGGTCGGCGGCAGGCGTACGTCGACGACCGCGACGTCCGGCTTCTCCTCCACCAGGGCGCGCAGCAGCGAGGGGCCGTTGTCGACGGCGGCGACGACGTCGAAGCCGTGCTCCCGGAGCGTGCGGACCAGGCCGTCCCTCAGGAGGAAGAGGTCTTCGGCAAGGACGACGCGCACGGGATCTCCAGGGTCACTGTGGTCGGTCCGCCCTGCGGGCTGTGCAGGGCGAGGCTCCCGTCGAAGGTAGCCAATCGGGCCCGGACGCCGAGCAGCCCGGTCCCCCGGGCGGGATCCGCCCCGCCGCGCCCGTCGTCGGTGACGGTGACGCGCAGCCGCCCCTCGCCGTGGGTGAGGACGATGTCGACGCGGTCGCCGCCGGAGTGTTTCGCCGCGTTGGCCAGCAGCTCGTTGACCGCGAAGTAGGCGGCTGATTCGACCGCGGCCGGCAGCCGTCCCGCCAGGCGGACCTCGACGTGCACGTCGAGGAAGCTGTCCAGGGCCAGGGAGCGCACGGCGTCGCCCAGGCCCCGGTCGGTGAGGACCGGCGGCTGGATGCCCCGGACAAGGTCGCGCAGGTCCTCCAGGGCCCGTGCGGACAGTTCGCGCGCCTCCAGCAGCGCGGCGCGGGCGGCCGGCGGATCGTGCAGCAGGCGCGTCGCGCCGTCGAGGCGCATCCCGAACGCGACGAGCCGGGCCTGGGCCCCGTCGTGCAGGTCCCGTTCGATGCGCCGGAGTTCGTCCGCCCGTTCGTCCAGTGCGACGGCCCGGGTGTCCGTCAGCTGGTCGATGCGGCGGACGAGTTCGGTGGTGCGGGGCGCGGCGAGGAGCAGCCGGCTCCAGCGCGCGTGCAGGCGCAGCACGGCGGGGGCCAGGAGGAGACCGGCGGCCGTGAAGGCGAGGCCCAGGAGCAGCGCCGCGAGCATGCCGACGGTGCCGCGCACGGGGACGAACCCGTACCAGTTGCCGTCGCCCAGCAGCCGCCACACGAACGGCTGGACGAACGCCCCGAACGCCCCGTACACGAGGAGCGACGGGGGCACGGCGAGCAGCAGGCCGCCGGCCAGGGGCTCCAGCCACGCCCAGCCCAGGTCGCGCCAGAACCCGGCGTCGGCCAGGACCGCGCGGGCCCCCGCCGTCCGCGGGAGCGGGGCGGGCGGGCTGACCGGCACCCCCGACCAGCGCCCGGCCCGCTCCCGGGCCCGGTCGGCGCACCGGCGCAGCACGGCCGCGGCGGGCGGCAGCAGCCGGTGGCCGATTCCGACGGGCAGCAACAGCAGCGCGCCGACGACGGCCGGCCCCACGCAGGCCACCACCGCCAGGCCGAGCAGTCCGGCCAGGTGGCAGCGGCCGACGGCGGTCAGGGCGTAGAGGGTCCCCGCGCGGGAGCGGGCGGCTGTCGAACTCATGTCCCGTGCAGGGTAGTCGGCGCGGGCACGGCCTCCGACGCGGGCGCCGGGGCCGGGGCCGCCGCCGACGCGCGCCGCCGCCCCACCCACGCCAGGGCCACCGCAAGGCAGGCGAGCCCGAAGCAGAGCATCGGCGTGACCGCCCCCGACTCCTCGTCCATGAAGAGGAGCAGTCCGAGGTTGACGAGCGCGTGGAAGCCGCCCGCGAGCAGCAGCCGGTACGGACCGCCCGTACCGTCGAGGGCCGTGCCCAGGACGACCGACATGGCCACGGTGGCGACGAGGAAGCCCGCGGCGTAGGCCGGGGCCTGCGCGAAGACCGGTACGTGCCAGGCACCCCACACGACGCCCACCGTCACCGACGAGACGAGCGTCCCCCACCGGGTCCGCAGCAGCGGCTGGAGGAAGCAGCGCCAGCCGATCTCCTCACCGCAGGCCCCCACCAGCTGCGCCGCCGCAATCAGGGCGAAGGAGTGGTGCAGCGCCCCCGGCGGCGTGAAGCCGACGCCCCCGCGGAGCGTCCCGTACGCGAGCACGGTGAGCGCGACGATCAAGACCGCCGACCCGAGCAGCCCCGCCGCGCGCCCGACACCCCTCCCGCCGCCTCCGCCCCGCAGCAGTTCGCGGGTCCGCCTCCACCGGTACAGGGCGATCACGCCCACCCCCGCGGCCGGCCCGAACTGGGTCAGCTGCACCACCTCGGTGGGCACGCCGGTGGCCGGCTGTACCGCCCCCAGCGCCCCGGCCGCCACGAAGGCCACCGCGGTGAACACCCCCGCCGCCCCCCACGTCCCACCGCGCCCCACCCGTTCCACGCCGTCCGCCATCGCCATGACCGTCCCGCCCGTCCGTCCGTCCGTTTCCCGACGAGGACGACGATGCCGGGCACGACGGCCCCGGACACTGCACCCGGCACCCGGGCGGGGGTGCATCCAGGTCTACCCCAGGTCCACCCCGGACCGGTTTCATTCGTTAGACAAGCGAATGTTTTCCTCACATAATCCTTAGACATGGGAAAGACTTACGAACGCATCGACGGCCGGCTGCGCACCTTCATCGAGCAGCAGCCGATCTTCTTCACCGCGACCGCCCCGCTGGTCGGCGACGGCACGGTCAACCTCTCCCCCAAGGGCCTCAAGGGCTCCTTCGCCGTGCTCGACGAGCAGCGGATCGCCTATCTCGACTTCGCCGGCAGCACCGCCGAGACCATCGCCCACCTGCGGGAGAACGGCCGGATCACGGTGATGTGGTGCGCCTTCCAGGGAGCGCCCAACATCGTGCGGGTGCACGGCCGGGGCGAGCCCGTCTTCCGTGACGACCCGCGCTTCAAGGAACTGCTCGCCCACTTCCCCGACATCGACCCGACCCTGCACGGGCTGCGCGCGATCATCGTGGTGACGGCCGAACTCGTCCGTGACTCCTGCGGGTACGGGGTGCCCTTCATGTCGTACGACGAGGACCGCGACCTGCACGGCAAGCGCTTCGCACGCGAGGACGACGCCTCGCTGAGCGCGTACTTCGCCAAGAAGGACCACATCGCCCGGAGCATGGACGGCCTTCCCGGGCTCCCCCTGCCGCTGCCGCCCGCCGACTTCTGAGCGACCGCCGCCGCCCGCGGCCCCGCCTCTAGGGGGTGTCTGACGGATGTCCGTGGGGAAGGAGCGGCGTCCGGTGCGTGCTCTCGGCGTGCCGACCGGAAGCCCGCGTACTGGACGTACTTGGGCTTTCGGTCGGTGCGGCGAGAGTGCGTGCCGGGCGTCGCGACGCCGCGGATATCCGTCAGACACCCCCTAGTCCGTGCCGGGCGCCGGGTGATGGGGTGGGTAGGCCGGGGCCTGCGGGGACGTGGGCAGGCGCCACTTGGACAGGACGCGGAGCACGGTCCACGGGCTGAGCAGGGTGGCGGGCGGCTCCGTCAGCGAGAGGACTCCGAAGAAGGGCGCCGAGAGTTCGGGGTCGGTGTTCGCGCCGACCATCACCCGGGACATGTAGTGCTGGAGGACCCGGGTGGCGCGGTCGGGCGGCGGCCCCTCGGTGCCGGGGTAGCGCAGGTCCTCGCTGGTGGCGATCTGCCAGGCGACGGAGGCAGCCGTGGCGGTGCGCCGCTGGAGTTCGCGGGACGCGGCCGGGATCCGGTCCGCCGTCAGGCCGGCGAGGGCCTCGCGCAGGGCCTCCGCCCCCAGGGCGGCGACGGTCATCCCGTGCCCGTACACCGGGTTGAAGCGGCAGCCGGCGTCCCCGGCCACCAGGAGGCCGTCGGGCAGCCGCTCCAGGCGCTCGTAGTGCCGCCATTCGTTGGCGGTGCCGCGGAAACCGGCGGGCTCGGACAGCGGCTCCGCGTCGCGGATGGCGTCGTACAGGGCGGGGCTGCGCAGGCCGCGGGCGAACTCCAGGAAGCCGGGATCCCGGGTGGGCGGGGCGTGTTCGCCGTTGCCGATGAGGGTGACCAGCCAGCGGTCCCCGTCGACCGGCACGAGGACGCCGCCGCGCGGGCTGTCCGGGCGGCCCTGCACGTACATGCCCTGCCAGCGGCGCGCCGGGTCCGGCGGGATCCGGTAGGTGCGGCTGGAGTAGCCGAGGTGGGAGTCGTAGCGGGTGACGGCCGGGGCGGGGAGGCCGAGGGCGGCCAGCCAGGCCGGGGTCCTGGAGGTCCGCCCGGTGGCGTCGACGACGAGCCCGGCGCGTACGGGGCCGTCCTCGCGCAGGGTCACCCCGGCCACGGAGCGGCCGTCGGCCCCGGCGACGAGTCCGGTGACCAGGCGGCCCGTACGCACCTGGATCCGCGGGTCGCGCAACACGGCCCGGCGCAGCGTCCACTCGGTCAGCTCGCGGCTGGCGAGCAGCACCCGGGTGCCGGGCAGCGGCCCGAACCAGTCGGCGGGGCTCAGCCAGAGGAAGTCCCGGGGCGAGTCCAGCAGGGCGGCTCCGCCGGCCGTCAGCTCGCCGGTGATCCCGGGCAGCAGCCGCTCCATCGCCTCCAGCCCCCGCGCCCACAGCACGTGCGCGTGCCGGGACTGCGGGACCCCGGGCCGGAACTCCGGCCCCTCGCCGGGAAGTTCGTCCCGCTCCACGACGGTGACCCGCGCGAACCGCTCCGCGAGCACCCGCGCCGTCAGCAGGCCGGCCAGGCCCGCGCCGAGCACCACCGCGTGGTCGCGGCCTTCTGAGTGGTTGTCCGGAGTGTCGTCCATGGTGCGAGTGTCCGGCGGCCGCAACCCTCGCGGTGAGCCCCCGGCCGGGGCGGACGGAGGCACACCGGGGGCGGACGGAGGCACGGCAACGCTGCCGCGAGGCCCACGAACACGATCAACACCGGCCGGGTGTCGGGGCGTACGCCGTCTCCCGCGATGCCGCCCAGCGGCCTCCCCGCGACCCGACGGGCGGCGGGGGAAGGGGTTTGCGTGCGTTCCGGACCGCACGGAAGGGGCCCGCGCCCTACGCTGGCAGCGACGAGCCTCAAGGAGACGAGCCGCAAGGAGAGGGGCAAGGCCGCCATGTCTACCGATGCTGTCCCGGACCCGTACCGCGATCCGCTGGTGCTCGGCCAGAGGATGCAGATCCTCCGCACCCGCCGGAGCCTCACCCGTGACCAACTCGGCGGCCTCGTGGGCCGGTCCGGCTCCTGGGTGAAGGCCATCGAGACCGGCCGGCTGAAGACGCCGGCGCTGCCGGTGATCCTGCGGATCGCCGAGGTGCTCCGCGTCCGGGACCTGTCCGACCTCACGGGGGACCAGTCCATGCGGGTCCATCTGTTCACCGGACCCGGTCACCCGCGGTTCGCCGCGGTCCGCGAAGCGCTCAACACGTTCCGGTTCGGCGGTGACGGCCGCGAGGCGCCGTCCGCCGCCCACCTGTCGGCCCGGCTGTCGAAGGCGTGGCAGGCCCGGCACTCCGCGCCGAACCACCGGGACGTCATCGGCTCGTTGCTGCCGGACCTGATCCGGGACGCGCAGTGCGCGGTCAGGGCCGCCGGGACGATCGCCGACCGCAAGGCCGCCCAGGCCAGGCTGGCGGAGACCTACTTCCTGGCCCAGTTCTTCTGCGCCTACCAGCCCGACGCACCGCTGGTCTGGCGTGTCGCGGAGCGTGGCATGACGGCCGCACAGGACTCCGAGGACCCGCACGCCATCGGCCTCGCCGCGTGGCTGACCACCCAGGCACACCGCGAGGGCGGGCATCTGGACGCCGCGGACGCGGTCACCCTGGAAGCCCTGCGGTACCTGGAGCCGCTCCTCCCCGATGCCGGCACGGACGTCCGCGCGGTCGCCGGAGCCCTGACCGTCGAGGCCGGGCTGACGGCGGCGCGCCGCGGGCAGACGGGTACGGCGTGGCGGTACTGGGACGACGCCCGCTCCCTGGCCGAGTCCCTCCCCGCCGGCTACTTCCACCCGGTCACGTCGTTCTCGCGAGCGGTCATCGGCGCGCACGCGGTGACCGTGGCGGTCGAGTTGCACGCCGGCGGGGAGTCGGCGCGCCAGGCCGCCCGGGCGGAAGCCGAAGCGATCCCGTCCCGGCCGCGCCGGGCCCGGCACCGGATCGAGCAGGCCCGCGCGTACCACCTCGACGCCCAGCCCGACGTGGCACTGGCCACGCTGGAGCAGGCCCACGAGGCGGCGCCGGAGACCGTCCGGTACAACGGGCACGCCCGCCGGATCATTCTGGAGGAGGCGGAAGCCAAGTCCCCCCGACGGCGGCGCCGGGCGTCCGAGCTGGCCACCCGCCTCGGCATGCTGACCGCGTGACGGCGTGACGCAGGGGGCACAATCCGTGCCCCTGGCGTCCCGCCGTGGCCCCTACCGTCGTCCCGGTACTCGCGGACGACGGTAGGGAGCACCCGTATGAATCCTGACGGTTCGGACATCCAGCGGCTCATCGGGCGGGCACTGGTGCCCTACTCGGACCGACCGGACGCCGAGGCCGTGGCCCGGCTCGTCGACGACCTCATCACCGGCGGGGAGGCGCTGCACGCCGAGGTGGGCGCGGTCCCCGGCGAGCGGCGGACCGAGCGCGCCGGGTCCGCCCTGGCCGAGTGGACGTACTTCGTCGACGCCGGCCCGACGGGGCGCGGCGACCACGCGAACTGGAACTACGCCCGCACCCTGGCCCGCATCCTGCGCAGCCTCGCCTCCACCCTGAACGAGCAGCCGAGCAGCCCCCGGTGACCGAGCCCGGACGACAACTGCTCCACGGCACCGTCGCAGCCCCCACGGCCGCCGCGGCGACACCCGCCCCAGGGCCAAAACGGTAGACGTTGCACCCCTCGGGCCGACACGCCGACCTCGCGACTAGCACATCGGTACGGTCGGACACATTCTGTAGTCGACCGTCACAGTCAGCTACGAAGCAGGAGGAACGGCATGGGGAAGCAGGACGACGACATCGCGGCTGATCGAGTCCTTTCCGTAGAGGAAGGGGCCGAGATCAAGCAACGCATCGCCGCGCAGAGATCGCTCAAGCGCTGGCGCTGGATGGGCAACTACGGAGACCCGAGCCAGGCGGCCGCCGTCGCGAACCAGGACCCGCCGTGCGTGGCCGGGGAAGTGATGTTCACGATCAACGGCAACCTGACCCCGGCCTGGATGTTCTACTGACCCCGGCCGGGCCGCCCTCGCCGAGATGGCCGCGCTCGCCGGCGTCCTGGCGCTGAGCCTGGTCCGGCCGCGGGGGCTCGTGTTCCCGCGCTGGGTGCCGCTGGTCGCGGGACGCAGGGTCCCGCCGCGGACGCTGGCCTCCACGGCCTTCGCCGTCGCGGCCTTCCTCCTTCTCTACACCGTCTGGGCCGCCGCCCTGACCGTCGTCCAGTGGAACGGCACCGGCATCTTCAGCCGGTGGATCGTCGTCTACGGGATCCCACAGTTCCTGGTCTGGGGGATCGGCCTTCTCGTCGCCGCCCGCTCCTACCGCGGCCGGACGGCACCACAGCGCTGACCCGTCTCCCCGTACCGTCAGCGCGGCAGCGACGCGTACGAGACTCCCGTGAGCTTCTCGGAGGCGGCCCAGAGGCGTTCCCCCGCCGCGTCGTCGAAGGTGCGGCGCGCCCGCCAGGACGGTACGGGCGCGCCGCGCCAGCCGAGGCGGGGACCGAAGAAGGCGTCCTGGCCGACGCCGGGGGCGGTGGCCGCGTAGAGGGTGGGCAGGGCGCCCGAGGCGGCGGGCTGGGCGAGCACGCCGTTGCCGAGGGCCATGACGCGGGAGGCGAGCGTGCGGCCCTCCTGGGCGGAGGCCCCGGCGTGCAGGTTGGTGGAGGCGTAGCCGGGGTGCGCCGCCGCGGCGGTGATCGTGGCCCCGGCGGCCGTGAAGCGCCGGGCCAGTTCGTGGGTGAAGAGCAGGTTGGCGCTCTTGGAACGGCCGTAGGCGATCCAGCGGCGGTAGCCGTCCGCGCCCCGGGCGGGATCGGGGTCGAGGTCCTCGGGACGTACGTCGCCGAGCACGTGGAAGCCGCTGGAGACGTTGACGATCCGGGCCCCGGGGCCGGCCGCCCGCAGCCTCGGCAGCAGCAGGCCGGTCAGGGCGAAGTGCCCGAGGTGGTTCACCCCGAACTGCGTCTCGAACCCGTCGGCGGTCCGCCCGTACGGCAGCGCCATCACCCCGGCGTTGTTCACCAGCAGGTCGAGGCGGGGGCGGCGCTGCCCGAAGGCCCGCGCGAACTCCCGTACGGAGGACAGGTCGGCCAGGTCCAGCGGGGCGAACTCCACCTCCGCGCCCGGCACTTCGCCGCGCAGCCGGATCACCGCGGCACGCCCGCGCGCGGCGCTGCGGCAGGCCAGGGTCACGGCCGCACCGCGGCGCGCGAGCTCGCGGGCGGTGACGTAGCCGATGCCGCTGTTGGCCCCGGTCACGACGGCGGTCCGGCCGCCCTGGTCGGGAATGTTCGTGGCGTTCCAGCCGGTCACGGCGGCTCCCTCGGCACGGATGAACGATCCCCGTCACCCTACTCACCCCCCGCCCCGACCCGTCAGGACCCCCGCCCTCCCCGGGCCGGGAGGCCGGGGCCGGGCCGGGGCGTTCGGGGTGTGAGCGGCCGGCGCCACCGTTCCCGCCCAGGTCACCCTGCCACCGAGGGCCCGGCGGAGCCACCGGTAAGCTGCGGAGCCGTCCCTCACGTTCCCCCTTCTCCCGCCCCCGAGGTACCTCTCCGTGAGCTCCGCAGCACCTCCCCTCCCCGTGACGGTGGTCGGCCTCGGCGCCGACGGCTGGGCCGGGCTCACCGCCGGCGCGCGCTCCGCGCTGGCCTCGGCCGAGGTACTGATCGGCGGGCCCCGGCAGCTGGACCTGCTGCCGCCCGACCCCTGCGCCGGACTGCGGGTGGCCTGGCCGAGCCCGCTGCGCCCGGCCGTGCCGAAGCTGATGGCCGAGCACGCGGGGCGCCGGATCGCGGTGCTGGCCAGCGGCGACCCGATGTTCTACGGGATCGGCCGCGCGCTCTGCGAGGAGCTGGGCCCGGACGCCCTGCGGATCCACCCCCACCCCTCCTCCGTGTCCTACGCGTGCGCCCGCCTGGGCTGGCCGGTCGAGGACACCGAGGTGGTGACGGTGGTCGGCCGCCCGGTGGCCCGGCTCACGGCCGCGCTGCACGAGGGCCGACGGGTCCTGGTGCTGAGCGGCGGTGCCGGCAGCCCCGGCGAGATCGCCGCCCTGCTGCGCGGGCGCGGCTTCGGCCCGAGCCGGATGCGGGTGCTGGAACAGCTGGGTTCCGAGGACGAGGACGCGTACGAGGGCGTCGCGGAGCACTGGGACCGACCGCCGGGCGCCCCCCTGAACGTGGTCGCCGTCGAATGCCGCCGCGACCGGACCCATCCGGCTCCCCGGCTCGGCGCGACCCCCGGCCTGCCCGACGCCGCGTACGAGCACGACGGGCAGCTCACCAAGCGGCACGTGCGCGCCGCGACGCTGTGCGCGCTGGCCCCGGCCCCCGGCGAGCTCCTGTGGGACATCGGCGGCGGCTCCGGTTCCATCGGCATCGAGTGGATGCGGACGCACCCGTCCTGCCGGGCGGTGGCGGTGGAGCGCGTACCGGAGCGGGCCACGCGCATCACCCGTAACGCCACGGCCCTGGGCGTGCCCGGACTGCGCGTGGTGGTCGGCGCCGCCCCGGCGGCCCTGGAGGGACTCCCGGCCCCCGACGCGGTGTTCATCGGCGGCGGGCTGACCGCGCCCGGACTGCTGGACGCCGCCTGGGCGGCGCTGGCCCCCGGCGGCCGGCTGGTGGTCAACACGGTCACCCTGGAGTCGGAGGCGGTGCTCGCGGAGCGCTACCGGCGCCACGGCGGCGACCTGGTGAAGCTGGCCGTCTCGCACGCCGTGCCGGTCGGCGGCTTCACCGGCTGGCGGCAGGCGATGCCGGTCACCCAATGGTCGGTTACCAAGGAGAAGGATCAGACATGACCGTGTACTTCATCGGAGCGGGCCCCGGCGCCGCCGACCTGATCACGGTGCGCGGTGCGCGGACCCTGGCCGCCGCCCCGGTCTGCCTGTACGCGGGCAGCCTGGTCCCGCGCGAGCTGCTCGCCGAGTGCCCGCCGGACGCCCGCCTGGTCGACACGGCGCAGCTGAACCTGGACCAGATCGTCGCCGAGTGCGTACGCGCCCACGAGACGGGCCTGGACGTGGCGCGGCTGCACTCCGGGGACCCGTCGGTCTTCAGCGCGGTGGCCGAGCAGATGCGGCGCCTCGACGCGGCCGGGATCCCGTACGAGGTGGTCCCGGGCGTTCCGGCCTTCGCCGCGGCGGCGGCCGCCCTCAAGCGGGAGCTGACGGTGCCCACCGTCGGCCAGACGGTGATCCTGACGCGGATCGCCCAGCAGGCCACGCCGATGCCGCCCGGCGAGGACCTGGCCACGCTCGGCCGCAGCGGGGCCCTGCTGGTGCTGCACCTGGCCACCCGGTACGTCGACCGGGTGGTGGAGGAGCTGCTGCCGCACTACGGCGCCGAGTGCCCGGTGGCGGTGGTCGCGATGGCCAGCCGCCCCGACGAGCTGATCCTGCGCGGCACCCTGGCCGACATCGCGCCGCGGGTGAAGGAGGCGGGACTGGTGCGCACCGCCGTCATCATCGTGGGCCGCACGCTGGGCGCGGAGCAGTTCCCGGACAGCCACCTGTACTCCCCCGAGCGCGACCGGCATGTCTGCTGACGGTTCCCGGGCGCACGTCCTGATCCTGGGCGGCACCACGGAGGCCCGCCGCCTCGCGGAGGCGCTGGAGCACCACCCCGCGTACCGGGTGACGACCTCGCTGGCGGGCCGGGTCGCCGCGCCGGTGCTGCCGCCGGGCGAGACCCGGATCGGCGGTTTCGGCGGTATCGCCGGGCTGGCCGGCTGGATCGTGGGCCACGACGTCACCCACGTCGTGGACGCCACGCACCCCTTCGCGGAGCGGATGAGCTTCCACGCCTCCGAGGCCGAGGCGCTCACGGGAGTACCGCTGCTGGCGCTGCGCCGCCCCGGCTGGACCCCGGGTCCGGGCGACGCCTGGACGTTCGCGGACTCCCTCGCCGGGGCGGCCGCGCTGCTGCCGGAACTGGAGGCCCGCCGGGTGTTCCTGACGACGGGACGGATGGGCCTGCACACCTTCGCGCACCTCACCGAGCCCTGGTTCCTGGTGCGCTCGGTGGACCCGCCGGCCGGACCGGTGCCGCCGTGCCTCGAAGTGCTCCTGGAGCGGGGTCCGTTCACGCTGGAGGACGAACGGGAGCTGCTCGCCCGGCACCGTATAGACCTGTTGGTCACCAAGGACAGCGGCGGGTCCGCGACGGCCCCCAAGCTCACCGCCGCCCGGGAGGCCGGGATCCCGGTCCTCGTCGTACGCCGCCCCGCGGTCCCGCAGGGGGTCGCCGAGGCCCCGTCGGTGGAGGCGGCCCTGCGCTGGCTCGACACGTAGGGCCCGGCCGCGGGCGGCACGGACCGGCGGGGTGGCCGGCGGAGCCTAAGTCCCTGGTGAAACGGGCTCTTCCGGCCGGTCCCGGCCTGCCGCCGCACCCTCTAGGCTGAGGGAATGCGGATACGTCACTCCCTCGTCCTGATCCTGGCCGTCACGGCGCTCGTCACCGGATGCGGCGAGAAAGCGGCCCCCCGGGCGTGGGCGCCCGACGACGCCCTGCAGCGTGCCGACGAGAGCCTCGGCAAGGGGGCCGGGGAGGGCCGGGTGACGGCGCGGGGCACCGGGTTCCTGCGCTCCGGGCTGGAGAAGACCCTGGAGACCGGCGGGGAGCGCCCGTACCGCTTCGACATCGCCTGCGACAGCGAGGAGGAGACGCACGTCACCCTCGTGCTGTCCCGGGAGGGCGGGCCCGGCGACCGCACCTTCGACGTGGCGTGTACCGCCGGGGAGGTCACCCGCCTCAACCTCCCGGTGGGCGCCCCGCTGACCGCGCAGATCGAACCGAAGCCGCAGGACGACTCGCCGCCGGTCGGGGTGCTGTCGTGGCAGCTGCTCACCCTGGACCCCGAGGCCGTCCAGGGCTGCGCCGACGCCCTGGCGGGCTGCGCGGGCTGACCCGAGGCCGTCCGGGGCTGCCCCGACTCCCCGACGGGCCGCGCGGGCCGACCCGCGCGGGCCTTCCGCGCCCCTCCCCCGGGCACGGGACCCCCACCGGGGCCCCCGCGCCCGGGAGTTCAGGCGGGCACGGTCACGGGTAGCGGCGCGGGGTCCAGGTCACCCGGGAGCCGTCGGGCCGCTCGGTCACCCGGGTCTGTGAGGAGCCGATCAGCAGGATCGTGCGCATGTCCACCTCGGCCGGCTCCAGCGCGTCCAGGGCGAGGATCCGCACCGACTGCTCCGGGCCGCCCACGTCCCGCGCGACGACCACCGGGGTCTGCGGCGAACGCAGCTCCAGCAGCAGCTCCTTGGCCTGTGCCACCTGCCAGGTCCGGCTGCGCGATCCCGGGTTGTACAGGGCGAGCACCAGGTCGGCGGCGGCCGCTGCGCGCAGCCGCTCCGCGATGACCTCCCACGGCTTGAGCCGGTCGGACAGCGAGATGGTGGCGTAGTCGTGGCCGAGGGGGGCGCCCGCCGCGGCGGCCGCCGCGTTGGCCGCGGTCACGCCCGGCAGCACCCGCACGGGCACGTCCGCGTACTCGGGCTGGCCGGCGACCTCCAGGACGGCGGTGGCCATGGCGAAGACGCCGGGGTCCCCGCCGGAGACCACGACGACCCGCTTGCCGCGGCGGGCGAGGTCGAGGGCGAACTCGGCCCGCTCGGACTCCACCTTGTTGTCGGAGCCGTGCCGCACCTGGCCCGGCTTGACCGGCACCCGGTCCAGGTACGTGGTGTACCCGACGAGGACCTCCGCGTCGGCCAGCGCCCGCCGGGTCTCGGCGGTCAGCCACAGCGGCCCGGCGGGCCCGGTGCCGACGACGGCGACCTCCCCGGGGCCGGACGGCACGCTGCCCGGGTTGCCGATCCGGCTGGGCACGACGGCCACGGCGAAGTACGGCACGGTGTCCGGGTCGGTGTCGGCGAGGACGCCGGTGCGCTCGCCCTCCATCGTGGCCCGTTCCACGTAACGGGCCTCGGGCAGCCGCCCGCTGGCCTCCATCGCCCGGCGCACGCCGGGGAAGGTACGGCCGAGCTTCATGACGACCGCGGAGTCGGTGGCGGCGAGGCGTGCGGTGAGCTCCTCCTCCGGCAGGGTGCCGGGCAGGATCGTCAGTACCTCCTCGCCCTCGACGAGCGGGGTGCCCAGCCGGGCCGCGGCGGCGCTCACGGAGGTGACGCCGGGGATCACCTCGGCTTCGTACCGGTCCGCGAGCCGCTTGTGCATGTGCATGTACGAGCCGTAGAAGAGCGGGTCCCCCTCGGCGAGCACGGCCACGGTGCGGCCCGCGTCCAGATGCGCGGCGAGGCGGGCGGCGGAGGCCTCGTAGAACTCCTCCATCGCGCCCTGGTAGCCGCCGGGGTGGTCGGTGGTCTCGGTGGTGACCGGGTAGACCAGCGGCTCTTCGACGTGGTCGGAACGCAGGTGCTTCGCGGCGATCGAACGGGCGATGGAACGGCCGTGGCGGGCGCTGTGGTAGGCGATGACGTCGGCCTCGGCGATCACCTCGGCGGCCCGCAGGGTCATCAGGGAGGGGTCGCCGGGGCCGAGTCCGACGCCGTACAGCTTGCCCGGGGTGGCGCTGGTGCTCATTCTTCCTCGCTCGCGATCGCGTTGACGGCGGCGGCCGCGATGGCGCTGCCGCCGCGCCGGCCCCGCACGATCAGGTGGTCGAGGCCCGAGGCGTGGGCGGCGAGGGCGTCCTTGGACTCGGCGGCGCCGATGAAGCCGACGGGCACGCCGATCACGGCGGCCGGGCGCGGGGCGCCCTCCTCGATCATCTCCAGCAGCCGGAACAGCGCGGTGGGCGCGTTGCCGACGGCGATCACGGAGCCCTCCAACAGGCCCCGGTCGCGCCAGACTTCGAGGGCGGCGGCGCTGCGCGTGGTGCCCATCTTCGCGGCGAGTTCCGGCACGGCCGGGTCGGAGAGGGTGCAGATCACCTCGTTGTCGGCGGGCAGCCGCTTGCGGGTGACCCCGCTCGCCACCATCTGCACGTCGCACAGGATCGGCGCGCCCGCGGCCAGCGCGGCGCGCGCCCGGAGCACGACCTCGGGGGTGTAGCCGAGGTCCTGGGGCAGGTCCGTCATCCCGCAGGCGTGAATCATGCGCACCGCGACCTGGGCGACGGAGGCGGGCAGCCCCGAGAGGTCCGCCTCGGCGCGGATCGTGGCAAAGGACTGGCGGTAGATCGCGGCGCCGTCCTTCTCGTACTCGAACACGGTGTACTCGCTCATTTCTTCACAGCGACGGTGATGGGGTGGTGCTGCGGGCGGCCGTGAGGGCCGCCGCCAGGTCTGCGTGCGCGGCCGGGGCGGCGGGCCGCCCGGGCGCGGAGATCTCGTACCCGTCCGGGGTGGCCACCAGGTCCACCCAGGCGGTGCCCCTCGGGTGCCCGCAGCGCCGCTCGCATCCCGACCAGTGCACGGGCAGCGGGCCGGCGGTCCGCGCGGCGAGGGCCCGCGCGTCGGCGCGTACGTCGGCCCGGGACTTGGCGCAACCGGGCCGCCCGGTACAGGCCGTGACGGACCGTCGGGGATCGCCGGGCTCGGTGATGAGCCCTGCTTGGGTGAGGGCGTCGAGCGCGGGGCCCGCCGTACGTTCCGTCAGGCCGGGGACGACGACCCCGCGCCAGGGGGTCAGCCGCATCCGGCCGGTGAGCCCGGCCAGCAGCCGCCACTGACCGGCGGTCAGCCGCCCGAGGGGCGCGAGCACGGAGAGCGCGGCACCATCCCCGGGCCCGGACACGACCCCGGGGGCGGGGCCGTCGGCGGTGTGGGGCGCGGGGGTACCCGGCTCGTGCCCGTCGGCGGTGTGGGGCGCGGGGGTACCCGGCTCGTGCCCGTCGGCGGCGCGGGGCGCTGGAGTACCCGGCTCGTGCCCCGTGTCCAGCCGGGGCTCGGGGACGCCGGCCACCCGCCCCGGAATCCCGGCGGCGGCCAGACGCTCGCTCAACATCCTTACGTCCAGGGCGTGTTCGGAGGGCAGCTCGGTCACCCGCCAGGCCCGGGTCCCGGCGCGCGCGACGGCGTCGAGGAAGAGGTTCGCGGCGACCAGGGCGGCCCGGGGGGCGTCACCGGCCGCCACCAGGACGCCCTCCGGAGAGCCCGCGGTCCACACCAGGGCGCCGTCCCCGCACGCGGTCAGCGTCACGTCACCCGCGAGGGAGGACACGTCGCCGCGCCCGTCGTCGAGGGCGAACAGGAACCGCCCCGACAGACGGGCCGCGCCCGGATCCGCGCACAACAGCCGGTCCAGCGGCGGCACCCAGCCCGAGATGTCCGGCAGCCCGGCCCGGTCGAGGCCGGCCAGCGGCGACGCGACGACGTTGCGGACCCGCTCGTGGGAGGGGGCGGGCAGCAGCCCGGCCCGGCCGAGCAGTTCCGCCAGCTCCCCGCCGCAGCTCTCGCCGAGGCCGCGCAACTGCGCGTTGCCGCGCGAGGTGAGGTCGAGGTGGCCGTCGCCGAGCCGTTCGGCGGCGTCGGCCAGCAGCAGGGCGGCCGGTCCGTCGAGGAGGCCGCCGGGGATCCGGATGCGCGCCAGGAACCCGTCGTCGGCCGCGTGCAGGCGCAGCGCGCCGGGGCAGGCGTCACCGCGTTCCCGTATGACGGGTTCGTCCCGCGATGCGGCGGAAGGGGGCTGGGGCATGGCCGCGAGCATACCCACGATTGCCCGCCCCCGACCTGTGTCCGTCGCCACCCCGCCGCCCCGGACCCGGCACCCGGATTCCGCACCGGGATTCCCGCCTCCGGCCCCGGTGGTGTCCGGGGCGCGGGGCGGGGCGCGGGCGGGGGCGCGGGCGGGGCGCACCGCAGCCCCGGCGGTTCGGGACACCGGGCGCGGGGCAGAGCTCCGGCGATGACACCGCGCCCCGACCACCGCCGCCGGGACGCGCCGCCCGACCGCCCGCCCCGACCGCCCGCACCGGCCCCGCCGACCGGGGCCGCCCGACCACCCCCACTCCCGGCCAGGGACGACGCCGCCTAAGATGACCTTCCGACGGGCCGTTCGGCCCGTCATCGCCGAGGACGGCGACATGGGAGGAAGCCCGGTGCGATTCCGGCGCGGTCCCGCCACTGTGAACCCCGCGGAGCACCCGCGCCGGGTGAGTCAGGAACTCCCGCCGTCCTCACTGCCCGGGGCGCGGAAACCCCGAGGAAGGCCTGCCGCCGCATGATCCTGCTGCTGTCGACGTCCGACACCGATCTGCTCAGCGCTCGCGCCGCGAACACGGCGGACGGCCCCGTCCCGTACCGGTTCGCGAACCCCTCCCGCCTCCCCCTCGACGACCTCCCGGGTCTGCTCGACGGCGTCGGACTGGTCGTCGTACGCCTCCTCGGCGGCCTGCGCGCCTGGCAGGAGGGCCTCGACGTCCTCCTGGCCCCCGGCCAGACCCGCCCGGTCGTGGTCCTGACCGGCGAACAGGCCCCGGACGCCCAGCTGATGGAGGCCTCCACCGTCCCCATCGGCATCGCGGCCGAGGCGCACGCCTACCTCGCGCACGGCGGCCCCGCCAACCTCGACCAGCTGGCCCGGTTCCTCTCCGACACCGTCCTGCTCACCGGCCACGGCTTCGAGCCCCCGGCCGGCTCCCCCACCTGGGGCCGGCTGGAGCGCACGGCCGGCACCGACAGCGGCCCCCGGGTCGCCGTGCTCTACTACCGCGCCCACCAGATGAGCGGCAACACCGCCTTCGTGCACACCCTGTGCGAGGCCATCGAGGCCCAGGGGGCCCGCCCCCTCCCCCTCTACGTCTCCTCCCTGCGCGCCCCGGAGCCCGAGCTGCTGGCCGAGCTGGAGGGCGTCGACGCCGTCATCACCACCGTCCTGGCCGCCGGCGGCACCCGCCCGGCCACCGCCTCCGCGGGCGGGGACGACGAGTCCTGGGACGCGGGCGCCCTCGCCGCGCTGGGCGTGCCGATCCTCCAGGCCCTGTGCCTGACCGGATCCCGCAGCACGTGGGAGGAGAACGACGAGGGCCTCTCCCCCCTCGACGCCGCCACCCAGGTCGCGGTCCCGGAGTTCGACGGCCGCCTGATCACCGTCCCCTTCTCCTTCAAGGAGATCGACGAGGACGGCCTGCCCGCCTACGTCGCCGACCCCGAGCGGGCCGCCCGCGTCGCCGGCATCGCCGTGCGCCACGCCCGCCTGCGCCACATCGAGCGCCGCGACAAGAAGATCGCCCTCGTCCTCTCCGCGTACCCCACCAAGCACTCCCGCATCGGCAACGCGGTCGGCCTCGACACCCCCGCCAGCGCCGTCGAACTGCTGCGCACCCTCATCTCCCACGGCTACGACTTCGGCCCGGCGGACGAGATCCCCGGCCTGGTCTCCGGCGACGGCGACGAGCTGATCCGCGCCCTGATCGAGGCCGGCGGCCACGACCAGGACTGGCTGACCGAGGAGCAGCTGGCCCGCAACCCGGTCCGCATCCCGGCCGCCGACTACCGGCGCTGGTTCGCCGAGCTCCCCGCCGACCTCCGCGAAAGCGTCGAGGAACACTGGGGCGAGGCGCCCGGCAACATGTTCGTCGACCGCTCCTCGAACCCCGAGGGCGACATCGTCCTGGCCGCCCTGCGCCGCGGGAACCTCCTGATCCTCATCCAGCCGCCGCGCGGCTTCGGCGAGAACCCGATCGCGATCTACCACGACCCGGACCTGCCGCCGTCGCACCACTACCTGGCGGCGTACCGCTGGATCCAGGCGGCCTCCGCCGACGGCGGCTTCGGCGCCGACGCGATGATCCACCTGGGCAAGCACGGCAACCTCGAATGGCTGCCGGGCAAGAACGCCGGCCTCTCCGCCTCCTGCGCCCCGGACGCCGCGCTCGGCGACCTCCCCCTCATCTACCCCTTCCTGGTCAACGACCCGGGCGAGGGCACCCAGGCCAAGCGCCGCGTCCACGCCACCCTGGTCGACCACCTCGTCCCGCCCATGGCGCGCGCCGAGTCCTACGGCGACATCGCCCGCCTGGAACAGCACCTCGACGAGTACGCGCAGATCAGCGCCATGGACCCGTCCAAGCTCCCGGCGATCCGCGCCCAGATCTGGACCCTGATCCAGGCGGCGAAGCTCGACCACGACCTGGGCCTGGACGAACGCCCCGACGACGAGGGCTTCGACGACTTCCTCCTGCACGTCGACGGCTGGCTGTGCGAGGTCAAGGACGCCCAGATCCGCGACGGCCTGCACGTCCTCGGCGGCGCCCCGACCGGCGAGGCCCGGGTCAACCTGGTCCTCGCGATCCTGCGCGCCCGCCAGATCTGGGGCGGCACGTCCGCCCTGCCGGGCCTGCGCGAGGCCCTCGGCCTGGACGAGTCGGCCGCGACCCGCACCTCGGCGGACGAGGTCGAGGCGACGGCCCGCGCCCTGGTCCAGGCGATGGAGGACGCCCACTGGTCCCCGGAGGCGGTCGCCACGGTCGCGGCGGGCCACCCGCAGGCCGTCGCCGACGTCCTCACCTTCGCCGCCCACGAGGTGGTCCCCCGCCTGGCAGGCACCACGGACGAAATCGCGCACGTCGTCTCGGCCCTGGACGGCGGCTTCGTCCCGGCCGGCCCGTCGGGCTCCCCGCTCCGCGGCCTGGTCAACGTCCTCCCCACGGGCCGCAACTTCTACTCGGTCGACCCCAAGGCCGTCCCGTCCCGCCTCGCGTGGGAAACGGGCCAGGCCCTGGCGGACTCCCTCCTCACCCGCTACCGCACCGACAACGGCGGCGAGTGGCCCGCCTCGGTCGGCCTGTCCCTGTGGGGCACGAGCGCGATGCGCACCTCCGGCGACGACGTGGCCGAAGCCCTCGCCCTCCTCGGCGTCCGCCCGGTCTGGGACGAGGCCTCGCGCCGCGTCACGGGTATCGAGGCCATCCCCCTCCCGGAACTCGACCGCCCCCGCATCGACGTGACGCTCCGCATCTCGGGCTTCTTCCGCGACGCGTTCCCGCACGTCATCGGCCTCCTGGACGACGCGGTCCGGCTGGCCGCCTCCCTGGACGAGCCGGCCGCCCACAACTACATCCGCGCCCACGCCCAGGCCGACCTCGCCACCCACGGCGACGAACGCAAGGCCACCACCCGCATCTTCGGCTCCCGTCCCGGCACGTACGGCGCGGGCATCCTCCAGCTGATCGACTCCCGCGACTGGCGCACCGATGCCGACCTGGCGGAGGTCTACACGGTCTGGGGCGGCTACGCCTACGGCCGCGGCCTGGAGGGCCGCGCGGCCCGCGCGGAGATGGAGTCGGCGTACAAGCGCATCACGGTCGCCGCGAAGAACACCGACACCCGCGAGCACGACATCGCGGACTCGGACGACTACTTCCAGTACCACGGCGGCATGGTGGCCACCGTCCGCGCCCTGCGCGGCACGGCCCCCGAGGCCTACATCGGCGACTCCACCCGCCCGGAAACGGTCAAGACCCGCACCCTGGTGGAGGAGACCTCGCGCGTCTTCCGCGCCCGCGTGGTCAACCCCAAGTGGATCGAGGCGATGCGCCGCCACGGCTACAAGGGCGCCTTCGAACTGGCGGCGACGGTCGACTACCTCTTCGGCTACGACGCCACCACGGGCGTGGTCGCGGACTGGATGTACGACAAGCTGACGGAAACCTACGTCCTGGACCCCACGAACCGCGCCTTCCTGGAGGAGGCCAACCCCTGGGCCCTCCACGGCATCGCGGAACGCCTCCTGGAAGCCGAATCCCGCGGCATGTGGGAAAAGCCGGACCCCCAGATCCTCGAATCCCTCCGCCAGGTCTACCTGGACACGGAAGGCAACCTGGAAGCCGACTCGGAGTAACCGCTCCACACCCACCGGCATCTGTCACTACTACAGCTGCCACCAAGCCCGCTCATCGAGAAGTTCCCCGCCGAACACGAATCGATGGCGAATGCGGCGGGTGACACCCTCCGCTCCCGTGCCCCGGGAAGCCTTCCCGGGGCACGCCCCCTGGTGGCACCATGCAGGCCGTTCTCCCCACCCACCGCAAGGGCGAGGAGAACGGCCTGTTCCCGCTCATGCCCCAGGACCCCGAGTAGGCGCCGGCCCTCAGCGCCGAACACCGCACCCTCGCGGCCTTCCTGTATAAAAACGGTCAGCGGCCCCAACGGGGCCGCCAATCGCCTATCTACTGACTAACCATCCATAGATGGTCCATATCTGCCCTGGGTGTCATTCACTTGATGGTTCGGCAGCTCTACAGGAGCGAAAGAAGCCGACTAGCGGCATCCGCCACTTCACAGTCTCCGTCCTGAGTAAGAACCTCGACGACTTGCCTGTGCGCTAGCACTGCATCCTTCGCCCGCATCTCCCAGGCAACCTTTTCCCGGAAGGCTGAACGATATTTCGGATCGGCCGCAGCCGATGCATCTGCCCACTGCGTTGTCTTGTAAATCGAGGCAATCAAGTCAATTACCTCCACTCGACACTGCGCCTCAGGGTGACCCGCCAGTTCCATAAGGAATGGAACTGTAACAGGCGTAGCTTCCGAAACCACGAAACCTAGCGCACAGACCCTATCCGACAATTCATCTATAGCAGCACGTGAAGTGGGCCCGTCGGCCCACGCCGCCCGCGAAAGCAGAGCGGGAATACCACCTGCCGATCCAGTTGCATCCGACAGGTCAACCCAGCGCACTGCAGCCAACCGCTTGAGGACTCTACCCATTACGGCGCCCCACCTCCCGGATATAGGTCAGCGATTCGGAGCCTGACCATGACGAGTTGGCACGATCCACAAGCCGGCAGGACGTCCCTGAATCGCGGGTGATCGAATGGCTTGCGGAGAACCGCCAGGGTACTGCTCCCTCGCACGAGATCTCCGGCCTCCATGGCCTGCGCGATACATCCGATCTCCGCACAACCACCGTGATGCCCTGTCTGATCCATAACCCGACGAAGGGAAAGCGGGAGGCTCAGCCTCGCCTCCCCAACCCTACGCGTACTGACATCAAAGTACGTACCTCCCGAAGGAGTTATCAGAACACTTGCCGCACCCTCATTCTTCCCAGGGCCCAGACGGCTAAGATCTGCGAATGCGCGAAGACTACGCGCGACCTCCCCACAATTGTGGACCAGGATCGAGGTGGCCCCCGCCAGCACATAGTACGTGTGGAGGTCGGCGACGGTGAGGTTGTAGACGGTCGCAGGGGCGGTCCGGCGCTCCAGCGCCGTTACCCGGACTTGGGTTCCGGTGCTGGTCCGGAGCCAATCCCCTGTGCGGAGGTCGGTGGCATCGATCCACTGTGAGACGTCGACCGACCAGAACGGGTGCTTGTCCGTTGAGGTGATGACCTCGGTAGCGGAGCCAGCGTCGCCGTCGGTGTCGACGGTGATCTCGACGAGGTTCTTCTCGCCCTGGCCCAGGATCGTTGCGGTGACGTCCTCGGCGACCGTTTCACCGGTCTTCGGGTCCGTGGCGAGGACCTTGTCGCCGGGCTGGAGGTCGTCGATCGACTTCGTCGAACCATTGGCCAACAGGACGAGCGTTCCGGCAGCAAAGCTGTTGGGGATGGGGCAGCTTCCTCCGCCTCTGCTCGCTATCTTGGAGACGACTCTGCCGACTCCCTTGCCCGCGGCCTTGCCGATGGCGGCTACGGCTGCGCCGCCCGCTGCTCCGAGGACGCCTCCGATTGCTCCTGCCGCCGCTCCGACTCCGACGTCCTTCAGGACGCCCATAAGGCTGTGGTCGGCATTCGGATCCATGAAGTTCGCGGCCGCGGCTCCGGCTGCGCCCGCGACGGCTCCGCAGCCCGCTGCCAGTCCGAACCCGATTCCGCCCGTGGCCACACCTGCCGCGCCAGCGGCTGCTACGCAGCCGACTCCGACGACGACTTCGGTGGCGATCGAGACGATCGCTACCTTGTTGTCCTTCACGAACTGCTTGGTGGCGTCGTATGCCTTGCGGGCGGAACACAGGGACAGGAGGCCGCAGCTCTTGGCCTTCTTGGCCGAGCTGCCCTTGTTGCCGCCGCCTCCGGAGTTCCCCTTCGGTGCCGGGTGCGGGGTTCTGGCGGAGGGTTCGTAGGCGGTGTTGTAGTCGCCCTGGATCGGCTTGGGACGTCGCGGGTCGTCCACTGACAGGTTGTCGTCGCGGGGGTTGTAGTGGCCGCCGCAGTTGCCGTGCAAGCAGTCGGTCTCGATGAGGCCGGAGGGGTCGCTGCCGTTGACGGGGTCGCCGCTGGCGTAGGTGTACCCGTTCATCTGCGTCGGGCTGGTGATGTCGATGACCGGGTCGACGGAGATGAAGCGGCCGGTGGTGGACTCGTACTCGCGGGCACCGAGGTGGGTCAGGTCGGTGTTGCTGTCGTCGATGCCGCTGCCGAGGAAACCTCGGCTGCCCGGCCAGTTGCCCGGCTGGACACCGCGGGCGTTGCCGTACGGGTCGGACTTGCGGCGGGTCACGTTCTGGCCGCCGGCGAGATCGATCGAGGTGGTGGCCGTGCCGTGGTGGTCGGCGAGCTGGATGCTGAGCTGGTGGTTGTCGGCCTTTCCGCCGGTACGGCGGACGGTGGTGGCCTCGGGGCCGCTGTAGTAGCGGATGGCGTCGATGGCCTGGCCGGCCTTGTTGACGGTGACCTCGGTGTCACCGAGGTAGAGGGTGCGGCTGCTGCCGGTTTCCTCTATGAGCCGGTTGCCCGAGGCGTCGTAGATGTAGGTCGTGGTGCTGTCGAAGGTGAACTGCTGGGGACCGGTGGCGTTGCAGGACCACAGCTGGAGGTCGCTGCCGTCGGCGGCGTCGTTGGGGACGTCGACGCACTGGTTGGTGGCCGGGTTGTTGAGCGACTTGTCACCGGCGCGGTAGACGAACTTCTGCTTGTCGCTGCCGTCGCAGGTGGCCAGAACCAGCTTGGTGCCGCTGGTGGTGAGGCACTTGTCCAGGGCGCGGACGGTGTTGTCGGTCAGGCGCCACTGCTGCGCCTTGGACTCGTTGCACGGATAGATCTGGACGGGAGTGCCGTCGGCGGTGGCGCCGGATTCGATGTCGATGCACTTGCCGGAGCCGCCGATGACGGAGACTGCCCCGATGCCGGGGCTGCCGGCCGAGGTGATCTTGTTGCGCCGGTCCCAGGTCAGGGTCTGGGTGTCACCGCCGATGCGCCGGCTGGTTGTGTTGCCGGAGGGGTCGTAGGTGTAGTTGGAGAGTGAGGTGACCGTGGAGCCCGGGTTTCGGGTGGTCTTCTCGGCCTTCGCGAGGGCGTGGGGCTGAGTGGTGATCGGCGGCTGCGCGCCGCCGGTGACGGTGACGCCGTAGGTGTAGGTGGTCTCGTCGTCGAGAGCGCTGTTGGTCAGGTCTTTGTTGACGAGTTTGGTGCGGTTGCCTATGGCATCGAACTGGTACTCCTGCCAGTAGCCGTCACCGTCCGGTCCCGCGGTCACGTCCGCCAGGCTCGGCCCGTTGCAGGCTGCCGTCTTGCCGGTCCAGGCCTTCGTCAGCGAGCCCATCGGGTCGTAGGCGAAGCACTGCCGGTCTTCACGGCCTCCGGGCTGGCTGTCGGTGATGGACGCGATGTTGCCGGCCGGGTCGTAGGCGTAGGAGACATCGCTGATCCGGTTGTTGGGTCCGGTTTCGCGGTCGTATACCTGGTTGGTGATCTGGCCGGTGTTCGGGTTGTACTGGTTGGTGGTCCACACCCGGTTCGGTGCGTTGCCCGACGCGGTGCGAAGGACTTCGCCGAACGGGCTGTACTTGACGTCGGCGGTGTACCAGGCCAGGCCGGACATGCTCTGCGGCATGCCCTCGGAGTTGTAGCGGGTGATCAGCTTTTCGGCGGCCAGGCCGCCGGGGGTAGCGGGTGAGGTGGTCGACTGGACCTTGCCGGTCGGGGTGTAGGTGGTGTTGGAGGCGTAGGTGCCGGCCAAGCCCTTCGTGCCGGGAACATCCGGGATGGTGATCTTAGATCCGGTCGGCCGGTACTCGGAGTCGTAGCTGGTGACCTCGCTCCGGTAGGCCGCTCCGCCCTCGAAGCGGGTGGAGGACACGGGCTGGCCCTTGGCTCCGGGCAGTGAGTCGAAGGCCCATGAGGCGACCAGCGGTCCGTTCGACGCGTCGTCGCGCACTTCGGTCGTGCGTCCGAGGGGATCGTAGGTCGTGTACTGCAGGCGGCCCCGTGAGTCCTTCGACCAGACCCGCTGGTCGAGGTTGTTGAAGCCGAACTCGGAGCGGCCGGTATCCGGGTCCTCCGATGCCGTCATGCGGCCGCGGACGTCGTACTCGTAGGTCCACTTGTTGCCGGCGGCGTCGGTGACCGATTGCAGCTTGTTGCGGACGTCGTAGAGATACGAGGTCCTGTTCCAGGTCGTAAGGTCGGCCGCTGTGGCCTGCTCGACGGCGGAGGTGCGGCCCATCGGGTCGGTCCAGGTCCTCGACGCGCTGCTCCCCTTGAGAGGGGTCGTGCCGTCGGCGGACATGGGGCCGCGGGCCAGGGTGTAGTCCCCGCCGTACTGCACGACGGACGAGTACTGCGGGACGTCCGAGAAGAGGGTCGTGGTGCGCACCGCCCGGCCGAGGCCGTCATAGGCCGTCTCGGTGGAGTTCGGAATCCGGAAGACGCTCTCGGGAACGAAGATCTTCTTCTCTGGTGTGCCCTCGGCGTAGTAGCCGCTGTTGACGTGCCAGACGGTGCCGTTGGCGCTGTAGAGGGTGTCCGTGATCAGGCGTCCGCCGCCCAGCGCCTCTCCCTGGCTCTGGCGCGGGCGCAGCAGGCCGTCGTAGATGGTGAGGGCCTTGGTGTAGGTCCCGTCGTCCTGCAGGGTGCCGCTGGTGACGACCGGCGGTTCGTGCTCGGAAATCTGGTAGCTGAAGGTGAACGCGGCCTTGTCGGTCGCCGGGTTCTGCGAGGTGGTCCATACGGCCGTGGACCGGCCGAGGTTGTCGTAGGTGGTCGTGATCTTGCGGCCGTTGGCGTCGGTGTTCTCGATCGGGGCGCTGCGACCGGGGTCGGTCTTGGTGGTGATCGTGTGGCCGACCGCGTTGGTGCCGGACACGGAGAATGCCGGGCCGGTGGCCGGTGTGTAGGAGGTGGTGACGGTGTTGCCGGCCGCGTCGTAGACCTTGATGGACCGGCCGAGCGCGTCGTACTCGGTACGGGCGGTGGTGATCCATCCAGTACCGGCGCTGTCGTTGGTGTCGACCTGGTAGATGAGGCCCTTGGTCGGGGTCGTACCGAAGGCGCCGAGCGCGTCGTAGGCGGTGCGGCTGTCCGAGAGGAGCGCCCCGGTTGCGGCCTGTGTGCAGTCGCCGGCTGTGGTGCGCAGGCGTGAGGGGAGACCGATCAGGTTCTTGGCGGTGTTGTGGACGTAGCTCGTCGTCGCGCACGTCTGGTGGGTGGTCTGCCAGCCGCCGGTTCCGTTGGGGCTGATGGCCTCGGACTGGATGGACGCGGTCAGCCCGTAGGTGGGCTCGTACGTGGTCCGGGTCCGCAGGGTCCGGGTGGCGCCGCCGCTGATCGTCTCGATCGAGTCGGTGCGCGAGGATCCTGAACGGTAGGCGTTCAGGGGGGTGGTGCCGTCCCGGGGCCGGGTGGCGGTTTGCTGGCTCCAGGGCCAGGTGAGGACGCGGGAGGCGATGGTGCCGCCGGTCGTCGTGTAGGTGATGCTCTCGGCCGAGAGCCCCTGGTACTGGGGCAGGTCCTCGGCGAGGTCCTCGGTCCCGGTGGAGTCCTTGATCGTGATCTTGGCACGGCCGGCGTCGCCGGACATGCCTCGGAAGAACCGGGTCCGGGTCTGGGACTGTTCTGTCGCGTCGGATTTGCCCGCGTTGGCGGTCACGCCCTTGATGACGACGACACTGCCGTATCCGCGCCACTGGCTGTACGTGCGCAGCTCGGGCTTGGAGAACTCGTCGCTGTCCTTCGCCCAGGCGGCGTCGCCCTCGTACGTGTAGCCGGTGACTACGTCCGGCTGGCGCGAAACGCGGTCCTTCTCGGTGACCTTGTCGACGACGTACTTGTTGAACCACTCCAGCGGAGGCTTCTCGACCTCGCCGTCCGGGGACCAGTGGACCGGGTAGCAGCGGGTGGTGTTCTCCTCCGGCTTGGGGTGCGTGCCGCCGACGGGGCACGGCGCCGAGTAGTCGACCTTCGTTTCGCCGCCGGTTTCACTGCGGATGGTCTCCACCCGCAGGCGGTCGAAGTCGGGGGTGGCGTCGTTGGGTCCGGTGGCGACGCGGTTCGGCATGTCCTGGACGTTGGCGAGGAAGGAGACCGGCGGAAGCGTGGTGCTTTCCTGGTTCCCGGCGCCGTCCTTGGTGGTGCCGTAGCCCGTGCGGGTGATCGACTCCAGCCACAGGGGCGGGTGGGTGTCGGTGCGCTGACGCGGGAAGGACTGGGCGAGATTCCAGCGGTCCACGAGGGACAGTGCGGTGGAGCCCTCAGTGCGCTGACCGTAGGTGACGACCGAGGTGAGGCGCTTACGCGTCCAGAACGTCGGCGAGCCGGTGTAGCAGTCCTTGGCGGTGGCCTTGCAGTTGAGGGTGGAGGGAGTGTCCCACCAGGGCTGCTTGTCGCCGTAGTTGTTGCCTTCGAACTCGGCGTCGGAGCACTGCGTGGTGCCTTCCTTGACGCAGCGTTCGGCGACGGTGAACTCGACCTTGGCGGCCGGAGGGCCGGAGAGGTTGTCGCTGCGCAGGCCGTAGGTGATCTGGGTGGGGTAGCCGGCCCGGGCGTAGGTGACCGCTTCCTTGAACTTCTCGTTCTTGGCGTAGCGGTTGGTCTCCTTGGCCCAGTCGATGATCATGGCGTTGCCGTTGAGGTCCTCGACGTAGTCGAGGTTCCACCGCCAGCCCTGGTCGCACGACGAGGCCGCGTAGGAGGTCTGGTAGCAGGGTTCACCGGGGTGGTTGCCGAAGACCGGGACGGTGAGGACCGAGTTGGTGACCGGGCGGCTTCCGGCACCGTCCACGTCGTGGCGGCCGAAGAAGTAGCGGATGCCCTCGCGCGTGGTGACGACCCAGTACTCTCCGTCCTTGGCGCCGTTCGGGACGGCGGTGTCGGTCTTGCGTTCGATCTTGGAACCGTCGTCGCCGGCAGGGATCCACTGGCCGGTGGCGGCGTCGTGGACGAGTTCGGTCGTGCTGCCGCCCAGGGACATGACGACGTTGTCGCCCGCCCAGCACAGGTCGCTCTTCTTCTTGTCCGTGGCGTTGTCGTTGTTCGGCTTGGCCGGGTTGGCCTTCAGGTCGTCCGAACAGGAGCGGTAGCGGCGCTCGATGTAGCCGGGTTCGTAGTCCCAGCCGTCACCGACCCAGGAGGCCTGGCCGTTGGCCACGGACGTCTTGCCGTCCACCGCCTGGGAGGAGTACCCAAACCCGATCTTGGGCGAGGGGCCTGCGGGCGGCGCGGGCACCTCCAGCGGGTAGGACCAGGAGAAGCCTCCACCGCTGCCGCCCGCGCTCCAGGATCCGGAGGGTGACAGGGAGGTGGCCTTGTAGGTGCCGCCCGCGCCGGAGGCGCCGTCGGAGGCTGCGAGGACCGTCGGTCCGCCGCTCGCGCCGCTCATGGTGCGCAGGCCCTGGGCGGGGGTGGTGGCCGGGTCTACGGTCGCGCGGACAGTACCGGTCGCGGGGTCGTTGACGCTCGGGACGTCCTGGGCGGCGGAGCACTCGGGAAGCTGAGGCGTGGTCAGGAAGCAGGCCGGGAGCTGCTTGAGCTGCAGACGGGTGGCCCACTCCGTGCCGTAGAGGTCCTTGAACTTCTTGTAGCCCAGCTGGACGTCAACGGGGGTGGAGCCCTCGACAGGGGGCGTGATCTTGATGAGGGCGCCGTCGACGTTCGCAGCTTCCGTCGCGGCACGGTTCTCGACGCCGACGGTCCAGGTACCCGAGGGCGCGGGCGGCGTCGGGTTCTCCGGTGTCGGCGAGGCCCTGCCGATGCTGACGGGAAGTGACCCCGCCTGCACGAGCTGGTCACCCGACAGCGGAACGGTGACGCTGCCGGCCGCCGGAGGCGTCGTCTTCGACGGCTCGTACTCAGCCGGCGACTGAACGGGAGCCCCGTCCCATCCTTCGAGTTTCGCGGCTTCGACCTTGTCGAGCTTGGCCTTCATGTCCTGCTGGAGTCCAGGCAGTTGGACGCCGTCCCGGCCGCCCGGTGGTGCTGCCCAAGCCTGTGCCGGCAGGAGTGTTGCGATCAGCGCCACCGAGACGGTGATGCCGGTGCGCCCGGCGAGACGTACGCGTTTCGCGCGCGATCTCTCGTTTCCGGGCAGGCGGAAATTATGCGCCGAGAACGGCGACATGTGGACCCCCCCACGGTCTGCTCACGGCGAAAACACACGTGTAGCAGGAAACTGACAAATAGTTCGCTGATTCTTTATCAGCAGATGGACCGAAAGCCATAGGAAGCTATCAGATGTGGAATATGTCACTTACGAATCGCATAGGTGCTAACAAATCGTGCAAATCCACCATCCGCACGGGCTTTTCGCAGGTGACGGGCGCCACTCGGTGCGGCATGCTCAGTCCGCACATTTCATGCGTGAAGGCCGGTTGGGGAGCTGGCCCTACGTACCGCCCGACTATCGGGCTCATTACCTGCGAGTACCCAGGGGTGGCGAATTTTGCGCGCCCGAGGGGGAGAATTTGCCATGTCCGAAAATGAATCCTCGGGCGAGAATTCGCCAGTGACGCCGGAAAGAAAGCAGGGTGATTGCGCCACGGTTCCGCGCCGCTGGTTTCAGCGCCGTCGGAATCTCGGCGGCCTCGCCGCGCTGCTTGCCGTCGCTGTGGCGGTACCCGTCGGTCTGAGCCTGCCGGGCGATGGCGACCAGCCGCACGCGGAGGCCGGCCCGAAGCGTGACGCCGGTGTGCCTGTCACCGCCACCGAGGCCCGCCGGGAAGCCGTCAAGTCCGGGAAGGAGGTCGAGGTCACCTCTGAGGCGAGCGCGTACAGCAGCACGTGGGCGCAGCCTGGCGGGACGTTCAAGCTGCGGGTTTCGAGTCTGGCGACGCGGGCGAAGGTCGGCGGTGCGTGGAAGCCGGTCGACACGACGTTGGAGCGGGTGGAGGGCGGGTTCGCGCCGAAGGCCGTCAACGGGCGCGTCGTGTTCAGTGCGGGCAGCGCCGCCGGCAAGGGTCAGTCCGGTGGCGGGGGCCGTGCGTCCCGAGGGGTGTCCCGGGTGACGCTGGCCAGTCCGGCGATCGCGAAGGCGGACGGGCCCGCCCCCGAGTGGAGTGAGCTCGTACGGCTGTATACCGATGGGCACGATCTGGTCGTGTCCTGGCCGGGACCGCTGCCCCAGCCGGTGATTTCCGGGCCGCGGGCCCTGTACGAGAACGTCCGCCCGGGTATAGACCTGGTGATGACCGCTCAGGACGGCGGCTACACGCATGTCCTGGTCGTGAAGGACAAGCAGGCCGCAGCCGACCCCTTGCTGCGCCAGTTGAACTACCGGCTTTCCTCTCCGGATCTGACGTTCCATCTGGACGAGTCGTCGAAGTCGGTCAGCGCGCAGGACGCGCAGGGCCAGGAGATCGCCGCCTCCCCGACCCCGTTCATGTGGGACTCGGCGGGCAAGGCCGCGGTCACCGAAGGTGAGCCGCAGGCGAAGCCCGCTCCCGAGGCCAAGGACCATCCCACCCTCGCCCTGTCCGGTCTCAACGGCGCCGAGGGCAACCACGCCAAGGCCGCAGGGGCTGCGCTGTCCGCGGAGAACGTGCTGACGGTGACTCCGAACGCGCAGCTGCTGAACGACGCCGACACCGTGTACCCGGTCTTCATCGACCCGTCGTTCAAGGGCCACAAGCAGAACTGGTCGACCTTCTACAAGACCGAGGGCGGCTCCAGCTTCTGGAACGGCCAGAACTACAACAGCGGCTCCGGCACCCCCGAGGCGCGCGTCGGCTACGAGTCGACCACCGGCGGTACCTCCCGCGCCGCGTTCATCTTCGACTTCGGCAGCCAGCTCTACGGCTCCCAGATCCGCACGGCGAACCTGCGCCTGCTGCAGACGTACTCCTGGGGCTGTGACCCAAGGGCCTTCGACGTCTACCACACCCCGCTGATCACCAGCTCCAGCACCTGGAACAACACCGACACCGACACGTTCTGGGGCAAGCGCATCGCCGGCACGTCCACCGGCCACGGCTACAACAGCTCCTGCCCCGACGCCTGGGTCGGCATCGACATCAAGCCCACCGTCGAGGAAGGCGCCCGCGGCGCCTGGCAGAACCTCACCCTGGGCCTGCGCTCCCCGAACGAGAGCGACGCGAGCTACTGGAAGAAGTTCCAGGCCAACGGCGAGAGCGCCCCGTACATCGAGGTCGAGTACAACAAGGCCCCCGACGAGCCCACCGTCGCCGGCATGGACACCGTCCCCGGCGGGCTGTGCGTGACCGACGCCCCCTTCAACAAGGTCGGCAAGTCCGACGTCATGTTCGAGGTCCAGGGCCGCGACGGCGACGGCAACCTCAAGCAGATCCAGTTCAAGGTCTGGCGCACTGCCGACAGCCAGGCCGTCTTCGACCAGTGGATCTGGCCCGACAGCTACGGCGTCGCCCGCACCACCATCGGCTGGGAGTCCTTCACCGCCAACACCACCTACTCCTGGACCGCCACGGCCAACGACTGGGACGGCTCCACCTCCGCCGCCGGCCCCGCCGGCACCGACAAGCCCTGCACCTTCACCGTCGACCACTCCCAGCCGGTCAAACCCACGATCCGCTCCGAGGACTTCCCCGCACCCGGCCCCGACGGCGCCGAGTGGAGCAAGAACACCCTCGGCCCCGGCAAGATCACCGTCATCGCGGGCGGCACCAACCCGGCCGACATCCGCGAGTTCCAGTGGTCCCTCAACCACCCCGTCTACGACCAGAAGGCCGTCCCCGCCACCGGGCAGGACACCGTCACCGTCGACGTCAACCCCGACAACGCCGGACCGAACCTCTTCTACGTCCGCATCGTCAACAAGGCCGGCAACCTCTCCGACCCCTTCATCTACACCTTCTACGTCCGCCCCCGCCCCGGATCCGACGGCCCCGGCGACGTCACCGGCGACGGCAAGGCCGACCTCCTGGCCATCGACGCGGCCGGCGACCTGCGCGTCTACCCCGCCGACGCCACCGGCGACGTCGACGCCTGGATGCCCGCCGCCACCGACAACGGCAAACCCGCCCCCGCCGGCTACTGGAAAGACGCCACCGGCAAAACCGCACTCGTCGCGCACTCCACCGACTGGTACCCCGGCGACGGCATCACCGACCTCATCGCCCGCATGCCCGACGGCAAGCTCTACGTCTACCAGGGCGACGGCAACGGCCGCTTCGACATCAGCCGCCGCACCGAAATCCTCCTCCCCGCAGGCGCGCCCGACCCGGCCACCCTCACCCAGATCGTCGTCGTCCCCGACATCAACGGCGACCACGCCGAGGACATCTTCGCCACCGCCGGCGACACCTTCTGGATCCTCACCGGATACAGCGGCGCCAGCATCACCGAAGCCCGCCAGCTCTCCGCCACCAGCTGGACCAAACGCGACATCATCGACGTCCGCGACTTCACCGGCGACGGCGTCCCCGACCTCCTCTTCCGCGACGACGCCGACCCCAACCGAGGCCTCGCCCTGCGCCGCGGTAAGCCCGGCACCAACGGCGGAGCCGACATCGACTCCCTCGCCCTCGCCGTCAACTCCGCCGACGGCAAGGACCTCACCTACGGCACCACCGGCTGGGACAGCACCACCTGGCCCCTCCTGCGCGGCACCCCCGACGTCAACGGAGACGGCATCCCCGACCTCTACCTCACCCGCAACGACGGCACCCTCCACCTCTACAACGGAGGCCGCACCACCATCGGCAACGGCCGACGCGTAGAGGAAGACGACTGGGCCACCGCCCGCACCCTCGGATAGCCGGCCAGAACCACGAACAGGCGCTCGCCCGGCCGGGAATGGATTCCCGGCCGGGCGAGCGTCGTGGCGGCTCCCGCCACCGGCGGCGACGAGAGCATCGCCTACAGCGCCGAGCAGGAGCAGGACGGCGTGAAGTCCTCGATCGAAGTGGTCTTCGTGCGCCAGGGGACCACCACCGCCACCTTCACCGCCCGCAGCCCGTCCGGAGCAGCGGAACGGCCCACCGCCGTCGTCGCCGAACAGCTCAAGAAGCTCCACGCGGACGGCCTCCCGCGCCCCTTCTAGCCTGTGGTCGAGGGTGAACACCCGGGAACGGCGACCTCGTCACCCGATGAAGTGAATTCCGCCTTGTCCCACCGGCACCACGGGTATGGCCCTGCTGATCTCGTGCGGGGAGCGGGAACCGCCGGTCCCCGCGCACCTGACCGAAAGGCCCGCCCCGCCGTGACGCAGCCGTTCCAACTGCCGGATTTCTACGTGCCCTATCCGGCGCGACTCAACCCCCACCTGGAGCAAGCCCGGGTCCACACCAAGCAGTGGGCGCGCGGCTTCGGCATGCTGGAGGGTTCCGGGGTCTGGGAGGAGAAGGACCTCGACGCGCACGACTACGCCCTGCTGTGCTCGTACACCCACCCCGACTGCGACAGTGACGCGCTGGACCTGGTCACCGACTGGTACGTGTGGGTCTTCTTCTTCGACGACCACTTCCTGGAGATGTACAAGCGCTCCCAGGACCGCGCGGGCGCCAAGGCGTACCTCGACCGGCTCGCCGCCTTCATGCCGATGGACCTGGCCGCGGGCTTCCCCGAGGCCACCAACCCCGTCGAGGCGGGGCTCGCGGACCTGTGGGCGCGGACCGTCCCGGCCATGTCTATGGACTGGCGGGAACGGTTCTCCTTGTCGACGAAGAACCTGCTCGACGAGTCGATGTGGGAGCTCGCCAACATCAACATCGGGCGGGTGGCGAACCCGCTGGAGTACATCGAGATGCGCCGCAAGGTCGGCGGCGCCCCCTGGTCGGCCGGACTGATCGAGTACGTCTCCGCCGAGGTGCCCGCGCGCGTGGCGCACTCGCGGCCGCTCGGCGTGCTGCGCGACGCCTTCTCCGACGCCGTGCACATCAGGAACGACATCTTCTCCTACGAGCGCGAGGTCGCCCACGAGGGCGAACTCTCCAACGCCATCCTGGTGCTGGAGACCTTCCTCGGCTGCTCCACTCAGGAGGCCGCCGAGGCCTCCAACGACCTGCTCACCTCCCGCCTCCAGCAGTTCGAGCAGACCGCGCTCGTCGAACTCCCCCAGCTCTTCGCCGACCACGCCATGGACCCCGCCGAGATCGCGGCCGTCCTCGCCTACGCCAAGGGCCTGCAGGACTGGCAGTCGGGCGGCCACGAGTGGCACATGGTCTCCAGCCGCTACATGAACAAGGAGGCCAAGGCCACGGCCCCGCTCACCCTGCCCTTCCTCCCCAGCGGGCTCGGCACCACCGCGCTCGACCTCCGCTCCCTGTTCACCCGGCGGTCGATGGAACTGCGTCGCCGTTCCTTCACCCACGTCCCCTACGAGCGCACCGGGCCGTCCGTGATCCCGGACATCCACATGCCCTTCGAGCTCTCCCTCAGCCCCCATCTCGGCTCCGCCCGCGAGGGATCGGTGGAGTGGGCGCGCCGGATGGGCCTGACCGACCCGCAGCCGGGCGATCCCGGCTCCGCGATCTGGAACGAACAGAAGCTGCGCGGCTACGACTTCGCGCTCTGCTCGGCCGGCATCGACCCCGACGCCACGCCCGAGGCCCTGCTGCTCAACGCGTGCTGGCTGACCTGGGGGACGTACGGGGACGACTACTACCCGGTGGTGTTCGCCCGCGCCAAGGACCTCCGGGCCGCCAAGGCGACGACGGCCCGGCTGGTCTCGATGATCCCGGTCGACCACGCCGAACAGCCGCTGCCGCTGACCGTGATGGAGCGCTCCCTCGCCGACCTGTGGGTGCGCACCACCGAGGCCATGGGGGCGCAGGTCCGTGCCGAGTTCCGGGCCACGCTGGTGAGCATGCTGGAGAGCTGGGTGTGGGAGATGGAGAACCTGATCCTGAACCGCATCCCCGACCCGGTGGACTACGCCGAGATGCGCCGCCACACCTTCGGCTCGCACCTGACGATGTACCTGTGCCGGCTCGGCCAGGCAGGGCGCGGCATCCCGGAGGAGATCTACCGGTCGGGGACCATCCGGTCGCTGGAGAACGCCGCGGCCGACACCGCGTGCCTGATCAACGACGTCTTCTCCTACCAGAAGGAGGTGGAGGTCGAGGGCGAGGTCCACAACCACGTCCTCGTCACCCGGAACTTCTTCGACATCGGCTACGAGCAGGCCCTGCACATCTGCCACGACCTGATGACGCAGCGCACCCAGGAGTTCGAGCACATCGTCGCGTCGCAGCTGCCGTTGCTCTACGACGACTGGAAGCTGGACCGGGAGGCGCGCGCCGGGCTCGACGCGTACGTCGGGGAGCTCAAGGACTGGATGGCCGGGATCCTCAACTGGCACCGGAAATGCCGTCGTTACGGCGAGGAGGACCTGCACCGGCCGGCCGACGGCCTGTCCACGGCCGTCCGGGGCCCCGGATTCGGCATGGCTGCGGCCCGGCTCCGTCTGCCCGCCTGATCCCCGCGGCCCGTCCCCGTCCCCGTCAGAACTCGTCCCCCGTGTGCGGGAGCGGCCCCGTCGCCAGGGCCGCGTCCAGGGCCGCCGCCGCGCCCGGGGTGTGTTCGGTCACCAGCCCGGCGGCCACCAGCTCCGCCGTCCTGGTCCCGCCCAGGTAGCAGGCGGCCAGCTCCCGTACGTCCAGGGTCAGGTCGGGGGTCGCGCGGGCGGGCTCGTACGTCGCCCCGCCCGGCCCGGCCTTGAGCCGGAACCGCCCGGCGTTCGCGGGCAGCCGTACGTCGGCCAGCTGCAGCACCAGTTCCACCGGCGCCGCCCACGACCGGGCCGTCAGCGCCGCGGCCACGTCGACCAGGCGCAGCCAGAGCGCCGGGAACTGGGCGGTGACCCTGACCTGGTCCCGGTCGGCGGCGAAGTGCAGCAGCGGGTCGTCGGCCGGGCGGCACCGGGCGCGGACGGTGCCGGTCAGGTCGAGGGAGGCCACGCAGTCCCACAGCGCGGCGGCGACGGCGGGTGTGTCGGCCTCCAGTTCGTCGACGCGGACCAGGCCCGGGGTGCGGACCGGGAAGGGGCCCGTGTCGTCCTGCGGCTTCGTGCGGTAGAGGACGTAGCCCGCCACCGGCTGTCCGGGCCGCCCGAGGGCGATGATCCGGGGCGGGCCCAACTCCTCGTCCTCCTCGTCCCGTTCGCACAGCCACTCCTGCTCCCAGCGTTCGGGGCCGCGGGTCGGCCGGCCGGCCCGGGTGCGGCGGGCGGCCTCGTGGTACGGGGCGATCACGTCGAGGGCGTCGGCCGGGTCCACCAGGCGCAGCGGACGCGGGTCGGGGTCGATCCGCAGGGCGAGGGGCCGGCCGGAGTCGATCTCGATGGTGACGCCCTGGGTGGCCGGCCCGTAGCCGAAGCGGCCGTAGATGGCCGGTTCCGATGCCCACAGGGCGGCGATCGGGCTGCCCGCGGCCCCGGCCCGGCGCAGCCGCTCCTCCATCAGCGCGGTGAGGACGCCCCGGCGCCGGTGGGTGGGGGCGACGGACACGAAGGTGAGCCCGGGGCAGTCGAGGTCGGCGCCCGGGACCGAGAGGCGGAAGGCGTGGGCGGCCATGAAGCCGACCAGCACCTCCTCGTCGTAGGCGCCGAGCCGGTCGCAGCTGCTCAGCAGGCGGTGGTGGCGTTCGCGCGCCTCCCGTTCCGGGCGGTCGTGGAAGGCCAGGTACGCGAGCTCCTGGGCGCGGTCGATGTCGGCCTCGGGTACCTCGCGGATGTCCACCATGATCCGGAGACTAATCGGTCATCGCGGACTGGTCACCGCATAATGGCCGGATCTGCCCGTTCAGGAGGGCGTGGGACCGCTCCAGCCGGCCGGAACGTGCCCGAGGCGGACCCGTTGGGGGTGGTCGCCGACCGGGACGGAGACCCGCTTGGCTCCGGTGGCGAAGTCGATGGCGGTGACCCGGTCGGCGCCGCTCTCGGAGATGACGCAGGCGGTGCCGTCGCCGTCGACCGTGGCCCAGTAGGGCTTGTCGGCCGGGACGAGCGGCCCCTGGGCGAGGGTGGCGCGGTCCACGACGGTGGCGTAGTCGTCCATGGTCCCGGCGACGCAGAGCTTCGTGCCGTCGGGGCTCATCGACAGGCCGTGGTGGCGGGAGTCGTTGACCCAGGTGGTGCGGTCGGTGCTGGTGGCGGGGTTGACGGGGAGTTCCTTGATCCGGGTGATCCGGTCGGTGGCCACGTCGTACTCGACGACGCCGTTGAAGAAGGACACCTGGAAGTAGATCTTCGACTCGTCGGGGCTGAAGGACATGGGCCGGACGGCGTCGGAGAGGTCGCGGCGGCCGAAGGCGTCGAGGCGTTCGCGCATGTCGATCACCCGGACGGTGCGGAAGGTCCGCGCGTCGACGACGGTGATCTTCCGGTCGCCCTTCGTCCAGTCCAGCCAGGGCGCATCGAGGGCGGAGGTCACGTCACCGATCGAGCTGTTCCAGAGGTAACGGCCGTCCCGGCTGAAGGTGTTCTCGTGCGGCTTGTCGCCGGTGGCGAACGAGCCGGCCTCGCGGCCGGTGGCGATGTCGAGGACGTGCACGGTGTTGGCCGTGGACGCGGACACGGCGACGCGGGTGCCGTCGGGCGAGACCGCCATGTGGTCGGCGCGGTAGCCGGCCACGGGGAAGCGCCAGTTGATCCGGCCGGTGCGGACGTCGATGGAGACGACGTCGGCGAAGCTGGGGCGGGAGACCACGACCGCGGAGCCGTCCGGGGTGGTGTACATGTCGTCCGCGAACTGGTCGTGGCCCTCTCCGGCACCGGCCCGGATGCCGAGGAAGAAGGCGAGTTTGACGGGGTTGAGGTAGATCTCCCGCAGCCGCTCCTCCTTGTCGGGGATCACGTTGATCCGGCCGATGCGGGCGAGGTCGCCGGTCGAGGCGAGGGCGTCGGCGGTGCCGTCCCAGTTGTTCCCGACGAACAGCACCTCGCGCAGGGGTTCGGCGGGGGCCGCCGCCCGGCCGGGCGCGGCCAGGGCGGTGACGGCGGTGGCGGCGAGGAGGACCGCGGCCAGCGGGTACCGGGTGCGCAGGCTTCGTAACATCCGTTCGACTCCATGAGGGGGGAAGGGTGGAGCGGAAAGTGCAGCAAAGGGGTGGGGCGGAAAGGTGGGGCGGAAGGGCGTGACGGACCGCTTGCTGTTACCGGCGGGTAAAATAGACGGAACGCCGAAAGGGCACAACCCCCGCGGGGTCGTGCCCTTTCGGCGTGTACGGGTGCGGCGCCCGGCGCTACCGCCGCTCAGCACCGCTTCAAGCGACGGAACCGATCCGGCTGACCACGCTCTGCGACGGGTCGTGGTGGATCGGGATGTGCGCGCCGGTGAGCGTCGCCCCGGTGCCGCCGCGACGGTTCGCGACGATCTCGGCGGCGATGGACAGCGCGGTCTCCTCCGGGGAGCGGGCGCCGAGGTCCAGGCCGATCGGGGAGCGCAGGCGGGCCAGTTCGAGCTCGGTCACGCCGACCGCGCGGAGCCGCTCGTTGCGGTCCTCGTGGGTGCGGCGGGAGCCCATGGCGCCGATGTAGGCGACGGGAAGCTTCAGGGCCAGTTCGAGGAGCGGTACGTCGAACTTGGCGTCGTGGGTCAGCACGCACAGGACGGTCCGGCCGTCCACCTCCGCGCCCTCCAGGTAGCGGTGCGGCCAGTCGACCACGATCTCGTCCGCGTCGGGGAAACGATTCTTCGTGGCGAAGACGGGCCGGGCGTCGCACAGGGTCACGTGGTAGCCGAGGAACTTGCCGATCCGCACCAGGGCGGAGGCGAAGTCGATGGCGCCGAAGACGATCATCCGCGGGGGCGGGACGCTGGACTCGACGAGCACCTTCAGCGGCTCTCCGCAGAGCCTGCCGTCGGCGCCGATCTCCAGGACACCGGTCCGGCCGGCGTCGAGCATGGCGCGGGCCTCCCCGGCGATGGTGCGGTCGAGCAGGGGGTGTCCGCCGAAGCCCCCCTCGTAGGAGCCGTCGGCCTGGACGAGGAGCGCGCGGCCCACCAGCTCGGCGGGGCCTTCGGCGATCCGGGCGACGGCGGCCGTCTCCCCGTGCGCGGCGGCGGCCAGCGCACGGGCCAGCACCTCGCGCCACGGGGAGCCCACGGGCACTGGGGTGACCAGGATGTCGATGATTCCGCCGCAGGTCAGGCCCACGGCGAAGGCATCGTCGTCGCTGTACCCGAAGCGCTCGAGGACGGTCTCGCCGTCTTCGAGCGCCTGGCGGCACAGCTCGTACACCGCGCCCTCCACGCATCCGCCGGAGACCGAACCGATGGCCGTGCCCTCGCCGTCCACGGCGAGTGCGGCTCCGGGCTGCCGCGGGGCGCTCCCGCCGACCGCCACGACCGTGGCGACGGCGAAGTCACGTCCCTGCTCGACCCACCGGTTGAGTTCTTCGGCGATGTCCAGCATGTGCGGCCTCCTCGGAGGGTTCGGGTTCCAGTATCGGATGCGTGGAGGGTCAGGTACGGATCACGTCCGGACCTACTTCACGCCGAGCCACGCCTCGATGGGGTGGAGGGCGAAGTAGATCAGGAAGATGCCGGTCAGGACCCACATGAAGCCACCGACCTCGCGCGCCTTGCCCTGCGCGGCCTTGATGGCCACGTAGGAGATGACGCCCGCGGCGACACCGGCCGTGATCTGGTAGGTGAACGGCATGATCACGACGGTCAGGAAGACCGGAATCGAGGTCGCGCTGTCGGACCAGTCCACGTGGCGGGCGTTCTGCATCATCATCGCGCCGATGACCACCAGGGCGGCCGAGGCGACCTCACCCGGGACGATCTGGGTGATCGGGGTGAAGAAGAGGCAGGCGGCGAAGAAGAGGCCGGTGACGACGGAGGCGAGGCCGGTACGGGCACCCTCGCCGACGCCGGTGGCGGACTCGACGAACACGGTCTGGCCGGAGCCGCCCGCGATGCCACCGATGGCGCCACCGGCACCGTCGATGAACAGCGCCTTCGACAGGCCCGGCATGCGGCCCTGGTCGTCGGCCAGCTTGGCCTCGGTGCCGACGCCGATGATGGTGGCCATCGCGTCGAAGAAGCCGGCGAGCACGAGGGTGAAGACGATCATGCCGATCGTCATGACGCCGACGTCGCCCCAGCCGCCGAACTCGACCTTGCCGAACAGCGAGAAGTCGGGCATCGAGATCGCGGAGCCCGCGAGCTCCGGCGGACCGTTCTTCCAGGCCTTCGGGTCGATGTTCACGACGGCGTTGAGGATGGCCGCGAGGACGGTGCCGCCGACGATGCCGATGAGGATCGCGCCGCGGACCTTGCGGGCCTGCAGCATGAAGATGGCGAGCAGGGTCACGCAGAAGAGGAAGACGGGCCAGCCCGAGAGCTCACCGGTCGCACCCAGCTGCACGGGGGGCATGAACTCCCCGCCGTTGCCGACGAAGCCGGCCTTGACGAGGCCGATCAGGGCGACGAAGAGGCCGATGCCCATGGTGATGGCGTGCTTGAGCGCGAGGGGGATCGCGTTCATGATCATCTCTCGGAGGCCGGTGACGACCAGGAGACAGATCACGACGCCGTACATCACGCACATGCCCATGGCCTGCGGCCAGGTCATCTGCGGGGCCACCTGCGAGGACAGGACGCCGGAGACGGACAGGCCGGCGGCCAGGGCCAGCGGGACCTTGCCGACGAAGCCCATGAGCAGGGTGGTCAGGGCGGCGGCGAAGGCCGTGGCCGTGATCAGCGCCTTCTGGCTCATGGTGTCTCCGGCGACGTCCTTGCCGGAGAGGATCAGCGGGTTGAGCAGGAGGATGTACGCCATCGCCATGAAGGTCGTGATGCCGCCACGAACCTCGTTGCCGATGTTGGAGCCTCTGTGCGTTATGTGAAAGTACCGGTCGAGCCAAGAACGTCCGGCGGGGGCCAGAGAGCCGTCGCCGGCCTCCTCCGCACTGGTCTTGGGCTCCACGGATGACTGGGTCATGGTGCCTAACTCCCAAGGTTCAAAGGGGCACCCGCTTGAAGATTGGAGACGCGGGATTTGGGAAACTGCGTTTGGCTGCACGACCCGGGGTGACGGCCCGAGGCGACGCGAGAAGTGCACTGCGTGTACTGCGGGTAGTGCGGGGGTGACCGCTGGTACTACGTGGGGGTTTTCTGCAGGGGTACTGCCGGTTCTGCGAGGACCGCGAGCGGTGCGGTACTCCGTGCTCCGGGCGGTGCGACTGGAAGTGTGACGTTCCCGTGTCACACCGCCCGGAAATCTGGGGGGTCCGGGGGCCTCGCGGCCCCCGGACCGGCCGTCCTAGAGGGTCCCGGTGAGGGCTTCCGGACGGATCGGCGTCTTGTTGAGCTCCAGACCGGTCGCCTGCCGGATCGCCGCGAGGACGGCCGGGGTGGACGACAGGGTGGGGGCCTCACCGAGACCGCGAAGGCCGTACGGCGCGTTCGGGTCGGCGAGCTCCAGGACGTCGACCGGGATGGCCGGGGTGTCGAGGATCGTCGGGATCAGGTAGTCCGTGAAGGACGGGTTGCGCACCTTCGCGGTCTTCGGGTCCACGATGATCTCCTCCATGACCGCCACGCCGAGACCCTGGGTGGTACCACCCTGGATCTGGCCGACCACGGAGAGCATGTTCAGGGCCTTGCCGACGTCCTGGGCGGTCGCCAGCTCGACGACCTTGACCAGGCCGAGCTCGGTGTCCACCTCGACGACCGCGCGGTGCGCGGCGAAGGTGTACTGGACGTGGCCGTCCCCCTGACCGGTCTTGAGGTCGAAGGGCACGGTCGGCCGGTGCCGGAACTCCAGCTCCAGGTCGATCGCCTCGTCCTCCAGGATGTCGGCGATGTCCGCGAGGACCTCACCGCCGTCGGTGACGACCTTGCCGCCCTCCAGGAGCAGCTCCGCGTGGGCCCAGGCCGGGTGGTACGAGCCGTTCTTGCGGCGGCCCAGCTCCAGCAGCGCCTCGCGGACGTGCTCACAGGTGTTCTTCACGGCGCCACCGGTCATGTACGTCTGCCGCGAGGCGGACGTGGAACCGGCCGAGCCGACCTGCGTGTCGGCCGGGTGGATGGTCACCTGCGTGACACCCAGCTCGGTACGGGCGATCTGCGCGTGGACGGTGACACCGCCCTGGCCGACCTCCGCCATGGCCGTGTGGACCATCGCGACGGGCTCGCCGTTGATGACCTCCAGCCGTACGCGGGCGGTGGAGTAGTCGTCGAAGCCCTCGGAGAAGCCGACGTTCTTGATGCCGACCGCGTAGCCGACACCCCGGACGACGCCCTCGCCGTGGGTGGTGTTGGAGAGACCGCCGGGCAGTGCGCGGACGTCCGCGCTCTCGCCGGCCGACTCCCACTGGCGCTCCGGCGGCAGCGGGCGGGCCTTGACCCGGCGCAGCAGCTCGGCGACGGGCGCCGGGGAGTCCACGACCTGGCCGGTGGGCATGATCGTGCCCATCTCCATGGCGTTGAGCTGGCGGAACTCGACCGGGTCCATGCCCAGCTTCGCCGCGAGCCTGTCCATCTGGGCCTCGTACGCGAAGCAGGCCTGGACGGCGCCGAAGCCGCGCATCGCGCCACAGGGCGGGTTGTTCGTGTAGAGGGCGATCGCCTCGATGTCGACGTCGTCGATGACGTACGGGCCGACGGAGAGGGAGGAGGCGTTGCCCACGACCGCCGGGGAGGCCGACGCGTACGCGCCGCCGTCCAGGACGATCTTGCACTTCATGTGCGTGAGCTTGCCGTCCTTCGTGGCGCCGTGCTCGTAGTAGAGCTTCGCCGGGTGACGGTGCACGTGGCCGAAGAAGGACTCGAACCGGTTGTAGACGATCTTGACCGGCTTGTTGGTGGCCAGGGCCAGCAGGCAGGCGTGGATCTGCATCGAGATGTCCTCGCGGCCGCCGAAGGCACCGCCGACGCCCGAGAGCGTCATGCGGACCTTCTCCTCGGGGAGACCGAGGACGGGGGCGATCTGCTTGAGGTCCGAGTGCAGCCACTGGGTGGCGACGTAGAGGTCGACACCGCCGTCCTCGGTCGGCACGGCCAGACCGGACTCCGGGCCGAGGAAGGCCTGGTCCTGCATGCCGAAGGTGTACTCGCCCTCGACGATGACGTCGGCGCGCTTGCGGGCCTCCTCCACGTTGCCGCGGACGATCGGCTGGCGGTGCACGACGTTCGGGTGCGGGACGTGACCGGCGTGGTGGTCGTCGCGGCCCTCGTGGATCAGCGGCGCATCGGCGGCGAGGGCGGAGGCCTCGTCGGTGACGAGCGGCAGCTCCCGGTAGTCGATCTTGATCTTGGCGGCCGCGCGGCGGGCGGTCTCCGGGTGGTCGGCGGCCACGAGGGCGACCGGCTCGCCGTGGTGACGCACCCGGCCGTGGGCGAGGACCGGGGTGTCCTGGATCTCCAGGCCGTAGTTCTTCATCTCGGCCGGCAGGTCGTCGTACGTCAGGACCGAGTAGACGCCGGGCATCGCCAGCGCCTCGGAGATGTCGATGGAGACGATCTCGGCGTGCGCGACGGTGCTGCGCAGGGTCTGGCCCCACAGCATGTCCTCGTGCCACATGTCCGAGGAGTACGCGAACTCACCGGTGACCTTCAGCGTGCCGTCCGGGCGGAGCGTGGACTCGCCGATGCCGCCCTTGGCGTGCTTCTGGGTGACGTTCGTCGGGGTACCGGACGGCGTGGTGCGGGTGTTGGCCATGATCAGAGCGCCTCTCCCTGACGGGCGGCCGCGAGGCGGACCGCGTCGAGGATCTTCTCGTAACCCGTGCAGCGGCAGAGGTTGCCGGACAGGGCCTCACGGATGTCCTGGTCGGACGGGTCGGAGTTGCGCTCCAGCAGCTCGTCGGCCTGGACCAGCAGGCCCGGGGTGCAGAAACCGCACTGGACGGCGCCGGCGTCGATGAACGCCTGCTGGATGTCGGAGAGCTCCACGCCCTCACCCGTCTGGGAGTCACCGGCCCGCGGGGGGAGCCCGCTGCCGGACCCGTGCGCGGACCAGCGCTTGGCCTCGTCGGTGGAGACGCCCTTGCCGCCGCAGCCGCCGCCGGTGCCGCAGGCACCGCCGTGGCCGTGCTCGGCACGCTGCTTGGCGAAGTCGGCCAGGCCCTCGACGGTCACGACGTCGCGGCCCTCGACCTGACCGGCCGCGACCAGGCAGGAACAGACCGGCACGCCGTCGAGGCGGACGGTGCAGGAACCGCACTCGCCCTGCTCGCAGGCGTTCTTCGAACCGGGCAGGCCCAGGCGCTCACGCAGCACGTAGAGGAGGGACTCGCCCTCCCACACGTCGTCGGCTTCCTGCTGACGACCGTTGACGGTGAAATTGACGCGCATGGTTACGCAGCCCCTTCGAGCGGGCGGCCGGTGGTGCCGCGGTACTGCTCCCACGTCCAGACGAGCTGGCGGCGAGCCAGGATGCCGACCGCGTGGCGGCGGTACTTCGCCGTGCCGCGGACGTCGTCGATCGGGTTGCACGCGCCGGAGGCGAGCTCACCGAACTGCTTGGCGATCGACGGGGTGATGACCTTGCCGTTGTCCCAGAAGCCGCCCTCTTCGAGCGCGGCGTTCAGGAACTCCTCGGCGGCCTTCGCCCGGATCGGGGTCGGGGCGGCGGAGGCGATGCCCGTACGGACGGTGCGGGTGTCGGAGTGCAGGGCCAGGCCGAAGCCGCAGACCGCGATGACCATCGCGTTGCGCGTGCCGACCTTGGAGTACTGCTGCGGGCCCGTGGCGTTCTTGATGTGGACCGACTTGATGAGCTCGTCGGCGGCGAGCGCGTTGCGCTTGACGCCGGTGTAGAACTCGTCGATCGGGATCAGCCGGGAACCGCGTACCGACTCGACCTCGACGCGGCAGTCGGCGGCGAGCAGCGCGGGGTGGGAGTCACCGGCGGGCGAGGCGCAACCGAGGTTGCCGCCGACACCGCCGCGGTTGCGGATCTGGGGGGACGCGACCGTGTGCGAGGCGAGCGCGAGACCCGGCAGCGTTCCGCGCAGGTTCTCCATGATCTGGGTGTACGGGACGGAGGCTCCGAGCCGGGTGACCTCCTCGCCGACCTCCCACTCCCGCAGCAGTTCGATGCGGTTGAGGTCCAGGAGGTATTCCGGGCGGCGGTGGTCAAAGTTGATCTCGACCATGATGTCGGTGCCACCCGCAATGGGCACAGCTGTCGGGTACTCGGCCTTGGCGGCGAGCGCCTCCTCCCAGCTGGCGGGGCGAAGGAAGTCCATGTGCGGCTCTCTTCATTCTCAATCGGGGTAGTTCATTTCAAGCCAGGAGACCGATGGCCCTCGACTGGTCGTTCACGTGCCGTTAACGCGGTGTGTAGCCAGTACACAAGCCGCGCGTCTCCCGGGTGCAGTCACCGAAACCATGAAGGAGTTGGCTGACGGCCTCCCTCGTCTTGTAGATTCGTATGAAAGGCAGGATGCGACGACCTGCCCGATTTCCAACGGCAACATTCGAGACAGATCGGCGGCGACATCATGCGGCTGCGCGCACTGCTGGAAACCGAGGCGCTGGGGCTGCGGCTGCTGGGCGGCGAGGAAGAACTCGACCGGACGGTCCGCGGGGTCATGACGACCGACCTGAGGGATCCCAGCCGATACCTATCCGGGGGCGAACTCGTCCTCACCGGCCTGGCCTGGCGAAGAAATTCAGCCGACTCCGAGCCGTTCGTACGAATCCTCGCGAGCGCCGGGGTCGCGGGCCTCGCGGCCGGCGAGGCGGAGCTGGGAGACATCCCGGACGATCTCGTTTCAGCCTGTCGGCGCAACCGGCTCCCGCTCTTCGCGGTCAATGAGGACGTTGCATTCGCCACCATCACGGAGTACGTGGTGCGGCAGGTCTCCGGGGAGCGCGCGGGCGATCTCGCGGCCGTCGTGGACCGCCACCGGCGCCTGATGACATCCGGTCCCGCGGGCGGCGGACCCGATGTGGTGCTGGATCTGCTCACCACGGACCTCGATCTCCGGGCCTGGGTGCTCTCCCCCACCGGCAGGCAGATCGCCGGGGCCGGGGAACCACTGGCTCCGGGCATCTGCGCGACGCTGGCGAGCGAACACCTCGCGGCGGTCCGGACCGGCCGCAGGGGCCCGCACCGGATGTCCATCCAGGGTATTACCTACTCCCTGTTCCCGATCAGGGGACACGGGCGCGGACCAGCGGGTCCCGCCGCCCGGGACGTGCGCGAGAGCGTGCTCTCGGACTGGCTGCTGGCCGTCGAGGCCGACGCGGGCGACTGGCCCGCGGAGCGCCTGGACCTGCTGCAGGGCGTCACCCAGCTGATCGCCGTCGAGCGGGACCGCCGCGACGGCGCCCGCACGGTGCGCCGCCGGCTCGCACAGGAAGTCCTCGAACTGGTCCAGACGGGTGCCCCGCCCGCCGAGATCGCCGCCCGCCTGCGGGTGGCCGCGCCCGTGCTGCTGCCCGGCCTGGGCGCCGCCCCGCACTGGCAGGTCGTCGTGGCCCGGGTGGACTGGGACGGCGGGGACATCCCCGGCGGCCCGGTGGCCCAGTCGCTGCTGGAGGAGATCCTGGTCGACCCGTCGATGTCCGGGCCGGAACCCTCCGACCGGATCGCGGTCGCCCACTCGGGTGACGAGGCCATCGCCCTGGTGCCCCTGCCGGCCCTCTCCGGCGACTCCGGCGAGGACAAGGGGCCCGACTCCGCGCTCCACGCGGACGCGCTGTTGGCGGCCGTACGCGAGCCCCTGGCGGCCGGTCTGGCCGACGACGGGCGGCTCACCCTCGGCGTCAGCGCGGCCGTGCACTCCGCGGAGGGGCTGCGCGGGGCGCTGGAGGAGGCCCGGCACGCCCGCCGGGTCGCCGCGGCCCGGCCTGGCCGGGTCTGCGCCGCCGGCCACCACGAGCTCGCCTCGCACGTGCTGCTGCTGCCGTTCGTCCCGGACGACGTGCGCCGCGCCTTCACGGCCCGGCTGCTGGACCCGCTGCGCGACTACGACCGCCGCCACCGCGCGGAGCTCATCCCGACCCTGGAGGCCTTCCTCGACTGCGACGGCTCCTGGACCCGCTGCGCGACCCGGTTGCACCTGCACGTCAACACGCTGCGTTACCGGGTCGGGCGAATCGAGCAGCTGACCGCGCGCGACCTTTCCCGGCTGGAGGACAAGCTCGACTTCTTCCTCGCCCTGCGGATGAGCTGATTCCGCAGGCCCCGCCCTCCTGAACAGGGAGGGGGCCGAGGGGACGGCGTGAGACGGCTGACGAGCCGTCCGGACTTTGTGAAAGAGTTCACCCGACCCCTTGGCCGAGGCAGCCGATCCGTGCTCTCATTTCGCCCCAGGGCTCAAAGACGTGCTGCTTGGTTGCTTCGGGGAGGGCAATGTGGCGGATACCGCCATGTCCGGTGCGGGATCAACCGGGGGCGACGACCCCCTCCAGCGGGCGATATGGCGGCTGCGCTCGCGCGGCTGTTGGACCGACGCGGCGGCCCTGCTGACGCCGCACGCGAGCGAGGCCCGGGCGGCGGTGCAGCGCACCGCGCTCCTGGTGGAACGGTGCCTGTTCACCGGTCAGGGCTGGGCCGAGGCGGAGGACGCCCTGCGGGTGGCCGAAGCCGTGGCCCGGGACGACGAGGAACGCGGCGCCGCCGCCTGCGAACGGGGCCAACTGGCCTACGCCGCCACGGTGCTCGGCGTCCGCGACCGGGCCGACGAGGCCCGCTCGGCGCTCGGCCGCGCGGCGGCCCTGCTCGCGCCCACCTCGCGCAGCCGGCCGCTGCTGGACTTCCGGCGCGGACTGGTCGCCGAACACCTGGCCGACGCCCCGCAGGCGGCCCGTCCGGCGTACCACCGGGCCCACGCGGGGGCGGAGGCGCACGGGGACACCCTGCTGCTGTCGTTCACGTGGCGGCACCTGGCCGCTCTGGCCCTGCGCGACGGCGAGATGGCCGAGGCGCGCAAGGGCTTCGCGGAGTCCCTGCGCATCCGGGAGGACCTGGGATTCCTGGTCGGCACCGCCCCGGCACTGGCGGCGCTGGCCGAGGCGGAACCGGAGCCGGAGGCCACCCGGCTGCGCGCGGAGGCCCGCCGCCTGTTCCACCTGCTGGGCGGCATCCCCACCTGGCTCGCGGACCAGCTGGCCCCGTCCCCTGCCTGACCCGGCCCGGCCTGCCTGACCCGGCCTGCCCCGGCCGGAGCCCCGGGTCAGCCGGCGGAACCCGCGAAGTGCTCCCGTACGAGTGACTCCACCACCGGGAGGTCCTGGGCGATCAGGGCCTCCAGGAGGGCCGAATGCTCCGCCGCGTCGGCGACGAGGTCGGCGCGGCGCACCCGCGGGGCGCCGGGCAGGGGCCACTGCGCCCGGCGGTGGAGCTCCTCCGCGATCCGTACCAGCTGGGTGTTCTCCGCCAGGGAGAGCACCGCCCGGTGGAAGGCCCGGTCGGCGTCCGCGTAACCCGGCAGGTCGCCCGCGGCGGCCGCCTCCGCGGTGGCGAGGGCCGCCGGACGCAGGGCCTCCCAGGTGGCGGCGGGCACGGTGCGGGCCAGCCGGAGCATCACCGGCACTTCGAGCAGGGCGCGGACCTCGGCCAGTTCGGCCAGCGCGCGCGGGGTGCCGGACAGCACCCGGAAGCCCCGGTTGGGCAGGCACTCCACCGCGCCTTCCAGCGCCAGCTGCTGCATCGCCTCGCGCACGGGGGTCGCGGAGACCCCGAAGCGCTCGCCGAGCGCGGGGCCCGAGTAGATCTGCCCGGGTGCCAGCTCCCCGTCGACGAGGGCCGCGCGCAGCGCGTCCAGGATCTGCCCGCGCACCGAATGGCGCAGCACCTTCTGCGCGGGCACCAGTGGCTCCTCGGACACCGGGGCGTGGGCCGCTTCGTGCACTCGGTCCTCCTCCAGGTCTCGACCGGTACCGAGGATAGGTGAATTCCCCCGGTGTGACGGGGGTGCCGTGGGCGTACGGGGCACGAAGATCGGGTAAGGTTAGGCTTACCTTCCAACGATCGTGTGATTCGGTGATGCGTCATGACCGGCCCGGCTGCCGACGTCCTGCTCCCGTCCGCACCCGCCCCGGCCGGCTCTCCGGTGGCGGCGGCGTACGGACGCCTGACCGCCGTCTACCCGGGCCTGCGCATCGACGAGCGCGACGCGCGCGAACCCCTCCCCCGCGGTGCGGGATGGGTCGGCGCGGACGAGCTCGCGGCCGGCGGCGCGGCCCTCGACGACCACCTCTCCTGGGACGCGGACCAGGTGCTGCGGGACTACGGGCGCCCGGCGCGGCCCGACGTGGCGGCCGGCTTCGGCCTCCACCGCTACGCCTGGCCGGCCTGCCTGCTGATCACCGTCCCCTGGTTCCTGGAGCGCCGGGTGCCCCGGCTGCCGGTGGACCGGGTGGCCTTCCACCGGACGGAGGGCCGGATGTCCGTACGCGTCGAGGAGTTCGCGTGCCTGCCCGGCGATCCGGCGGCCGGCCTCCCCGGAGCCCGGACGGTCCCCGACGAGGAGGCACTGCGCGAAGAGGTGCGGGCGGCGGTGGCCCAGCACCTCGGACCGCTGCTGGAAGGTTTCGGCCCCCGCCTGCGGCGCGGCCCCCGGGCCCGGTGGGCGCTGGTCACCGACGAGGTCGTCGAGGGCCTCTGGTACCTCGGGAGCCTGTTCGGCGAGGAGCGGCGGGCCGTCGCCGAACTGCGGCGGCTGCTGCCCGGCGGGCCCGCTCCGTACACGGGAGGCGCGGACTTCCGCACCCTGACCGGCCCCGGCGGCGAGGAGCTGACCACCCGCGACCGGGCCGGCTGCTGCTTCTTCTACACGATCCGCCCCGAGGACACCTGCACGACCTGCCCACGCACCTGCGACACGGACCGGGTCAGCCGGCTCGCGGCGGCGGCCGCCGCCGACTGAAGCCACCCCCAGGGATGAAGCTGATTCGAACGCAACTCGGTTGTCCCGCAACCCAGTTCGAGACACAACACCCTATCCGACGGGCCCCGCCCCCCGTTGGCGTCCTCTTGCCCCGAAACCCGCGTGCACCACGGACCCGCTGCGCCACTATGGCGCCCGGAAAGCCGCATACGCGAGGCAAGGGACAACCGCATGAGACTGACCGACATATCGCTGGACTGGCTGCTGCCCGGCAGCCTGTTGATCCTGGGCGTACTTGCGGCAGTGGCGGTGCTGGCCCGGGGCAAGCGGGAGAGCGAGAAGGCCGCGGCCGACGACAGCTGGGAACGCAGCGAGGAGCGCAGGCGCCGCAAGGAGGCCGTCTACGGGACCGCTTCCTACGTCCTGCTCTTCTGCTGCGCGGCGGTGGCCGCCGCGCTCTCCTTCCACGGGCTGGTCGGATTCGGCCGGCAGAACCTCAACCTCTCCGGGGGCTGGGAGTACCTGGTCCCCTTCGGCCTCGACGGCGCCGCCATGTTCTGCTCGGTGCTCGCCGTCCGCGAAGCCAGCCACGGTGACGCGGCCCTCGGCTCGCGCATGCTGGTCTGGCTGTTCGCGGGCGCGGCCGCCTGGTTCAACTGGGTCCACGCGCCCAGGGGTTCGGGCCACGACGGCGCCCCGCAGTTCTTCGCCGGAATGTCGCTCTCGGCGGCCGTGCTCTTCGACCGCGCCCTCAAGCAGACCCGCCGCGCGGCACTGCGCGAACAGGGCCTGATCCCGCGTCCGCTGCCGCAGATCCGGATGGTCCGCTGGCTGCGGGCCCCGCGGGAGACCTTCGGCGCCTGGTCGCTGATGCTGCTGGAGGGCGTCCGCACCCTCGACGAGGCCGTGGACGAGGTGCGCGAGGACAAGAAGGAGAAGGAGAACGACCGGCACCGCAGGCGGGAGCAGCACCGCCTGGACCGCGCCCACATCAAGGCGCTGGGCCGGCAGAACAGGGCGTTCGGGCGGGCCCGCGCGCGCCAGGTCGACGTGCCGGGGCTGGCCCCCGGATCGGGCTCCGCGCCGGTCGGCGCGGAGCCGGCCATATCGGAAGCGGGACAGCTGCCCCTGCGCCGAAGGCCCTCCCTGCAAGCCGTGAACACCAACGGAAGCGAATCACCTGACCCGTCCGCTCCCCGGACCGTCGACCTCACGGCCGAGGACGACACCCAGACCCTCCCGCGGCTCGACTCGCTGGAGCGCAAACTGAAGGATCTCGAACAGCAGTTCGGATGAGCTGGACCGCACACATGTCGGCGGGGCGCGTCGCGCCCCGCTGTCGCGCGTCCGGGCCCGGCGGACACCAGGGATCCGGCCCGCGGCTCAGGCCGGGGCAGGCGCCTCCAGTTCGAACCAGACCACCTTGCCGCGCCCCCGTGCGAGTGGATCCACGCCCCAGGCGTCGGCCAGCGCCTGCACCAGGACCAGCCCCCGGCCGTGCGTACCGTCGTCGGCGGACGTTACGTACGGAGTGGGGCGGCGGGCGTTGAAATCGCGCACCTCCACCCGGAGGCGGGCCGCGACGAGGGTCACGGACACCTCGGCACCCTGCTCGGTGTGCACCAGGGCATTGGTGACCAGCTCGGTGACCAGCAGTTCCGCCACGTCGGAGGTCTCGGCGCGGCAGTGGTGCCGCACCAGCTCCCGCAGGGCCCCGCGGACCTCGCCGACCGCCTTCAGATCGGCCCGGCGCACGCTGCGTCTGATCTCGGTCGCACCCGCCCTCGCCGCCCCGTCCCCGACGGACGGCTCGCGCGCCACCGGGCCCCCTCTTCTCCACTGCTTCCCGGTATTCGCCCCCACCCGCACGGCGATGCCCCTCCCGCTTTCCCCACGTGCTCGAACAGGCCTGCGGAATTCATGCCCCCCGGGGCAGTCCGCACTCCTGCGCCCTCAGGGGCGGGGCACGCTGCGCAGATTGGATCGAGCCATCCGGATCATCCGGCCCACCCCGCCGTCCGACACGATCTTGCTGGCGGACAGTGCGAATCCGGTCACCGTTCCGGCGCTGATCCTGGGGGGAACGAACAGCGCGTCGCGGTCGGTCGCCACGTCCACCAGAGCGGCTTCCCGGTGCCGGAAAGCAGGCCTCAAAGCCCCTGTGAGCTGCTTGGGATTCTCCACGCGAACCCCGAACGCGCCGGCCGCGCGGGCGATGGCGGCGAAATCCGGGTTCCGGTTCGTGGTTCCGTACGAGGAAAGGCCGGAAACCGGCATTTCCAACTCGACCATTCCGAGCGATGAGTTGTTGAACAGGAGCACTTTGACGGGCGGGTCGTACTGCATGGGGGTGAGGAAATCTCCCATCGGCAGGGAGCAACCACCGTCACCCGGCATCGGCACCACTTGACGGCCCCGGTCGGTGAACTCTGCGCCGGTGGACTGCGGGAGGACATCGGCCATGGAGCCGGGGCTGAAGGAACCGGTGATGCGGCGCTTGCCGTTCGGGGAAAGATAGCGCGCCGCCCACACGCTGCACATGCCGTCTTCGCCCGCACCCGCGCGTTCGGGGCGCAGCGTCTCCCGTACGTCGCCCCGGACCTGCGGCACCGGTGTCCGTCCCCACGTCGCCGGTGGCCCACTCCCGGCAGGTGTCACTCGAATGGAGTAACCAAACGCGCCACCCACATGGGTGAAGATCAAGCTGAGTAGTGCCCCAACCGAGGCAATCCGTGAAAGGGAAACCACATGCGCATTCGACGAACTCTCGCCGCCGTCATCGCCACGGCAGCCCTCGCCGGACTCGGTCTCACAGGTGCCGCCACCGCCACCGCCGCCACCCACAACGCCACCGCCACCGCCCACACCGAAAGCCTCACCCCGGGTGAGTGCGTGGACGGCGGCGGAAAGGTGGTCGGGATGAAGTGCGTCGGCGGTACGGGCGACGGGCAGATGGTCGACTAACGCCCACTGGGCGCCCCGCAGCCACGCGCCGCGGGGCGCTCCCGCACGAGCACACTGCGACATCACGGCTACACCGGGATACGCGGCACGGAGCGGTGGGCCGGGCCGCGACCGGGGCGTGCTCCACCGCCTTCCCGGGCGCCCGCTCACGCCTCCCAGACCGCGGCGGCCGTCCGGTCGTCGGCGTACCCCTTGAGGCGGAGCTGGGTATCCGCGAGGAAGGCCGCGAGACCCGGCGGTTCGCCCTGCGACCAACGGGAGGCGAGCTCGTCGGGGAGCAGGCCCTCCTCCCGCATCGGGTCGGCGAGGCCGCCGGAGCAGAGCAGCAGGGTGTCGCCCGGACGGGCCACGGCGGCCCGGAACCGGAAGCCTCCGGCCGGGGGCCCGTCCGCCTCCAGGTCCTGCCAGCGGCCCGCGCGCAGCCGGAAGAGCCCGCCCGCGCCGGCGCCGAAGCAGACCCGGTTCCGGCACTCGGGGTCCAGGGGCAGCAGCAGTCCGCGCAGTCCTGCGGTGTACGCCTCCTCGGCGAGACCCAGCTCGGCGGCACGGGCCCGCAGCCGGCCGTAGCCCCGGTCGGTGAGGCGCTGCAGACCCGAGAGCAGGGCCTCGCGGCGGCCGGCCCGGATGTCGTCGGCCAGCCGCTCCCGGCTGCGGCCGACGGCCGCGGCGACGGAGTGGCCCAGCTCGGCGGCGGCCTCCCGGGCTCCCGGCGCGGCCCGGTCCCCGCCGGCCAGCACCACCAGGACCAGGCCGTCGTCACCGCCTCCGAAGCGGGCGGTGAGCAGGAGGTCCCGGCGGGCCTCGCCCCGGAACCGAGCGGAGTCCCCGCGCAGGGAGGCGGCACGCAGGGTGTACGTGCCGTAGCGGGCCCCCTCCAGGACGGTGTCGGGGGTGAGGAAGTCCAGCGCGGCCGGGTCGGCGGCGGGGAGGGCGCCGGGCTCGGGGGCGTAGGTGGGGGCCCGGTCCCCGAGGTGCCGGACCGCCGGGCGCGGGCCGTACGACGGGGACTCCGGTGCGTCCGGTGCGTCCGGTGCGTCCGGCGTGCCCGGCGTCGCCGGCGTCTCCGACAGCGCCGCCCGCGCCGGCTCGGCCGTCCCGGGCGGCGGGGGCCACCGCCAGGCCGGCGGGGCGCCGCCGGCCTCGACGGGCGGCACCACCACGTCCCCCCGCACGTAACCGGTCTCCCCGGCCACCCGAGGATCCGCCGGACCGGGCCGGAGCGGGGCTTCCCGCCCCGGCGGCTCCGGCGCCGACGGCCCGGCGGCCGGGGGCTCCCCCGGCACGGGCCGGGCCGGCATCCCGGAGCCGTCCGTCGGCGGTGGTCCGGCCGGCGGAGGCGGCCCCTCGGGGGGCACGTCCCCGGGCACCCCGACGGGCCGGGCCGGTGGCTGCGGACCCGTGGCCGGAGCCCCGCCCCGCGCGGGCCCGGCGGGCGGCCACGGCGGCGGGGGCACGACGGACGTCCCGCCCCGCACGGGCGGCGGCGGAACCGGGGGCACACCCGGCGGCCCCGACGGCGGGTCACCCGCGGTGACCCCGCCGTCCCGCTCCGCCCCGGGCTCCTCGGACGACCCGCCGGACACGCCGGGGCCCACGGTCGGCGGCTCCGGCGCACGCCGCGCGGGCGGCACCGCCACGGCCGGCGGCACGTCAGAGTCGATCGGCACCGACGGAGCCGGCCGTGGGTCGTCCCCGGCGGGTCGGGGCGGCGGTCCGTCGGGGGACGGTCGTGTGCGTGTGGGCGGTACGAGGCCCGGCGGGCCGGGGTGTCGCGGGGGCTCGGGGCCCTCGGGGCGGCCGTCCGGTCCCCGCCGCGCGGCGGGGACCTCCGGGGCCGGGCCGGTCATCAGGGTCGCCGCGGAGCGGAAGCGCTGGTCCAGGGTGTCCCCCGGGTCAGGTTCGGGCCCCGCGTCCGGGTCGTCGTAGAGCTTCTGCCACCAGTCCTCCGCGCCCTGCTGACTCATGCCCACATTGTCGGCCTCCCCGGGCTCCGAAAACCCCCGAACTCACGAAAAGGGTCCACCGGGCCGCCGCCCCGTGGACCCTTCCCGTTCCGACCCTTACGACCCTTACGACCCGTACTCCCCGTACGGACTAGCGGACTTGGTACGCCCGCTCGACCGTCTGGGTGACCGTGGCCCCCTTCGCGTCGGTCAGTTCGACCCTCAGGGACACCGGCTTCCCGGAGGCCCCGGCGTGGTTCACGACGGCGGTCCACCGGCCGCCTTCGTGGCGCACCTGCGCCTGCGTCCAGTTCTCGCCGTCGTACGCGTAGGACAGCTTCACCGAGGTCAGGGCCCCCGGCACGTAACCGGCGTGCCCGGTGGCGCTCAGTCCGATGCGCTGTCCGTCGGCCGCGGCGACCGTCTTCAGGCCGTCCATCGGGGCGTCGTACCGCGGGAAGAGGACGGGCAGGCCCTGCGAGTACGCCGAGGGGTCGAGCTTCGAGGTGAAGCCCCAGGCGGTCCGCACGGCGGTGGACCGCTGCCAGGTGCGGGCGGGCTGGCCGATCTTCTCGATGTTCTGGACCAGCTCGTAGCGGCCCTCCCCGGCCGGGACCTCGAACACCCCGAACGGGTACCCGCTCTCCCCGATGACCTCACCGTCCCGTGTGAGCCGGAGGCCGCCGATGTCGCCGAAGGAACCCGGCTGCGCGTAGTGCGTGCCGTCCCCCCACATGGCCGGGGCGAAACCGATCAGGTTGCCCTGCCGTTCGGCGGCCAGTGCTTCCTTCCCGGCGCGGTCGCGGGGGGCGACCGGCGCGGTCACCCCGTCGTACCAGACGGCCGTGGTCCGGGCGCCCCCGGCGTAGGTGCGCTGCTCGCCCGTCATGAACTCGCCCCAGGGGAAGCTGCTGGAGAGGGTCTGGTCCCAGGCGGTGTCCCCGGCCGTGTAGTACTCCGTCCTCGTGCCGGGGACGGCGACGGTCTCGATCGATCCGAAGAAGACGGCGGTGCCGATCGGCCGGTAGGCGCCGGCCAGGTCGATGAAGTCGGAGGCGACGCCCATGGAGTGGTAGGAGGCGTCGACCCGGCCGAGGTCGCGGTCGCGCACCCGGTAGGCGTGTCCGCCCTGGACCCGTCCCTTCTCGGGGAAGGCGAGGGAGTACGCGTACGGGCTCTTCGCGGTGCCCTTCCATTCCAGGGTGACCTCGCCGGCCGCCAGGCGGGCCAGCAGGCCCTCGCCCTCGGCGGACTCGACGCCCAGGACGGGCAGGGCGCCGCCCGCGAAGCCGGTGGAGGGGACCCAGCGGCCGGGGGCCCCGCGGAAGCCGAGCACGGCGACGGCCCCGGCCTTCTTCGCGTCCTGGGCGACGGTGTTCAGCCCGCCGTCCTCGGTCTTCACGAGGACGACCGCCCCCTTGGCCCCGGCCGCGGCCAGCTCCCCGGGGGTTCCGGTGCCCGCGTCGACGAGCGGGGCGCTGCCGTGCCCGTCGAGGTTGTCACTGCCGGTGGACGCGGTGACGGGGTGCAGCAGGGGGCCGCCTACCGCCTTCAGTTCGGAGAGGACGGGCGCTCCGGCCCGCCAGTAGCTGCCGAACTCGAACGAGCCGTCCTCGGCGCGGCCTTCGACGTCGGCGTAGTAGCCGCGGACGGTGCGGCCGCCCATGGCGGTGCCGGCGTGCAGCCAGACCCCGCCCCAGCTCCGGGCGAAGGCGAGGGTGGTGGAGCGGGCCTCGACCGGCCGGTCCGCTTCGACGGTGAGGCGGCCGGCCTTGCGGGCGTCGAGGACGACGGTGGTGTCCCGCCGCACCTCGGTCTGCGGGCGGCCGAGGTAGGTGAGGGAGTCCGTCATGGTGGCGCCCTCGCCGGCGTCGGGGGTGGCGACGAACGCCGAGAGGAAGTAGGCGCCGGGGCGCACCCGGTAGACCTGGTCGGCGGAACCTTCGTTGAAGCGGCGTTCGCCGGTGGCGTCGTCGGTGCCGATGACGTCCAGGGACGAGGGGCCGGCGGCGGGCCGCCCGGCGCGGTCGATCAGCTTGACGCGCAGGGTGACCGTCTCGGGTTCGACGTAGAGGGAGAAGGGCGTGGAGACGTGGACGCCGCCGTCGGCGGTGGCGAGGACGCGGCCGGTGACGTCCCCGTACTGGGCGCGTTCCAGCTTCACGGCCGGGTCGAGGGCGAGCGGCACCTTGACGGTGGCCCCGGCGGGGACGGTGACCGTGTTCCGCTCCAGCCGGGCGACCCGGCCGCGTACCGCCGAGCCGTCGTTGCCGGTGACCTCGCCGAGCGACAGCTTCAGGGTGACGGGCCCGCTGCCGGTGTTGGTGTACGGGACCTCGACGTCCGTGCGGTCGCCGCGGTCCTGCGGCCAGTGGTGGGCGCCGCCCTGGACGGCGGGGGCGCCGGTGACGGTGGCGTCGACCGCGGCCTTGACGTCGAGGCGGCCCGCGCCGGTCTCCCGGACGTCGCCGGGGACGGCGCTGTTCGCGGAGCCGACGAGGGCGGCCTTGACCTGCTGCCCGGTCCAGTCGGGGTGGCGCTGTTTGACGACGGCGGCGGCCCCGGCGACGTGCGGGGTGGCCATCGAGGTCCCGGACATGGACTGGTACGCGTACACGCCGCGGCCGCCCATGCTGGCGGCGGAGATGCCGACGCCCGGGGCGGCGATCTCGGGCTTGAGGGTGTGACCGGGTCCGGCGGGGCCGCGGCTGGAGAAGGCGGCGGTGGTGTCGTCCCGGTCTACGGCGCCGACGGTCAGCACGCCGGGGGCGCAGCCGGGCGAGGAGACGGTGTTGTTGCCGGGGCCGGAGTTCCCGGCGGCGACGACGAACAGCGGTCCGTGCTCGGAGAGGCGCTGGGCGGCGGCGGCCAGGGGGTCGTCGCAGGCCGTCCGGGAGGGGTCCCCGAGGCTCATGGAGACGACGTCGGCCTGGGACTCGGCGGCCCATTCCATGCCGGCGATGATCCACGAATCGAGTCCGTAGCCCTGGTCGTTGAGGACCTTGCCGCTGAGCAGCCGGGTGCCGGGGGCGACGCCCTTCCTGGCTCCGCCGCTCTCGGCGCCGGAGCCGCCGACGGTGGAGATGGTGTGGGTGCCGTGGCCCTGGCGGTCGGCGTCGGTGTCGGAGTCGGTGAAGTTCCGCGAGGCGTCGACGCGGCCCTTGAGGTCGGGGTGCTCCAGGTCGGTGCCGGTGTCGAGGACGGCGACCCTGGTGCCGGTGCCGTCGAAGCCGGCCGCCCAGGCGGCGGGGGCGTTCACCTGCTTGGTGGAACGCTCCAGGCTGCCCCGCACCTTGCCGTCGAGCCACAGCTTCTTCAGTCCGCCCGCGGCGCGCGAACGGCTGCCCGCCGAAACGTCGGCCCAGAACTCGGCGGCGTGCTCCTTGTCGGCGGCGAGGGCGACGGCGCCGATGGAGCCGAGGACCAGGGAACGGCCGGCGCCGCGCGGGGCGGGCGGGGCGCTGCGGGCCACGTTCACGGAGCCGTCGTAGACCGCGATCAGGGGGAGCTTCGCGGCGTGGGCGTCGTCGTAGCCCTGGCGGATGAGGCCGGTGACGTTGAAGAGCTGCGGGTCGACCGTGCCGGCGGCGAGCGCCCGGGTGGCGCCCTCGGGGTAGACGTAGAGGTCCTGGCCGCTCTGGCGGGTCTGGACGACGGGCTGGGTGCCGTTGGCGCGGGGCATGGCGGTGGCGGCGGTGCGGCCGGCGGCGTCGGTGGACACCAGGATCCGGTCGCCGGTGACGAGGGTGACGGTGACGGGCGCGGTCGGGCGTTCGCCGGCCGCCGCACTGCCGGCGAGTGGTCTCCCGCCGGGCACCGCGTCGGACGGTCGTGCCGCGGACGGGCCGACGGCGGTGACGGCGAGGACGGCCGCTGTGGCCGCCCCCAGCGCCGTGCGCGATATCGGGCGCATCGCTCTCCCAAGGTGAATTCCGGCCAATGGCGTGTTTGCAGGGCATGACGGCCCTACAAGTACCTTCCGGCCGGAGGTTGTTGGTGCTGCGGTGGCGTCACCCTGGCAGAGCGGCGGGAGGTGCGGAGATGATGTCCGCGGCGGGTTTGCGCCGTGGCCGCTTCCCGCCAGGAACGGCACTGACTATGGGGGTGGACGGCTTGCTGGGTGCTATAGGCCTGGACGAGGGCCAGGAGACGGCGTACCGCGCACTGGTGGCACTGGGGGCGGCGGAGGTCCCGGACCTCGCGCACCGGCTGACGCTGCCGGTGCCGCAGACCGAACGGGCGCTGCGGCACCTGGAACGGCACGGCCTCGCCGCGCAGTCGTCGGCCCGGCCGGGCCGCTGGGTCGCCGCCCCGCCCGGCGTCGCGCTCGGGGCCCTGCTCACCCAGCAGCGGCACGAACTGGAACGGGCGGAGCTGGCGGCGGCGCTGCTGGCGCAGGAGTACCGGGCGGAGGCGGCCGAACCGGCGGTGCACGACCTCGTGGAGGTGGTGACGGGGGCCAGCGCCGTGGCACACCGCTTCCACCAGATCCAGCTCGGCGCCGTGTCGGAGGTCTGCGCGCTGGTCAGCGGCCGGCCCCAGGTGGTGACGGGCATGGAGAACGAGGCCGAGGAACGGGCGGCGGCCCGGGGCGTCGCGTACCGGGTGGTCATCGAGCGGGAGGTGCTCACCCTGCCGACCGGGATCCGCGAGGCCGGGACGGCCCTGGCCCGCGGGGAGCACATCCGGGTGACGACCGAGGTCCCGACGAAGCTGGTGATCGCCGACGGCACCCTGGCGATGGTGCCGCTGACCGCGCGGGGGGCGGAACCGGCGGCCCTGGTGGTGCACGCCTCCGGCCTCCTGGAGTCGCTGCGGGGCCTGTTCGAGGCGGTCTGGCGGGAATCCCGCCCGCTGCGCCTGGGCACCACGGGCTACGCGGAGGAGGGCGACGGCGGCCCGGACACCACCGACCTGGAGATCCTCTCGCTGCTCCTGGCGGGGATGACGGACGCCAGCGTGGCCAAGCACCTGGACCTGGGCCTGCGGACGGTGCAGCGCCGGGTGAAGGGGCTGATGGAGCTCTCCGGGGTCACGACACGGCTCCAGCTCGGCTGGCAGGCGTACGAGCGGGGCTGGGTGGCCCGATAGCCCCCGGTCGGTCAGGCTGGGCAGATGGATCTGCCTCAGCTGCTCCTGGTGGGGCTGGTGCTGCTGCTCGGGGTGCTCGGGGTGATGGTCCCGGGCGTACCGGGGACCTGGCTGGTCTGGGCGGGGGTGCTGTGGTGGGCGCTGCACGAACGGTCCGCCCCCGCGTGGACCCTGCTGGTCGCGGCGACCGCCCTGCTGCTGGTGGTGCAGGTGGTCAAGTGGCTCCTCCCGCCGCGCCGCCTGCGCGGCACCGCGGCGAACCGCCGCATGGCGGTGTACGCGGGCACGGGCGCGCTCCTGGGCTTCGTCCTGATCCCGGTGGTGGGATCGGTCCCCGGCTTCGTGGGCGGCATCTACCTCTGCGAACGCCGCCGCCTGGGCACGCACGGGGAGGCCTGGTCATCGGTCCGGGCGGTGATGCGGGCGGTCGGCACGAGCGTGCTGGTGGAACTCGTCGCGTGCCTGTGCGTCGCGGCGGCGTGGCTGGGCGCGGTCCTGGCGGGGGCCTAGGCAGTGGTGGCCGTGCGGGCGAGGGAGCGCCAGATGTGCTGGGCCCAGGCCAGGTCGGCGGGGTCCTCGTGGGTGCAGTGGATTGCGGCGGCACTGCCGGAGGAGTGCAGGGTGAACCCGTAGAACTCGTGGCGGGGGCGGCCGTTGTCCTGCGGCGTCGTCCAGAACGCGTACCGCAGGCCGCCGCCGGGCAGCTGCTCGCGCACCCGCTGGGCGGGCCGCGTGTCGGGGGCGCCCGACAGTACGGCGGTGAGGAAGTCCGCCGGGGCGCGGCCCGGTACGTCGTCCCGCATCAGGTTGACGGCCGCCGTGCGGTGGGGGCCGTCGAACCGGTCCGCGCCGTCGGCGAAGGACGCGGTGAGTCCGGCAGTGCGCAGCACCGACCAGTGGTCGCCGAGGTCGGTGCGCACGTCGACGGGGAGCCGGTACGGGAAGCGGCTGAGGACCTCGTCCCGGTCCCAGACCTCCGTCACCACGCGGGCGGCCACCGGATGGCGCACGTCGACGACGACGGGCAGTTCGTCGGGGTCGGCGACCCTGGTGGTGAGCTCGGCGCCCAGCAGGTCGTCCCCCCACGGCTGGATCCGGTTGGCGAACCTGCCGCGGAAGGAGAAGCCGGCGTAGCCGGGTTCCCCCCACAGCTCGTGGGCCCGCCGCAGGGTGGCCCCGTCCACCTCCACCCAGGCGCCGAGGACCAGCTCGGTGTCGTGGCTCAGCCGGACGGGCAGCAAGCAGCGTATGTAGGAGCCGCCGCCGTCCACCCGGAGCAGGGCGCGCACCCCGAGCCGGTGGAGGGCCTCCTCGGGCAGGCCGCGGGCGGCGTCGGGCAGGTGGTAGCCGAAGTCGATGCGGCGCCCGTCGGGGAGCGCCTCACCGCAGCAGGAGCAGGCGGGAAGATGCGTGGTCACCCGTGCACCCTATGGTCGGTGCCCGAACACCGCGGGGGCCGGGTGGGCCGCGTGGCCCGCCCGGCCCCGGGGAACCCCCGGGGGACCCGTCAGGCGCGGCCGTTGCGCTTCGCGGCGTAGTTCGCGCGGCCCACCGCCGACTTCATGCGCCAGTCCCGGCGGATCTCCGCCCGCAGCCGCGCGTCCGTCTTCGCGACGATCCGCTGGTTCTCCCGCATCAGCTTGCGGTAGCTCTCCAGCCGGCGTTCGGGCAGCTCGCCGGCCTCCACGGCCGCCAGTACCGCGCAGCCCGGCTCCGCCTCGTGGGCGCAGTCGTGGAAGCGGCACCGGGCGGCGCACTCCTCGATCTCCGAGAAGACCTGCCCGACCCCCGCCTCCGCGTCGAACAGCCCGACGCCCCGCAGCCCGGGGGTGTCGATCAGGACTCCCCCGCCCGGCAGGGCGAGGAGGTTGCGCGTGGTGGTCGTGTGGCGGCCCTTGCCGTCGACCTCGCGGGTCTGCTGCACGTCCATGACGTCCGCGCCGAGCAGCGCGTTCGCCAGCGTGGACTTGCCGGCCCCGGAGACCCCGAGCAGCACGCTCGTGCCGCCGGCGGCGACGGCCGCGAGCACGTCCGTGCCCTCCCCGGTGTGGGAGGAGACGGTGAGCACCGGGACGCCGGGAGCGGTGGTCTCCACGTCCTGGACCAGGTAGCCGAGGGCGGTCGGGTCCGGGACGAGGTCGGCCTTGGTGAGGACGACCAGCGGCTGCGCCCCCGACTCCCACGCCAGCGCGAGGAACCGCTCGATGCGGCCGAGGTCGAGCTCGCCGGCGAGCGATACGGCGATGATCGCGTAGTCGACGTTCGCGGCGAGGATCTGCCCCTCCGAGCGCTGCGAGGAGGTGGACCGGACGAAGGCGGTCCGGCGCGGCAGGTACGCCTTGACGTAGCGCGGGTTTCCGGTCGCCTCGACGGCGGCCCAGTCACCGGTGCAGATGACGCGCATCGGGTCGTGCGGGGTGACGAAGGCGGTGTCGGCGCGGACGACGCCGTCCGCGGTCATGACGTCGCACTGCCCGCGGTCCACCCGGACGACACGGCCGGGCAGCAGGCCCTGGTCGGCGTACGGAGCGAACTCCGCGTCCCACGCGTCGTCCCAGCCGAAGGCGGTGAGGGCGTGCGGGAGGGAGGAAAGAGAAGAGAGAGACAAGGGGAACCCTTCACAGGGTGGCCCCGGCAGCGCGCGCCCGTGGGCGCGCGGAGAGGTATGGGATCAGCCGGAGGCCACGGAGGTGGCAACGATGATGAACTCCTGAATGCGGGCCGTGCCCGTCTCCGTGACAGTCATCAATGTCCTCACCTCCTGATTCCCTGTGCGGGAGCGGCACGTCGCCGCGCTCCCTGACGTGCGAAACCATAGGGCACCCCGTACGGCGCAGCCACCGATTTGTTTCGGCCGACCGCGGACGTGGTTTTCAGGCCAGCCCGTGCCGGTAGGCGTAGCGGACGGCCTGGGCGCGGTCCCGCACGCCCGTCTTGGCGAAGAGGTTGTTGATGTGGGTCTTGACGGTGGACTCCGAGATCGTCAGCCGGCGGGCGATCTCGGGGTTCGAGTGCCCCTCGGCGATCAGGGTGAGCACCTCCCCCTCGCGGGCGGTCAGGCCGTCGGGGAGGCCGGTGGGGCGGGAGCGCTGCGACGGGCCGGACACGGCGGCCGCGACGAGGCGTTCCTGCGCGGCCCGGCCGAGACCGGTGCCGCCCTCGCGGACGGCGGCCACCGCGCGGGCGATCTCCTCGGCGTCGGCGTCCTTGGTGAGGTAGCCGCGGGCCCCGGCCTTGAGGGCGTCCATGATGGACGCGTCGTCGCTGTAGGTGGTGAGGACGACGACGGCGGTGCCGGGGTGCCGTTCGGTGATGAGCCGGGTGGCCTCGACCCCGTCGACGCGGGGCATGCGCAGGTCCATCAGCACCACGTCGGGGGCGTGTTCGGCGACGAGCCGGACGGCCTCGGCGCCGTCCGCGGCGGAGGCGAGGACCTCGATGCCGGGCAGCAGGCCGAGCAGGAGCACCAGGCCCTCGCGCACGACGGTCTGGTCGTCCACCACCAGGACGCGGGTCGGGATGCTGTCGGCGGTCACGGTGCGAGGGGTCCTTCCAGTCGGACGCGGAAACCGGTGCCGTACGGCCCGGCGTCGAGGGTGGCGCCGATGAGTTCCGCCCGCTCCGCCATGCCCACCAGTCCGAATCCGCCCCCGGAGGAGCCGAGTCCGGGCACGGGGGCGGGCCCGGTGCCCCCGGAGTCGGTGACGCAGAGCTCGTAGCGGTCGCCGGGATGGGCGAGGGTGATGTCCACGTCGGCCCCGGGGGCGTGCTTGCCCGCGTTGGTCAGGGCCTCCTGTGCGGTGCGGATCACGACGAGGGCCGCTTCGGCGGACAGCGGGCGCGGGCCCGCGGTGACGGTGAGGGCGCACGCCGAGCCCGTCGCGAGGCGGTACTCCTCGGCGAAGGCGGCCAGCGCCTCCCCGGGCGGCGGTACGTCGCCCCGCAGCGCGGCGACGGCCCGGCGGGTCTCCTCCAGGCCGCCCTTGGCCAGCGCCCGGGCCCGGTCGACGAGCGCGGCGGCGTCCTCGTAGCGTCCGGCGGCCAGGGTCAGGCGGGCGCTCTCCAGGTGGATGAGCTGGGCGGAGAGGGAGTGGGCGAGGATGTCGTGGACCTCGCGGGCCACGTGGGCGCGCTCGGCGAGGAGCGCGCGCTGGCGCTCGGTTTCCGCGGCGGCCTTGCGGGAGCGGGCCGCGCGGACGAAGGCGTACATCCCGCAGAGACCGACGAGGTTCCACAGTTCGGAGGTGTCCCGGCCGCGCAGGAGGGTGACGGCGAGGACGGCGGCCAGTCCGGTGCCGAGCAGCAGCGCGCTGACGGCACCGCCCAGGCGTCCGGCGGCCAGGCCGCAGACGACGAAGACGAGGACGACCCAGGGCGTGGCGGGCGCCAGCAGGCCGGTCGCGCAGGCGGCGGCGAGGCCCGCGCCCAGCACCCATCCGCCGGCCGGGGTGCCGTCCGCGATCGTGGCGCCCAGGAGGATCAGGGCCAGCCCGGCGAGTCCGCAGGCGACGGCGGCGGTGCCGGGCGACGGGAAGAGCAGGCCGTGCAGGAACCAGGCCAGGACCGCCACCAGGACGGCCACCCTGACCTGCGTGTTCGTGAGTACGGGCAGCCGGTGTGACATGTCTGCCCACTCTAGGCGGTCCCCTCCGGCTCCGGCCCGGACCGGGCCGGAGCGGGTCCGCGCGAACGGCCTCACGCCGCTGCGGGGATCCGGTGGGAACGGGCGGCCAGGGCCAGTCCCTGGGCGAGGACCCAGCCGGCCAGGGTCAGCAGCAGCGCCCCGGTGTGCGGGGTGATCCCCACGGCGTAGCCGAGCAGGGCGAGCGCGGCCCGGGCGGCGAGGGATACCGCGAACAGGGCGAGGACCGCCTTGTTGCCCTTGGCCCAGAGCTGCCCGTCGGGCTCCCGCCACACGGTCATGGCACGGCCCATCAGGAGGCCGAGCCCGAAGGCCACGCCGATCTCGGCGGCGAGCAGCACCAGGCTGAGGAGCGGGTGGGCGGGGGCGACGAGCCCGCCGCCGCTGACGCCGACGAACACCAGCACGACGGGCAGCACCCACAGACGGCCCCGGTCCTTCAGGGGCCGGCCGCCGAACCGGCGGGCCACGACGAAGACCACGACGAGGGCGATGAGCAGAACGCGTGCGATGTCCATGCCGTCCACGCTAGGAACGCGGGGGCCCGCCGTGATCGGCTCCGGGGTGGAACGCGGGTGGATCCGGGGTGGAGACGCCCTTCTCCACCCACGGGTGGAGAAGGGCGTACCCGGCGCCCCCGAGGACCTCCCGGCCCCCTCCGGAAAGATGTCCGTTTCCTTCAAGACGCCGGCCGGTGGGCCTGCCTAGCCTGCCGCTATGACTCCACGACTCGACATGATCGGCCTGGTCGTCTCCGACATGGCCGCCTCGCTCGCCTTCTACCGCCGGCTCGGCCTGGACGTGCCGGCCGACGCCGACTCGCAGCCGCACGTCGAGGCCGCCCTGCCCGGGGGCCTGCGGATCGCCTGGGACACGGAGGACGTCGTGCGCTCCTTCGACCCCTCGTGGACCCCGCCCACCGGGGGCGTCCGCCGGGAACTGGCATTCCTGTGCGATTCCCCCGCAGAGGTGGACGCGCTGTACGCCGAGCTGACGGAGGCCGGTCATCCGGGGCACCTGAAGCCCTGGGACGCCTTCTGGGGCCAGCGCTACGCGGTCGTCCTCGACCCCGACGGCTGCGGGGTCTCGCTGTTCGCCCCCTCCGACGCCGCCCGGTAGGCCCCGAGGGTGGTCCCGGCCAGCGCCCGCACCTCGCGGGCCAGGTGCGCCTGGTCGGCGTACCCGGCGGTGTGGGCCACCTCGGCCTGGGGCAGCCCGCGCCTGCTCAGGGCCAGGGCCCGCTGGAGGCGCAGCACCCGCCCCAGCGTGCGGGGCCCGTAGCCGAAGGCGTCGAGGCAGCGCCGGCGCAGCTGGCGTTCGCCGAGGCCGACGTCGTCGGCGATGCCGGCCACCGGCCGGCCCGCCCGCAGCCGGGCCGTCACCAGCGCGGGGAGCGGATCGGGCGGGCCCAGGGCGCGGGCGCGGGCCAGCGCCAGTGCTTCGAGGCCCGCGCACGGGTCCTCGTGGGCGGCGATCCGTTCGGTGAGCCGGCGCACCTCGGCGGCGGGCCACAGGTCGGCGAGTTCCACCCGCCGGTCGCGCAGCCGGTGCGCCGGTACGCCGAGCAGCGCGGGCGCGGTGCCGGGGGCGAGCCGCAGCCCGGCGAAGGCCCGGCCGGGGACCTCCCCGGCGGGGTGCGGCCCGGTGTCGGGCCCGGCCACCAGCAGTCGGCCCCCGGCCCACAGCAGGTCCATGCACCCGTCGGGCAGCACGACCCCGCCGGGTCCCCGGGCCCGCCAGACCACGGCTCCGGCGACGGCGGCCGACGGTGCTTCCTCGTACACGCCACCAGGCTATGCCGGGCCGCCCGGTGCCCGCGCCGCCCGGCCTCGTCGCACCCGGTCCCCGCGCGGCCCGGCGCCGCCCGGCCCGGCGCGCGTCAGTGCTTGCGCAGCCGCGAGCCGTAGTCCTCGGGCGGCAGGAACTTCGACCAGCGCTCCGGGAACTCCGACGGCATCCCGGCGTCCTCGTCGTCCTCGGACTCCCCTTCGGCCAGGGCCCGCCAGGCGGCGGCCCGCGCCACCAGCTGGGCGGCCTCGGCCTCGCGGACGCGTTCGTTCGCCTCGCGCGCGGCGGCGGTGGCCACCGAGGGCCAGACCCGGTCGATGGCGGCGTTGACGGCCGCTCCGACGAGCACGGCGAAGGCCGAGATGCCGATCCACAGCAGGATCGCGACGGGCGCGGCGAGGGAGCCGTAGATGGTGGGCCCCTCGACGGTGTTGGTGAGGTAGATCCGCAGCAGGAACGAGCCCAGGACCCACATCGCGAGGGCCACGAGCGCGCCCGGCACGTCCTCGATCCACGGCGAGCGGACGGGCACGGACACGTGGTACAGGGTGGTCAGGAAGGCGATCGAGAGCAGGGTGACCGTGGGCCAGTACAGGACCGCGATCACCTCCGTGCTCCAGGGCACCAGCCGTACCACCGCGTCGGGCCCGACGACCATCAGCGGCAGCACGATCGCGCCGATCAGCAGGGCGACGACGTAGAGGAGGAAGGCGAGCAGCCGGGTCTTGACGATGCCCCGCTGTCCGTCGAGCCCGTACATGACGGTGATGGTGTCGATGAAGACGTTGACGGCGCGCGAACCGGACCACAGGGCGAAGGCGAAGCCGAGGGAGATCAGGTCGGGGCGGCCGCGGCTGGTGACGTCGTCGAGCATGGGTTTGGCGATCTCGTTGACGCCCCGGTCGGACAGGACGGTGCCGACCGCGCGCAGGATGTTCTCCTCGATGCTCTGCACGGACTGGGTGTCCGTCCAGCCGTCGACGTAGCCGAGGAGGCCGAGGAGGCCGAGGAAGAGCGGGGGGAGGGAGAGCAGGGTGAAGAAGGCCGCCTCCGCCGCGAGCCCCAGGATCCGGTACTCGACGCACGAGTTGACGGTGTCCTTGAGCAGCAGCCAGGCCATCTTCCGCTTGGAGACGTTGCGATAGAGGACGCGGGCCCGATGGAGCCGTCCCGGGATCCGCTCGGTTGTTTCTTTTGCTGGCTGCACGTCCTTACCGTATCCGCATGGCAGCCACCACCCACACAGTCAGCAACCAGGCCCCGCCGCTCGTCGGATACGAGGCCTACCTGGGCGACCGGGCCCTCACCGAGGGCGTCGAGCGCCACCTCGCGGACGTGGACGCCGGCCTCCAGGACGAGGTGCGCGAGGAGCTCACCGCGCTCGGCCGGGCGGCCGGTTCCGCGCAGGCCCAGGAGTGGGGCCGGCAGGCGAACGGGAATCCGCCGGTGCTGCGTACGCACGACCGGTACGGGCACCGGATCGACGAGGTGGAGTTCCACCCCGCGTGGCACCGCCTCCTCGGGCACGCGGTGACCTCGGGGCTCACCGACGCCTGGGGCCGGCCCGCCGGGCACCTGCGGCGGGCGGCCGGGTTCTTCCTGTGGTCGCAGGCCGAGTCGGGGCACGGCTGCCCGGTGTCGATGACGCACGCGGCGGTACCGGCGCTGCGGGCCGATCCGGAGCTGGCCGCGGAGTGGGAACCGCGGCTGACCTCGCACGTCTACGAGGAGGGGTTGCGGCCCGCCGCGCAGAAGGGCGGGGTGCTCTTCGGGATGGGGATGACGGAGAAGCAGGGCGGGAGCGACGTCCGCGCGAACACCACCGCGGCGGTGCCGCTGGACGCCTCCGGGGAGTACCTGCTGACCGGGCACAAGTGGTTCTGCTCGGCGCCGATGAGCGACGGTTTCCTGGTGCTGGCGCAGGCACCGGGCGGGCTGAGCTGCTTCCTGGTGCCGCGGGTGCTGCCGGACGGGACGCGGAACGCGTTCGCGATCCAGCGGCTGAAGGACAAGCTGGGCAACAAGTCGAACGCCTCGGGCGAGATCGAGTTCGACGGGACGTGGGCGCGGCTCGTGGGCGAGGAGGGCCGGGGGGTGCGGACCATCATCGGGATGGTCTCGGCGACCCGGCTGGACTGCGTGATCGGCTCGGCCTCGCTGATGCGGCAGGCCCTGACACAGGCCGTCCACCATACGGAGCACCGCTCTGCTTTCGGAGCACCGCTCATCGACCAGCCGCTGATGCGCAACGTCCTCGCCGACCTCGCCCTGGAGTCGGAGGCGGCGACCGTCCTCACCCTGCGCCTCGCGGCCGCGTACGACGCCGGTACGGACCGGGAGCGGGCCTTCCTGCGCCTCGCGGTGCCGACCGCCAAGTACTGGGTCACCAAGCGGTGCACGCCGATGGTCGCCGAGGCCCTGGAGTGCCTGGGCGGCAACGGCTACGTGGAGGAGTCCGTACTGCCCCGCCTGCTGCGCGAGTCCCCGGTCAACTCGATCTGGGAGGGGTCGGGCAACGTCCAGGCCCTGGACGTGCTGCGCGCGCTCCAGCGGGAGCCGCAGGCCCTGAACGCCTTCCTCCAGGAGGTCGGGCTGGCCCGGGGCGCCGACCACCGGCTGGACGCGGCGATCAGGAACCTGCTGACCGACCTGGCCGACCTCGACGGGATCGAGGCGCGGGCCCGCCGGGTGGTGGAGCGGATGGCCCTGGTGCTCCAGGGATCGCTGCTGGTGCGGTGGGCGCCGCCGGAGGTGGCCGACGCGTTCTGCGCTTCCCGGCTCGGCGGGGACCGGGGCGCGGCCTTCGGGACGCTGCCGCACACCCTGGACCTGGCATCGGTGGTGGCACGGGCGCGGATCACGGGCTGAAAGCGGTCCCCCTGGGCCGCCGTGGTCCCCAAACCACCACGACCCGAACCGCTCAGCGCCGGGATCCGGGCCCGCCACGGTGGGACCGGGGGTGGCGCCGCGCCGACTCGGCACCACCCCGCGATCCGAGAAGCCCCGAGGAAGGAGCTGCCACGCCGCTCGGCGGCGTGCCGATAGTTTCGGTCGGGTGACCGGGGCTTGGCGAGGGTTGCATACCGTTGCAACCCTGCGACCCTTCGGTGTGGAAGGTGCCCGCCGCACGTGCCCGGGGAACGGGCACGGACGGGACCGCGGGGACGCCTCCGCAGTACGTCCTGTTCAGCACGGGGAGGATCCGGTGGCCCACACCTCAGGCGGCACGGTCGACGTGGCGCGCATCGCGGCCATGGACGCGCGGGAGGCGGCGCGTCTGCTCAAGGGCGTGCGGGCCGCCGCGCTGGCCGGGGACCGCCCTCCGGCCGCGCCCCGCCCGGAGATCGCCGAGTCCTGGCGGCGCATGCTGGCCGGCGGGGTGCACCCCGACCGGGACGCCCGCTCGCGGCTGCTGTCCGCCGCCGAGACCGAGGAACGCCGGCAGGTCTCCCCGCTGCGGGAGATACTCCCGGTGCTGCGCGAGGGACTGCTGCCCGCCCTCGACGAGGCCCTGCACATCATGGTCGTCGCCGACGCCGACGGGCGGCTGCTGTGGCGGGAGGGGCACAGCACGATCCTGCGCAAGGCGGACCGGCTGGGCTTCGCGGTGGGGGCCGACTGGGACGAGGCGGTGGTCGGCACCAACGGGGTGGGCACCGCGCTCGTGGCCCGGCGGCCCGTCCAGGTGTTCTCGGCCGAGCACTTCGTCTCCAGCCACCACGACTGGACCTGCGCGGGCGCACCCGTGTCCGATCCCCGGGACGGGCGGCTGCTGGGGGTGGTCGACGTCAGCGGGCCGCTCGCCACCATGCACCCGGCGACCCTGGCCTGGGTCACCTCGGTGGCCCGGCTCGCCGAGCACGAGCTGCGGGTGCGCCACCTTGAGTCCCTGGAGCGGCTGCGGTCGGTCGCCGCCCCGCTGCTGGCCCGGCTGGCCGGGCGGGCCGTGGCCGTGGACCCGCACGGCTGGACGGCCGCCGTGACGGGGCTGGCCCCCGCCGACCGGATCCCGCTGCCGAAGGGGCTGGGGCCCGGGCGGCTGTGGATCCCGCAGCTCGGCGACTGCGTGGCGGAGCCGCTGCCCGGCGGCTGGCTGCTGCGGCTGGAGCAGCCCTGCGCGGCCGGGGCGGCGGTGAGCCGGGTCGTACTGGACCTGAGCCGGCCGCGGGCCTGGTCGGCGACCGTGTACGGGGCCGCGGGCAGCTGGTCCCAGGAGCTCACCCCGCGCCACGCGGAGCTGCTGTTCCTGCTGGCGGAGGCCCCGGCCGGGCGCACCGCCGCCGAACTCGCCGCGGAACTCTTCGGGGACCCGGCCCGCACCGTGACGGTCCGCGCCGAGCTGTCCCGGGTCCGCCGCCACCTCGCCGGGGTGCTGACCCACCGGCCGTACCGCTTCGCGGAGGACGTGGAGGTGGAGCTGATCCGCCCCGAGGACCCCGACCTGCTGCTCCCCCACTCCACCGCCCCCGCGGTGGTCCGGTCCCGCCTGGGGCACGGTGGGGGCAGGGGGACCCCCCGGCCGTGACCGGGGGGTGTGGTTCCCTGAGGCGCATGAGCACCATCACTCTGACCACCTGGTCCCTCGAAATGACCTCGCCCGAGGATCTGGTCACCGCGGCCGTCCCGGGCCCCGAGATCCGCGTGGAGCGCGCGGAGGTCCCCTCGCCGGAGTTCAGCCGCTTCCTGTACGCCTCGGTGGGCGGGGACATCCACTGGACGGACCGGCTGTCGCTGACCCGCGCCCAGTGGGTGGAGCAGCTGGACCGGCCCGGCGTGGAGACCTGGGTGGCGTACGACCGGGGCACCCCGGCCGGGTACGTGGAGCTCGACCCGCAGCCCGACGGGGTGGTGGAGATCATGTACTTCGGACTGCTCCCGGACTTCCGGGGCCGCCGCATCGGCGGACACCTTCTGTCGCTGGGAGTCGCCCGCGCCTGGGACCTCGCGGACCGCTGGCCGGAGCGGGAGCGGACCCGGCGGGTCTGGGTCCACACCTGCAGCCAGGACGGCCCGACGGCGATGGCCAACTACCAGCGCCGCGGCTTCAAGGTGTTCAGGACCGAGACCGAGGAGAAGCAGGAGACCCTGACCCCGGGCCCCTGGCCGGGCGCGTAGGCCCCCTCCGCGCACCGCACCCGCGCACCGCACCGCACCCGTATGCGGCACCCGCACGCGGCACCTCACGCCGCGCCCACCGGAGCCCGGGTCCCCGCCACGGGGACCCGGGCTCCGGCGCATCCGGGCCCGCCCCGGCCGAGCCCCGCCCCGCCCCGCCCCGCCCCGCCCCGCCCCGCCCCGCCCCGGGGTAGCGTGGAGACGATCCGGAGGCCGGATTCCGCCCCTCGTGGGGGCCGCCAGGCCGATCCCCGGAACACCCGCTCCCACCTGCGCGAAAGCCCCCTCCGGGGTGACGCCGATCACGCGGTCCCAGGATTCGGGACGACTTCGTCCGGATCGTGGACACTAGTGGACTCCTCCAATCGGCGCATGACACGCTTCCGCCATGAATGGAGCTGGAATTGCCTTGGTGAGTCGGCGGCACGTCGACCTCGGCCGCATGTCCAGCGCCATCTGTCCGGCACGCTGACGGAACCAGCCACCGCCGCACATCGCCGTAGTCCCCGCTGCCGCGGACACGTCGATCACCCGCAAGCCCCTTGAGGCCGAACACCGCCCACGCTCGCCGGCAAACCCGGCAAAAGGGCGGTAATCAGCCACACCTGCTCAGAGACTCCAGCGTGACAGGGGCGCGCCGCCGCTTCCCCCCTGCCCCCGCCTTGAGCCGTTGAAGAAGGACGTACCCGTCATGGCCGCCACCCCCGAAACGCCCGCAGCCGCCCCCGCAGCCGCAGCGCGCCGCAAGACCGGCCGTCACCGCGGCGAGGGCCAGTGGGCCGTCGGACACCACACGCCCCTCAACGGCAACGAGCAGTTCAAGAAGGACGACGACGGTCTCAACGTGCGGACACGCATTGAGACGATCTACTCCAAGGCCGGCTTCGACTCGATCGACCCCAACGACCTGCGCGGCCGCATGCGCTGGTGGGGCCTCTACACCCAGCGCAAGCCCGGGATCGACGGCGGCAAGACCGCGATCCTGGAGCCGGAGGAGCTGGACGACAAGTACTTCATGCTGCGCGTCCGCATAGACGGCGGCCGGCTGACCACCGAGCAGCTCCGCGTCATCGGCGAGATCTCCGAGGAGTTCGCGCGCGGCACCGCGGACCTCACGGACCGCCAGAACGTGCAGTACCACTGGATCCGGATCGAGGACGTCCCGGAGATCTGGCGCCGCCTGGAGGCCGTCGGCCTCTCGACCACCGAGGCCTGCGGTGACACGCCCCGCGTCATCCTCGGCTCGCCCGTCGCCGGCATCGCCCAGGACGAGATCATCGACGGCACCCCCGCCATCGACGAGATCTACCGCCGCATCGTCGGCAACCCGGACTTCTCCAACCTGCCCCGCAAGTTCAAGTCGGCGGTCTCCGGCTCGCCGCTGCTCGACGTGGCGCACGAGATCAACGACATCGCCTTCGTCGGCGTGAACCACCCCGAGCACGGTCCCGGCTTCGACGTCTGGGTCGGCGGCGGCCTGTCCACCAACCCCAAGCTGGGCGTCCGTCTGGGCACCTGGGTCTCGCTCGACGAGGTCCCGGACGTCTACGAGGGCGTCATCTCGATCTTCCGCGACTACGGCTACCGGCGCCTGCGCACCCGCGCCCGCCTGAAGTTCCTCGTCGCCGACTGGGGTCCGGCCAAGTTCCGCCAGGTCCTGGAGGACGAGTACCTGAAGCGCAAGCTGACCGACGGCCCCGCACCCGAGCAGCCCAGCGGCCAGTGGCGCGACCATGTCGGCGTCCACCAGCAGCAGGACGGCAGGTTCTACGTCGGCTTCGCCCCCCGTGTCGGCCGCGTGGACGGCGCCACCCTCACCAAGATCGCCGACGTCGCCGAGCAGCACGGCTCCGGCCGCCTGCGCACCACCGCCGAGCAGAAGATGATCGTGCTCGACATCGAGGCGGACCGGGTGGACTCGGTCGTCGAGGCGCTGGAGGCGCTGGACCTGCGGGTCAAGCCGTCCCCGTTCCGCCGCGGCACCATGGCGTGCACCGGCATCGAGTTCTGCAAGCTGGCCATCGTCGAGACCAAGGCGCGCGGCGCCTCGCTCATCGACGAACTGGAGCGCCGCCTGCCGGACTTCGCCGAGCCGCTCACCATCAACATCAACGGCTGCCCGAACGCCTGCGCCCGTATCCAGGTGGCGGACATCGGTCTCAAGGGCCAGCTGGTCCTGGACGACGACGGCGAGCAGGTGGAGGGCTACCAGGTCCACCTGGGCGGCGCCCTCGGCCTGGAGGCCGGCTTCGGCCGCAAGGTCCGAGGCCTCAAGGTCACCTCGGCCGGGCTGCCGGACTACGTCGAGCGGGTCGTCACGCGCTTCCAGGAGCAGCGCGAGGACGGCGAGCGCTTCGCCGCCTGGGTGGGCCGCGCCGCCGACGAGGACCTCTCATGAGCGAGCGCGCCGCACCGTTCTACTGCCCTTACTGCGGCGACGAGGACCTGTTTCCCCACGAGACGGGTCACGGCGCCTGGGAATGCAGGGCCTGCAACCGAGCCTTCCAGCTGAAGTACCTCGGGCTGCTGGCCCGGGGTGTCCGGTCCAACACCGCTGGAGGGGACGAGATATGACCACCGTTCAAGACACCCGTCTCACGGAACTGAAGGAACTGGCCGAGCGGGCGGGCCGGGACCTGGAGGACGCCTCCGCACTGGAGATCCTCACGTGGGCGGCGCAGACCTTCGGCGGGAAGTTCGCCGTGACCTCCTCCATGGAGGACGCGGTGGTCGCCCACCTGGCCTCCCGCGCCTTCCCCGGCGTGGACGTCGTCTTCCTGGACACGGGCTACCACTTCGAGGAGACGATCGGCACCCGCGACGCGGTGGAGGCCGTGATGGACGTCAACGTCATCACGCTGACCCCGCGGCAGACGGTGGCCGAGCAGGACGCGGAGTACGGCCCGAAGCTGCACGACCGCGACCCCGACCTGTGCTGCGCACTGCGCAAGGTCAAGCCGCTGGAAGAGGGCCTGGCCGCGTACGAGGCGTGGGCGACGGGCCTGCGCCGCGACGAGTCCCCCACCCGGGCGAACACCCCCGTGGTCGGCTGGGACGAGAAGCGGCAGAAGGTCAAGGTCTCCCCGATCGCCCGCTGGACGCAGGACGACGTGGACGCGTACGTCGCGGAACACGGTGTCCTGACCAACCCGCTGCTGATGGACGGTTACGCCTCGGTGGGCTGTGCCCCCTGCACCCGCCGGGTGGCGGAGGGCGAGGACGCGCGGGCCGGCCGGTGGGCCGGACGGGCCAAGACCGAGTGCGGACTGCACGGCTGATGACGACCACGGACAGCAGAGAACCGACGGAGAAGCAGATGAGCGTGAGCGACCAGGGCGCCACCGTGTGGCTGACCGGTCTGCCGAGCGCGGGCAAGACCACCATCGCCTACGCGCTGGCCGAGCGGCTGCGCGCCGAGGGCCACCGCGTCGAGGTCCTCGACGGCGACGAGATCCGCGAGTTCCTCTCCGCCGGCCTGGGCTTCACCCGCGAGGACCGCCACACCAACGTGCAGCGGATCGGCTTCGTCGCCGAACTCCTCGCGAGCAACGGCGTCAAGGCGCTCGTGCCGGTGATCGCGCCGTTCGCGGACAGCCGCGAGGCCGTCCGCAAGCGGCACGCCGCCGAGGGCACCTCGTACCTGGAGGTCCACGTGGCCACCCCGGTCGAGGTCTGCTCCGAGCGTGATGTGAAGGGCCTGTACGCCAAGCAGGCGGCGGGCGAGATCTCCGGTCTGACCGGCGTCGACGACCCGTACGAGGCTCCGGAATCCCCGGACCTCCGCATCGAGTCGCACACGCAGACCGTGCAGGAGTCGGCATCGGCCCTGCACGCTCTGCTCACCGAGAGGGGTCTGGCATGACGGCCACCGTCGCTCACCTGCACGAAGAGACCGACGCGCCCTACGCGCTGTCGCACCTCGACGCCCTCGAATCGGAGGCGGTGCACATCTTCCGTGAGGTGGCGGGCGAGTTCGAGAAGCCGGTGATCCTGTTCTCCGGCGGCAAGGACTCCATCGTCATGCTGCACCTGGCGCTGAAGGCGTTCGCGCCCGCGCCGGTCCCCTTCACGCTGCTGCACGTGGACACCGGCCACAACTTCCCCGAGGTCCTGGCCTACCGCGACCGCGCCGTCGCCCGGCACGGACTGCGCCTGCACGTGGCCTCCGTCCAGGAGTACATCGACGCCGGCAAGCTCCGCGAGCGCCCCGACGGCGTCCGCAACCCGCTGCAGACCGTCCCGCTGACCGAGGCGATCCAGCAGCTGAAGTTCGACGCGGTCTTCGGCGGCGGCCGCCGCGACGAGGAGAAGGCCCGCGCCAAGGAACGCGTCTTCTCCCTGCGCGACGAGTTCTCCCAGTGGGACCCCCGCCGCCAGCGCCCCGAACTGTGGCAGCTCTACAACGGCCGCCACGCCCCCGGCGAGCACGTCCGCGTCTTCCCGCTCTCCAACTGGACCGAGCTCGACGTGTGGCAGTACATCGCCCGCGAGGACATCGAACTCCCTCAGATCTACTTCGCCCACGAACGCGAGGTCTTCCAGCGCAACGGCATGTGGCTGACGGCCGGCGAATGGGGCGGCCCCAAGGAGGGCGAGAGCACCGAGACCCGCCTGATCCGCTACCGCACCGTCGGTGACATGTCCTGCACAGGCGCCGTCGACTCCGACGCCACCACGCTGGACGCCGTGATCACCGAGATCGCCGCCTCCCGGCTCACCGAGCGGGGCGCGACCCGCGCCGACGACAAGCTGTCCGAGGCCGCGATGGAAGACCGCAAGCGCGAAGGGTACTTCTAACATGACCAGCACCACCGAGCAGTTCGCCGATCTGGCGGCGACCACCCTGCTGCGCTTCGCCACCGCCGGCTCCGTCGACGACGGCAAGTCCACGCTCGTCGGACGCCTGCTGCACGACTCCAAGTCGGTCCTGACCGACCAGTTGGAGGCGGTCGAGCGGGTCTCCGCGAGCCGCGGTCAGGACGCCCCCGACCTGGCACTGCTGACCGACGGCCTGCGGGCCGAGCGGGAACAGGGCATCACCATCGACGTGGCGTACCGCTACTTCGCCACCGCCCGGCGCCGGTTCATCCTCGCCGACACCCCGGGGCACGTGCAGTACACCCGGAACATGGTCACCGGCGCCTCCACCGCCGACCTGGCCGTGGTCCTCGTCGACGCCCGCAACGGCGTGATCGAGCAGACCCGCCGGCACGCCGCCGTCGCGGCCCTGCTGCGCGTCCCGCACGTGGTCCTGGCCGTCAACAAGATGGACCTGGTGGGCTACGAGGAGTCGGTCTTCGCGAAGATCGCCGAGGAGTTCACCGCGTACGCCTCCGACCTGGGCGTCCCGGAGATCACCGCGATCCCGATCTCGGCCCTGGCCGGGGACAACGTCGTCGAGCCCTCCGCGCACATGGACTGGTACGGCGGCCCGACGGTGCTGGAACACCTGGAGACCGTCCCGGTCAGCCACGACCTCACCGCCTGCCCGGCGCGTTTCCCGGTGCAGTACGTGATCCGCCCGCAGACCGCCGAGCACCCCGACTACCGGGGCTACGCGGGCCAGATCGCCTCGGGCGTCCTGCGCGTCGGCGAGGCCGTCACCGTCCTGCCGTCGGGCCGTACCAGCACGATCGAGGGGATCGACGCCCTCGGCGAGTCCGTGGACATCGCCTGGGCGCCGCAGTCGGTGACGGTCCGCCTCAAGGACGACATCGACATCTCGCGCGGCGATCTGATCGCGCCGTCCGCGAGCGCGCCGGCCACCACGCAGGATGTCGTCGCGACGGTCTGCCACGTGGCCGACCAGCCCCTGGCCGTGGGCGCGCGGGTGCTGCTCAAGCACACCACCCGCACGGTCAAGGCGATCGTCAAGGAGATCCCCTCGCGGCTGACCCTCGACGACCTCTCCCAGCACCCGGCCCCCGGCCAGCTGGTGGCCAACGACATCGGCCGCGTCGTCGTCCGCACCGCCGAGCCGCTCGCGCTCGACGCGTACGCCGACTCGCGCCGCACCGGGTCCTTCCTGCTGATCGACCCGGCCGACGGCACCACCCTGGCGGCGGGCATGGCGGGCGACTCCTTCGCCTCCCAGGCCAAGACGACCGTCCAGGCGGATGAAGAAGGGTGGGACTTCTAACCCATGCTCTCCGACATCTACTCCACCTTCGCGAAGGAGGGCGGCCGCGTGGGCAGCGGCGTCCTCGGCAGCGGCCAGGGAGGGGTGGCGCGATGTGCGCGATGACGTACGCGCACCGCATGCGCGCCCTCACCCCCCACGAGCCGTACCCGTCCCCGCTCCAGAAACGAAGACGTGCGTCATGACGCCATGACGCTACGAGAGGAAGTCCTCCCGTGCCTGCCACCGGTACCACCCGCACCGCCCTGCGCCGCGGCATCGTCGCCGCCGCCGCCCTGCCGCTCCTGATCGGCGCCCTCGCCTCCTGCGGCTACGGCTCCGAGGCCGAGAAGGACGAGCCCAAGGACACCGCGGCCTCGAACGTCGCCGCCGGGGGCAAGAAGCTCTCCGCCTCCGAGGTCCGCATCGGGTACTTCCCGAACCTGACGCACGCCACCGCTCTGGTCGGCCTCCAGGAGGGCCTGATCGAGAAGGAACTGGGCGGCACCAAGATCAAGCCGCAGTCCTTCAACGCCGGTCCGTCCGAGATCGAAGCCCTCAACGGCGGCTCTCTCGACATCGGTTTCATCGGCCCCTCGCCGTCGATCAACGGCTACGTGAAGTCCAAGGGCCAGAACCTGCGGATCATCTCCGGCTCCGCCTCCGGCGGCGTCAAGCTGGTCGTGAACCCGGACAAGATCAAGACCTTGGACGACCTCAAGGGCAAGAAGATCGCCACTCCTCAGAAGGGGAACACGCAGGACGTCGCGTTCCTCAACTGGATCTCCGAGAAGGGCTGGTCGGTCGACCCGGAGTCCGGCAAGGGCGACGTCTCCGTCGTCCGCACGGACAACAAGGTCACCCCGGACGCCTTCAAGCAGGGCTCGATCGACGGCGCCTGGGTGCCGGAGCCGACGGCCTCCAAGCTCGTCTCCGACGGTGGTTCCGTCCTCCTCGACGAGACGGCCCTGTGGCCCGACAAGAAGTTCGTGATCACGAACGTCATCGTGTCGCAGAAGTTCCTCAAGGAGCACGCGGACGTGGTGGAGGCCGTGCTCAAGGGCACGGTGAAGACCAACGAGTGGATCAACGCCAACCCGGACAAGGCCAAGGCCTCGGCGAACGCGAAGCTGGCGGCGGACAGCGGCAAGCCGCTCGACGCGAAGGTCATCGACCCGGCGTGGAAGTCCATCCTCGTCACCGACGACCCGCTCGCGAGCACGCTGAAGACGGAGTCCGACTGGGCGGTGAAGGCCAAGCTCATCGAGCAGCCGGAGCTGGCCGGCATCTACGACCTGACGCTCCTGAACAAGGTCCTCAAGGCCGCGGGCAAGCCCGAGGTCTCCGACGCCGGTCTCGGCGCCAAGTAACTCCGTAGTCCAGCAACCCAGGAGGTGACGACCATGGCCACCACGCTCGCCAAGGCTGCCGAGGGCACCGTAGCGGAGCAGACGCACGCCGCCCGCATCGAGCACGTCTCGAAGTCCTTCTCCGGCCCGGCCGGATCGCAGCTCGTCCTGGACGACATCAGCCTCGATGTCGCTCCCGGAGAGTTCGTCACCATCCTGGGGGCCTCGGGGTGTGGCAAGTCCACCCTGCTCAACCTGGTCGCGGGACTCGACAAGCCGTCCGCGGGGTCCATCGAGACCCCCGGCGGCCGCCCGGCCCTGATGTTCCAGGAGCACGCCCTCTTCCCGTGGCTCACCGCGGGCAAGAACATCGAACTCGCCCTGCGCCTGCGCGGGGTGCCCAAGAACGACCGCAAGCCGGAGGCCGAACGGCTGCTGGAGCTGGTCCGGCTCGGCGGGGCGTACGGCAAGCGCGTCCACGAACTGTCCGGCGGCATGCGCCAGCGCGTGGCCCTGGCCCGCGCCCTCGCCCAGGACAGCCGCCTGCTGCTGATGGACGAGCCCTTCGCGGCCCTCGACGCCATCACCCGCGACGTCCTGCACGGCGAACTCACCCGCATCTGGGCCGAAGCGAACATCAGCGGCTCCGCCGCGGGGGGACTCTCCGTCCTCTTCGTCACGCACAACGTCCGCGAGGCCGTCCGCCTCGCCGAGCGCGTGGTCCTGCTCTCCTCCCGGCCCGGCCGGGTCGCGAAGGAATGGACCGTGGACATCCCGCAGCCGCGCCGCATCGAGGACGCGGACGTCGCGGAGCTGTCCGTCGAGATCACTGAACACCTGCGTGGGGAGATCCGCCGCCATGGCCAGCACTGACACCACCGCGAAGGCCACGGCCAAGCACGACGACCTGGCCGGACTGGAGGCGGGCCTCGACGCCCTCGACGCCGTCCAGACCCACCGCGCCCCCGTCCGCGAGATCCTCACCAAGAAGGCCCTGCCCCCGCTGCTGGCCGTCGGCCTCGTGCTGGTGGTCTGGCAGGTCCTGGTCTCGGCTAAGGTCACCGACGAGACCAAGCTGCCCGCCCCGGGCGCCGTGTGGGACAGCCTGAACGCGATGTGGCTCAAGGGCACCCTGCTCGACGTGATCTGGACCAGCGTCTCGCGCGGCCTGCTCGGCTTCCTGCTGGCCCTGGCCATCGGCACCCCGCTCGGCCTGCTCGTCGCCCGCGTCAGGTTCGTGCGCGCCGCGATCGGGCCCGTCCTCCAGGGCCTGCAGTCCCTGCCCTCGGTCGCCTGGGTCCCCCCGGCGGTCCTCTGGTTCGGGCTCAACGACGCCATGATGTACACGGTGATCCTGCTGGGCGCCGTCCCCTCGATCGCCAACGGGCTCGTCTCCGGCATCGACCAGATCCCGCCGCTGTTCCTGCGGGCCGGACGCACCCTGGGCGCCACCGGTCTGCGCGGCGCCCGGCACGTGGTCATGCCCGCCGCGCTGCCCGGCTACCTCGCCGGCCTCAAGCAGGGCTGGGCCTTCTCCTGGCGCTCCCTGATGGCCGCCGAGATCATCGCCAGCTCCCCCGACCTGGGCCTGGGCCTGGGCCAGCTGCTGGAGAACGGCCGCAACAACATCGACCTGCCCGGGGTCTTCCTCGCGATCCTGCTGATCCTCGTGGTCGGCATCGCCATCGACCTGCTGATCTTCAGCCCGGTCGAGCGGTGGGTGCTGCGCAGCCGCGGACTGCTGGTCAAGAGCTGAGTCCCGTGTCCCGCGCCCTCCTCGTCATCGCCCACGGCAGCCGCGATCCGCGGCACGCGGCGACCGTGCACGCCCTCGTCGGGCGGGTCCGGTCGCTGCGGCCGGGGCTGCGGGTCGAGACGTCCTTCCTGGACTTCAACGGCCCGACCGTCTCGCAGGCCCTCGCTTCGCTGTACCTGTCCGGCGTGCGGGAGGTCGTGGCCCTGCCGCTGCTGCTGACGCGGGCCTTCCACGCGAAGGCGGACATCCCGGCGGTGCTGGCGGAGGCCGGCACCCGGCTGAGCGGTCTCTCGGTCCGGGTGGCCGACGTACTCGGCCCGTCCCCGCTGCTGGTCGCGGCCCTGGAGCGGCGCCTGGCGGAGGCCGGTCTCGGCCTCACCCCGGCGGAGCGCGCCACCACCGGTGTGGTGCTCGCGTCCGCCGGTTCATCGGACCCGGAGGCGATCGCAGTGATCGCTGAAATCGCGCGGGAGTGGCGGCACACCGGTTGGTGCGCCGTGCGGCCTGCGTTCGCCTCCGCTGCCCTTCCCCGTACGGAGGACGCCGTACGGGCCCTGCGCGCGGAGGGCGTCCGCCGGGTGGCGGTGGCCCCGTACGTCATCGCTCCCGGCCGCCTCCCGGACCGCATCGCGGCCGGCGCCGCCGCCTCCGGCGCGGACGTGCTGGCCGAGGTCCTGGGCGCCGCCCCGGAACTCGCCGGCCTCCTGCTGCGCCGCTACGACGCGGCCGCCGCCGGCCGGGCCCGGCGTACCGCCCTCACGGCCTGACCGGCCCGCCGCCTCAGACGCGGGCGGCCGCCTCGTCGGCCAGGGCCGTCAGGTCGGCGATCGACATGGCCCCCGGCGGCAGGCCCTCCCGGGCGAAGATGTTCGCCGCGTGCCGCAGCACGTCGTTGACGGGCGTCGCCACCCCGTGCAGCCGGCCCAGCAGCACGATCTCGCCGTTGAGGTAGTCGGCCTCCACCGACCCCGTCCCGCGCGCCAGGCTCTGCCAGGAGGAGCCGCCGCGCACGCCCGGGGGCTGGTTGACCTTGCCGTCGCGGGCCGCCGCCTGCTCCGCTTCCGTGGCGTGGGCGATGCCCGCCGCTTCCAGGGCGGCCTTTCCCTCGCGGATCGCGCGCAGCAGCAGTGCCGCCTTGGCCGGGTCCGGTTCGGGGCCGGTGGTCGCCTGGATCGCGTTGCCCAGGTTGCCGAGCAGCTTCGCGTACTTCCACCGCATGACGTCCTCGACGACCGGCGCCTCGAACCCCGCCTCCTCCAGGTCGGCGGCGACCGAGGCGATCCGCCGGTCGGTGCCCCCGGCCGCCTTGCCGAGGTGCAGTATCCCGGTCAGCGGGGCGCACAGCGCGGAGACGACGCCGGGCTCCAGGAAGGTGGCGGGCAGCCAGACGCAGACCCCGTACACGCGCGCGAAGCGGCGCAGGGCCAGGCGTTCGCTCTCCACGCCGTTCTGCGCGCACAGCAGCGGCAGCCGCTGGGCCGCCGTCCCGCCGCCCGCGACCTCCGCGTCGCCCCACGCGTCGAGGGCGGCGACGGCGTCCTGGGTCTTCACGGTGAGGAGGAGGACGTCGTCGGGGCGCAGTTCGCCCAGTTCCGCCGGTGCGGCGGCCACGGGGAGCCGGTGGACGCGCGCGCCGTCGGCGGTGGTGAGGCGGAGCCCGTCCGTCCGTAGTGCCTCGGCGTGCGCGCCGCGCGCGACGAGGACGGCCTCCCGGCCCGATTCCGCGAGCCGTCCGCCGATGGTCGCGCCGATCGCTCCGGCGCCGATGATGATGTAACGCATGCCCCGAGCCTGGCACACGGGCCGTGCGCGGTTACGGTCGGGCCATGACGGACACCGTGTTCTGCCTGGGCGGGGACCTGCCGCTGCGTCGTCTCGGACTCGGCACCGGGGGGCTGGTCGGCCCCGGTTACTGGGGGCCGCGCGGCAGTCGCGCGGATGCCGTGGCGCTGCTGCGCGCGGCCGTCGGGCAGGGGGTGCGGCTGATCGACACCGCCGACAACTACGGGCCGGAGCTGGCCGAGGAGCTGGTCGCCGAGGCCCTCCACCCGTACGGGGACGGGCTCGTGGTCGCCACGAAGGGCGGGGTGGTGCGCACCGGCCCGGACGAGTGGCACGTGGCGGGCCGGCCCGGGGAGTTGCGCCGGATGTGCGAGGCGAGCCTGCGGCGGCTGCGGGTGGAGCGGATCGACCTCTACCAGCTGCACCGTTTCGACCCGGCGGTGCCGATGGCCGAACAGCTGGGCGAGCTGGCGCGGTTGCGGGAGGAGGGGAAGATCCGGCACATCGGTCTGGACACGGTGAGCGCGCCGCAGCTGCGGGAGGCGCTCGAGTCGGTCCCGGTGGCGGCGGTGCAGAACCCGTACAACCTGCTGGACCGGTCCTCGGCGCAGGTGCTGGCGCTGTGCGAGGAGCGCGGGATCGCGTTCCTGCCGTACTACCCGCTGGGCAGCGGCGCCCTGACCGGCGGGGGCGCGGCCGCCGTCACCGGGGTGGCGGCGGCGCACGGGGCGGTTCCGGGGCAGATCGCGCTGGCCTGGCTGCTGCACCACTCGCCGGTGCTCTGCCCGACCCCGGGCACCGGCTCCACCGACCACCTGGCGCAGAACCTGGCCGCGGCCTCGGTCCGGCTGGCGCCGGGGGAGGTCGCGCTGCTGGACGCGGTGGCCGGGGTGTGACGGCTCAGAGCGAGCCGACGACCTTTCTGGGGGTGATGCGGACCACGACCCGCTCGGCGTCGTCGGCCGACGCCGGGTTGAAGTCCGCGTAGTCCTTGCCCGTGTACTTGCGCGACAGCTCGTCGATCAGCTCCTGTCCGCCCTCCGTGGTCATGGTGGCGCTGCCGCGGATCTCGGCGTAGGTGTAGGGCGCGTTCGCGGGGTTGATCATGACGGTGACCCGCGGGTCCCTGCGGAGGTTCATCTCCTTGCGGCGGCCGACGGTCGTGGAGAACAGCAGCTCGTTGCCGTCCCGGGTGAGCCAGGTGACGGACAGCTGCGGGCTGCCGTCCGGCTGGACGGTGGCGACGGTCGCGAAGACGGGGGTGTCGTCGATGACCTTCCGCAGGTCGTCGGAGAGTGCGTCGGACACGGGGCGGGTTCCTTCCCTCGGCTTGCGGCTGTCGGCCGGCGGCTGGGTCCGGACCGACTGCCCGTCGCTGAAGATCAGCAGCGGACAGCCTGCAAAATCACCGCTTCCCCCGCAAGCGCATCGGGCCCGCCGCACCGAGTCCTTCGACGGTTCACCCGTGCGGCCGAGTCCCGGGGTGGGCGAGGCCGTCGAGGACCAGGGCGAGCAGGTGGGCGCGGCGGGCCGCGAGGGTGGGCGCCTGGCCGGTGATCCAGCTGAGGGCGTTGACCAGGGCGAACAGGTCGGTGCCGTCCACGTCGGGGCGGATCCGGCCGGCGTCCTGGGCCGCCCGGAGCAGGCGGCCTCCCGCCTCCCGCATGCCCAGGCACGAGGCGTGCAGCGCGGACTCCGGGTCCGCGAGGGTGGCCGCCAGCGAGGCCGGCAGTCCCCGGAAGGTGCCGGCCCACACGATGAACTCGCCGAGCCAGTCGGCGAGCGCCCCCTCGGGCGGCAGGTCCGCGTCCGCCAGGGCGTCGGCCCGCGCGGCGAGGCCGCCGAAGCCGGTGCGCAGGAGGGCCTCCAGGAGCGTGTCGCGGGTCGGGAAGTGCCGGTAGAGCGTGCCGAGTCCGACGTCCGCGCGGCGGGCGACGTCGCGGAGCGAGGCGTCGGTGCCCTGCTCGCCTATGACCTCGCGGGCCGCTTCGAGGATGCGTTCCCGGTTGCGCCGGGCGTCGGCGCGCTGCCCCGGCGGTGCGGGCTCATCTGGCATGGGGATTCCTGACGTTGACAAACGGAGCACTGCTCCGCCTACGATTCGGAGCAGTGCTCCGGATTCTATCGGGACGGGGTGCCCTCTTTGGCGTGCACGGACACGGAAGGTCGGGGGAAGACCATGGGAACGACGACGATGCAGGCTGTACGCGTACACGCGTTCGGCGGCCCGGAGCGGCTGGCGTACGAGGAGGTGCCGCGGCCGGCGGCGGGACCGGGCGAGGTGCTGGTCCGCGTCCACGCCGCCGGGGTCAACCCGGTGGACCGGTACGCGCGACAGGGCTTCACGGTGCTGCCGGAGGCGCTCCGGCCGCAGTGGCCGCTGCCGTACACCCCGGGCTCCGACGTGTCCGGCGTGATCGTGGAGACGGGCGCCGGGGTCACCTGCTGGCGGGCCGGGGACGAGGTGTTCGGCCTGGTCCGCTTCCCCGGCCGGGCCTCGGCGTACGCCGAGTACGTGGTCTCCCCCGCCGGGAACCTCGCCCGCAAGCCGGCCGCGCTGGGGCACACGGAGGCGGCCGCCCTGCCGATGGCGGGGCTGACGGCGTACCAGTACCTCTTCGAGCACGTGAAGGTGCGCGGGGGCGACACGGTACTGGTCAACGGTGCGGCGGGCGGGGTGGGCCACCTCGCCGTGCAGCTGGCCCGGACCGCGGGCGCCGCCCGGGTCGTCGCGGTGGCGTCGGGGCGCCACGAGGCCTTCCTCCTGGGTCTGGGGGCCGACCGGTTCGTGGACTACACGCGCACGGCCGCCGGGGAGGCCGTACGCGGGGTGGACGTGCTGATCGACGCCGTGGGCGGCCCGGAAGGCCACCGCCTCCTGCCGGCCATGCGGCCCGGCGGGCGCATCGGCGCGGTCTTCCCCGGGGAGTACCACGCGGAGCGCGCGGCCGGGCAGGGCGTCACGGCCGGCGCCTGGCAGGTGCGCCCCAGCGGGGAGCAGCTGGCCGAACTGGCCCGGCTGGCGGACCGCGGCGCGCTGCGGGTGGCCGTCGAGGAGGTCTTCCCGCTGGCCGGGGCCGCGCGGGCGCACGCCCGCGCCGAGCGGGGCCACCTCCAGGGCAAGATCGTCCTCGCCGTGGCTCCCGCGTAGGGAGGCCGGACGGCGGCGCGCACCGGAGGACGCCCGCGGTCAGGGGCGGGTCAGTTCGACCAGCTTGGCGACGGTGTTCCAGTTGCGGGTGGTCACGTCCAGGCCCTTGACCACGGCCGGGCGGGCGAGCACCTCGGCCAGCTTGGAACGGCCCAGGCCGTCCGGTGCGTAGAGGTAGAGGACCCGGTCCCCGAGCCGGTACTCCTCGGGGAGGTACGCGGCGCCGTCCAGCGCGGCGAAGCGCTCCGGGCCGGGCTGCGCCGAGAAGAAGGTCGCGTGGAGCTGCCTGCCCTCCAGCTCGGCGGCCGGGAAGGGGCAGGCGCCGGCGACGGCGGCCAGGTACTCCCCGTCGACGACCAGGCAGGGCACGCGGAAGCCGAAGTGGCCCTCGATCGCGGCCTCCAGCCCCCGGGCGAGGGCGTCCGGGTCGCCCTCGCCGCTGCTGAAGACGGCGTTGCCGCTCTGCAGGTAGGTCTGCACGTCACCGTGGCCGAGTCCCTCCAGGACCGCGCGCAGCTCGGCCATCGGGACCTTCTTGTTCCCGCCGACGTTGATGCCGCGCAGCAGCGCCGCGTACTTCTTCTTCGTCATGGGCGCACCCTAAGCCCCGCCTCTGACAGTGCCCCGTCGACGAGGTCGGCGGCCTGCCGCGTCCCGCCCTCGGCGGCCATCGCGGCCCGGATGGCCTCGGCGCGCACGGCGACCTCGGGGTCGGCCAGCAGGCCGAGGACGGCCGCGCGCAGGGCGATGGCGTCGGCCCGCTCCATCGGGAGGTGGCGGGCCACGCCGAGGGAGGCCAGCATGTCGGCGTTGCCGAACTGGTCGACGGCCTGGGGGACCGCGACCATGGGGGTGGCGGTGGCGAGGCCCTCCTGGCTGCCGCCCGCGCCCGCGTGGGTGACGAAGGCGTCGGCCTGGCGCAGGATGTCCAGCTGGGGAACCCAGCGGTGGACTTCGACGTTGGCCGGCACCTCCCCCAGTTCGGCCTCGTCCGTGAACTTCCCGATCTGGAGGACCACGTACCAGTCGGGGAGGTCGCCGAAGGCCTCGATGCAGGCCCGGTAGAAGGCGGGCTGCTTGGTGAAGGTGGAGCCGAGGGAGACCAGGAGCAGCTTCCTGCCCCGCGCGGCCTCAGGGCGCCGCCAGGTGCCCTGAGTGGCGGCGCGGTCGCCCTGGCAGGCCCCGACGAAGGTGTACACGTCGGGGTCGACCCGGTCGGCGTGGGGCTGGAGGGCGCGCGGGATGAGGACGATGCTGCGGGGCGGGCGGCCGACGAACCGGTCCGGGTCCTCCTCGATGCCGTTTTCCCGCAGCCAGGCGCCGAAGCGCGCGTAGTAGTCCCTTCCGCGCTCGGAGGCGCGCAGTTGGGCGGTCATCGGGGCCGCGACCTCCTCCTCGTAGCCGTCCCAGGCCACGAGGTTCGGGGAGAGGGAGATCGCGGGGACGCCCCAGCGGTGGGCCAGGACGATCGCCGCGTAGGCGGTGATGTCGTGCAGGACGAGGTCCGGCTCGTCCCCCTCGAAGGCGGCGACGAGCTGTGGGAGCGCCTGGACCGCGTCGTTCAGGAAGGGCTCGATCTGGTCGATGAGCTCGGTCCCCCAGGCGTCGGGGTCGTCCTCGGTGGGCAGGGTGGAGTTCCAGATCACCGGGGTGGCGCCGGTCTCGGCGACCTTGTCGGCGAAGGAGGCGGGAACGGCGTAGCTGACCCGGTGACCCCGGGCGACGAGTTCTCGGATCACCTCGATGCTCGGGTTCACGTGGCCCGCGGCGGCGATGGAGAACATGGCGATGTGGGCGGGCTTGGCTGAGGTCATGTCCCGACCATAGCGAGACGAAACGTCTCGCTCAACCGGGATCCCGCGGACCACCCCACCGGGTGGCGGCGGCCCGTCGAAGGGCCGTGACGGGAATGCGAGACTGGCCCCCGGTCATGGTCCGCGGGTGATCCGGATCCCCACGGTCCGGCGCGGCACGAGAGGACGGAACGAACGGCATGGACGAGGCGCGGGCCAGGGACGTACTGACGGAGGCCGGCCTCACCGGAGCCGCCGAACTGCTCGCCTTCGGGGAGAACGCGGTCTTCGCCGTCGACGGCCTCGTGGTGAAGGTGGGCCGCGAAGCGGGGCTGCTCCCCCGGGCCGAACGGGAGCTGGCGGTGGCCGACTGGCTCGCCGGAGCCGGCGTCCCGGCGGTGCGCGCGGCCGAGCCCGCGCCCCGGCTGGTGGCCGGCCACCCGGTGACCCTGTGGCACCGGCTCCCCGACGCGGTCCGGCCAGCGGGCCCCGAGGACCTCGCGGCCCTGCTGCGCCCGCTGCACGCCCTGCCCGCGCCGCCCTTCGCCCTGCCCCCGCGCGACCTGCTGGACGGCGTGGAACGCTGGCTGCGGCTCGCCGGCGGCGCCATCGACCCCGGGGACGCGGCGTACCTGCGGGCCCGGCGCGACGGTTACGCGGCCGAGGTGGCCGCGCTCACCCCGCACCTGACCCCCGGTCCGATCCACGGCGACGCCCTGCCCCGCAACGTCCACGTGGGCCCCGACGGACCTGTGCTGGTGGACCTGGAGACCGTCTCGGCCGACCTGCGCGAGCACGACCTGGTCGTGATGGCGCTCTCCCGGGACCGGTACGGGCTGCCCGCGGACGCGTACCGGGCCTTCACGGACGCCTACGGATGGGACGTACGGGAGTGGGAGGGGTGCGCGGTGCTGCGCGGCGCCCGCGAGACGGCGAGCTGCGCCTGGGTCTCCCAGCACGCCCCGTCCAACCCCAAGGCCCTGGCCGAGTTCCGCCGCAGGGTGGCCTCGCTGCGCGAGGGGGACGCGGAAACGCGCTGGCATCCCTTCTAGCCCTGCCGTATCAACTCACTCGTGAAACTGCACCTCACCGTCCACGACGCGCGCTCGGGCCGGGAGTCCTTCAGGGTGGTCCGCCCGGCGAACCCCCCGGCCCACGCGGAACTCTTCGACGACTCCTGGTACCTGAACGCCTACCTCGACCAGGAGGCCGCCCGGCTGATGGCCGGGCTGTGGACCCTGGCCGCCTCCTCACCGCGCACCCTGTTCCACCTGCCCCTGCGCACGGCCGGGGGCCGGACGCCCGGGGACCGTGCCCTCGACCTGGTCCTGCTGCACCACTCGCTCCGGTTCGCCCCCGCGCACTGGAAGCGGCTGCGCGCACGGCTCGGACCGGGCCGGCCCCGCACGGTGGACCTGCGCCTCCCGCGGCAGCGGGAGGAGACGGACGGGACGCACCCCCGGCACGCCGACGACCGCGACCGCTTCCACCAGCACATCCACGCCGAGACCCTGTTCCTGACCGGCAGCGCCCCGCTGTTCCGCCACAACGCCGAGCTCTTCCGCGACGTGGCCCGCAGCGGCCCGGCGCACCCCCGCACCACCGCCCGGCACGGCCACTACTGCCGCGAGGTCGACTGCGGCATCCACTTCCGCGGCCTCCACATCCAGTACCTCGACCCCGCCGACGACCGGGACTGAAGACGGACGCCCCCGGGGGGACTCCTCCCGGACGGCCCGGTCAGCCGCGCCGCGGGATCAGCGGCCAGGCCGGCTCGACGACCGCCGCCGGGTCCGTGGTGCGCCGCAGGTAGGCCTGGAGGGAGACGGACTGCTCGGCCGCCGCCCGGACCTGGAGGGCCTGCAGGTCGGCCAGGGGCATCAGCCCGACGGGCCGGTGCGTCTCCCCCAGCCGCCGCACCACCCGGGCCGCGGCCACCGCGTCCGCCCTGGCGTTGTGCGCGTCGTCGAGGGCGACCCCGTAGTGAGCGCACAGGGCGTGCAGGGCCCGCTTGCCCTTGCGGTACTTGTCCACATGCTTGTCGATCACCAGCGGATCGATGACGGGCGACGGTACACCGCCCAGCCGCTCGCTGAGCGACGCGACCCCGTACCTCCGGCACTCGCGGTCGAGCAGGGAGAGGTCGTAGCGCGCGTTCATCACCACCAGCGGACGCCCCGCGCCCAGCCCGTCGGCCACGGCCCGCACGATCTCCTCGACGGCCTCGGCGGCCGGCACCCCGTGCGCACGTGCGTGCTCCGTCGAGATGCCGTGGATCGCGGACGCCTGCTCGGGTATCCGCACCCCCGGGTCGAGCAGCCAGGTCCGCTCCCCCGAGACGGCCCCGTCCGGCCCCAGCCGCACCACCGCCGCCGTCACGATGCGGTCGGTCTCGACGTCGGTCCCCGTCGTCTCCAGGTCGAAGGCCACCAGCGGCCCGCTGATCCAGCTCATCACCCGGCCGCCGTTCCGGCGCCGGCCTCGAACCGTGTTCCCCCGTGCCACGCCTCCATGACGCGCCCCTCCCCCGTGTATCGGTCAACGCGTTTCAGCCTGCCACGGGGCACTGACACACCGGAGGGCGGGGCCGCCGCCGGGTCGGCGGGACGCCGTCAGGACACCGGCCGGGAGTCCTCCCAGACCGATTCGAACTCCTCCCGGTAGGTCGGGAAGAGCCCGTGTTCGGAATCCTTCCGCCCGCCCCGCCCGCCCCCGCGCAGGACCAGCACCGGTGCCTCCATGCCCCGGGCCCGCCGCAGGTACGACTGGACCACCGCGATCCCCGAGGACTCGCCCTCCACCAGGTAGGCGGTGAAGCGCGGGGTCTCGTCGAAGACGTGGATGTCGAAGCGCGACGGGTCCTTCAGGCCGGCCCGCACCCGGCGCACGTGCAGGATGTTCATCTCCACCGACCGGCTCAGCTCGCCCTTGCGCAGCCCGAGCTCCCGCTCGCGCCGCTTGACCGCGCTGCTCGCCGGGTTCAGGAACAGCAGCCGCACCCGGCAGCCCGCCTCCGTGAGCCGGACCAGCCGGCGGCCCGAGAAGTTCTGCACCAGCAGGTTCAGGCCTATCCCGATGGCGTCGAGCCGCCGCGCGCCCCCGAACAGGTCCTCCGCCGGAAGCATCCGCTGGAGCCGCACCCGGTCCGGGTGGACCGAGATGACGTCCGCGTACCGGTCGCCGACCAGGTCCTCCACCGCGTCGATCGGCAGCCGGTCCGCCGTCGGGCTGCCCGCCCCGGCCCCCAGCACCTCCAGGAGGCGCGCCGAGGCGCGCTCCGCCTGCTCCAGCACCGGCCGTGACAGCGCCCGGTTGCGGGAGACCACGTTGCGGGTGACCTCCAGCTCGTCCAAGGCCAGCTCGATCTCGCGCCGGTCGTCGAAGTACGGCTCGAAGCAGGGCCAGTGCTGGACCATCAGCTCCCGCAGCTGCGGCAGCGTCAGGAAGCTCAGCACGTTGTCGTCGGCGGAGTCGAGGAGGTAGCCCTTGCGCCGGCTGACCTCGCGGACCGCCACCGCCCGCTGCACCCATTCCTGCCCGGCCGGCCCGGCGGCGGCGACCACCCAGTCGTCCCCGCCGTGCACCGGCTCGTAGACGGGCCGCAGCACGGCGCCCACCACCGACCTCAACCGCTGTTCGATGAGATTCAGCCAGATGTACGCGCGGCCCGCGCGCTGGGCCCGCGTACGGACCTCGCTCCACGCGTCAGCGCCCCAGTCCAGCTCGGCGCCGGCCCGTACGTCGTCCCCGGCCGACGGCGGGGCCAGCGACACCGCCCCGGCCGCGAACGTCCCGGCCGCGCCCCCCGGTGCATCCGCCGGGCCACCCTCGTGACCGCCGTCACCAGGGGGCAGCTCCAGACCTCCCGAGCTCACCCGTGCACCGCCTTCTGCGTCTGGACGCCCGTCTCCAGTGATCACGGAAGGGTACTCCGCGCGCGCGACCCGACGCAGCCCGAAGGACGCCGGGACGGTTCCACGCCCCGCTCTCCGGGCCCCCGTTGACTCATTATGTGATGCCCGGACAGTCGGCTGACCCGCATATCAGCTCTCCGGGTCACCCGTCAGGAGCATCGCAAGTCCACGCGTGCGGCCCCTCTTTCGGGGAAGATCTGGCATTGACGTGATCGACGCCGGATCAGCCGGACCAAGATGGGAAGAGCGTTGTCTATGCAGGTCTGGCCGGGACAGGCGTATCCACTGGGTGCCACCTATGACGGCGCCGGCACCAACTTCGCGGTCTACTCCGAGGCCGCACGGCGCATCGAACTGTGCCTGCTGCACGACGACGGCTCGGAGACCGCCGTCGAGCTGCGCGAGACGGACGCCTTCGTGCGGCACGCCTACCTGCCCGGGGTGATGCCCGGCCAGCGGTACGGGTTCCGGGTGCACGGACCGTACGAGCCCGAGCGCGGCCTGCGCTGCAACGCGGCGAAGCTGCTGCTCGACCCGTACGCGCGGGCCATCAGCGGCAGGATCGGCTGGGGCGAGCAGGTCTACGGCTACCACTTCGGCCGGCCCGACTCACGCAACGACCTCGACTCGGCCCCGCACACCATGAGTTCGGTCGTGGTGAACCCGTACTTCGACTGGGCCAACGACCGCCCGCCGCGCCATGAGTACCACCACACCGTCCTCTACGAGGCGCACGTCAAGGGCCTGACCATGCGTCACCCGGACCTGCCGGAGGAGCTGCGGGGCACCTACGGGGCCCTCGCGCACCCGGCGGTCATCGGGCACCTGACCAAGCTCGGCGTGACGGCGCTGGAGCTGATGCCGGTGCACCAGTTCGTCAACGACCACCGCCTGGTCAACGACGGGCTGAGCAACTACTGGGGCTACAACACCATCGGCTTCTTCGCCCCGCACAACGGCTACGCCTCGGGCGACCGGGGCCAGCAGGTGCTGGAGTTCAAGTCGGCGGTCCGGGCGCTGCACGAGGCCGGGATCGAGGTGATCCTGGACGTGGTCTACAACCACACCGCCGAGGGCAACCACCTGGGCCCGACGCTGTCCTTCCGGGGTCTGGACAACGCCTCGTACTACCGGCTGGCCGAGGACCCCCGGCACTACACGGACACCACCGGCACCGGGAACTCGCTGCTGATGCGGTCCCCGCACGTACTCCAACTGATCATGGACTCGCTGCGGTACTGGGTCACCGAGATGCACGTGGACGGCTTCCGCTTCGACCTCGCGGCCACCCTGGCCCGGCAGTTCCACGAGGTCGACCGGCTGTCCTCGTTCTTCGACCTGGTGCAGCAGGACCCGGTGGTCAGCCAGGTGAAACTGATCGCCGAGCCCTGGGACCTGGGCGAGGGCGGCTACCAGGTGGGCAACTTCCCGCCGCTGTGGACCGAGTGGAACGGCAAGTACCGCGACACCGTACGGGACCTGTGGCGCGGGCAGCCGCGCACGCTCGCGGAGTTCGCGGGCCGGCTGACGGGCTCCTCGGACCTCTACCAGGACGACGGGCGGCGCCCGCTGGCCTCGATCAACTTCACCACCTGCCACGACGGCTTCACCCTGAACGACCTGGTCTCGTACGACGAGAAGCACAACGAGGCCAACCGCGAGGGCAATCGGGACGGCGAGACGCACAACCGGTCCTGGAACTGCGGGATCGAGGGGCCGACCGAGGACCCGGAGATCCTGGAGCTGCGCGCACGGCAGATGCGCAACCTCACCGCCACCCTGATGCTGTCCCAGGGCGTGCCGATGCTCAGCCACGGCGACGAGTTCGCGCGCTCGCAGGACGGCAACAACAACGCCTACTGCCAGGACAACGAGCTGTCCTGGGTGACCTGGCCCGAGCCGGGCAAACCGCCGCCCGCGCTGCTGGAGTTCACCCGGCGGATGGTCTGGCTGCGCCGGGACCACCCGGTGTTCCGGCGGCGCCGGTTCTTCCACGGGCGGCCGGTGGAGGGCACGCACGACGAACTCTCCGACATCGCCTGGTTCACCCCGCACGGTGAGGAGATGCGGGCCCGGGACTGGCAGGCGCAGCACGCACGGGCGCTGACCGTGTTCCTCAACGGCGAGGCGATCTCCGAGCCGGGCTCGCGCGGGGAGCGGATCACGGACGATTCGTTCCTGCTGATGTTCAACGCGGGCGCCGATCCGCAGGACTTCACCATCCCGGCGGGCCACGGGGCACGGTGGCGGCTGGTCGTGGACACGGCGCGCGCGGAGGTGCTGCCACCCGATACCGGGCCGCAGTTCGCGGCCGGGGACCGGGTGGCCCTGACGGGACGGTGCCTGGTCGTGCTTCAGCGCCCGGCGTAGGTGCCGCCCGCGCCGGGGGCGGCTGCTCCGGGGGCGGTCGGCGCGGCGGCTCCGGCGGTGGTGTCGCGGGGGCCGGACACGTCGGAGGGCGAGGTGCTCTGCTGGGCCGGGATGAAGGGCCCGGCCGCTTCCGGACGGGCCGAGGGCACCGTGGTGACCAGCGCGAGCGCCAGGCACAGCGCGGCCGCCCCCACGGCCACGGCGAAGGCCCCGGCGGGGCCGTAGGCCTCGGCGAGCCGTCCCGAGACGGCCAGCGCGGCGGCCTGTCCGGCCACCAGGGAGCTCGCCGCGAAGGCCATCAACTCGGCGAGCCGGGCCGGCTCGACCACGCGTTCGGTCAGCGCGAAGGCGGTGATCAGGTGCGGGGCGTAGGCGGCGCCGAGAACGGTGACGACCACGTACAGCGGCAAGAGGCCGTCGGTGAACAGCAGGGGCGTCGAGAGCACCAGGGCGGCGCCGGTGGCCGCCCTCCAGCGCATCCGCAGCCCGAAGCGGGCGGGCAGCGCGCCGAGCGCGAGGCCCGTGACGGCACTGACGACGCCCATCATGGCGTAGACGACCCCGGCCTGGCCGGGTACCCCCAACTGCGCGGTGAGCGAGGCGATGCCGGCCTGGCAGGCGCCGAACATGGCGCCCTGGAGGGCGAGGGAGCCGCGGACGGCGTGGACCACCCCGGGCCGGCGGACCCGCGCCCGCGCTCCCCGCTCCCGCGCGGGCGACCCGGCCGTGACGGCGGCGGTCGGGTGCAGGGCGTACGCGGCCCCGAACACGGCGACCAGCGTGGCCGCGCCGCCGAGGGCGACGGCCGGGTGGGCGACGAGCGCGGCGAGCCCGACGAGGGCCGGGCCGAAGACGAAGGAGATCTCGTCGAGGGTGCCCTCCAGCGAGTGGACGGCGCCCACGACGCTCTCGTCGGACTTCGCCCGGTGCGCGAGCGCGACGGAGCGGGTCCGGGCGAGCGGCCCGATCAGCGGGACGGAGGCGCCGGTGACGGCGCCGATCGCGGCGAGCGGGACGGTCGCGAGGCCGCCGAGGGCCCCGGCGACGAGGCCGGCGGTGGCCACCGCGTTGACCGCGGCGGCACAGAGGACGACGGGCCGCTGCCCGTGGCGGTCGGCGAGCCGGCCGAGGACGGGTCCGAAGACCACCTGGCCGGCCGAGAGGGTGCCACCGACGATGCCGGCGGTGGCGAGGGAGCCGCTGGTCTCGGCGACCAGCAGGACGCTCCCGAACTGGGACATCGCGACGGGCAGACGGGCGAAGAAGGAGAGGAGCGGGAGCAGGGGCCCGGTCAGGGCGATGACTTTTCGATAGGTCTTGACGGTTCCAACCACTTGATCGACCTTAACGCGACGCAGTCACCCGGATGCATTGGGTCATGGCACGGAATCGCGTGGGCTGGGTACGTACGTTCTCATGACCATGCAGTATTCAAGCAGTCAATCGGAATCTGACGTTCCGAAACCCGTCACTCCCGCGTCGACCTACCGTCTCCAACTGGGCCCCGCGTTCCCGTTCGCCGCGGCCGGAGCAGCCGTACCGTACCTCGCCTCGCTGGGCGTGTCACACCTGCACCTCTCCCCCGCGCTGGAGGCGGTGCCGGGGTCGGCGCACGGGTACGACGTCACCGACCACACCCGGGTACGGGCCGAGCTGGGCGGGGAGGAGGGCCTGCGGGCGCTGGCCGCGACGGCCCGGGCGCACGGGCTGGGGCTGGTCCTGGACATCGTGCCGAACCACATGGCGGTCCCGGACCCGCTGCGCCTGAACCGGCCGCTGTGGGAGGTGCTGAGGGAAGGGCCGCGCTCCCCGTACGCGCGCTGGTTCGACATCGACTGGGAGGCGGGGGGCGGACGGCTGCTGCTGCCGGTGCTCGGGGAGCCGCCGCGGGCCGACGGCTTCCGCGTCGACGCGGGCGGGGAGGTGCTGCGGTACGGGGAGGGTGACACCGAACGGGAGTTCCCCCTGCGGGCCGGCACGGCCGGGCTGCCCCTGCCGGAGCTGCTGGCCGCGCAGTGGTACCGGGTCGCCTGCTGGCGGGAGGCCCGCACCGCGTTGAACTACCGCCGCTTCTTCACCATTTCGGACCTGATCGGGGTGCGGGTCGAGGACCCCGGGGTCTTCTCCGCCACCCACTCCAAGGTGCTGGAGCTGGTGCGCGACGGGGTGCTCCAGGGGCTGCGCGTCGACCACGTGGACGGACTGGCGGACCCCGAGGGGTACCTGCGGCGGCTGCGGGCGGCGGTGGGCGGGGACTGCTGGGTGGTGGTGGAGAAGATCCTGGCCCGCCAGGAGCGGCTGCCTCCCGGCTGGCCGGTGGCGGGCACGACCGGCTACGACGCCCTGCACCGCATCGACGGACTGTTCGCCGACCCGGCGGGCACGGCGGAACTCGCCCGCGCCTACGCCGGCACCACCGGCCTGCCCTCCTGGGAGGCGACCGCCGCCGAGGCGGCGCGGGAGGTGCTGACCGGCGACCTGGCCGCCGAGCTGGCCCTGCTGGAACGCCGGGCGGGACCGGAACTCGCCCCCGCGGTGCGCGAGTTGCTGATCGGCTACCCGGTGTACCGGCCCTACCCGGGCGGGGAGGTGGCCGAGGTGGCGGCGGTGGCGGTGTCCGGCCTGGACGGGGTACGCGAACTCGTGCTGCGGGACCCGGCCTTCGGGGCCCGCTTCGCCCAGACCTCCGCCGCCCTGCGGGCCAAGTCCCTGGAGGACCGCGCCTTCTACCGCTGGGCCCCGCTCCTGTCGGCCACCGAGGTCGGCGGCGAGCCGGGCGCTCCGGCGGTGTCGGTCGCGGAGTTCCACGCGTACTGCGCGGAGCTGGAACGGGACTGGCCCGCCACGGGGACGGTGCTGTCCACGCACGACACGAAGCGCAGCGCGGACGTACGGGCCCGGATCGCGGCCCTGTCACAGGCTCCGGGGGAGATGGGGGGTGCGGATGCGGGTGCGGGCAGCTCCGGGGACCCGCAGCTGGGGTGGGTGGCCCGGCAGAGCGCGCTCGGCCTCGGAGACGTCCCCGACCGGGGGCCCCGGCTGGAGGCGGCCCTGCTGAAGGCCGCCCGGGAGTCGGGGCTGCGGACGTCCTGGACCGACCCCGACGAGGAGTACGAGGCCGGCATCGCGGACCTGGTACCCGGGGAGGCGGCGGGGCTTCCCGGGCACCTGACGGAGGCGGCCCGCGCCAACGTCCTGGGCATGACCCTGCTGCACCTGGCGATGCCGGGGGTGCCGGAGGTCTACCAGGGCTCCGAGACCGAGTACCGGGCGCTGGTGGACCCGGACAACCGCCGCCCGGCGGCGTTCCCGCGCGGGGCCCTGGCCGCCCTCGACGCAGGCACCGCCCCGCACGGCCTCGCGGCGGAGAAGCTCGCGCTGACGGCGGCCCTGCTCCGGCTGCGCCGCGACCGGCCCGCGCTGTTCTCCGGCTACACCCCCCTGACGGCCTCCGGCCCGGCGGCCGACCACTGCGTGGCCTTCGCCCGCTCGGCCGACCTCGTCGCGGTGGCCACCCGGCTCTCCCACCGCCTGGCGGAATCGGGCGGCTGGAGCGGCACCACCCTGATCCTGCCCCCGGGCCGGTGGCGCCCTGTCCACGGGACTCCGACCGGGGGCACTCACGAGGGACGGGTGGAGCTGGCGAAGCTCCTGACCGGCCTGCCGGCCACGGCCCTGGTCCGGGTGGGATAGACGCGGGGCCGGCGCCGGGTGCCCGTCGGGGACTCGGGCGGCTCGCCCGAGTCCCCTTCGGCCTCCCCCTGCGAGGACGGAAAGCGGCTGCTGCGGGGTTGGGCGTGGACCGGTGGGTCAGCAGGGGCTCACGTACCAGACCCAGCGCCAGTCGGCCGCGGGGTCGTAGCTGAGCCCGCCGGGCGAGGTCCAGCGGACGACCTGGTCCTGGGAGTAGAACCTCGCGTACAGGTTCGAGCGCTGGTTGTTGATCCACGAGCCGGTCGTGTTCCACGTGATGCGGAACAGGTGGTTGCAGGTGAACATGTCGAGCCGGTCACCCGTGTAGTTCTCGTACATGTAGGCGCACACGTACGAGTAGCGGCAGCCGCCCACCGTGTCGCCCGGGACCGCCGCTCCACCGAGGTCGCGAGCCTTCTGCTCGCCGGGCAGCGCGAGCAGCAGCTCACCGCCGGGCAGGGCGATCTTGTTGGCGCCGATCTGGGTGCCCTTGGTGCTCGCCAGGTAGCCGTCGACCCGCTCCTGCAGGCTCTTGGCCTGGGCGGCGTTCAGGCCGGCGCTCGCGGCCTGCGCCGCGAAGTCCGCGCGCGCCCCGTCGGCGGCTCCGGCGGCGCCCGGTGCGGCCATGAGCGCCAGGAGTGCCATGACAAGGGCGGCGAGGACCTTGCCCAGCCCGTTGGACCGTAAGATTCCGTGCTTCGTCACTGCGTTGCCTCTCTGCTTCACACTTCGGCACCGTGCCGGCCACCACTGTGTGGGAGGCATCGGCCGGCGTCGATGACACGGAGCGCAGATTGACTGCGCACCGAGCGCAGACAGGCCGCGAACGAGCGGGAGTTGGCCGACGCCGCGCTATCCCGACGGCCCGCCGACGGCCAACTATGGACGTGTACACATCACCGTGGGGCGGGGGCTTCGTGACAGGTACACAGACGGTCAGCGTCCGCGCGCGGAACGGTTTCGAGTCGTGGGCGGGCATGGTCGGCGACCTCGTGATGCCGGTCTCCATCACCAGCCCGCACATCGAGCACTTCCGTGGCACGGCGACGGCGCTCGACCTCATCCATACCGACCTGTCCGGGTTCGCCTTCTCACCGATGTCCGCCCGGCGCGGCCCGGGGCACATCCGGCGCGCGGACCCGGAGAACTACTTCCTCTTCCTCGTCCACGGCAGCCCGGTCGGCTTGGAGCAGAACCGCAACAACGCCCTGCTCCGCGCCGGCGACATGGCGCTCTTCGACTCCTCGCACCCTTTGAGCTGCGAGTTTCTCGACGAGGGCCGACTCTCGCGCGTCTCCCTGCTGCGGGTGCCCCGGAGCACCCTGGCGCTGCCCCAGAACCACGCCGACCGGCTCCTCGGCACCCGGCTCGCCACCGGCACCGTCTCGGGCACCCTGCTCGCCTCGTACCTGACCGGGCTGCGCACCCACGCCGAGCACTCCGACCCCGCCGAGCTGTCCCGCCTCGGCGCCGTCGGCATCGATCTGTGCGCCGCTTATCTCGCCGTGCAGTCCGGCGGCCCCGGCGCGCTGCCCGCCGAGACCCGCCGTCAGGCCCTGCTGGCCCGGATCCGGGCCTTCGTCGACCACAACCTGCCCGACCTGCGGCTGGGCCCGGACTCCATCGCCGCCCACCACCACATATCCGTACGGCTGCTCCATTCGCTCTTCCGCGAGGAGCCGGAGACCGTCGCCGCCACGATCCGCAGGCTCCGCCTCGAACGCAGCCGGGCCGACCTCGCCGACCCGAGGCTCGGCCACTCCAAGATCGGCGAGATCGCGGCGCGCTGGGGCTTCCGCCACCCGGCGGACTTCAGCCGGGCCTTCCGCCGCGCGTACGGCATGCCGCCCAGCGACTACCGCCGCCTGGCGCTGTTGCACGGTGCCGGACACACCTGTCAGTGAGTCGCCTGTGCCCTGCCGGGCGCTCTGGTCGTCGTGTCGGGCGGTCTGGTTCGCCCCGGGCCTTGCGCCGACACGCACACGGGGCCGGATTGGCGGCTTGGCCGGAGACGGGACTCGCATCTCTGAGGGACCCGCCCCTCCCTCACTTCCCCGTGGACCGTTCTTTTGGGGGGTTCCCGTCGGTGTTCGGATTTCCGTGACGGGCCGGCCCGTCACGGGGAGACGATGAGACTGACGGGAACCCCCCAAACCCACTCTGATCCGGGCCGGCCAGGGTCCCGCCACCCCTCCACCGAGCAGCGGCCTCGTCGTGCCGCGCAGTAGAGGCGGGTTCCGGCACGGTGGCGGGTCCGCGGGCGTCGCCGGGTCTATCTCTTGACGGAGACAACCCACTCACCAGGAGCAAGCCCTGGGCCTCATCCACCGGCTGAAGCCGGCTGAAGCCGCCCCGGACCCGTCCGGGTGGCCGTGGGGACGGAATGCCGTTGTACGGGAGTGTCCTCGCCCCGCCCCACGCGCCCGGCTCGATCATGCCGTGCCATGGCACCTGGTGAACTCCGCCGGAAACGGGTCCCGCGGCGCCGTTGGATCCTCGGGCTGGCGACGGCGGCGCTGCCGGCCTCGGCCCCCTCGTACGCCGCCGCGGCGGAGCCGTTCCCGAGCGGGGCTCCCTCGGCGACGGCGGCACGGGCGCCGTCTGCCCCCAGGACGGGTGGCTCATCCCCCACGGCCATCCGGCCCGCCCGGCCCATCCGGCCCATCCCGCCCATCCCGCCCATCCGGCCGCTCCGGCCGCTCCGGCCCTCCACGGCGGCCCCTGGTGTCCCCCGCGCCACTGCGGCCCCTGGTGCCCCCCGATGCCCTGCCCCGGCGGCTCGCCCGACTGCGGCGGGCCCGGCCTGCCCGGCACCGGGGCGGTCAGGGTGCTCAAGGAGGACGAGAACACGGGCGCCCCGCTCTCCGGCGCCGTCTTCCAGCTGTGGGAGGAGACCAACGGGATCCCGGGCCTCCAGACGCCGGCCTCGACCCGGACACCGCGATCGGGGCCCCCTGCACCACCGGGCCCGACGGCCTGTGCTCCCGCACCGTGGAGTTCGGCATGTACTACTGGGAGGAGACACAGGCTCCGCCCGGGTACGAAATTCCGATCAACCCGGTGTTCGGCCCGCTCGTACTGCAGCCGGAAGACGCCGCCGACGGCGTGACGTTCACTGCCGAGAACAGGCCGGAATCCGAAGCGCCCGAAGCCCGTCAGCCCCTCCGCCCCTCCGCACGGGCCGCACCACCGGCGATTGACCGATCCGCTCGAACACGGCCGCGACCGGACTCCACCAGTTCCACGGCAAGGCTTTGGCCAGCGCTTTTGGTGCAGATTCGGGACTGAGCGAGCGGTAGGGGGCGCGCGGGACGGGCATGGCATCCCTTGTGACCCTCCTCCGTGACATGCGCTACCCCACCCCGCAGGAACTCGCCCTGGCCGCCCGGGCGCTGGTGGCCGAACATCCCGACCGCGCCGGGCTCCGGCAGACCGGTGTCTCCCGTGCCGGGCGGCCACTGTGGCTGCTCTCCGTCGACGGGCGGGCCGGCGGCGGTCCGCGCCGGGTGCTCGTCGTCGCCGGGGCCCATGCCAACGAACCCGTCGGCGGGGCGACCGCCCTGGAGCTCGCGCGGCGGGTGGTCCGGGACGGCGGTGGCGGGGCGGACTGGCACTTCCTGCTCTGCGCCGATCCGGACGGCGCCGAGCTGCACCGCACACCGCGCCCCCGCTCGCTGCTGGACTACCACCACAACTTCTTCCGGCCGCCCGGTCCCGAACAGCCGGAGTGGGCCCCGTCGTTACTCGCCCCGGACCGGCTCCCGCCCGAGACCCTCACGCTGACGGCCCTCCTCGACGAACTGCGCCCCGTCCTGCAGGTCTCCCTGCACGGAACGGACCTCGGCGGATCCTGGGTGCAGCTCACCCGGGACGTCCCCGGCCTCGCCGAGCCGTTCGCGAAGTCGGCCGCCGAGCTGCGGATCCCGGTGGAGACCGGGGCTTCCGACGCGGCCGGCTGGGTCTCCCCCGGGCCCGGCATCTTCGTGATGCCGGAGACGGGGGCCGGGCCCGCCGGGGCGTTCCACCCGGAGGACACTCGGCTCAGCACCTGGTGCCACCCGGGTACGACGGCGATCGTCGAAGTCCCCATGTGGGCCTCGGACCTGGTGGACGACCCGGCCCCGCACCCGGACCCGCGCGGCGCCCTGCGGATGCTGGCCGGCCGGCTCACCGAGGACTCCGGGCGGGTGGCCGGCCTGCGCTCCGGAGCCCGGGGCACCGATCCCGGGTCCGCCGCGCTGCTGCGCGCCGTGGACTGGACGCTCGGGCTGATCCCCCGGATCACGGCCGAGTGGACGGGGTCCGGAGCCCCGGCCGAGGCCACGGCGGCTGCGGTCGGCAGCATCGACGCGTTCGGACGCAGACTGTCGCTGCGCGCCGCCGCGATGCTGCTCCGGGTGCTGCGGACCCAGGGGCATCCGGCGGCGCCGGGCCTGGACCGGCTGATGACGGGGTGGTGCGAGGAGTTCGCGGCCCGCTTCCAGGCCCGCTGGGTACCGGTGTCCACACAGGTGGAGCACCAGGTCCGGACGGTCCTCGCCACGTACGAGCGGCTCTAGACCGGGCCGGGGACCAGGTCGGCCCCGCCCGTCACGAGCGGGGCCCGTCGGCGGTCACGCGGCCCAGCCCCGGGCGACGACGACCGCCACACAGGCGATCCACGCGACCGCCCCGAGGGTCACGGCCACCGCCGCCCACCTGCCCCTGCGCGCCCGGTCCCGGTACCCGCCGTCGCTCACCGGGCCGCCCCGGACGTGTGCGGGTGGTTCGCCAGCTCGGCGTTCTGCACCGTGACGGCGGACAGGTTCCCGACCGCCCAGGCGAGCCGCCTGGTCTCCGCCAGCGCTTCACAGACCCCGCACCCGGGGGTCGGGACCGGCTCCAACGGGTCCTGCGGGTGCGGGCGTGCGTTCGCGTCGTACACCGCCGCTCCTCTCCGTAGTCGTTCCGCTACCAAGGAGCATCAGCGTGGCCTAGAGTCGAAATCTCTTCAACTTACCGGCTCTGACAGACAAGTTGGGTGTGCACATGGTGTACCGAAAGGAACTGGACCCCGATCGTTCGCCGGGCGCCGCGTTCGGAGCACGTCTACGCAGGATGCGGGACGAACACGGCTGGACACAGGCCGAGCTGGCCGAGCGGGTGGGCTGCTCCGGGGCTCATGTCTCTGCGGTGGAAACTGGTCGGCGTACGCCAACTCGCCAATTTGCAGCAAGCATTGACAGAGCTCTCGGCACCGGGGACAGGTTCGAGCGGCAGAGTCAGGCGGTACGGCACACCGCACTGCTGGAAGGGTTTCCCGAGTACGTCAGGCAGGAGGCGCAGGCGGCGGAGATCCGGCTCTACGAAGTGGGCGTCGTCCCAGGGCTGCTCCAGACACCCGACTACGCGGCAACGCTGGAAGCCGATGCCGTACGGCGGCAGGCGATCACGCCCGAGCAGGCGGCGGAGCGCGTCGCGCTGGTGGCGGAGCGGCAGGCCACGTTGTCGCGGTCACCGTCGCCCCTGATCTTCGCGGTGCTGGACGAGGGGTGCATTCTGCGGCCCATGGGCGACCGGGTAACCATGGAGGCACAGTTCGAGAGGCTGCTGGAGTTCGCCGAGCTGCCGAACACGGTGCTCCAGATCGCCCCCTTCACCATGGGGGCGCGCAGGCCGTTCAGCCTGCCCATCACCGTGCTGACGCTGCCCAACAGGGCCCTGATCTCCTACGCCGAGTCGGCGCAGCGCGGCCACCTGGAGCGAGAAAGCACTTCCGTTCTCCCCGTGCTGACGGCCTACCATCAGTTGCAGGCCGAAGCGCTCTCCCAAGCGGCATCAGTGGCCATGATCCAGAAGGTACGAAAGGGCACTCCGTGACGACCGAACCCCACTGGTACAAGTCCTCATACAGCGGCAACGGCGGCCAGTGCATCGAGGTCGCGACCAACCTCGCCGACTCCCTCGGGACGGTCCCCGTCCGCGACTCCAAGACTCCCGGCGGCCCCGTGCTGAACGTGGCCGCCGGAGCGTTCGCCGCGTTCGTGGACGGCGTCAAGGCCGGAGCCCACCGGGCCCTCTGACCGCCCCCGGCCCCGCCGCTCCCCGCCGGAGCGCCGGGGCCGACCCGGGGCGGCGGGGCGTCAGCCCGCCGGCCAGGCGTAGCGGCGCTTGGGGTGGGACGCCGCGCCGAGGCGGTCGTAGAACTTGATCGCCCCTTCGTTCCAGTCGGGGGTCTGCCATTCGACGTGGGCGAGGCCCCGCTCGCGTGCGAGGTCCGCCACCGCGGCCATCAGGGCGGCGCCGAGGCCGTGGCCCCGGGCGTCCTCGGCGAGGTAGAGGCAGTCCATGTGGAGGTAGGAGCGGGCGTCCCAGAAGGCGAACTCCTCCGAACAGGCCGCGTATCCGGCGACCTCGCCGTCCGGGGCCTCGGCCAGCAGCACCCACAGCCGGGCGTCCTGCGCGAAGAGCTGGGGGCCGAGGCGGTCGGCGAGGCCGGGCGGGCGCGGCGCGGACCGCTCGTACGCGACGTGCTCGTGGATGAGTTCGACCAGGCGCGGCAGGTCCTGGGGGCGGGCGGGACGCACGGTGGGTGTGGGATTCATGGGCGCCATCCTCCGGCCTGCCCCGCGCTGGGGACCACCCGGGCCACCGGAGCCCCCGGGGCCCCCGGGCCCACCCCTCGGCCCCTCACTCCGACGAGAGCCGGAACAGCATCCGTCCGAAGCCGATCTGGTCGCCGTCGCGGACCATGGTCAAGCCCGTGACGCGGCGGCCGTTGACGGTGGTGCCGTTGGTGGAGCCGAGGTCCTTGAGGATCCAGGTCCCGTCGCGCAGGCTCAGCTCGGCGTGTGCGCGCGACACCGTCTCGTGGCTGAGCCGCAGCCCGTTGCCCGGGTCGCGGCCGATCCGCAGCGGGCCCGCGCCCGGGTGCGGGAACAGCAGCCGGGGCAGCCGTTCGGTCTGCCAGGCGCGCCGTACGCCGGCGGACACAGCCGACGCCCGGCCCACCCAGCCGAACAGCCGACTGGTCCAGGGGCCTTCGTCGCGCCCGCGCGCGTGCAGGTCGGCGGTGAGGACGGCGAGGTCCTCGGCGCGCCGGGCGACGAGGGCGAGTTCCATGCGGCGCAGGAAGGTGTCGTGCGACAGCTTCCCGAGGGCCGCGCCTTCCCTGAGCTGGCCCAGCGCCAGGTCCCGCTCCTTGTCGGACAGGCGGGGGGCGGGGAAGGCGGGGAACTCGAAACTCGACGTCACAGGGTGATTGTCGGCCCGTCGGGTGCGGAGTGTCCAGAACTCCCGCGGTGGGCCCGGGATGATGGGCACGATTACGCATGCTGGACACCGCCGGAGACGAGGGGACCGTCCGTGCAGTTCGAGGTGTGGGCACCGCTGACAGGTCGGGTCGCCATGCGACTGAACGACGCCGACTACGAGATGACGCCCGATCCGGGCCCGGACCGCGCGGGCTGGTGGACCGTGGAGGCGCCGGCGGTGGACGGCGACCGGTACGGGTTCCGGCTGGGCGACGACCCGGCGGTCCGTCCGGATCCGCGGGGGCGGCGGCTGCCGGACGGCCCCGACGGTCTGTCGGCGGTGGTCGACTTCGGACCGCTCACCCCGGAGGGCCCCGCTCCGCGCACCCCGTTGCAGGACGCCGTCCTGTACGAGCTGCACATCGGCACGTTCACCCCGGAAGGCACCTTCGACGCGGCCGCCGCCCGCCTCGGGCACCTCTGCGCGCTCGGGGTCACGCACGTGGAGCTGATGCCGGTCTGCCCCTTCCCGGGACGGCACGGCTGGGGATACGACGGGGTCGCACCGTGGGCGGTGCACGAGCCGTACGGGGGGCCGGCGGGCTTGGCCCGGTTCGTGGCGGCGGCGCACGCGGCGGGGCTGGGGGTGGTGCTGGACGTGGTCCACAACCACCTGGGCCCCTCCGGGAACCACCTCCCGGCCTTCGGCCCCTATTTCACCGACACCCACCACACCCCCTGGGGCGCGGCGGTGAACCTGGACGCGCCCGGCTCCGACGAGGTCCGCGCGTACCTGACCGGCAGTGCGCTGGCGTGGCTGCGGGACTACCGGATCGACGGGCTGCGGCTGGACGCGGTGCACGCGCTGGCCGACGGGCGGGCGCTGACCTTCCTGGAGGAGCTGGCGGCGGCGGTGGACGGGCTGGCGGTGGAGACGGCCCGGCCGCTGTTCCTGATCGCGGAGTCCGACCAGTGCGACCCCCGGCTGACCACGCCCCGTACGGCGGGCGGGCCGGGCCTGCACGCGCAGTGGAATGACGACTTCCACCACGCGCTGCACTGCTCCCTGACCGGCGAATCGCAGGCGTACTACGCGGACTTCGCCGAGGCTCCGCTCGCTGCCCTCGCCAAGACGCTGACCCGGGCGTTCTTCCACGACGGCACCTGGTCCTCCTTCCGGGGCCGTACCCACGGCCGGCCGGTCGACCGGCGGCGCACGCCCGCGCACCGGTTCCTCGGCTACGCGCAGACCCACGACCAGATCGGCAACCGGGCGCTGGGCGACCGCCTCTCCTCCTCCCTCTCCCCCGGGCTGCTGGCCTGCGCGGCGACGCTCACGCTGACCGGGCCGTTCGTGCCGATGCTGTTCATGGGCGAGGAGTGGGGGGCCGGAACCCCCTGGCAGTACTTCACCGACCACCCGGACCCGGAGCTCGCGGAGGCGGTGCGCACGGGCCGGCGCCGGGAGTTCGCGGCGCACGGCTGGAAGGCGGAGGAGGTCCCGGACCCGCAGGACCCGGCGACCCGGGAGCGGTCCTGCCTGGACTGGTCGGAGCCCGAGGAGGCTCCGCACGCCCGGCTGCTGGACTGGTACCGGACCCTGGTCGCGCTGCGCCGCGCGCAGCCGGACCTGCGCGACCCGGACCTGGCCGCGGTCCGGGTCGCCTACGACGAGGAGCGCCGCTGGGTGACCTTCCGGCGGGGCGACGTCCGCGTGGCGGTGAACCTGTCGCCGGAGCCGGTGACGATCGCGCTGGGCCGCAACGGGGTGCGGGTGCTGGCCGCCTGGGAGCCGCTGGAACACCCCGGGCCGGACGGGCGGATCCACCTGCCGGGTGAGTCGGCGGTGGTGCTGGGGCCGTAGGGGCCGTAGGGGCTACTCGACGATCGCGAGTTCGCGCGGGGCGTTGTTCAGGCGGCGGCCCCCGTCGGCGGTCACCGTGACGATGTCCTCGATGCGGACCCCGAACCGGCCGGGCAGGTAGATGCCCGGCTCCACGGAGAAGCACATGCCGGGCAGCAGGGGCTGCTCCTCGCCCTCGATCATGTACGGCGGCTCGTGGGTGGTGACGCCGATCCCGTGGCCGGTGCGGTGGATGAACCGCTCGCCGTAGCCGAACTCGGTGATCACCGCGCGGGCGGCCCGGTCCACGTCCTGGCAGGCCGCTCCGGGGCGGACGGCGGCGAACCCGGCCTGCTGGGCCTCGCGGACGATGTCGTGGACGCGCTGCTCCTCCGGAGTGGGCTCGCCGACGTGGACGGTGCGGGAGATGTCGGAGCCGTAGCCGTGCTTGAGGCCGCCGAAGTCGAGGACGACCATGTCGCCGCGTTCGATGACGCGTTCGCCCGCCTCGTGGTGCGGGTTGGCTCCGTTGGGGCCGGAGCCGACGACGGTGAAGTCCACCTGGGAGTGGCCGTGGACGCGGAGCAGGTCGGCCAGGTCGGCGGCCACGTCGCTCTCGCGGCGGCCGGCGAAGGGGACGTGCAGGATCTGCGCGTAGGTGGCGTCGGCGGCCTCTCCGGCGGCGGCGAGGCGGGCCAGTTCCCGCTCGTCCTTGACGGCGCGCAGCATCGGCAGGGCGTCGGTGAGGGGGGTGTAGGAGGTGGTGGGCAGCTCCCCCTGCAGGCCGAGGAGGTGCAGGGCCCAGGTGTTGTCGCTGACGCCGAAGCGGCCGGTGACGTCGAGCAGGGGTGCGGTGATCCCGTACGGGTTCTTGCCGTCGGTCCAGTCGCGCAGGGTCAGGGCGCCCGCGCCGGGTGCCTTGGCCGCGTCGGGGGCCTCCAGGGCGGGGACGACGAGGACGGGGTCCTGGCCGGCGGCGAGGACGAGCAGGGTGAGCCGCTCGGTGTCGACGGGCCGGTAGCCGGTCAGGTGGGTGAGGTCCGGCCCGGGGGCGATGAGCAGCCCGGCCAGTCCGGCGTCGGCGGCGCTCTGCGCGGCGGCCGCCATCCGGGCGGCGTAGTCGGCGGTGGTGAAGGGGGCGGTGTCGGTGTGGACCGGGTCAGGAGTCATACGGGGATCCTGCCGCGAGGCGGGCGGCGAGCGCAGCGGCCGCGCCGGACAAAGTGGCGGGCGCGAGCAGTTCCGTACGGTGCACCAGGCGCGGGGCGGCGATCGGTACGCAGACCCCCGCGCCGGCGGCTTCGGCGACCCGGCGGGGCAGCAGGACGAGGCCGTGTCCGGCGGCGGCCAGGGCGCACAGGGCGCGCAGGTCGGTGCCCTCGTAGCGCAGGGCGCGCCGGGCCGTGGCGAGCGGCAGGCCGATGTCGGGGGCGTCGAGCCAGCGGGCGTCGGCGAGGTCGTCGAGGCGGACGGCGTCGCGGCCGGCGAAGGGGTGCCCGGCGGGGAGCAGCACGGCCAGCTCCTCCTCGTCCACCCCGGTGACCCGCAGCGGCGCCACGTCGGGCAGCCGGAGCGGATCGCTGGGGGCGGCCGGGCCGTCGACGAGGCCGAGGTCGCAGTCCCCGGCGGCGACGGCGGCGGGCACCGCGTCGGGGGGCAGGATCCGCAGGGTGACGCCGGTGGCGGGCAGGGCGCCGAGCAGCCGGGGGCCGACGGCGAGCGGGGAGGCGGCGAGGGTGATCCGGCCGGGCGGTGCGGCGGCCAGGCGCAGGACGTCGGCGCGGGCGGCGTCGAGCCTCAGCAGCAGCGGCCCGGCGTGTTCCAGCAGCCGCGCTCCGGCGGGGGTGGGGGCGACGGGGCGACGGGTGAGCAGCTCGGTCCGCAGGTCGGCCTCCAGCGCGGCGATGTGCTGCGAGACGGCGGACTGGGTGTAGCCGAGTTCGCGGGCGGCGGCGGAGAAGGAGGAGAGGCGGGCCACGGCGACGAAGGTGCGGAGCAGGTGCGGGTCCATGCCCCCAGGATGTCATCAGCATCGCTTATCGAGGATGCAGGAACAATCGTTGGCGCTGAAGTGGGATCGGCCCGCAGGATGATCCACATGACCACCACCGAGACCACCGCCACCGCCACCGCCACCGCCGCCCCGCTCTCCCCCGTCGCCCGGATCGCCCTCGTCGGCGACCGCTCCCCGCACGTGAAGTCCCATACCCGGATCCCGCTCCTGCTCCAGGCGCTGGAGGCGCGCGACGGGCTCGTCCTCGACGCCTGCTGGATCCCGACCGCGGAGGCGGAGGCCGAGGCGGCCGCCGGGACGCTGGCCCGCTTCGACGCCGTGTGGGTGCTGCCGGGCAGCCCGTACGCCAGCGAGGCCGGGGCGCTGGCCGCGATCCGCGTGGCCCGGGAGGAGGGCATCCCCTTCCTCGGCACCTGCGGCGGCTTCCAGCACGCCCTGCTGGAGTACGCCCGTGACGTCTGCGGGCTGCGGGACGTCGCGCACGCCGAGAACGACCCCGGGGCGGCGGACCCGCTGATCGCGCCGCTGGCCTGTTCGCTGGTGGGGCACGAGGGGCTGGTCCTGGCGGAGCCGGGCTCGCTCGCCGAGTCCTCGCTGGGCGCCGAACGGTCCATGGAGCGCTACCACTGCAACTACGGCCCGGCCCCCCGGCACCTGCCCGCGCTGACCGGACACGGGCTGCGGCTGACGGGCCACGACGAGGACGGGCAGGTGCGGATCGTGGAGCTGCCCGGTCACCCCTTCTTCCTCGCCACCCTCTTCCAGCCGGAGCTCTCCGGGGACGGCAGCAGGCCGCACCCGGTGATCCGGGCGCTGGCCGCGGCCGCGGTGGCCCGCGCCGCCCTGCGCACGGACAGCGTCACGGCCAGGCTCGCCACCACCCTGGCCGGCACCCGGGCCGCCGGATAACCGGTCGCGGGAGCACCCGTCCGATCGGCTATGCTGTGCATGCACAACGAACGGGCGGTACGCCGCCCTTCGTGGTGGGTGTAGCTCAGCTGGTAGAGCACCTGGTTGTGGTCCAGGTGGCCGCGGGTTCAAGTCCCGTCACTCACCCTGTTCGGTCCCGATGGGGGCCACGAGGTTCTCCTCGTGGCCCCCATCGGCGTATCCGCCCGCGTATTCGCCCACGGGAACGCACGACGCCCCCACCGCCCGGGGCGCGGACGACAACGCGCCCCGGACGGCGCCCCGGTGGCAGACTCGGGATCATGCCCGAGGACACCGCCGAAGCGCTTCCGCACGATGATCACCTGCGTGCGTACGCGGCCCACTACCCCGAGGTCGTCGGGGCGGGGTCGCTGCGCGGCGCGTTGCAGGCGGAGGCCGACCGCGCCGGGTACGGGCTCGACGTCGGGGTCCCGCCGATCCCGGTCGCGCGCCTGGCGGCGGCGCGGGTGTCGGCCGGCGACCGGGTGGCGTACGTCACGATGGACGTCCGGCGGCGTGAGTTCCGCGTCCACTGCCGGCCCGCCGGGAACGGTGACGGCCCGGCGGTCCTGGGCGGCACCGGGGACCTGTCCGCGGTGGTCGAGGCGCTGCACTCCTGGATGCGGGGGGCCCGGCCGGCGGAGCTCACCGCCCGCCGGCCCTTCCTCGCGGCCCGGGATGCCTCAGCGGCCGGAGCCGTCGGAGCCGTCGAGGGTCCGGGTGCGGTGGCGGCCCGGTGGGAGTGGGTGCGCGAGTCCGCCGCCACGTTCCCGTACCCCGGGCGCCACGAGCTCGTCGAGGCCGCCTTCCGCGAACCCCGGCTGCGGGTCCTGTCCCCCGGTCTGAGCATGCAGTGGCTCCGCTTCAGCCGTCGCGCGACCCCGCCGATCTGTGTCGGGCTGCCCATGGTCATGCCGCTCCAGGACGGACGCCGCTACCGGGTCCGGACGTCCGGCGGAGCGCTGCGGGAGGTCACCGGCGCCGCCGAGGCCGTCGCGGCCGTCCTGGAGGGCCTGCCCGAGGAGATCACGGCCCCGCCGGGCGGGCCCGGGGACCGGCCGTCGGGGCCGTGACGTCCCGCGCTCACCGGGCGCGCAGGAAGGCCTCCACCTCCGTGGCGAAGGCCACCGGGGTCTCGTGCGGCGGGTAGTGGCCGGAGCCGGGGATCGTGACGATCCTGCAGTTCGGGTACCAGGCCTGCCAGGTCGCGCGCATCACCTCGGCGGTGAGGGCGAGGTCGTACTCCCCGACGAGGACCAGCACGGGCACGGTGTTGCCCTTGACGGCGGCGGACAGGTCGGCCGGCTGCCAGCTCGCGAGGTACGCCGCGAAGGCCTCGGGGCGGGAGACCGCGAGGGAGTGCGCCACCATCCCGTCCAGCCAGTGGCGGCTCGCGCGGTTGCCGGTGACCAGGTCGAGGATGATCCGGCGCTTCTCGGGGTCCTCGGCGGCGCCGTGGAAGAGGGCGTGCGTCCGGTCGTCCATCGCGTAGGGGGCGGCCGGGACCGGTGCGAGCCCGATCAGCTTCTCGATCCGCTCGGGGGCACGGACCAGCACCTGCTGGGCGGCCTTGCCGCCCATGGAGTGGCCGAGCAGGGAGAAGGTGTCCCAGCCGAGCTGGTCGGCGAGTTCGAGTACGTCGTCGGCGATCTCGGGGAGGCTGTAGCGGCCGGTGACGTCCCGGCGCTCGCCGTAGCCCCGGTAGTCGAGGAAGGCGTACGAGAACCCCTCCGGGTCCAGGTGGTCCAGTACGGAACCCCAGTTCGCGGAGGTTCCGAACCAGTCGTGCAGCACGATGACGCGTACGGGCCCGGTGCCGATCCTGCGGTGGGCGATGGCCATGCGTTCTCCCTCGGTGACGGGGTGGACGGAACCGACGCCGTACGTCCTGCCCAGCGGGCCTAGCATCACACCGTGACACCGACATCCGGCCGGGAGCCGCTGGTCATGGGGGACTTCTCGCGGCCCGACGGGGCCCGGCACCCCCACCACCCGCGTACGTACGAGATCCGCGACCCGGACGAGATCCGGGCCGTCACCGCCGCCCGGCCGCACGCCGTCGAAGACCGGATCTTCGCCTGCATGTGCGGGGAGCCCTGGGAGGACCCTCACCTCACCGAGGAGGCCGTCCGGCTGCGCGACCCGCTGTCCCCCGACGGGATCCCGGCCCGGCACCGCGCCCGGTGGGCCGGGGCGGCGCCCGGGGTCCTGCGGGAGTACGCCCGTGCGCTGGCCCGGGGCGAGGAGGACCCGGAGCGGCCGCGGAGCGTGCCGCTCGCGGTGGTGTTCGGCTGGCTGGGCGCCGTACGGGACGAACCCCGCGACGCGGCGTGGCTGCTGGCGGAGCGGGGCCCGGAGCGGCTGCTGGCCGGCGCACCCACGGCGGATCTGGCCTGGGCGGTGCGGGAGACGGACCGGGCGGGACTGGACGGGGCCGTTCGGTTCTTCGCGAGCGAGGAGTTCACCACCCGCCACCCCAAACAGCGCCGCGTTGCGGACACTGCCCGGGACCTGCTGCTGCGGTACGCCCGCAGCCATCGCCCCGGCGACCTCGCGGTGCTGGAGCGGCGGCTGCTGCGTACTCCGGAGGACCGGGTCAGACGGTCTTGATCGCCGGGTCGGAGACACCCGGGGCGCCCGTTTCCACGTGGCCGGCGAAGCGGCGCAGGAAGGTCGCGTCGGTGTCGGAGACGACGCCGACGTCGTACCAGCGGCCCGTCGCGCGCAGGTCGACGGTGGTGGAGACGGTGGCGCCGGGGTTGACCTTGAAGGTCTGGGGGGCGCCGTCGTAGGCGTTGGTCACGGTGAGGTTGACCGCCGCGGTGCCCCCGTTGGTCAGGGTGAGGGCGAGGTTGCCGGCGGCGTCCACGTGGCGGGCCGTGACCTCGGGGCCGGCCTTCTTCGCCGGGCCCTTCCAGGTGCGCAGGAAGCCGTTGGGGCCCCAGACCGTGAGGTCGATCTTGTTACCGGTGGAGCTGCTGGTGCTCCAGGTGTCGGAGAGGGTCTTGCCCGCCTCGACCGTGTAGGGCCAGGGGCCGTCCGTACGGTTGCCCGAGGTGCTGTGGAAGTGGGCGCCGAGGGAGGGGCCGGAGGAGAAGGTCAGGGTGAACTTGCCCGTGGACACAGTGGCCTTGCCGTCCACGTACGGGCTGTAGCCGAGTGCGCGGGTCGGCTTGGAGCCGGCCTCCTGCTTCGGCAGGGTGCCCGTCGCCGGCGGGACCGGGTGGTAGGACGGGTGGGCGTTGTGGTCCGGCGGTACGTAGCCGGCCGTGGACGGGAGCGCCGCCGGGGAGGCGTCCGCCCGGCTGAAGTCGAACGCCGAGGTCAGGTCACCGCAGACCGCGCGGCGCCACGGCGAGATGTTGGGCTCCTGCACCCCGAAGCGCTTCTCCATGAAGCGGATCACCGAGGTGTGGTCGAAGGTCTCGGAGCAGACGTAGCCGCCCTTGCTCCACGGGGAGACGACGATCATCGGGACCCGGGGGCCGAGCCCGTAGGGTCCGGCCGCGTAGCCGGCGCTCCCGGCGTAGAGGTCGCGGGTGACGTCGGCCGTGGACAGGCCCCAGGCCGAGGACGCCGGCGGGTACGGCGGCACGACGTGGTCGAAGAAGCCGTCGTTCTCGTCGTAGGTGATGAAGAAGGCCGTCTTCGCCCATACCGCCGGATTGGCGGTCAGCGCGTCCAGGACCTGGGAGATGTACCAGGCGCCGAAGTTGACCGGCCAGTTCGGGTGCTCGCTGAAGGCCTCGGGCGCGGCGATCCAGGAGACCTGGGGCAGGGTGCCGCCCACGACGTCGGCGCGCAGCCTGTCGAAGTAGCCCTCGCCCGCCTTGGCGTTGGTACCCGTACGCGCCTTCTCGTACAGGGCGCTGCCCGGCTGGGCGTTGCGGTAGCTGTTGAAGTAGAGGAGGGAGTTGTCGCCGTAGTTGCCGCGGAAGGCGTCGCCGATCCATCCCCAGCCGCCGGCCGCGTTCAGGCCGTCGCCCACGTCCTGGTAGATCTTCCAGGAGACCCCGGCCGCCTCCAGGCGCTCGGGGTACGTCTTCCAGCCGTAGCCCGCTTCCTGGTTGCCGAGGACCGGTCCGCCGCCGGTGCCGTCGTTGCCCGTGTGCCCCGTCCACATGTAGTAGCGGTTGGGGTCGGTGGCGCCGATGAAGGAGCAGTGGTAGGCGTCGCAGACCGTGAAGGCGTCGGCGAGGGCGTAGTGGAACGGGATGTCGTTCCGGGTCATGTACGCCATGGTCGTGGCCGTCTTGGCCGGGACCCACTTGTCGTACTTGCCGCTGTTGTACGCCTGGTGTCCGCCGGCCCAGTCGTGGTTGAGGCCCTCGACGAACTGCATGCCCAGGTCGTTGACCTGCGGGTTGAAGGGGAGGATGTCCTTCGTGCCGTTGGACTGGTAGAAGACCGACTTGCCGTTGTCCTGGAGGACGGGCCGCGGGTCGCCGAAGCCGCGGACGCCCTTCATCGAGCCGAAGTACTGGTCGAAGGACCGGTTCTCCTGCATCAGCACGACGATGTGCTCGATGTCCTGGATGGTTCCGGTGGTGCCCTGCGCGGGGATGGCGGCGGCCCGCGCGATGCTCTCGTTGAGCATCGTGGCGGCGGCGGTTCCGCCCGCGATCTGGAGGAACCGGCGTCGGTTGAGTTCAGCCATGGGTGACGACCTCTGGGGGTGAGGGGAGGGGAGTCGAGGGGCGCCCCAAGGACAGCGGCCCCGGGGTACCGCACGGAGATCCCCGGCTGACGCGGGGCGGTACAGCGGGCGAACGGAAAACCCCGCGCAACGCCGCGCGGTGGCCGCGCGGTGGCTGCGCGGTGGCGCTGCGGTGGCTGCGCGGAAAGCCTGCCGCGCGTGCCGTTCGTCTGGTGGAATGACCTCCTCGACACTGCACGGGGGGCGCAGAGCGTATGGCGGGGACCGAGTACGGCCGTTCCGCCGGTCCGTCGTGCGCCGCGCCGCCGGCACCGGGGCCCGGGCCGGGAGTGGCACGGTACGGGGAACCACGGGCCGCGCAACAGACCCGGGAACCACAGGAGTTCGCGATGTCGGGTGCGCCCGCGGTCCGGGCGGGGGCGGGCGCGTGAACCTTCCGCAGCTCCACTACGGCTGGGCCCCGCCCGGACCCGACGGCTCCGGGACGCGCTTCACGGCGGTCACCGACGGCGTTCCGACGGCCCTGTTGCGCGAGGCGGAGCGGCTCGTGGCGTACGAGGCGCCGGAGCCGGGCGGGGCCGTTCCGGAGGCGCTGAGCCTGAGCCTGCTCTCCGACGGCAGCCGGCTGCTGGCCCGCTCGGCGTACACCGGCGGCGACGGGACGGGCTTCCACGCGCACGCCGTGCACCTGCCGCAGCGCGCCGGTTCCGGCCCGGTCCGCGGGGCCCTGCCGATCACCTCCTGGGGGTCGCCGCAGTGGGCGGCGCGGACCCCGCCCGGCGGACCGCCGCCGCCGCTCGGCGCCGTGCCCGTCCCGGGGCGGCACGACGGCGCCGCGCTGGCGGAGTTCGTGGCCGCGCGGGAGGCGTGGCTGGCCCCGTTCTTCGCCGACGTGCGACGGCTCGTGGAGGAGCCGGGCGCGCCGCGGATCGTGCTGGTGGAGCCGGACAGCGCGGCCGTGGCCCGCTGGGTCATGCTCGCGTGCAGCGTGCTGCCGCACCAGCGCGGGCAGTGGCTGACCTTCACCACGTACACCGCCCGGCCGGGGCTCGCCCCGCAGGGCCTCGTGGGCGTCCTGTCCGGGGAGGGGACGGCCGCCGCCCTGGCCGCCCTGGAGGAGGGGTGCCGGATCCACGAGCCGGGGCGCGGGCCCGCGCCGGCGGCCGGCGGGGCCGCCGGGGACGTCTTCGACGTCTGGGCGGGGACGGCGGCGCGGATCTGGCTGGCGCGGCGGCCGGAGCTGTTCGCGCAGGTGCGGCAGCTGCCCGGGGGACCGTACGAGGCCGGCCCGCTGGCCGCGCTCGCGCTCGGGGCCGGGATCCGGCTGGACGCGGCGGGCCGGGCCGCGGCCGAGGCGTGGACGGCCGCGCACCCGGACCCGTCTCCGGCCCGGCTGCGGGTGGCGCTCACCGACCCGGACCGGGAACCGGACGCGCTGGCCGGGCTCCTGCGGGAGGCCGCGCGGCAGGGAACGGACACCACCGGGGAGCTGCCCGAGGTGGCGCGCAGGGTGGCGTTCGCGCTGTTCACCGATCCGGAGCGGGCGTACGGGGAGGAGACGCGGGCCGGGCTCGACGAGCTGCCGGTCCTGCGGGCCCTCGTACTCGACCGGCTGGACGCGCTCGCGGCGGGCGATCCGGCCGCCGGGAGGGCGCTGTTCGCGCGGACGGGGCTGCGGCTGGGGGCGGCGGAGGCCCTGCCGCACCTGCGGATGTGCGCGGCGGTGGAGGCGGTCGTACGGGAGGCCCCGGACCGGCCCGTGGCGCTGGACTCGCTGCTGCGGGTCTCCGGGGTCTCCCCGTACGCGGAGCCGCTGGTCCTGCGGACCGCGGTGCGGCTCGTGTGGGGCGGGCGCCGGCCCGGCCCGGACGAGGCCGGGCTGGTCCTGGCCACCATGGGAGAGGCGGTCCACCACGCCGCCGGAACCTGGGACCTCCTCGCCCCGGCGGCCTCCCCCGCCCCGGACCTCCCGGTCCCCTCCCTGGCGGCCCGGGCGGCTGTGGACGCGGACCCGGCCGACGGCCGGAACGGGCCCGGCCCCGCCGCCCCGCGCTCGGCGGCGGACGGGACGGCTGACGGGACGGCGGATCAGGCGCCGGGCCGGGCTCCGGACGGTGTGCGGGCGCGTACGGCCGGCCCGGACTCCGGCCGTGCGGGCGTCGCCGCGCGACTGCTCGGCGAGGAGCGGGCGGAGGGGGCCGTACGGGTGCTGTTCGAGAGCGAGGACGCCGCGTTGCTGGCCGCCTACCGGGAGGCGGCGCGCGGCGCGGAGGTGCGGGAGCGGCTGCGGGGTTCGCCGCGCTACCTCGCGGACTGCTTCGCCGTCTGGTCCGCCCACCCGCAGGCCGGGCCGCTGTGGCGGCAGGCCCGTACCGATCTGCTGGAGGAGGTGCTCAGGCCGGTCGTACGGGAACTGCCGTCCGAGCACCTCGCGGAGGCCGAGCGGGAGCTGGCCCGGCTCGGCCGCAGCCGGGCGGAGGAGTTCCGGGCCTGGCTGCGTCCGGGGCCGGGGGCCCGGCTGCGGGGGCTGTTCAGCCGTCGATCGGCCGGGTGACGGCCCCTCAGCCGCCGAGCAGCGCGGTGATCTCCCGGGCCAGGGCCAGGGCCCCGCTGCCCGCGCCCAGCCCCACCGTGATGGTTTGCAGGCAGCGGCGGATCAGCCCCGGCTCGGGGGCGCGGCGTTCCTCCCCGGCCCGTTCCAGTTCGCCGTGCAGGGTCCGGGCCGCGTCGACGCGGTCGCCGGCCGCGCCCTCGTCGCGGAGCCACCGGGCGAGTTCCGCGGCCAGGCGCAGGGTGCGGGCGGGGTCGTCCTGGTGCTGCGGCCCGATGTTGACCACACCGTGGTCGCCGTAGTTGCCGGGGCCTTCGACGTTCCCGTGGAAGTGGTAGGTGCCCATGGGATCACTCCTCTGCGGCGGGCGGCGGGAGGGGTTCACGGACCGGCCGGCGCGGGGGACGGGGACGGGGACGGACCGCCGGGTGCCTGGCCCGGTCCCTGCCCCTGGGCCGTACCGGTTCCGGGGAGGTTGACGGTGCCGTGGCCGCCGAAGTTGAAGCCCTGGCCGGTGATGGTCCCGTGGAAGGTGTAGCTGTGATGGTTGATGACCTGCTGCGCCTGCTCGAAGGAGGCGGTGTCGATGTGGTGGGCCTTCAGGAACTGCTCGGTCGCCGTGAGGACGCCCTGCCGCAGCCTCTGGAGGAAGTCCACGGCGTCGTTGGTGTCCGAGAACTCCATCAGCCTCAGGCTGACCGCCGCCCGCGCCCGGATGCTGCCGTCGGCGCCGTAGTCGAACTCCTCGTGCCGCTTCCCGATGGCCCACCGGTCCCGCCACAGCCGCCAGCGGCGCAGCGCCCGCCCCCGGCCCCGGCGCCACAGCCGGGCGGGCACCTTGAACAGGGCGGGAAGGAACTCCCCGGTGGCGAGGCGCCACAGGGACCACCAGTGGCCGAAGGGGTCCTGCCGCAGCCTGCGCACGTCGAGGAACTCGTCCCGTAGCGGCGGCACCACCTGGGTGGTCACCTCCCAGCTCAGCCGGGGGTGCTGGACGCGGGCGCGCAGGTGCATGGAGACGATCACCCGGCCGCCCTGCCCGACCCCCTCCAGGCAGAGGTAGGTACGCATCCCGAGGCCCGGGCGGGTCAGTCCGGCCTCCACCATCCCCTCCGGGATGGACGTGCGGGGCGCGCTCAGCCGGTCGGGCAGCAGTTCCTTTCCTGCGTGCGGGGTCATGGCGCCGCGCACGTACAGCCGGTTGCGGGCCCGGAGGCCTTCGAGGCCCGCGATGTTCCCCATCTCCCGGGCCACGAAGGCGTGCAGGTCGACGACGTCGAAGCCGACGATGGTCAGTTCGCCGCCGCCGGCGGGGTCCTTGGCGGGGGTGCTGATGTCGATGGGCTGCCAGACCCGGTCCTCCACCATCTCGCCGCTGCCGACGAAGGGGTTCGTCCGCTCGGCGGGCTCGTGGTACGGCAGGACGTTGGTGCGGGCCTGCTCGTGCAGCCGGGATTCCAGCTCCGGGTCGAGCGGCGGCGCGAGCCGGTCGGGTGGCGGACCGTTCACGTCGATCACCCGGTAGACCATCGTCCGGGCCCGGTGCTCGGTGACCAGGACCAGCGTCCAGGCGGCGGCGAGCACGCCCAGGACGCCGAGCAGCTCCGGGCCGACGGGCTGGTCGAGCCTGGCCCGGTGGACCAGCAGGGCCGCCGTGACCGCCCAGGCCGTGAGCAGCACGGCCAGCAGGCCGTCGCGGAGGTTCGCGCGGCGTACCGCGACCCGCGCGTGCCGGGCCACCGCCACGAGGTCGACCCCGAGCGAGGGGCCGAGCGCCGTCAGCCGGTCCTCGGTGAGTTCGTCCGCGGTCGCGCGGGCGAACTGCTCGTTGCGGTGCACGGCCGCGCTCAGCCAGCGGTCCGTCCACTCCTCGCCCTGCTGGATGAGCCCGGGTAACCCACGATCTACCGCCATTTCGTCCTCCCCCGTGGTCGTCGGTCCACGATACGAACAACCACCCTCGTCCGTAACGGTATTGACGGACAGTCATTTCGTGCCGTCCGAGGCGGAGGGCGGACGTCCTACTCAGCGGGCACCACGTGTACTTGAGCATCCGTACTCAGGCCGGGGGCCGGTCCGGCCCGTCATCGTGAGGGCATGTTCATTCAGCAGCCTGACCCGCGGCCGCGCGCCGGGATAACCGCCGTCGGCGCCCTGTTGCCCGAGGACGTCCTGTCCTCCGACGACCTCCAGCGGGAGGTGACCCGGCGCAGTGGCATCGCGCTCCCGCCGAGGACGTTGACCCAGGCGACCGGGATCCTGACGCGGCGGATCGCGGCCGAGGGGGTGTTCGCCTCCACGCTCGCCGTGGGCGCGGCCCGCCGGGCGCTGGACTCCGCCGGACTCACCCCGCTCGACGTGGACCTGCTGGTCTTCGCCTCCGCCTCCCGGGACATGGTCGAGCCGGCCACCGCGCACATCGTGCAGGCCGCCCTCGGGTCCCGGGCGCACGCCGTGGACGTCACCAACGCCTGCAACAGCTTCGTCAACGGCATCGACCTCGCCCGGAGCATGGTCCTGGCCGGGCGGGCGCGCCGGGCGCTGGTGGTCACCGGGGAGACCCCGAGCCGTGCGGTGCGCACCGACCCGGCCGACTTCGCCGAGTTCCGCAGCGGGTTCGCCGGTTACACCTTCGGTGACGCGGGGGCGGCCGTGGTGGTGGAGGCGGTGGAACGCGGCGGGATCCTGGACGTGGACACCGAGACGCACTCGGAGCACTGGGAGGTCGGAGGGATCCCGGGCGGCGGGTCGCGGCACCCGCGCGGGGACGCGTACACGTACTTCCGGGGGGACGGGCGGGAGCTGCGCGGGGTCTTCGAGAAGGTGGGCACGGCGGTCATCGACCGCACGCTGCACCGGACGGGGCTGGACTGGGACGGCTTCGCGAAGGTGCTGGTGCATCAGGTGACGGTGCCGTACCTGGAGCGGTTCGCGGAGCTGACCGGGGTGCCCGGGGAGAAGCTGGTGGTGACGGTGCCGGAGCTGGGCAACGTGGCCAGCGCGAGCATCGGGGTGCAGCTGGACCGGGTCTTCGGCGGCCTCGCCGCCGGGGAGCGGGTGCTGTTCGTGGGCCTGGGGGGCGGCGTCAGCATCATGACGATGGTCTGGGAGAAGTCGTGAGCGCGCCGATGTGGGTGGTGGTGCCCGCGTACGAGGAGGAGGCACGGCTCGCCTCGACGCTGGCGGCGCTGGCGGCGCAGCGGGACCGGGAGTTCACCCTGCTGGTGGTCGACAACGCCTCCACGGACGGTACGGCCGCCATCGCGCGGGAGTTCGCGCGGCGGGCGCCGTTCCCGGTGGAGGTGATAGAGGAGCCGCAGAAGGGGGTCGGCTCGGCCGTGGACACCGGGTTCCGGTACGCGATCGCGCGCGGCGCGACCCTGCTGGCCCGGACGGACGCCGACTGCCTGCCCCGGCCCGGCTGGACGGGCGCCGCGCGGGCGGCGCTGCTGGAGCGCCCGGGGCTGGTGTGCGGGCGGGTCACGGCGCGCCGCGACGAGCACGGGCCGCTGGGCCGGGCCGGTTTCGCGGGTCTGGTCGCGGTGGCCGCGCTGTTCGGGCGGCTGCGGCCGCAGCACTCCCGGCGGGGCGGGTTCAAGGCGCCGTACCGGATGCACGCGGGGAACAACATGGCCATCACCGCGGACCTGTACCTGGCCGTCGGCGGGATGCCCCGGCGGCCCTCGCCCACGGACCGGCTCTTCCTGAACGCGGTGCGCCGCCACACCGACCGGATCACCCGCTGCCGGGGGATGGTCGTCGAGAACTCGACGCGCCGGCTGCGGGCGTACGGGCTCGCCGGGACCGCCCGCTGGTACCTCGACCAGGGCAGCGGCACGCACGGAACGGACCCGCGCTGATGCTGGACCGACTGGAGCACGCCCTGCGCGCCCGGCCCGAGCGGCCCGCCGTGCTGTCCGCTACCCGTACGGGAGCCACCCGGGTGAGCGCCACCCGCGGTGAACTCGTCGAGCTGGCGGACGCGTACGCCGCCGCCCTGCACGCGCGCGGGCTGCGGCCCGGGGACACCGTGGGGGTGGCGGTGCGGCCGGGACCGCGCGCGCTGGCGGTGCTGCTGGCGCTGTGGCGGCTGGGGCTGCGCGGGGCCGTGCTCGACCCGGGGGCCGGGGCCGAGGTGCTGCGGGCCCGCCTCGCGCTGGCCCGGCCGGCGCTGGTGCTCGCGGACGCCGCCGCGCAGGCGGTCGCCGGATGGGCCCGAACGCTGGCCCGGCGGGCCCGGCTCGAACTGCCGGAGCTGGCCGGGCTGGGGCCGGTGGCCACGGTCGGCCCCCGGCTGCCGGGCTGTGCGCCCGCGCTGGAGACGGGGGCGCCGCGCACCGGCGTGCCGGTGTACGGGGGCACCGACGCCGCCGACGCGGTGATCGTCTTCACCTCCGGGACCACCTCGCGGCCCCGGGCCGTGGTGCACAGCCGGGCCGGGCTGGCCGCCGGGATGGAGACGGTGGCGTCCCTGTTCACGGCGGACCCGGCGGCGGGTGGGCACGGCGCGGAACCGGTGCTGGGCGGCACCTTCTTCGTGCTGGTGCCCTCCCTGACGCGCGGGGCGCCCGTCGCCCTGCCGGCCCGCTCCCCCGCCGTGCTGGCCCGCCAGCTGCGCCGGCTGCGGCCCCGGGACACGTATCTGACCCCGCCGCAGCTGCGGGACGCGCTGGGGGCGGGCGCCCGGTTCGGCGGCCGGGTGTGGACGGGGTCGGCTCCGGCGAGCGCCGCGCTGCTGGACCGGGTCCGGACGGCGGGCGCGGACGAGGCCTGGGGGGTGTACGCGCTGACCGAGCTGTTCCCGGCGGCCGCGGTGGAGTCCCGGGAGAAGGCGGCCTTCGCCGGGGCGGGCGACCTGGTCGGCGCCCCGCTGCCCGGGGTCCGGGCGGTGGCCGACGGGGACGGGCAGCTGCTGCTGGCCGGGCCCGCGGCCCGGGACCGCTACCTCGGGGAGGAGCCCGACCCGTGGGTGCGTACGGGCGACCGGGGGCGGCTGGACGGAGCCGGCCGGATCGTGCTGGAGGGCCGGTGCAAGGACATGGTGCTGCGCAGGGCGGAGAACATCTACCCGGGCCTGTACGAGCCGGGGCTGCACGTGCCCGGGGTCGAGCTGGGCGTGCTCGTCGGGGTCCCGGCGGGCGACGGGGACGAGCGGCTGGTCGCGGTGGTGCAGCCGCAGCGCGGGATCCCCGAACCGGCCCTGCGGGCCGCGCTGTCGGATCCGCTGCGCCGGATGGGCACGGCCCGGCCGGACGCGCTGCTGTTCGCGCGGATCCCGCTGTCGGGGCGTTCGCGCAAGCCCGACCGGGCGGCGGCGTCCGAGCTCGCGGCGGGACTCCTCGCGGCGGGGCGCGGGGGCGGGGCATGAGCGGAGCCCGCCGGCGGGGCGGCGCGGCGCACGGGTCGGGCGGGCACGAGTGGGGCGGCCACGCGGCACCGGGGCGGGAGCCGGGCACGCCCGACCTGTGGGTGGTCGTGCCCGCCTACAACGAGGCCGCCTCGCTGCCGGGCACGCTGGCCGCGCTCGCCGCGCAGCGGGACAGGGCGTTCGCGCTGGTGGTGGTCGACAACGCCTCCACCGACACGACGGCCGAGGCGGTACGGGAGTTCGCGCGCTCGGCGCCCTTCCCCGTCGAGCTGGTCACCGAGCCCGAGCCGGGGGCCGGGACCGCCGCCGACACCGGATTCCGGTACGCGGTACGGGCCGGGGCGCGCCTGTTGCTGCGTACGGACGCGGACTGTCTGCCGGCCCGGGACTGGACGGCCGTCGCCCGGACGGAGTTCGGGCGCGGCGCCGAGCTGCTGTGCGGGCGGAGCGTGCCGCGCCCCGACGAGCGGCCCACCTTCGCCGAGGCGCGGTTGCTGCCCGCGCTGGTCCGGCTGTCCGCGCTGTACGGGCGCTACCGGGCCGCGCACCGCGGTACCCGGTTCCGGGCCCCGTACGTGCTGTGCCACGGCCACAACCTCGGCATCACCGCCGCGCTGTACGTGCGCTGCGGCGGGGCCCCGCGGGAGCGGCTGGAGGAGGGGTCGGAGGACGTCACCCTGCTCAACCGGGCGCGGGAGCACAGCGGGCGCGTGGTGCGCGTCGAGCACCTGGTGGTGCGGAGCAGCCTGCGACGGCTGCGTTCCTGGGGTGCCCGGCGCACCCTGCTCTGGTACTGGGACCGGCGCTACCGGCCCGTCGACACGGAAGAGGTCCACGTCCGGTGAGTGCTGTGAAGGCCGACGCCCACGCCCACGCCTACGCCTACGCCCACGCCAAGGCCCGGCGCCGGGACCGCAAGGTCTACCTGCGCGGCCATCCCCTGCTGTTCGGGCTGCTCGCGGCCACGCGCGGGCGGGCGGTGCGCCGGCTCGGCGGGACGCTGCTGGTGCACGACGCGGACGCGTACCGGGAGACGCTGACCCGGCTGCCGCTGGACCGGACGGCGGCCGGCACCACGGGCGGCGCCGCGCGCTCGGCCCTGGGCGGCGGGGCCGGGGGCGTGCTGTTCGACCAGGAGGGGGGCGGGCACCGGGCGGACCGGCGGGCCCTCGCGGAGCGGCTCGGCACGGCCGGGGTGGCGCGGCTGCGCCGGGAGTGGGAGCCGTCGCTGGTACGGGGGCTCGCGCCGCTGTCCCGGGGCGGCGAGGTGGACGTGGTGGCGCTGGCGCGGGAGCTGGCCGGGGCGGTGGTGTGCGGGCTGCTGGAGGTGCGGGCCGAGCCGCGCGTGCTCGCGGAGGCCGCCGCGCGGGCCGCGGCGGCGTCGGTGCGCAGCCATCTGCCGGGTCCGCGGCGGCCCGGGGCGCGGGCCGCCGCGGAGCGGGCGGCCCGTCGGCTGCGGCTGCTGCTGGGCCGCGGGGAGGAGGCGCTGCCCGCGATGGTGGCGGTGGCGGCGGTGAACACCACGGTGGCGGCGCTGCCGCGGGCGGTCGCCTGGTGCGCGGACGCGGGGCTGTGGGAGCAGGCCGCCGACGCGGAGCTGCGGCCGCGGCTGGTGGAGGAGCTGCTGCGGGTGACGGCGGCCTCGCCGGTGCTGCCCCGGGTCGCGGCGGCGGCGGGGACGGTCGGGGGCTGCCCGGTACGGGCCGGGGACCGCCTCGTCCTGGTGGCGCGGCACGCGGCGGGGGCGCACCGGCGGGATCCGGACGGGCGGGACCCGGCCGGGCCGGGGGTGGCGCGGCTGGTGTTCGGGGCGGGGTCGCACGCCTGTCCCGGGGCCCGGCTGGCGGAGGTGCTGCTGGGTGACGTACTGGAGGCGCTGGCCCCGTACCGGCCGGTGGTGACCGGGGCCCGGGTGGACCGGCGGGCGGCGCTGCCGGGGTGGCGTTCGCTGACGGTGGGGGCGGGGGCGTGAGGCCGCGCGTGGCGGTGACGGGGGCGAGCGGCTTCTGTGGCGGGTGGGTGGCCCGGGCGGCGGCCGCGGCGGGGGCCTCGGTGGTGTGCGTGGGGCGGCGGCCGGGTCCGGTGGGGGAACACCGGTTCTGGGACGCGGCGCGTACGGAGCCGGACCTGGCCGGGGCGGATTTCGTGGTGCACTGCGCGGCGGCCGTCGGCGACCCGGCGCCGGGTTCGCGTGCGGAGGCGGCGATGCGGGCGGTGAACGTGGACGGCACGGCGCGGCTGCTGCGGGCGGCGGCGGGGCGGCCGGTGGTGTGGGTGAGCAGCGCCAGCGTGTACGACCCGCGCCGGGGGCGGGAGCTGGTGGCCGAGGACCATCCGCGGGAGGGCCAGCTGAACGCCTACGGCCGGACCAAGGCGGCCGGCGAGGCGCTGGCCCTGGCCGGGGGTGCGGTGGTGCTGCGGCCGAGGGCGGTCTACGGGCCCGGCGACACCCAGCTGCTGCCCCGGCTGCTGTCCCGGGTCCGGGCGGGGACGCTGCTGCTGCCGGGTCCGGACGTACGGCTGAGCCTGACGGCGGTGCAGAACCTGGCGGACGCCTGCCTGGCGGCGGCGGGCTGGACCCCGGGCGCGTACAACGTGGCGGACGCGCGGCCGTACGGCCGGGACGCGGCCGTCGGCGCGGTGCTGCGGGCCCACGGGGTGCGGGCCCGGATCCGGCACCTGCCGCTCCCGCTGGCCCGTACGGCGGCCGGGGCGGCGGAGGCGGTGTCCCGCCTGACCGGCTCCGAGCCCGCCCTGAGCCGCTACGCGGTGGACCAGCTGTCCCACCCGGTGGTCCTGGACCTCACCAGGGCCCGCTCCCGGGGCTGGTCCCCGGCCCGCACCCTGGCGGACCACCTCGGCTCCCTCTCCGGCTGAACCGCCCGCACCCGGTGCGCGTGCGCCCGGGTGCGGGCGGGGCCGGGTGCGGGCGGGGCCGGGGCTCAGCCCTCGGTCGGGGTGAGCCTCAGGGAGATGCTGTTGATGCAGTACCGCTGGTCGGTGGGGGTCGGGTAGCCCTCGCCGTCGAAGACGTGTCCCAGGTGGGAGCCGCACTTCGCGCAGCGGACCTCGGTGCGGACCATGCCGTGCGAGGTGTCGGCGATCAGTTCGACGGCCTCGGTGTCCTTCGGGTCGAAGAAGGACGGCCAGCCGCAGTGCGAGTCGAACTTCTCCGTGGAGCGGAAGAGTTCGGCGTCGCAGGCGCGACAGGAGTAGACGCCCTCCGTCTTGGTGTCGGTGTACTCACCGCGGAAGGCCGGCTCGGTGCCGGCGAGGCGCAGCACCTGGTACTCGGACGGGGTCAGCTCGGCCTGCCACTGCTCGTCCGTCTTCTGGACCTCGTACGCCATGACGTTCCCGCTCCCTCAGTTCGACAGCCGGGCGAGGATCCGGGGTCCCAGATCGGTGACGTCGCCCGCGCCCATGGTCAGAACGAGATCACCGGGCTTGGCCATTCCCGCGATCACGTCGGCGACGTCCTCCTTGGAGTGCTCGGCGGTGACGTCGGCGCCGGCGGCGCGGGCCGCGGCGATGATGATCTCGCTGGTGATGCCGGGGATCGGGTCCTCGCGGGCCGGGTAGATGTCGAGGACCAGGGAGGCGTCGGCCAGCGCGAGGGCCTGGCCCATCTCCTTGCCCAGCTCCTGGGTGCGGGAGAAGAGGTGCGGCTGGAAGACGACCAGGATGCGGGAGTCCCCGGCGGCGCCGCGGATGGCCTCCAGGTCGGCGTTCATCTCGGTCGGGTGGTGCGCGTAGGAGTCGATGACCTGCACGCCGGCCGCCTCGCCCTTGAGCTGGAGGCGGCGCTTGACGCCGGTGTACTTGCCGAGGGCGGAGGCCAGGTTGTGCGCCGGGATGCCGAGGGCGACGCCGGCGGCGAGGGCCGCGACGGCGTTGTGCGCGTAGTGGCGGCCGGGCACCGAGACGGTGAAGGTGAGCATCCGGTCCTGGAGCAGGACGGTGACCTCGCTGGTCAGGCCGCGCGGCGTGATCTTGGTGATGCGGACGTCGGCGCCGTCCTCCTCGCCGTACGTGACGACCGTGAGGCCCTGCGTGCCCGCGACGCGGCGGGCGATCTCGGCGGCGCCGTCCTGGCTGTGGGCGACGACCAGGGTGCCGCCGGGGACGATCTTGGAGACGAAGGTCTCGAACGACTCGTAGATCTCCTCCATCGACGCGTAGTTCGCGTGGTGGTCGAGCTCCGCGTTGAGGATGATCGCGACCTCGGGCGCGTACTTGTGGAAGCTGCGGTCGCTCTCGTCCGCCTCGGCCACGAAGATGCCGCCCTCGCCGTGGTGGGCGTTGGAGCCGGGGGCGTCCAGGTCGCCGCCGATGGCGTAGGAGGGGTCGAGGCCCAGCGCCGAGAGGGAGACCGCCAGCATCGAGGTGGTGGTGGTCTTGCCGTGCGTGCCGGCGACGGCGATGGGGCGCAGGCCGTCCATCAGCGAGGCGAGGGCGTCCGAGCGGTGCACGACGGGGATGCCCAGCTCGGCGGCGCGGGCCAGCTCCGGGTTGTCGGAGCGGATGGCGCTGGAGACGACCACGCAGGTGGTGTCGTCGGCGAGGTGGCCGGCGGCGTGCCCGATGTGGACCGTGGCGCCGTGGGCGCGCAACGCCTGGGCGGTCTCGGAGTCACGGGAGTCGCTGCCGGCCACCTGCGCGCCGCGCTGCGCGAGGATCTTCGCGATGCCGGACATGCCGGCGCCGCCGATGCCGATGAAGTGGGGCCGTTCCATCGCGGTCGGCAGGCCGGGCTTCATTCAGGTCGCTCCAGGATCGAGGGGGTGCGGTGGGGCTGTGCCGCCCCAGCCTATTCGTTGTGGGCGAAGAGCTTGAGCACCGGAACCCCGACCTTGTGCCGCGCCCGGGAGGCCCAGTCCCGGTGGAAGAACTCCTCGACGAAGTGCGGAGCGGTCAGGACGATCACCTCGTCGGCGGACGTCTCGTCGACGACGCTCTTGAGGTGGTCGAGGGGGTGGTTCTCGATGATCTGTCCGACGGCCTTGGCTCCCTTCTTGCGCAGGGACGCGAGGGAGTGTTCGAGGGCCTGTGCGGCAGGGCCCCGGGCGGCCTCGCCCCCGGGCTCGTCGCCTTCGTGGAGGGCTTCGGGAAGCTCGCCGAGCGCTACGTCGTCGATGGCGCGGAGCAGTCGGTCCTGGTCTCCCCTGGGTTGCATGAGGACGACGAAGGAGACCTGGTCGTCTCCGTGCAGGGTGGTGACGAAGTCCACGTCCACCGTGGTCAGCGGCTGCTCGATCATCAATACGCTCGTGAACACGGACGCCCTCTCCTTCATGGGCCGGGGCCGGTCGGCCGGCCCCTGCGGAAACCATCCTGCCCCGCAGTCGCGCGGGGCCTTGCGCAGATATATGTGCCCAGGTATGTGCCCGGCGGAAGCTAAGCGGAACGACAAATTCCGCCCCTTGTTCAGATCCGACGGTAGCTCGTGAACAGGAACCCGGCCTCTTCCAGTACGACGGCGGGCGCGAGCCGGTGCGGAACCGTGACGGAGGGCCCGCCCGCGATCCGCTGGGCACCGCCCGCCGTGAGGGTCGGGGAGATCGTCAGGCACAGCTCGTCCAGCGCGTCGGCGGCCACGAACTGCCCCAGCAGCCGGGGCCCGCCCTCGGTCAGCTGGCGGCGCAGCCCGCGCGCGGCCAGCTCCCGTACGACCTGTGCGGGGTCCGCGCCCACCCCCTCGCCCGCCACGACGACCTCGGCCCCGGCGGCGGTGGCCGCGGCCACCCGGTCGGCGGGCGCGGCGGCCCCGGTGACCACCAGGGTGGGCACGAGGGGGGAGGTGAACAGGGGCAGGGTGAAGTCCAGGTCCAGGCTCGCGGTGACCACGGCGATGGCGGGGGCGGGACCCTGGCCGGCGGCCTCGCGGCGGGCCGCGAAGGCCTCCCGGGCGCGGGCCGGGCGGTAACCCTCCTGGCGAACCGTTTCCGCGCCGACGACCACCACATCGGCAAGGGCCCGCAGGGTGCCGAAGATCCGCATGTCGGTCTCGCCGGAGATCGGCTGTGAGCGCCCCTCGTGCTGGGCGGCCCCGTCCAGCGTGGAGACCATGTTCGCCCGCAGCCAGTGCGCGCCCGGGGCGAGCTCCGGATAGGCGTAGGCGTCCGCGAGCTCGTCCAGCGACCACTCGCGGTCGGCCGGGTCCGGGGAGGACGGGGCGGATGTCTGATCGGTCACAGGGAGCAGGCGTCGCATCGGTGCAGTCTGACACGCCGCGTAGAGTTAAGGGCTGTGTCAACTTCACTCTCGACCTCCGGATCTGCCCCGTCCGGGCAGCCCCCGATAGCCGACGCGGGCCCACTGGCCCTGTGCGCCCGCGAACCGCGGGTGCCCGCCGAACGGCTGGTGGCCGAGATGGTGCCGCCCCCGCGCTTCGACTCGGTGCGCTTCGACACCTACGACCCGGACCCGGCCCAGCCCAGCCAGGCCGAGGCCGTCACCGTCCTCAGCGGCTTCGCCGCCGGCCTGGGCGGGGCCCACGCCACCGGCGCGGGCAAGCGGCGCTGGTTCTCGAAGAAGCCCGCCGCGCCGGCCGCGGGTCCGCGCGGGGTCTACCTCGACGGCGGCTACGGCGTCGGCAAGACCCACCTGCTCGCCTCCCTCTGGCACGCCACCCCGGCCGAGCCCGCGCTCAAGGCCTTCGGCACCTTCGTGGAGCTCACCAACCTGGTCGGCGCGCTCGGCTTCCAGCAGACCGTGCAGACCCTGGGCGGGCACCGGCTGCTGTGCATCGACGAGTTCGAGCTGGACGACCCGGGCGACACCGTGCTCGTCTCCTCCCTGCTGAGCCGGCTGGTCGAGCAGGGCGTGGCCCTGGCCGCCACCTCCAACACCCTGCCCGGCAAGCTCGGCGAGGGCCGCTTCGCCGCCGCCGACTTCCTGCGCGAGATCCAGGGGCTCTCGGCGCACTTCCGGCCGCTGCGGATCGACGGCCAGGACTACCGCCACCGCGGCCTGCCCGAGGCCCCGGCGCCGTTCACCGACGAGCAGGTGGCGAAGGCCGCGTACGGGACCCCGGGCGCGAGCCTCGACGACTTCCCGGGCCTGCTGGAGCACCTGGCGAAGGTCCACCCGAGCCGTTACGGGGCCCTCACCGACGGCATAGCGGCCGTCTGCCTGACCGATGTCGGCCCGGTCCCGGACCAGTCGACGGCGCTGCGCCTGGTGGTGCTCGCCGACCGGCTGTACGACCGCGAGGTGCCGGTCCTGGCCTCCGGGGTGCCCTTCGACCGGCTGTTCAGTGAAGAAATGCTCAACGGCGGTTATCGGAAGAAGTACTTCCGAGCCATATCGCGGCTCACCGCGCTCGCCCGCGACGCGAAACCCCTGGTGTCGCAGTAGGTTTGGCACGGCCGGGCGCTCTGGCGGCCCGGCCGTTTCCATACCTTCGAAGGGATCCACCATGGCCACCACGCGCTCGTCCCACACCGTCTGGGAAGGCAACCTGCTCAAGGGTGCCGGCACCGTCTCCCTCGACTCCTCGGGCCGGGGCTCGTTCGAGGTCTCCTGGCCCTCGCGCGCCGAGGCCGCGAACGGCAAGACCAGCCCGGAAGAGCTGATCGCCGCCGCCCACTCCAGCTGCTACTCGATGGCGCTCTCGCACGGCCTCGACGGCGCCGGTACCCCTCCCACCCGGGTGGAGACCAAGGCGGACGTCACCTTCCAGCCCGGTGAGGGCATCACCGGCATCCACCTGACCGTGCGCGCCGAGGTGCCCGGTCTGGACGCCGAGGGCTTCGCCGCCGCCGCCGAGGACGCCAAGAAGAACTGCCCGGTCAGCCAGGCGCTGACCGGCACCACGATCACCCTGAGCGCCGAGCTCGTCTGATCCGCGCCCGTCACCGGGCCCCCGCGCCGTCCCCACGGGGGCCCGGTGGTGTGACGTCCGGCCCTGCCGTAAACGTCCGATTGCCACATAGTCATATATTTTGCGTACGTGACCCTTTCTGTACGCAAAGTGGCGGCCGTGGCCGCGCTCAGCGCCGCCCTCGCGGGATGTGGGGGCGGCGCCGGCACGCCGCGGGACGGCGGCCAGGCCCGCATGGGCACCCACGCGGCGTCCGGCCCGACGGCCGCGCCCGCCTCCCCCTCCGCACCCGCGTCCCCGCTGCCCGGCGCCCCGGGCCGGGCCCCCACCCTGGCCCCCGGGCCGAACGGCCTGACGCCCGTCTTCGAGCGCACGCGCCAGCGCGCCGACAAGGCCGTGGCCCTCACCTTCGACGCCGACATGACCTCGGACCAGGGGCCGCGGGCCGCGTCCGGGGAACACTTCGACAACCCGGAGCTGATCTCCACCCTCCGCCGGCTCCGGGTCCCCTCGACCGTCTTCATGACGGGTCGCTGGGCGGAGGAGTACCCGGACCAGGCGAAGTCCATCGGCACCGACCCCAACTTCGAGATCGCCAACCACTCGTACAGCCACCACGCCTTCAAGTCCCCCTGCTACGGCCTCCCCACCCTCGACGGCGACGCCGCCCGGTCGGACGTGGAGCAGGCCTTCGCGGCGTTCAGGAAGGCGGGCGCCGTCAACACGGTGCCCTACTTCCGCTTCCCGGGCGGCTGCTACGACGACGGGGCGCTGCGGGCCCTGGCGCCCGCCAAGGTGACCGCCGTGCAGTGGGACGTGGTCAGCGGCGACGCCTTCGCGAAGGACCCCGACGCGGTGGCCGAGGAGGTCCTGGCCGGGGTCAAGCCCGGCTCGGTGGTGGTCATGCACTGCACCCGCAGCGCGGCCCCCGTCACCGAGGAGGCCATCCGGAAGATCGTCCCGGAGCTGCGCAAACGGGGGTACCGCTTCGTGAAGGTGTCCGAGCTGATGGGGAAGTGACGATTCATCCGGAGCAGGCGGTGCGCTGCGCCTCCTGCCACTCGCACACCGGGCACAGCACCACGCCCGGGGTCGCGACCCCGTACTCGGTGGGCTCGCCGCACTCCAGGCAGTCGGCGTACGGCGGCCCGGGTACCCGTCCGGCGGGCGCGGCGGGCGCGGGGCAGTACGAAGCGTCCGGCTGCGGCCGGTCCAGCTGGGGCCGGTCCTGCTGGGGCTGGTCCATACCCCCGAGCGTACGCGGGCCGGTGCACCGCGGGGGGCCGCCGCGGGAGGATCCGGGCCGCACCCGGCCCCTCGCGCGGCGCGCTCCCGCACAGAGCCGGCCTCCCCGCCGTTGCCGGACGGGGCTGCTCGGGTCCCGCCCCTCCTCAGCAGGAAAACGGCATCCGAAGCGCTTCGGCCAGCCGTTCCGCCACATCGGCCGGGATCGGCCCGAGGTGTACGCAGGGGGTGCCGTCGCGGCTCACAACGGGACGCACCGTGTTCCGCGTCGCCTCAGGCACGTCGAGCGCGGCCAGAGCGGCCACGAGGGCTTCCCGCGCGTCGTCCGCCCGCCTGTGCGCGCCACGCCAGGTCTGCATGTCCATCACGCACTCACCGCCCGGTCGGAGCACTGAGCCATGTCCGTGTGGCGGTAGATCACCACGGGCGGCCCGGACGTGCCGCCCCCGCGTCCCCGGCGGGCGGGCTCGAACGATCCGATCACCCTCCGGCAGTCGGCACAGCGCTCACCCCCTGGCGCGTACGTCAGGTATTCCCACACCTGCGCGTGGGAAGCTTCGTCCGTCACCGTGTCACTCATCCTGTACCCCTTCGCCGCACTGCTTGCGTCCTTGATCGTGCTGCCGGTCGCCGGGACGGAGGAACCTCGTACGTTCGTCACTTCGGGACGTCCCACGGCATGTAGAACGTCCCCATGGGCAACGAGCGGTTGAGGGCCTTGATGGCATCAGGCGGTTGGACACACGCAGCGTTGGCGACGGCCACGGGAGTGGACCCGAAGAGTGTTGAGCGATGGGTGAATCTCGGGCGCGTCCCCCGGCGGGCAACAGCACTCAGAGCCGCGGAGACGCTGGGCGAAGACGTGCATGCCCTCTGGCCCGCCCTCAGACAGGCACGCGCCGCTCGCGCCGTCAGTCCGGAACTCGTAGCACTGTACGACCAGCGCGCGGACCTCCCCGTATCCGTGTTCGTGGATCTCCTCGCCACGGCGCGAGAGCGTATCGACGTGTTGGTCTACGCGGCCGTGTTCCTCCACGAGGCCCACCCCCGGTTGAACGATCTCTTGCGCGAGCGGGCCGCCGAAGGCTGTGCGGTCCGTGTCGCAGTCGGTGACGCGGACAGCCCGCACATCCAGCGGCGCGGGCGGGAAGAGAGGTTCGGGCATGGCATCGAATCCCGTTGCCGCCTCGCCCTCATGCACTACCGGCCGTTGGCCGACGAACCGGGAATCGAACTGCGAACGCACGGGACGACCCTCTACAACAGCATCTACCGGGCGGATGACCAGGCGTTGGTCAACACGCACGTCTGGGGCGTGAACGCGTACGGTGCGCCCGTGTGGCACCTGCGTCGCAACGGCGACGGGGGCATCTTCGACATGTACGCGGCCAGCTTCAGCGCTGTGTGGGAGACGGCCCGACCAGTGGAGGGATGACCCGATGGCACGCACCGAGTACTACGACGATCCACACGCGCCGGAGCCGAACAGCATGGTCGTAGCCGCCTCAGCGGTGGTCACCGATGACAGGGGCCGCATCCTGCTCCAGCGTCGGCGGGACAACGGTCTCTGGGCGCTTCCCGGCGGCGGCATGGACCTGGGCGACTCCTTGCCCGGCACGGCCGTCCGGGAGGTCAAGGAAGAGACCGGCCTCGACGTGGAGATCACAGGACTCGTCGGCACGTACACCGACCCCCGCCACATCATCGAGTACAGCGACGGGGAAGTGCGGCGACAGTTCAACGTCTGCTTCACAGCGCGTGTCGTCGGCGGCATCCCGGCCATCTCCGACGAGAGCACCGAACTGCGGTTCGTCGAGCCGGCTGGACTCGGCTCCTTGAACATGCACCACACGCAGCGGCTGCGCCTGGAACATTTTCTCGAACATCGTTCCACGCCCTACCTGGGGTAGGGGCCTCGCGAACCCGGCCCGCTCCGCCCGGGGAAGGCCGGACGGAGCGGCCTACTCCCGCCGGGCGCTGACGAGGCAGGCCAGCGTGCCCGCCGCCGCGGCGAGGAGCGCCGCCGCGGCCAGAGAACCCAGCGGGAACGGTACGCCGTCGGTGCGGGCGGCCCCGACCAGGGCGGACACCGCGCCGCGGGCCGGGGAGAACGCCGCCACCCAGGCCAGCAGGGACCCGAGGCCGCCCGCGAGCACCGCGAGGCCGCGCCCCCGGACCAGCGGCCGGCTGCACAGCGCCCCGACGGCCGCCCCCGTCAGGGCGCACACCAGGACGGCGACCGCCCCGGCGGCGGCGGTGGCGGCGGGGGGCTTCCCGCCGGGCCCGCCGCACAGCAGGGCGTAGCCGGCGCCCGCCGCGCCGGCCGTGAGCGCGCCGCCCAGGGCGGTGAGGAGGGCCGCCGCGTGCACCCGGGGCGGTCCCGCCGCGGCGGCGGCGCAGGCACGGGCCGCCGGAGGCTCGGCGCTCACACAGATCCGGACCAGCCAGGCCGTCTGCGGGACCAGCCCGGCGGCGGCGTAACCGAGGGAGTCCAGGGCGCGGTCACCGGGCCGGATGCCGACGGCCACGAAGGCGGCGTAGACGACGAGCGGGGCGATCCAGCGCTGTGAGCGCAGCAGCAGCGCGGCCTGGTAACGCAGCAGGGCGGTCATCGCAGTTCCTCCACGGCGCGGATGTGCCAGGGCGGCCGGGCCGTGAGCAGCTCGCGCAGTACGGCGTCGGAACGGTCCGCGTCCACCGTCAGCAGGACCCCGCCACCGGGGGCGGGCACGGTGGCGAGGCCGGGCGGCGGGGCGGCGCCGGGCGGGCCGGCCGCGTGGATGCGGACGGAATCCGGACGCGCCGCCCCGACCGGGACGGCGGCGGGGACCGGGATCAGGGCGGCGGCCTCGATCCGGTGGCGGGCGTCCGGCCGGCCCGCGAGGCGCGCCGGGTCGTGGTCGACGAAGACCACCGTGCCTCCGGCCGCCGTGCGTTCGGTGACGGCCCGGTCCAGCTCGGCGCGGGCCGGGGCGTCCAGCCCGGTCCACGCCTCGTCGAGGACGAGCAGCCCCGGCTCGGCGAGCAGCGCCTGGGCGACGGCCACCTTCTGGCTGGTCCCCTTCGACAGTTCGGCCAGCGGGGTGCGGGCGTACGCGGCGGCGCCGAACCGCTCCAGTGCCGCGGCCGCCCGGCGGGCCGCCTCCGGGCCGGTCAGGCCGTGCACCCGGCCCAGGTGGGTCAGGTAGGAACCGGCCGTCAGGGGCAGGGCCGCCGGGAAGCGTTCGGGAACGTAGGCGGTCCGGTGCGGGCGGCCCGCGACGCGGCCCTCCGTGGGGGTGTCGACGCCGGCGAGGATCCGCAGCAGGGTGGACTTGCCGCCGCCGTTGCCGCCCTCGATGCGGACCAGGGCCCCGGGCGGGAGCTCCAGGGCGACCCCGCGCAGCACCCAGGGCCGCCGCCGTCCGTAGCGGCGGCCGACTCCGGTGAGTTTCAGTGTCCCGGCGCCGATTCGGTGACCTCGCTCGGCCGCACGATGACGAAGCCCTCGCCGCTCAGCCTGAGCTGGACGGCCTCGCCGGAGCCGCCGCGGATCATCGAGCCGACCGACTGGGAGCGGTGCAGCCCGGTGTCCAGCGCGGCGCTCCAGCCGACGACCGCGTCCGTGTCCACGTACACCGGTGCCTGCGGGGTCACCGGGATGATGATCGGGTGGCCGTCGCAGACGACGGCGAGCTTGCCGGTGCCGGTGAAGAGGCTGTTGAAGAGGCCGCCGCCGGTCATCCCGGCGCCCTTCACCATCTTTATCTCGTAGGACAGCGTCGGGTCGAAGCACAGGACGTTGCGCCCGTTGATGGTGAAGGCGTCGCCCGGCTCGAAGTCGATGATGAAGCAGTTGCCCGCCTCGTGGGCGAACCAGGCCTCGCCCTGCCCGCGTACGGACATCAGCGCGAGCCCCTCGCCGGTGACGGCGCGCTTGAGCATGCCGCCTATGCCCTGGCCCTTGCGCTCGAACCGGAGGTCGCCCCGGAAGGCGACCATCGAGCCCTGACGGGCCAGCATCTCGCCGTTCACGGCGTACTTGACGGACTTGGCGTTCTGAAGGGTCATGCCCGGTGCGGTGGCCGGTCGGGCCAGGTTCTCGGAGGCGAAAAGATCACTCTGCATGGTCCCGATCCTCGCCCGGGGCACGCACCCGGGACATCCTCCTCAAGGCGGAGGCTGGCATCCTTGGGCGGATGAGCACGAAGGACGCACCCAAGACCTCAGACGTACCCGCCGTCGGCGCGGACAGCCCGTTCCGGCAGGAGCGGGCGGCGCGCGACGAGGCGCCGCAGTTCGTCCTGCCGCTGGTCGTGCGGATCGAGAAGGCGGACCCGCCGGCCCGGACCGACGCGCTGGAGACGGCGGCCCGCGCGGTCCTGGTGCTGCTGACGGACGAACGGGCGCACGGCGAGGGCGAGTGGGCCGAGGCCGTGCGCGACTGGCAGGACGCCCGGATCCGCAAGGTGGTGCGCAGGGCGCGCGGGGCGGAGTGGCGCAAGGCGGGGACCCTCCCGGGCGTCACGGTGCACGGCGAGCGGGCCGAGGTCCGGGTCTTCCCGCCGGTGCCGCTCGACGGGTGGCCCAAGGAGCTGGCCAAGCTGCAGGTTTCGGGGACCGACCTGGACGACCCCGCTGCGGCGGCACCCGCCGCGGCGGAGCTGCCCGTGCTGTGGCTGAACCCGGACCTCGACATGTCGGCCGGCAAGGCGATGGCCCAGGCCGGGCACGCGGCGCAGCTGGCCTGGTGGGAACTGACGCCGGCCGAGCGGGACGGGTGGCGGGAGTCCGGTTTTCGGCTGGCCGTGCGCACGGCCGCGCGCGAGCGGTGGGCGGCGCTCAGCGGGAGCGGGCTGCCGGTGGTGCGCGACGCCGGGTTCACCGAGATCGCCCCCGGCTCCTGCACCGTGGTCGCGGACCACCCGGCGCTGCGGGCCCGGCTCTGAGCCGGGAACCTCAAATGTTGCTCTGAACGTCCCTTCCTCACGGTTGGCCCCGCGCCGTCGGGGCCATCACACGGTCATACGGACCGACGAGCACGGATGCGGGCCGGTGAGTACCGGCGGGGGCCGGCGAAAGGGGGGCGAGGGAACCATGAAGCCCATGGCGCGCCTGGGGGTGGGCATCGGCTGGCGGCCGGAGATCGCGGAGGCCGTGGAGCGGCTCGAACACCTCGACTGGGTCGAGGTCGTCGCCGAGAACGTCTGCCCCGGTCACCTGCCCGAGTCGCTGCTGCGGCTGCGCGAGCGCGGGGTACGGGTCGTCCCGCACGGGGTCTCGCTGGGCCTCGGCGGCGCCGACCGTCCCGACCCGGCGAAGCTGGCCGCGCTCGGGGAGCGGGCGGTGGCGCTGGGGGCGCCCCTGGTCACCGAGCACATCGCCTTCGTACGCACCTCCTCCCCCGTGCTGGAGGCCGGACACCTGCTGCCGGTCCCGCGCACCCGGGACGCGCTGGACGTGCTGTGCGAGAACGTCCGGATCGCGCAGGACGCGCTGCCGGTGCCGCTGGCGCTGGAGAACATCGCCGCGCTCTTCTCCTGGCCCGGGGAGGAGCTGACGGAGGCGCGGTTCCTGACGGAGCTGGTGGAACGGACCGGCGTACGGCTGCTCGTCGACGTGGCCAACCTGCACACGAACCGGGTCAACCGGGGCGAGGACCCGTCGGCGGTACTGGACGGGATCCCGCTGGAGGCCCTCGCGTACGTACACGTGGCCGGGGGCGTGGAGCGGGACGGCGTGTGGCACGACACCCACGCGCACCCGGTGCCGCCGGTGGTGCTCGACGTACTGGCGGCGCTGCGGGAGCGGGTGGACCCGCCGGGGGTCCTGCTGGAGCGGGACGACGACTTCCCGGCGGAGGCGGAACTGGCCGCCGAACTGGTCCGGATCCGCGAGGTGGTGACGGCCACGACGGGCACGACGGGCCCGGGGCCGGGGCCGGGCGGGGCCGGTCCGGCGGGTGCGGGGGCCCCTGCGGGTGCGGAGGTTCCTCACGGCGCCGGGGGCACGGCCGACGCCGGGGGCGCGCCCGACGCCGAGGGCCCCGGGAGTGCGCCGGACGGCGACGGCGGCGGCGCGGATCCCGGTGTGCGGGACGCGCCGGCCCTCGACGCCGCCCGGACCCGCGTGGGGATCGGGCAGGCGGCCCTGCTGTCGGCGCTGGTCGCCGGTACCCCGGTGCCCGAGGGCTTCGACCGGCGGCGGATCCGGGTCCAGGCCCGGGCCCTGGCCGCCAAGCGGGCCTCGGTCGTCGCGAAGGTCGCGCCCGAGCTGCCGCGGATACTGGGCGGGCCCGACGCCTACCGCGCGGCCTTCCTCGGCTACGCCCGCAACCGCCCCATGACGTCCGGGTACCGCCGTGACGCCCTGGACTTCGCCGAACACCTGCTGGTCCAGGACCTGCCCGCCGACCCGGCCGCCCGCCGCCGGCTCACCGCCTGGTGGCGGCAGCGGTCCGGGGCGCGGCCGCCGGGCCGGATCACGCGCTGGGCCCGTGCCCTGACGGGGAGAGCCTCGTGAACGTCGTCGCCATCGCCGTCTGGGCCGCCGTCCTCGGCTCCAGCTCGCTGCTGCTGCGCGCCCTGTTCCGGGCGAGGCCACGGGTGCCCGGGACCTCGCCCACCCTGCACGACCTGTCGGAGGCGGCTTTCCTGGCGGGCGGTCCCGGCGCCGTCGTCGACGCCGCGCTCGTCTCGCTGCTGGGCGACGGCCGGCTGGCGGGCGGCGGCCCCGGCATCGTCCAGGCGCGGCCCGGGGCGCCGGCCACGGACCCCGCCGAGCGCGCCGTGCTGCTGGCGCTGCGACAGGCACCCTCGGGGTGGCTGTACCAGGTGCGCTACGCCGCGATGCTCGACCCCGCCGTCCAGGAGACGGGGGACGGGCTGGCGGCCCGCGGGCTGATCGCCCCGCCCGGCACGGGGCGCGGGCTGCGGCGGTGGGGGCTGGTCCAGGCCCTGGTGTGCGGGATGCTGGTGCCGGTGTCGCTGCCGCTGACCTTCGTGGCCTGGGCCATGGATCCGGACCCCCAGGTGCCGTTCATCGTCAAGGTGCTTCCCGCGCTGCTGGCCGGGATCGCCGTAGGCGGCGTGTGCGCGAAGCGGGCCGGACGGCGGATCACCCCGGCGGGCCGGGCGGCGCTGGCCGGGATGCGGGCGCGGTACGCGGGCGACCCGGCCGATCACGTACAGACGGCCCTGTTCGGGCTGCGCGGCCTGCGGGATCCGGACCTGCGGCGACAACTGCTGCCCGCCGCCCGGAGCACGCGGCTGGCCGCGGCCCAGTCGCGGGCCCGTACGCGCACGGGGTCGTCGTACGGCCCGCGCGCTTCGTCGTCCACCTCGTCCACCTCGTCCACCTCGTCCGCCGACCTCCTCCCGGTGCTCTGGTGCGCCGCGAGCGACGGCGGCTCCTCCACCGGTCCGGGCGGCTGCGGTTCTTCGGGCAGCGGTTGCGGAGGGTCCTCCGGATCCGGCTGCGGGGGCAGCGGTTCGAGTTGCGGCAGCAGCGGTTCGAGCTGTTCCGGCAGCGGCTCCAGCTGTGGCGGGAGCAGTTCGAGCTGCGGCGGCAGCAGCTCCAGCTGTTCCAGCAGCAGCTCCAGTTGCGGCAGCAGTTCCTGATCCCGCGTACGGCAACCGGGGGTAGCGGCGGCGACACCCGGGCGCGGGCCTGTACAGCGGTACGGCCTTGACATCTCATCGGATCGGACGATGAGACGAAGGGGTCGCGATGCGGACGAGGCGTGCACACCGTTACGGAGCCGCCGCCGCGCTCCTCTCCCTCGCCCTGTGCCTCCCGGCGCCCGCCGCGGCCGCCGCCCCCCGGGACGCCCCCACCTCCGCCGAGGACGCCGGGGCCGAACTGGCCGCCCGCCGGGCCGGCGCCGCCCGGCTCGGCTTCGGTCCCTGCCCCGCCGCCGAGGAACTGCCCGGGGCCGTGCGCTGCGCGGCGCTGCGGGTCCCGCTGGACTACGCCCGCCCGGGGGGCCCGCAGATCTCCCTCACCGTCAGCCGGATCCCGGCCACCGGCCGCGGGAACGCCGTCCGGCAGGGCTCTCTCGTGTACAACCCGGGCGGCCCCGGGGCGTCGGGGACCTACTTCCCGCTGCTCGGGGGCCGGCCCGCGTGGAGCCGGATCGCGGCCGCCTACGACCTCGTCGGCTACGCCCCGCGCGGAGTGGGCGGTCCGGCCCCGCTCTCCTGCCAGGACCCGGACGAACGGCCGCAGGGCCCCACCCAGGTCCCGGCCGTGCCGTCACCGGCCTACAAGCGGGAGCGGCTCGCCGCAGCACGGGCCTACGCGCGGGGCTGCGCCCGGCACGCCGGCGCCGCGCTCGCGCACTACACGACCCTGAACAACGTCCGTGACCTGTACGTGCTGCGGGCCGCGCTCGGCGAGCGCCGGCTGACCTTCGTGGGGGCCTCGTACGGGACCTACCTGGGGGCCGTGTACGCGACCCGGTACCCGGACCACGTGCGCCGCATGGTGTTCGATTCGGCCGTCGACCCCGATCCGCGCCGCATCTGGTACCTCGACAACCTCGCCCAGGCGCCCGCCTTCGAGCGCCGCTGGGCCGACTTCCTCGCCTGGACCGCCCGGCACCACGCCGTGTACGGGCTCGGTGCCACGCCCGGGGCGGTACGGGCGGCCTACGGGCGGGTCCGCGCGACGGTGGCCCGGACTCCGGCGGGCGGGGTCGTGGGGACCGGCGAACTGCACGCCGCGTACCTCCAGACGGCGTACTTCGACGACGTCTGGCCGGAGCGGGCCGCGGCCCTGGCGGCCTTCCTGCGCGGGGACGCGGGGCCGCTGACGCGTCAGGCCGCGCGCGATCCGCGGACGGCGGCGGAGGCGGAGAACGCGACCGCCGTGTACACCGCGGTGCTGTGCAACGACGCCCCGTGGCCCGCCGACTGGGAGACCTGGGACCGCGACAACACCGAACTGGCCCGCCGCGCGCCCTTCGAGACCTGGGCCAACGCCTTCCTGAACCTGCCGTGCGCCTCCTGGCCGACGGCCGGGCGGCAACGGCCCGCCGACGTCGGGGCGGGTCCGGGGCGGCTGCCCCCCACGCTGATCGTGGCGGCGGAACGGGACGGGGCGACCCCGTACCCGGGTGCGCTGGAGTTGCAACGGCGGCTCGGCGGCGGGGCCTCGCTGGTCACGGAGGAGGGAGCGGGCACCCACGGGGTGGCCGGCGGACGCAACGGCTGCGTGGACCGGCGGGTGGAGCGGTACCTGCTCACGGGCGCCACTCCGGGGTGGCGCGTCACGTGTGCGCCGCATCCGGAGCCCGCACCGGTGTCGCTGGACGACCGGGCAGCAAGCGCTCCCAGGGCGCTGCTGCCGCCAGTCGTCTGAACTTCCGGGCGGGGTCTCCGGCTGCGTCGATTCGGGGGCAGGGCCTCCCGATCCCCGGAAGCCGCTCTTGTGTCACGAGCGGTCCCCCGGTCCTTCCCCCCAGGGGAGGTCTAGGCGAGTCCGGCCACCAGATCGGCGACGGACTTGCGGCGCCCGGTGTAGAAGGGCACCTCTTCGCGGACGTGCATCCGGGCCTCGGAGGCGCGCAGGTGGCGCATGAGGTCGACGATGCGGTAGAGCTCGTCCGCCTCGAAGGCCAGCAGCCACTCGTAGTCGCCCAGCGAGAACGAGGCGACGGTGTTGGCGCGCACGTCCGGGTAACCGCGGGCCATCTTGCCGTGGTCGGCGAGCATGCGGCGGCGGTCCTCGTCGGGCAGCAGGTACCAGTCGTACGAGCGCACGAAGGGGTAGACGCTGACGTAGTCGCGGGCGACCTCGTCGGCCAGGAAGGCCGGGATGTGGGACTTGTTGAACTCGGCCGGGCGGTGCAGGGCCATGTTCGACCACACCGGCTCCAGGGCGCGGCCCAGCTTGGTGCGGCGGAAGAGGTTGTACGCGGTCTGCAGCTCGTCCGCGGTCTCCGCGTGCCACCAGACCATGATGTCGGCGTCGGCGCGCAGGCCGGAGACGTCGTAGGTGCCGCGGACGGTGATGTCCTTGGCGGCCAGCTGGTCGAAGAGCTCCTGGACCTCGTCGGCGAAGCCGGTGCGGTCCTCCGGGAGGACGTCCTTCAGCTTGAAGACGGACCACAGGGTGTAACGGATGACCTCGTTGAGGTCCTTCGCCTTCTTCCCCGCGTTGGGGATCTTCTCTGGTGCAGTCATGTGTCCATTGTCCCGTGTGCTGATCAGTGGTCCGTGCCAGGGGTGGCCATCGCGGCCATCCCGGCCGTCACCGCGTCGGCGGCCTTCCCGGCGCTCGCGACGCAGGCCGGGATCCCGACCCCGTCGTAGACGGCTCCGCAGACGGCGAGGCCCGGCAGCTCGGCCACGGCGGCCCGGATCCGGGCGACCCGGGCGAGGTGGCCCACGGGGTACTGCGGCAGTCCGCCGTCCCAGCGGGTGACGGTGGAGGCCACCGGCCGGGCCGTGAGGCCGACAGCCTCGCCGAGGTCGGTGAGGGAGAGGCCGACCAGCTCACCGTCCTCGCGCCCGAGGTCGCCCTCGTCGCCGTGCCGGCCCACGGAGGTCCGCAGGAGGAACAGGTCCGGATCGGCCCCGGCCCAGGCCCACTTGTTGCTGGAGAAGGTGGAGGCCTTGATCGTCCGGCCGTCGACGGGCGGTACGAGGAACCCGCTGGCGCCGCCCCCGGCGATCGGGGCCGGAAGGTCGGAACGCCGGAAGGCCATCGTGACCAGGGCCATGGAGGCGTACTCGACCTCGTGCAGCGCGGCGGCCGCGGTCGGGGCGAGCGCGCCGAGCAGCCGGGCGGCGGGCCCGGCCGGGACGGCGAGGACCACCCCGTCGGCGTCGAGGACCTCGTCGGCGGTCGTGATCCGCCAGCCCCCGGGCGTCCGGCCGATCCCGCTCACCGGGGCGCCCGTCAGGATCCGCGCCCCGGCGGCCCGGCAGGCGTCGGCGACGGCTACCGGCAGCCGGCCGATGCCGCCGGAGATCCCGGCGAAGAAGGCGCCGGTGGCCGCTGCACCGATGACGGTGGTCCGCTCCGCGGCCGCCGCCTGGACCGCGCGGACGCTCCCGGTCAGCGTGGGGTGGGTGCGCACGGCCTCGTAGAGGGCGGGGACGGCGGCGCGCATCGAGATGCGGTAGGCGTCGCCCGCGTAGACCCCGCCGAGCAGCGGTTCGACCAGCCGGTCCACGACCTCGCGGCCCATCCGGGCGGCGACGTACTCGCCGACGGCCACGTCGTCGCCGACCTCCGTGGGCGGGAGGCCGGTGTCGGCGGCGATGCGGGCGAGGCCCTCGGCGGACAGGACTCCGGAGGCGGCCAGCGGGGCCGTGTGGCCGGGCACGCCCATGACGTGGCCGCGCGGCATCGGGCGCAGCGCGCCCCGGGTCCACAGGTGGGCGGTCGCGGTGGCGGGCGGCTGGAGCGCGTCGCCGAGCCCCACGGCCCGGGCCAGGTCCACGGCTTCGGGGCGGCGGGCGAGGACGGACTCGGCGCCGAGGTCGACGGGGACCCCGGCGAGCTCGCCCGCGTACAGCTTGCCGCCGAGGCGCGGACCGGCCTCCAGGAGCGTGACGCGGACGCCGTCGGCGAGCAGCCGGTGGGCGGCCGCGAGACCGGCGATGCCGCCGCCGATGACGACGACGTGGCGGGTGGGGGCCTGCCGGTCCGTACGCATGTCCGCTTCGTGCATGGACACATGGTCTCAGACCGCCCGGCGAGGCCGGAACGTGACCGCATCGGGACCGCTCCGGAACCGCGCGTACGGAACCCGGGTCGCCACCCTGAACGTCGAAGCGGCGACATCAGCCGATCCCCGGGGGGTACTGACGATGCGCTCGACCCACACGTTCGACACCGGACGCCGTACGGCGGCGGCGCTGGCCGCGCTGTCGCTGGCCGGCGTCCTCACGCTCACCGGATGCGGAGCCGCCGGCTCCGGCAGCTCCTCGGACAAGGCGGCCGTGGCCCCGGCGGCCCGGGGCGAGGGCGCGCCGGGCGGCGGGGCGGCGGCCGGGCAGGCCCCGGCGGCGGGCCCGGCGGCGACCGATGCCAAGGGCGCCGGGCAGGCCCCGGCGGCGGTCCGTCCGAACGTGATCCGTACGGGGACCCTCTCGATCGAGACGGCCGAACCGCAGAAGGTCCTCACCGCGGCCCGTACGGCGGCCGACGGCGCGGGCGGGTACGTGGGCAACGAGTCCACCCAGCGCGGCGCGGACGGCCGGCTCGCCTCGACGCTGACCCTGCGGGTGCCGGGCGAACGCTTCGACGCGGTGATCGGCGCCCTGGAGGGCAGCGGAAAGCTGCTGGGCCGCAAGGTCGAGGCACAGGACGTGACCCAGAAGGTCGCCGACGTCGAGAGCCGCGTGGCGTCGCAGCGGGCCAGCGTCGCCCGGGTGCGGGAGATGATGGACAAGGCCTCGGCGCTCGGTGACGTGGTCATGCTGGAGGGCGAGCTGAGCCGGCGCCAGTCGGACCTGGAGTCGCTGATCGCGCAGCAGACCGCCCTGAAGGACCAGACCTCCCTCGGGACGATCACGGTGTCGGTCTCGGAGCCGGCCGCGGTGGAGCGCAAGACGCGGGAGGAGGGGGACCCCTCCTTCGGGGACGCCCTGGGCGGCGGCTGGTCGGTGTTCGTCACGGTGGTGCGGTACCTGGCGCTGGCCGTCGCCGTGATCCTGCCGTTCGCGGTGACGGCCGCCGCCGCCCTGTTCGGGTTCCGCCTGTACCGCCGGCTGCGCCCCGCCCCGGCCAAGCCGGGCCGCGTCCCGGCGCAGGTGCCCCGCCGGCCGGTGCCCGCCGGGACCGGCGCACCCGCCTCCGACGGGGCTGTGGCCGATCCTGAGGGCTGAGCGCGCCCGCGCCCGTAGCGTGGACCCCGGTTGACGACGAACGCGGGACGAAACGGAACGGGACGGGGCGGACGATGGCGAAGGAACGACTGGTGGTGGTCGGCGGTGACGCGGCGGGGATGTCCGCCGCGTCGCAGGCCCGGAGGCTGAAGGGCCCGGCGGAGCTGGAGATCACCGCCTTCGAGCGCGGGCACTTCACCTCGTACTCGGCGTGCGGGATCCCGTACTGGATCGGCGGGCAGGTGTCCGCCCGGGACGACCTGATCGCCCGTACGCCCGAGGAGCACCGGGCCCGGGACATCGACCTGCGCACCCGGACGGAGGTCGTGGAGCTGGACCTGGCCGGCCGGCGGGTGCGCGCCCGGGACCTGGAGAGCGGCGCGGAGTCCTGGACGGCCTACGACAAGCTGGTCCTGGCGACCGGCGCCCGCCCGGCGCGCCCCCGCCTGCCGGGCATCGGCGCCCACGGGGTGCACGGGGTGCAGACCCTGGACGACGGCCGGCGGCTGATGGAGACCCTGGAACGCTCTCCGGGCCGCCGGGCGGTGGTGGTCGGCGCGGGCTACATCGGCGTGGAGATGGCGGAGGCCCTGGTGCGCCGGGGCTACGGGGTCACCGTCCTGCACCGGGGCGAGCAGCCGATGGCCACGCTGGACCCGGACATGGGCGGGCTCGTGCACGGCGCTATGAACCGCATGGGGATCGTCACGGTCTCCCGCGCCGAGGTGACGAAGATCCTCACGGACGAGGAGGGCCGGGCCGTCGCGGTGGCCACGGCGGCCGGCGACGAGTACCCGGCGGACGTGGTGGTACTCGGCCTCGGCGTGGAGCCCCGCACCGCCCTCGCCCGCGCGGCGGGCCTCCCCGTGGGCACCTCGGGCGGCCTGCTCACCGACCTGTCGATGCGGGTGCGCGGCCACGAGGAGGTCTGGGCGGGCGGCGACTGCGTGGAGGTGCTGGACCTGGTCGCGGGCCGCACCCGGCACATCGCCCTGGGCACGCACGCCAACAAGCACGGCCAGGTGATCGGCTCGAACGTGGGCGGCGGCTACGCGACCTTCCCCGGGGTGGTCGGCACGGCCGTCAGCAAGGTCTGCGACCTGGAGATCGCCCGTACGGGGCTGCGCGAACGGGACGCCCTGGAGGCGGGTCTGCGCTTCGTGACGGCCACCATCAGCTCGACGAACACCGCCGGCTACTACCCGGGGGCGGAGCCGATGACGGTCAAGATGCTGGCGGAGCGCCGCACGGGCCGCCTCCTCGGCGTCCAGATCGTCGGGGGCGCGGGGGCCGCGAAGCGCGTGGACGTGGCGGCGGTCGCCCTCACGGCGGGGATGACGGTGGACCAGGTCGTCTCCCTGGACCTGGGCTACGCCCCGCCGTTCTCCCCGGTCTGGGACCCGGTGCTGGTGGCCGCCCGCAAGGCGGTCTCGGCGGTCCGGGCGGCGGGGGTCTGAGGCGGGGCGGCGGCGCGCAGCTCGGAGCGGACCAGTTCCAGGAGGCGGCCCATCCAGTTGCGGCCGCCTCGGGGGCCCTCGTCGCGCCAGAAGGGGGCGTCGGAGAGGCCGGTGTAGAGGATGCCCGCGTCGCCGGTGGCGAGCAGGACCTCGGCGAGGCGGGGGTGCTGGCCGAACTTGGCGCGCAGCAGGGCGGCCATGACGGCGAGCCGTACGGCGGGCCAGTCGGCGCGCCGGGCCGCGGGGCCGCCCGCCTCGTGCGCCTCGTGGGCGGTGGCGGCGGCGCGGATCCGGTCGTGGTCGGCGGGATCGGCGGCCGAGAGGGCCCAGTAGGCGTGGGTCACGCTGGGGTAGCTCACCCCGGCGTGGACGAAGGGGGCCTCGTGGTCGTTGCGCAGGACGAAGGGGCCCGGCTCGGCGGGCGGGCCGCCGGGGTGGAACGTCTCGTGCAGGACGACCGGGGGCCCGGGGGCCCCGGCCGGTTCGTCGGCGTACCGCAGGGTCAGCCACCGCTCGTGGCGGGCCTCGCCGTCCACCGCGTCGTCGAAGTAGGCGAGGGCCCACCGGTGGCCCTCTTCCGTCGCCACCGGACCGTCGCCGTCCACGGGCTGCCCGAGATCGGTGAGCAGCATCCGCAGCGGGCGGTCCTGGTGGTCCATGTCGCCGAGGACGTACACCCTGAGGTGGGCGGGGACGGCGAGGTAGGCGTCCCGGAGCCGGGCCCGGTGGGCCTCGGTCGGCTCCCGCCGGTGGTCGCGGACGGCGTCCCAGAGCCGGTCGCCGGCCCCCGGGCGGCCCGCCAGCCGGTCGATCTCGTCGGCGACCTCCAGGAGGAAGCCCTCCTGGGTGAGCGGCTCGGGGTTGCGCGACTCCCATTTGGTGGGCTCGCCCACGGGCCACTCCCGCGCGTCCGGCCGCTCCGGCGCGACCTTCCCGGCGGCCAGCCGCTCGCGCAGTCCGGCGAGGTCGGTGGGCTCATGCCCGCCGACGGTGATCCGGCCGTCCGCATAGACGAAGAGGTGATCGGGGTAGTGCTCGCCGTCGAACTCGTGGCGACGCCAGACGAGGCGCCAGACCCCGTTGATGGTCTCCCCGTCGGATATGCGAAACGTCGGCCCGTGCCATGTCATGCACGGCACAGTACCGACGTCTCGGTGTACGGAAGCGGATCAGCGCCGGGTCTTGGTGTGGACGTAGTCCACCAGGCGGGTCAGCGCGTCGGGGTCCGTCGTCGGGAGGACGCCGTGGCCCAGGTTGAAGACGTGGCCCTCCAGGCCCGCCGCGGCGGCCAGGACCTCGTCGGTCTTGGCCTCGACGGCCTCGGTGGTGGAGAAGAGGACGGCGGGGTCCAGGTTGCCCTGGAGCGCCTTGCCGGGGCCGACGCGGCGGACGGCCTCGTCCAGCGAGACCCGGTAGTCGACGCCCATGACGTCCGCGCCGGCCTCGCCCATGAGGCCGAGGAGCTCGCCCGTGCCCACACCGAAGTGGATGCGCGGGACTCCGTACGAGGCGACGGATTCGAGGACCTTCGCCGAGGCGGGCATCACCGAGCGCCGGTAGTCCGCCGGGGCGAGGGCGCCGACCCAGGAGTCGAAGAGCTGGATCGCGGAGGCGCCGGCCTCGATCTGGACCTTGAGGAAGGCCGAGGTGATCTCGGCGAGGCGGTCCAGGAGGTCGGCCCAGAGCTCCGGGTCCCCGTACATGAGGGCCTTGGTGTGCTCGTGGTTCTTGGACGGACCGCCCTCGACGAGGTAGCTCGCGAGGGTGAAAGGCGCGCCCGCGAACCCGATCAACGGCGTGCCGCCGAGTTCACCCGTGAGCATGCCGATCGCCTCGGTGACGTACGGGACGTCCTCCGGGGTGAGGTCGCGCAGCTGTGCGAGGTCCTCGCGGCGGCGGATCGGGTTGGCGACGACCGGGCCGATGCCCGGCTTGATGTCCAGGTCGACACCGATGGCCTTCAGCGGCACCACGATGTCGGAGAAGAAGATCGCCGCGTCGACGCCGTGGCGCCGCACGGGCTGCAGGGTGATCTCGGTGACCAGGTCGGGGCGCATGCAGGACTCCAGCATGGCCGTGCCCTCGCGCACCTTCCGGTACTCGGGGAGTGAGCGGCCCGCCTGCCGCATGAACCACACGGGGGTGTGGGGGACCGGCTCCCGCCGGCACGCCTTCAGGAAGGCGGAATCGTACGTCTGACTCGGCTGGCCCGTGGGGCGGGTAGTGGCGCTCACGCGGCAAATCTTCGCACGTATGAAGAAGTGCCCGGCCCGGCACGGGTGTCCCTGCGCCGCCGGGGCGCTCGTTCCGCCTAGTCTTCCCGGCATGGCTGCGGCTCAGGGACGATTTTCAGATGGCGCTGACGGTACGGACAGCGCGAAGGAGAGCTCGGTCCCGCTCCCTTTCCGCCGGGCGGTCGACGGCTTGAAGAAGGCACGGCTGCGGTCCGGGATCGAGATCGACCCCACGAAGCCCCCGCAGAGACTGGCCCCCTACGCGTACGCGCTGGAGGCGGCGGTCGTGGAGGGCGAGGACGACCTGGCCGACGGCCGGCTGATCCTGCTCCACGATCCCGCCGGGCACGACGCCTGGCAGGGCACCTTCCGCCTGGTGACGCTCGTACGGGCGGAGCTGGAGCCGGAGATGGCCGCGGATCCCCTCCTCCCGGAGGTGTGCTGGTCCTGGCTGACGGGGGCGCTGGAGGCCCGCGGGCTGGCGTACGGCGAGGCGAGCGGCACCGTGACGATGGCGAGCTCGCACTACTTCGGCGGGCTCCGGGAGCGGCGTCCGGCGACCCAGATCGAGATCAGGGCCTCGTGGACCCCCCGCGAGGGGGTGGGCGGGGTGCCGGACACCCCGGCGCACCTGGCGGCCTGGTGCGAGCTGCTGTGCCAGATCGCGGGACTGCCCCCGGTCGGGCCGACGGACACCGCCACGGGCGTGGTGTCCCTGCCACAGCGGCGCGGTCCGCACCACCCGTAGGAAGCGGTTCCCGCGCGGTCGGCCGGGGCCGTCCGGCCGCGCTCCGGCCGCGTTCGGGCGGCGTTGCGGCGGCGCTCCGACTGCGCTCGGGCGGGTGGCGGAGGCTTCCGGCGGCGTTCCGGTGCCGGGAACGACCGATCGCGTGCGCAAGGGACTGTCGAAACGGTGCGCGGATTGCGGCCTTCTGATCATCCCTTGATCGATCGTGCGTCCGAATTGCCCGAATTGTTACTCACCAAATCGTGATCATTCCCTAAAGCCGGGCGGGTGACGTGCCGAAGGAGTCAGTGACCATCCGCACGGTTCGCACCGGCTGCCTTCCCCCAGCCGGCCGTCCCGCCACTCCCCCAGGAGGCCTAGGTGTCCGTTCTTCTTGAGCAGCCCGCAAGCCTGGTCGCCTACCGCCCGACCAAGCCGACGGCCATGGTCGTCGTCGCCGACCCGCGCGTCCGTTCCACCGTGACCCGCCATCTGTGGGCCCTCGGAGTCCGTGACGTGATCGAGGCGTCGTCCATCGCGGAGGCCCGCCCCCGCGTCGGCAGCCCGCGCGACATCTGCGTGGCCGACGTCCACCTGCCCGACGGTTCCGGTCTCACCCTGCTCTCCGAGACCCGCGCCGCCGGCTGGCCGAACGGCCTGGCCCTGTCCGCCGCCGACGACATCGGCGCCGTGCGCAACGCCCTCGCGGGCGGTGTGAAGGGCTACGTCGTCACCGGTACGCGGACCAACATCGGGCTCCCCACCCGGCCCGGCGCCGCCCCCATCGGTGCCGCCGCCGCCCGTATGCACCGCCGCCCCCCGGGTGCCCCGAGCCACCCGGGCGGCTACCGAGAGCTCTCCGGCCGCGAGGTCGAGGTCCTGCGCCTCGTCGCGGAGGGCCAGTCCAACAAGGCCATCGGCGTCTCGATGGGCCTGTCCGCCCTGACCGTCAAGTCCCACCTCGCCCGGATCGCCCGCAAGCTGGGCACCGGCGACCGGGCCGGCATGGTCGCCGTCGCCCTGCGGACCGGAATCATCCACTGATCCTGCCCCGAGGCCCCCGGACACCGCTCCGGGAACCCCTGGAGCCGCCCGGCCCCTCCTCCTCGCGCCCGTCCACGGAACGTTCCGGCGACGGGCGCGTCACATCCACGGATACCCTTGACCGGTGACCGACGCCCAAGAGACCGCAGCAGGCCTGCGCACCACCACCGGGGGCGGCCCCCCGGACGAAGAGGTTTCGTCCGATGGGCTGCCTGTTCCGTTGCTAGAACCCCGCGAGGGGATCCCCCCGGTCGTGGCCGACGCGGACGGGCTGGCCCGGGTCGTCGCGGCCTTCGCCGCAGGCACCGGACCGGTGGCCGTCGACGCCGAACGCGCCTCCGGATACCGCTACGGACAGCGCGCCTACCTGGTGCAACTGCGCCGCGAGGGTGCCGGATCCGCGCTGATCGACCCGGTCGGGTGCCCGGACCTCTCCTCCCTGGGAGAGGCGCTGTCCGGCACCGAGTGGATCCTGCACGCCGCCACCCAGGACCTGCCCTGCCTGCGCGAAATAGGCATGGCCCCCACCTCCCTCTTCGACACCGAGCTGGCCGGCCGGCTGGCCGGGTTCCCCCGGGTCGGCCTCGGGGCGATGGTGGAGAGCGTGCTGGGCTACGTACTGGAGAAGGGCCACTCCGCCGTCGACTGGTCCACCCGCCCGCTGCCCGAGCCCTGGCTGCGCTACGCGGCGCTCGACGTGGAACTGCTGGTGGACCTGCGGGACGCGCTGGAGAAGGAGCTCGACCGGCAGGGCAAGCTGGAGTGGGCCCGCCAGGAGTTCGACGCGATCGCCTCCGCGCCGCCCGCCCCGCCGCGCAAGGACCCCTGGCGGCGCACCTCCGGCATGCACAAGGTGCGCCGGCGCCGGCAGATGGCCGTGGTCCGGGAGCTGTGGGAGTCCCGCGACCGGATCGCGCAGCGCCGGGACGTGTCCCCCGGCAAGGTGCTCGGCGACGCGGCGATCGTGGAGGCTGCCCTGGCCCTCCCCGCGAACGTCCACGCCCTGTCGGCCCTGCCCGGCTACGGACAGCGCATGGGCCGGCGCCAGCTGGACCAGTGGATGGCGGCCGTGGACCGGGCCAGGGCCCTGCCCGAGAGCGAGCTGCCGCAGCCGGGGGCGACCCCGGCGGGCCCGCCGCCGCCGCGCTCCTGGGCGGACAAGGACCCGGCCGCCGCCGCGCGCCTGTCCGCCGCCCGCAGTGCCGTCTCGGCACTGGCCGAGGGGCTGAACCTGCCCCAGGAGAACCTGATCACCCCGGACACCGTGCGCCGGCTGTGCTGGGAGCCCCCGCAGCGGCTGGAGCCCGGCACGGTCGCCGAGGCCCTGGCCGCCTACGGCGCCCGTCCCTGGCAGATCGAACAGGTGACGCCCGCGCTGGTCACGGCCCTCGCGGCGACGGCCTGACCGGCCGGACCGACGGACGCGGACGGGGCCCTCACTCCAGGGGAGTGAGGGCCCCGTCCGCGTCCCGGTAGTAGCTCCCGGTTTCCGCGCCTTCGACCTTGCCCTGCTTGAGCCAGTGCTCGGACATGGTGTGCACGTCGTTCGCCACCCGCTCCCAGGGCGCCTGGTGCCCCGCGCAGGCGATCCGGCCCATCAGCTCCTTCGGCTTCTTGATGGCCTTCCACACCTCGTCGACCATCCCGGCTCGCGCTGGTCGGGGCATTTCAGGTCGTTGCCCCACGACTCGTCGAGGCCGCCCTTCGTACCGACGGTCATCGGGAAGCCGAAGGCCGCCGCCGGAAGGGACACCGGCAGCGGCACCGGCGCGCCGAAGTCGGTCCCGGCCGCGCTCGCCCTGCCGTTCGGCGGGAAGACCGGCGCCAGCAGGAAGAGGCTGCGGACCTTGCCGGGGTGCTGGATGGCGTACGGCCCGAACTGCTGGGCGGCGTGGGACACCGGGCCGTCGGGCCCGATGTCCGACCCCTTCGGGTAGCCCGGGACGCTCCGATCGGCCGGGCGCGCGACGGGGGCGCGAGGGGGCTCGGGGCGCGCGGGCCGGTGTGACCTTCGCCGCTGTTCGGGGAGGGGGTGTGCACACGGGTTACCCGCAAGTAGCATGGGCCGGGTGAGCGGGCGCTCAGCCACATCGGCCGGGCCGCCCCCGCGCAGCAGTGCACACCCGCACCTGGAGGAGAGCCAACGTGCCTCGTACCGTCAGGGACGTCGTCTTCGTCGACGGCGTCCGCACCCCGTTCGGCAAGGCGGGCCCGAAGGGCATCTACCACGAGACCCGCGCCGACGACCTCGTCGTGAAGGCGATCCGGGAGCTGCTGCGCCGCAACCCGGACCTGGACCCCGCGAAGATCGACGAGGTCGCCATCGCCGCGACCACGCAGATCGGCGACCAGGGCCTGACGCTGGGCCGCACGGCCGGCATCCTCGCGGGTCTCCCGCAGTCGGTCCCGGGCTACTCCATCGACCGCATGTGCGCCGGCGCGCTGACCGCCGTGACCGCCGTCGCGGGCGGTGTGGCCTTCGGTGCCTACGACGTCGCCCTCGCCGGCGGTGTCGAGCACATGGGCCGCCACCCCATGGGTGAGGGCGTCGACCCGAACCCGCGCTTCGTCTCGGAGAAGCTGGTCGACGAGTCCGCCCTGTTCATGGGCATGACCGCCGAGAACCTGCACGACCGGTACCCGACGATCACCAAGCTCCGCGCCGACGAGTACGCCGTGCGCTCGCAGGAGAAGGCCGCCAAGGCGTACGCCGACGGCAAGATCCAGCAGGACCTGGTCCCGATCTCGGTGCGCAACACCAACGAGGCGGCCGGTGAGACGGGCTGGGGCCTGGTCACCACCGACGAGCCGATGCGCCCGGGCACCACGCTGGAGAACCTGGCCGGCCTGAAGACCCCGTTCCGTACGCACGGCCGGGTCACCGCGGGCAACGCCGCCGGTCTCAACGACGGTGCCACCGCCGCGATCATCGCGTCCGAGGACTTCGCCCGGGAGAACAACCTCCCGGTCAAGATGCGCCTGGTCTCGTACTCCTTCGCGGGTGTCGAGCCGGAGGTCATGGGCTACGGCCCGATCCCGGCCACCGAGAAGGCCCTGGCGCAGGCCGGTCTGACGATCGACGACATAGGCCTGTTCGAGGTCAACGAGGCGTTCGCCGTCCAGGTCCTCGCCTTCCTGGAGCACTACGGCATCGCCGACGACGACGCCCGCGTGAACCAGTACGGCGGTGCCATCGCCTTCGGTCACCCGCTGGCCTCCTCCGGCGTCCGCCTGATGACGCAGCTGGCCCGCCAGTTCGAGGAGCAGCCGCACGTCCGCTACGGCCTGACCACCATGTGCGTCGGCTTCGGCATGGGCGCCACGGTCATCTGGGAGAACCCGAACTTCAACGCCGAGGGAGACTCCAAGTGAGCACCACCGCTGAGCTCCTGAAGGGCGCGGCCGAGCTGTTCCCGGACGAGGTCGTCACCCAGGCGCACGTGCGCCACCTGGACCTGCCGTTCGGCGCCGGGCGCTTCGCGCTCGTCACGCTGGACAACGGCTTCGACCACACCAAGCCGACCACCTTCGGCCCGCAGTCCCTCGCCAACCTGAACGCGGCGATCGACCAGGTCGAGCAGGAGGCCCTCGCGGGCTCCATCGTCGGCGCGGGCATCACCGGCAAGCCGTTCATCTTCGCGGTCGGCGCCGACCTCAAGGGCGTCGAGCTGCTGAAGAAGCACGACGAGGCGCTCGCCATCGGCAAGGGCGGCCACGACGTCTTCAAGCGCCTCGCGGCGCTGGCCGTCCCCACCTTCGCGTACTACAACGGCGCGGCGATGGGCGGCGGTGTCGAGGTCGGTCTGCACTGCACCTACCGCACCGTCTCCAAGGCCATCCCGGCCTTCTCGCTGCCCGAGGTCTTCCTCGGTCTGGTCCCGGGCTGGGGCGGCTGCGCCCTCCTCCCGAACCTGATCGGCGCGGAGCGCGCGGTCTCGGTCATCATCGAGAACTCGCTCAACCAGAACCGCCAGCTCAAGGGCAAGCAGGTCTTCGAGCTCGGCATCGCCGACGCCCTCTTCGAGGGCGCGGACTTCCTGGAGCAGTCCCTGATCTGGACCGCGAAGGTCCTGGGGGGCGAGACCGAGGTCGTCCGCGCCGAGATCGACCGCGGCGAGGGCTGGGACGCGGCCGTCGCCAAGGGCCGCGCCATCGCGGACTCCAAGGTGCACGGAGCCGCTCCGGCCGCCTACCGCGCGCTGGACATCATCGCCGCGGCCAAGTCCGGCGACCTCCAGGCCGGCTTCGACGCCGAGGACACGGCCCTGGCCGACCTCATCATGGGCGGCGAGCTGCGCTCGGGCATCTACGCCTTCAACCTGGTCCAGAAGCGCGCCAAGCGCCCGGCCGGTGCCCCGGACAAGTCCCTGGCCCGCCCGGTCACCAAGGTCGGCGTCGTCGGCGCGGGCCTGATGGCCTCGCAGCTGGCGCTGCTCTTCCTGCGCCGCCTGGAGGTGCCGGTGGTCCTCACCGACATCGACCAGGAGCGCGTGGACAAGGGCGTGGGCTACGTCCACGCCGAGATCCAGAAGCTGCTCGGCAAGGGCCGCATCAACCAGGACAAGGCCAACCGCCTGACCGCCCTGGTGACCGGTGTGCTCGACAAGGCCGAGGGCTTCGCGGACGCGGACTTCATCATCGAGGCCGTGTTCGAGGAGATGTCCGTCAAGCAGAAGGTGTTCGCGGAGGTCGAGGCGGTCGCCCCGGCGCACGCGATCCTCGCCACCAACACCTCCTCGCTGTCGGTGTCGGAGATGGCCTCCAAGCTCCAGCACCCGGAGCGCGTGGTCGGCTTCCACTTCTTCAACCCGGTCGCGATCCTCCCCCTGCTGGAGATCGTCCGCGGTGAGCAGACCGACGACGCCTCGCTGGCCACGGCCTTCGGTGTCGCCAAGAAGCTGAAGAAGACCGCGGTGCTCACCAAGGACGCCCCGGCGTTCGTCGTGAACCGCATCCTGACCCGCTTCATGGGCGAGATCCAGAACGTCATCGACGAGGGCACCCCGGTCGTCACGGCGGAGAAGGCCATCGAGCCGCTCGGCCTGCCGATGTCCCCGCTGGTGCTGCTGGAGCTCGTGGGTCCGGCGATCGGTCTGCACGTCTCCGAGACCCTGAACCGCGCCTTCCCGGAGCGCTTCACCGTCTCCCCGAACCTGGCGGCCGTGGTCAAGGCCGGCAAGCGCGGCTTCTACGTCTACAACGCGGAGAACGGCTTCAAGCCGGAGCTCGACCCCGAGGTCGCCGCGCTCCTGGTCCAGGGCGACTCCGTCCTGACCGAGGAGCAGGTCCGCGACCGCGTCCTGGACGCGGTGGCGCAGGAGATCGGCCTGATGCTGGAGGAGGGTGTCGTGGCCGAGGCCCAGGACATCGACCTCTGCCTCATCACGGGTGCCGGCTGGCCCTTCCACCTGGGCGGCATCACGCCGTACCTGGACCGTGAGGGCGTCTCGGAGCGGGTGAACGGCAAGAAGTTCCTCGCCCCGGGTGTCGCCAGCGTCCCGGCGTAACCCACGGCGCTACGCGCAACGGCCCGTCCGCACCCGGTGCGGACGGGCCGTTCGCGTGTCCGGGGCCGTTCCCCGTGTCCGGGGCCGTTCCCCGTGTCCCGGGAGCGGCCCCGGGGCCGTCAGCGGCGGCCGAGGCGGCCGTTCTTGACCAGTCGCTGGGCCGCGGGCGACGCGGGGTTGATGCTCAGCGCCCGCTGTCCCGCCCGGCGGCGCAGGTCGTCGCCGGGCTTGCCCAGCTTCGCGGCGGTCTCCGCGATCCTCAGCCAGACCAGCGCGCGCCCGCTGTCCGCGGAGATCTCGACGGCCCGCTCGATCCGGCGCTTGGCCTGGTCGGTCTCCTTGCGGCGGATGTGGGCCTGGGCCATGCCGATGAGCAGGTCGAGGTTCTCGTGTTCGGCGAGCAGCCGGGCGCCCACCTCCAGGACGCCCCGGTCGTCCTTGGCCTCCACGAGGGAGGCGAACCCGCCGAGGGTGATGTCGGTGAAGGGCACGTCGTCCGGTTCGGTGCGCTCGCCGGTGGCGCGCAGGGTCCAGCCCTTGCCCCGGCGCCACTTCCAGGTGCGCGGGCCGGGCAGTTCCAGCCGGGTCCGGGTGCGCTCGTTGAAGTGCATGGAGAGCTCGGGGCGGCCCTCCCACTGGTCGACGGCGGCGGCGACGTACGCCTCGGCGACCGGGCGCAGGAAGGCGTACCGCTTGGGCTGCATGCAGTAGCCGACGGCCTGGACGTACGGGGTGACCTCGGCGCGGATGTGCTCGACGTCCAGCACCCGGTCGGCCGCGGCGCCGGTGGGCGCCTCCAGGTCGGGGAGCAGGGCGTGGGTGAGGGTGGCGGGGATGCGGTTGCTGTTGGCGTAGGGGCGCATCCGCCGGATCACCTCCAGGGCGCCGATCTGGGCGACGGGGATCCCGTACAGGGCGCGTGCGGTGAACAGGCCGGTGGAGAAGCAGCCGATGACCTGACGGGGGCGCAGGTACTCGAAGACCGTCTCGGCCAGTACCGGGACGTCCAGGACGAGGAAGGGCACGCCCGCCTCGCGGGCCGCCTCGCCGAGGGTGTCGGCGAGGCTGGAGGGGGCGCTGGGGTGCGGTTTGAAGACGATGGCGCCGTGGCCGAGGGCCAGGGCGTTCTGGAACATGCGCAGGTGCAGCTCCTCCTCTTCCTCCTCGGTGAGGATGCCGAGCGGGGAGAGGTACTGGCCGAGGAGGAGGGCGGTCTCCGGGCCGAGCCGCGCCAGCGCGGGCGGGATCACGCGGTCGAGGATCGGCGCGCACTCGCGGGTGACCTCGGCGATCAGCTTGAGGACGGCGCCGGTGTGCACGGGCCGCGAGGGGATCCCGTACTCGGTGAGGAGCATGGGCAGCAGGGTGGGCACGAGGTCCAGGTAGAGGACCTGTGCGATCCGGCCGTGGAGGGAGCGGGGCAGGTCGTTGCGGGTCGGGCCGTAGCTCATGACCCCGTCGGCGTAGACGGCGAGGGTGGCGTCCGAGAAGATCTTGCAGAGGGTCTGGGCGGGTTTGACCTGGATGGACTCGACGACGAGTTCCAGGGGGCCCGGCCGGATGCCGATCTTCTCCGCCATGACCGTGCGCCACAGCGGGGCGTCCTCGTCCCGCGGGGACCACAGCGCGGGGTGGAAGGGGTAGATGAGGTCGTTCCAGTAGACGACCCGGTGGAAGCGCGCGAGTACGGCGGCGGCGCCGGGCATCCGGTGCAGCGGGGTGGCGACCTCGGGGATGTCGACGTTGTTGCACACGAGCAGGATGCGCTCGCGGTCGTCCTGGCCGAGCTGGCCCGCTTCGATGGCGGCGGCCACCGTCATGGCGCCGTAGAGGGTGGAGGCGGCGAATATCCGGGTCATCGGGCGGCGGCGCCCTGGTGCCGGGAGATCAGTGCCCTGAGCTTGTTCACGCGTGCGGAGTCCATTCCTGACAGCGTCCCCTCCAGGACGTCCTGGGGGAGGTCCCGGAGGATCTGCGCGCTGCGTTCCAGCAGCAGGCCCCGGATGAGTTCCTCGTACGACTCGGCGCGGTCCATGTGAATCACGATGAGCGCGCAGAGAGTTCGCATCGCCTTGAACGACAGTTCATATCCGCGTGGATGGCGGTCGAGCTCGTCGAAAATCAGCCGGAAGGCGGGAAGGAAGTCGAGCTGCCGTTCGTCCGGCACCTTGGTGAGTGAAGTGGACACATCACGACGGTAGAAGATGCCGTGGAGGTCGACGACTCCGAAGGATCGGGTCCGCAGGTGCAGCTTGTAGAACCACGGGCGGTCCTCGGCGGTGCGCAGGGTCTCGTCGAAGAACAGCGCGTCGGCCTCCAGGAGGCGCTCGCGGTCGTAGATGCCGGCCCAGGACTGCGGGTAGTCCATGAAGGTCGAGGCGTCCACGGGTCCGATGTAATCCGTGGGATTCAGCGGAAGGGCCCTCGGGGCGAGCGGCGCCATGACGATCTTGCGCTTCCTGCCGTAGACCCGGACATGGCCGGTGCGCAGGAAGTCGACCCCCGACTCACCCATCCAGCCGACGAGTTGCGCGAGATATCCGGGGGCGTACCAGTCGTCCCCGTCGAGGAAGGTGAAGAAACGCCCGCGCGCCGCCGAGAGGCCGATGTTCCGGGTGGCCGAGATTCCCAGGTTGTACTGATTGCGGATCAATACGGCGCCGGGGATCCTCGGCACCATCTCCCGGAGGATCTCCGATGTCCCGTCAACGGACCCGTCGTCCACGACGATGAACTCGAAATCCTCCCTGGCATTCAGCGCCAAGGACTTGAGTGCCGTCCGACAGTAGTCCCGCACGTCACACATGGCAACGATTACCGAAAGGGTCACCATCGAAAGTACTCACCTCATTCTCATTTCTTTCACACACCCCCGGGAGGCGACCGGGACCGGCCGGCCGCACGCCCCCTCCAGCCTACGATCAAGTAACGCGCCGCCATCATGACAGAACCACTCGAAGCCCCCGTACAATCACCCCGGTGTGACGTACAACTCCCCTGCCCGTCGAGGCCTTTTCGTGACACGTAAGGATCGGATCAGCATGTAAGGTCTAACGGGCCGCGCGGCAAACCCGCCGGCAAGCGCCCAGCCGCGGTCGTGTCGACGGCAGTTGGACACCACCCACCGACCCGGGAATCACCAGTGCGCATCCACGTGCTCGCAGACTCCGACACCCGCTGGAAATGGGGTGCGGGGCTGGCGGTGGGCCTGGCTCCCGGCAGTGAGGTGCACGCACACATGCTGCGCGGCAGGAGCACTCCGACGGCGCGGCAACTGGCCGAGGTCGGCATCACCCCCGCCTCCATCACCGAGTCCACGCTCCCCGAGTTCGCGGCGGCCCCCGAGCTGGACGCGGCGGACCTCGTCATCCTGGGCACGGTCGGCGGCTCCACCCACGCCGCCCTGCACGCACTGGCCGCCCGGTTCCGCGGCGCGCCCCGCCGGCCGGTCCTCATGACCGGATACGTCGGCGTCGTCTACGAGAAAATGGCCGACGGCCTGCTGCTGCGCGCCGGCGCGGATATCGTCCTCGCCAACAGCCCTTTCGACCGGCGCCGGTTCGGCGAGGTGTACGAACCCCTCGGAATTCCGGGATCCTGCATCGTCCAGACCGCCCTCCCCTTCCTCGACCAAAGACCCTACGACCCGAACCGGACGCACGCCCGGCACCCTTATACGGTGTGCTTCGCCGTTCAGCCCTCGGTACCCGCCGACCGCAATGGCCGCCTCTACATGCTGCGCCGGGCGATATCCCACGCGCGGTTGCGCCCCGGACGCGACGTGCTCGTGAAACTCCGCAGCAAGCCCGGCGAGGCCACCACCCACGTCGAAGCGCACCACTACCAGGTCCTCGCGGACCAGATGGAAGAACCACTGCCCCGCAACCTGCATTTCGTCTACGGCAACATGTCGGAAACCCTCGACCGTACCGACCTGTTGGTGACGGTCAGTTCCACGGCCGCCCTGGAATCGATGCACCGCGGAATGCCCACCGCGATCCTGAGCGATCTGGGAGTGCGGGAAATCCATGGGAACCACTATTTCGTCGGTTCCGGCTGCGTCACCGACTGGTCCGCGATAGACGAGGGCGCCGCCCCGCTCGCGCACGAGTCCTGGACCGCCGACCAGGGAATCCGCGCCGTGGACCCGTTCGGGGAACTGCGGACGCGGATCGGGGAATTGCGCAGCCGTCCGCTGCCCCCGATATCCCCCTACTACACGGCCGAAAGCGCCCCCGAGTACGTCGGCGCCCTGCTGCGCCGCCGGGGTCTGAACCTCGACGGCTCCCCCGGAGCGGGCGCCACGGCGCGCTCCAGCGGGCCGATGCGGCGCACCTCGCGCCGCGTCCTGAAGGTCGCCTACCAGTTCGGCGTCCAGCGCGTGGCACCGAAGATCCAGCAGTGGGGCGGCGTGTGACCGCCCCGCACACCCAACCGGCCCCCGGAGAGAACCCTGTGAACGTCACCGCCGTCATACCCGCCCGGGGCGGCTCCAAGGGCATTCCCGGGAAGAACGTCGCCGAGGTCGGCGGGGTCCCCCTCGTCGCCCGCGCCGTGCGCGCCTGCCTCGGCGCGGTCCACGTGACCCGGGTCGCGGTGTCCACCGACGACGCGGCGATCGCCGCCGCGGCCCGCGCCGCCGGCGCGGAGGTGGTCGAGCGGCCCGCCGAGCTGGGCTCCGACGAGGCCTCCAGCGAATCGGCGCTGCTGCACGCGCTGGACCGGCTGGAGGAACGGCACGGGGAGCCCGTGGACGTCCTGGTCTTCGTCCAGTGCACCAGCCCCTTCGTCACCGCGGAGGAGGTGGACGAGACGGTCCTCGCGGTGGTGCGCGACGGCGCCGACTCCGCGTTCACCGCCGTCCCCTTCCACGGCTTCCTCTGGAGCGCCGCGCCCGGCGCCGGACCCGGCCACCGCGCGCACGGCGTCAACCACGACAGCGCCGTCCGCCAGCGCCGCCAGGACCGTACGCCCGAGTACCTGGAGTCGGGGGCCGTCTACGCGATGCGGGCCGACGGCTTCCGCCGCCACGGCCACCGCTTCTTCGGCCGGACGCAGCTCGTCCCCACCGCCCCGGAACGGGCCGTGGAGATCGACGAGCCCGGCGACCTCGACCGGGCCCGCGCCCTCGCGCCCCTCCTCGACCCGCAGCAGACCCCGGCGGCCCCGTCGTCGCCGGACCCCTCGCAGTACCTCGGAAAGGAACTCTGAACAGTGGTGCACAGCAACCGGATCCGCCGGATCGGGAACAAGGAGGTCGGCACGGGCCGGCCCACCTATGTGATCGGCGAGATCGGGATCAACCACAACGGTGAGCTCGCCAACGCCCTGGCACTCATCGACGCGGCCGCCGACGCGGGCTGTGACGCGGTGAAGTTCCAGAAGCGCACGCCCGAGATATGCACCCCGCGCGACCAGTGGGACATCGAGCGCGACACCCCCTGGGGCCGGATGACGTACATCGACTACCGCCACCGCGTGGAGTTCGGCGAGGACGAGTACCGCGCCGTGGACGAGCACTGCCGCGCCCGCGGCATCGCCTGGTTCGCCTCCCCCTGGGACACCGAGGCCGTCACCTTCCTGGAGAAGTTCGACGTCCCCGCCCACAAGGTGGCCTCCGCCTCGCTGACGGACGACGAGCTGCTGCGCGCCCTGCGCGCCACCGGCAAGACGGTCATCCTGTCCACCGGCATGTCCACCCCGCAGCAGATCCGGCACGCGGTCGAGGTGCTCGGCAGCGAGAACATCGTCCTGCTGCACGCCACCTCCACCTACCCGGCCAGGGCCGAGGAGCTGAACCTGCGGGTCATCAACAGCCTGGAGGCGGCCTACCCGAACGTGCCCGTCGGCTACTCCGGCCACGAGACCGGCCTGCAGACCACGGTGGCCGCCGTCGCCATGGGCGCCTGCGCCGTCGAGCGGCACATCACCCTCGACCGCGCCATGTGGGGCTCCGACCAGGCCGCCTCCGTCGAACCCGGCGGCCTCGCCCGCCTCGTGCGCGACATCCGCACCATCGAGACCGCCCTCGGCGACGGCGTCAAGAAGGTCTACGCGTCCGAGCTCGGCCCCATGAAGAAGCTCCGCCGCGTCCAGAACCCCCTCCCCGCCGAGGGCGTGACGACCACGGCATGAGCGACACCCTCGCCCTGGTGGAGAGCCCGGCTCAACTACTGAACGTCCTGGAGTGGGCCCACGTCCACCCGGGCGAGGCAGCGTCCCTCACCGTCGCCGTCCTCCAGCCGACGGACCCGCGCTCGCGCGCGCAGGTCCGCCGGCTGTGCCGGTTCGCCTCCCAGGCCAAGGTGGTGTGGCGGCGCTACGAGGTCCGCGCGGGCTATCTGGGACGGGCGGGCGAACTGATGCGCCTGGGACGGGCGGTGGCGGCAGCCGAGCGGCTGGTCATCGGGGACCTGTTCTCCCGCACCATCCAGCTCCTGCTGCCCCGCTCCAAGGCCCGCGAGGTCGTCGTCGTCGACGACGGCACCGCCACCACCGAACTGGTCAGCCTGCTGACGTACGGGCAGCAGCTGACCCGGTGGCACCAGGGCGACATCAAGCCTTCCGCCGCCAAGGGCGGCCCCGTCAACCGCTGGCTGGCCCGCGACGGGCTGGAGCGCGCCGTCTTCTTCACCTGCATGCCCGTCTCCGCTCCCCCGGGCACCGAGGTGCGCCCGAACGACTACGCCTGGAGCCGGGAGACCTTCGGTCCCGTCCGGGTGCGCGCCGGGGCCGACCTGGCGGGCAGCTCCCTCGTGGAGACCGGGGTCGTCGACCAGGACCTGTACATCGACGCCGTCGGCTGGATCGCCCGCTCCCGTGCGGCCGGCCGCTATCTGGCGCACCGCCGGGAGAGCGCGCAGAAGCTGGAGCGGATCGCCGCGGCCACGGGCCTGGAGATCGTCCATCCCGAACTGCCGCTGGAACTGACCGCGCTGACCGAGCCGATCGGGCAGTCCGTGCTGACCTTCGCGTCCACCGTCGCGTACACCCTCCCGATCGTGCTGGGGAGTTCGCCGGTGCGGGTGGAGCTCTGCGAGATGGACGACGCCTGGATCACCCCGGACACGGCGGAGCGCTCGGTGGACTTCCTGCGGCGGATCTCCGCCCTGGCGGTGGACCGGCACGGCCTGGCCCGGATCCCGCCGCAGCCGCGCGACCGGGCGAGGACGCCCTCGTAACGGCGTCAGAACCGCTGCCAGCGGCCCAGGGAGAGCGAGGAGCCGTCCTTCTGCCGGTTGACCAGCAGTTCGCCGCGGGCGCTGATCGAGGCGATGACGACCAGGCCGTACGCGTCGACGGCGAGGGCCGGGGACTCCAGGCACTCCTCGCCGATCTCGGTCCACCACAGTCCGGCGGCCTCGTGCTCCGTGGGGTACGCGGCCAGGGCGGTGCGCCCGCCGACGGTGCGGTGGGCCAGCACCGTGCAGTCGTAGCCGTCGACCACCGCGCGGGCGGCGGCGACGGTCCCGTAGGCCGGTCCGCCGCCGAGGGCCAGCACCCCGGCGCCCTCGCGGTAGCCGAACACCCCGCTGCCGTCGGCCGCGTGCCAGAAGTGGGTGACCCGGCCCGGGGAGGTCTCCAGGACGCAGAGCGAGCCGTCCTGGGCCAGGCAGGGGACGTCCTCCGCCTTGACCAGCGGGCCGCCGGGCGCGCTCTGAGCCCACAGCGAGATGCCCTTCTCGCCCGGGGCGGCGAACCGGACGCGGCCCTCGGCGGTCGAGTCGGCGCAGGCCCCCTCGAAGGTCTTGCTGCCGCGCAGGTCGTCCCACGCGCCCCAGCCGCCCTTCTTGTCCTGGCGCCGTACGTGGACCCCGCGCCCGGCGTTGCGCACGAACACGTGCGGTGCGCCCTGGGCGTCCACGGCGAGGACCGGCGGGCCGCCGCGGTGGGACATGTCGGGCTTGCGGTAGAGGGTGCCCAGCGATTCCCAGGGGCCCATCGGGCGGCCGCTCTGGTACTGCACCGCGTGGTGGTAGGTGACGGTGTCGCCCGGGTCGCCCTCCCCGGCGCGGCGCCTTCGCCGGCCCACGAAGTGCGCGTAGCCGTCGGGGCCTTGGCCCACGGCGAGGTCGGTCAGCTCCTCGGCGGGGAAGAGCTCGGGGCCGCTCCAGCCGGGCCCGCCGGGGGCGCGCTCGGTCCAGCGCAGCAGTCCGTCCTCGGTGCGCGCGTAGGCGGTGAGCCGTCCGTCCTTGCCGGCGAGGAGCCAGCGGCCCCGTACGGGCCCCAGTGCGACGGTGTTCCAGTCACGCGCGGAGGCCGGTGCGGGTGGTCCGGCGGGGCGGCGGGTGGATGTGGGCGAATTGCGCCTGGATCGCGTCGCCATGGACCGCCAGCAACCCTTCCCCTTCACCATTCGAACGGAATCAGGATACCCCGGGGGTCTTCTGGCGCGATCCTGCGTTTATGTTGTTGCCCGCGAGATTCCCCGCATCCCGTTCGGAAGGCCGGTCCCGGGCATGACCTCAGACACCACCGCCACGACGACCCCGACCGAGGGCGACGCGTCCGGCGGGCCCGCCCCGCGCCCGGCCCGTTCGCGCGCCGCCCGGATCCGGCGCGGGCTGGCCTGGACGGCGGCCGTCCTGGTCCTCGGCGGGGCGGGATCGGGATGGTGGCTCTACAGCCACCTCAACGGGAACATCGAAAGCGTCGACCTGGACAAGGCGATCGGCACCGACAACCGGCCGGCCAAGGTCGTCGAGAACGCGCAGAACGTCCTCGTCCTCGGCTCCGATTCGCGTGCCGGGGCCAACGGGGAGCTCGACCACGGCGACGTCAGCGGGGCCCGTTCGGACACCGCGATGCTGGTGCACATACCCGAGGGCCGCGCCAGGGCCACCGCGGTGAGCATCCCGCGCGACACCCTCATCTCCCGGCCCGAGTGCAAGGACAAGGACGGAAGAAACGTTCCGGCGGCGAACCGGGTCATGTTCAACTCCGTCTACTCGGTGGCCGGTCCGGCCTGCGTGGTCAAGACGGTGGAGCAGTTGTCCGGGATCCGCGTGGACCACTTCGTCGAGGTGGACTTCGCAGGGTTCAAGGGCCTGGTGGACGCCCTCGGCGGGGTCACCGTCACCCTCGACCAGCCGATGAGCGGCGCGAAGGGCGGTCTGAAGCTGGACGCGGGCACACACCGCCTCAACGGCACGGACTCGCTGAAGTTCGTCCGTACCCGCTACGGGTACGGCGACGGCAGCGACCTCGGACGCATAGGGCTCCAGCAGCAGTTCATGCTCGCGATGCTGTCCGAGATCAAGAAGCAGGACGCCCTCGGCAACCCGGCCCGGCTCTACAAGCTCGCCGACGCCGGCACCAAGTCGCTGACCACCGACTCCGATCTGGCCTCGCTCACCGCGCTGTCCGACTTCGCGCGGAGCATGAAGGGCGTGGACCCGTCCACCATGGAGACCATCATGCTGCCGGTGGACTACGACAAGGTGGACCGGAACCGGGTCGTCATCGCACAGGAGCAGGCCTCCCTGCTGTGGGAGGCCCTGCGGACCGACCAGAAGATCCCCGCCGCCGCGAAGGACTCCCCCGCCAAGGGCGGCTCGGGCAAGGCCCCGAAGGAACCGAAGGCCTCGCCCTCACCGTCCGCGAGCCAGGATCCCGCCCCCTAGCGGTGCTCGACGCGTACGTCCTCACCGCGGCCGAGCCGGCTGTGGCCGCGGCCGTAGAGGAAGTAGACGACGATGCCGATGACCATCCAGACCACGAACCGGATCCAGGTCTCGGCAGGCAGGTTGAGCATCAGCCAGAGCGAGGCCGCGATCGACAGGATCGGGATCACCGGCACCCAGGGGGTGCGGAAGGACCGGTGCAGGTCGGGGCGGGTCTTGCGCAGGATGATCACGCCGAGGGCAACGAGCACGAAGGCGAACAGGGTGCCGATGTTCACCAGTTCCGCGAGCTTCTCCAGGCTGGTGAAGCCCGCGACGACGGCGATGATCCCGCCGAGCAGGATGGTCGCCCGGTAGGGGGTGCGGTACTTCGGGTGGGTGACGGAGAAGACGCGCGGCAGCAGTCCGTCACGGCTCATCGCGAAGAACACGCGGGTCTGGCCGAGCAGCAGGATCATGCACACGGTGATCAGACCGACCGCCGCCCCGAGACTGATGGCACCGGAGAAGAAGGGCTGGTCCACCGACTTGAAGGCTTCGGCCAGTGGCGCCGTCGGTGACATCTCCGAGTACTTCTGCATACCGGTGACCACCAGTGTCACCGCGACGTACAGCACGGTGCAGACCAGCAGCGAGCCGAGGATGCCGCGGGGCATGTCCCGCTGGGGGTTCTTGGTCTCTTCGGCGGCGGTCGCCACGACGTCGAAGCCGATGAAGGCGAAGAAGATGAGGGAGGCCGCGGTGAAGATGCCCATGACGCCGAAGTTGGTGGGCGCGTAGCCGAAGAGCAGCTGGACCAGTGGCGCGTGCAGGCCGTTGCCCGCCTCCTGCGGCTGGGCCGGAGGGATGAACGGCGTGTAGTTGTCGGCCTTGATGAAGAACAGGCCCGCGACGATGACCAGCAGGACCACGAAGACCTTGATGGCCACCACGACCGCGGTGATCCGCGCCGAGAGCTTCGTCCCGACGACCAGGATCACGGTCAGCACCAGGACCAGCAGGAAGGCCAGCAGGTCGAAGCTTCCTCCGGCGTCGGGCCCGGCGAGGGTCTTGGGCAGGTCCCAGCCGAGGTTGGTGTGCATGAGGTGGCGCACGTACCCGGACCAGCCGACCGCCACGACGGCGGTGCCGAGCGCGAACTCCAGCACCAGGTCCCAGCCGATGATCCAGGCGGGCAGTTCACCGATCGAGGCGTACGAGAAGGTGTACGCCGATCCGGCCACCGGCACGGTGGAGGCGAACTCGGCGTAGCAGAGCGCTGCGAGAGCGCAGACGATGCCCGATGCGACGAAGGCGAGGGCAGTGGCGGGTCCGGCATTGTTGCGGGCTGCGATGCCCGTGAGCACGAAGATGCCGGTGCCGATGATGACGCCCACACCGAAGACCGTCAGGTCCCAGGCGGAGAGCGACTTGCGGAGCGCGTGTTCCGGCTCCTCCGTGTCGCGGATGGACTGCTCCACCGTCTTGGTGCGGAAGACGCTGTTCAGATCCTTGCTCACCGACGCACCTCCGAAAGGTGACGACGCACGAACGGGCCGGGAGGCCCACCCCTTCAAGGGTGATCTCCCGGCCCGTGACGTGCAACCGCGCGGCGATCTAGTCGACGGTGGCGGCCGGCTCGGTGTCGAAGCGCCCGTCCAGCTTCGCCACGAGTCCGGTGACCTGGCGGGCGATGTCCGGAGCGGTCAGGCCGATCTCGGCCATGATCTCCTTGCGCAGCGCGTGGTCGAGGAAGCGCTGCGGGATGCCGAAGTCGCGCAGCGGCACGTCCACGCCCGCGTCGCGCAGGGCCTGCGCGACGGCGGCGCCGACGCCGCCGGTACGGCCGTTGTCCTCGACGGTGACGACCACGCGGTGGCGCTCGGCGAGCGGGGCCATGGCCTCGTCCACCGGCTTCACCCAGCGGGGGTCGACCACGGTCGTCGAGATGCCCTGCTTGTCGAGCAGGTCGGCGATCTCCAGGCACATCGGGGCGAGGGCGCCGACCGAGACGAGCAGTACGTCCGGCCGGGTGACCTCGGCGCCGGGGGCGCGCAGCACGTCCATGCCGCCGATCCTGCCGACGGCCGGGACGGCCGGTCCGACGACGCCCTTGGAGTAGCGCACGACGGTGGGGGCGTCCTTGACCTCGACGGCCTCGCGCAGCTGCGCGCGCAGCTGCTCGGCGTCGCGCGGGGCGGCCAGCCGCAGGCCGGGGACGACCTGGAGGATGGACATGTCCCACATGCCGTTGTGGGAGGCGCCGTCGTCACCGGTGACGCCGGCCCGGTCCAGGACGAAGGTGACCCCGCACTTGTGCAGGGCGACGTCCATCAGGACCTGGTCGAAGGCGCGGTTGAGGAAGGTCGCGTAGACGGCGAAGACCGGGTGGACGCCGCCGCTCGCCAGGCCGGCCGCGGACGTGGCGCCGTGCTGTTCGGCGATGCCCACGTCGTAGATGCGGTTCGGGAAGGCCTCGGCGAACTTGTGGAGTCCGACCGGGTGGAGCATGGCGGCGGTGATGCCGACGATGTCCTCGCGCTCGTGGCCGAGCTTGACCATCTCGTCGGCGAAGACGGAGGTCCAGCTGGCCGCGGCCGTCTTCACCGGCAGACCGGTGTCCGGGTGGATCACGCCGACCGCGTGGAAACGATCCGCCTCGTGCTCCAGGGCCGGGGTGTAGCCCCGTCCCTTCTGAGTGAGGCAGTGCACGATGACCGGGCCGCTGAAGCGCTTGGCGCGCGTCAGGGCGGACTCCAGGGCCTCGATGTCGTGGCCGTCGATGGGGCCGATGTACTTCAGGCCGAGGTCCTCGAACATGCCCTGCGGGGCGATGAAGTCCTTGAGGCCCTTCTTGGCGCCGTGCAGGGTCTCGTACAGCGGCTTCCCGACGACCGGGGTGCGCTCCAGGAGGTCCTTGCCGCGGGCCAGGAAGCGCTCGTAGCCGTCCGTGGTGCGCAGGGTCGCGAGATGGTTCGCGAGGCCGCCGATGGTGGGGCCGTACGAACGCTCGTTGTCGTTGACGACGATGACCAGCGGGCGGTCCTTGGCGGCGGCGATGTTGTTCAGCGCTTCCCAGGCCATGCCGCCCGTCAGCGCGCCGTCGCCGATGACGGCGGCGACGTGGTGGTCCTCGCGGCCGAGCACCTCGTTGGCCTTGGCGAAGCCGTCGGCCCAGCCCAGCACCGTGGAGGCGTGCGAGTTCTCGATCACGTCGTGCTCGGACTCGGCGCGGGAGGGGTAACCGGACAGGCCGCCCTTGCTGCGCAGGTCGGAGAAGTCCTGGCGGCCCGTGAGCAGCTTGTGGACGTAGGCCTGGTGGCCGGTGTCGAAGAGGACCTTGTCCTTGGGCGATTCGAAGACCCGGTGCAGGGCGATCGTCAGTTCGACCACGCCGAGGTTGGGGCCGAGGTGCCCGCCGGTCTTGGAGACGGCGTCGACGAGGAAGGACCTGATCTCGGCCGCGAGCTGGTTGAGCTCCTCCTGGCCGAGCCGGTCCAGATCGCGCGGTCCCTTGATGCGGGTCAGCAGCACCCGTGCCTCCTTGCAGTTGCTTGCTGGTCTGTCGAGTCTAATGTTCCGCCCGCGAGGGCGGTCATCGGGCGGTACCGCGAGGGTCACACCTTTGTCATACCTGTACACCTCATCCGGGAATCACACCTCCCAAACGGGCGTATATCCGTACAGTCGTGCGTATCGATCTACGCACAGGTGCCCGGTGCCACACGAAGTGGCACCGGGCACTGTGACGGGTCTTACCGTCCCGCGTGGCCCCGGGGGGCCCGCGGTCAGGCGCGTCCTGCGGTCTTCTGGGTCTTGCGCGTCACCGAGTCGATGACGACCGTGGCCAGCAGTACGGCACCGGTGATCATGTACTGGATGGGCGTCGCGATCCCCTCCAGGGCCAGACCGTACTGGATGGAGGTGATGACCATGACGCCGAGGAGGGCGTTCCAGGTCCGGCCCCGGCCGCCGAAGAGGCTGGTGCCGCCGATGACGGCCGCCGCGATGACGTTCATCAGCAGGTCACCGGCGCCGGCGCTCTGGTTGGCCGCCGCGATCTTGGAGGCCCAGAAGAGCCCGCCGACGGCGGCGAAGGTGCCGGCGATGGAGAACACGGCGATGCGGATCCCGGCCACGTTGATGCCCGCGCGGCGGGAGGCCTCGACGCTGCCGCCGAGGGCGAAGACGTTGCGGCCGAAGGTGGTGCGGCGCAGCAGGAAGTCCGTGCCGACCAGCGCCAGCACGAAGAGCACCACCGCGAGCGGCAGGCCCTTGTACTGGTTGAACACGGCGGCGGGCCCGAAGGTGAAGAGCGCGAGCACGCCGGTGCGCAGCAGGATCTCGGTCAGCGGCCGCGAGGGGACCCCGGCGGCCTCCCTGCGGCGGTTGTCGAAGAAGGTGGCGAGGAAGTACGCCGCCACGGCGAGCGCCGCGAGACCGTAACCGGCCGCCACGTCCGAGAAGTAGTACGTGGTCAGCTGCCCGACCACGCCGTCGGGGTCGAGGTTGATGGTGCCGTTGCTGCCGAGGATCTGCAGCATCGCGCCCGACCAGAACAGCAGGCCGGACAGGGTGACCGCGAAGGCCGGGGCTCCGATCTTGGCGAAGAAGAAGCCGTGGATGGCGCCGATGAGGGCGCCGCCGGCGACGGCGGCGAGGATCGCGAGCCACTCGTTCACGCCGTGGGTGACGGCGAGGACGGCGACGATCGCACCCGAGACACCGCTGACGGATCCGACGGAGAGGTCGATCTCGCCGAGCAGCAGCACGAAGATGATGCCGACGGCCATCATGCCGGTGGCGACCATCGTGATCGCGATGTTGGTGAGGTTCTCCGGGGAGAGGAAGTTCGAGTTCAGGCTCTGGAAGATGCTCCAGATGACGATCAGCCCGAGGACGACCGGGAGGGAGCCCAGGTCGCCGGCCTTCAGCTTGCGCCCGAACTCGTTGAGGTAGCCGCTCAGGCCCTGCTCGCGCACGAGCAGGCGGGGGTCCACGGCGGGGATGGCGTCCGCCGCCGCTGCCGGGTTGACCGGGTCGACGTGCTGCTGCGTCCCCTTGTCGAGGGGATCGGCGGCAGGCTGGTGGGTGCTCACTTGCGGGCCTCCCCGGTACGGGCCGCCCGGCGGGTCACGGCGTTGTCCGTGGCCCCGGTGATGGCGGAGATGATCTCTTCCTGCGAGGTGTCGGCGACGTTGAAGACACCGTTGTTGCGGCCCAGCCGCAGCACCGCCACCTTGTCGGCGACGGCCTTCACATCGGCCATGTTGTGGCTGATGAGGATGACGGCGTGGCCGCGCTCGCGCAGCCGCTCCACCAGGTCGAGGACCTGTGCGGTCTGCTCGACGCCGAGGGCGGCGGTGGGCTCGTCGAGGATGACGAGCCGGGGCTCGCCGAGCATCGAACGGGCGATCGCCACGGTCTGGCGCTGGCCGCCCGAGAGCGAGGCGATGGGGATCCGGACACTGGGGATCCGGATGGACAGGGTGGTCAGGAGCTCGCGGGCGCGGCGCTCCATCTCCACCTCGTCGAGGACGCCGAAGCGCTTGAGCTCACGGCCGAGGAAGAGGTTGCCGACGACGTCGATGTTGTCGCACAGCGCGAGGTCCTGGTAGACCGTCGCGATGCCCAGGTTCTGGGCGTCGTGGGGCTTTCCGATGGAGACCGGGCGGCCGTCCCACTCGATGACGCCGTCATCGATGGGGTGCACGCCGGCGATCGTCTTGACCAGCGTGGACTTGCCGGCGCCGTTGTCGCCGACCAGGGCGACCACCTCACCGGAGTGGATTTCGAGTTCTACGTCGGTCAGGGCCTGAACGGCGCCGAACCGCTTCGAAACCCCTCGCAACGCCAGCACGGGCGCAGCGGACACATGAACCATCTCCTTCGCCGCCTGACCGGCGGGGATGTCGTGCAAAAGAGCAGGAGCGGGGCGGATGGGGGACACGGAAAGAAGGTGAATCGTTTCTGCCCAGCGCCCCGCGGGTGGCGGGATGAAGGTGCGGGGCGCCGGGCAGGCGCGGGGCGTCTCGCTGGAGGAGACGTTTCTTCACACGGGCGTTCGCGCGGGGGGCCTCGGAGGACCTCCTCGGGGCCCCTCGGGAGCCCCGGCGGACGGTCCTACTTCAGGCCGAGGGTGGCGCAGGCGGCCGCGTACTTGTCGGTGCAGATCTCTTCGACCGTGTAGACGCCGTCCTTGACGACGGTGTCCTTGATGTTGCTCTTGGTGAGCGAGACGACCGGGATCAGCACGGACGGCACGGCCTTGGTGGTCGGGCTGTCGATGTTGTTGTTGATGATCCCGTCGATCTTCTCGCCCTTGGCGAGGGCGACGGCCATCTCCGCGGCGGCCGAGGCCTCCGGGGCGTACGGCTTGTAGACGCTCATGAACTGCTCGCCCGCCACGATGCGCTGCACACCGGCGAGTTCGGCGTCCTGGCCGGTGACCGGGGGCAGGGGGGAGAGCCCGGCGGCCTTGAGGGCGGTGATGATGCCGCCGGCCATGCCGTCGTTGGCGGAGTAGACGCCGGTCACCTTGTCCTTGCCGAGCGCGGAGAGCGCGCCCGCCATGTTGGTGTTGGCGTTCTCCGGCTTCCACTCCTTGGTGTCGTACTCCTTGCCGATGGTCACCTTGCCGTCGAGGACGGAGTGCGCGCCCTTCTTGAACAGCGCGGCGTTCGGGTCGGTGACGGAGCCGTTCATCATGACGATCTGGCCGTCCTTGGCCTTGTCGCCCAGGGCCTCCAGGAGCGCCTTGCCCTGGACCTTGCCGACCTCTTCGTTGTCGAAGGAGGTGTAGGCGTCGATCGGGCCCTCGGCCAGGCGGTCGTAGGCGACGACCGGAATGCCGGCGTCCTTGGCCTTCTTGACCGCGCCCGCGATGGCCTTGGCGTCGACCGCGTCGACGATCAGGACGTTCACCTTGTTGGTGATCATCGTGTCGACCTGCGAGTTCTGCGTGGTCGCGTCCTGCTTGGCGTTGGCGTAGACGACCTCGGCCTTGCCGCCGGTCAGGTCCTTGACCTTCTTCTCGATCAGCGGCTTGTCGAACTTCTCGTAGCGCGCGGTCTGGTTCTCCGGCAGGAGCAGACCGACCTTGATCGCGTCACCGACGGCGGCGCCCGAGGCCTTCTTCTCCCCGCCCGCCTCCTTGGCACTGCCACAGGCGGCCAGCGAGACGGCCATGGCACCGGCGGCGACGGCTACGGCGGCTCTGCGCATACGCGTGTTCATTGGTTGAACCTCCCTGACGAGGCCGCAACACCGCGGCCGAGGTGGGTGTGAGTCAACCCCGGCCGCGAGTTTGCCGTCAAGGAGTGAATCCTTAACGAGATGACAACGGTGCCATCCGTTATCTAACTGAAGACATGAGCGCGGGAGCGCGCACTCCGATCCCATTTTCCGCCAAAAGCGTCGAATCACCCATCTCGCTGAGTACGAGGGCCAGCGCGCCGAGCACTTCCGCACGGCTGCCCAGCGACCCCGTCAGCACCGACAACTGCCGGGCCGCGCTGGGGATGGCGTACCTCCCCACGGATTCGCGGATCGGAGCCAGCACGAGCTCTCCCGCCTCGGCCAGCGAGCCCCCCAGCACCACCCTGCTCGGGTTCAGGAGGTTGCAGAGGCTGGCCACCCCGCTGCCGACGTGCCGGCCGACGTCACTGATGACCCGGCGGCAGCCCGGATCGCCCTCGCGGGCCAGCTCGACCACCCGCTCCATCGTCAACTCCGGGCCGTGACTGCCCTGGAGCAGCGGCAGCACGTAGCGGGCGGCGGCGAAGGTCTCCAGGCAGCCGCGGTTGCCGCAGCGGCAGACCGGACCGGACTCGTCCAGGGTGATGTGCCCGATCTCCCCGGCGGTGCCGCCCGGTCCCCGGTAGATCTGCCCGTTGATCACCAGGCCCGCGCCCACGCCGCTGGCCACCTTGATGTACGCCAGGTCCTTGACCCCCCGGCCGCTCCCCCACACGAGTTCGCCGAGCGCCCCGAGGTTCGCGTCGTTGTCCACGTAGACGGGCACGCCGAGGCGCTGCGAGAGTTCCCGGCGCGGGTTGATCCCGGCCCAGCCCGGCAGGATCGCGGTCGACCCCAGGGTGCCCGACTCCACGTCGATGGGACCGGGGACGCCGAGCCCGACGCCGATGACCTTGTCCCGGCCCACGCCCACGCCCTCGATCAGGCGGCCGACCAGCGCCTCCGCCCGGTCGAACCCGTCCACCCAGGAGGCGTCCACGTCCAGCGGCTCGGACTCCTCCGCCAGGACCTGGTGCGCGAGGTTGCCGACGGCCACCCGCAGGTGGGTGTGGCCGAAGTCCACGCCGATCACGATGCCCGCGTCCCCGCTGAGCGAGACGCTGCGGGCCCGGCGGCCGCCGGCCGAGGTGTCCGTGACCTCTACGGTCCCGGCCTCTTTGAGCTCACGGACGATGTTGGAGACCGTGGCCGCCGACAGTCCGGTGGTGCGGGCGATCTCCGCCTGGGTCAGCGAACCCGCGAGGCGCACGGCCCGCACGACGCGTTCGAGGTTCGCGCGATGCAGCGAGGACTGCGATCCGGGAGTCTGCACGACTCATCCACTCCTGCCCTTAAGCGACGGCCAGCCGTCGCCCCCCGGCCGGTCGTCGCGGCTGCGCGCTCCGAGACCCCGGCATCTCTCCAACTTGTGAACCTTAAGTCGAGCCTTTGGGTATCCGGACGTCAAGAGGCTGACGCAGCACGAATCGGACACCAGTGGCCAAAAGGAGGAAACAGCGGCCTCCTGGATCGTGCTACGGTCGCTGAGGCGCCGGTCCTCTGCGGCCTTTCCGGCCGGACCTGGCGCCCTGTGATGACGGCGCTACGCAAGGAGGTGTTCGGGATGAGTCCCGATCGAAGTCTTTGCAGCGCTCGTGTCGGCTGACCCGTTGATCAGCTGACCTCCACCTGAACGCGCACGGCGGTGCTCCGCCGTCTGCGTGCATCCTTTCATTCCTTCCGCATGCCCTGCACCTCGTGACGGGCTGCGTCATCCATGCCCCTCGGCGCATCCGCGGCCTTCCGTGCCCCCGTGCGCCGCGCCACGACCACTCCACGTGACCGGCCGGCTCCGCGCCGCCCGGACACCGTGGAGGGAGGTAGTCGTCATGACGATGCTCACCCCTCGTTCCCCCACGAAGCTCGCCCCGCCGGGCCGCTCCCGCCGCGAGCGCAAGGCCTCCGAGCTGGAAGCCGCGACCCGCCTCGTCGGCGAGCGGCTCGTCGGCATCAGCTCCCGCCCCGTCGTCCGGGTCCTCCAGGACGCGGACACCTCGTACAACGGCCTCACCCACGACGAGGCGGCGCTTCGCCTGCAGCGGCACGGCGCCAACACCGTCGCCCACGAGCGCGCCCCGCACTGGTCCGCCCAGCTCGCGAAGGCGTTCTGGAACCCCTTCATCGGCGTACTGGTCTTCCTGGCCGCCGTCATGTTCTGGCAGGATCCCGCGGACCCCGGCGTCATCATCCTCTCCGTGATGGTGGGGCTCAGCGGGCTGCTGCGCTTCTGGCAGGAGTACCGCTCGGGCCGGGCCGCCGAGGCGCTGAAGAAGCTCGTCACCACCACCTGCGCGGTGCAGCGCCGGGCCGGCAGCGGCTCGGGCCCCACCACCTTCGAGGTGCCCATGGACCAGGTGGTCCCGGGCGACCTGGTCAAGCTGGCCGCCGGCGATCTGATCCCGGCCGACCTGCGGATCCTCACCTCGAAGGACCTGATGGTCTCCCAGGCCGCGCTCTCCGGCGAGTCGCTGCCGGTGGCCAAGGCCGACACCCGCGCCGAGGACCTCGGCCAGCACGCCACCACCGACCCGGTCGAGGCCGACAACCTCTGCCTGATGGGCACCTCCGTCACCTCCGGCACCGCGACCGGCGTGGTCGTCGCCACCGGCGCCGACACCTACTTCGGCTCGATGGCCGGCTCGCTGGTCGGCGAGCGCCCGCAGACCAACTTCGACAACGGCGTGCGCCGGGTCAGCTTCCTGCTGATCCGCTTCATGCTGGTGATGGTCCCCGTCGTCTTCATGATCAACGGCTTCACCAAGGGCGACTGGAACGAAGCTTTCCTCTTCGGTATCGCCGTCGCGGTGGGCCTGACCCCCGAGATGCTGCCGATGGTGGTCTCCGCCAACCTGGCGCGCGGCGCGGTGGCCATGTCCAAGCGGAAGGTCGTCGTCAAGCGGCTCAACGCGATCCAGAACCTGGGCGCGATGGACGTCCTGTGCACCGACAAGACCGGCACCCTCACCGAGGACCGCATCGTCCTGGACCGCTACCTGGACGTCCACGGCAACGAGGACGGCGAGGTCCTGGAGTACGGCTACCTCAACGCCCACTTCCAGACCGGCCTGAGGAACCTGATGGACCGGGCGGTCATCAACCGCGTGGACGAGGCCGAGGAGGTTGTCGTCGACGCACGGTTCTCGATGGTCGACGAGATCCCCTTCGACTTCGCCCGGCGCCGGATGTCCGTGGTCCTGAACCGCAACAGCGTGCTCGGCGCCGGCGGCCGCGCCGAGCACGTGATGATCACCAAGGGTGCGGTCGAGGAGGTCCTCGACCTGTGCACCCACATGAGGGACCGCGGCGAGAAGGTCGAACTGACCGATCAGCTGCGGTGGCACGTCACCCGGATCGCCGAGGACAACAACCGGCGGGGCCTGCGGGTCCTGGCCGTCGCCACCCGTACGGTCGCCGCCCCGCGCGACACCTACTCCGTGGCCGACGAGGACGGTCTGACCCTGGTCGGCTTCCTCGCCTTCCTCGACCCGCCGAAGGCCTCCGCGGCCGCGGCCCTGCGCGGCCTGGCCGACAAGGGCATCGCCGTGAAGGTGGTCACCGGCGACAACGAGCTGGTGGCGGCCCGGGTCTGCGCCGACGTCGGCATCGAGGTGGGCCACGTGGTCGCGGGCGCCGAGCTGGACGGCCTCGACGAGGTGGCGCTGCGCGCGCTGGCCGCCCGTACGACGGTCTTCGCCAAGGTCAACCCCGTCCAGAAGGCCCGTATCGTGCGGGCGCTGCAGGCCGAGGGGCACACGGTCGGCTTCCTCGGGGACGGGATCAACGACGCGGCGGCGCTGCGCGACGCCGACGTCGGCATCTCGGTCGACACCGCCGTCGACATCGCCAAGGAGTCGGCGGACATCATCCTGCTGGAGAAGGACCTGACCGTCCTGGAGCAGGGTGTCGTCCAGGGCCGGACCACCTTCGGCAACACCATCAAGTACATCAAGATGACGGCCTCGTCGAACTTCGGCAACGTCTTCTCGGTGCTGGTGGCCAGCGCCTTCATCCCCTTCCAGCCGATGCTCGCGATCATGCTGCTGGTGCAGAACCTGGTCTACGACATCGCCCAGCTGGCCACCCCGTGGGACCGGATGGACGAGGAGTACCTGCGCAAGCCGCGGAACTGGGACGCCAAGGGCATCTTCCGTTTCATGGTGACCATCGGGCCCATCAGCTCGATCTTCGACATCGCCATGTTCCTGATCATGTGGAACGTCTTCGCCGCCGACAACGAGGCCGCCCAGTCGCTCTTCCAGTCCGGCTGGTTCGTCGAGGGCCTGCTCTCGCAGACGCTGGTCGTCCACATGATCCGTACCCGCAAGATCCCCTTCCTCCAGTCGCGGGCCTCCTGGCCGGTGATGGTGATGACCGTCCTCGCGGTGCTGACCGGGCTCTGGCTGCCCTTCTCCCCGCTGGCTCCCTCGCTGGGCTTCGTGGCCCTGCCGGCGAGCTACTTCCCCTGGCTGATCGTCGTGCTCCTCGCGTACTGCACGCTCACCCAGCTGGTGAAGACCTGGTACATCCGCACCTTCAAGACCTGGCTGTAGGAAGGGGGCGGGCCGATGACCCTGCTCACGGAATGGGAGATGGCCGGTCACCTGGCGGCCGCGCTCGGGTTCGGGGCGGTCATCGGCCTGGAACGGCAGTGGCGGGCCCGGTTGGCGGGCCTGCGCACCAACGCACTGGTGGCGGGCGGGGCCGCGCTGTTCGTGCTGCTCTCGCAGTACGGGTTCCTCGGCGCGGTCTCCGAGGTGGACTACGACGGCTCGCGGGTCGCCGCCCAGATCGTCTCCGGGATCGGTTTCCTGGGCGCCGGGGTGATCATGCGGGACGGGCTGAGCGTCCGGGGCCTGAACACGGCGGCCACCCTGTGGTGCTCGGCGGCCGTGGGCTGCCTGGCCGGGGTGGGCCTGTTCGTGCTGGCCGCCTTCGGCACGGCGGGCGTGGTGGGGGCGAACCTCCTGTTGCGCCCGCTGGGCCGGCGGCTCGACCGGGAGCCGCGCGGCGGGGCCGAGGTGGCCGTCGACTACCACTTCGAGGCGGTCTGCCTGGAGGCGGAGGAGGCCCACGTCCGCCACCGGGTGGCCGACGCCCTGGGCCGGCCCGGGTACCAGCTGCGGGAGATCCGCAGCCAGGACGGCCCGGTGCCGGGGCGGGTGACGGTGTCGGCGCTGCTGACCGCCGAGGGCGAGGGGTGCCGGGCGCTGGAGGAGGCGGTCAGCAACCTCTCCCTCGACCCCTCGGTCTCGGCGGTCAGCTGGTCGGTGGTACCCGATCCCGCACGCTGACGAGGGGACCTACTTGAGCGTGGCGGAGGTCAGTCCGGCCTGGATCTGGCGCTGGAAGGACAGGTAGACCACCACCATCGGGATGATCGCGATGGTCACGCCGGCGAACAGCACCGGCAGGTCCGTCTCGTACCCCATCTGCTGCTGGAGCTGGATCAGACCCTGGGTGAGCAGGTAGCGCTCGGGGTCCGAGCCGCTCTGGGGCTGCATCAGCACGGAGGGCAGGATGTACTGGTTCCACTGCCCCAGGACATTGAATATCCCGACGCTGATCAGGCCGGGCTTGGCCATCGGCAGCATCACCTGGAAGAAGATCCGGGTGTCGGAGGCCCCGTCGATCACCGCCGCCTCGTGCACCGCCGTCGGCAGGGTGCGGAAGAAGGAGTGCATGAAGAAGACCGTGAAGGGCATCGAGTAGGCGACGTACACCAGGACCAGCCCCTGGTAGCTGTTGAGCATGTCGAGCCGCTTGACCATGAAGAACAGCGGTACGAGCGCCAGGAAGACGGGGAACATGGCCCCGCTGACGAAGAAGTAGTAGATGAGGCGGTTCCCCCGGAAGGGGTACCGGGCCAGCACGTACGCGGCCATCGAGCCGAGCAGCATCGTCAGCGGTACCGAGAACACCATCACGATCATCGTGTTGGCGAAGTAGTCGCCGATGCCCTTGTCCCAGGCGCGGGCGAAGGCGTCGAGGTGCCAGTTGGAGGGCCAGCCGAGGGCCGATCCGCCGATCTGGGAGTCGGTCTTGAAGGAGCCGAGCATCAGCCAGAACAGCGGCAGGACGATCAGTATCGCCCAGACGGCCAGGAAGCTGTGGGAGAAGACGTTGAGCGCCATGCCGTCGGAGCGGCGGTTCTGGCCCTCCCCGGTCCGGCGGCCGCCGCCCCCGGACCGTTCCGCCGCGGCCTCGCCGGGCGCCTTGATCACTGTGGTCATGGTGTCTCCCGCTCAGAACTCGATGCGCTCGCGGCGGGTGGCGCGCAGCGTGACAAGGGAAAGGATCATGGTGAGGACCAGCATGACCACGCCCATGGCGCAGGCGTAGCCGCTCTTGCCGAAGTAGAGGAAGTTGCGCATCAGCACGGTCGCCATGACCTCGCTGTGGTGGTCCGGCCCTCCGCCGAACTGGCCGGAGGTCATCGTCGACACCAGGACGAACATGTCCATCGCGGCAATGCCCAGGTAGACCGCCGAGGTCTGTACGGAGTCCCAGAGCAGGGGCAGCGTGACCTTGACGAAGGTCTGGGCCCGGCCGGCGCCGTCCAGCAGGGCGGCCTCGTAGATGTCCTTGGGAATGGACTGCATGGCCGCGGAGAAGAGCACCAGGTAGAAGCCGACGCCGTGCCAGACGACCACGAGCAGCAGGCACCAGAGCACCAGGTCCGGCTCGTTGAGCCATTCGACCGGGTGCGCCGGGTCGACGAGGCCGAGGCGGATGAGGAAGCCGTTGAGCAGCCCGCCCTCGTCGCTGCGGTACACGGCGCCGAACAGAACCGCAAGGATGGCGAGGGAGAGGACCTGCGGGAAGAAGTAGACGATCTTGTAGAAGGCGGAGCCCCGGACGCCCCTGACACCGCCCGCCCCGCTGCGCCCTCCCACGTTCACCATGAAGGCGAAGAAGAGGGCGAGCAGGATGGTCAGCGCCGGGACGAACAGCAGGAGCAGCAGGTTGTGCCACAGGGCGCCGAGGAAGACCTCGTCCTTCATCAGGGCCGTGTAGTTGTCCAGGCCGACGAAGCCGAACGTCGGCGACTGGCCGGACCAGTTGGTGAAGGAATAGCCGAACGTCTGGACGTACGGCCAGATGACGAAGGTCAGGTACAGCGCGAGGGGCAGGACGAGGAAACCGGCGATGAAGCCGACCCGCCGTCTGCTCGTGGCTACTTGGCTCATGGGTGTCCGTCCCTGGGACGCGGTGTCAGCTGCGGTGGTTGTTCTTGGCGCTCGGGTCCTTGGCGGCCTTGTCCACCGCGGCCTGGGCCCGCTTGATCCACTCCTTTGGCTGGATCCGCTTGGCCATCAGCTCGTTGGACGCGTCCTGGATCTCGGTGTCCATCGCGCTGTACCAGTCGGGGTACAGGAAATTGAAGGTGTTGTCCCCGGCCGCCTTGAGCGCCGTCACCGCCGACTGGGTGCCCGGCCGCAGTTTGACGTTGGGGTCGACGCCGTCCTTGACCACGGTGAGCGAGTTGGCCTGCTGGGCGAAGAGCGTGGACCACTCGCGGGAGAGCATCGAGCGGACGAACTCCAGGCCGCCCGCCTTGTTGGCGGCCTTCTCCGGGACGATGAAGGGTTCGCCCGCACCCGCCCGGATGGCCTCGAAGGACAGCTTGCTGTCGGCCAGCGGCGGCACCGGCAGGAACTGCATGTCGAAGTCGCCGGGGGTCTGCTTGAGCTGCTCGTTCTCCAGCCAGGAGCCCGAGGGGATGAAGGCCGCCTTGTACTGGTTCCAGGCGGTCTGCGACTCCGTGTGGGTGAGGCCGTTGGTGCCCGGCATCAGCAGGTCCTTCTCGACGACCTCGTACACGGCCTCGATCGCGGCGAGGGCGGCGGCGCTGCCCTCGAAGGCGTTCGGCTCCAGGTTGTCGATGGCCTTCATGGCCTCCAGACCGCCCTTCTTGGCGATCAGGTCCATGATGACGACGTTGATGTAGTACGGGTACTTGCCCTGGTGGGCGAGGCCGCCGAGGCCGGCGTCCTTGGCCTTCTTGCAGACGTCGAGGAACTCGTCCCAGGTCTTGGGCGCCGTCCAGCCCTTCTCCTTGAAGAGCTTGCCGGAGTACCAGAAGCCGAACACCGTGTAGACGTAGTTGAGCGCGACGAACTTGCCGCCCTGCATGCCCTGCTCGACGGTGCCCGCGATCAGCGTGTCCCGGACCTTCTTGGAGGGGTCGTCGAGCGAGGGGGCGTCGAGCACCGGGGCGAGGTCGGCGAGCTGGCCGCCCTTGGCGAGGACGTCCAGCTTGATCTTCTGGGCGCCGGAGTCGTCGACGACGTCCGGCGGGGTGCCGCCGTTGAAGCGCGTCTGCAGCTTTCCGGTGATCTCCTGGGTGCCCAGGTGGCTGCTGGTGGTGCCCCATTTCTTGTCGAAGGCGGCCTCCCAGGCCTTCGCGTAGTCGTCGCCGAAGCCGCCCTTGAAGACGACGACGTCGAGCTTGCCGCCCTTGGCGACGCCGAAGGGGTTCTCCTTGGTCACCGGCGCCTTGTCCGGGCCCTTGGTGGAGCCGTCCTCACCGCCGGAGGCGCAGGCGGACAGGAAGCTCATCGTCGGTACCGTGATCAGTCCGAGTGCGGCCGAGCGCTTGATCAGATCGCGGCGGCCGAGGCCCTCACCAGTGGATCCCATGCTCATGTCCTCGCCTTCGTCAGAAGTGTGAAGGAGGCCGGAAAACACGGCTGTTGCCGTGCATGCGGACGCACCGCAGGTCCCCGCCCGTCCCCCGGTCCGGAGCCGCTCGTGCCGCGGTGGGCCGGACGCGCACAGGTATAGTCCACTTCCGTTCATGTGAGCAAGATCATGCGCACGGTTGTCCGTCAGCTTTTCCGAGTTGAGACCTCCCCGAAACCTGGCTTCCGGCCAAATAAGCGAAAGGGCCGTACCCCCGTGTCGGGGATACGGCCCTTCGGTGCCGCCCGAGTCGGCGGCCGCAGCGCCTAGCCGCGGATGAGGTTCCGCAGGACGTACTGCATGATGCCGCCGTTGCGGTAGTAGTCGGCCTCACCCGGCGTGTCGATGCGGACGACCGCGTCGAACTCCACACCGGTGTCGGTGGTGACCTTGACCGTGCGCGGGGTGGTGCCGGCGTTCAGCTCCTCCACACCGGTGAAGGAGAAGGTCTCCTCGCCGGTGAGGCCCAGGGAGGCCGCGGTGGCGCCCTCGGGGAACTGCAGGGGCAGGACGCCCATGCCGATCAGGTTGGAGCGGTGGATGCGCTCGTAGGACTCGGCGATGACGGCCTTGACGCCGAGCAGCGCGGTGCCCTTGGCGGCCCAGTCGCGGGACGAGCCCGAGCCGTACTCCTTGCCCGCCAGGATGACCAGCGGGATGCCGGCGGCCTGGTAGTTCTGCGAGGCGTCGTAGATGAACGCGACCGGCGCGCCCTCGACGGTGAAGTCGCGGGTGAAGCCGCCCTCGGTGCCCGGCGCGATCTGGTTGCGCAGGCGGATGTTGGCGAAGGTACCGCGGATCATGACCTCGTGGTTGCCGCGGCGGGAACCGTACGAGTTGAAGTCGCGGCGCTCGACGCCGTGCTCCGTGAGGTACTTGCCTGCCGGGGTGTCGGCCTTGATCGCACCCGCCGGGGAGATGTGGTCGGTGGTGACCGAGTCGCCCAGCTTCGCCAGCACGCGGGCGCCGGCGATGTCGGAGACCGGGGTGGTCTCCATCGTCATGCCCTCGAAGTAGGGGGGCTTGCGGACGTAGGTGGACTGCGGGTCCCACTCGAAGGTGTTGCCCGTCGGGATCGACAGCGCCTGCCACTGGGCGTCGCCCGCGAAGACGTCCTGGTAGGACTTGCTGAACATGTCCTCGCCGATGGCGTTCGCCACGACGTCGTTGACCTCGGCCTCGGAGGGCCAGATGTCCGCGAGGAAGACCGGCTTGCCCTCGGTGTCGGTGCCGATGGCGTCCTTGGTGATGTCCACCTTCATGGAGCCCGCGATGGCGTACGCGACGACCAGCGGCGGGGAGGCCAGGTAGTTCATCTTGACGTCGGGGTTGATGCGGCCCTCGAAGTTGCGGTTGCCCGAGAGGACCGAGGTGACCGCGAGGTCGTGCTCGTTGATCGCCTTCGAGATCTCCTCGTCCAGCGGACCGGAGTTGCCGATGCAGGTGGTGCAGCCGTACCCGACGAGGTTGAAGCCCATCTTGTCGAGGTACGGGGTCAGGCCGGCCTTGTCGAAGTAGTCGGTGACGACCTTCGAGCCCGGGGCCAGGGTGGTCTTGACCCACGGCTTGCGGGCGAGACCCTTCTCGACCGCCTTCTTGGCCACGAGCGCCGCGGCGACCATGACGTAGGGGTTCGAGGTGTTGGTGCAGGAGGTGATCGCGGCGACGGTGACGGCGCCGTGGTCGATCTCGAAGGAGGTGCCGTCGGCCAGGGTGACCTGGGTCGGGCGGGTCGGCACGCCGTTGACGGAGGCCGGGGCGTCGGAGGCCGGGAAGGACTCCTTGCCCGCCTCGTCGGCGTCGTCCACGTAGTTGCGGACGTCCAGGGCGAACTGCTGGGAGGCGTTCGCGAGGACGATGCGGTCCTGCGGGCGCTTCGGGCCGGCGATGGAGGGGACGACCATGGAGAGGTCGAGCTCCAGCTTCTCGGAGAAGTCCGGCTCGGCGGCCGGGTCCAGCCACAGGCCCTGCTCCTTGGCGTACGCCTCGACCAGGGCGACCTGCTGGGCGTCGCGGCCCGTCAGGCGCAGGTACTTCAGCGTCTCGTCGTCGATCGGGAAGATCGCGGCGGTGGAGCCGAACTCCGGCGACATGTTGCCGATGGTGGCGCGGTTCGCGAGCGAGGTGGCGGCGACGCCCTCACCGTAGAACTCGACGAACTTGCCGACGACGCCGTGCTTGCGCAGCATCTCGGTGATGGTCAGCACGAGGTCGGTGGCGGTGGTGCCGGTCGGCAGCTCGCCGGTCAGCTTGAAGCCGACGACGCGCGGGATCAGCATGGAGACCGGCTGGCCGAGCATCGCGGCCTCGGCCTCGATGCCGCCGACGCCCCAGCCCAGCACGCCCAGGCCGTTGACCATGGTGGTGTGCGAGTCGGTGCCGACGAGGGTGTCGGGGTACGCCTGGCCACCCCGGACCATGACGGTGCGGGCCAGGTGCTCGATGTTGACCTGGTGGACGATGCCGGTGCCCGGGGGGACGACCTTGAAGTCGTCGAAGGCGGTCTGGCCCCAGCGCAGGAACTGGTAGCGCTCCTTGTTGCGGCCGTACTCCAGCTCGACGTTCTGCGCGAAGGCGTCCTTCGTGCCGAACTTGTCGGCGATGACCGAGTGGTCGATGACCATCTCGGCGGGCGAGAGCGGGTTGATCTTCGCCGGGTCGCCGCCGAGGGCCTTCACGGCCTCGCGCATGGTGGCGAGGTCCACGACGCAGGGGACGCCGGTGAAGTCCTGCATGATCACGCGAGCCGGCGTGAACTGGATCTCCTCGCTGGGCTGGGCCTGCGAGTCCCAGTTGCCGAGCGACCGGATGTGGTCGGCGGTGATGTTCGCGCCGTCCTCGGTACGGAGCAGGTTCTCCAGAAGGACCTTCAGGCTGTAGGGAAGGCGGGCGGCGCCTTCGACCTTGTCCAGCCGGAAGATCTCGTACGACTCGTCGCCCACCTGCAGCGTGCTGCGGGCGTCGAAGCTGTTCGCCGACACGACAGTCTCCTTCATGCATGATTTCGCGCGTATTACCGCAATCCTGCCGCGAGGCACTCCGGCCAATCCGCTAAGGTAAGGCTCAGTTAGGTAACCCTTACCGGCGGGACGGCTGCGGTACGTCTTGGGCAGATATCTCGATGTCGAGATAACTCTAGTACATGAGAGGGGTCCGGGACGAGGCGCGCACCCGCAGCCCCGCCGGGACCGTCAGTCGGCCAGTCGATTCCGCATGTCCGGATTCGATCAGCTTGACCAGGGACGAAACCGCCGATTCGGCGATCCGCTCCGGATCGGGGGTGACGGTGGTCACGGAGGGTTCGTTCTCGGCGTACCCCGGATCCCCACTGGCGCACACCAGCAGCGGCCCGGCCTCCGCCGGGCCTCCACCAGGAATCCGGATGCCGTGGCGCGCGGCGGCGGCCGGTGCCAGCGTCGGCGTCGGCGTCGGCGTCGGCGTCGGCGTCGGCGTCGGCGTCGGGGAGGACGCGGGGCCCGGGAAGGGGATGCGCACGCGGCCATCGTACGGATTTCGTCGCCCGGGACGGGTTCCGGTCAAGCTCTCGATCAAACGGAGTCCTGGCCGCCGGGTCCGACGCGCCGCGCTGCGGCGGTACGGGAGCCGGGACACCGAGGCGGTCGGCGCCCGCGGCAACACCGTGATGGGCGGCATCCACGACGGCCGCGTCCACCCGCCCGGCGCCGGGGAGCGCCCCGGCCCGCCGGCCCGTCGCCCTCGTCGGCGGCGACGGGCACGACCTGTGGGGCAATCAGCGGGCCCTGGACATCGCCGGGATCGCGGCGGCCACGCCCGACCCGGGCGCTCTCGGCGCAGCAGGCCGAGGACCCGGACGTCGCGCCGGCGTACGCACGCGGCCTGCGGCGGGAGTTCGAGGGGGTGCCGGGGTTCCGGTTCGGGATGGTCAAGGTCTTCCTGGACGGGGTCGTCGAGCACCCGGCGCAGACGGCCGCCCTGCTGGATCCGTACCTCGACGGGCAGGGCGGCCCGGCCCCGAACCGGGGCGGGCTCCGCACCTCGGCGGCGGACTACGGCCGGCTCGGCGCCGCCTTCAACCGGGCCGGCAGATGCACGCCCACGGACTCGGAGACCGGGCGGTACGCGCCGCTTTGGGTGGATACGCGTACGCCCGTCAGGTGACGGGGCACCGGAACGTGACGCGCTGTCCGGTGGCCGACGTCAGCGGGACGGGCGTACGGATGGCCCTGGCCGGCGGCCTCGTGGTGCACGACCCCGACTCGGAGGCGGGACGGGCGGCTTCGGCGCGCGCGGCCCCCGCAGTGGCGGCGGCGTCGCGGCCGGACCCGTACGCGACGGTCCACGGGGGCGACAGGGGCCGGCACCGCTTCCTGCGGGCACCGAGGCGGACGGAGCCGCCGGCGCGGGACCGGTGACCCGTCCGGCCGACTCCGCGTGCACCGCGCGCGTTCCGGCCCCACCATGGGAGCCGAGCGGGAGCTGACGGAGGGTTACACCCGTACGCCACGCCCGGCGCGAGCCGAATCTCATATCTGAGATACGGTGCACCCATGGCAGACGACTACCTCGTACGCATCGGCAAGCTCATCCGTGACGCCCGGCAACACCGCGGCTGGACACAGAGTCAGCTCGCCGACGCACTCGGCACCAGCCAGAGCGCCGTGAACCGCATCGAACGCGGCAACCAGAACATCAGCCTTGAGATGATCGCCCGCATCGGGGAAGCCCTCGACAGCGAGATCGTCTCCCTGGGCTACGCCGGGCCGATGCACCTGCGCGTCGTGGGCGGCCGTCGCCTGTCCGGTGCCATCGACGTCAAGACGAGCAAGAACGCGTGCGTCGCCCTGCTGTGCGCCACGCTGCTCAACAAGGGCCGTACGGTGCTGCGCCGGGTGGCGCGCATCGAGGAGGTCTACCGGCTCCTCGAAGTCCTGAACTCCATCGGCGTCCGCACCCGCTGGATCAACGAGGGCGTGGACCTGGAGATCGTCCCGCCGGCCCGTCTCGACATGGACGCCATGGACGCGGACGCGGCCCGCCGCACCCGCAGCATCATCATGTTCCTGGGCCCCCTGCTGCACCGGATGGACCACTTCCGCCTGCCGTACGCCGGCGGCTGCGACCTCGGCACCCGGACCATCGAGCCGCACATGATCGCCCTGCGCCGCTTCGGCCTGGACATCACCGCGACCGAGGGCATCTACCACGCGCAGGTCGAGGCCGGGGTCTCCCCCGACCGCCCGATCGTGCTGACCGAGCGCGGGGACACGGTCACCGAGAACGCCCTGCTGGCCGCGGCCCGCCACGACGGCGTGTCGGTCATCCGCAACGCCTCCTCCAACTACATGGTCCAGGACCTCTGCTTCTTCCTGGAGGCGCTGGGCGTCAAGGTCGAGGGCATCGGCACCACCACGCTCACCGTCCACGGCGTCCCCGTCATCGACGTCGACGTGGACTACTCCCCCTCGGAGGACCCGGTCGAGGCGATGAGCCTGCTCGCCGCCGCCGTCGTCACCGAGTCGGAGCTGACGATCCGCCGGGTCCCGATCGAGTTCATGGAGATCGAGCTCGCGGTGCTGGAGGAGATGGGCCTCGACCACGACCGCTCCGCGGAGTACGTGGCCGACAACGGCCGCACCCGCCTGGTCGACCTCACGGTCCGCCCCTCGAAGCTCGAAGCGCCGATCGACAAGATCCACCCGATGCCCTTCCCCGGGCTGAACATCGACAACGTCCCGTTCTTCGCCGCCATCGCCGCGGTCGCCCAGGGCCAGACCCTGATCCACGACTGGGTGTACGACAACCGGGCCATCTACCTGACCGACCTCAACCGCCTCGGCGGCCGCCTCCAGCTCCTGGACCCGCACCGCGTCCTGGTCGAGGGCCCCACCCGCTGGCGCGCCGCCGAGATGATGTGCCCGCCGGCCCTGCGCCCGGCGGTGGTCGTCCTGCTCGCCATGATGGCGGCCGAGGGCACCTCGGTGCTGCGCAACGTCTACGTCATCAACCGCGGCTACGAGGAGCTCGCCGAGCGCCTCAACTCCGTGGGCGCCCAGATCGAGATCTTCCGCGACATCTGAGGATCAGGGCATACCGGGACCGACCGGGACACGGTTCGTCACCCGGACGAGGCCCCATCGCTCTTCGCGGAGAGCGATGGGGCCTCGTTCCGTTCGGGAGGCCGGCGCGCGACCCGCACCCGCGTGGCCTGCGCCTACGCCTACGCCACGGTCGCCGGGGTGTCCCGCAGGGTGACGTTGGCGTGGCTCTCCTGGAAGCTCTGGTCGGAGACCAGGGTCAGCCGGGCCGTGGACTGGAGCTCCGCGAGGGTGGCGGAGCCGCAGGACACCATCGTGGTCTTGAGCTTGGCGATGGTCAGGGCGAGCCCTTCGTTGAGGTCGCCGGCGTAGGGGACGTAGCCGTCGACGCCCTCCTCGAAGATCAGGCCCTGGCCGCCCTGGCCGTAGCGCTGCCAGTTGCGGGCCCGGTTCGACCCCTCGCCCCAGTACTCCTTCACGAAGCCGTCCCGGGTGGGGAGCTTCGCGCCGGCGGCCTGGTCGAAGCGGGCGAAGTAGCGCCCCATCATGACGAAGTCGGCTCCCATCGCCAGCGCCAGGGCCACGTGGTAGTCGTGCACCAGACCGCCGTCGGAGCAGATCGGCACGTACTCGCCGGTGCGCTCGCGGAAGGCGTCCCTGGCCGCGGCGACGTCCAGCACCGCGCTGGCCTGGCCGCGGCCGATGCCCTTCTGGTCGCGGGTGATGCAGATGGAGCCGCCGCCGACGCCGACCTTGACGAAGTCCGCTCCGGCCTCGGCGAGGAAGGTGAACGCTTCCCCGTCGACCACGTTGCCGCCGCCGACCGGGATCTCCGGGTAGTTCTTCTTCACCCAGGTCAGGGCTTGGGCCTGCCAGTCGCTGTAGCCGTCGGAGGAGTCGAAGCACAGGGCGTCCGCGCCCGCCTCCAACAGGGCGGGGACGCGCTCCCGGTAGTCGTGGGTGTTGACGCCCGCACCCACGCGCAGGCGTTTGGCGCCGTCCACGGCCTGGTTCGGGAAGCGCTTGTTGTCCGCGTAGTCGGACCGGAACACCAGGTACTGCAGGTGGCCCTCGGCGTCCACCACGGGGAGGCAGTCCAGCCGCTGGTCCCACAGCCGGGCGTTGGCCTCGGAGAGCGTGGTGTCGGCCCCGGCGTGGGGCAGGTCGGCGATGGGGGTCATCCGACCGCCCACCGGACCGTCGAGGTCATGGCGCCGGGGGTGGAAGTCGCGGGAGGTGACCAGGCCGAGCAGACGCCCGGTGGCACTGCCGTCGTGGGTGACCGCGGCGGTGCTGTGGCCGGTGCGTTCCATGACGGCGACCAGGTGGCTCAGGCTGTCGTCGGGGCGGACGTTGGTGTCGCTGGTGACGAACCCCGCCTTGAAGTTCTTCACCTGGCGGACGGCCGCGGCCTGGTCCTCCATCGACTGGTTGTGGTGCAGGAAGCTCAGACCGCCGTTGCGCGCGAGCGCGATCGCGAGTTCCGGTGTACTGACGGCCTGCATGATCGCGGACGTGAACGGGGAGCCGAGCTCGATCGCCGACCGCTCTCCCACGACGTGCCGCACCAGGGGCGTGCGCAGGTCGACCGTCGCCGACGAGCAGTCGGTCCTGGTCCTGTTCGGCAAGAGCAGGAACTCGTTGAACGTTCTTGAGACCTCGGCGATGATCTGTGCCACGCGTTCCTCCTGGCCCGTCGACCGGGGCCCGACTGCCCGGCCGTGAAGACCGCCCCGGTTTCCCGAGCCCCGGGCAGGAGGTGCCGGCATGGCGGCCGTAGGGGTGCCACGCGTGGTGGCAGAGCCCTGACCCGCCCGTGGGTCGAACCGGGTGCGGTCGTGATCCGACACCCTATCGACTGTCCCGTCACCGAACGAATCCCGCCCCTTCACCTCCGATCGCCTTTCGTGGGTGGCTCGTTCGGGCCCTCGGCCCGCTCGGTCGTGCCCGGTGGCAGGGGGCGGGGTCAGCCGATCGCAGGCTCGGCAGCGGTTTTCGGTCAGGTGGCCGGAGAAAGGCCTCGTCGGGGCGGGGCGGGGGCGGCAGAATCGGCCGCCGGTACGGTTTCGAGGGGGGCGGTCATGACAGTGGGAACAGAGCACGGAGCGGACGCGGGCACGGAGGTCCCCGCTCTGGAGGGCCTCCCGTTGCTCGGGTCGCTCCTCGACCTGAAGTCGGACTCCCTGGGCACCTATCTGCGCGCCCGCCGGCGGCACGGGGACGTCGTGCGGATCCCGGCCGGTCCGCCCGGACTGCGCGCCGAGCTGTACTGCGTCTTCTCCGCGGAGGGCGCCCAGCGGGTGCTGGCCACCGAGTCCGCCAACTTCCGCAAGGACAACCCCTTCTACCAGGAGATCCGGGAGTCCTTCGGCAACGGCCTGCTGACCAGCCAGGACGAGGACTACCTGCGACAGCGCCGGCTCGTGCAGCCGCTGTTCACCCGCAAGCGGGTGGACGGCTACGCCGACGCCGTCGCCACCGAGACCGCGAGCACCCTCGCCGGCTGGGAGGACGGCGGTGACGGGGTCGTCGACGTCGGCGAGGAGATGACGCACCTGGCCCTGCGCGCCGTGGCCCGGATCCTCTTCGGCACCGACGTGGACGCCACCGTGGACGTCGTGGACCGCTGCTTCCCCGTCATCACGGAGTACGTGCTGCGCCGCGGCTACTCCCCCGCCAACGTGCCGCGCGGCTGGCCGACCCCGGGCAACCGGCGGGCGGCGGCGGCGATGGAGGAGCTGTACGCCGTCTGCGACGGGATCATCTCGGCGCGCCGTGACGCCCCGGACGGGCGGGGGGCGGGAGGCGAGGACCTGCTGACCCTGCTCGCCGCCACCCGGAGCGCGGACGACGGAGGCTTCGACGCGGCCGAACTCCGCGACCAGGTACTGATCTTCCTGCTGGCCGGCCACGAGACGACCGCCACCTCGCTGGCCTTCGCCCTGCACCTGCTCGGCCGCCACCCCGAGGAACAGGCGCGGGCCCGCGAGGAGGTCTCCCGCGTGCTGGGCGACCGCCCGCCGCAGGCCGCCGACCTGGACCGGCTCCCGTACCTCACCCAGGTGCTCAAGGAGGCGATGCGGCTCTACCCGGCCGCCCCCGTCATCGGCCGCGAGGCCGTGGCCACCACCGTGATCGACGGCCACACCGTCCCGGCGGGCGCCACCGTGATCCTGGCGCCCTGGGTGACGCACCGCCACCCCCGGTACTGGAGCGACCCGGACCGTTTCGATCCCGGCCGCTTCACCCCGGAGGCGGAGGCGGCCCGCCCCCGCTACGCCTGGTTCCCGTTCGGTGGCGGCCCGCGCGCCTGCATCGGGCAGCACTTCTCGATGCTGGAGTCGGTGATCGCGCTGGCGATGGTCCTGCGCGCCTACGAGTTCGAGGCGGTGGACACCGAGGTGCCGGTGAGCGCCGGGATCACCCTGCGCACGACGGGCCCGGCCCGCTGCCGGATCCGCCGCGTCCGGACCTGAGCCGGGATCAGCGGTAGTCGTCGGGGTGGTCCTGCATCCAGGTGTTGATCTCGTCGCGGGTGCCGATGAGGGTGCTCTGGTGCTTCTTCAGGTTCTCGAAGGTGCGGTCGCCGCCGAGCTCCCGGTCGAGCTTCGCCACGGCGGCGATCGGCTCGGGGAAGTGGCCGGGGCCCTTCGGGTCGGCCTTCATCGCGCGGTCCATCCGGTGGAGTTCGTCGTGGACCCGGCCGAGGAAGTAGGCGCAGTTCCCCGGGGTGCAGGATTCGCCCAGGGTGGCCTGGAGCCCGGCGAAGGCGTCCCGGACCTTCTCCGGCCCGGGGGCGGGCGCGCCGCCGTCGGCCGGAGCCGACATGGACGGGGTGCTCCCCGGCACGCGGGGCGAAGGCGGTGCGCTCGCGGCGGACGGGCCGGACGGGTCGGACGCCGTCGACGGGACCGTGCCCGGTGAGGCGGCCGACGCCGGCGACGGGGCCGAGGAGGCCTTCGGCGCGGCGTCGTTGCCGCAGGCCGCGGTGAGGACGGCCAGGGACAGCGCCAGTACGGCGGTGGTCGCCCGTCGGGCGGTGGTGGATCTGGGCATCGGATTCCCCCCGAAGTCGATGATCTACGACCCTACCCGCCCGTTTCCCCCTGGACGGCCGCCGGGGTGTGGTTCCCCTGGAGCCGCGCGAGGTCGGAGGGCCGGACCTGGATCACGAAGAGGGCGATGGCCGCACCGATCAGGGTGAAGGCCGCGGCCGCCACGAAGGCCGTGCTCACGCCGGAGGTGAGCACCTGGTCGGCCCAGGGCTTGGGGAGCTGGTGGGTGTGTGCGAAGAGGAGCTTCTGCGCGGGGGTGGAGGAGGTCAGGAAGTCCGGGACCTGCTCCTTGGCCTCGTTGCGGCTGGCCGTGCCGAACACGGTCACCAGGATGGAGAGGCCGAGCGAGCCGCCGATCTGCTGCATCGTGTTGAGCAGGCCGGACGCGGCGCCCGATTCCCGGTCGGGCACGTTGGACAGGGCCATCAGGGTCAGCGAGACGAACTGCAGGCCCATGCCGGTGGCGAAGACCAGCATCGGGCCGAGGATGCTGCCCGGGTACGTCGAGTCGACGTCGATCCGGGTCAGCCAGGCCAGCCCGGCCGCGCAGCACAGGGCTCCGGTGACCATGAAGGGTTTGGGCCCGAACCTGGGGAGCAGCTGCGAGGTGACGCCGGCCGCCATCGCGATCATCACGCTGACCGGGAGGAAGGCGAGCCCCGCCTGCAGCGGGCTGAAGCCGAGGACGTTCTGCACGAAGAGCGTGAGGAAGAAGAACATGCCGAAGATCGCGCAGGCGAGGAAGAGCATGATCCCGTAGGTGCCGGCCCGGTTGCGGTCGGCGAACATGTGCAGCGGGGTGATCGGCTGGGGCGAGCGCCGCTCGTTGAGGACGAACAGGGAGAGCAGGACCACGGCGGCGATGAAGGAGCCGATCGTGTAGGGGTCGTCCCAGCCCTCCTGGGACGCGCGGATGAACCCGTAGACGAGGGCGACCATGCCGGTGGTCGACAGCAGCGCGCCGGCGAGGTCGAAGTGTCCGGGATGGCGTTCGGATTCGTGCAGGACCCGTGTCGCGAGCACGGCGATCAGCACGGCGATGGGGACGTTCACGAAGAACACCCAGCGCCAGTTGAGCCATTCGACGAGGACGCCGCCCGCGAGGAGGCCGATCGCACCGCCGCCCGCCGAGACGGCGGCGAACACGCCGAAGGCCCGGTTGCGGGCCGGGCCTTCACGGAAGGTGGTGGTGATCAGGGCGAGCGCGGTCGGCGAGGCGATGGCGCCGCCGACGCCCTGGAGGGCCCGTGCGGCCATCAGCTGGCCCTCGTTCTGGGCCAGGCCGCCGAGCAGGGAGGCCAGGCCGAAGAGCAGGACACCGAAGATGAAGACGCGCTTCCTGCCGAGGATGTCGCCGGTCCGCCCGCCGAGCAGGAGCAGTCCGCCGAAGGTGAGGGTGTACGCGTTGACCACCCAGGACAGGCTCTCCGTCGAGAAGTCGAGCGCGGTCTGGATGTGTGGTAGCGCGATGTTCACGATGGTGATGTCGAGAACGACCATGAGCTGGCAGGAGGCGATCACGAACAGGGCCAGCCCTTTTCCGCCCCCTCGGACCGTGCCGTCGGTCCCCTTGTTGGTCGGCAGTGCGTTCGGGTCCACTAGTCGACGCTATGCCCGCCCCCCGGGGGTCACCACTCGAACGGCCCAGTCCTCCGCCCCTCTCTATGCCATGTGATATTGCACATGTCAGACTGGGATCATGGACGACTTCCTCAGGCTCTCCGCCGACACGGCCCGGTTCACCCACGGAGCGCCCCGCGCCCTCGCCTTCGGCGACGACGGCCGCCTCCTGTGGTTCCTGCGCTCGACGGGGCCCACCGACGCCCTCGAAGCCCTGTGGGTGCTCGACACCGCCACCGGCACCGAAACCCTGCTCGCCGACCCCCGCGCGCTCTCCCACGAGCCCGGTGAACTCCCCGTCACCGAGAGGCGCCTGCGCGAGCGCACCCGGCTCGTCGCCGCCGGGATCGGCTCGTACGCCCTCTCCGGCGACGGGCGCAGCGCCGTCTTCCCCCTGTACGGGCGGCTCTTCCGGGTCACCTGGGACGGCATCGGCGGACCGGCCGGGATACCCTCCGCCGGCCCCGCCTTCGACCCCCGCCCCAACGCCGACGGATCGCGCACCGCGTACGTCGCCGACGACGCCCTCCACGTCGCCCCGGGCGGCCGGATCAGCCCCGACGACGGGGCCCGCTGGGGCGTCGCCGAGTTCGCCGCCGCCGAGGAGCTCGGCCGCGCCCGCGGCCACTGGTGGTCCCCGGACGGGATCACCCTGCTCGCCGCCCGGGTCGACGAGAGCGCCCTGCAGCGGCGCTGGTTCGCCGACCCCGCCCACCCGGAGCTGCCCGCCGAGGACTTCGCCTACCCCGAGGCGGGCGGCCCCAACGCCGACGTCCAGCTGTGGGTGCTGGGCCCGGACGGCAGCCGCGTGCGCGTCGCCTGGGACGCGACCACCCACCCCTACGTCTCGGACGCCGACTGGGAGTCGCCGACGGAGATCCTGCTGACCGTCCAGGACCGGCTCCAGCGCAGCGTCCTGCTGCTCAGCGTCGATCCGGCCACCGGACGCACCCGGGAGCTGTCGGTCACCACGCACCCCCAGTGGGTGGACCCGCTGGTGCCCGGCACCCCGGCCCGGCTGCCCGACGGGCGGATGCTCACCGCCGCCGACACCCCCGGAGGGGCCGCGCGCGGCCTGGCCCTCGACGGGAAGCCGCTCACCGGTGACGGGATCCAGGTCCGCCGCGTGGCCGGGATCCACGAGGGCCGGCTCCTGATCGAGGCCGGACTGCGCGACCCCTCCGAGCAGCAGGTGCTGCTGCTGGACCCGGACACCGGCGGGCTGACCCCGCTCGCCGACGGGCCCGGGGTGCACTCCGTACAGGCCTCCTCCGGGACGCTGCTGCTGACCTCGGCCGACGCCGACGGCTTCCGGCGCACCGTGCGCACCGCCGACGGCCGCGCGTTCGTCCCCCGCGACCTGTCGGCGCCGCTGCCGTACCGGGTGGTCCCCGTGCTGGAGCGGGTCACGGAGCACGGCGTGCCCACCGCCCTCGTACTGCCGCGCGACCACGTCCCGGGGCGGCGGCTGCCCGTGCTGATGGACAGCTACGGCGGCCCCGGCTTCCAGGACGTGACCGCCGAGCCGCGCCGCTGGCAGGCCCGGCAGTGGTGGGCCGACCAGGGCTTCGCGGTGGTCACCGTCGACAACCGGGGCACCCCCTACGTCTCCCCCGCCTTCACCCACGCCATGTACCGGGGCTTCTCCGAGGTCACCCTGGAGGACCAGGTCGCGGCCCTGCGGGCCCTCGGCGCCCGCCACGGCGACCTGGACCTCGGCCGGGTCGGCGTACGCGGCTGGTCCTACGGCGGCTACCTGGCGGCGATGGCCGTACTGCGCCGCCCGGACGTCTTCCACGCGGCGGCCGCGGGGGCCGCTCCGACCGACTTCCGGCACTACGACACGGCGTACACCGAGCGGTACCTGGGGCTTCCGCAGGAACACCCCGAGGTGTACGAACGGGACTGCCTGCTCCCCGACGCGCCGCGGCTGACCCGGCCGCTGCTGCTGGTCACGGGCCTGGCCGACGACAACGTCCACCCCTCCCACACCCTGCGCCTGTCCCGCGCCCTGACCGACGCGGGCCGCCCCCACCACCTGCTGGCCCTGCCGGGCGTCACCCACATGACCCCGGGCGGGACCCGCGAGAAGGTGATGGCGCAGGAACTGGCGTTCTTCCGCCGCGAACTGGCCGTCTCCTAGCGGTACGCGGAGGGCCCCGCGGACGGCTTCGTCCGCGGGGCCCTCTTTCTTCCCCTGGATCCCCGTCAGTCACCGGGGAAGTGGCAGGCCACCTCTCGGGAGGCGGCGATCTGCAGGAGCGGGCGCTCCGTGCGGCAGATGTCCTGGGCCTTGGGGCACCTGGGGTGGAAGGTGCAGCCCGGGGGCGGAGCCGCCGGGCTCGGCGGGTCGCCGAGCAGGACGATCCGCTCGCGCCGCCGCTCCGCCGCCGGGTCGGGCAGCGGGACGGCCGACAGCAGCGCCCTGGTGTAGGGGTGCTGCGGGTTCTCGTAGAGGGACTTCTTGTCCCCGATCTCGACGATCCGGCCGAGGTACATGACGGCGACCCGGTCGCTGACCCGTTTGACGACCGAGAGGTCGTGCGCGATGAACACGTAGGCGAGGCCCAGTTCCACCCGCAGCCGTTCCATCAGGTTGACGATCTGCGCCTGGACGGAGACGTCGAGGGCGGAGACCGGCTCGTCCGCCACGATGAGCCGGGGGTTGGTGGCCAGGGAGCGGGCGATGCCGATGCGCTGGGCCTGGCCGCCGGAGAACTCGTGCGGGTAGCGGTCGATGTGCTCCGGGATCAGTCCGGTCAGCTCCATCAGCTCGGCGGCCCGGCGGCGGGCGTCCGCCGCGCTCCAGCCCTGCACCAGCAGCGGGTCGGAGATGATCCGGGCCACCGTCTGGCGGGGGTTGAGGGAGGAGTGCGGGTCCTGGAAGACCATCTGGATGTTCCTGCGCAGGGGCCGCAGGGCGCCCTGGGAGAGCCGACTGATGTCCTTGCCGTCGAAGGTGACGCTGCCGGAGGTGGGTTCCAGCAGCCGCACCAGCATCCGGCCGGTGGTGGACTTGCCGCAGCCCGATTCCCCGACCAGGCCGAGGGTCCCGCCCGCCGCCAGGTCGAAGGAGATCCCGTCGACGGCCCGCACGGGCGCGCCGCGGCGGCCGGTCAGGGCGCGCCGGCCGGGGAAGGTCATGGTCAGGTCCCGGACGGAGAGCAGCGGACGCTCGGGGGTCTCGGTGCCGGTGCCGGTCATCGGACCGCCTCCTCGGGGGTGCGCGCTCCCGCGAAGTGGCAGGCCACGTCGTGCCGCGGGCCGTCCCCGTACGGGACGAACAGCGGTCGTTCCTCCGTGCAGCGGGCGGCGGCCCGGGTGCAGCGGGGGGCGAAGGCGCAGCCCGGGGCGGGGGCCAGCAGGGACGGCGGGGAGCCGGGGATGGAGGGCAGGGGGGCGTCGTCGGGGGTGTCGAGGCGGGGCAGGGAGTCGAGCAGGCCCCGGGTGTACGGGTGGGCGGGCCCGGCGAACAGTTCGTCGACGGAGGCCTGTTCGGCGGCGCGGCCGCCGTACATGACGAGCACCTCGTGGGCGACGCGGGCGACCACCCCGAGGTCATGGGTGATCATCACGACGCCGAGGCCGCGCTCCTGCTGGAGGCGGGCGATCAGCTCCAGGATCTGTGCCTGCACGGTGACGTCGAGGGCGGTGGTGGGCTCGTCGGCGATCAGCAGGTCGGGCTCGCAGGCCAGGGCCATGGCGATCATGGCGCGCTGGCGCATGCCGCCGGAGAACTGGTGCGGGTACTCCCCCGCGCGGCGGGCCGGTTCGGGGATGCCGACCTCGCCGAGCATGTCGACCGCCCGTTTGCGGGCGGCGGCCCGCCCGGCCCGGAAGTGGACCCGGAAGTGCTCGGCGATCTGCTCGCCGACGGTGTAGTAGGGGTGCAGGCTGGACAGCGGGTCCTGGAAGATCATGGCCATCCGGCGACCGCGCACGGCGGACAGCTCCTTCTCGGAGAGTCCGGTGAGTTCCCGTCCGGCGAGGCTGACGGATCCGGTGACCTCGGCGCCGGCCCGGTGCAGGCCCATGACGGCGAGCGAGGTGACGGACTTGCCGGAGCCTGATTCGCCGACGATGCCCAGGGTGCGTCCGGCCTCGACGGTGAAGCCGAGGGAGTCGACGGCCCGGACGGTGCCGCGCGGGGTGGTGAACGTGACGCGCAGGTCGCGCACTTCGAGCAGGGGCGGTGCGGTGGTCATCAGTACCTCACCCTCGGGTCGACGACGGCGTACAGGAGGTCGACGACGAGGTTCGCGACGACGATGAAGAAGGCGGCGAGCAGGGTGACCCCGAGGACCACGGGCTGGTCGGAGCTGACGAGCGCCCCGTAGAACAGCCTGCCGATGCCGGGGAGTCCGAAGATGGACTCGGTGATCACGGCTCCGGCGAGGAGCCCGCCGAGGTCGATGCCGAAGATGGTGAGGATCGGGGTCATCCCGGAGCGCAGTCCGTGTTTGACGACGACGGTGCGCTCGGGCATGCCCTTGGCGCGGGCGGTGCGGATGTACGGCTCGGCCATCGCCTCGATCATCGAACCGCGGCTCTGGCGGGCGTACATGGCGGCGTAGAGCAGGGCGAGGGCCGTCCAGGGCAGCAGCAGGTTCGAGGCCCAGGCGAGCGGGTCGTCGGTGAGGGCCTGGTAGCTGGGGTACGGGAGCAGGTCGGCGACGCGGATGACTCCGTAGATCAGCATGACGGAGGTGAAGTAGACGGGCAGGGAGGCGGCGGCGACGGCGCCGACCATCAGTGCCTTGTCGGTGGCGGTGTCCTTGCGCAGGGCGGCGGTGACCCCGGCGCCGAGGCCGAGCAGCAGCCACAGGACGGCGGCGCCGACGGCGAGGGAGGCCGAGACGGGGAGCCGGTCCATCAGGAGGTCCCAGACGGGCAGGGAGTTCTCGTAGGAGTAGCCCAGGCACGGGAAGTCGCACTGGACGGCGAACTGTCCGGTGCCGAGGGTGCGCCCGGTGAAGATGCCGGTGAGGAAGTCGGCGAACTGCTTCCAGACGGGCTTGTCGAGGCCGAGGTACTGCCGCACGTCGGCGAGCCGTTCGGGGCTGCACGTCTTGCCGCAGGCCGCGGCGGCGGGGTCGGTGGGCAGGACGTAGAAGATGAGGAAGGTGACGGCGGCGATGGCGAGGAGCACGCCGGCGAGGGCGAGCAGGCGGCGGACCAGGTAGAGGATCACGTGCGGCCGCCCCTCGGGTCGAGGATGTCGCGCAGGGCGTCGCCGAGGAGGGTGAAGGCGAGCACGGCGAGGAAGAGGAAGACGCTCGGGATGACGAAGTACATGGGGTCGGTCTCGTAGAAGGCCACGGACTCGGCGATCATCTGGCCCCAGGAGGGGGTGGGCGGGCGCACGCCCACGCCGAGGTAGCTGAGGGCCGCCTCGGTGCTGATCATGCCGGGGATGAGCAGGGTGGTGTAGGCGATGACCGGGCCCGAGACGCCGGGGAGGATGTCGCGGGTCAGGATCCGCCAGGAGCTCGCGCCGCCGACGCGTGCGGCGTCGACGTACTCGCGGTGTTTGAGGGAGAGGGTCTGGCCGCGGACGACGCGGGCGACGCCGGGCCAGCCGAAGAGGCCGATGACGCTGGTCATCAGGACGATCCGGTTGACGTCCTTGGCCACCGACAGCATCGCGATCATGAAGATCAGCGAGGGGAAGGACATGGTGAGGTCCATGAGCCGGGACAGGACGGCGTCGGTGCGGCCGCCGAAGTAGCCGGCGGCGATCCCGGCGGCGGTGCCCGCGAGGACGACGATGGCGGTGGCGGCGAAGGCGATCAGGAGGGAGACCTGGGCGCCGTGCACGACGCGGGCGAACAGGTCGCGTCCGGTGACGGGTTCCACGCCGAGCCAGTGCTCGGGGCTGATCCCGCCGAAGGAGCCGAGGGGCTGTCCGCCGAGGTAGGGGTCGATGGCGGCCTTGTCGAACTCGTCCGGGGACCAGCCGCCGAGGGCGCCCAGCCAGGGGGCGGCCAGGGCCATCAGGACGAAGAGGAGGACGACGCCGAGGCTGACGCGGACGGCGGGGCGGCGGCGCAGTTCCCGGCGGGCGAGCTGCCAGGGGCTGCTGCCCGGGGCGGTGTCCGCGGCCGGTGTTCCGGCCGGGGCCGCCTCGGGGGCGGCGCCGGATGCGGTGGTGGTCATGGTGTCTTCGGGCTCCGGCGTCCTCAGCCCTGGCTCTTCGACGGGTCCTTGAGGCCCACGGTCCCGTAGTCGATGGTGCCGGTCCACACGGGGTGGCCGTAGGCGCCGGCGATGTTGGGGCCGACGAGCAGCGGCTTGCGCTCCAGGAGGACCGGGATGGAGGGGGACTTCTTCATGATCTCGGCGTCGAGGTCGATCCAGGCCTGGTTGGCCTGCTTGGCGTCGGCCATGGCGTTGATCTCGTCGATCCGCTTCATGGTGGCCTCGTCGCGGAACTGGGCGTAGTTGCCCTGGTTGCCCTTGTCCTTGATGGTGCGTCCGTCGAAGACGAAGGGGAGCCAGGTGGAGCCGGAGGGGTAGTCGGGGCACCAGCCGGTGTAGGTCATGTCGGGGGTGGTGGAGAGGTCGCCGATGACGTCGTAGTAGGCGCCGGGGTCGACGGTGTCGATGACGACCTCGACGCCGGCCCGGGCCAGGCCCTGCTGGATGGCCTCCGCCTTGCCCTTGTCCCCGGTGGAGACGGCGAGGGAGACCTTCAGGTGCTCCTTGCCGGCGGCCTTGAGCAGTTCCTTGGCCTTGGCGGGGTCGCCCGAGGCCGGGATCTTGAGGGTGTCGGCCTGCTTGCCGCCGGAGAGGGCCGGGGGCAGGTAGGCGGTGGCCACCTCGTTGAGGGCGGGGCCGCCGCCGGCGGTGATGATCGCCTCCTTGTCGACCGCGTACTGCATGGCCTCGCGGACCTTGGGGTCGTTGAAGGGGGCGCGGGAGTTGTTCAGGTGGAGCATGACCGTACAGCCCTGGGACTCGGCGAGCAGGCGGGCCTTGATCTCGGGCTTGGGCAGGACCTTCGGGGCGCTCTCGGGGCGCATGTTGAAGTACTCGACGGTGGAGGCGTCGGCGCCCTCGCCGGCGATGATGCGGTCGTCGACCTGCCCGCCCTTGAGGCCCATGACCACGACGAACTTGTCCGGGTAGGCCTTGCGGACGGAGTCGGTCTTCTGGTCCCAGTGCTCGTTGCGGACGAGGACCAGCTTCTTGTCGCGGTCGTACGTCTCGATCTTGTACGGGCCCGAGGAGAACGGGCGGGCGTCGTACTGGGTGCCCTTCTCCTGGGACTGCGGGACCGGCGCGAAGGTGGGCAGGGTGGCGGTCTGGGAGAACTCGGCGACGGGGCGCTTGAGTTCGAAGACGATCGTGCGGTCGTCGGGGGTCTTGACGGAGTCGAGGTGCTTGCCTTCCAGGGGGCCCTTGTAGCCCTCGGTGCCGGCCAGGTACTGGGCGGCGTAGTCGGGGCCGCCGGTGAGGTCGGGGGCGAAGGAGCGCTCGACGTTGTACTTGATGTCCTGGGCCTTGATCGGCGAGCCGTCCTCGTACTTCACGCCCTCCTTGAGGGTGAAGGTCCAGGTCTTTCCGCCGTTGGAGGGGGTGCCGAGGTCGGTGGCGAGGTCGGGGACGAGCTCGCTGCCGCCCTTGCCGGGCTCGCCCTTGAAGGTGACGAGCGTGCGGTAGAGCAGGCGGGTGCCGAAGTCCATGGCCGGCATCACCCAGTTGCGGGCGGGGTCGAGGTGGGCGAAGTCCTGGTTGGACAGGACGGTGAGGGTGCCGCCCTTCACGGGGGTGCCACCGAGGGTCTTGCCGTCGTTGGCGGCGGCCGGGTTGGCCGCGGAGGGACCGGCGTTCGCGCCCTTCTTGGGGTCGGAGCAACCCGAGGCACCGAGTGCGAGAGCGGCCACCACGGCGGTGGCGAGGGCGAGTTGGGTGCGCTTGGTCATGGGTCACTCCAGTGAAGGGCCGCGCTTTAGGATGTGACCGGTAACATAGTAATGTGAAATTGTACTGACAAGGGGTTGGCGCCCCCGTTATCCAGCCGTGTCCAAATCCGGCCGCCCGAAGGGGAGTTGGAACTGCCGGGCGGTCCCCGCAGCCCGGCTGCGGGGACCGCCCGGGGGCGCGGACCGGCTCAGTGCGGCGAACCGGCCGGTTCCATGCCCTTGTCCTTGTCCTTGTGCTTGCCCGTGGCCGGACGGAAACCGGGGTTCGTCACGCAGCCGAGGTTGCGGTAGATCCGGTCGTTCGTCTGCGGGTCGAGGCCGACGAAGTGGTACTGGCAGGCCCCCTCGATGAACCTGCCCTCGATGCCGCCGGGGAAGTCGATCTCCTTGTTCCACAGGAACGGCGACTGGAGGCCCGTCTGGCGGGCGGTGGCGTTGACGTCGATCCCGCCGGGGGCCTGGATCGCGTAGACCCAGCCGTCGTTCCCGCCGCCCGTGGCGAACTCCTGCGCCACCCACCGCTCACAACTGGTGCTCACGTGCGCGGCGTTCTGCTGCCCGGCTCCCCCGATGATCCACTGCGCCAGCGGGGTGAGGTCCGAGCCCCGCGGGGTGAAGCCGCTGTTGAAGATCGCCTGGGGGTTCGGCCGCGTGTCGCCCCGCCACAGGGTGTTCACGTCGTGCCGCCAGTACCAGGCCTCGCTCACCGCGGCGAGGTCCACCTGCGGCCGGATCCCGGGGTCCGTCGTGGTCTGCAGCCACTCCGAGGCGCGGTAGCCGCCGGTCGGGCCGCAGGGGCCGGTATCACGGATCTGCTGCGGGGTACCCGGGTACGGATCCGTCGCGGCGCCGGCGGGCGAGCCGAACGCCAGCGACACGGCGACCAGGGCGGTGGCGGAGGCAAGCCGGAATGCAGTCTTCAGCATGGCTGGGAACCCATCACTCGGTGCACATGACCTGGTGTTGGTAGACGGATTCCGGGCGGAAGCCACCTCTGTTCGTGACGATCACCCTTGGGCGCCAAGAGCTCCACCCGCCCGGCGCACTCCCCCGCTCACCGCACCGGCGGCGCGGGTGGCCCTAGATGCCCGACCCGAGACCCCCCGGGATGCGGCCGACCGGCTCGTCGCGGCCCTGCGCCCAGAGGGAACGGACATGACCGAGGTGGCGCTGCATGCAGGCCTCGGCCGCGTCGGAGTCCCCCGTGAGCATCAGGTCGAGGAGTTCGATGTGCTCCTCGGCGGAGGAGACCAGCTTGCCCGCCTCGTCCAGGCCGGTCAGGCCGTACAGGCGGGAGCGCTTGCGCAGGTCGCCGACGGTCTCCACGAGGCGGTCGTTGCCCGCCAGGGCCAGCAGGGAGAGGTGGAAGCGGCGGTCGGCCTCCAGGTACCCGATGAGGTTGTGCTCGCGGGCGCTGGTGACGATCTCCTCGGCGATGGGGCGCAGGGCCTCCAGCTGTTCGGCCGTGGCGATCTTCGTGATCCGCCCGACGGTCGGCACCTCGATCATCGTCCGCAGTTCCGTGTACTGGTCGAGGTCGCGCTCGCTGACCTCGGTGATCCGGAACCCCTTGTTGCGGACCGGCTCGACCAGGCCCTCCCGGGCCAGGTCGAGCATGGCCTCGCGCACGGGCGTGGCCGAGACGCCGAGTTCGGCGGCGAGGCCGGGGGCCGAGTACACGCTCCCGGGGCGCAGTTCCCCGGCGATCAGGGCCGCTCGGAGGGCGTGGCCGACCTGGTCGCGGAGCCGTTCCTGGGCCTTGATGAGACTGTGCTGCTTCAGGTCACCCATGTGCTTTTCCTCCGAGACCCCCGACACCGCGACGAGCAGAGGAACAGCGTACAATGTCACGTTGCGCTACTCGTCCCTGCGGCCCGGAACAGTGCGACCGCCACTGCGAGATCTTCCCAGGCCATGCCCACGCTCTTGAAGAGCTGTGGACAACCGGTCCGCCCTCCCGGGGAAATCCGCCCGGTGACCAGGTCGGCGAGCGTTCCGCTGATATGACCGGGCCCGATCGCCCCCTCCGCCTCCGGGACCAGCAGGTCCCCCGCCTCGCGCAGGGCCGCCGCGCGTGACTCCACGTACACGGCCGCGCGCCGCACGAGGGCCGTGTCCGTCTCGCGGGCGCCCGGTTCGTGCGAGCCCACGGCCACCACCAGCGCGCCCGGGGCCACCAGGCGCCCGTCGAACAGCGGCTCGCGGGCCGTGGTGCAGCAGACCACCAGGTCCGCACCGGCCACGTCCGCCGCGGTGCCGGTGCGCGCCGCGACACCCCGCCCACGGGCGTACGCGACGAGCGCCCCCGCCCGTCCGGGGTCGCGGGCGACGACCACCGCCTCCGCCGGCTCCCGCTCCGCGAGCACCGCGTCGAGGTGACCGTAGGCCTGGGGCCCGGAGCCGAACAGCACCAGCCGCCCCGCCGGCCCGGCCGGGGCCAGGTGGCGCAGCGCCAGCGCGGAGACCGCCGGGGTGCGCAGGGCCGTCAGGGCCGCGCCGTCGAACAGGGCCACCGGACACAGGGTCGCCCCGTCGAGGAGCAGGTAGCTTCCGGTGATCCGGGGCAGGCCGCGCTCCGGGTTGCCCGGGGCCACCCCGGCGATCTTCACCCCCGCGTACTCCGCCGACGCGGCGGGCATCAGCAGCAGTTCGCCGCCCGGCGCGGGCAGGGAGCTGCGCTGCGGGCAGCCCTCCGGATCGAGCCCGGCGCGCAGGGCCTCGGCGAGGGCGTCGGCCGCCCCGGCGGGGGTGAGCAGACCCGCGATCCGCCCGGCGTCGTACTGCGGCAGCGCGGGCGCCGGGTGGGCGGGCACCGGGTGGGCCGTCACAGCGGGAACCCCGTGCCGAGGGCGTCGTGCGGATCGACGGTGAAGGTGTGCTCGCCGGTGCGGTAGGCCGTGCCGGTGACCTCCGTGACCCCGCCCTCCAGCATCCGGCCGGTGAACACCGTGCCCACCACCGACTCGTGCAGCAGGTCCTCCCCCGGCCCGAGCCGCCCGTCCTCCGCGAGCAGGGCGAGCCGGGCCGAGGTGCCGGAACCGCAGGGGGAGCGGTCGATCTGCCCGTCCGCGAAGACGGTGACGTTGCGCTGGTACGGCCCGAAGGGGGTGTCGGGCAGCTCCTCGTAGAGGACCACCCCGTACACCCCGGACAGCAGCGGCCCGCCCGGGTGCCAGGTGGCGGGATGGGTGGCCAGTGCGGCCCGGATCTCCTGCCCGGCGCGCACCAGGTCGGGCAGCGCGGCGCGCGACACGTCCAGGCCGAGGTCCCGGGCGGCGACGGAGGCGTAACAGGCCCCGGCGTGCGCGATGTCCACCTCGGCGAGGCCCAGCGTGGTGGCCACCGGGACCTTCCGGGCGCCCACCCGGGCGGGGACGTTGCGGAAGGTGACTCCCGTGGTGCGGCCCCCGTCGCGGTGGACGGTGGCCCCGACCCGACCCGAGGGGACGTCGATCCGCACCTGGACGTCCCCGTCGTGCGGCACCGGGACCCGCCCGGTCTCCACCGCCCAGACGCCGAGCGCCATGGTGCCGTGGCCGCACGCGGTGGAGTAGCCGTCCTTGTGCCAGAACAGCACCCCGAAGTGCGCCCCGTCGTCGTCCGGGGGGACCACGAACCCGCCGTACATCCCGGCGTGCCCGCGCGGCTCCTGCACGAGCAGGCGCCGTACGTCGTCCAGCGCGCTCCGCCTCGGCGCGGTCCCGGAACCCCCGGGGCCGATGACCGTGGCGCAGCGCTCGGCGACGGTGTCCCCGGGGGCGGGCGCGATGTCGCCCGCCGCGAGGTCGACGATCCGGAAGGGCTCCCCCGCCGTGTGGTAGTCGGTGGTGCGGACGCTGATCACAGCAGGAACCCTCCGGGGAAGGGGTCGGTCGGGTCGAGGAAGTACTGGGCGGTGCCCGTGATCCAGGCCCGGCCGGTGACGGTGGGGACCACGGCCGGGAGGCCGCCGACGGTGGTCCGCCCCGTGAGGCGGCCGGTGAACTCGGTCCCGATGAAGGACTCGTTGACGAAGTCGGTGTCGAGTTCGAGCAGGCCGCGGGCGTGCAACTGGGCCATGCGCGCGCTGGTCCCCGTACCGCAGGGCGAGCGGTCGAACCAGCCCGGGTGGATGGCCATGGCGTGCCGGGAGCGGCGGGCGTCCGAGCCGGGGGCGGCGAGGTAGACGTGCTTGACGCCGGCGATCGCCGGGTCCTCGGGGTGGACGGGCCGGTCCGGACCGCCGTTGATCGCGTCCATGATCGCCAGGCCCGCGGCGATCAGGTCCTCCTTGCGGGAGCGGTCGAAGGGGAGGCCGAGGGCGTCCAGCTCGACGAAGGCGTAGAAGTTGCCCCCGTAGGCGAGGTCGTAGGTGACCGTGCCGTAGCCGGGGACCTCGGCCTTCAGGTCGAGACCGACGCTGAAGGCCGGGACGTTGGTGAGGGTGACGGCGGTGGCCGCGCCGTCCTCGACCCGTACGTCCACGCTGACCAGACCGGCCGGGGTGTCGAGCCGGACCGTGGTGACCGGCTCGACGACCGGGACCATGCCGGTCTCGACCAGGACGGTGGCCACCCCGATCGTGCCGTGCCCGCACATCGGCAGCAGGCCCGACACCTCGATGTAGAGCACGCCGAAATCGGCGTCGGGCCGGGTGGGCGGCTGGAGGATGGCGCCGCTCATCGCCGCGTGGCCGCGCGGCTCGTACATGAGCAGGGTGCGGACGTGGTCCGTGTGCTCCATGAAGTGGAGCCGCTTCTCGGCCATGGTGGAGCCCGGGATCACCCCGACTCCCCCGGTGATCACCCGGGTGGGCATGCCCTCGGTGTGCGAGTCCACCGCGTGGTAGATGTGGCGCGTGCGCATGGGTTTCCCTCTGGTCGGGGCCCGGTTCGGGGCCTGGTTGACGCTAGTTCAGGCCTTCGGCGAGAGCCTTCTCGGTCGCGGCGCGCACCGAGGCCTCGATCTCGCCCGAGAGCGGGAAGCGGGGCGGACGGGTGGCCCCGCCGGGACGGCCGGCCAGGTCCATGGAGAGCTTGATGGCCTGGACGAACTCGGTCTTGGAGTCCCAGCGCAGCAGCGAGTGCAGGGACTTGTAGAGCGGCAGGGCCGTGGCGAGGTCTCCTGCGACGGCGGCCTGGTAGAGGGTGGCGCAGGAGCGCGGCAGGGCGTTGGGGTACCCGGCGATCCAGCCGACGGCGCCCGCGAGGGCGAGTTCGAGCAGGACGTCGTCGGCGCCGATGAGCAGGTCGAGGCCCGGGGCGAGCTCGGCGATCTCGTAGCCGCGGCGGACGTCCCCGCTGAACTCCTTGACGGCGACGATGCTGCCGTCGCCGTGCAGGCGGGCGAGCAGTGCCGGCGTCAGGTCCACCTTGGTGTCGATGGGGTTGTTGTACGCGACGACGGGCAGCCCGGCGCCGGCGACCTCCGCGTAGTGGGCGCGGACGGTGGCCTCGTCGGCGCGGAAGGCGTTGGGCGGCAGGAGCAGGACGGATCCCGCGCCGGCCTCGGCGGCCTGCTCCGCCCAGCGGCGGGCCTCGGCGCTGCCGTACGCGGCGACGCCGGGCATGACGCGGGCGCCGTCACCGGCGGCCTCGACGGCGGTGCGCACGACGCGGGCCCGCTCCTCGTCGGTGAGGGTCTGGTACTCGCCGAGGGAGCCGTTGGGCACGACGCCGTCGCAGCCCTCGGCGATCAGCCAGGCCACGTGCTCACCGTAGGCGTCGAAGTCGACGCTCAGGTCCTCGCGCAGCGGGAGGGCGGTGGCGACCATGATGCCGTGCCAGGGGCGCGTGCGGGTGTCGGGACGGGGCGCGGGGGTGGGCGCGTGGTTCATGAGCAGACTCCCTAGTGTGGTGTGTGACATTTTACTAGTGGGTATGAGGTGGCCACAAGGGCCAGGAGTGCCCGATCAGCGGGCGGAGGGGGGAAGTTCGGTGTCGGGCGGCGCGGGCAGCGCGGCCAGGTGGCGCAGCGGAACGGGGCAGGACAGCGGACGCCGGTCGGGCGCGGGGTCCTCCCCGGCCAGCGCGGCGACGGCCGGACCGCACATCCGCCCCTGGCACCAGCCCATCCCGGCCCGGGTGAGCAGTTTGACGGTACGGGCGTCCCGCGCGCCGAGCTCGGCGACGGCCTCGCGGATCCCGCCCGCCGGGACCTCCTCGCAGCGGCAGACGGTGGCCGCGTCGGGCAGCCAGTCCGTCCATCCCGCGCCGGGACGGTGGGCGGCGGCCATCGCCCCGGCGAAGGCCCGCAGCCTGGCCCGGGTCCGGGTGAGGGAGGGCGCGACGGGCGCCCCCGCGATCGCGTGCGCGGCGATCTCCCCCTCGGTCAGGGCCAGCTGGGCACCGCCGATGCCGCCGGTCTCGCCGGCCGACCAGATGCCGGGCACCGAGGTGCGCTGCGCCGCGTCCAGGTCCAGGGCGACCGTACCGTCGGGGGCCAGGAGGGTGTCGCAGCCGAGGGCGGTGGCCAGTTCCAGCTGGGGCACCAGCCCGTGGCCCACGGCCAGGGCGTCGCAGGGGATCCTGCGGGCGGTGCCGGGCAGCGGGCGCCAGTCCCGGTCGAGGCGGGCGACCGTGACGGCCTCCACCCGGCCCCGGCCGTGCGCCTCGGTCACCGCGTGCCGGGTCAGCAGGCGGATGCCGTGGCGCGCCAGGGCGCCCCCGTACACGGCGCCTTCGGCGAGCTTGGCCGGGTTGCGCAGCAGGGCGCGGGCCTGCGGGGCGTACGCCGTGTACGAGGCCGCCTCGACGACGGCGGGCACGGCGGCCCCGGCGGCGGCGAGGGAGCCGGCCACCGCGAGCAGCAGCGGGCCGCTCCCGGCGACGACGACGCGGCTGCCGGGCAGCACGAGGCCGCCCTTGAGCATGGCCTGCGCCCCGCCCGCGCCGACGACCCCGGGCAGGGTCCAGCCGGGGAACGGCAGTTGCCGCTCGTAGGCGCCGGTGGCGAGCAGGACGGCGCGGGCGCCGAAGGCCGCCGGCCGCTCCTCGGGGCCGGCGACGGCGTGCAGGGTCCAGCCGTCGGCGCCGTCCGGGACCACCGTCCAGACGTGGTGGAAGGGGTGGTGGGCGATCCGGCCCGCCGCCACGTGGGCGCGCAGGGCGGCTTCGCGCGCGGTGAAGGCCCGCCAGTCGTGGTGCAGGGCCTGGGGGCGGAGGGCTCCGAGGCCGGGGGCCGGGTGGCGGTAGAACTGGCCGCCGGGGCGCTCCCCCGCGTCGAGGAGGGTGACGCGCAGGCCGAGCCGGGCCGCGGTGACGGCGGCGGCGAGTCCGGCGGGGCCGGCGCCCACGACGGCGAGATCGGCCGGGGGCGCGGGGACCGCGGCGTGGGCGGCCCGGTCAGACGGCGAGGTCGGCATGTCCGGTGCCCTCCTGGGTGGTGACGGAGTCTCCGGGGCGGGCCGGGACGAGGCAGGCCCGTTGGTTCGGGCGGCCGTTGACGGTGACGAGGCAGTCGTAGCAGGCACCGATGCCGCAGAACGCCCCGCGCGGGGAGCCGCCTTCGCGGGTGGTGCGCCAGGCGAGGATCCCGGCGTTCCAGAGGACGGCGGCGATGCTCTGGCCTTCCTGGGCGGTCAGTTCACGGCCGTCGAAGGTGACCGGGTACGTGGCCGCCGGGGTGCCGCCTACCAGCGAGCGGGGGCTGCGCATCAGCGGGGTCTCCTCGGGGTCTTGCCTTGTGGGGCGGGGTCGGGGGTGGCGGGGTCGGGGGTTGGCGGGGTCTGCGCTGGGTGGGGTGGGCCGGGGCTGGGTGCCGTCCGGGACCGCGTGGTTCGTGGCGCCCCGTCCGGGGCTGCGCCGGCGCACCGGTACCTCGCGCCACCACATCACGCTCTACGTCCCGGACGGCGCCCCGTCCCGCCCCCGGCCCGGGTCGCCCTCGGAATCCGGGTCCGGGGCATCGAAGCGGTCCGGGCGGAACGGCGTCGGGTCCAGGGCGGGGTCGGTTCCGGTGAGGGAGGCGGCGATGAGGGCGCCCGTGGCCGGGGCCAGGCCGATGCCGGCGCCCTCGTGGCCGCAGGCGTGGAAGAGGCCCGGTACGCGGGGGTCGGGGCCGATCGCCGGAAGGTGGTCGGGGAGGTAGGGGCGGAAGCCGTGGTAGGTGCGCAGGACGCGGGTGTCCGCCAGGACCGGGAAGAGCGCCGCCGCCTGGCGGGCGAGCCGGCGCAGGGCCTCGGTGGACAGGGTCCGGTCGAAGCCGACCCGTTCGCGGGTCGCGCCGATCAGGACGGGGCCCGACGGGGTGCCCTCCACCACCGCCGAGGACTGCAGGGCCGCGGAGTCGCTGGCGACGTCGGCGATGTAGTCGGCGGCGTAGACCTTGTGGCGGACCACCCGGGGCAGGGGTTCGGTGACCAGGACGAAGCCGCGGCGCGGCATGACCGGCAGGGTGGTTCCCGCGAGGGAGGCGATGTGGCCGCCCCAGGTGCCCGCCGCGTTGAGCACCGCCGGTGCAAGGAGGGTGCGGCGGGGCGTGCGGACGCCGACGGCTCGGCCGCCCCGCAGGAGCACTTCGGTGACCTCCTCGCCGAGGTAGCGGTCGGCGCCGGACGCGGCCAGCAGGCGGGCCGCGGCCTGGGCCGGGTGGACCTGGGCGTCCTGGGGGTAGTGGAAGCCTCCCGCCTGCCCCGGGGCCAGGTGCGGCTCCAGGTCGCGCAGGGCGTCCGGCCCCACCTCGGTGGAGGTCACGCCCGCGGCGCGCTGGCCGTCCGCGAAGGTGCGGAGCGCCTTGAGGGTGGTCTCGTCGGGGGCGACGACCAGGCCGCCCTTGGGCTCGTACTCGGTCTCCCGCGGGAGGACCTCCGCCAGTTCCCGCCAGAGCCGGGCCGACAGGAGCGCGAGGTCGAGCTCCGGGCCGGCCTCCTTGTCGGAGACGAGCAGGTTGCCCTCGCCGGCACCGGTCGTGCCGCCAGCGACGGGGCCGCGGTCGACGACGGCCACGGAGAGCCCGCGGCGGCTCGCGTAGTACGCGCACGCGGCGCCGACGACACCGGCGCCGATGATCACGACGTCCGGGGAGTGGTTCTGGGACACGACAGTAATATGTCACATTCTTTAGGGGCTGCCTAGGCATGCCGGAGGGGATGCCCCGGGCCGGTCCCGCCCCCCGCGGGAATCGGGACCGGCCCGGTGGCCGTCAGCTGCGCAGGGGACCCTCACAGCTGAACGAGGAGGTGCCCGCGACCTTGCTGTCCCAGATCTCCACCGGAGCGAAGGAGCAGTTCATGTCGGCCAGGTTGTTGGAGGCCGCGCCCGCCCGGTCGAGGATGAAGTAGTCCACCGTCTCGGACATGTCCTTGAAGTTCTGGTCGTCGCTGCGCCAGTTCTTCAGGTTGGCGGTGATCCGGCCGGTACAGGTGAAGCGGCGCTTGCCGGGGTCGCCGTTCTCCACGCAGTCCGGGGTGTTGTACGTGGCCGCCGCGAAGGCGGACTTGACCGAGGAGAGCGCGGAGTCGCGCAGCTGGTCGTTGGCGGTGAAGGTGGTGTTCGGGACGTAGAGCTGGTCCACCTTGGCGATCTGCGCGTCCAGGAAGGTGTTGTAGTCGCGCTGGAGGTAGGTGTCCGACCCCATGCGGTTGCGCCAGGCGTCGTAGCCCGCGACGTCGTTGGCGCGCAGGTAGCCGTACATCTCGCGCAGCAGGGAGGGCTTCTCGGTCCACAGGAACTCGAAGAACGTGCCCGCGTAGTTGTAGAAGCGGAACCCGTCGCCGTCGTACGTGGCGTTGAGCAGCTGCTGGACGCTCATGCGGGGGCCGCCACCGGAGGTGTCGTTGATGATGCCCCGGACCAGGGACTTGCGGACGGCGATGCCGTTGTCGCGGGTGGCGCCGTCGAAGAACTCGGCGGTGCCCTCGTCCATGGCGGTGGTGCGGTCGCCCTGGTACCAGGGGCCCTGGCCGAAGGAGCCGGGGACGGCGAAGCGGCCGTTGAGGTAGTGCGTGTACTCGTGGCGGAAGAGCTCTTCGAGGGTGAGGGAGGAGTCCTGCGGGACGCGGCGCTGGTAGGTGTAGAAGGTGGCGCCGTTCTCGATGTAGATGCCGCCGTTGTTGGTGCCGTAGCCGGTGAGGAGGGGGTGGTAGTTCTCGTAGTCGGCGCGGGAGGCGTAGAGCACGATGTTCAGGGTGGTGTTCGTGTCGCCGGCCAGGGGCTGGTCGGTGCCGATGACGCGGTGGAACTGCGTCTTGACCTGCTTGCTCGCGTAGTAGAGCTGGTCGACGGTGGCCCGGTCGAGGGCGGTGCGGACCTTGATGCCGCCGTTGTCGTAGGTGTAGGTGTTCGGGAAGAGCTGCTTCTCGATGTCCTCCTTGCACACCCCGTACTGCTTGCAGGCCTCGTAGAGGTTCAGCCAGGAGACGGCCTTGGCCCAGGGCTCGGTGCCGAAGGTGGACTTGAGCGGCTGCAGCATGGCGCCGAGGTCGGTGACCACCTGGCCCTTGAGGCCGTCGACCTGGCCGAAGCGGCCGTACTCGCTGATCGCGTCGCGCACCACCCAGGCGTTGGCCGTGCCCTTGAGGTGGGTGTAGCCGGCGAAGGCCTTGAAGGTGGCGCGGTAGGCGGCGTCGCCCGCGACCGCGGAGTGGAAGGCGGCGTCCTGGTTGCCCGGGTAAACGCCCAGGTAGTTGACGGACAGCGCGGAGAGCGCGGCGCCCGCCCAGCCGGCGTCGAGGTTGGTGGCCGGGTGGGACGGGTCCATGGTGGCCAGGACCCGCTTGATGAGGCCTAGCTGGTGCTGGCGCAGCCCCGGGGCGCTGCCGGCGTAGAGGGCCTCGCGCAGGGTGCGGGCGTTGGTGGCCGTCACGTCGAAGGTGCGGGCGGCGTCACCGAAGTTGGCGATGGCCCGGCGCATCGCGTCGACGGTGGGGGCGTCGGTGACGTCGATCTCGGAGCGCGAGTAGTCGTGGTACACGACGGCGTGCAGGTAGGTGAACATCTCCTCCAGGTGGGAGGAGTTACGGCCGTCGTGGGCGGCGGCCAGGCTGGATATCCGGCGGGAGACGGCCTGGACGTGCGCGTCGGACATGACCGGCGCCAGGCGCGCGTCCCAGGTCCAGATGAGGTTGCGCAGGCAGCCGTCGGCGGTGACGGCCGGGTCGGCGAGGAAGTCGGCGAACCGGTCCGGCGAGAGGCCGGTGATCCCGTCAAGGGTGCAGGGGACGCCCGCGGCGACGCTGCGCGCGGTGGGTGCGGCCTGGGCGGAGGCCGCCTTGCGGCTCTTCTCCGCGCGCTCGGCGGACGCGGAGGAGCCCGGGGCCGAGACGGCCGGGGCGGCGCCGGGCACCCTGCCGTCGGTGACGGACTTGCCGCCGGGGGCGGGGGCGGGCGCCGGGACGAGCTCCTGGGCGTCGGCCCGGTGGTCGACCTCGTCGAAGGGGTTCGGCGTCGTGGTGCCGGTGGCGCCCGGGGCTCCCGAGGTGAAGGCGGCGGGTGCGGAGGCACCGGTCGCGGCGAGGGGGGTGCCCCGCTCCGCGGCCTGGGTCACGGCCTGGCCGGCGGTGGCGAGGAGGGTGACCGCCACGGCGGCGGAGAGGAGGGACGTACGCACAACTCTGTGCTGGGACACCGAGAGCTCCTGGTGGGGATGGAGGTGGGGGAAATGGTGCGTGAACTGCCCTGCTTCACACGGCGTTTGACGGGGATTAACGTGCCGCGATGTGAGCTGTAACATAGTAATGTGAAATTGCACTGGCAAGCCCTGTGCGCCCACCAGTTCGGTACTTCTTGAGGGAGCCTCCGTGAGCGACACCTCCGCCCGCCTCAACACCGGCAGCCACGATCTGCCCGTATCAGCAGAGTTGTCCCGGTTCATGGCCGGAAACTGGGCGGCCACCCCGCTTCCCGCCGCCGCCCGCGTCCCCTCGCACGCCGTCACCCCGGCCCGCCGCGCCAGGCTCTCGGCGCGCTTCCCCGGCGAGCGGCTGCTCATCCCGGCCGGCGAACTGATGGTCCGCTCCAACGACGCCGACTTCCGCTTCCGGCCCCACAGCGCGTACGCCTGGCTGACCGGACTGACGGGCGAGGACCAGGCCGGGCACGTCCTGGCCCTGGAGCCGTCCGGCCCGAACGGGCACGAGGCCGTGCTGTACCTGAGGCCGCGCTCGCCCCGGGCAAACGGGAACGAGGAGTTCTTCCGCGACCGCCGCTACGGCGAGTTCTGGGTGGGGCGCCGCCCGGACCTCGCGGAGGCCGAGCGGCTGACCGGCATCCGCTGCGCGCACCTGGACACCCTGGGGGAGCCGCCGGCCCGCAACGCCGCCACGGACGGCGAACTGGCCGCCGCGCTCTCCGAGTTGCGGCTGGTCAAGGACGCATGGGAGATCGACCAGCTGCAGCTGGCCGTGGACCACACGGCGGCCGGCTTCGAGGACGTCGTACGGGCCCTGCCGCAGGCGTTCGCGCACCCGCGCGGGGAGCGCTGGATCGAGGGGGTGTTCGGACTGCGCGCCCGGGCGGAGGGCAACGGGACCGGCTACAGCACGATCGCGGCCTCGGGAGCCCATGCGGGCATCCTGCACTGGATCCACAACGACGGCCGGCTCAACCGGGACGAACTGCTCCTCCTGGACGCGGGCGTGGAGACCGACACCCTCTACACGGCCGACATCACCCGCACCCTCCCGCTGTCCGGGCGCTTCTCCCCCGTCCAGCGGCAGGTCTACGAACTGGTGCTGGCCGCACAGGAGGCGGGCATCGCGGCGCTGCGGCCGGGGGCGAGGTTCGGGGACTTCCACCGGGCCGGCATGAAGGTCATCGCGGAGGGGCTCGCGGAGTGGGGCGTGCTGAAGAACGCCGAGGGTGACCTGCACCGGCGGTACTCGCTGTGCAGCAGCGGGCACATGCTGGGGCTGGACGTCCACGACTGCGCGAAGGCGCGGGCCGAAACGTACCTGGAGGGCGTCCTGGAGGAGGGCCAGGTGCTGACCGTCGAGCCCGGCCTCTACCTCCAGCCGGACGACGAGACGCTGCCGGCCGAGCTGCGCGGGGTGAGCGTGCGCATCGAGGACGACCTGGTCATCACCGCCGACGGGGCGCGGCTCATGTCGGGGGCCCTGCCGCGGACGGTCGCGGGCGTGGAGGAGTGGATGGGCACCCTCCTGGACTCCGCGGGCTCCTGACGCCGCGCCCGCACCCCGCCCCCCGGCCCTTGCGGCACGGGGCCGGGGGGTTGGGGCGGCGGGGGGCGGGGCGGGCGGCTAGGGGAGGACCGCGAAGCCGTCCAGTTCGAGCTGGGCCCGCGTGTCCCAGAGGCGGACCACGCCGACCACCGCCATCGCGGGGTACTCGCGCCCCGCCAGCCGGCGCCAGATCCGGCCCAGCTCGGCGGCGTGGTCGCGGTAGGCCGCCACGTCCACCGCGTACACCGTCACCCGCGCCAGGTCCGCCGGGGTGCCGCCGGCCGCCGCGAGGGCCGTCAGCAGGTTGGCGAGGGCCCGCTCGAACTGCTCCGGCAGGGTCGCCCCCACGACCTCGCCGGAGCCGTCCAGCGCGGTCTGGCCGGCCAGGAACACCAGCCGGCCCCCGGTGGCGGTGACGGCGTGCGAGAAGCCGGTCGCCGGGGACAGCTCCTCGGGGTTGATCCGCTCCAGGCTCATCCCGTCGATGCCTTCCGGTAGAGCTCCTTCGCGATGAGGGTGCGCTGCACCTCGCTCGCGCCCTCGTAGATCCTGGGCGCCCGCACCTCCCGGTAGAGGTGCTCCAGCAGATGGCCGCGGCGCAGCGCGACCGCCCCGTGCAGCTGGACGGCGTGGTCCACGACGTACTGGGCCGTCTCCGTGGCCAGGAGCTTCGCCATGGCCGCCCGCCGGGGGACGTCGGGGGAGCCCCCGTCGTAGGCGCCGGCCGCCGCGTACACCAGCAGCCGGGCGGCCTCGGTGCGGGTGGCCATCTCCGCGACCCGGTGCGCGACGGCCTGGAGGTCCGCCAGCACCCCGCCGAAGGCGGTGCGGCCGGCCGTGTGGGCGAGCGTCGCGTCCAGGGCCGCCCGCGCCATGCCGACCGCGAAGGCGCCCACGCTCGGCCGGAACAGGTTCAGGGTCTCCATCGCCACCCGGAACCCATGCCCGGGCTCCCCCAGGACGTCGGCGCGGCCGACCGGCACGCCGTCGAAGGCGAGCGAGCCGATGGGGTGCGGCGAGAGCATGTCGAGGGCCTCGCCGCCCAGCCCCGGCCGGTCCGCCGGGACCAGGAACGCGGTGACCCCCCGCGAACCCGGCGCCTCACCCGTCCGGGCGAAGACGGTGTAGAAATCGGCTTCGGGGGCGTTGGAGATCCAGCACTTCTGCCCGTGCAGCCGCCATCCCGCCCCGTCCGGGACGGCCTCCAGCGCCAGGGCCGCCGCGTCCGATCCCGCGCCCGGCTCGCTGAGCGCGAACGCCGCCACCAGCCGGCCCTCCCGCACCCCCGGCAGCCACCGCTCGCGCTGCTCCGCGCTGCCCGACCTCAGCACCGGGTGCGCCCCCAGGCCCTGGAGGGCCAGGGCCGTCTCCGCCTCGGTGCAGCCGTAGGCGAGCGATTCCCGCAGCAGGCACAGCTCCAGCGCGCCGGAGTCGAACACCTTGTCCAGCAGTCCCAGCTCACCGAGCGCCGCCAGCAGCGGCCGGTTCACCCGGCCGGGCTCACCCTTCTCGGCGAGCGCCCGCAACCGCCCCGCCGACAGGGCGCGCAACTGCCCGCACCATTCCTCTTCATCCACCCCGAGCGCGAATCCGGCCATCCGAATGCCCCAGTCCTATCGCGTCCTGTTGACTGTCGTCACCATCACGATACGCTCTAGAGGCAGCTTCCCGGGGTCAACGGGGAGAGGCACCGCACGGCCGGCTCCACCCCGTCCGGACGTCGCAAGGGGGCGAACCCGCCTTGGAGCTCAAGCCTTCCGCTCATACCGACACCTTCGCGCGCGAACACCTGCCGCCCGCCGACGCCTGGCCGGAGCTCCTCTTCGAGCTGCCCGAACTGGCCTATCCGGACCGGTTGAACTGCGGTGCCGAACTGCTCGACGCCACCGTCGCCCGGTTCGGCCCCGACCGCCCCGCCTTCCGCTCGGGCTCGGGCGAAGTGTGGTCGTACGGGGAGCTGCGCCGGCGCGTCGACTCGCTCGCCCACGCCCTGACCAGCGACCTCGGCGTGGTCCCCGGCAACCGGGTGCTGCTGCGCGGCCCCACCGGGCCGTGGCTCGCCGCCTGCTGGCTGGCCGTGATGAAGGCGGGCGCAGTGGCCGTCACCGTGCTGGCCCAGCAGCGGGCCCAGGAGCTGGCGACGGTGTGCTCCATGGCCCGGGTCGGCCACGCCGTCTGTCACGCCGACGTCCTGGACGACCTGGTCAAGGCCGAGGTGCCCGGCCTGCGGATCGCCGCCTACGGCGGGGAGGCCCCCGACGACCTGCTGCGGCTGGCCGAGACCCACCGGGAGCCCTATCCCGCCGTCGAGACCTCTGCCGACGACGTGGCGCTGATCGCCTTCACCTCCGGCACCACCGGCCGCCCCAAGGGCTGCATGCACTTCCACCGCGACCTCCTCGCCATCGCCGACACCTTCTCCCGCCATCTGCTGCGGCCCCGCCCCGACGACGTGTTCGCCGGCAGTCCCCCGCTCGGGTTCACCTTCGGACTCGGCGGACTGGTCGTCTTCCCCCTGCGCGCGGGGGCGTGCGCGCTGCTGCTGGAACAGGCCGCGCCCCGCGCCCTGCTCCCCGCGCTCGCCGAGCACCGGGTCACGGTCCTGTTCACCGCTCCCACCGCCTACCGGTCGATGCTGGACACCCTGGGCCCCTACGACACGGGCGCCTACGACCTGTCCGCGCTGCGCCGCTGCGTCTCGGCCGGCGAAAACCTGCCCGCCGCCACCTGGCAGGCCTGGTACGAGCGCACCGGACTGCGGATCATCAACGGCATCGGCGCCACCGAACTGCTGCACATCTTCATCTCCGCGGCCGACGAGGACACCCGCCCCGGCGCCACGGGCCGGGTGGTGCCCGGCTGGGAGGCCCGGGTGGTGGACCCCGCGGGCCGGCCCGTGGCGGACGGCGAACCCGGGCTCCTGGCCGTACGCGGGCCCGTCGGCTGCCGCTATCTGGCCGACCCCCGCCAGCGGGAGTACGTCCGCGACGGCTGGAACCTGACCGGTGACACCTACGTCCGCGATGCCGACGGCTACTTCCGCTACGTCGCCCGCGCCGACGACATGATCATCTCGTCCGGATACAACATCGCGGGCCCGGAGGTGGAGGAGGCCCTGCTGCGCCACCCCGACGTCGTGGAGGCGGCGGTGGTCGGGCTGCCCGACGAGCGCAGGGGCCAGATCGTGGTCGCCCACATCGTCCCGCGCGACGGATCGGTGCTGACCGAGGACGTCCTGCGCACCCACATGCGCTCCGAGCTGGCCCCGCACAAGTGCCCGCGCTCCTTCGTCTTCCTTCCGGCACTGCCAAGGACGGCGACCGGGAAACTTCAGCGCTTCCGGCTGCGCGATCTAGAGTGAACCCGTGGTCGAGCAGCACACTCCGCGATCTCTGATCGTCACGTTCTACGGCGCCTACGGGCGGACCTTCGAGGGACCCGTCCCGGTGTCCGCGCTGGTCCGCCTGCTGGGCGCGGCCGGCGTCGACGCGCCCTCCGTCCGCTCCTCGGTGTCCCGGCTGAAGCGGCGCGGCTTCCTGGTGCCCGCCAAGACCGCCGACGGCGCCGCCGCCTACGACCTCTCCGAGGAGGCCCGGCTGCTGCTGGAGGACGGGGACCGGCGGATCTACGGCCCCCCTCAGGTGTCGGAGGAATGGCTCGTCGCGGTCTTCTCCGTCCCGGAGCAGGAGCGCAACAAGCGGCACCTGCTGCGCTCCCGCCTCGCCCGGCTCGGCTTCGGGGCGGTGGCCCCGGGCGTGTGGATCGCCCCGGCCCAGCTGGCCCGCGAGACCGGGCACACACTGGAGCGGCTGCACCTGACGGCCTACGTCGAGCTCTTCCGCGGCTCCCACCTCGGCTTCGCGCCCACCGCCGAGGCGGTGGCCCGCTGGTGGGACCTGGCGGCGCTGGCCAAGCAGCACGAGGAGTTCCTCGATCTGCACGAGCCGGCGCTGCGCGCCCTCCAGTCGGGCCCCGAGCCCACGCCGGAGGCCGCGTACCGGACCTACCTCGCCGCCCTGGACTCCTGGCGGCGGCTGCCCTACGCGGATCCCGGACTGCCCCGCGAGCTGCTCCCCGCGGACTGGCCGGGCGACCGGGCGGCGGCGGTCTTCACCGAGCTGCACACCCGGCTGCGGGACGCGGGCGCCCGCTTCGTACGGACGTAGCGACCGGCTGCGGCGGGCCTCCGGCACGGGGCGGCGGTACGGCTTCGCGCGCGGGACGGGGTTCTTCATGGCGCCTCCTCCTGCCGGGCCCCGGCGGGGCCGTCGGAGCGGCCTGTGCTCCGGCCGCATTCCCAAGATCCCAGCGGCCCGGCACCGCCGCTTCCCCCACGTGGGGGAGCCCTCTCCCCCACGTGGGGGAGCGCCCCCGACCTCCCCGCGAGCACCCCGGAAATTCGGGTGCGCACGGCTCCGGGCGCCCGTCACGATGAGCCATGACATGGACCTTCAGCAATGATCTGGCGGCCTATCTGAGCGCCGCACGCCCCGCGTTGGCGGCTCGGCCGGTGGTCAACACCAGCCTGCTCACCGTCACCGACTCCCTGCAGCGGCGCGGCCTCCACGCCCACGGCGACGCCGAGCCCGTCTTCGGCTGGTGGACCGGCGCCGACGGAACCGTCGCGGGCGCCCTGCTGCGCACGCCGCCGTTCCCGCTGCTGCTCGGCACCCTGCCGCCGGAAGCCGTCCGGGCGCTCGGCCCGGCGCTCACGGCCGACCCGCTGCTCGCCGAGGTCAGCGGGATCAACGCCCGCCGGCCGGACGCCCTTGCGCTCGCCGCCTCCTGGGAGAGGCCCGCCCGGATCGTGGAGGAGCTCCGGCTGTACCGCCTCGGCACCCTGACGGCCCCGGACCCCGCCCCGGCCGGACGGCCCCGGCTCGCGGCCGAGGCGGACCTGCCCCTCCTGCTGGCCTGGGTCGAGGAGTTCTAACGGGAGACGGACCAGCCCGGCCGCGCCTCGGAGGCCGCCCTGCGCGAGCGGCTCTCCTACGGCGGCGCCCTGCTCTGGGAGCACGACGGCAGCCCGGTGTCCCTGGCGGCGTTCTCCCGCCCCATCGCCGGCGCCTCCCGCGTCGGCCCCGTCTACACCCCGCCCGCCGTCCGGGGCCGCGGCTACGCAGCCGGTGTCACCCACGCGGCGAGCGGAGCCGCCCACGCGGCCGGCGCCCGCGAGGTCCTGCTCTTCACCGACCTGGCCAACCCCACCAGCAACGGCATCTACCAGCGCGCCGGCTACGTCCCGGTCGAGGACCGCGTCCTCCTGGAGGCGCTCTGAACTCCCCGTCCCACCGCCACCGCCACCGCCCCCGCTACCCCTTCCCGGTCGGCGGCTTGCGGCTGCCGGCCCGGTAAGGGGCGGGCCAGGGCGCGCCCGGTCCCTCGTACCCCTGGTCGGCCGCCGCGTGCAGGGTCCAGTGCGGGTCGTACAGGTGCGGGCGTCCCACGGCGCACAGGTCGGCGCGCCCCGCCAGCAGCAGGGAGTTGACGTCGTCCCAGGAGGAGATGGCGCCGACGGCGATGACGGGGACGCCGAGCGCGTTGCGGATCCGGTCGGCGTACGGGGTCTGGTAGGAACGCCCGTACTCCGGGGTCTCTTCGGCCACGACCTGGCCGGTGGACACGTCGACGGCGTCCGCGCCGTGGGCGGCGAAGGCTGCGGCGATCCGCTCCGCCTCGTCCGGCGCGGTGCCGCCGGGCGCCCAGTCGGTCGCCGAGATCCGGACCGTCATCGGGCGGTCCGCCGGCCACACGGCGCGGACCGCGTCGAAGACCTCCAACGGGAAACGCAGCCGGTTCTCCAGGGGGCCGCCGTAGGCGTCGTCACGGCGGTTGGTGAGCGGCGAGAGGAACCCGGACAGCAGGTAGCCGTGTGCGCAGTGCAGTTCCAGCAGGTCGAAGCCGCATTCCGCGGCGCGCACGGCGGCCGCCGCGAAGTCGGAGCGCAGGGCGGTGAGGTCGGCGGCGTCCAGGGCGCGCGGGACTGCGGACACACCGGGCCGGTAGGGCAGTGCGGAGGCGGCGACGAGCGGCCAGTTGCCCTCGGGCAGCGGCTCGTCCATGCCCTCCCACATCACCCTCGTCGAGCCCTTGCGGCCCGAGTGCCCGAGCTGGACGCCGAGGGCGGTGCCCGGCGCGGAAGTGTGGACGAAGTCGACGATCCGCTTCCAGGCGGCCGCCTGCCCCGAGGTCCACAGACCCGTGCAGCCGGGGGTGATCCGGCCTTCGGCGCTGACGCACACCATCTCCGTCATGACGAGCCCGGCCCCGCCGAGGGCCCGCTCGCCGAGGTGCACCAGGTGGAAGTCCCCCGGCACCCCGTCCCGTGCCGAGTACATGTCCATGGGCGCGACGACGACCCGGTTGCGCAGGGTCAGTCCCCGCAGGGTGAACGGGGTGAACATCGGCGGGGTTCCCGCCGCGCCCTCCGGGCAGCCGAACTCCTCTTCCACCGCTCGCGTGAAGCGTGCGTCGCGCAGCCGCAGGTTCTCGTGCGTCACCCGCCGGCTGCGGGTCAGCAGGTTGAAGGCGAACTGCCGGGCGGGCTGGCCGACGTAGCCCTGGATCTCCTCGAACCACCGCATGCTGGCGGCCGCCGCCCGCTGGGTGCTGGCCACGGCGGGCCGCCGCGCGGCCTCGTACGCCGCCAGGGCACGTGCCACACCGGCCGGAGGGATCCCCTCCGGAGCCGGTCCCGCCGTGCCCGCTTCCTCCTCGGTGACCGCCGCCAGTGCCTCGGCGAGCGCCAGCGCGTCCTCGACGGCGAGCTTGGTGCCGGAGCCGATGGAGAAGTGGGCCGTGTGCGCGGCGTCCCCGAGCAGGACCACGTTGCCGTGCGACCAGCGCGCGTTCTCCACGGTGCGAAAGCGGGTCCACGCCGAGCGGTTGCCCCTCAGCGGCCTGCCGCGCAGGGCCTCGCTGAAGATCTTGGCGCACCGGGAGGCGGACTCCTGCTCGTCGCACAGGTCGAAGCCCGCGGCGCGCCACACCTCCTCCCGCATCTCGACGATCACGGTCGAGGAGTCGTCGGAGTACGGGTAGGCGTGCAGTTGCATCACCCCGTGCGCGGTCTCCGCGATCTCGAAGCGGAAGGCCTCGAAGGCGAAGTCGGCGGCCAGCCAGATGTAGCGGCAGCGCCCTTCGGTGACGGTCGGACGGAAGTGCGCCGCGCCCTTCTCCCGGGTCGCGCTGTGCACCCCGTCCGCCGCGACGACCAGGTCGTGCGTACGGGCCAGTTCTTCCGCGTCGGGTGCCGGGGTGCGGAAGCGGAGCCGGACCCCGAGGCCCGCGCAGCGCTCGTGCAGGATCTCCAGCAGCCGGCGCCGGCCGAGCGCGGCGAAGCCGTGGCCGCCGGAGGTGAGCAGCCGGCCCCGGTGGACGACCTCGACGTCGTCCCAGCGCACGAACTCGCCGCCGAGGGCGGCGTGCACGACCGTGTCGGCGCGTTCGATGCCGCCGAGGGTCTCGTCGGAGAGCACGACGCCGAAGCCGAAGGTGTCCTCGGGGGCACCCCGCTCCCAGACCTCCACCTGGTGCCCCTGCCGTGCCAGCAGCGCGGCGGCGTACAGTCCCCCCGGCCCCCCGCCCACGACGGCGACCCGCATGGCGTTACCTGCCCTTCCAGCGCGGCGGCCGCTTCCCGGTGAAGGCCGCGTGGAACTCCGCGTAGTCCTCGCCGTGCATCAGCAGCGCCTGGGTATTGGCGTCGAGTTCGACCGAGGCGGCCAGCGGCATGTCCAGTTCCGCCGTCAGCAGGGCCTTGGTCTGCGCGTACGCGAGGGCGGGTCCGGCGGCGAGGTGGGCGGCCAGTTCGGCGGCCCGGACATCGGCCTTGCCCTCGTCGACCAGCTCGCTGAGCAGGCCGATCCGCTCCGCCTCGGGGGCGCGTACGGGTTCTCCGAGCATCAGCAGCCGGGTGGCGTGGCCGAGGCCGACGACCCGGGGCAGCAGGTAGGCGGCGCCCATGTCCCCGCCGGAGAGGCCGACGCGGGTGAAGAGGAAGGCGAACCGGGCGGTGGGGTCCGCGATCCGGAAGTCGGCGGCGAGGGCGAGAACGGCTCCGGCTCCGGCGGCCACCCCGTGCACGGCGGCGATCACCGGGAAGGGGCATTCGCGGACGGCCCGGACCACCTGGCCGGTCATCCGGTTGAAGTCGAGGAGCTGGGCGGTGTCCATGGCGAGGGTGGCACCGATGATCTCGTCCACGTCCCCGCCGGAGCAGAAGCCACGGCCCTCGCCGGCGAGCACGAGGGCGCGTACGGAACGTTCGCGGGACAGTTCGGCGAGCAGGTCGCGCAGGTCGGCGTAGGCGCCGAAGGTGAGCGCGTTCAGCTTCTCGGGGCGGTCGAGGGTCACGGTGGCGACACCGTCCTGCCGGGTCACCCGCAGGTTGCGCCACCGTTCGGTCGATGGGGTGGAACCGGTGAAGGGGCTCACGGAACCGACGGTATCACCGACTCGTGACTATCGTCACGGAAACGCGACACAGGAGCCCGGCGGCCGGCCCCGGCCCGGCCCCGCCGCCAAAACATGCCGAAGGTCCCTGGTGTCACCGACCCCGGTCCCTTGCGCTTCGGCCGGGGTGCCCTGCGGAGCCGGAATTCCACTTCGTATCGTTGAAAGCGGGAGTTCACCCGGGCGCCACCGGACCGACTCCCGCCGCACCGCTGCTCCACGCCCCCGCGACGATTCCGGAACGGACGGATCCGCCTTGCCCGACGCCTCCGCCTGGCGGATCGCCCTTCCGCACTCCACCGCCGCCGTGCCCCTCGCGCGCGCCCTCGTCCGTACCGCCCTCACGGACAACGGCCCCTCGGCCGACCGGGACACCGCGGAGCTGCTGACCGCCGAGCTGGTCGCGAACGCCGTGGAGCACACCTCCGGCGGCGGAGCCCCGATCGAGCTGGTCGTGGAGCTGCTGGCGAACGGCTGCCAGGTGGAGGTGCACGACGGTGACCCGCGCCCGCCGGGCGATCTCGCCGCCCGCCCCGACGACACCCCTCCCGACCCCTGGCAGGAGCACGGCCGCGGCCTGCTGCTGATCCGGACCCTCAGCTCCTCCTGCGGCCACCGGCGCACCGCGCGCGGGAAGGCCGTGTGGTTCACCCTGCCGGCCCGCGCCGCGACCGCCTGACGGCGCGGACGGGAGGGGCGGTGGCCGGGAGAGGCGGCCGCTACGCCCCGGTACCCGGGCCGGCGAGCAGCGCCACGAGGACGGCCTTGATGGTGTGCAGCCGGTTCTCGGCCTCGTCGAAGACGACCGAGTGCGCCGACTCGAACACCTCGTCCGTGACCTCCAGCGAGTCCAGCCCGTGCCGCTCGTGGACCTCGCGGGCCACCTTGGTGCCCAGGTCGTGGTAGGCGGGCAGGCAGTGCAGGAACTTCACGTCGGGGTTCCCGGTCGCGCGCAGCACGTCCATGGTGACGGCGTACGGGGCCAGGGCCGAGATCCGCTCGTCCCAGACCTCCTTGGGCTCGCCCATCGACACCCACACGTCCGTGGCCACGAAGTCGGCCTGGGCCACGCCCTCCGCGACCTCCTCGGTGAGGGTGATCCGGGCCCCGCTGGCCGCGGCCAGCTCCCGGGCCCGCGCCACGACGGCCTCGGCCGGCCAGTAGGCCTTCGGCGCGACGATGCGGACGTCCATGCCCAGCAGCGCGCCGGTGACCAGGTAGGAGTTGCCCATGTTGAAGCGGGCGTCGCCGAGGTAGGCGAAGGCGATGCGCTCCAGCGGCTTGTCGCCGTGCTCGGTCATCGTGAGCACGTCGGCGAGCATCTGGGTGGGGTGCCAGTCGTCGGTGAGGCCGTTGAAGACGGGGACGCCCGAGTGCGCGGCGAGCTCCTCGACCGCGTCCTGGCTGTCGCCCCGGTACTCGATCCCGTCGAACATCCGGCCGAGCACCCGGGCCGTGTCCCGGACGGACTCCTTGTGGCCGATCTGGGAGCCGGTGGGGTCGAGGTAGACCGTGTGGGCGCCCTGGTCGGCCGCGGCGACCTCGAAGGCGCAGCGGGTGCGCGTCGAGGTCTTCTCGAAGATCAGCGCGATGCTCTTGCCCTGGAGGCGACGCCGCTCGGTCCCGGCCTTCTTGGCGGCCTTGAGTTCGGCGGCGAGTTCGACCAGACCGCGGAACTCGGCGGCGGTGAAGTCGAGCTCCTTGAGGAAACTGCGGCCGAAGAGGTCGGTGGCCATGGGGGACACTCCAGGGTGGCGCTGACAGGGGATGCTGGAAGTCTATACGATCCTCTGCATTGATATACAGTCTGGCCGGGTCCTGCGTCCCTGATCACACGGCGTCCCGCTCCACCGGGCAGCTCATGCACCGCGGCCCGCCCCGGCCCCGTCCCAGCTCGCTCCCCGGGATCTCGATGACCTCGATGCCCTCCTTGCGCAGGTGCGTGTTGGTCGTGACGTTCCGCTCGTACGCGACCACCACCCCCGGTTCCACCGCCAGCACGTTGCAGCCGTCGTCCCACTGCTCGCGCTCCGCCGAGTGCACGTCCTGGGTGGCCGTCAGCACCCTGATCCGCTCCAGGCCGAGGGCTGCCGCGATCGCCCGGTGCATATGCTCGGCCGGATGGTCGCTCACCCGCAGTTCCCCGGGGCGCTCGCCGGGCCGGATCGTGTAGGAGGGGAGCATGCCGAGCCCCGCGTACTGAGTGAACGTATCTGCGTCGACCATCGTCATCACCGTGTCCAGGTGCATGAAGGCCCGGCGCTTCGGCATGTCGAGCGCCACGATGGCCGTCGCCGAGCCGGCCGCGAACAGGCCGCGCGCGAGCATCTCCACCGCCTGCGGGGTGGTCCGCTCGCTCATCCCGATCAGCACGGCGCCGTTGCCGATGACCAGGACGTCCCCGCCCTCGATGGTCGAGGGGTAGTCCACCTGCCCCTGCGACCAGAAGTGGAAGGCCCCCGAGCCGGTGAACAGCGGGTGGTGCCGGTAGATCGCCTCGAAGTGCACGGTCTCGCGCTGACGGGCGGGCCAGCGCATGGCGTTGATCGACACCCCGTCGTAGATCCAGGCGGAGGTGTCCCGCGTGAAGAGGTGGTTGGGCAGCGGGCCCAGCAGGAAACCGTCCGTCTCCAGCGCGTGGAAGCGCACCGACACCGGCTCGGCGTGCCGCTCCAGGAACTCCCGCTTGGTCATGCCGCCGACCAGGGCCTCCGCCAGGTCGGCCGAGGAGAGCCCGTCGAAGACGGCACGCAGGTGGTCGGTGGCGAGGGGGCCGTACTCCTTCTCGTGGAAGACCCGGTCCAGTACGAGGTGTCTGGCCTCGGGGATGTCGAGGGACTCCCGGAGCAGGTCGCCGAAGAGGTGGACGGCGACACCCCGGTCACGGAGCACGTCCGCGAAACCGTCGTGTTCCTGGCGGGCGCGGCGCACCCACAGCACGTCGTCGAAGAGCAGGGCGTCCTTGTTGCTTGGTGTGAGCCGCTTCAGCTCCAGATCGGGCCGGTGGAGGATGACGCGGCGGAGCCGCCCGGTCTCGGAGTCGACATGGAATCCCATGCCGTACACGTACCCAGACCGGACGGCTTTTTGACCTGGCGTCGGCTGTGGGGGCTCAGCGCAGGCCGAGAAGTGCCGTCGGGGCGCCGATCACTTCCGGAGCGATCACGCCCAGCTTGGGGGCGGTCAGGTTCGGGATGCCGCTGTTGCCGCCGTCCGGCATCGTCAGGGGCGAGCCGACGACGGCTCCGGGGCTCCGGGTGAGCAGGGTGGTGGCCGGGGACTCCAGCGAACCCTCCCCGTCCGTCGCGGGGTCGCCCAGCAGGTTGGGCACGGGCGAGGTGACCCGGGTGACACCGAGGTCGGTGCCGATCGGCACCACCGGGAGCAGCGGGGTCGGGAGCATGTCGCCCTTGTGGTGGCGGGGCGCCTCGGGGGCTCCTACGACCGGCACCGGAACTGCGGTGGCGATGTGCGGGGTGGGTACGCCCAGCGTGGTCTCCACCGCCTCCAGCGGGACTCCCACGGGAACCGAGTCGGCCACGGCCGGGGTGGCCGCGCCGGCCGCGGCCATACAGGTCATGAGCGCCGCAATGCTTCCGCGCGCGGTCATCTTCATAGGTGACGTTCCGTCCTTCCGGGTTCGCGGACATTCCGCTGCCCTGGATGAACGATCCGGCCGGTGTTTTCCCCGGACTTCACCGCGGAAGTTCCCCCATACGACCTAATTCAAGGCCGTACGGGGGCCTGCGCTTTACGCCGCGCGTCCCTCGGCCGGGGTCACCGCCGGGGTCACGGCCTGCTCACAGCCGGGGGTCCACCGGCTCCGACTCCAGGGCGAGCACGGCGAACACCGCCTCGTGGACCCGCCACAGCGGCTCCCCCGCGGCCAGCCGGTCCAGCGCCTCCAGCCCGAGCGCGTACTCGCGCAGGGCGAGCGAGCGCTTGTGCCCGAGGAACCGCGGACGCAGTCGCTCCAGCTGCTCCGGACGCGTGTACTCCGGGCCGTAGATGATCCGCAGGTACTCGCGTCCGCGGACCTTCACCCCCGGCTGGACCAGCCGGCCCTTCCCGTCGCGGACGCACGCCGCGAGCGGCTTGACGACCATGCCCTCACCGCCGCCGGCGGTCAGCTCCAGCCACCAGTCGGTGGCGGCCCGCACGGACGCCTCGTCCCCGGTGTCCACGAGGATCCGGCCGGTGCGCCGCAGCAGCGGAGCGCCGGACCGGTCGGCGGCGGCGGCCCGTTCGTCGGCGTCGGCCAGCCGGTCCAGCCACGCCAGCTGCTCGTCGTGCGGCACGGCGGCCAGCGAACGGCCGGCCGCCGCGAGCAGCTGGAACGGCGCGAACCGTACGTCGTCCAGCCCGTCGGTGGTCCAGCAGTACCGCCGGTACGCCTCGGTGAAGGCGGCCGCGTCGGCGGCCCGGCCGCGCTGGCGCTCCAGCAGGGCGCCGGTGTCCACGCCCCGGGCCGCGGCCGCCTCCAGGGCGGCGAGGGCGTCCGGGAACACGGCGCGGGAGGCCGCGCCGACGGCGGCGTACTGGTTGCGGAGCAGGCCGGTGGACTTCAGGGACCAGGGCAGCAGCTCACCGTCGAGCAACAGCCAGTCCGTGGCGAGTTCCTCCCACAGGCCCGCGCCGTCGACCGCCGCGCGCAGGCGGGCGAGGAACGCCTCCGTCACCTCGGGGTCCTGGAAGAAGGGCCGTCCCGTGCGGGTGTAGAGGGAGCCGGTGACGGTGCCGTCGACCCCGAACCGCTCGCGGGCCGCGTCGGCGTCACGGCAGAGCAGGACGGTGGCGCGCGAGCCCATGTGCTTCTCCTGGCACACCACCCGCTCGACGCCGTCGGCGCGGTACTGGGCGAAGGCCTCGGCCGGGTGCTCCAGCCAGCCCTCCTGCGCGGCGGTGGCGGTCGGGGCCATGGTCGGCGGGAGGTAGGGCACCAGCCGGGGGTCCACCGCGAAGCGGCTCATGACCTCCAGGGCGGCCGCCGCGTTCTCCTCGCGGACGGCCACGTTGCCCAGGTGACGGGTCTCCACCACCCGGCGGCCCTGTACGTCGGCCAGGTCCAGCGGGCGGCCGTCGTGCCCGCCCGGAACCTCGGCGACGAGCGGCTTGACCGGCTCGTACCAGACCTTCTCGGCCGGTACGTCGACCAGTTCGCGCTCGGGCCAGCGCAGGGCGGTCATCCGGCCGCCGAAGACGGCGCCGGTGTCGAGGCAGATGGTGTTGTTGATCCAGGTGGTGTCCGGGACCGGAGTGTGGCCGTAGACGACGACGGCCTTGCCCCGGTAGTCCTCGGCCCAGGGGTAGCGCACGGGCAGGCCGAACTCGTCGGTCTCGCCCGTGGTCTCCCCGTAGAGGGCGTGCGAGCGGACCCGGCCGGAGGTGCGGCCGTGGTACTTCTCGGGCAGGCCCGCGTGACACACCACCAGCCGGCCGCCGTCGAGGACGTAGTGGCTGACCAGGCCGGTGATGAACGCCCGCACCTCCTTCACGAACTCCTCGGACTCGCGCCCGAGCTGCTCGACGGTCTCCGCGAGGCCGTGGGTCAGCTGGACCTTGGAGCCCTTGAGGTAACGGCCGAGCTTGTTCTCGTGGTTCCCGGGGACGCACAGGGCGTTGCCGGACCCGACCATGCCCATCACCCGGCGCAGGACGCCGGGGCTGTCGGGGCCGCGGTCGACGAGGTCGCCGACGAAGACTGCGGTGCGCCCGTCGGGGTGGACGCCGTCCTCGTAGCCCAGCTTGCCGAGCAGGGTCTCCAGTTCGGACGCGCAGCCGTGGATGTCACCGATGATGTCGAAGGGACCGGTGAGGTGGGTGAGGTCGTTGAACCGCTTCTCCAGGACGACTTCGGCGGACTCGGCCTCCTCCACCGTGCGCAGCACGTGCACCTTGCGGAAGCCCTCGCGCTCCAGGCCGCGCAGCGAGCGGCGCAGTTCGGAGCGGTGGCGCTGGATGACCCGGCGGGGCAGCCCGGCACGGTCCGGGCGGGCCGCGTTGCGCTCGGCGCAGACGGACTCCGGCATGTCGAGGACGATGGCGATGGGCAGCACGTCGTGCTCGCGGGCGAGCCGGACGAGCTGACGGCGCGATTCCGGCTGGACGCTGGTGGCGTCGACGACCGTCAGGCGTCCGGCGGCGAGGCGCTTGCCCGCGATGTGGTGCAGGACGTCGAAGGCGTCCTTGCTGGCGCTCTGGTCGTTCTCGTCGTCGGCGACCAGGCCCCGGCAGAAGTCGGAGGACAGCACCTCGGTGCCCTTGAAGTGCTTGCGGGCGAAGGTGGATTTCCCCGATCCGGTGGCCCCGATCAGGACGACGAGGGACAGGTCGGTGACGGGGAGGACGCGGTGGGTGGTGGGAGTGCTCATGCTGCCTCGCCCTCCTTCGGGGTGACGGTGGCGGTGATGCCGGTGGAGCCGGTGGGGCCGGTGGCGGCCGTGAAGACGGCCATCTGGGTCGGCGGACCCACCTCGGGGTCGTCATCGCCGACGGGTACGTACGCGACGGTGTAGCCGTACCGGGCGGCGACCCGGCCGGCCCAGGCGCGGAACTCCTCGCGGGTCCATTCGAAGCGGTGGTCGCGGTGGCGGGCGTGCCCGGCGGGCAGCGACTCCCAGCGGACGTTGTACTCGACGTTCGGGGTGGTCACGAGCACCGTGCGGGGGCGGGCCGCGCCGAAGACGGCGTACTCCAGCGCGGGCAGCCTCGGCAGGTCGAGGTGCTCGACGACCTCGCTGAGCACGGCCGCGTCGTAGCCGGCCAGCCGCTTGTCGGTGTAGGCGAGCGAGCCCTGGAGGAGGGTGACGCGGGAGCTCTGGCGCTCCCCCATCCGCTCCAGCCGCAGCCGCCGGGCGGCGGTGGCCAGCGCCCGCACCGACACGTCGACGCCGACGATCTCCGTGAAGGACACGTCCTTCAGCAGGGCCTGGACGAGCTGCCCCTGTCCGCAGCCCAGGTCCAGGACCCGGGCGGCCCCGGCGGAACGCAGGGCGGCGAGGATCGCCTCGCGCCGGTGCACCGCGAGCGGGACCGATCGCTCCGCGCCGTCCTGGGACTCCTCCGCGGCGTCGTCGAGTTCTCCGGCCTCGCTGCCGTCGGCCTCGGCGAGGCGGGCCAGCTCCAGGCGCTCCATCGCGTCCTGGGTGAGCCGCTTGTGCCGGGCCAGGTAGCGGGCGGCGATCAGGGCGTGCTCGGGGTGCGACGCCAGCCAGCCGTCTCCGGCGCGCAGCAGCTTGTCGACCTCGTCGGGGGCGACCCAGTAGTGCTTGGCGTCGTCCAGCACGGGCAGCAGCACGTACAGCTGGCGCAGGGCGTCGTCGAGCTTCAGCTCGCCTTCCAGGACGAGCCGCACGTAGCGGCTGTCGCCCCACTCGGGGAAGCGTTCGTCCAGCGCGACCGGCTCGGTGCGTACGGAGCTCCAGCCCAGCGGTCCGAAGAGCCGCCGCACCAGGTCCGCGCCGCCCCGGGCGGGCAGCACCGGGAGCTCGACGCGCAGCGGACGCGGCTGCCCGGCCAGTTCGGGCCGGGCCGCGCACGTGCCGGCCAGCGCGCTGCGGAAGACCTTGCCCAGCGCGACGGCGAACAGGGAGGAGGCCGCGTACGGACGGTCGTTGACGTACTGCGCGAGCGCCGCGTCGGGGGCTCCGCCCCGGCCCTTGCCCTGGGAGCGCCGCACGAGCGCGACGGGATCCACCTCCAGCAGCAGGGCCGCCGTGCACCGCTCGGCCGTGGCCTCGGGGTAGAACACGTGGGCGGTGCCGTGCGAGGTGGTGAACCCCTGCGCCCTGCCCGGGTGCTTGTGCAGCAGAAAGCCCAGGTCAGTGGCCGGATTCTCGGCGGTGCCCGTGGTGCTGATCGCGAGGAACATGCGCTTCAGCATGACCGGAGCGTCGCCCTCGGGCCAACGGATTTACCCTCCCCCGCGCCGGTGGTTCGCGGGTCGGGCCGGCCGACGGCCCGGGGGCGCCGATCAGGACGGTCGGGTGCGCAGGGAGGCGATGGTGTCCGGTCCGACGCGGCAGCAGCCGCCGATGAGGCGGGCACCCGCCGCGCGCCAGGCCGCCACGTTCCAGGGGGCGGGGGCGGACGGGGAGTTCCAGGTGCGGGTGGCGGCGTCCCAGACGGAGCCGTCGTTGGGGTAGGCCACCAGGGGTTTGCCGGTGACGGAGGCGGCCGCCTCCAGGGCGGGGAGCACGTCGGCCGGATCGCAGCAGTTGACGCCGACCGCGATGACCTCGGGGGCGGCGGCCGCGAGGGCGAAGGCCTCGTCGAGGGGCTGGCCGGCCCGGGTGCGGCCGGCCTCGACGGTGTAGGAGAGCCACGCGCGGGCCCCGGTGCCGGCCAGGACGCGCAGCAGGGCCTCCGCCTCGTCGGTGTCGGGGACGGTTTCCAGGGCCAGTACGTCCGCCCCGCCCAGGGCCTCGATCCGGGGGCGGTGGAAGGCGGCCAGCCGGGCCACGCCCAGGCCGTACCGGCCCCGGTACTCGGAACCGTCGGCGAGGACCGCCCCGTACGGGCCCACGGAGGCGGCCACCCACACCTCGTGGCCTGCGGCCCGCGCGGCCCGGCCGGCCACCCGAACGCTGCGCCGCAGCAGGACCGGATCGTCCCCGACCTGGTAGCTCGCGGTGATCAGCACCTCGGCGCCGGCCCGGACGTACGCCGTGTGGGCGGCCTCCACCTGGTCCGGGTGCTCGGCGAGCACCCGGCCGGTCCACAGGCCCCCGGACAGGTCGCAGCCCTGGGCGGCGAGCTGGTTGCTGAGTCCGCCGTCCAGCAGGACGCTCCGGCTCTCCAGGGCATCGGCGAGGGGGCCGGTCGCGCGGGGCATGGTCGGCTGCCCTCCTAAGCGAGCTGGGAGAGCACCCGGGCGGAGATGAGCTCCAGGTGGTCGAGGTCGTCGAGGTCGAGGAGCTGCAGGTAGACGCGGGAGGAGCCGATGGCGGCATAGGCGCCGATCTTGTCGACCACCTCGGCCGGGGAGCCGGCGAGGCCGTTGGCCTTCAGCTCGTCCACCTCGCGGCCGATGGCGGCGGCCCGGCGGGCGACCTCGGCGTCGTCCTTGCCCACGCACACCACCAGGGCGTTGGAGTAGACGAGGTCGTCGGCCTTGCGGCCCGCCTGCTCGGCCGCCTCCCGGACCCGGCCGAACTGCCGCTCGCTGTCGGCGATCGACGCGAACGGCATGTTGAACTCGTCCGCGTACCGGGCGGCGAGGCGCGGGGTGCGCCGGGCGCCGTGGCCGCCGATCAGGACGGGCACCTTGGCCTGGGCGGGCTTGGGCAGGGCCGGGGAGTTCTCCAGCCGGTAGTGGTCGCCCCGGTAGTCGAAGGTGGCACCCGGCTCGGTGGCCCACAGGCCGGTGATGACGGCCAGCTGCTCCTCCAGCCGGGCCATCCGCTCCGCCGGGAAGGGGATCCCGTACGCCTTGTGCTCCTCCTCGAACCAGCCGGCGCCCAGTCCGAGTTCGATCCGGCCGCCGGACATCCGGTCGACCTGGGCGACCTGGATCGCGAGGACGCCTGGCAGCCGGAAGGTGCCGGCCGTCATCAGCGTGCCCAGCCGGATCCGCCGGGTCTCACGGGCCAGACCCGCGAGGGTGATCCAGGCGTCGGTGGGGCCGGGCAGCCCGTCGACGGAACCCATCTTCAGATAGTGATCTGACCGGAAAAACGCGTCGAACCCGAGGTCCTCGGTGGCCTTGGCGACGGTCAGGAGGGTGTCGTAGTCGGCGCCCTGCTGCGGCTCGGTGAAAATGCGGAGATCCATGCCTTCCATCCTGCCCTTCCGGTCCCTGCCGGGTGAATCCACGTCAACCGGAAGGTCCACCCCCCGCCCGGCCAGTGACCAGCACGGATGGGGCTCGTTGGCCCGGACGGAGCCGGACCGCCCGGCCCGCGCGCCGGCGGCCTCTCGCCGGTGCGTCCACCGCCCCTCTCCACCCGGAAGGGCCAGGGCCGAGGAGGCCGCCATGTCCCACGAGGCCGTGCCGGAGACCCGCCGGGAAAACGGACAGACCGGGCAGGCGGCCCACGACCCGGCGCGCCGGGAGCCCGCGGTACCCACCCCGGACGGTGGCGCGCCGAAGGGCCTGCTGCAGCAGATGGAAGAGCTGATGGCCGCGCTGAACGCCGACCTGTCCCGGCTCGATGCCGACCTCCAGCGCTCCGCGGACCGCGCTCCCTCCGGCACGCCGGTCTCCCCGGGCGCCCACGCGCACGAGAGCGAGCGCGGCTCCGACCGCTCCCACTGACCGTGCCGTGCCCGGGTCCCGTCGCGCACGGCGGGACCCCTCGACCCCCGGCCTCAGACCACCCCGGAGGCCGACCCCCGTTCCCGTACGGTCATCCGGCGCAGCAGTGCGCGGACCCGGTCGCTCGACTCGTCGGCCGCGTCGATCGACTCTATGCACTGCCAGTACAGGCCCTCGTCGTCCGTCCCGCAGGCCACACCGACGAGCGCTATCCCCACCTCGCCGAGCAGTGCCTGCAGTCCCAGCAGCGCCTGCCGCGCGTCGGTCACCTCCGTCAGCCGCGCGGCGCGCGGCGGCTGTTCGGGCGCGCTGCCCTCACCGCGCAGCGCCGCCCGGTCGATGACCCCGCAGCCTCTGCCTCCCGCTTCCCCCAGCCCCCGTGCCTCCGCTCTCAGCTCCGGCGGTCCGGTGACCGCCAGCCAGCTCCCTATCCCCTGCGCCAGCGCCTGGGCCTGCCAGGCCTCGCCGACGATGTCCCACGCAGCTCCGCTCTGTGCCAGCGCGTGCCGGCCGGCCGCGATGAGCCGTACCGCATCCATATGCCGTCCCCCGTCCGCACGACATCCCGCCGTCCTTCACTACCCAGAGTGAAGGCAACGGGCCAGTAAAGCCAGGGGTATTCGGAAATCTGTGGACACAAACATGGTTGTGGATGACACCATCACTCCGAAGAGTGACGATCAGAGGCCGAACTGCCGGTCGCCGGGAAGCGGACCTCGTTCCTCTCGATCTTCGCGGCGAGCGCATCCAGCACATCCACCCCGAGAACCTCACAGAATTGCAGCAGATACGCGAGCACATCGGCCACCTCATCGGCCACCCGATGGGCACTTTCGGGCTTCTCCATGATCGCGGCCGACTGTTCCGGTGTCAGCCACTGGAAGATCTCGACCAGTTCGGACGCCTCGACGCTCAGGGCCACGGCGAGGTTCTTGGGCGTGTGGTACGGGCCCCAGTCCCGGGCGGCCGCGAAGTCGGCCAGCCGTCGCTGGAGCCGGTAGAGCCGTTCGCCGTGCGGGGACTCGGGCTCGGGGTTCTCGGGGACAGCACTCATGGGATCAGGTCTACCACCGAGACGCCCGGGAGCCCGCGCCCGGTTCCCGCGGTCTCCTCACCCACCGCGGCCGCCAGCCGGACGTGGCCGCGGCCGCCGGACAGCAGGGCCAGGCGCAGCAGTTCGGCGCTCTGCCCCCGGTCCAGACCGCGGTCGAGGTCGTCGGCGAGGACGGTGAGCGCCTGCCGGGCGGCCAGCACGTCGGCGACCGGCTCCACCTGCAGCACCCCGGGCCCGGTGAGCAGGACGAGGGCCAGCGCGAGGAAACGGAGTTCGCCCGCGCCGAGCCGGCCGAGGGCGGTCGCGGGCAGGTCGGGGCCCCGGTCCAGCACGGCCGCCACCAGGCCCCCGCCGGGACCGCCCGGACCGCCGCCCGAACCGCCGGGACCGCCGACCGCGCCGCGGCCCGCACCCCCGGGTCCGGCTGCCGCGCCCCGTACGTCCAGCCCGGCGACCGGCCCGGCGCAGCCGGTGCGGGCCGCCGCGGCCAGCAGGGCGTGCCGGGTGGCGCACTCGTGGCGGGTCCGGCGCAGTACGTCGGCCAGGTTCCGGCAGTCGCTCCGCAGCCGCCCGTCGCCCTGCGGGACCGGCGCGCGCATCCGCTCGGGCCGGGGGTCGCAGGGGAACACCGAGCGCAGGGCCACCACGACCTGCTCCGCGGCGGCGAGCACCCGGCGCTGCCCGGCGGTGGCGCCGGCCACCCGCAGCGGCAACAGGGCGGTGGCGAGGCGGTCGTCGGGGAGCGGGGCGCGGGTCACGCCGATGGCGCCGCCGGTGAACCAGGCGGCCTGGACCGAGCGGCGGCGCGGGTCGCGCAGGGCGGTGGTGAGCAGGATCTGGCCGTCCTGGGCGAGGCGTTCGCCGACGACCCGCAGCGTGGGTTCGGCCTGGACGGCGAGGTCGAGGCGGACGGGCCCGGCCGGGCCGTCGACCGTGCAGCCGACGCGGAAGCCCCGCCGCCCGTCCGGGTCGGGCAGGGCCCGTTCGGGCACGTGGGCCACCGGGTCGGGGAACACCTCGTCCAGGGCGGCCCCCGAGGCGAGCCGGGACAGGGCCGCGTAGGCGGCCAGGGCCTGGGACTTGCCGCTGCCGCTGGCCCCGGCGAACAGGGTCACGGGGCCGAGCGGGAAGGCCGCCGCCCGGTGCCGGCCGAAGGCGGCCAGCCGCAGTTCGGTGACCGCGGGCCGCCTCGGCCCCGCGATCGCCCCTAAAGGGGCGGGGGGAGGGGCGGCGGGGGAAGCGGAGGAAGGGGCGGAACCAGGAGGAGAGGGGCGGGAATCCGGAGAGGTACGGGATTCGGAAGGGAGGTCGGCGGCGGGCCGTGCCGCGTCCAGGGTGGCGTCCATGGCCGGACGGTACGGTCCGGCGGCCCGCCCTCGGGTACGGCGAACCGTTCCACCGCCCCGACCTTCCTACGATCGGGGGACGGCCGCCGCCGCGATCCCCTCGACCTCGGTCCCGACCGGCGCCAGCAGGAAGACGTTCCGGTCGACCCGGTGCATCCCGCTGCCCAGTCCGAAGACGACACCGCTGCTGAAGTCGAGGATCCGCTTGGCCACTTCACCGTCCGCGCCCGTGAGGTCGAGCAGCACCGGGATCTGCGCGATCAGGTACTCCGCCACCTCCCGGGCGTCGGCGAAGATCTGGACCCGGATCACCACGAAGCGCCGCTGTTCCGCCGCGGACGCCCCGGGCGCTGTGGGGATCGTGCGGTGGTCCACCCGGGAGGGCCATTCGTTGCGACTGCGCAGCGGCACCACCTGCGCGAGTCCCTCCCACTGTTCGTCGGTGACGTCGTACCTGCTCACCGGGCCGCCTCGGCCGTGCGCTTCATGTGCATCCCCCCATCTTCTCGCGTTTCACCCGTTCAGCCCAACACCGACACGAAGCACGTAGGGTCGCCGCCATGACCAATGGCGACGAGGTCCGCACGGTACGCGACATCACAGGCGGTGGCCCCGTCCGGCGCGCCGCGCCGGGTACCGGTGGCCTGATTCCGTCCCCCCGGGGCCGGCAGCGGGCGGACGCGGTCCGCAACCGCGCCCAGATCCTGGGTGCCGCCGAGCAGTTGTTCACCGAACAGGACCCCCGGACGGTGACGATGGACCAGATCGCCAAGGCCGCCGGGGTCGGCCGGGCCACCCTGTACCGCCGGTTCCCCGACCCGCCGTCCGTCGCCGCCGCCCTCCTCGACGAACACGAGCGCATCCTGCAGGGCCGCCTGGCCTTCGGCGCGCCGCCGCTCGGACCCGGAGCGCCGCCCGCGGAGCGGCTCGCGGCCTTCTACGCCGCCGCACTGGAACACCTGGAGCGACACCTGCCACTGGCCCTGGGCATCCGCCCGGGGCCCGACCGTTTCGGCCGCGCCGCCTACCGGCACTGGCGGACGCACGTACGGAGTCTGCTGGTGGACGCCGGCGCGGCCGATCCCGACGCCGACGTGGACGTGCTGCTCAGCCCGCTCGCGCCGGAGGTCTACCAGTTCCAGCGGCACTCCCTCGGCCTGCCGCCCGAACGGATCGCCGAGACCCTCGGCCGGCTGGCCCGCGGGGTACTCCCCGACCGACGAATAGGTTAGGTTAGGCATACCTAACTCGCTCGGATGATGGAGACCTCCGCATGCGCCTGTCCGGTGATCCCGCCACTCCCGCCACGGTCCGGCCCGGCGACGCCGAGCGCGTCCGGTCCGTGCTGGCCGCGGCCCACTCCATGACCGTGGTCGTCGACGGGGTCCGCCACGAGGTGCGCCACCTCGACGGCTCCGACGTCCTCGGGCGGCTCCACCTGCACCCGGCCGCGCCCGCCGCCGGGGAGCCGGGCCTCCCGGTCCCCGACGAGCGCCCCGCGATCCGGCTGGAGTTCACCGACGTCGCCCCGACCCCGGCGCGCGACCGCGTGCGCGCCCGCGTCACCGTCCTGGGCCGCCTCCTCACCCCCTACTCCGGGGGCGGCCACGCCGACGAGGGGGCCGCTCCCGGCGGCAGCACCTGCGTCGAGTACGGCCGGGCGGTCCTGGAGACCGAGGACGGGACCGCGTACATCGGGCTGGAGGAGCTGGACCGGGCCCGGCCGGACCCGCTGGCCGCGTACGAGGCCGGCATGCTCACCCACCTGCTCGACGACCACCCCGAGCTCGTCACCCTGCTGCTGCGGCTGGTGCGGCCCGCGCCTTCGGCCGCCGTGGTCCGCGCACTGCCGCTCGCCCTGGACCGGTACGGGATCACCCTGCGCCTGGAGGAGCACCACGGGCACCGCGACGTACGGCTGCCGTTCCCCTCCCCCTTGGACGACGTCGACCAGTCGGGCGCCCAGATCCAGGCCCTCCTCAGCGCGGCCCGGCGGCGTTCGCACCGCAACACCCTGCCGGCCTGAGGATCGCCGGAGCTCCGCTGGATCCCTCCTGGAGCCCGGGAACCGGGCGTCCGCCTTCCGGAACAGTCTCCGGAACCGGATCGTTGGGGTGTACATGAAGGCAATCACCTACAGCACCTACGGAACTCCGACCCGGTTAGAGCTCGTTGAGGTACCGGAGCCCAAGGTCGGGCCGGGCGAGGTCCTCGTCCGCGTCAAGGCCGCCGGCGTCAACCCCGTCGACTGGAAGCTCGCCGCCGGCTTCCTCGGTCACGTCCTCGAAGTCCGCCACCCCGTCATCCCCGGCTGGGACGTCGCGGGAACCGTCGAGGCCGTCGGCCCCGACACCTACGACTACGCCGTCGGCGACGAGGTCTACGGCTACGTCCGCAAGGAATGGGTGCAGCTCGGCACCTACGCCGAGCTGGTCGCCGCCCCCGTGCGCACCCTCGCCCCCAAGCCGCGCGGGCTGACCTTCGAACAGGCCGCCGGCCTCCCCCTGGCCGGGCTCACGTCCTACCAGGCCGTCACCCGGGCGGGCGTCACGGCCGGCCAGACCGTCGTCATCCACTCGGCCGCCGGCGGTGTCGGCTCTCTGGGCGTGCAGATCGCGGTCCACCTCGGCGCCCGCGTCATCGGCACGGCGAGCGCCCGCAACCACGACTACCTGCGCTCCCTGGGCGCCGAGCCGGTGCTGTACGGGGACGGGGTGGCCGAGCGGGTCCGGGAGCTGGCACCCGGGGGCGTCGACGCCGGGCTCGACTTCTACGGCGACGGCGGCGTCGAACTGCTGCAGTCGATCGTCCGGCCGGGCGGCGCGGTGATCTCCGTCGCCGACAACGACGCCGACTCCAAGGGCGCCAAGCACATCTGGGCGCGCGCCTCCACGGCCGACCTCACCGCGCTCGCGGAGCTCGCCGACACGGGCACGATCACCGTCAAGGTGGGACACGTCCTGCCGCTCTCCGACGCCGCCGCGGCGTGGGAACTGAGCGCGACGGGCCAGGCCCGCGGCAAGATCGTCCTCACCGTCTGAGTACGGGGGAACGCCCGCGGGGCGGCCGGAGTTGCGCACTCCGGCCGCCCGCGCGCCACCTCCCGGACCACCCGGGAGGTCCGCTCACCCGGTCGGCCGGGTGTGACGGTTGGCGGGACGCGGCAGGCCGTAGTTCTCCCGGAGCGTGGCGCCGGTGTACTCGGTCCGGAAGAGGCCCCGGCGCTGGAGGACCGGCACGACGTGGTCGACGAAGTCGGTGAGGCCGGTGGGCAGGACGGGCGCCATGATGTTGAAGCCGTCGGCGGCGCCGTGCGTGAACCACTCCTCCAGCTGGTCGGCGATCTGCTCGGGGGTGCCGGCGAACACGCGGTGACCGCGCCCGGCCCCGAGGCGGGCGATCAGCTCGCGCAGGGTGAGCCCGTCCCGGCGGGCCAGTTCGGCGACGAGCGTGAAGCGGCTCTTGTTGCCGTTGATGTCCCGCTCCTCGGGGAGTGCGGGCAGCGGGCCGTCGAGGTCGGCCCCGGTGAGGTCGACGCCGAGCATGCCGGAGAGCTGCGCGAGACCGTACTCGGGCACCTGGAGTTCGGTGAGCTCCCGCTCCAGGGCCTTCGCCTCGGCCTCCGTGGAGCCGATGACGGGGGCGATGCCGGGCAGGACGAGGAGGTCGTCCTCGGCGCGGCCGTAGCGGGCCAGGCGCGACTTGAGGTCCTTGTAGAAGGTCTGGCCGTCGGCGAGGGTCTGCTGGGCGGTGAAGACGGCCTCCGCGTATCGGGCGGCGAACTCCTTGCCGTCCTCGGAGGAGCCCGCCTGGACGAGGAGCGGGTAACCCTGGGGCGAGCGGGGGACGTTGAGCGGTCCGGCGACACCGAAGTACTCGCCGCGGTGGGCGGCGGGGTGCAGCTTGTCGGTGTCGGCGTAGACGCCGCCCTCCTTGTCGAGGACGATCGCGTCGTCCTCCCAGCTGTCCCAGAGCTTGGTGGCCACGTCGAGGAACTCGCGGGCGCGGTCGTAGCGGAGGCCGTGCTCCAGGTGTTCGTCGCGGTTGAAGTTGCGGGCCTCGTCGACGGTGCCGGAGGTGACGATGTTCCAGCCGGCGCGGCCGTTGCTGATGTGGTCGAGGGAGGCGAACTTCCGGGCGGTGTGGAAGGGCTCGTTGAAGGTGGTGGAGACGGTCGCGATGAGCCCGATGTGCTCGGTGACGGCGGCGATCGCGGAGAGCAGGGTCAGCGGCTCGAAGCCGCCCAGGGCGTTGTGGCGGGCCTTGCCCCACAGGGCGAGGCCGTCGGCGAAGAAGATCGAGTCGAGGCGGCCGCGTTCGGCGGTGCGGGCCAGTTCCTGGAAGTAGCGCAGGTCGGTGACACGCTCGGGGCTGGCGTCCGGGTGGCGCCAGGCGGCGTCGTGGTGGCCGGCGTTCATCAGGAAGGCGTTGAGGTGGAGGGTGCGGCGGGGTGCGGGCATGTCTGTTCCCTGTCGGTGGACGCGGATGCGGTGCGCTCCGCGGGTGGTGGGTGTCGCGGGCCCGGGGGCGACGGGCCGGGGCCGGTGGGCCGGAGGCTGGGGCCCGGTGGGCCGGAGGCCGGTGGGCCGGAGGCAGGGGCCCGGTGGGCCAGAGGCCGGTGGGCCAGAGACAGGGGCCCCGTGGGCCGGAGGCCGGTGGGCCGGTGGCGGGTGGAGGGGCCTGGGCGGAGGGGGCTCGTGGAGGGGGCGGGCGCTTCAGGCCGCGGGGACACGCCAGAGGCTGAGGCGGCGTTCGATCGCGACCAGGACCTGGTTGAAGGCGACGCCGATCGCGGAGATCGTCACGATCCCCGCGTACATCTGCGGGATCGCGAAGTTGAACTGCGAGGCGTTGATCAGGTAGCCGAGTCCCGCCTTCGCGCCGATCATCTCGGCGGCCACGAGGACGAGGATCGAGACCGCGCCCGCCAGCCGGATGCCGGTGAAGATCACCGGGACGGCGGACGGCAGGATCACCTTCTGGAAGAGCCGGGGCGTGGACAGGTCCATCGAGCGGGCCAGCCGGACCAGGGTGGGGTCGGCGTTGCCGACGGCGCTGATGGTGTTCAGCAGGATCGGCCACACGCAGGCGTAGACGACGATCGACACCTTCGAGGTCTCCCCGATGCCGAGGAGCAGTACGAAGACGGGCAGCAGCGCGAGGGCGGCGGTGTTGCGGAAGAGTTCGAGCAGGGGGCCGAGGAAGGCCGCGACCGGCCGGTACCAGCCGATCAGCAGGCCCGACGGGACGGCGACCGCAACCGCGATGGCGAAGCCGCCGAAGGAGCGGGTGAGGCTGGCCCGGGTGTGCTCGCCGAGTTGCCCGTCGCCGAGCAGGTCCCACCAGGCGCGGGCCACCTCGCTGGCCGGTGGCAGGAAGGTGGCGTCGACCAGTCCGGCCCGGGGCGCCGCCTCCCATACGGCGAGCAGGAGCAGGACCGCGGCCGAGCGCAGCAGGCCGGCCCTCAGCCACCGGAGCACCGCCCCGGCCCGGCGCAGAGCGGGGGCCGGCGGGCGCGGGACGCGCGGGGTCTCGGGGCGCGGTGCGGCGCCGGCGGTCCCGTCGGCGGGCGCGGGGGCCGGAGCCGCTGCCGGGGCCGCCGGGGCGGGCTCCACGGCGGACGCGGCTGCCGGGGCCGGCTCCACGGCAGGTGCCGGGGCCGGGGCGGGTTCCACGGCGGCGGGCTGTGCCTGGCGGGTGTCGGTGCTCATGCGGCGGCCTCTTCCTTCTCCAGTCGCTGGGCGCGGGCCACCTCGTCGTGGAGCAGGGTCCAGATCTCGTGGCGGTAGCGGGCGAACTCCGGGCTGGAGCGCAGGTCCTCGCCCGTGGCTCCGGCGGCCCGGTCGCCGAAGGAGACCGGGACGACCTCCTTGACCCTGCCCGGCCGGGAGGTGATGACGGCCACCTTCTGGCCGAGGTACACGGCCTCCTCGATGCCGTGCGTGATGAAGACGACGGTCTTGCCGGTGCGCTGCCAGATGCGGCGCAGTTCGTCCTGGAGGGACTCGCGGGTCTGCGCGTCGAGGGCGGCGAACGGCTCGTCCATCAGCAGCACGTCCGGGTCGTAGGCCAGCGAGCGCGCGATCGCGACCCGCTGGCGCATGCCGCCGGAGAGCTCGTGCGGGTGGCGGTCCTCGAATCCGGTGAGGCCGACCAGGTCCAGGAACTCGCGCGCCCTCGCGGCCCGTTGCCGTCGGGGGACGCCCGTGGCCTCCAGGCCGAACTCGACGTTGCCCAGCGCGGTGCGCCAGGGCAGCAGGGCGTACTGCTGGAAGACGATGCCCCGGTCCAGACCCGGGCCGGTGACCGGTTCGCCGTCGAGCAGGATCCGGCCCGCGGTGGGGCGGGTGAGGCCGCCGAGGAGGTCCAGGAGGGTGGACTTGCCGCAGCCGCTGGGGCCGACCACGACCACGAACTCCCCCGCGCCGATCTCCAGGTCGATCCCGTCGAGAGCCGTGAACTCCTCTTTCCTTTTCTTGTCCTTGGTGGGGAAGGTCTTGGTGACGGACTCGAACACGATCTTCGCCATGATGGCCGTCAGCCCTTCCCGTTGCCGTTGAACTCGTTGGTGAACAGGTCCGCGGCGCGCAGCCGGCCCTTCTTGACCTCGCCGCGCTCGGCGAGCCAGTCGATCCAGAGCTGGAACTCCTTCTCCTCGATCCGGCCCGCGGGCGCGGCGACCCCGTACGAGCGCCAGTACTTCAGAATCGAGGTGTCCTCGTTGCGGCCGCGCTTGCGGACGATCTCCGTCATCCGGGCGATGACCTCCTCGCGGGGTGTGGTGCGGGACCAGTCGATGGCCTTGCCCACGCCCGTCACGAAGGTCCGTACGGTGTCCGGGTTCTCCTTGATGAAGCGCTCGGTCATCACGTACGTGCCGCCGCTGAAGGCGCCCAGCAGGTCGAAGTCGCTGAACAGCGGGCGGATGCCGCCGGCCGCGACGGCCTTGTCGCGCAGCACCCCGCTGAGGACGCCGACCTCGATCTGTTTCTGCCTCAGGGACTGTTCGGTGTTGACGGGCGGGACGACCAGGGCCTCGACCTTGTCGGACTCGGCGCGCGAGAGGCCGCCCCGGCTCAGGTAGATGTCGAGGAGGGCTTGCGCGTGGGCACCCAGGGTGTTCATCCCGACCTTCTTGCCGATCAGGTCGCGGGGGGAACGGATGGGGCTGTCCTCCAGGACGTAGTAGCCCAGGTTCGTCTCCTTGTCGGAGCCGTAGTACGAGATCACGGCCTTCACCGGGGCCTTGCCCGCGACGAGTTTGACGACCGCGCCATTGAACGCGCCGCCGAAGTGGGTCTGTCCGGTCGCGGCGGACTGGATGTCCTGCGGGCCGCTGATCGTGTTGCCCACCCAGTCCAGGGTGAGGCCGCCGAGGAAGCCGAGGTCGGCGGCGAGTTCGGGAAGGGTGACGGCGCCGACCGCGCCCTGGTACTTCAGGGCGGTGATCTGCTTGCCGGGTGCGCCGGCGGATCCGGAGGCGGGCCCGCCGGTCGCGGTGGCCGTGCCGCAGCTCACCGCGGCCGCCGAGATGCCGAGCAGGGTGAGGAACTGGCGCCGGGAGCGGGTGGTCGGGGTGGGGGCTGCGGGCATGGCGGATCCTTGTCGCTGGCTGCGGGGTGGTCGGGGGCTCGGGGTCAGGGGGCCGGGCTGAGGGCGGCGGCCCGGGAGGCGCTCAGGGCGTCGGAGAACTCGTCGACGGCCTGGAAGAGGTCCAGTTCGGCCTCGGGGCGCAGCCGGTCGGGACCGGCCCCGCGCTCGACGGAGGAGTCAAGGACGAACCGGCCGGCGGTCACGTGCCGGGCTCCGAGGGCGGCGAGGACCGGGCGCAGGGCGTAGTCGATGCTCAGGACGTGGGCGAGGCTGCCGCCGGTGGCGAGCGGAAGAACCGTTTTGCCGGCCAGGCCGTCCTGCGGGAGCAGGTCGAGGAAGGCCTTGAGCAGGCCCGTGTACGAGGCCTTGTAGACCGGGGTCGCGATGACCAGGCCGTCGGCTTCGGCGACGGCTTCGAGCGCCCGGCGGATCTCCGGCTCGCCGCGGCGGGCGGCGAGGAGGTCGGCGGCGGGCAGGTCGCGTACGGCGAGGTGGGCGGTCTCGAACCCGGAGTGGGAGAGCCGGCGCAGCACGTGGTCGGCGACGACGGCGGTGCGGGAGTGGGTGGAGGGGCTGCCGGTGAGGGCGAGCAGCTTGGGCACGGGGGCTCCTCGGGCGGAGGGCGGGCCGGGCGACGGCCCGGAGGGGGCGGGGATCAGGCGGAGGCGGGTGCCCCGGAGGCGTCGGCGTCGCCGGACGCGCCGGAGGGGATGCCGAAGGAGGGGGCCGGGACGGTCTCGGGGCTGATCAGGCGGGAAGGCACCCCGTCGGGGCCGACCGGGACGTCGCCGTCGACGGTGACGCGGCGCAGGGTGCGCTCGTGGTCGTCGGAGTCGTCCACGCCGTAGTGCTGGGTGGCGCGGTTGTCCCAGATCGCGACGTCGCCGGCCCGCCACTGCCAGCGGACGGTGTTCTCGGGGCTCTCGATGTGGGCCTGGAAGAGGTCCAGGAGGGTACGGGAGTCGCGGCCGGTGAGGCCGTTGACGCGCTGGACGAAGTTGCCGAGGAGCAGGGTGCGCTCGCCGGTCTCGGGGTGGACGCGCACCACCGGGTGCTCGGTGAGGAACTTCGTCGAGGTGAAGATCTCGCGGTACTGGGCGAGTGCCTCGGGCAGGGCGTCGGGCTTCAGGGCGGCGTAGTCGTACTCGTTGGAGTGGACGGCCCGCAGGGAGTCGGCGAGGACGCGGAGCGGCTCGGGGAGGTGGGTGTAGGCGGTGGCGGTGTTGGCCCAGAGGGTGTTGCCGCCGTACGGGGGGATGGTGACGGCGCGGAGGATGGAGAAGGCGGGATAGGCGGGGACGAAGGTGACGTCGGTGTGCCACTGGTTCGCGCGGGCGCCGTGGTGGGAGTCGATGCCGAGGGCGTAACGGCCGTCGGCGGAGGGGACGGTGGGGTGGGCGACCGGCGTGCCGAGCAACTGGGCGAAGGCCTCGTGGCCGGCCTCGTCGAGGTGGTCCTGGCCGCGGAAGAAGACGACCTTGTGGGCGAGGAGGGCGGTGCGGATCTCGGCGACGGCCGCGGGGGCGAGGTCCCCGCCGAGCCGTACGCCGCCGATCTCGGCTCCGATGCGGCCGCCGATCCTGGTGACGGTGGTGGTGGCGGTGGTGGTGGCGGTGAGCGTGGTCACGGGAACTCCTGGGGTGGTTGGTGGTGGGTTTATTTCCGCTGCGGAAGAAATGAGCCGAGGCGTACGGGCGCCACGGATCGGAACTGCTCCTGGAGGGGCGCCCGTCGGGCCCGCCGGTTCGCGCCCGTCGGGTCGCGCCCGGCTTCCCCGGGCGTCCGGCGGGGCCCGGGACAGCGGGCCGCGGACCCCGCCCTCGGAACGGTCGGCCGCCCGGCCGGAGGCCCCGGCCGCGGGCTCCGGTCCCCCGGGCCGGAGCCCGCGGTCGACGGAGCGGGCCGGCCGAACCGGGGGTCCCCGCACCGGGGGCCCGGTCCGGATCCGTCGGGGGAACCGGGCCGGTGGGCCGGGAGCGGGGCTCCGAAGCGCGCGGGCCGAAGGGCCGGCCGGAGGAGGGTCCCGTCGAACCGGGTCCCCCGGGCCGGGCCCGATGCGTTCCGAGCTGCTCCGGGAAACCGGCCGACGGGCCCGCCGGACCCGGTTCCCGAGGGAACGGGCCGTCGAGGCGGGGTCCGCCGGGCGGACGGGTCAGGACGGCCGATACGGGGTCGCGGACGCTACCGGCCGCAGGGCCGGCTCCGGCGAGGGGACGGCCCTGCCGCGTGCGGGCAGGGGCCGGGCCCGCCGGAGCGGGCTCCGGGGCCCGGGGCGCGGGTCAGGAGCAACAGAGGCCCGGACACCGGTCCGGCGTGGGACAGGGGCCGGGGGTGCAGAGCCGCGGGGCGAGGTGGACGTTCGCGGTCATGACCCGGAGCCTGTCAGCGCCCCCGTCGCGGGTCAACCCCCTCCCCGCACCCGGCCCCGAACCTCCCGCACCGGCGTTGACCTGGCCTTTCCCCACCACCTGGCGGCCGGAAACCATGGCTGGATTTCACGGCCCCGCAATGCCCCCGCCACGCAGCACGCGCGCCACACGCTCCGGGGCCGCTGTCGGCCGCCCGTCGACACGGTCGGAGCGGCACTCCCCGCCTCCGCCCGGGCCCCGCCGCACGACCCGCTTCCACCAACAGACCTGACCCTTCGGAACCCACCCCCAGGGGGACGGCTCCCGCAGCCCGCGCCCGCGGCCGCCGCCGCCCCGCGGGGTCCGGCATGATCGGGGGATGACGCGAATGGCCGGGGACCGGCGGGGGGTCGCCAATGCCGCCTCCGTGTTGCGGACGGTGCTCGACCACGGGCCCGTGGCCCGCAGCGGGATCTCCCCGCTGTGCGGGCTCAGCCCCGCCGCGGTGTCGCGGCAGACCACCGGCCTGCTCCGCGCCGGGCTGCTGCGCGAGCTGCCCGACCCCGCCGGCCGGGCCTCCTCCGGCCGGCCCCGGATCCCCCTGGACCTGCACACCGGGGCCGTCGGCGGGCCCGTCGCCGCCGGGCTGCACATCGGGGTGCCCGCCTCCACCTTCAGCGTCGTCGACCTGCGCGGGCAGGTCCTGGCCCGCCGCGCCTTCCCGCACCGGGACCCGCTGGACCCGGCCCTTTCCGGCCGCATCGCGGCGGAACTCGGCCGTTTCCTGCGGGAGCACGCCCCCGGCGGCCGGCCCCTCCTCGGCGTCGGCGCCGCACTCGGCGGCTGGGTCCGGCCCGACGCGGGGACCGTCGTACGGCATCCGGCGCTCGGGTGGCGGCAGCGGCCGCTGGCCGCCGAGCTGTCACAGGCCCTCGGCCTGCCGGTGCACGTGGACAACCACGCCCGTGCCGTCGCCGGGGCGGAGGTCCTCTTCGGGCATCCGGCGGCCCGCCGGAGCCTGGTGCACCTGTTCATCGGCAACGTCGTCGACGCCGCGTTCGGCATCGAGGGCACGGTCCACCAGGGTCCCGGCTCCGCCGCGGGCGACGTGGCGCACCTGCCGGTGCCCGGGTCCGGGGCCGTCTGCGCGTGCGGACGTACGGGCTGCCTCCAGGCGGCCGCCTCCGACACCGCGCTCGGCGCCGAGGCCGTGCGGCGCGGGATCGTGCCCGATCCGTCCGTCCCCCTCCTCGTCGACGCCGCGGCGGCCGGCGACCCCCGGGCGGACCGACTGCTGCGCGAGCGGGCCCGGGACGTCGGACGGGCCGCGGCGCTGCTGCTCGACGTGTTCAACCCGGCCGTGATGGTCGTCACCGAACTGTCCGGCGTACTCCATGAGGGCTACCTGGACGAGATCCGCGCCGCCGCCGTCGAGCGTTCGCACGTGTGCGACGATCCCGCACGGATCATCGCCCCGCACGCCGGTCCGGCCGTGCTCCCGCAGGCCGCCGCGACGGTGCTGCTGGACCCGCTGTTCCGGGACCCCGCCGGGCTGACCTGGGAGTGCGAGATCACATCCGGCGGTTATGGTCTCGCTTAAGCGGGCCCCCCTAGCATTCGAGCCATGACGGTCCTGCCTGACGACGGGCTCTCCCTGGCCGCCGAATTTCCCGAAACGACACATGAGCAGTGGCAACGCCTCGTCGAGGGCGTACTGCGCAAGTCGGGCAAGGAAGTATCCGGCGAGGCGGCGGAAGACGCGCTGTCCACCACACTCGAGGACGGGCTCATCACCCGCCCGCTGTACACGGCACGCCCCGACGGGGACGGCCCCGACACCGGTTTCCCGGGCTTCGCACCCTTCGTGCGCGGCGGGACGCCCGCCGGGACCGGCGTCTCCGGCTGGGACGTGCGCCAGCGGTTCGCGGGCAGCGACCCGGTACGGATCAACGAGGCGGCCCTCGCCGACCTCGAGAACGGCACCACCTCCCTCTGGCTGACCGTCGGCCGGGGCGGTCTGCCGGCCGACGGCCTCGCGCGGGCACTGGAGGGCGTCTACCTCGACCTCGCGCCCGTGGTCCTGGATGCGGGAGCCGAATACGCCGACGCCGCACGGGCGTTGCTCGCCCTGTACGCGGAGCGCGGAGTGGCCCCGCAGGACGCGCGCGCCGCCCTCGGCATCGACCCGCTGGGGCACGAGGCGCGCACCGGTGAAGCCCTGGACCAGTCGCCCGCCGTCGAACTGGCCCGGGAGGCGGCCGCCTCCTGGCCGGGCGTGCAGGCGCTGACCGTGGACGCCCTGCCGTACCACGAGGCGGGCGGCTCGGCCGCCGAGGAGCTGGGGCTGTCCCTGGCCACCGGGGTGGCGTACCTGCGGACCCTCACCGACGCCGGTCTCACCACCGAAGCCGCCCTCGGGCAGCTGGAGTTCCGCTACGCCGCGACCGCGGACCAGTTCCTGACCATCGCCAAGCTGCGCGCCGCCCGGCGCCTGTGGGCCCGGATCGCCGAGGCCTGCGGGGCTCCGGAGGCGGGCGCCCAGCGGCAGCACGCCGTCACCTCGCCGGTGATGATGACCCGGCGCGACCCGTGGGTGAACATGCTGCGCACCACGGTCGCCTGCATGGCGGCGGGCGTGGGCGGCGCGGACTCCGTCACCGTGCTCCCCTTCGACAACGAGCTGGGCCTGCCGGACGCCTTCGCGCGCCGGATCGCCCGCAACACCTCCACCGTGCTGCTGGAGGAGTCGCACCTGGCCCGGGTGATCGACCCGGCCGGCGGCTCGTACTACGTGGAACGGCTCACGGACGAACTGGCCGAGGCCGCCTGGGAGTTCTTCCGGACCGTGGAGCGGGCCGGCGGGCTGGCCGCCGCGCTGCGCTCGGGGCTGGTCACGGAGCGGCTCGCCGCCACCTGGTCCGCGCGGGCGAAGAAGCTGGCCACGCGCCGCGAACCGATCACCGGCGTCAGCGAGTTCCCGCTGCTGTCGGAGAAGCCGGTGGTCCGCGAAGCGGCGCCCGAGCGCCGGGCCGGCGGGCTCCCCCGCGTCCGGCGCGACGAGGCCTTCGAGGTCCTGCGCGCCCGCAGCGACGCGCACCTGGCCGCCACCGGCGCCCGGCCGCGGATCTTCCTCGCGGCGCTGGGTCCGGCGGCGGCGCACACCGCCCGTGCCACCTTCGCCTCGAACTTGTTCCAGGCGGGCGGCATCGAACCGGTCCACGACCCGGTGTCGGTGGATCCGGCGACGGCCGCCGAGGCGTACGCGGCGAGCGGCGCGGACGGCATGGCCGTGCTCTGCTCCAGCGACGCGCTGTACGAGGAGCAGGCCGCGGCGGTGGCCGGGGCGCTGCGCGCGGCGGGCGCCACGACCGTCTTCCTCGCCGGCCGGCCGGGCACCGCAGAGGCTTCCGTGGACGAGTACGTCTTCGCCGGCTGTGATGCCGTCGCCGTGCTGTCCTCCGTACTCGACCGGATGGGAGTGCCGTCTTGAGCGTCCCCGATTTCTCCGAGCTGCCGCTCGGCCCCACCGCCGCCCGGGGGGTGTCCGAGGAGCAGTGGCGCTCCGCGGTGAAGGAGTCCACCGGCACCGCGGCCGCCGACCTGCTGTGGGAGACCCCCGAGGGCATCGGCGTGAAGCCGCTGTACACGGGGCGGGACCTGGAGGGCCTGGACTTCCTGGCGACGTACCCGGGTGTGGCCCCGTACCTGCGCGGCCCCTACCCGACGATGTACGTGAACCAGCCCTGGACGATCCGGCAGTACGCAGGCTTCTCCACGGCGGAGGAGTCCAACGCCTTCTACCGGCGCAACCTCGCGTCGGGCCAGAAGGGCCTGTCGGTGGCCTTCGACCTGCCGACGCACCGCGGCTACGACAGTGACCACCCGCGCGTGACGGGTGACGTCGGCATGGCGGGCGTGGCGATCGACTCGATCTACGACATGCGCCAGCTGTTCGACGGGATCCCCCTCGACAAGATGTCGGTGTCGATGACGATGAACGGCGCGGTGCTGCCGGTCCTCGCCCTCTACATCGTGGCGGCGGAGGAGCAGGGCGTCTCGCCCGACAAGCTCGCCGGGACCATCCAGAACGACATCCTCAAGGAGTTCATGGTCCGCAACACCTACATCTACCCGCCGAAGCCGTCGATGCGGATCATTTCCGACATCTTCGCCTTCACCTCGCAGAACATGCCGCGGTACAACTCGATCTCGATCTCCGGGTACCACATCCAGGAGGCCGGGGCGACGGCCGACCTGGAGCTGGCGTACACGCTCGCGGACGGGGTGGAGTACCTGCGGGCCGGTCAGGCGGTCGGCCTGGACGTGGACGCGTTCGCGCCGCGCCTGTCGTTCTTCTGGGCGATCGGCATGAACTTCTTCATGGAGGTCGCGAAGCTGCGTGCGGCCCGGCTGCTGTGGGCGCGCCTGGTCAAGCAGTTCGATCCGAAGAACGCCAAGTCGCTGTCGCTGCGCACGCATTCGCAGACCTCGGGCTGGTCGCTGACCGCCCAGGACGTCTTCAACAACGTGACGCGTACGTGCATCGAGGCGATGGCGGCGACCCAGGGGCACACCCAGTCGCTGCACACGAACGCCCTCGACGAGGCCCTGGCGCTGCCGACGGACTTCTCGGCGCGCATCGCCCGCAACACCCAGCTGCTGCTGCAGCAGGAGTCGGGGACCTGCCGGTCGATCGACCCGTGGGGCGGCAGCGCGTACGTCGAGAAGCTGACGTACGACCTGGCGCGGCGGGCCTGGCAGCACATCGAGGAGGTCGAGGCGGCCGGGGGCATGGCGCAGGCCATCGACGCGGGCATCCCGAAGCTCCGGGTGGAGGAGGCCGCCGCCCGCACGCAGGCGCGGATCGACTCCGGCCGGCAGCCGGTGATCGGCGTGAACAAGTACCGGGTGGAGAGCGACGAGCAGATCGAGGTGCTCAAGGTCGACAACTCCTCGGTGCGCGCCCAGCAGATCGCCAAGCTCCGGCGGCTGCGCGAGGAGCGCGACGAGGCGCGTACCCAGGACACCCTGCGGGCGCTGACGAACGCGGCCGGCAGCGGGGAGGGCAACCTGCTCGCCCTGGCGGTGGACGCGGCGCGCGCCAAGGCCACGGTCGGTGAGATCTCGGACGCACTGGAGAAGGTGTACGGGCGGCACGCGAGCCAGATCCGTACGATCTCGGGTGTGTACCGCACCGAGGCAGGCGAGTCCCCGTCCGTGGAGCGCACCCGAGCGCTCGTCGACCGGTTCGAGGAGGCCGAGGGCCGTCGTCCGCGCATCCTGGTCGCCAAGATGGGCCAGGACGGGCACGACCGCGGCCAGAAGGTGATCGCGACGGCCTTCGCCGACCTGGGCTTCGACGTGGACGTCGGCCCGCTGTTCCAGACCCCGGCGGAGGTGGCCCGCCAGGCCGTCGAGGCGGACGTCCACGTGGTGGGCGTGTCGTCGCTGGCGGCCGGTCACCTGACCCTCGTTCCGGCGCTGCGCGAGCAGCTGGCGGAGGAGGGGCGCGAGGACATCATGATCGTGGTGGGCGGGGTGATCCCGCCGGCCGACGTGCCGACGCTGCTGGAGATGGGCGCGACGGCGGTGTTCCCGCCGGGCACGGTCATCCCGGACGCGGCCCACGACCTGGTGACGCGGCTGGCCGCGGACCTGGGCCACGAGCTGTAGGCGCCGCGCGAATGCCCCCGAAGATCGACATCGACGTGTACGTGAAGGGCGTGCTCGACGGGAAGCGCGCGCACATCGCGCGGGCGATCACTCTCGTCGAGTCCACCCGGCCGGACCACCGCACCCTGGCGCAGGCTCTGTTGACCCGGCTGCTGCCGCACGCGGGCAGTGCCCGGCGGATCGGCATCAGCGGGGTGCCGGGGGTGGGCAAGTCCACTTTCATCGACGCGTTCGGCACGATGCTGACCGGGCTGGGCCACCGGGTGGCGGTGCTGGCCGTGGACCCGTCCTCCACCCGGACGGGCGGGTCCATCCTCGGCGACAAGACGCGGATGGAGCGGCTCGCCGTCGATCCGGCGGCGTTCGTCCGGCCGTCCCCGTCCGCGGGGACGCTGGGCGGGGTCGCCAAGGCGACCCGCGAGTCGATGATCGTCATGGAGGCGGCCGGGTACGACGTGGTCCTCGTCGAGACGGTGGGCGTGGGCCAGTCGGAGACCACGGTCGCCGGGATGGTGGACTCCTTCCTGCTGCTGTCGCTGGCGCGTACGGGCGACCAGTTGCAGGGCATCAAGAAGGGCGTCCTGGAGCTGGCGGACGTGCTGGCCGTGAACAAGGCGGACGGTCCGCACGAGCGCGACGCGAAGGCGGCGGCCCGGGAACTGTCGGGCGCGCTGCGGCTGATGCACCCGGCGGACGCCGCCTGGACCCCGCCGGTGCTGACGTGCAGCGCGCGGGAGTCGGCGGGGCTCGACGAGGTCTGGAACCGGCTCGAACAGCACCGGACGCTGCTGGACGCGGGCGGCCGGCTGTCGGCCAAGCGCGCGGCGCAGCAGGTGGAATGGACCTGGTCGATGGTCCGCGACGAACTGCTGGAGCGGCTGCGGGCCGATCCGGCGGTACGGGAGCTGGCTCCGGAGCTGGAGGCGGGGGTGCGGTCGGGTACCGTCACCGCCACCTCGGCGGCGGACCGGATCCTGTCGGCGTTCGGCCGCGGCTGACCGGACCGCGTGCGGCCGGGCCGTCAGGTCCGCGTGCGGTCGGGACGGAAGGGGCGCGTGCGGTCGGGACGGAAGGGGCGCGGGGGCGTGACCCCCGCGTCCGCGCCCCGTGCCGTCCCGGCGGTTACGCGTCGATCAGTACCGAGCCCGCGGCGCCGAGCACCTCGTGCAGGACGCGGGCCCGTTCGGCCGGCTCGGGGGTGGCCAGCAGCGCGGAGAGGACCGCGATCCGGGCCTGGCCGGCCCGCAGGGTGCCGGTCGGGACGGCTCCGGCGGCGACGAGGTCGACCGCGCCGCCGTGGGTGTAGATCTCGGTGACGGGGCCGGCCGCGACCCGCGTGGTCAGCGCGACCAGGACACCGCGGGCGACGGCGGCGGCCACCGCGTCCACGATCTCCGGGGTGGCGTTGCCCGCGCCCGTGCCCACCAGGACGATGCCCTTGGCGCCCGCCTCGACGGCGGCGTTCAGCAGCACCGGGTCGCCGTCGGCGTGGTGCATCACCATGTCCACGCGCGGCGGCAGCTCCGGCATCGCGGGCAGGGGCAGCGGGGCCGTCCGCTGCGGGCCGCGCAGCACGGCGACCTTGCCGAAGCCGACCTTGCCGAGGAGCTCCTTGGAGGGGTCGGCGAACGCGTCCAGCGCCACGGCCTGGGTCTTCACGGTGCCCCGGGCGGCGTGCACCCGGCCGGCGAAGGTGATCAGGACGCCGAGTCCGCGCGTGGTGGCGGCGGTGAGCAGGGCGTCGTAGAGGTTGCCGGGACCGTCGCCCTCGGCGGAGCCCATGGGGAGCTGCGAGCCGGTGAACACGACGCTGCGCGCGTCGTGGTGGTGGAGGTCGACGAGGAAGGCCGACTCCTCCAGGGTGTCGGTGCCGTGCGTGACGACGATGCCGTCGACGCCGGGGTCGGCGAGCACCTCGTGGACGGTGCGCAGGAGGGTCAGCTGGTGGGCGGTGGTGAGCCGGGGGCTGTTCACGCTGAACAGGTCCACGACGTCGACGGTGACGCCCTCGGGCAGGGGGGCGGTGGCCATCACCTCGCGTCCGTCGGCCTCGGCGGCGAAGCCGGAGCCCATCCACCGGCTGGCTATCGTCCCGCCGGTGCTGATGACGACGATGCGTCCCATGGCCTGGCCACCTTCCCTCGCGTAGATCTCGTACAGATTTCCTATACCCGGCAATGATAGTGAGATCTACGCGCAATGCGATTGCGTGTTTCGGCGCGCCTGCAATAAACCGTGGATGATAATTGCGTCATGGATGCCATCGATCACGAAATCTTGCGCGAGCTCCAGCGCGACGGCCGCCTCAGCAACCAGGAACTGGCCCAGCGGGTCGGTCTGACCCCTTCCCCCTGCATGCGCCGGGTGCGCCAGCTGGAGCAGGACGGGGTGATCCAGGGGTACCGGGCCGTGATCGACCCCGAGGCCGTCGGGCGCGGGTTCGAGGTGCTGGTGTCCGTCGAGGTCAAGCGGGACCGGGAGGCCGTCGAGGCCTTCGAGGCGGCGCTCCAGGACATTCCCGACGTCATCGAGGCCTACCGCCTCTTCGGCAGTCCGGGCTGCCTGCTGCGCATCGCCGTCGCCGACCTGCGCGCGTACGAACGCCTCTGGATCGAGCGGCTCACGGCGCTCTCCGGGATCACCGAGGTCAACTCCCAGATCATCATGAAGCGCGTCAAGGAGCCGACCGGACTGCCGGTCTGACGCCGCGCCGGCCGCGCCGCACCCCGGCCGGGCCCTCCTCCCCGCCCCTGGCGACCTGCGCATATCCCCCCCGCGGCGGGAGCCGGGCGCGCGGCGATAACCCTCCAATAAGGCCCCCCGTTAGCTTCTGGAATCCAGAACGGATGCTCACACCAGAAGGGGGTGCCGCATGGACTTCCGGCTGCTCGGGCCGATCGAGGCCAAACGGGGAGGCGGCAGTACGATCCCGCTCTCCGGTTCCAAGGTCCATACGGTGCTCGCGGCGCTACTGCTGTCCGAAGGACGCGTGGTCTCCGATGCCCGGCTCAGCGCCCTCCTGTGGGGGTGGGACCCGCCGGCCACGGCCAGCGCGCAGATCTACACGTACATGTCGAGGCTGCGCAAGCACCTCGGCCCGGAGATCGAGATCGTCCGACGGCAGCCGGGCTACGTGCTGCGGGCACCCGGGGCGTGGATCGACCTCACCGAGTTCGACCGCCTGGACCGCCTGGGCCGCGAGGCCCTAGCCGACCGCCGCTTCGACGAGGCGGGCACGCTGCTGCGCGACGCCCTGGACCTGTGGCGGGGCACCGCGCTGGCCAACGCGACCGAGCAGATGATCGAGGCGGAACTGCCCCGGCTGGAGGAGGCGCGGATGATCGCGCTGGAGAGCCGGATCGAGGCCGACCTCGCCGTCGGCCGCCACGAGCAGGTCACCGCCGAGCTCACCGGACTGGTCGCCGAGCACCCCGTACGGGAACGGCTGCGCGCCCAGCTGATGACGGCCCTGTACCGCTGCGGGCGGCAGGCCGACGCGCTGCACACGTACTACGAGGGGCGCGCGGTCCTCGCCGACCAGCTGGGCGTGGACCCGGGCGAGGCGCTCGGGTCCACCTACCAGGCGGTGCTCGGCGGTGGCCTCGGACTGGGCGCCTCCGCCGGCTCCCCGCCCGCCGCCGCGGACGCCCCGCAGGACCCGGCGGCCCCGGGCCCGACCGGATCCACGGCACCGGCCGCGGGCACGGCGGCGGCCCGGGCGGTGCCCGCGATGCTGCCCGCGCCGTACGGCGAGTTCACCGGACGCCGGGCCGAACTGGCATCGCTGCGCGCGAGGCTGGGCCGCGAGGACGGCCGCCCGCGCCGGCTGCTGATCACCGGCATGGCCGGGGCGGGCAAGACGGCCCTGGCGGTGCGCGCGGCCCAGGACTGCGCCGCGCACTTCCCCGACGGACAGCTCTTCGTGGAGCTCTGCCACCCGGACGGCGCCCCGAAGGACCCCGCCGAGGTGCTGGTCCGGCTGCTGCGCGCCCTCGGCGAACCGCCTCCGGCCGCCGCCTTCGGGGACCTGGAGGAACTGGTCCGGCTGTACCGGACCCGGACCTCGGGCGCCCGGCTGCTGCTGGTCCTGGACGGCGCCGTGGGCGACCGCCAGGTGGCCCCGCTGCTGCCGGGGGGCCCGGAGTCGGCGGTGCTGATCACCAGTCAGGCCCGGCTGGCCCGGGTCGCCGGCGCGGACACCACCGCGCTGGCCCTGGTGGACGACGAGGAGGGGCTGGAACTGCTCGCCTCGCTGGTGGGGCGCGCCCGGCTGGACGCGGACCCGGACGCGGCCGACGACCTGGTGGCGTACTGCGCCGGGCTGCCGCTGGCCCTGCACGTCACCGGCGCCCGGCTCGCGGCGCGGCCGCACTGGCCGGTGGCCCGGCTCGCGGCCCGGCTCGCCGACCCCGGTACCCGGCTGGCCGAGCTGTCGTACGGCGACGTGAGCGTGCGGGAGGCCCTGGTGCATTCCGTACGGCTGCTGGAGGAGCCGGAGCTGGCCGCGCTGACCGGGCTCGCGGACGGGGACGCGGAACCCTTCTGCGCCCAGTACGCGGCGCTGGTGCTGGGCACCGCGGAGGAGGAGGCGGAGGCGGCCCTGGACACCCTGGTGGACCGCGCCCTGCTGGAACTGTCCGGGCTGGACTCCCAGGGCCGGCCGCTGTACCGGTGGAACGACCTGGTCCGGCTGCTGGCGGTCTCCCTGACCACCCGGGACGCCTTCCCCTCCGCGGTGCGGTGAGTCACCCTGCGGTGCTCACCACGAGCTGTGGGACCGCAGGTGGAAGGTGCCCGTGGGCCGCAGGGCCGGCTCGATGGTCTCGCGGACGATGGTCCACACGTCGCCGACGACCCGCTCGCGCGGGGGCCGGGGCGAGCGGGACAGCGCGTCGGCGGCGATCGCCCAGGCCGAGGCCACGGCGGCCGTGGCCCGTACCTCGGCGGACGGCTTCGCGGCCTTCGCCCGGGCCCGGCCGACGTCGATGCGGAACGCGAGTTCCGCGGCCTGGCCGAGCTGGAACTCGCGGATCACACCGGTGACCGGGAGGGCGAAGACGGCCGGCGAGAGCGGGTGTTCGTAGACCCGGCGGACCCAGGTGGAGAAGCGCAGCCGCTCCCGCTCCTCCCAGCCGCCGCGCGCGGCCGGGCCCGGGTCGTCCCGCTCCACGGCTTCCGCGATCGCCTCGAAGTACGCGGCGAGGTCCTCGGAACCCAGCCCCAGCAGCTGCCCGGGCGAGTCGAAGGCGGGGGCACCGGAGGGGGCTTCGGCGGTGGAGGCGGCCTGGAAGGCGTTCTCCGCGATCAGCTGTTCCACGGGGAAGAAGGACTCGATGGTCATGGCTCTACGGCCTTTCGCTGAGGCGGTACCGGGACGGACGGGGCGGTGACGGTCGGAGCGGTGACGGACGGGGCGGTGACGGTCAGGACGGTGACCGGCGGAGAGGTGACCGGCGCGGAGGTGACGGCCGGTGTCGGTGCGGTGCGCAGGGTCGAGGAGGTCTCAGTGGTCGGTGTGGTGGTGCACGGGTCCGTGCGCGGCGGGTCCCGCCGGCCGGGCCAGCGCCACCGCGACGCCGTCCAGGAGCCGGAGGTCCTCGACGGTCCAGGCGGTGGTCCGGCCGCGGTGGGTGTGGGTGACCCGGACCGGACCCTCGCGGCCCGGATGGGTTTCCAGCAGGCCCAGTTCGACTCCGGACAGCCCGAGCCCGGTGGCCTTGACCACGGCCTCCTTGCGGGTCCAGATCCGGTAGAAGGCCGCGTCCCGCTCGGGACCGGGGCGGAGCGCCGCCAGGTGGTCGCGCTCCGCGGCCGTGAGGTCCGCGTCGGTGGTCGCCGACCCGCGGACCGGGCGCACCGACTCGGCGTCCACGCCGATCGAGGCGCCCGCGCCGAGGGCGAAGATCCCGCAGCCCGCGGTACGGCTCATGCTGAGCGGGAGACCCAGGTCCGGGACGACCAGCTTCGGCGGGCCGTGACTGCCGTCGCCGCAGCCGGGACAGGAGCGCCGGCCGAGGGCGATGTCCCCGGGCCCGAGACCGAACAGCCCGGCGAGGGCCCGGCGGGCCGCGGCGCGGGAGCGGACGAAGGCGGCGGCGTCGCGTTCGGCGGGCAGGGACAGCGCCCGCCGGAACTCCTCCGTGTCCAGCAGCGGCAGATCGGCCGGATCGGTGTGCTCCGGCGTACGCCACCACCAGACGTGGGCCTCCCCCCGTGCGCCGAGGGCGTCGGCGACGGCCATCGCCGTGCCATGGGCGTGGCCTTCCGTGCCTGATGCCATGAAGTCCTCCCTTCTACTCCCCCGTCGGATGGTGCGGGACGTGCGGCGGTCGGCAGGAATTCGCCGGGATTTCCCCGGGGAAACCGTAGACAAAGCCGCCCCATAACCATGCGGTGGGCAACTATTTCCCGCCTATACACGGATACGCGGACCATTCGGAAGCCTTCCCCATAGGAATGGGATAGGACAGGTCCGGAAACTGACTCGGGTCATCGTTCATCAACCCGAGGATTTCTTCATGCCGCGGATTCAGGAACACACCCTTACCCTTCCCGCGACCGGCACGGCCCCTGACGCCGTCACGCTCACCGACGCCGAGCGCGCCGGGCTGATCGCCGTCGCCACCGACGTGCTGCGGGCCACCCCGGCCCTGATCGACGATCCGGCCTGGCTGGACACCGTGCGGGACGCCTCGTCGGCGCTGCCCCGTTCGGTGCTGGCCGCGCTGCGCCGGTTCCGCCACGACGCCGGCCCCGACGGGGTCCTGCTGCTGCGCAACGTGCCGGTGGTCGCGAACGACCCGCTGCCGGAGACGCCGACCGTGCCCGGTTCCGTGGAACGGGTGCCGGCCGTGGCGTCGGCTCTGGTCACGGCGGCCATGCTCCAGCTCGGGGAGGTGATCGCCTATCGCAGCGAAAAGACCGGTGCGCTCGTCCAGAACGTCGTCCCGGTTCCGGGGAGCGAGAGTTCCCAGAGCAATGCCGGCTCCGTTCTGCTGGAACTCCACGTCGAGAACGCCTTCCATGACAACAAGCCCGATTACGTCGGCCTGCTCTGCGTCCGCGAGGACCCGACCGGCGATGCGAAGCTGTGCACGTCCTCGATCCGGCGGGCCCTTCCGCTGCTGTCCGCCCGCACCGTGTCCGTACTGGCCGCGCCGCGGTTCCTCACCGAGCCGCCGCCGTCCTTCGGCGACCTGAACTCGGTGACCCCCGCCCACGCGGTGCTCGTCGGGGACCCCCAGGACCCGAACATCCTGGTGGACTTCGCCGCGACGCATCCGCTGGACGACGAGGCGAAGGCCGCCATGGGCGAGCTGCGCGAGGCCCTCATGCGGACGATGTCCGCGCTGGCCCTGCGGGTCGGGGACCTCGCGGTGGTCGACAACCGGCTCGCGGTGCACGGCCGGACCTCCTTCACCCCTCGTTACGACGGCCAGGACCGCTGGCTCCACCGGGTGTACGCCCACCTGGACCACCGCCGCAGCCGGGTGGACCGCAAGGGCGGTGGCGCGGTGCTCAACTGACGTGCCGCCCACCGCTCTTCGAGAGCCGGTAGGAACGGCCGGAGGGCCGGCCCCTTGTGGGGGCCGGCCCTCCGGCCGTCGTGGTGCCTACTGCCGTGAGCTGATGACGTCCGCCGGCCGGCCCGCCAGGGCCAGACGGCCCGGGACCAGCGTGGCCAGGGCGGTCAGCAGCGCCGCGAAGCCCAGGACGCCCAGGTACATCCAGCCGTCGATGGAGGGGGACGCGGAGCCGGTCATCCCGATGCTGAAGGCGGTGAGCACCGCGAAGGCGATGCCGGTGCCGAGGACCGAGGAGATCACGATCACCAGGGCCGCCTCGATGCGGAGCATGCGCATCACCTGGCGCCGGGTGGTGCCGACGAGCTGGAGCAGCGCGAACTCGCGGGTGCGGTCGGACACCGACATGGCCAGCGTGTTGACCACGGCGATGGCGGTGAAGGCGATGATCAGGCCCATCGCGACGTAGTTCACCTCGGCGTTGGACTGCTGGACCTCGGCCTGCAGGTCCTTGACCTGGTCGCGGTCGAGCACCCCGACGCCCGGCAGGCCGGCGAGGGCCTTCTGGAGGTCGGCGCGGCCGGGCTTGCCCGCGTCGGCGGTCTTGACCAGCAGCGAGGAGGCCAGCGGGTTGTCGACGTGCTTCGAGACCAGCTCGTGGGACATCGTCAGGTCGCCGAAGCCCAGGCCGCGGTCGTAGACGGCCGCGACGGTCAGCTCGGTCTCGGTGCCGTCGCCGAGGGTCAGCTTCAGCTTGTCGCCGGGCTTCTTGCCCAGGTTGTCGGCCGCCACGTCGCTCAGCGCGACGCTCTGCGCGCCGAAGCCGTCCAGGGTGCCCCCGGTGACGCCCGGGTCCCAGGTGCGGGTCAGGCCGTCGGTGGAGACGCCCTGCGCCGGGTACTTCTCCAGGCCGACGCGCACGGAGGTGCGGACGACCTCGGTCACCGCCGACACGCCGGGAACCTTGCGCAGGTTCTCGGCGGCCTGGGCGGGCACGCCGGGTCCGGCCGCCCCGACGACCCAGTCGGCCTTGTTGCCGGCCTGGGCCTGGGCGGTGGCCGCCGCGCCCATCGTGGTCTGCACGAAGAAGACGGTGCAGGCCATGCCGATCAGCAGGGCGAGCGGGGTGACCGCCGCGGAGACCCGCTTGGTGTTGGCGCGGGCGTTGGCCGTGGCCAGGTAGCCGCCGACCCGGGAGGCCCGCAGCGGGACCCCGAGGACGCCGACCGCGATCCGGGCGATCAGCGGCCCGAGCAGCGAGACCGCCACCGAGAGCACGACGACCGACAGGAACGTCACCGGGGTCGACGCCGGCTCGCTGCGCAGCGCGGCGAGTACGGCGAGCAGTACGATCCCGCCGGCCAGGAACGCGGCGCCGGCGCCGAGCCGGCCCCAGGCGAAGTTCCGCTGCTCCATGGCCGCTTCGGACAGGGCCTCGGCGGGACGGATGCGGGCGGTGCGGCGGGCGGAGATCCGGGCGGCTGCCCAGGCGCCCAGCAGGGCCGCGCCGATGGCGGCGAAGAACGGGAAGACGCTGAAGGTGACTTCGAGGGTGTCGGGGATCGCCTTGAAGCCGACGAACTTGCCGTGCAGCCAGTAGGCGATGGGCAGGCCAGTGATCGAGCCGAGGACACCGGCGAGGGCGCCGACGATCAGCGCCTCGCGGCCGATGAGCTGGCGGACCTGCTTGGGGGTGGCCGCGATGGCGCGCAGCAGGGCCAGTTCGCGGTAGCGCTGCTGGATGGAGAGGGCGAAGGTGCCGACGACCACGAGGATCGCGACGAGCAGCGAGGTGCCGCCGATGGCGCCGCCCATGGAGACCAGCTTGATCCGGGCCTTGGCCGCGTCGAGGAACTCGACCGGGCCGCGCTCGCCGCCGGTGACCACCTCCGCGGAGGTGCCGTCGAGGGCCTGGCGGACCTGGCCGGCGAGCTCCGAGGTGGACACGCCCTCCTTGGGCAGCACTCCGACGACGGCGACCTGGTCGGCGCGGCCGGACAGCCGCCCGGCCTCGGCGTCGGAGAAGAACAGCGAGGTCTGCTGCTTGAGGTCGTGGCCGGCGGGGGCCGCGATGCCGGTGACCCGGTAGACGCGCGGGGAACCGGTGGCCTGGACGGTCAGTTCGGTGCCGGGCTTGATGCCGGCCCGCCGGGCCAGTTCACGGTCGACGACGACCTCGTCGGCGCCGACCGGGGCGGCGCCCTCGGCCAGGGTGAAGGGGGTCAGGGGCGCGGAGGTCCAGGCGTGTCCGAAGGAGGGCTTGTCGTCGACGCCCGGGACCACCTGTCCCTTGGGGGTGACCGCGTACGCCGGGAAGGTGATCTCGGGCAGCGCCGCCCGGACGCCGGGCAGCGAGGCGACCTTGGTGACGGTGTCGGCGGGCAGCCAGACGCGCTCGCCGAGCGGCTTCTCCTTCTTCTTGGTCTTGGTCTTGTCGCCCTTCTGCTTGACGGTGACCTGGTGCACGTTCTGGTCGCCGCCGACGATCACCGGGGCGCCGGCGTAGCGCTCGGTGCCGATGGTCCCCCTCAGCCCGGTCTCCAGCAGGATGCCGCAGGCCGTGACGAGCGCGGCCGCGCAGAAGAGGGCGAGGAACGCCCCGATGAAGCCGCCCTTGCGGGCGCGCAGGGTCTGCAACGCATAACGCAGCATCAGGCCCACGCTCCCAGGTGGGTCATGCGGTCGGCGACGCGGTCGGCGGTGGGGGCCTGCATGCGGTCGGCGATCCGGCCGTCGGCGAGGAAGAGGACGGTGTCGGCGTAGGAGGCGGCGACCGGGTCGTGGGTGACCATGACCACGGTCTGACCGGTCTCGTCGACGCAGGAGCGCAGCAGGGAGAGGATCTCCTTGGCGGTCACGGTGTCGAGGGCACCGGTCGGCTCGTCGCCGAAGATGACGTCGGGGCGGGTGATCAGGGCACGGGCGATCGCCACGCGCTGCTGCTGGCCGCCGGAGAGCTCCGCGGGGCGGTGGGTGGCACGGCCGCCCAGGCCCACGCGCGTGAGGATCTCCTCCAGCCAGCCGGAGTCGAGGCGCTCGCCGGCCAGGCGCAGCGGCAGCTCGACGTTCTGTCGTACCGACAGCGCCGGGATGAGGTTGAACGCCTGGAAGACGAAGCCGATGCGCTCGCGGCGCAGCTTCGTCAGCTGGGTCTCGTTCATTCCCCCGAGCTCGGTGTCACCGATGTACGCGGAACCGCTCGACGGCTTGTCGAGGCCCGCGGCGCAGTGCAGGAACGTCGACTTGCCGGAACCGGAGGGTCCCATGACGGCCGTGAACGAACCGCGCTCGATGCCCACCGAGACCCCGTCCAGCGCCCGCACGCCCCGGCCGGCCTTTCCGTACTCCTTCACGACTCCGTCCAGGCGCAGCGCGAACCCCGGGGACCCGGCGCCGTTCTGCCCGCGGCGGCTGTTCGTCTCGGTCCTCATGCGCGACCAGTCCTTCCAAAGCTTTTGAGGGGGGAATGTCAGCAGCCTCATCCGCAAGATGTGGCGGATGCAACACCACCGATCCTGGACGGCGGTTCTATATTCCCTCTACTCAAAAGGCCCCGGGGTACGGTTTTCCGGCCGCGGGCTGGCGCCTGCGGCCGGAAAGGGACGTTCGCGGGAGGATTCAGCGGCGGCGGCCCCTCCTCCAGCGGTGGACGAGGGCCGCGGCGGAGGCCGCGAGGCACAGGACGTAGCAGGCGGTGACCCACGGGGCGGGGGTCCGGCCGGCGCCGAGTCCGTGGACGACCCCGGCGACCCAGCCGGCGTAGGCGAGCCCGTGCAGCATCCGGAAGGGGCGGATCCAGCGGCGGGTGGCGAAGACGCCCCGCCACAGGCCGGTGATCAGCGCGAGCACGAAGAGCTGGGCGGCCAGGGAGCCGAAGTCGACGAGGAGGTCCCCGCTGCCGAGGAGGACGTCGCTCGCCGCGATCTCCTCGCCGGCCACCTTGACGCCGATGTGGACGAGCAGGAAGCCGACCCCGGCCAGGCCCGCGGCGCGGTGCAGGAGCTGGGCGAGCTGCCGCCGGCCGGGGGTGAGGACGTCCCGGAAGACGGAGGCGAGGCCGAGCATCACCGAGACCGAGAGCGCGACCAGCGCGAAGACCCCGGCCATCCGGTCCAGGAAGTCCTGGAGCGCGCCGCCGACGAGGGCGCCCGCGGACAGCAGCAGGGCGACCGCGAGCACCCCGGCGGCCACGGCGCGGGCCCCGGGGGCGGGGGTGTGCGGGGGCCCTGGCCGGGCGGGAGCGGCGGTCGGGGCGGCTGCGGCCGGGACGGTGGCGGGCGCGGCCGGCGCGGCGGGCACGGCGGACACCACGGCGGGCGCGGCCGTGGGCGCGGCTGCAGGCGTGGGGGCGGGCGCGGGGGCGGGCGCGGGGGCGGCGGTCTGGAGGGCGGGCTGGGCCATGAGGAGCTCCGGGAGGGGTGGGTTCTCCGTGCGGGGAGGCCGTGCGCCCGCCCCGGACCCCGCCGCGGGGGCGGGTCCGGGGCGGGCGGACGCGGATCAGGCGGGGCGGTGCCGGTGGACCGCCCCGAGGGGGGAGCCGTCGACGGGGCGGGCCAGGGAGGCCGACCAGTTCCCGTCGAGGTCGAGGTCGTCGATCTGCCAGCTGCTGACCTCGCCCTGGTAGCCGTGCTCCACCTCGACGGGGCCGGCCGTGCCGGGCCGGACGTCCAGCGCGTTGAGGTCGATGCCGAGGAGCCCGAGCCCGACTCCCTTCAGAACGGCCTCCTTACGGGTCCACACCCGGTGGAAGGCGGCGGTCCGCTCGGGCCCGGCGGGCAGGGACAGGATGTACGCGTGCTCGGCGGGCGCGAGCACCACGCCGGCCAGGGAGCCGGACTCGACGGGCCGCAGGGCCTCGACGTCCACCCCGATCCAGTCGCCGGCGTGCAGGGCGAGCACCCCGCAGCCGCTGGTCCGGGTCAGGCTCAGCGCGAGTCCGACGGCGGGGGCGGCCACGGCCGGCGGGCCGTGCTCCAGGTCACCGCAGCCGGGGCACACGCGGCGGCCGAGGGCCACCTCACGTGCGTCCACGCCCAGCAGCCCGCCGATGGCGCGCCGGGCACCGGCCCGGGTACGGATGAACGCGGCGGCGTCCCGTTCCAGACGGAACCGCCGTGCGCGGACCTGCTCGACCTCGTCGAGCAGGTCGAAGTCGGCCTGGTCGACCCGGTCTTCGAGCGGCCACCACCAGACGTGGGCCTCGCCGGTCGCCCGGAGTCTGGCCGCCTCCCGTGCGGCCGATTCGGGCACGGGCAGTACACCGGTGTGGTCGGTGTGGTCGATGCGGCCGCGGACGGCGGCCAGGGTCTGGCTGGTCATCGGATCCTCCTCTCCCCCTTGAGGGCGTTGTCAGGTCAGTCCACCGAGGCGCAGGAGCAGGTCCTTCACCTCGGTGGCGTGGTAGCGGGCGCGTTCCTGCGACGGGTCGGAGCAGAGCAGCAGCGGTCCGTCCCGGTCGTCCTCGGGCAGCCGCCCGTGGCTGCCGCGGACGCAGCCCGGATCGAGCGGCACCACCTGCAGCGGTGCCCGCAGGCCCGCCTTCTTCTTCAGCACGGCGAGGCCGGCCTTCGCCTTGGCCGCCGAATCGGCGGGGTCGAAGAACAGTTCGGCCGGGTCGTAGCCGGGTTTGCGGTGGATCTCGACGCCGCGCGCGAAGTCGGGGGCGCGCCGGTCGTCGAGCCAGTAGTAGTAGGTGAACCAGGCGTCCGGCTCCGATACGGCCACCAGTTCGCCCGCGTTCGGGTGGTCGATGCCGTAGTCGGCCTGCTGGGTGCGGTCCCAGACCTCGTCGACCCCGTCCAGGCACTTCAGGACGTCGCGCACGCGCGGGACGTCGGACGGGTCGGCCACGTAGACGTGCGCGGCCTGGTGGTCGGCGACGGCGAACGCCCGTGAGGTGTACGGGTCGAGGTACTCCATGCCCCGCTGGGCGTAGACGGACAGCAGCCCCTCGCGGCGCAGCGCGCGGTTGATGTCCACGGGCCGGCTGACGGGCGAGATGCCGTACTCGCTGAGGGCGACGACGGTGGTGCCGCGCTCGCGGAGGTCGTCCAGGAGCGGGCCGAGCGCGGCGTCGGCCTCGCGGGCGGCGCGGACGGCCTCGGGGCCGTCGGGGCCGAAGCGCTGGAGGTCGTAGTCCAGGTGCGGGACGTAGATGAAGGACAGGTCGGGGTCGCGGGTGTCGGCCACGTGCCGGGCGGCGCCGGCGATCCACCGGGTGGAGGTGAGGGAGGCCGTCGGACCCCAGTAGTTGAAGAGCGGGAACTCACCCTGGGCCGCCGTGAGTTCGTCGCGCAGGGCGGCCGGGACGGTGTAGCAGTCGGGAGCCTTGCGGCCGTCGTAGTGGTAGACGGGCCGGGGGGTCAGGACGGTGTCCACGTCGGCGCCCATGGCCCACCACCAGCACAGGTAGGCGGTGGTGTGGTCCGGGTCCTGGCGCCGGGCGGCCTGCCAGACCTTCTCGCCCCGCACCAGGGCGTTGTGCTGGCGCCACATCATCACTTCGCCGTGGTCGCGGAAGTACCAGCCGTTGCCGACCGCCCCGTGGTCGCGCGGCAGCGTCCCCGTGGTGAGGGTGGCCTGGACCGTGGCGGTGACGGCGGGGAACACCGTGTCGAGGGGTGCCGCGAAGCCCCGCTCCCCGATGGCACGCACGTTGGGCATGTGGGGCAGCAGCCGTGGGGTGAGGCCGACGGTGCACAGGACGGCCGTCTTCTTCCGGGCGGTGGGGGTCATGAGCCGGGCTCCTTCCGCGCGGCGGACGGCATGGGGGCGGGCGGTACGGGGGCGGGCGCCGTGCGGGTCAGGCCCAGTGCGGTCAGCTCCCGGGCGGTCCAGTCGAGTTCGGCGGCGATGCCCCGGGCCAGCCCGGCGTCGCCCACCGGCCGGCTGCCCTCGGGCAGCACCGACCAGGTGTACGTCTCCACCTCGATGTGGTCGGTGACGGCGTGGTCCCCTCCGAACAGGGCCCGGAGGGTGTCGCGCAGCACCGGGCCGGTGGAGGCCAGCGGCGGGGCCGGCTCCTCGTGCAGCGGTACGTGGTAGTGGATCCGCCAGGGCGCCTCGCCGGGCAGGGCCCCGGCCAGCGCCGGTCCCAGGTCGTCGGAGCCGAGCAGGGCGCCGCCGGCCGGGGCGGCCTCGCGGGTCTGGTGCAGGAAGCGGGGCTCCGCGAAGGCCGCCAGGGCCTCCCGGACGCGGGGGTCCGCCGGGTCGGCGGCCTGGAGGGCGCTGGAGGCCTGGACCTTGACCACCTGGAGTCCGGCGGTCAGGAGTTCGGCGACGGCGGCGTCCGGCTCCTCGTGGGCGACGGCCAGGTGGCAGGCGTCCAGGCAGAGCCCGATCCATTCGTGGTCGACGCCCTTGAGCGCCTCGACGGCCTGTGCGGTGGTCTCGGCGACGCAGCCCGGTTCGGGTTCCACGGCGACGCGCACGGTCCGGCCGGTCTCCGCCTCGATGCGGCGCAGTCCGGCGGCGAGCTTGTCGAGCTGGCGCGTGGCGGCGGCCTGCTGGGTGCGCGACCAGGCGGTGCGCCAGGCCAGCGGCAGGGTGGAGACCGAGCCGCGCTCGGCGTCGTCGGGCAGCAGCCCGGCCAGGACCCGGGCCAGGTTCAGGGTGTAGTCGAGGCGGGCGGGCTCGGACCAGTCCGGGTAGTACACCGCCCGCTTGACCACGGGAGCGTGGAAGCCCTTGTACGGGAACCCGTTGAGGGTCACCGTCTCCAGTCCGCGGGCGGTGAGCTCGCGGCGCAGCCGGCCGACGGCGGCCGGGTCGGCGGCGAGGGCCGCCGCCGCGTCCACCGGCAGCCACAGGCCGAGTCCGATGACGGACTCCCCCGCGGCGCGGCGGACCGGTTCCGCGTACGCGGCGAGCTGGGCGGTGATGCCCTCCAGGGTTTCGGCGGGGTGCACGTTGGTGCAGTAGGCGAGGTGGACGGCGGTGCCGTCCGGGTGGCGGAAGCGCATCAGGCGGCTCCTCTTTCCTGATCAGTTTCCGCCGCGGGCGATCGAGTTCCCGGCGTACAGCCCCGCGGCCTGCTCGTCCGTGTAGCCGTCCAGGCCGAGCCGGCCGGACTGCGCGTAGAAGGCGACCGGGTTGCGCCACAGGACGCGGTCCACGTCGTCCTCGTCGAAGCCGGCGGCGAGCATGGCGTCGCCGGTGGCCCGGGTGAGGAGCGGGTCGCTGTGGCCCCAGTCGGCCGCGGAGTTGACGAGGATGCGCTCGGTGCCGTGCTCCTTGAGGATGGCGACCATGCGGTCCGGGGTCATCTTGGTGTCGGGGTAGATGGAGAAGCCCATCCAGCAGCCGGAGTCGCGGACCTCCCGGACGGTGACCTCGTTGAGGTGGTCGAGGACGACGAAGCCCGGATCGATGCCCGACTCCCGGATCACGGCCAGGGAGCGGGCGGTGCCGCCCGCCTTGTCGCGGTGCGGGGTGTGGACGAGGGCCGGCAGGCCGAACTCGACGGCGAGGGAGAGCTGGACGGCGAAGGCGTGCTCCTCGGCGTCGGTGACGGTGTCGTAGCCGATCTCGCCGACGGCCACGACCCCGTCCTTGGCGAGGTAGCGCGGCAGCAGGTCCAGGACGGGGGTGCAGCGCGGGTCGTTCGCCTCCTTGGGGTTGAGGCCGATGGTGCAGTGGTGGCTGATGCCGAACTGCGCCGCCCGGTAGGGCTCCCAGCCCAGGAGGGCGTCGAAGTAGTCGGTGAAGCTGGAGGGGGAGGTGCGCGGCTGCCCAAGCCAGAACGCGGGCTCGACCAGCGCGCGGACGCCGGCGGCGTGCATCGCTCGGTAGTCGTCCGTGGTGCGGGACGTCATGTGGATGTGCGGGTCGAAGATGCGCATGGTCGGGCTCCGGTAGGGGTGGGTGGCGGGGTCAGTGGTCGAGGGTGGCTACGGTCCACAGGTCGGCCGGCACGGGGCGGTCGGCGGCGCGCCGCTCGGCGGCGAAGCCGTGCGCCATCCGCGCCAGTTCGGCGTCCCGGCGCTCGTGCAGTCCGGCGACCTTGGCCAGCGGTATCCCGGTGAACAGGCACTTGAGGACGGCCTGGCGCCAGCGGTACTGGTCGAGGTGGGCGCGGGCGTAGGGGCCCAGCGCGGCCGCGATGAGCCGGTTGTCGTTGGTCCGTACGGCGTCGTCGGTGAGGTGCACCGCGCGGTCGCCGAGCGGGAGGAAGGGCAGGGCGCGCAGTACGCCGCGGCGCTCGGCGGCGTCCCCGTGGGCGTAGCGTTCGCCGGCCTCGCGGGCGAGGGCGGCGCCGGAGGTGCCGTGGCGGGTCAGGGCGAGCAGGAGGACGGCGCGGACGGCGTCCTCGACGGCCCAGTCGGCCCAGCCGGGCAGGGGGCCGCGGCCGTAGTCGCGTCCGGCGGCGGGGAAGCGGCGGTCCAGGGCGGCGGGGCCCTCGGCGGCCACGGCGGCGGTGTCGGCGACGAGTCCGGCCCGGTGCTCCTGGTCGAGGACGGAGCGCAGGGACTCCTCCAGGGTGCGCAGGGTCAGCGCGTCGTGGACGGCGTGGTCGGCGTGGTCGGCGGCGGGGGCGGGTGCCACCGGGACGGGCGGGGCGAGGGTGGGGGCGGTCATGCCGGTACGGCCTCCTTCGACGGCTCTTGCTGCGGACGGGTGTCGCGGGACGCCTGACGGGCGGCCGCCTCGCGCAGGAACGCGATGCTGTGGCGGGCGGTCTCGGCGCCGGCGTGACTGTGGCGCGGGAGTTCGACGGAGACGAGACCCCGGTAGCCGACGTCGGCGAGGGCGCCGAGCACGGGCGGGAAGTCGATCTCCCCCTCCCCGAAGGGCAGGTGTTCGTGGGTGCCCCGGCGCATGTCCTCGATCTGGACGTGGGCCAGGCGGTCGGCGGCCAGTGCCACGCAGTCGGCCACGGGGTAGGGCTCCAGGCAGCGGCAGTGGCCGATGTCCAGGGTGAGCCGGAAGCGGTCCGGGCGGCCGAGGTCGGCCAGCAGCCTGCGGTAGCCGGCGAGGTCGGCGACGAGCATGCCGGGCTCCGGTTCGAAGGCGAGGTCGATGCCCGCGGCCTCGGCGTGGCCGACGGTCTCGGCGCAGCCGTCGACCAGCCGCTGCCAGGCCTGTTCGCGGGTGGTGTCCGGGTCGGGGGTGCCGCTCCAGAAGTGGACGGCGCCGGCACCCAGTTCCACGCCGATGCCGACGGCCCGGCGCATCAGGTCCAGGCGCAGCCGACGGCCCTCGGGTTCGGCGGAGAGCAGCGTCGGGCGGTGCTTGCGGCGCGGGTCGAGGAGGTAGCGGGCGCCGGTCTCCACGACGACGGCGAGACCGGTGGCGTCCAGGGCGCGCCGGACCTCGTCGACGCGCGCGGCGAGACCGGGTGCGTACGGGTCCAGGTGCTGGTGGTCGAGGGTGAGCGCGACGCCCTCGTAGCCCAGGTCGGCGAGGAGGCGCAGCGCGTCGCCCAGACGGTGGTCGGCGAGGCCGTTGGTGCCGTAGGAGAACCGCGGTCCGGTCGGGGTGCTCATGTGGAGGACACCCTCCGGGAGAGGCGGCGGACCAGCGGCAGGGCCGCGGCGAGCGGTACGGCGACGCGCGGCGCACCGGCCCGGGCGGCCAGGGCGGCCTGGAGGGGCAGCAGGGCGTGGATGCCGGTTCCGACGGCCCGGCGCACGCGGGGGGCGGCGGGGTCGCGCAGGACGCGGGTGAGGGCGGGTCCGAAGCTGGTGGCGTACAGGGCGAGGGCGGCCGCCTGGGCGGGTCCGGTGCCGCGGTGCGCGGTGCCGGCGGCCGCGGCCGCCGCGGCGGCGAGGGTCAGGGCCGCCTCGCGGGGCGGGGCGCCGTCGACCTCGTGGCGGCTGAGCCGGGTCAGGCCCAGGGTGTGGACCGCCACGGCGGCGGCCGGGACGAGGGCGGGGCGGACCGGGGCGGGCCCGGTGCCGTGGAGGACGTCCAGGGCGCGCGCGGTGGCCATCACGGCGGGGCCGAGGGGGGTGGCCTTGGCGCCGAGGTCGTAGGCCCACACGGCAGCGGCCAGCGGCAGGGTGCGGCGCAGGGCGGTGCGCGGGCCACCGGCCAGAGCGGCGATGCCGAGACCGGCCGCGGTCAGCCCGGCGGCGGTGGCCAGGGCGGCCTCGGGGCGGATCCGGCCGGACGGCAGCGGGCGTTCGGGCCGCTCCACGGCGTCGAGCTCGCGGTCGGCCCAGTCGTTGAGGGCCATGCCCGCCCAGTAGAGGCAGACGGAGGAGGCGGCGAGGCCGAGGGTGCGGGGGCCGGTGCCGCGTCCGGCGGCGAGGGCGCCGGCCAGGACGTCGCCGGGCACGGTGATCGCGGCGGGCGCCCGGACCAGCTCGGCGTAGGCGCGCAGGGTGCGCCGGGCGCGGAAGGCGCGGCCCGGGAACGGCGGCAGCCGCAGGGGTCCGCTCCCGCCGGCGGGGCCGGCGGTCCCGGGGCGGGCGTCGTGCCCCGGGACGGTGGCGGTGGTCACGGCCGGGCCCCCGTCAGCGGATCGGCGCCCGTCACGGTGGACGCCGGGGCGGGGTTCGCGGCCCAGGCGGTGAGGGCCTCGTACTGGAGGGTGAGGTTGTGCTCGGTGGAGCCGGCCGGGTCCTTGAAGAAGAACCCGAGGGCGGCCAGGGCCCCGGACTCGCCGCGCCGCCCGGCCAGCGCGGCCAGCCGTACGAGGTCCAGGACCAGCGGGGCGGCCAGCGCGGAGTCGCAGCCCTGCCAGGTGAACTGCATGGTCATCCGGACGCCGAGGAAGCCTTCGAAGGAGATGTGGTCCCAGGCGGTCTTCCACTCCCCCATCTCGGGGACGTTGTCGATGTGCGTCTGGCCCTGGACCGCGTGGCCGACGGTCTCCTCCAGGCTGCGCTGCTTCGACTCGGTCTTGGATCGGGCCGCCGCCGGGTCGGCGAGGGTCGCGCCGTCGCCGCCGCCCAGCAGGTTGGTGCCGGACCAGGACCGCAGGCGCAGGGCGCGCTGGGTGAACATCGGGGCGAGGGCGCTCTTGACGAGGGTCTCGCCGGTCTTGCCGTCGCGGCCGGCGTGCGGGACCCCGCGCAGCCGGGCCAGTTCCTCCAGGGCGGGCAGGGCGGCGCCCGCCGACGGGGTGAAGTTGACGTAGGAGCAGCCCGCGGTGAAGGCCGCGTAGGCGTAGAGGGAGCTCGCCGGCAGGGTGACGGAGCCGGCCGTGAGGGCGGCCTCCAGGGAGGCCAGGCTCAGGAAGGCGGGGTCGGGTTCGGGCATCGGCTCCGTGGAGGAGACGTTGACGACGACCACCTGCTCCAGGCCGTGCCGGTCGCGGAAGGCCGCCATGTCCTCGGCGAGGCGGGCGGCGGTGTCGGACTGCGACTCGCCGGGACGGGCGGAACCGTCGCGGATCTCCAGCTCGGCGGCGGCCAGCGGGGTGTCCAGGGCCTTGAGGACGGCGAAGGGCAGGACGCCCGCCCCGGCGAGTTGGCCGGCCCTCGCCGACAGGGGGGTGTCGACGACGTCGTGGCCGCCGAACACCAGGTCGGCGAGGGCCGGCAGAGGTGCGTCACGGAACGGGGGTGTTTCGGTGACGCACCCGACGGGGGAGGCGGCACCCGCGACGATGGCGGCGGCGCCGGCGATGGCGGCCGTGGCGACCGAGCCTCGCGCGCCGACCATCCAGACGCCGATTCGGGGTGAAGATCCGGTCGTGTCTCGCATGGTGTGCCAATCCTCCTGAGTCGTGTGGAGCGGGGGTACAGCCGGACTACTTGCCGAGGTCGACCGGGTAGGGCCAGACGTCGAAGGCCTTGGTGACCTTCTCGTCGGAGCGGCACAGCCACTTGTCGGTGACGTGGCGGACCACGTGCCTGGGCAGGTGCTTGTTGTCGTTGGCGTCGTTCACCGGCTTGGCGATGGACTGGAGTTCCCAGGCAGCGCCCGCGAGGCGGTTGATGTGCGCCCAGAACCGGCGGTCGATGCCGAGCAGCTGGAAGGACTGCAGGTAGGCGTGCCAGCGGTGGTAGGCGTGGGTGGCCTCCGGCGGCGTGTAGTTCATCATGTGGACCTTGTTGCCGGCCGGGCGGCGCGGGTCGAACAGGGTGCCCTGGCCGAACTCCTGGAAGGCGAAGACCAGTCCCTTGGGGTCGTGGCCGTACCACTTGTCGTAGACCTTCTTCTGCTCGCGGGAGAGCAGCTCGAAGTGGGCCTTGTTGGGCTGGATGAGCTCCATCCAACTGCGCGGGTAGCGGCCGCCCTGGCGGGTGGCGAGCCAGGCGTCGTAGGACTTGGTGAAGCCGCCGAAGGGCGCCGTGATGGCCGCGACCGCGGCCTTCATCCCGTCCGACGGCGTGTAGTAGGACATCTCGTCGTACTCGTACCAGAACTCGCTCGCCCAGCGGTCGCCGACCAGGCCCTCGACCTTGGGCAGCTGCGGGCGGCGGCCGTGGGCGGCCGCCGGGCCCGCGCCGAGGACGGTGACCGCGGCCGCGGCGCCTGCGGCGCCCAGGGCGGTCCGCAGGACGCTCCTGCGGTCCATGGAGTTGAGCGGCATGGTCGTGCTCCTTCTGGCTCTGTCTCGGATGCGGACGGATCATCGGGGGGTGCGATGGGTTTACTCTCCCGGGCCCCGCCATACCTGCCCTATATCGCTGTTCGCGCAGGTCACAGGCGGGGCCCGGAGGTGGCTACGCGAGCTCCGGGGAGGCCTTCTCCAGGGGGTTGCGGCGCAGGGACGGCGACAGCAGCGCGACGAGCGCGGTGACGCCCATGGCGACGCTGAGGCCCAGCACGGTACGGGTGGGGCCGAAGGCCTCCAGGGCGAAGCCGGCGGCCACGGGACCGGCCGCCATGGCGCCGCCGCCGACGAGCATGGCGAGGGAGTTGGCCCTGCCGCGCATCCGGTCGGGGGCGACGCGGACCATGAACACCCCGCCCGCGACGTTGAACACGCCGCCGACGTAGCCGCTGGCGGCGAACAGCGCGCCCAGGGCGTAGGGGTCGCGCAGGAACGCGACGGGGACCATGAGGGCGGTCCAGACGGCCAGCCCGCCGAGCACCAGGGTGCGCAGGGAGAAGCGGGTGGCCCACCAGCCGCCGGTGATGGCGCCGACGAGTCCGCCGGCCCCGCTGAGGGAGAGCACGACGCCGATCTGGAACTGGGAGCCGTGGTTCTCCTGGATGCCGGTCATGACCGCGAGGTTGAGGCCCTGGAACAGCACGTTGGAGACGGCCACGGCGGCCATCACGGCCCGCAGGAAGCGCTGGCGCCACATCCAGACGAGCCCCTCCTTGATCTCCCGCACCAGATCGGGCCGGGGCCCGGTGCGCTCGGCCTGGAGCTTGCCCCGTACTCCGAAGAGCAGGACGACGGAGGCGAGTTGGCCGACGAGGGCGGCCACGTACGGGAAGGAGGAGCCCAGGGCGACGAGGCCGCTGCCGAGCGGCTGCCCGGCGATGGCGGCGCCGCGGGTCCGGGCCTCGTTGCCGGTGAGGGCGGCGGGGAGCTGCTCCGTGGGGACCACGGCGGGGACCGCGGCCCGCTCGGCGAGCTGGTGCAGCACCCCGAGGGTGCCCTCGGTGAAGGCCGCCGCGAGCAGGGCCCAGAGCCACACGTGCCCGCTGAGCAGCAGGGCGGCGACGGCCCCGGCGACCAGCGCCTGCCCGAGGCCCGCGCCGATCATGATCCGGCGCCGGTCCCAGCGGTCCACGAGGGCGCCGCCGGGGAGCTGGACGAGGAGCTGGGGCAGGAGGAGGGCGGTGCCGACCAGGCCGGCGTCACCGGGCGAACCGGTGATCCACAGGACGGTGAGCGGGTAGGCGACGGCGGTCGCCCGGCCGGCGAGGAGCGAGAGTCCGGCGCCGCCCCACAGCAGCCCGAAGTCGCGGTTGCGGCGCAGCGGAACGGCTGCCGACGGGGCCTCGCCGTGCTCCGGGGCCGGGGCCGCCTCCCCGCTCCCGGACCGGGCCCCGGGCTCGGCCCGGCCCGTGGGCCGGGGCTCCGTCCCCGGGTCGGTCCGGGGCTGCGGGGCCTCTCCCGCCGGGGCGGCGGCCGCCAGCTCCCACGGGAGGACCGCCGGGTCCGTCACCGTCTTCGGCGGCGGGGTCACCGTACGGCCGTCGCGAGGTGCGCGTCGTCCAGGTCCGCGGCGAAGCGGGGGCCGGTGGCGTCGCCGTCCGCCGGACCGGAGTGGGTGTACTCCAGTACGGCCATGGCGCTGTGCATCTTGTTGGTGGCCTGGGCGAAGGCGATGCTCGTCGGACCGTCCAGCACCTCCGCGGTGACCTCCTCGCCCCGGTGCGCGGGCAGGTCGTGCATGAACACGGCGCGCGGGCTGGTCTCCCACAGACCGGAGGTGACCTGGAACGGGGCGAAGATCTCGCGCCAGTTCGCGTCCGGCTTCTGCGTGCCCGTCGTCTGCCAGCGGGTCGTGTAGACGACGTCGAAGCCCTCGGGCAGCACGTCCATGTCGTGCCGTTCGACGAGCACCGCCCCGCTGCGCGCGGCCCGGGCGCGGGCCCGCTCGGCGATGGAGGGCAGCAGCCCGTAGCCGGGCGGCGTGCGCAGCTCGAAGTGCACGTTCGGGAACCGGGTCAGGGCCAGGGCCAGTGCGGCGGCGGTGTTGTTGCCCTCGCCGACGTACAGGACGCGCAGTCCGTCGACGCGGCCGAAGTGGCGCAGCAGGGTGGTGAGGTCGGTGAGGGCCTGGGTGGGGTGCTCCTCGGCGCTCATCGCGTTGACCACGGCCATCCGGTCCTGGGCGGCCCAGCCGCGCAGTTCGGCCTCGGGGCCGGCGGTGCGGGCGACGAGGACGTCGAGCATGCCGGAGAGCACGCGTCCGGTGTCCTCGACGGACTCTCCGGTGTTGAGCTGGAGGTCGCCGGGGCCGTACGCCACGATCCGGGCGCCCACGCGCAGGGCCCCGGAGGAGAAGGCGGTGCGGGTGCGGGTGGAGGTCTTGGCGAAGTAGACGCCGGCGACCAGGCCTTCCAGGGCACGGGAGCGGGTGACGGTGCCCGCCGAGAACTCGGCGCCGCGGGCGACGATCCGGTGCAGGTCCCGGTCGGTGAGGTCGTCGATGGAGATGAGGTGGCGCGCCGGGCGGCGGCCGCCGGGGTCGTTCGTGTGCTGCGGGTCCATCGGATCAGCCCTTCTCGGGGTGGTCTGCGCCGGTGTGGGGAGCGGCGGCTTCGAGTGCGGCGGCGGTCCGCGCGACCGTGTGGTTGCGCAGCGCGGTGGCGAGGTCGAGGGTGAGCCCGTGCCGGCGGGCGGCGACGAGCAGCGGGGCGACGAGCAGCGAGTCGCCGCCGAGGTCGCGGAAGTCGTCGTGGACGCCGACCTGTTCGAGGCCGAGGACCTCGGACCAGACCTCGGCGAGCACCTTCTCCAGGTCGGTGCGCGGGGCGGTGTACGGCAGGGGCGTCGCGGTGGCCCGGCGCGAGGCCAGGGCGGCCTTGTCCCGCTTGCCGTTCGCGGTCAGCGGGAGCCGGTCGACGACGGTGACGGCGGCGGGGATGGCGGCGGCGGGCAGGACCGCCCGCAGCCGGTCGCGCAGGGCGGGGACCTCGACGGAATGCCCGTCGGCCGGGACCACCCAGGCGGCGAGCCGCTTGCCGCCGTCGGCCGCGTCCACGGGGGTGACGAGCGCCTCGCGGACGGCCGGGTCGGCGGTCAGGGCGGCCTCGGCCTCGCCGGGCTCGACGCGGTGGCCGCGCACCTTGACCTGCTCGTCGGCGCGGCCGGTGAACTCCAGCACTCCCCCGGGCAGGATGCGGGCGAGGTCCCCGGTGCGGTAGATGCGGGTGCCGGGGAGGCCGTACGGGTCGGGCAGGAACGACGCGGCGGTCAGGGCGGGCGCCCCGGCGTATCCGCGGGCGAGTCCCTCGCCGCCGAGCCAGACCTCGCCGGTGATCCCGTCGGGCACGGGCCGCAGCCGGTCGTCGAGGATCCGCAGCAGCACCCCGGGCAGCTGGGAGCCGAGCGGGACCAGGGTGCGCCGGGTGTTGGGGCGTACGTGGCCGAAGGTCGCGGCGACGGTGGCCTCGGTGGGACCGTACTCGGCGCCGAGCAGCATCCGCCCGCCGGCCGCGGCGATGCGGGCGGCGACCCGTTCCGCCTGCGCGGTGGGGTAGGCGTCGCCGGCGCAGACCGCGATCGCGGCGAGGCCGCCGAGCTCGGAGTCGCTCAGCTGCGCCTCCAGGAGCTGGAGGTGGCCGGGCGTGAGGCCGACGAAGGCGTACGGGGCCCCGGCCATCAGCAGCGGGCCGAACTCCCCCGGCTGCCAGTCCTGCGGCAGCAGGCGCACCGGCTGCCCCGTCATCAGCGGCGCGTACAGGGCGGGCAGGCCCAGGTCGAAGCCCACCGAGGTGAACCAGGGGGCGCCGCCGGAGCCGGTCTCGGCGTAGGCCCGTACGGCCCAGTCGAGGTAGTGGGCGAGCGAGCGGTGGCTGATCTCGACGCCCTTGGGGGTGCCGGTGGAGCCGGAGGTGTACAGGACGTAGGCGAGCCGGTCGGGGTCCAGGTCCAGCCCCAGCGGGCCGTCGTCGCCCTCCTGGGAGACCTCTTCGGCGAGCAGGATCCGCCCGGCGCCGGTCGTCCCGGCGAACCGGTCGGCGTACGCGCCCTGGGTGAGCGCCAGGTCGAAGCCGAGCGCGGACAGCCGGGCGGCCGGGGTGCAGGGGTCGACCGGCAGCTGCGCCGCACCGGCCTTCCACACGCCGAGCAGGGCGGCGACCAGCTCCGGCCCGCGGTCCAGCAGGACGGCCACCCGGGTCTCGGGGCCGGCGCCGAGCGCGCGCAGGCGGCGGGCGATCCGGTTGGCCCGTGCGTCCAGTTCCGCGTACGAGGTGCCGGAGCCGTCCGGGGTGCCCGCGCCGGTGAGGGCGGTGGCCCACGGGGTGCGCGCGGCCTGCGCCTCGAAGCCGGCGAGGGCTTCGACGGGGGTCTCGGGGTGCGGGAGGGCGGGCGCGGCGAGGCGGTAGTGCTCCTGGTGGTTGGGGAAGCCGCCGCGGGCGTCGCCTCCGGCCCCGGTGCGGGCCATGTCGGTGAGGACCGCCTTGTAGAGGGCGGCGAGGCGCTCGGCGTTGGCCTTGGCGAGGGTCCGGGTGCGGGAGGCGATCGAGAGGTGGCCGCGCACCGGCGTGCCGACGACGAGCGGGAACTCGTTGGGGCTGTCGTCGCGGCTGGCCATGATGTCGATGAGCTCGACGTCGACCTGGTGGAAGTCCAGGTAGTGGAAGAGCACGTCGATCAGGTGGCTCTCGCCGCCGGCCACCCGCATGGCGGGCATCGGGTAGCGGCGGTGGGGCCACAGTTCGACCTCGCGGGCGAAGACCTCCCGGGCGAGCTCGCCCCAGGTCGCGGCGCCCTTGCGGTAGGGGAAGGGCACCGAGTTGAGGTACATGCCGGAGACCCGTTCGGCGCCGGCCTCCTCGGGGCGGGCGTCGGCGACCATGCCGCCGCGGAAGCTCCCGGCCCGGGTGAGCATCGCCAGGACCTTGCTGTGCGCGGCGTGCAGGACGCTCTTGTACGGGACCTCCGCGGCGGAGGCGAGGGCCCGCAGGCCCGGCTCCACGTCGCCGAGTTCGAGGTCGATGCGGTAGCGCTCGTCCGCGCCGCGCGGGTCGCCGGCCCAGCCGGTGGGGATGGTGAACTTCTCGTGGCCGTCGACGAGTCCGCGCCAGTAGTCGCGGTCCTCGGCGGACTCCAGGGAGCGCAGTTCGCCGGCGATGAAGTCGGCGTAGCGGACGGCCGGGACGGGCGGCGCCGGGTCGGGCTCGCCGCCGGTGCGGATCGCCCGGTAGGCGCGCAGCAGTTCCATCAGCTGGGAGTGGTAGCTCCAGCCCTCGATGACCGGGTGGCACTCGGTGATGGACAGCCACCAGCTCTCGTCGTCGACGAGGTGGACGGCCATCCGCATGAGCGGGGCCGCGGTGAGGTCGAAGAGCTCCTCGCGGTCGCGGTCGGCGAAGGACCACAGGGTGGACTCGCGCTCCTCGCGCGGCAGGTGGCGCAGGTCCTCGAAGAGGCAGGGCATCGATACGGAGCCGGCCTCGTGCACCAGCTGGAGGGGTTCGCTGTAGCCCGAGAGGGCGAAGGAGGTCCGCATCACCTCGTGGCGCTCGACGATCAGGTCCGCGGCCCGCTGGAACACCGCCGGGTCGAAGGGGAGTTCGTCGCGGATCCGGAAGGAGGTGATGTTGTGGTAGCGGTTCTCGCCGCTGCGGCCGTGCATCTCGACGAGCATGCCCGCCTGGATCCGGGAGACCGGGTAGGCGTCGGTGACGCCCTGCGGCAGGGTGATCCGGTCCTCTTCGCCGATCAGGGCGAAGGGTGCGACGGGGCCGTCGGCCCGCTCGGCGGAGCCGTCGCCGGCCTGGTCGCCGAGGGCGGCGCGCAGTTTGGCGACCGTTCGGTGCTCGAAGACGTCGCGGACGCTGGTCTCCCAGCCGGCCTCGCGCAGGGCACCGACGAGGGAGACGGCGCGGATGGAGTCCCCGCCGAGGTCGAAGTAGTTGTCGTGGACACCGACGGTCTCCAGGCCGAGGACCTCGGCCCAGACGGCGGCGATGGAGGCTTCGGCGGCGTCGCGCGCCTCGACGTGTTCGCCGACGGTGGTGGCCTCGCGGCCGGGGGCGGGCAGGGCGCGGCGGTCCAGCTTGCCGTTGGCGGTCAGCGGGAGCGCGTCCAGGCGCAGGTAGGCGGAGGGGACCATGTAGGCGGGCAGGGCCTCGCCGAGCGCGTCGCGCAGGGCCGCGGGGGCGAGGTCCGCGTCGGCGGCGCCGGGCGCGGGGACCAGGTAGGCGACGAGCTGCTTGTCGCCGGGGGTGTCCTCACGGACCAGGGCGACGGCCTCGGCCACGGCGGGCAGCGCGGTGAGCGCGGTCTCGATCTCGCCGAGTTCGATGCGGTAGCCGCGCAGTTTGACCTGGTGGTCGATGCGGGCGACGAAGTCGAGGCTGCCGTCGGGCAGGACCCGGGCGAGGTCTCCGGTGCGGTAGATGCGGGCGCCGGGGGCGCCGTAGGGGTCGGGCAGGAAGCGTTCGGCGGTCAGGTCGGGGCGGCCGGCGTAGCCGCGGGCCAGTCCGGTGCCGCCGATCCACACCTCGCCGGGGACGCCCAGGGGCAGCGGGCGCAGCCGCTCGTCGAGCACGTACATGGTGGTGTTGGGGACGGCCCGGCCGATGGAGACGAGCTCGGTGGTGACCGGGCCGTGGGCGGTGCCGTCGGCCGGCAGGAAGTGGGCGGAGTTGCCGACGGTGATCTCGGTGGGTCCGTACTCGGCGGCGAGGCGGGTGCCCCCGGGTCCCGCGGCGGCGGCCCAGCGTTCGGCGAGGCGGTGGGTGAAGGAGTCGCCGGCGGCGATGACCAGCCCGGCCAGGTCGCGGATCTGCCCGTCGGTGAGCTGCTGCGAGAGCAGGTCGAGGTGGCCCGGGGTGAGCTTGATGAAGGCGTACGGTCCACCGTCGGCCAGCAGGGTGCCGAGGTCGGCGGTGTCGAAGTCCTGCGGGAGCAGGTGGACGGCCTGGCCGGTCATCAGGGGGGCGTACAGGTCGGGGACGCCGAGGTCGAAGGCGACGGAGGAGAACAGTGGGGCGCCGCCGGTGCCGGCCGTGGCGTAGGCGCCGGCGGTCCAGGTGAGGTAGTTGGCCAGGCCGCGGTGGCCGATGAGGACGCCCTTGGGCTTGCCGGTGGAGCCGGAGGTGTAGATGACGTAGGCGAGCTGGTCGAGGTCGTACGCGGTGGGCAGTTCGGCCTCGGCGGCGGCCAGGGCGGCCCGCTCGGCCGGGTCGTCGACGACGACGAGGCCGGGGCCGTCGAAGCGGCCGGCGTGGCGGGCCTGGGTGATCACGAGGCGGGTGGCGGTGTCGCCGAGCATGAAGGCGATGCGCTCGTCGGGGTAACCCGGGTCGATCGGCACGTAGGCGGCGGCGGCGCGCCAGATGCCGAGGAGGGCGGCGACGAGGTCGGGGCCCCGGTCGAGCAGGACGCCGACGGTGTCGTCGGGGCGGACTCCGAGCTGGACCAGGCGGCGGGCGAACCGGTCGGCGCGGGCGTCGAGTTCGGCGTAGGTGAGCTCGCCGGAGGCGTGCCGGACGGCGACCGCGCCGGGGGTGGCCTCGATCCGGTCGGCGATGGTCTCGAAGACGGGCCGCAGGGCGGCGGCGTCCACGGGGGCGCCGACCGGTTCGGCCGGGCCGTCGAGCAGGAGGGCGCGCTCGGCGGCGCCGAGGAAGTCGAGGGTGGACAGGGGGGCGCCGGGCCGTTCGGCGACGGCCGCGAGCAGGGCCGCGTAGTGGCCGGTGATCCGCTCGGCGGTGGCGGCCTCGAACAGGTCGGTGGAGTACTCCAGGGCACCGTGCAGGGAGCCGTCGGCGCGTTCGGACAGGTGCAGGGTGAGGTCGAAGCGGGCGATGCGGCCGCTGGCGGCGACCGGGGTGACGGTGAGGCCGGGCAGGTCGGGGCTGTCGGAGCCGTGGCCGGAGGCGAGGTCGAACATCACCTGGAAGAGCGGGGTGGTGGACAGGTCCCGTTCGGGTTCGAGTTCGTCGGCGATCCTGTCGAAGGGGGTGTCCTGGTGGTCGAAGGCGTCCAGGACGGTGGTGCGGTTGCCGGCGAGCAGCTCCCGGAAGGCCGGGTCGCCCTGCCAGCGGCCGCGCAGCACCAGGCTGTTGTAGGCGTAGCCGGCCATCTGCCGCAGTTCGGGGCGGGTGCGGCCCGAGACGGCGGTGCCGACGGCGACGTCCTGCTTGCCGGTGTAGCGGCCCAGCAGTGCCTGGTAGGCGCTGAGCAGGACCATGAAGAGGGTGGCGCCCTCCTGTTCGGCGAGGGCGCGCAGCCGGGCGGCGACCTCGGCGGGCACGTCGAACCCGGCGACGGCGCCGTCCCAGCCGCGGACGGAGGGGCGGGGCCGGTCGGTGGGCAGGCCGAGGGGTTCGGTGCCGGCGAGCTGTCCGCGCCACCAGTCGAGGGCGGCCTCGGCCGCGGGGCCGGACTGGCGGGCGTTCAGCCAGGCCGCGTAGTCGGCGTACTGGACGGGGGGTTCGGGCAGGACGCCGTCCAGCGGACCGGTGACGGTGCCGGCGGCCCGGTAGCAGGCGGCCAGGTCGGCCAGGATCAGCGGCCGGGTCAGGGCGTCGCAGGCGATGTGGTGCATGACGACGACCAGGACGTGGTCGTCGGCGGCGAGGCGCAGCAGGCGGACCCGCAGCGGGGCCTCTGCGGCCAGGTCGAACACCTCGCCGGCGCGGGCCTGTGCGAAGGCGGCCGCGGCGGCGTCGCGGTCGGCCGCGTCGATGCCGGTGACCTCGCTGACGGCGTAGTCGACGGGGCCGGCCGGGTCGACGACCTGCCGGGGCTCGCCGCCTTCGAGGAGGTAGCGGGTGCGCAGGATCTCGTGGCGGGCGGCCAGGGCGTCGAAGGAGCGGCGCAGGGCGCTCTCGTCGAGGGTGCCGCGCAGCCGGTGCGCGAGCGGCAGCAGGTATTCGGGGCTGTCCGGGTCGAGCTGGTGGAGGAACCACAGCTGGCGCTGGCCGGCGGAGAGCGCCAGCGGGGCCTCCCGGTCGGCGCGCGGGATCCCGGTGCGGGCGGGGCCGCGGCCCGCGGTGCGGCCCGCGCGTCCGGCGAGCCGTCGGCGCAGCAGTTCCGCCCGCAGCTCTTCCTGCGTGGGTGCGGTGGGTGCGGTCACGGCTGGTACTCCCTGTGGGCGATGGCGAGTTCGGCGTGGTCGAGGGTTTCGATCTCGGTGCGTACGGCTTCTTCGACGGCCGCGGCGAGGCCGGCGACGGTGGGGTGTTCGAAGACGGCGCGCAGGGGCATCTCGACGTCGAACTCCTCGTGGAGGCGGGCGATGACGCGGGCGGCGAGGACGGAGTTGCCGCCGATCCGGAAGAAGCCCTGGCGGGCGCCGATCCGGCGGGTGGTGCCGTCCTCCCCGGCGAGGACCTCGGCCCAGATCTCGGCGACGATCTCCTCGACCGGGCCCTCGGGCGCGGTGTAGGGCTCGTCGGAGAGGGCGGCGGCGAGGTCGGGGGCGGGCAGGGCCTTGACGTCCACCTTGTTGTGGCGGGTGAGCGGGATCCGCGGGACGGGCACCAGCAGCGCGGGGACCATGTAGTCCGGCAGGCGGCGGGCGCAGTGGTCCAGGAGTTCCCCGTCACCGGGCGGGTTGTCGCCGCGCGGGACCCAGTAGCCGATGAGCGCGGCCGTGGAACCGGTGCCGTGGACGACGACGGCGCACTGGGCGACCCCCGGGTGCTCGGCGAGGACGCCCTGCACCTCACCCGTCTCCACGCGGCGGCCGCGGATCTTGGCCTGGCCGTCGGCGCGGCCGGCGAACTCCAGGGTGCCGTCGGGCAGCATCCGGGCGCGGTCGCCGGTGCGGTAGAGGCGGGCACCGGGGGGCCCGTACGGGTCGGGGACGAAGGCGGCGGCGGTCAGGTCGGGGCGGCCGTGGTAGCCGCGCGCCAGTCCGGATCCGCCGACGCACAGTTCGCCGGTGGTGCCGTACGGAACGGGCTCCAGGTACTCGTCGAGGACCCGGGCCGTGACGTGCGGGTAGGCGCGGCCGACGGGGACGGAGGCGGCGGTGTCGTACGCGTCCCAGCGGGTGGCGGCGATGGTGGTCTCGGTGAGCCCGTACTCGTTGACGAAGCGCAGCAGACGGCGGGACAGGTCCCGGGCCAGGGCGGGCGGGCAGGGCTCGCCGCCGGTCTGGCCGACGAGGGGGCGCCGGCCCAGGCCCGCGTCGATCAGCATCTGCCAGTGCGGCGGCGCGACCTGGAGGTGGCTGACGCCGTGCTCCTCGATGAGCCGCAGCTGCGCGGCGTGGTCGGCGAGGTCCCGCTCCTGCGCCAGGACCACCCGGCCCCCGGCGACGAGCGGCATCAGCAGCTCGGTGCAGGAGATGTCGAAGGTGGGCTGGGCCAGGGCCAGCCAGGCGTCGTCGGGGCCCTGCCCGAAGTCCAGGTGGGCCTGGGAGGCGCGGAGCATGGCGAGCAGGGTGCGGTGCTCGACGGCCACGCCCTTGGGGCGCCCGGTGGAGCCGGAGGTGTACATGATGTACGCCAGCCGGGCCGCGTCGGCCGGGGCCCCGCCCGGGTGTGCGGTACGGGACCAGGCGTCGATCCCGTCGGCGGCCAGTGCGGGGTCGCTGCAGGCGGCGAGGGCGGCGGACGCACCGGTCGCGTTGCCCGCGGCGGCCGGGGCGCCGGCCCTGTCGGCCGGGGCGGCCGGGGCGCCGTCGAAGGCGGCGAGCCGCTCGTCGGTGTCGACGGCCAGCCAGGGCCCGTCGTGGTGGCCGCGCAGCCGGGCGGCGCCCGCCAGGTCGGAGACCAGGAGCCGGGCCCCGGCGTCGTCCAGGACGTAGCCGAGGCGTTCGACCGGCGCGGCCGCGTCGAGCGGCACCCAGGCGGCGCCGGCCTTCCAGACGCCGAGGTAGGCGGCGATCAGGTCGGGGGTGCGGCCGAGCATGACGGCGACCGTCGTCTCGGGACCGGCGCCCAGTTCGCCGAGCCGCCGGGCGAAGGCCTCGGCACGGCGCTCCAGTCGGGCGTAGGTCCAGCTCTCGCCGCCGCAGACGACGGCGGTCTCCTCGGGGTTGGCACGGGCGGTGGCGGAGATCACGGTGTGGACGAGGTCGTCGGCCGCACCGGCGGTGCCGGGCTCGGGGGCTCCGGGGCCGAGGGCGAGGACCTCCTCGCGCAGGGAGTCGGGCAGCAGCGCGGCCCGGTCCAGGCGCACCCACGGCTCGTCGACCAGGGACTCCAGCAGCCGCACCCAGCCGGCCGCGAAGCGCTCCACGGTGGCCGGGTCGAAGAGGGAGGTGGCGTACTCGACCAGGCCGAGCAGGGAGCCGTCGCCCTGGCGCTGGAGCACGAAGGTGAGGTCGGTACGGGCGCTGCGCCAGGCCCCGCGGAAGGCCTCGATGTCGCCCTCGGCGGCGGCCGTGCCGGTCCGGCCCTCCTCGTGGAGGTCGAACATGACCTGGTAGAGGGGGGTGCGGCCGGGGTCGCGGGCGTCGTCGAGCTCGGCGACGAGGCGGTCGAAGGGCAGGTCCTGGTGGGCGAAGGCGCTGCGGGCGGTGTCCCGGACCCGGATCAGCGCCTCCTCGAAGGTGGCGTCGGCCGGGGCGTCGCAGCGCATCACCAGCGTGTTCAGGAAGAAGCCGACGACGTCGGCGACCTCCGGCCGCTCCCGGCCGGCGACGGGCACGCCGACCGGCACGTCCCACTGGCCGGTGAGCCGGGCGACGAGCGTCCCGAAGACGGTCAGCAGGGTCTGCTGGAGGGTGGCCCCGTGGCCGCGCCCGAAGGCGGCGGCCCGGTCGGCGAGTGCGGCGGGGACGGTGAACACGTGGGCGGCGCCGACGCCGTCGCGGACGGCCGGACGGGCCCGGTCCGCGGGCAGGTCGGCGGGGACGGACCCCTCCAGGGCCCGCTTCCAGTGGGCCAGTTCCCCGGTCGCGGCGGATCCCGTCAGGCGGCGGCGCTGGTGGACGGCGTGGTCGGCGTACTGGACCGGCAGGGCGGGGAGCTCGGCGTCGGTGCCGTGGTGCGCGGCCTCGGCGAGGGCCAGCAGGTCGCGTTCCAGGACCACCGAGGACCAGCCGTCGCAGGCGATGTGGTGGATGGACAGGACCAGGTGGAGGGAGCCGGCGCCGCGGACGGTCAGGGCCCGCCAGACGGGCCCGTTCTCCAGGTCGAAGGGACGGCTGAACTCGTCCTCGATCAGGACGTTGCGTGCCTCGGCGGTCTCGGCGCGGGTGGCGCGCAGCTCGACGCGCGGGGTGGGGTCGGCGATCTGGACCGGCTCGGTGCCGCGCAGGACGTAGCGGGTGCGCAGGATCTCGTGGCGGACGGCGAGTGCGTGCAGGGCCGCCGCGACGGTGTCGTCGGCGTAGGCGGGCGGCAGGGTGATGAAGACGGGCGCGTTCCACTCGGCGCTGCCGGGGCGCATCCGGTCCATCAGCCACAGGCCCTGCTGGCCCGGCGAGAGCGGCAGTCCCGCTCCGCCGCGGGGCACGGGCCGGACGGCGTCGTCGGCGGTGGCCGGGGCGGCGTCCGGGGTGGCGGTGCCCGCGAGGGCGGGGGCGTCGGCCAGCAGGGCGGCCTGCGACTCGACGGTGGTGGCGGTGAACAGGGCGCGCAGCGGGACCGTGGTGCCGGAGGCGGCGGTCAGGGCCTGCGCCAGCCGGCTCAGCAGCAGGGAGGCCCCGCCGAGCTGGAAGAAGTCGTTGGTGGCGCCGATCCGGGCGGCGGGGATGTCCAGGAGGGCGGCCCACTGCTCGGCGACGACCCGCTCGGCCGGAGTGCGTACGGGGACGTGCGCGGTCTCCGCCTCGGCCGCCGCGGAGGCGGGCTCGGGCAGGGCCGAGCGGTCGATCTTGCCGTTGGCGGTGAGCGGGAAGTCGGCGACGGGCACGTACACGGACGGGATCAGCGGGTCGGGCAGGGAGCGGCGCAGGAAGGTGCGCAGTTCCTCGGGGCGCAGCCGCTCGCCGCGGGAGCGGACCCAGGCGACGAGGCGGTGTCCGCCGTCGCCGTCGGGGACCGCGGCGGCGACGGCGCCGCGCACCCACGGGTGGGCGGCCAGCGCGGCCTCGACCTCGCCGGTCTCGATGCGGACCCCGTTGACCTTGACCTGGTGGTCGAGGCGGCCGAGGTACTCCAGGGTGCCGTCGGCCTGCCAGCGGACCCGGTCGCCGGTGCGGTAGAGCCGCTCGCCGGGCGGGCCGTAGGGGTCGGGGACGAAGCGTTCGGCGGTCTGGTCGGGGCGGCCCTGGTAGCCGAGGGCGAGGCCGATGCCCCCGGCGTGCAGTTCGCCGGGGACGCCGACCGGGACGGGCCGGCCGGCCGGGTCGAGGACGAGGGCCCGCATGTGGGCGATGGGCCGGCCGATGGGGACCGCGCCGGTCTCCTGCGCGGGGTCCCAGCGGTGCTCGGTGATGTCGACGGAGGCTTCGGTGGGACCGTAGGTGTTCCAGATCTCGGCGCGCGGGGCCAGTTCGGCGAGGGCCCGGCAGAGTTCGGCGTGCAGCGGCTCGCCCGCGCTGAAGATCAGGCGCAGGGCGGTGGCGCGCTCCCAGCCGGACTGTTCGGCCAGGCGCCGGTAGACGGAGGGGACGCCCTGGAGGACGGTCACCTTGTGGTCGCCGACGGCGCGCAGCAGCGCGGCCGGGTCGCGTTCGGCGTCCTGGGGGGCCACGGCCACCGCTCCCCCGCTGATCAGCGGGGAGAAGAGCTCCAGGCCGGCCGCGTCGAAGCCGACGGTGGTTTTGAGCAGGAAGCGGTCGGCGGGGCCGAGCTTGTGCCGGTGGGCCAGCCAGCGCACCCGGTTGGCGATGCCGGCGTGCGGGACGAGGACGCCCTTGGGGCGGCCGGTGGAGCCGGAGGTGTGCAGGACGTACGCGGGCCGGGCCGGGTCGGGGGCGAGCGGGAAGCCGGCGGCCTCCGCGGCGGAGGCGGAGTCGGGGGCGTCGGCGACGTCCAGGACGGTGAGTCCGGCGGGCAGGCGGGCGGCTGTGCCGTGACCGGCGAGGACCACGGTGGCGCCGGCGTCCTGAAGGACCAGCGCGAGCCGGGCCTCGGGGTAGGTCGGGTCGAGCGGGACGTAGGCGCCGCCGGCGAACCAGACGCCGAGCAGCGCGGCGATCAGCTCGGGGCCGCGCGGCAGGCAGACGCCGACGAAGTCGCCGGGCGCCACTCCGCCGGCCCGCAGGGCGGCTGCGTAGCGGGCGGCGTGGTGCTCCAGGTCGGCGTAGGTCCAGTCGGCCCCCGTGGTGGCGAGGACGGCGGGGGCTTCGGGGGTGCGGGCGGCCTGGGCCCTGAACAGGCCGGGCAGCAGCAGACGGCCGGGGGCGGATCCCGACTGCGTACGGTCGTTCACGTTCTCTCCTTCATCGGGATCGGGGGTGGCGTCGGCCGCTTCCCGGGGCCGGGGCGCCCGGGTGGCCCGCACGTCCGGGTGGTCAGGCGGCGGAACCCGCGGACATCCGGCGGCGCAGGCTCGCGGGGCGCAGGTCGGTCCACAGTTCGGTGATCCGGGCGAGGCATTCCTCGCGGGTGCCCTCGGTGCCCTCGGCGTGCCAGCCGGCGGGCAGGTCGCGGTCGGCCCACCAGATCGAGTACTGCTCCTCGTCGTTGAGGACGACGCGGTGGACCGTGTCCGCCTGGTTCTCGTTCTGCTGTTCGCTCATCGCTGTTCCCTTCGCGTGGTCAGGTGCCGCCATCCTTGAAGAGGGCGCTATCGATGCCCTATCGAGCGCATATACGTGCCGGAACGCGGCAGGGCCCCCGATGCCTGTCGGCTTCGGGGGCCCTGCGGTGTGCGGGTTGTGGCGGGTCAGGCGGCGGCGCCGCTCAGGCCGGTGCCGGCGGTGCCGGGAGCGCCCTGGGGGAGGGTCGGGAAGGCGGCCTCGAAGGCGGCCTCGACATCGTGTCCGAGGATCCAGCCGACGTCCGCGGCGGCCTCCTTGACGCCACCGGGCCGGCCTCCGGCGCCCGGGGCGGGACGGCCCGCGCGCGATCCGAGCTGGACCTTCGTGGTGTGCGGGCGGCGCAGCGACTCGTAGCGCTCCAGGGCCTCGGCGACGCCCCGCGCGTCCTCGTCCGCGCGGGCGAGGCACAGGGCGAGCGCCACGCCGTCCTCGACGGCCTGGTTGGCGCCCTGTCCGTGGTGGGGCAGCATCGGGTGGGCCGCGTCCCCGAGCAGGGTCGCCCGGGAGGTGCTCCACCGCTCCAGCGGGGCCCGGTCGTAGAGGGCCCAGCGGCGGACCTCGCCCGCGGCGCCGACCAGTTGGCGCACCTCGGGCGTCCAGCCGGTGAGGACGGCGTCCAGGTCGGCCCGGTCGCCGGCGCTGGTCCAGGACTCGGCGTCGCCCTCGTCGGCGGGGGTGACCACCACGTACGTGAACTGCCTTCCGCCGCTGACCGGGTAGCACAGCACCCGGGACTCGGGGCCCGCGAACATGTACATCCGGCCCGGGTCCAGCGAGGGCACGTCCGCCGCGTCCACCAGCCCACGCAGCGCGCTGTTGCCGGAGTACACGGGGGCGTCCGCGCCGGCCACCGCGCGGCGCACCGCCGAGTGGACCCCGTCGGCGCCGACCAGGACGTCGGCCCGGCCCGTGGTGCCGTCGGCGAACTCCAGGAGCACCCCGTCGGGGGCCTCCTCGTGGCGGACGAGCTCCTTGCCGGTGCGCACCCGCTCGCCGGGCACCAGTCCCGCGAGCATCCGGTGCAGGTCGCCGCGGTGGACGGTGAGGTAGGGGGCGCGGAACTGCCGCTCCCAGGCCTCGCCCATCTCCTGTACGGCGACCCGCGCGCCGTTGTGGAAGGCCCGGACCTCCAGGGCCTCGGGGCGGACCGCCAGCTCGGCCAGGCGCGGGCCGAGGCCGAGGCGCTCCAGCAGCCGGGTGCCGTTCGGGCCCAGGTGCATGCCCACGCCCTGCTCGCGCAGGGCCCCGCCCCGCTCGTACACGGTGACGTCCAGGCCCCGGGCGTACAGGGCCGCGGCGGCGGTGAGGCCGCCCAGACCCGCGCCGATCACGGCGACTTCGAGGCTCACCGGTACTCCCAGGCACTCTCGAAGGAGTCGAACTCGTCGGCGGAGTCGAAGGATCCGAAGTCCGCGCCGGCTCCGCCCGCGGAGCCCAGGGCCAGCAGTGCCTCCAGTTCCCCCGCGCCCGCCAGCTCCACGTCGGCGACGCGGGTGTCCGGCTCGGCGACGGCGGCCGCCAGCATCCGCTCGTACCCGTCGGCGAAGCGCGCGACGGTCTCGCGGTCCAGCACGTCCGTGTCGTACGAGAAGACCGCGGTGACCCCTTCGGGGGTCTGCTCGATGCGCAGGAGCAGGTCCAGCTGGCCCTCCTGCTGCGGGACGTCGATCAGGGCGATGTCCAGCCCGGCGTACGGGACGGACGGTCCCTCGGCGGCGCCCGGCGCGACGTTCGGCACGGGCGGCTCCATCCGGTCCATCTGGACGAGGAACAGGGCGGTGCGGAACACCGTGGCCCGGGGGAAGGCCAGCGCGCACGGGTAGCGGACGCCCATCATGCCGCCCATCACCCGCTGCCCGGCCTGCTCGGCCGCGCTGCGGAAGGTGGAGCCGGCGGTGAAGTCGGCCCGTACCGGCATGGTGTTGAGGAAGCAGCCGATCACGTCCCGCTGCGCGCGGCCCATCCGGCTGGTGGCCGGGACCCCGAGGACGAAGGCCTCCTGGCCGGTCCAGCGGTGGGTCAGGGCCTGGAAGACGCCGAGGAGGTAGGCGAAGGGGGTCACCCCCGCGACGGCGGCGGCCGGGGCCAGGGCGGCGGCGCTCTCCGCGGCCAGCTGCCGCACGACGGTGCCGCCCCGGTAGGAGCGCAGCGCGGGCCGGGGCCGGTCCAGGGGGAGTTCGGCGGCGGGGGCCCGCCCCACCGACTCCTGCCACAGCTCGGCCGCCCGCAGGCCCGAGGCGGAGGCGGTGTAGCGCAGCTCCTCGGCGGCGTGGTCGGCGTAGGAGCCGGGGATGGGCCGCCAGCGGGGTTCCTGCCCGGACGCGAAGCCCTCGTAGGCGTCGAGGACGTCGCGCACCAGCAGCCAGCGCGAGGTGAAGTCGCTGACGATGTGGTGGGCGGAGGTGACCAGCGCCCAGTCCTCGTCGGTGTTGCGCAGCAGCACCACGCGGAAGGCCGCGGACTCCAGGCGGAAGGGCTGGGCCCCGGCCTCCTCGGCGGCCCGGTGCAGGGCCTCCTCGCCGGCGCCGTCGAGGTCGCGGAACTCCAGCCGGACCAGGGGCTGTTCGCCCACGGTGCGGCGGACCCCTTCGGCGTTCTCGGTGAACACCGAGCGCAGCAGCTCCTGGCGGGCGCCGACGGCGGTGACGGCGGCGTCCATGGCGGCGGGGTCGACCCGGCCGCGCAGCCGCAGCGGCATGACGATGTTGTAGGCGGAGGCCTCGGGGGAGACCCGGTAGGCGGTCCACATGGACTGCTGGATCGCGGTCAGGGGCAGCGCCCGCACGGCGCCGGGCCCCTCGGCGGCGGTGTCCGTCACGGCGGTCACGGCGGTCATCCGCAGCCTCCCGCGTGGCTCATGTCCGTGGTGCGCCCGGCGCCGACCACCGCGAGCTCCGTCTCGGCGGGCTGCGCGGCGGGGGCCGCGGGGGCGGCGTCCCCGAAGGAGGCGGCGAAGGCGGCCACCCGGTCCAGGCCCCAGTAGGGCTCGCTGCCGTTGACGAAGAACGGGACGCCGAAGACCCCGTCGCGGTGCACGTCCAGCAGGGCGGCGACGGCCCGCTCGCGCAGCTCCGGGCTGTCGGTGGCGGCGGCCACCGCGTCGGCGTCGAGGCCGGTCTCCACGGCCAGTTCGAGGATGGTCGCGGGGTCGCAGATGTCGCGTCCCTCCAGCCAGCGGGCCCGGCCCGCGCGGGCCACCCACTCCCGGCCCAGGCCCGCGTCCACGGCGAGGAACCAGGTCAGGTGGGCCGGCTCCCACCACGGCGCGCGGTCGGCCGGCCAGGTCAGCGCCAGCCCGCGCTCGGCCGCGAGGCGGCGTACGTCACGCAGGATGTAGAACTGCTTGGCGCGGGTCATGGGGGTGTACGGGAACTGCCCGCCGGCCTCGTCCAGCAGCTTGGCGCTGGTCTCGTCGGGCTCCCAGAAGGGGCGCCATTCGACCTGGTCGAGCAGACCGGGGTGCTCGCGCTCCAGGTCGTGCAGGACGAAGAAGTTGTAGGGGCTGCGCAGGTTGAAGTAGAACCGGGGCGGTTTGGCGGCACGGCCGGCCATGTCGAACTCCTCTGTGAATCAGGCTGGTCGGACTGGTGGGGGCCGGTCAGACGACCAGACCGCCGTCGATGTGGAAGACCTGTCCGGTGATGTACGCGGCGCGGTCGGAGGCCAGGAAGGACACCAGCTCGGCGACCTCGTGGGCCTCGCCGAAGCGGCCCAGCGGGATCCGGGACGTCATCTCCTTGGCGTGCTTCTCGGACAGGCCCCCGACCATGTCGGTGGCGATGAATCCGGGGGCGACGGCGTTGGCCCGCAGGCCGCTGCGGCCGGACTCCTTGGCCAGGGCCTTGGTGAAGCCGATGATCCCGGCCTTGGTCGCGGAGTAGTTGCTCTGCGTGGCGTTGCCGGCGGCGGCGACCGAGGAGAGGGTGATGATGGTGCCGCGGCGGCGCTTCATCATCGGGAAGGCCAGCGCCTTGGCGAAGTTGAACGTCCCGTCGAGGTTGGTGCGGACCACCGCGTCCCAGTCCTCGTCCTTCATCATCGCGAGGTGGCCGTCGCGGACGATGCCGGCGGCGGTGACCAGCACCTCCACCGGGCCCAGTTCGGCCTCGGCCTGCGCGGTGAAGGCCCGGACCTGCTCGCGGTCCGTGACGTCCACGCGGCGGGCCAGCACCCGCGCCCCCAGCTCCCGGGCGGCCTTCGCGGCGAGCTCGGCGGCCTCCTCGTTGGACTGGTAGCAGAAGGCCACGTCGTGGCCGTCCCGTGCCAGGGTCTCCACCACGGCCCGGCCGATGCCGCGCGAGCCGCCGGTGACGAGGGCTACCGGCCTCGGTGTCTCGGACATGGATAGATGCCTCTCTCTTCGGGACGCGGGTGCGCGCGTACGCGGGTAAGCGCGGGGGATGGGGGGATGGTGCGCGGGGTGCGGTACGGGGCCGGGGGGCGCGGTGGCGTGCGCCCCCCTCGCCGGTCTCAGCCGAGCCGCAGCAGGGTGGCTCCGACGGTGCCGTCCCGGTCCAGGGCGGTGACCAGCGCGAGCCGGTCCACCAGGGCGGGGTCCGCACCGGCGTGCGCCAGGACGGCGGCCAGCTGGAAGGCGGCCGAGGCGGCGGTCGCGTCGCCGACGAGCGGGCGTACGGCGATCCGCTCGCCGCCGATCCCCTCCAGCGCGGACTCCTCCTGCTTGCCGAGCTGCCCCGGCGGGGTGCCCGGCGCGATCAGGGCGACTTCCTCGGGGCCCACGCCCGCGTCGGCGAGCACCTCGGCGACGCAGCGGGCCAGCGCGGCCCCGGCGCGTCCGCTCTCCGGGAAGGCCCGGAAGCGGGAACCGAGGACGGTGGCGAGCACCCGTCGGCCTCCCTCGCGGGCGGCCTCCCCGCTCTCCAGCAGGAACAGCGCGGCGCCCTCGCCGAGCGGGTCGGCCTCGGCCCCGCCGTGGTCGGCGACCCGCTCCAGGCGGGCCCGCTGGACGGAGAACTCCTCGGCCGCGCCGGCCAGCAGCGCGTTGGCGTGGCCGCCGCGCAGCAGCCGGGAGGCGTAGTTCAGGGCCAGCAGGCCGGTGGCCGAGCCGCCGGAGACGGTGACGTTGGGGCCCTTGAGGGTGTGCCGGATGGCGCTCTGGCCCGTCGGGCAGTTCATCACCGTGTTGGGGAACCGGGCCGGGTCGACGAGGTAGGGCTTCTCCCCCGTCAGGGCGTCCCGGGTGAAGTCCATGATGGACTGGACGCTGCCGGAGGTGCCGAGCACCAGCCCGGTCTTCTCCGGGTCGGCGGCCAGGCCCTGGCCGAAGTCCTCCAGGAGCTCGCCGACGGTGACGACGGCGATCCCGGTGGCCCGGTCCATGGAGCGGGTGCCCTTGCGGCCGAGCACGGCCTTGATGTCGAAGCCCGGGACGAGGCCCGCTTCCCCGTAGGGGACCGGCCACTGCCCGCCGTCGACGGCGGAGGTCGCCGTGGTCCCGGCCAGGAGTCCCTCGGCGAAGGACCGGCGGCCCAGGCCGTACGGGGAGGTCACGGCCCAGCCCGAGATGACGAGCCGGCGCTCGCGGGGCCGCGCCGCTGCTGTTTCCGTCATGCGACTGCGCTCCTGTCTTCCCAGTGGCCGAGGACGAGGACGGCGTTGTTGCCGCCGAAGGCGAGTCCGTTGTTCTGCACGACCTTGAGGTCGGCTTCGACCGCCTCGTTCGGTACGCAGTCCACGCCGCACTCGGGGTCGGTGGTGCGGTGGTTGATGGTCGGCGGGATGAATCCCTCGCGCAGGGCGAGGGCGCAGGCCGCCGAGGCCAGGGCGCTGGCGGCGCCCATGGTGTGGCCGATCATCGACTTGATGGAGACGGTGCGCGGCAGGTCCTCGCCGAACACCTGACGGATCGCGCCGACCTCGGTGACGTCGTTCGCCCTGGTCCCGGTGCCGTGCGCGGAGATGAAGTCCACGTCGGCGGGGGTGATCCCGGCGTTGGCGTGCGCCGCGGTGATGCAGCGGGCGATCGAGTCCCGGTCGGGGGCGACCGGGTGGCTGGCGTCGCAGGACAGGCCGTAGCCGAGGACCTCGGCGTAGATCCGGGCGCCGCGGGCCAGCGCGGACTCCAGCGACTCCATGAGCAGGATGCCGGCGCCCTCGCCCGTGAGGATGCCCTGCCGGTCGGCGTCGAAGGGCCGGCACACGTCGGGGGCGATGGTCCCGAGCCGGTAGAAGCCGGTGAACGTCTTGCGGCACAGGGCGTCGGCCCCGCCGCACAGGGCCATCTCCACGTCTCCGGAGCTGATCGCGTCGTAGCCGTAGCCGACCGCGTAGTTCCCGGCGGCGCAGGCGGTGGGGACGGTGACCGTCTCCACGTCCTCCAGGCCGAGTTCGCGGACGATGCCGGCGGAGAGCCGGCCCGGCCAGACGCGGCGGGCGACCACCGGGTCGAGGGCGTCCTCGTCCCCGGCGACCTGGAGCCCGGTGAGGTGGTCCAGGTCGCGGGACTCGCCGTCGGTGGTGCCGACCGAGACCAGGGAGCGCCTGGCCCGGACGTCCGCCTCGGTGAGACCGCCGTCGGCCACCGCCATCCGGGCCCCGGCGACCGCGAACTGGGCGGCCCGGCCGAGCTCGTCGGCCGGCAGCTCGCGCAGCCAGGCCTCCGGCTCGAAGTCGGTGATCTCGCAGGCGTTGGAGTGGGCGAAGCCGGTGGTGTCGAACGCGCTGATGGGCTTGGCCCCGCTGCGTCCGGCGCGCAGGCCCTCGGCGAAGGCGTCCACGCCCGTGCCGATGCTCGTCACGACACCGAGACCCGTGATCACCACCCGGTGCCGGGCAGCGGTCCGCTGCCCCGTCGCGGCCGTCTCGGTGGTCACTTGCCCTCGGCCTCCGCGATCACGGCGTAGACGCCGACCAGGTTGACCATGCGGCTGAGCTCGGACTGCTCCAGCGTGATGCCGAAGACCCGCTCCAGCGAGGCCAGGATCTCGATGGTGCGCAGGGAGTCCGCGTCGTGCTCCTCCTTGAAGAGGCTCGTCTCGGTCACCTCGTCGAGGTCGAGTTCGAGGATGTCGCAGACGATTTCCTTGATCTGCTCCTTGCGCCCGGCGTCGAGGGCGGGGATCTGGGTGGTCATCTGATGTTCCTCCAGGTGAAGGGCGGTCCGCGGCGGACCTGCCGGTGCCGTGCCGGGTGGGCGCCCGGTGGGTTTTCGGGGTGGGGGGCTGGCGGGGCCAGCGGTGGTGCGATGGTTCGATGGTGGGAGGGGCCGCTATCAGTGGCCTATATCCACCAGGTGCGGAGTGAGGCCCGCGGACCGGGGCTCCTTCCACAGGTGCGAGACCTCGCCGAACTGGCGGTACACCCAGGCGTCGTCGTAGATCGTCTCCAGGTAGCGGTCGCCGCCGTCGGGCAGGACGAGCACCACGTTCGAGCCGGGGATGATGTCGGGGGCGATCCGTTCCAGTGCCGCGACGACGGCCCCTGAGGAGCCGCCGGCGAGCACCGCCTCGTCACGGACGAGGCGCCGGCAGCCGACGACGCAGTCGAGGTCGCCGACGTGGATGACCCGGTCCGCGTCCGAGGGACGCAGCAGCCGGGGCACCACCGAGGCGCCGTGGCCCGGGATGAGCCGGGTGCGGCGCTCCTGCGGGCCGAAGAGCACGCTGCCGATGGCGTCCACGGCGTTGATCGTGGTGTTCATCCCGTGCCGGCGGATGTACTCCGCGCAGCCGCCCAGGGTTCCGCTGGTGCCCGCGGCCACGACGAGCTGGTCGACGCGGCCGTCGAGGGCCTCGGCGATCTCGCGCATCGTGTTCTGGTGGGCGATGGGGTTGAGGGGGTTGGAGTACTGGTCGGGCCAGTAGGCGTCGGGCGTCACGGCGACGAGGTCGGCCACCCGGCGGAGCCGGGCCGGCAGCAGTTCACCGGTGGCCGGATCGGGGTCGACGACGATCTCGACCTCGGCCCCGTAGGCCCGCAGGATCGCGACGTTCTGCCGGGTCGTCCTGGCGTCCACCACGCAGATGAAACGCAGTCCGAAATACCCGCAGATCTGGGCGAGCCCGATCGCGAGATTGCCGGAACTCGACTCGATCACGGTTGATTTTCCGGGTACGAGTTCCCCGGTTCTGATGCGCGCCAGCACCATGGAGAGTGCTGAGCGGTCCTTGATACTTCCTCCGGGATTGAACCGCTCCACCTTGGCGAACACCCGCGAGCCGAGGCCCGGCAGCAAACGCTCCAGTTCGATGAGCGGAGTTCCTCCCACGGTGGAGAGGATTCCCTTCGTCCCTTCTTCGTACGGCATCTGATGCAGCCATCCTCTGCTGGGAGTTGCGGGGTGCGGATACAGCGTGATTGAGATTCGGCCAATCCGCTATATCGACGCCATACGGCCGGTTATAGGTGGCGCATAGTCGATGGCCTGAATCTCTTCCACATCGCACCACGGAAGTCCCCCATGAAGACGGAAGAGAGAGTCCCTCACATGACCGGCACCGACTCGCGCATTCAGAAAGTCGTCATCCTGGGCGGCGGAACCGCCGGCTGGATGACCGCCGCCTATCTCGGCAAGGCCCTCCAGGGCACGGTGGACATCACGGTCCTGGAGGCTCCGGCGATCCCGCGGATCGGTGTCGGTGAAGCCACCGTCCCGAACCTGCACAAGGTCCTCTTCGAATACCTCGGCATCGCCGAGGAGGAGTGGATGCGGGAGTGCAACGCCAGCTTCAAGATGGCCGTCCGCTTCGTCAACTGGAGAACCGGCGGCCAGGGCGAGCCGAACGCGCGGGAGCTGGAGAACGGCGGGCCGGACCACTTCTACCACCCGTTCGGCATCCTGCCGGACAGCGACAACGTCCCGATGTCGCACTACTGGGCCAAGCGGAAGCTGGAGGGCCAGACCGAGGAGCCGTTCGACTACGCGTGCTTCCGCGAGCCCCCGGTCATGGACGCGAAGAAGTCCCCGAAGTGGCTCGACGGCACCCCGTCCACCCGCTACGCCTGGCACTTCGACGCGGCCCTGGTCGCCGACTTCCTGCGCCGCTTCGCCACCGAGAAGCAGGGCGTCAACCACGTGCAGGGCGAGATGACCCGCGCGGAGAAGGACGAGCGCGGCTTCATCAAGGCCCTCCACACCAAGGACGGCAGGGTCCTGGAGGCCGACCTGTTCGTGGACTGCTCCGGCTTCCGCGGCCTGCTCATCAACCAGGCCCTCGAAGAGCCGTTCATCGACATGAGCGACCACCTGCTGTGTGACAGCGCCGTCGCCACCGCCGTTCCGCACGACGACGAGGCCAACGGCATCGAGCCGTACACCTCCGCCATCGCGATGTCCTCCGGCTGGACCTGGAAGATCCCGATGCTGGGCCGTTTCGGCTCCGGCTACGTCTACTCCAGCAAGTTCACGACCAAGGAGGAGGCCACCAAGGAATTCAGCGCGCTGTGGGGCCTCGACCCGGAGACGACGAAGTTCAACCACGTGAAGTTCCGGGTGGGCCGCAACCGTCGCGCCTGGGTGAACAACGTGGTGAGCATCGGCCTTTCCTCCGCGTTCCTGGAGCCGCTGGAATCGACCGGGATCTACTTCATCACCGCGGCCATCTACCAGCTGGCGAAGCACTTCCCGGACCGCACCTTCAACCCGGAGCTGGCCAACAGCTTCAACCGCGAGATCGAGGTGATGTTCGACGACACCCGCGACTTCATCCAGGCGCACTTCTACTACGCGCCGCGCAATGACACCCCGTTCTGGCGGGCGAACAAGGAACTCACGCTGCCGCAGAACATCCAGGAGAAGATCTCCGCGTACAAGGCCGGCCTGGCGATCAACTCCCCGATCGCCGACGAGTCCACGTACTACGGGAACTTCGAGGCGGAATTCCGGAACTTCTGGACCAACGGCAGCTACTACTGCGTCTTCGCGGGCCTCGGCCTCGAACCGGACGCCCCCCTGCCGATCCTCGCGCACAAGCCCGATTCCGTGGCGGGCGCCGAGGCCATGTTCGGCAAGGTCAAGCAGGAGCAGGAGCACCTCCTCGACACGCTGCCGAGCACGTACGACTACCTGCGCAAGCTGCACGGCTAGTCCGCAGTCGCTTCCTCCCGGTGCGCAGGCCCGGAGCCGGCCCCTCCCTCCGGCTTCCGGGCCCGCGCCGCACCCCGATCCCCAGGAGTCCCCACAGATGTCCCGTACCTCCCAGCCCTCCCCGTCCCTGCGCGCCGATCAGTCCGACGGCGCGGCCGAAGCCGACATCCGCCCCCTGATGTCGGCGTTCCCGTCCGGTGTCTCGGTGATCACCACGATCGGCACGGATTCCGAGCCGCGCGGCATGACCTGCAGCTCCCTCGCCAGCGTGGCCCTCTCCCCGCCCACCGTCGTGCTGTGCCTGCGCACGCAGAGCCCGACCGTGCAGGCCGTGCTGGAGACCGGCCAGGTCGCCGTCAACCTGCTCCACGAGAACGCCCGTCCCGTCTCCGACCTGTTCGCCTCGGGCGCCCCGGACCGCTTCGCGCGGACCGAGTGGCGGCTCCCGCTGGGGGCCGGCGGCCCGCACCTGGCGGCGGCCTCGCACGCCGTCGCCGACGGCGAGGTGGTCAGGGCCGTCGAGTTCGGCGACCACACCGCGGTGTTCGTCCGGGTCACCCGGGTCTCGCTGCACGACGGGGAGGAGCCCCTGCTGTACGGCAAGCGCAGGTACGCCCGCTGGACCGATGCCACCGCCGTGCCCGGCCCGCCCGCCGCGGCCCCACCCCTGCCGGCGATACCCGCCCCGCCCGCCGCCGCCACGCCGGCCCCGTCCGCCCCGTTGACCGCGTCGGCCCCGTCGGCCGCGTCGGCCGCGTCGGCACCCAAGGAGGCCGCCCGTGTCCGCCCGTGACCCGCTCCCCGACCTGCTGATCGCGATCCCCGCGGTCATCATCTCGTGCAAGGCCGGCGCGATGCTCTTCCGCCGCCTCGGTCAGCCGCCGGTGGTCGGCGAGATCGCCGTCGGCATCCTGCTGGGCCCCTCGCTCCTCGGCTGGCTGTGGCCCTCGGCCCAGACATGGCTGTTCCCCGGGACGGTCCTGCCGTTCACCGGGGCGTTCGGAAATCTGGGTCTGCTGGCGTTCATGTTCCTCGTGGGCCTGGAGCTGAACCTCTCCGCCCTGCGCGGGCACAGCCGTACGGCCATCGCCGTCAGCCAGGCGAGCATCGCGCTCCCTCTGCTCCTCGGCTCCGGGCTGGCCCTCCTGATGTACGACACGCTGGCCCCCAAGGGGGTCTCCAAGATCGCGTTCGTCCTGTTCATCGCGGTGTCCATGAGCATCACCGCGTTCCCGGTGCTGGCCCGGATCCTGACCGACCGGGGGCTCTACAACACCCGGATCGGCGCCCTGGCCATGGCCTGCGCGGCGGTGGACGACGTGACCGCCTGGTGCCTGCTGGCCGCGGTGGTCGCCGTCAGCACCAGCAGCTCCCCCATCGAGGCGGCCACCACGGCGGCCCTGGCGGCCCTGTTCCTGGCCTTCATGATCTACGCCGTCCGGCCGCTGCTGGCCAAGTGGGCGACGCGGGCCGCCCGTACGGTGGACTCCGTCGTGCTGGTCGTACTGTTCAGCGGGCTGTGCCTGTCGGCCTTCACCACGGACAAGATCGGCGTGCACGCCCTGTTCGGCGCCTTCGTCTTCGGCGTGATCACCCCGCGCGGCTCCCGGGTGATCGAGCTGTGCGCGGCCCGGCTGCGGGCCTTCACCATCCCGATCCTGCTGCCGCTGTTCTTCGTCAACACCGGTCTGCGCACCGACGTGGGGCTGGTGGTCGCCGACCCGATGATGTGGGTGTGGGCCCTGGCCGTCATGGTCGTCGCCTTCCTCGGCAAGTGGGGCGGCAGCACCTCCGCGGCGCGGGCCACCGGCCAGTCCTGGCGGGACGCCATGTCGATCGGCGCCCTGATGAACTGCCGCGGTCTGACCGAGCTGGTGGTGCTGAACCTGGGGCTGGAACTGGGGGTGATCGGGCCGGACCTGTTCACCATGCTGGTCCTGATGGCCCTGCTCACCACGGCGGTCACCAGCCCCGCGCTGTCCTGGATCCGCCGGAAGGTGCCACGGGGCACGGAGGCCGACGACACGGCCGACGGTCCCCTGGCACACGATCCGGTGCAGTTGCCGGCCCAGGCCGCCGCGGTCTCCTGAGGCGTACCCCACCGGGACCCGCTCCCGCACCCGCACCCGTTCCCTGACCGCGACCCGCCGTGCGGCCGTACCGTCCCCCTCCCAGGGACCGGTACGGCCGCACGCCCGTGTTTCGCGCGTCATGCCCGCCCTACGTGTCCACCGCTCACCGCCCCGCCGCGGCGAGCGGTGCCCCGGCGTGTCCGGCGGCGGCCCGCACCCAGCGGTCCAGCACCGCTTCCGCGGCCCCCGAGTCGAGGGCCTCCGCCGCCACGGCGACGGCTTCCCGCAGCCGCTCGGTGACCCCGCGCCCGCCCGCCGGCCCGGCGGCGGCCAGCGCGGCCCCCGCCGACAGCAGCACCGCGTCGCGGACCGGGCCCCGCTCCCCGCCGGCGAACAGCCGTCGGGCCACCTGCGCGTTGTACGCGGCGTCGGCGCCCCGCAGGGCGTCGGCCGGGGCGAACGCGATGCCGAGGTCGCGGGGGTCGAAGGATTCCTCCCGGACCCTTCCCCCCTCGACGCTCAGCACGGTCGAGGTGCTGGTGACGCTGAGCTCGTCGAGCCCGTCGTCCCCGCGGAACACCAGGGCGCTCGTGCCCCTGCGGGCCAGCACCCCCGCGATGAGCGGGAGCAGCCGCGCGTCGGCCACCCCGACCGCCTGGGCGGTCGGCCGGGCCGGGTTGGTCAGCGGCCCGAGGGCGTTGAAGACGGTCGGGATCCCCAACTGCTTGCGCACCGGCGAGGCGTGCCGCATCGAGGGGTGGAAGTCGGGGGCGAAGCAGAAGGTGATCCCCGCTTCCTCCACCAGCGCCGCGACCCGGGCCGGCGGCAGGCGCAGGGTGACCCCGAGCGCCTCCAGCACGTCCGCGGATCCCGAGGCCGAACTCGACGCCCTGTTGCCGTGCTTGACGACCCGGGCCCCGGCGCCGGCCGCGACGATCGCCGACATGGTGGAGATGTTGACCGTACGGGCGCCGTCGCCCCCCGTGCCGACCACGTCGACCGTGGCGCCGGGCACGTCGAGGGTCACCGCGTGGTCGAGCAGGGCACGTACCAGACCCTCCAGTTCGCCGACCGTCTCCCCCTTGCCGCGCAGGGCGACCAGGAAGCCGGCGAGCTGGGCGTCGGTGGCCTCGCCGCGCATGACCTGGTGCATGGCCCAGCCGGTGTCGGCCTGAGCGAGGTCCCGGCCGGCGAGGAGGGTCTCCAGCAGCGTGCTCCAGTTGCGGTCCATCAGTGCCATTCTCCGGATTCGGACGTGGTGGTGGGAACGGGGACGGGCGTGGCACCCGGGGTGCCGTCGGCGGTGATGCTGACCGGGGCGGCGTCGGATCCCTCTTCGGCGATCTGCACTCCGCCGGCCACGGCCACGGCCACGGCGATGGCGATGGTGATCCGCTTGACCTGGGTGCGCCACGTGTTCTGCATCTCGGTTCTTCTCCCCCGTTGAGTCCCACTTGAGTTCCGGTCTGTTCCGGTGAGAAGAACACTAGGAAGGAGCGGCTTCGAGCTGATATCGCTCTGCTTCCAGGGCCTGGCACATTTCGATAATGACGATATAACTGCTGGTCAGATGGTGCCCCGATGTCGATAACGAGCATCGGGGCACCGCTTGACCAGCGGACCGGGGCCGCTGGAGGACCGCTTGAGGACCCGTCGCGGCCCGGTCGGCGATAAAGCCGGAAGCGGAGGCTCAGCGTTCCCGGTACATCTCGGCCACCAGGAAGGCCAGATCCAGTGACTGGGTGCGGTTGAGCCGCGGGTCACAAGTGGATTCATAGCGTTCGCTCAGCCCGTCCAGGCTCACTTCCTCACCGCCGCCCACGCATTCGGTGACATCGCCCCCGGTGAACTCCAGGTGCACGCCCCCGGGATGCGTCCCGAGCTCGCGGTGGACCTCGAAGAAGCCCTTCACCTCGTCGACGATGTCGTCGAAGCGGCGGGTCTTGAGCCCCGACGGCGCCTCGAAGGTGTTGCCGTGCATGGGATCGCTGACCCATGCCACCGGCGCCCCCTCCGCGGCCGTCTTCTCCACCAGCACGGGCAGCCGCTCGCGGACCTGCCCGGCGCCCATGCGGACGATGAACGTGAGCCGGCCGGGCTCCCGTTCGGGGTCGAGCCGGTCGATCAGCCGCAGCACCGTGTCGGAGTCGGTGGTCGGGCCGAGTTTGACCGCGATCGGGTTGGCGATCTTCGAGAAGAACTCCACGTGGGCCCCGTCCAGGTCCCGGGTGCGTTCCCCGATCCACAGCATGTGGCCGCTGCCCGAGTAGCGCCGCCCGGTCGTCGGGTCCTCACGGACCAGCGGTTCCTCGTACTCCAGCAGCAGTCCCTCGTGGCTGACGAAGAACTCCACGGCGTGCTGGATGCGTTCGTCGGCCCCGCAGGCCCGCATGAAGTTGAGGGCCTGGTCGATCTGGGTGGCGAGGGCCGAGTACCGCTCGCCGACGGGTGAGCGGGCCACGAAGTCCTGGTTCCAGGCGTGTGCCTGGCGCAGGTCCGCGTAGCCGCCCGTGGTGAAGGCCCGTACGAGGTTCAGCGTGCCGGAGGCCGCCTGGTGCATCCGCAGCAGCCGGCCGGGGTCCGGTTCCCGCTCGCCCGGTTCGAAGGGGAAGCCGTTGACGGCGTCGCCCCGGTAGGCGGGCAGGGTCACCCCGTCGCGGGTCTCGGTGGGCTTGGAGCGGGGTTTGGCGTACTGGCCCGCCATCCGCCCGATCTTCACGACCGGCACGGAGGCGGCGTACTGGAGGACGAGCGCCATCTGGAGCAGGGTGCGCACCTTGCGGCGTACGGAGTCCTCCCGCACGTCCGCGAAGGTCTCGGCGCAGTCCCCGCCCTGGAGCAGGAAGGCCTCCCCTCTGGCGACGGCGCCGAGGCGCGCCTTCAGCTGCTCGCACTCGGCGGCGACGACGAGCGGAACGCTGTCGCGCAGTTGCGCCCGTACGGCGTCCAGGGCCGCTCTGTCGGGCCACTCGGGCTGTTGTGCGGCGGGCAGGGCCCGCCAGGAATCCACGTGGTCCACGAAATGCTCCTTTGTCACCCGGCGAGGGCGTCTGCGGGCTGGGTCCGTGCGGTGGTGAGGAAGTTCTCCAGGAGCCGCATGCCGCCGACCGTGGTGATCGACTCGGGGTGGAACTGGACCCCTTCGACGGCGAGGGTGCGGTGGCGCAGTCCCATCACGTAGCCGTCGTCCACGGCGTGCGCGGTGGCGATCAGCTCCTGCGGCAGGGGTTCGGCGACGATGAGCGAGTGGTAGCGCGTGGCGGTCATGGGGGCGTCGAGCCCGGCGAAGACCCCGGCGCCGTCATGGGCGACCTCGCTGGTCTTGCCGTGCTTGAGCCGGTCCGCCACCTGCACGCGGCCCCCGTAGGCCAGGCCTACGGCCTGGTGACCGAGGCAGATGCCGAGCAGCGGCACCCGCCCGGCGAAGCGGTGCACCAGCTCGACGTGGCCCGACTCGGCGGGGTGTCCCGGGCCGGGGCCCAGGACCACGGCGTCCGGCAGCCGCGCGGCGAGCTCGTCGGGGCTCCGGGTGCGGGAGCGGACGACCTCGGTGGTGGCGCCGAGGGTGCGCAGGTACTGGTCGATGATGTGGGTGAAACTGTCGTACGCGTCGACGAGCAGGACCTTCACGGGAGCAGCTCCTCACCGGTGAGCGCCCAGTAGGCGGCCCCCATCTTGTGCAGGGTCTCGCGCCACTCGGCGGCGGGCGAGGAGTCCGCGACGATGCCGGCGCAGCTCTGGGTGGAGTACGTCGACCCGTCGTGGGTGACCGTACGGATGCACAGCGCCAGCCGGGACCAGCCGCGGACGTCGACCAGGCCGACGGCCCCCGCGTACATGCCCCGGGAATCGCTCTCCAGTTCGGAGATGATCTCCATGGCGCGGATCTTGGGGGCTCCGGTGACGGTTCCGGCGGGGAAGGTGGCGGCCAGCGCGGACCAGGTGTCCTCCCCCGGGGCGAGCAGGCCCTCGACCGTGGAGACCAGGTGGAAGACGTGCGAGAAGGTCTCGACCGTCATGACGTCGCGGGCGTCCAGGGTGCTGGGCAGGCTGACGCGGCCGATGTCGTTGCGGCACAGGTCGACCAGCATCACGTGCTCGGCCCGCTCCTTCTCACTGGCGAGCAGGGCCTCGATCCGGGGCCCGTCCACCGCCGGGTCCCCGCTGCGCGGGGTGGTGCCGGCGATGGGACGCATGACGATCCGGTCGCCCTCGGTGCGGAAGAGCACCTCGGGGCTGGCGCCGATCAGCGTGGAGCCGTCGCGGGGGACGAGGTACATGTACGGGGAGGGGTTGCGCGCGCGCAGCCGGCGGTAGACGTCCGCGGGGGTCAGCGCCGTGTCGACCTCGATGCGGTGACCGATCTGGATCTGGTAGATGTCGCCGACGCCGATGTGGCGCAGGCAGCGTTCGACGTTGCCCAGGAAGGCGGCCTCGTCCGTGCTGTCGCGGACTGCCAGCGGGGCGGGGGCCCCGGGGGCCCGGCCGGCCGGCTCGGCCATGCCGGCCGTCAGCCGTTCGACGATCCCGGCGAGGTCGGTGCGGGCGGCGGGGCCGCCGTCGGGGCCGAAGGCCTCGCTCCGGGCCGCCAGCCGGACGGCGGTGCCGGCGTCCAGGTCGTACCAGACGGTGTCCTGGAACAGGGTCAGGACCAGGTCGGGGGCCTCGTCGCCGGAGCCGTCGCGGGCGGGGAGCTCCTCCATGTACCAGGCGGCGCCGTAGCCGATGGTGGCGAGGAAGCCGAAGGCGTACTCGGGGCGGGTGCTGTCGACGTCGAAGGACGCCTGCACGGACCGCAGTACGTCCCAGACCTGGCCGGGCCGCTCGAACAGCCGGTCTCCGCCGGGTCCTTCGACCAGCCCGAGCCGGTCGGCGACCGCGGACAGCTCGGCCAGGACGGGGGCCACGCCGACGGCGGAGATCCGCCCCGGGTGGATCCGCAGCTCGGCGAGCCGGCCGAAGCCGACGACGGCCGAGTTCCCGTCGAACTCGGGGCTCTCCAGGGACTCCAGGAGGAACACGTCCTCCCCGAACCGGGCGCGCAGCGCCTCGTAGAGCTCCATGGGCGGGTGCGGGTCGAGGGCGCTCTCCTCGATCCGGACGGGGAGGGGGCGCCGGCCGTGGTCGGCCGGCGCCCGAGTGGTGGTGTCGAGCAGTGTGGTCACCGGTTCACTTTCCTCGGGTGGCTCGGGGCCGTGGTGGGGGCGGCCGTGGGGGATTGCGGGGAGCGGGAGGCCTCAGCCGTAGCGGCGCATCTCGTGGAAGAAGTCCTCGACGACGGCCAGCCGGCCCTGCGCGTGGAGGGTGTCGTAGATGTGCCGGCCGACCGCGAGGTCGAGCACGCCGAGGCCGAAGGGGGAGAAGAAGACGGGCTTGTCCTCGGGGACGGGAAGCTTCCCGGAGAGCACGTCGTAGAGGGTGCCGTCGACGAACTCGCGGCTTCCGGTGAGCTGTTCGGCCAGGTGGGGGGAGGTGTCGGCCTTGAGGCAGTGCTCGATGTCGTCGACGACGTTGAAGCCGGAGAGGATCACCTCGGGCGACAGGTCGCGCAGGGAGACGTGCAGCACGAGCGGGTTGTGCCCGAACCACTGCGGGTCGGTGACGTGGGGGGTGCCCGCCACGGTCGCGAAGACGACCAGGTCGCTCTCGCGGATCAGCTTCTCGGCGCTGTCGTGGACGGTGACCGGTCCCTGCTCGCCGGAGCGGGTGAGGTAGTCGGCGAAGCCCTCGGCGTGCTCGGTGGACAGGTCGTGCACGCCGATCTCGTCGAACTCCCAGCCCGTGCCCGCCAGGTACTGGTGGATGAAGCGGGCGATCAGGCCGACGCCGAAGAAGCCGATCCGGCGCGGGCGGCGGCCGGCCGGGCTGAGCCGGTCGGCCGCCAGCGCGGCGGAGGCGGCGGTGCGGGCCGCGCTGATGATCGAGGATTCCAGGCAGGCGATCGGGTAGCCGGTCTGCGGGTCGTTGAGGATCAGTACGGCCGAGGCGCGCGGAATTCCTGCCGCCACATTCTCGGGGAAGCTGGAAATCCACTTCACTCCGTCGACCGGCGCCCCTCCCCCGATGGACGCCGGAAGCGCGATGATGCGCGAGGTCGGCCGGTCGGGAAAGCGCAGGAAATAGGACGGCGGATTCACCGTCCCGCCCTCACCGTGCACCCGATATGCGGATTCGATCAATCCGACCACTTCGGGCGCACGGCCGTCCAGGACTTCGTGCACCTGGGCGCCGGGGATCACGGCGAAAGAGGGCGCGCCGGTCGTACGTGACATCGCAGACTCCACAGCTCGGCAGTTTTCTCGTCTGCGATGACGCTAGGGATCCGCTTTATCGCCGGGTTATTGCACGCTTACGCGTTCTTCCCCGCACCCCCGGGCGCCGGCGCGCCGCCGGAACCCGGCCGGTCCAGCGCCCGCACCGCCTTCTCCTCCCACGGCGGGGCGCCGATGCCCTGGAAGATGCCGAGCGCGGCCCGCAGGTGCGCCTGCCCCTCCTCGTCGCGCCCGCTCCCCCGGTAGGCCTCGCCGAGCGCGAGCCGGATCTGTCCCTCGATCATCGGGCTCCGGGTGCGCCGGGCCGCCTCCAGGGCCTCCAGGAAGGTCCGCTCGGCCGCCTCGGCAGCGCCTGCCGAGTGCCGGGTCTGCGCCAGGCCCAGCAGCGCGTAGGCCTGCCCGAGCAGGTCGGACTTCTCCTCCACGATGCCCACCGCACGGGCGAAGGCCGCCTCGGCCTCCTCCAGCCTGCCCAGCTCCAGGTACGCGCTGGCCAGCCGGTACGCACCCTGCGCCAGGCTGCGGGAGACACCGCCCTGGATGGCCTCGGAGACCCGTACGGCGTCCAGGCCCAGCTCCACGGCGGCTTCCGGCTGGCCCTGGTCGAGGGCGAGCTGGGCCAGCCCGTTGAGCACGTAGGCCTCCGAGGCCCGGTCACCCGCCACGCGGAACACCGGGAGCGCCTCACCCAGCCGCTCCACGGCCCGGCCGTATTCCCCCCGGATCCGGTCGATGACCGCGAGGTTGCGCAGGACCAGGGCCCGGCCCACCGCGTCCTCGGCCCGCGCGTAGAGGTCGAGGGCCGTCTCGTGCCGCTCGGCGGACCGGTCGAGCAGCCGCAGCCGCAGGTCCAGGGCGCCGAGCTGCTGCTCCATCGCCGCCTCCCCGCGCAGGTTGTCCGCCCCGCGCGCCGCCTTCAGCGCGACTTCGCTGCACCGGCGCCAGTCCTCCAGGTAGTTCCGCGACTCGAACAGGACCGTCATCGAGGCGACCAGGTCCCAGGCGAGGTCGGACAGGCCCGTGCGGGCCGTCTGCTCGACCAGGGCGACCAGCGAGAGCCGCTCGGCCTCGTACCACTCCAACGGCGCCGCCAGGAGTTCCTCCAGCAGGACCGCGTCGATCTCCCGCCGGGGCACCTCGCTGTGCACGATGCCGTAGTCACCTCCGTACTCGCGCCGGTGCGCCTCCCCGGCGATGGTCAGGCAGGTCCGGAACACCCGGTCGCAGGCCGCCAGCCGGTCCTCCTCGCTCTCCTCCTCACGCGCCAGCTCGTCGGCGTAGAGCCGCATCAGGTTCTGGAAGCGGTAGCGCAGCTGCCCGGTGGCGTCGACGCCGACGACCTCCAGGAACTGGGCGTCCACGAGGTGCTCTATCAGCCGCTCGGCGTCGAGCACGTCCTGGTCCATCAGCGCCGCGCCGACCCACGCGGTGAAGTCCGGTACCGAGAGCAGCCCGAGGTAGCGGTAGAGCCGGGCCGCGTCCTTGTGCAGGTAGCGGTAGCTCAGCTCGAAGCTCGCCCGGACCTGGGACTCGCCCTGGCTGAGCTCGTCCAGCCGGCGCCGCCCGTCACTGAGCCGGGTCACCAGGTGCCGCACCGACCAGTGCGGCTTGGACGCCAGTCGGGCCGCGGCGATGCGCAGCGCCAGGGGCAGCCGGTCGCACAGCTCGACCAGCCGGGCCGAGTCCTCGGGTGCGGCCAGGATCCGGGCCTCCCCGACGATCCGGCCGAGCAGCTCGACGGACTCGTCCTCGGGAAGCACCCCGAGGTGGACCCGGGCCCGCGGGGGCCAGGTGACCAACTGCTCCAGCTGCTCCCGGCTCGTGACCAGGACGGTGCAGCCGCCGCTTCCCGGCAGCAGGGGCCGGATCTGTGCGAACGTGCGTACGTTGTCGAGCACCAGCAGCACCCGGCGTTCGGCCAGGACGCTGCGGTACAGCGCGATCCGGTCCTCCAGCCCGTTGGGCACCTCCTCGCTCTCCACCCCGAGGGAGCGCAGGAATCGGCTCAATATGTCCCCGGCGGTGGTCGGGGCGTGGTGCTCGTCATAACCGCGGAGGTCGGCGAACAGCCGCCCGTCCGGGTACTGTTCGGTAACCCGGTGCGCCCAGCGGACGGCGAGGCCGGTCTTGCCCACGCCCGCGACGCCCGTGATCAGCCCGACGGTGGGCGCGCGACTGTCCTCACCCTGCCCGTCCACCAGGGTGTCGAGGGCGATGAGTTCCTCCCTGCGTCCGGCGAAGCCGGGTACGTCGGGGGGCAGTTCGGAGGGCACGACGCGGTTGCGCGCCCCTAAGGCGTCGCCCGTCGCGTCGGCGCCGGCCGCGACAGGCGCCTCGTACGCCAGGGAGGGGTCGTCGCGCAGGATCGCGTCGTGCAGCTCCTGGAGCTCGGGACCCGGATCCATGCCCAGTTCGTCGATGAACTGGCGTCTCGCCTCCCGGAAGCTCTCCATCGCCTCGGCCCGCCGCCCGGATCTGTACTGGGCGAGGATGAAGTGGTAGCGGGTGCGTTCGCGCAGCGGGTGTTCCCGTACGGTAGCGGCCAGCTCCGGAAGCAGCAGCTGGTGCCGGCCGAGCTCCAGCTGGACGCTGGTCATCGCCTCGTAGGCGTTGATCCGGACTTCCTCCCAGCGGGCCGCCTCGTCCTCGACGAGCTGTCCGGTGACCCCGGCGAGCGCCGGTCCGCGCCACAGCGCCAGGGCCTCGGCGTAGCAGCGGGCCGCGTCGGCCGGACGGGCGTCGCGGACCGCGGTCTCGGCCTCGGCGACCAGCCCGGTGAAGGTGACCGTGTCCAGCGCGTGCCCCTCCGCACGCAGCAGGTACCCGGGGTGGGCGGTGACGATGACTTCCTCGGTCACGCCCTCGGTCTTGATGGCCTTGCGCAGGGCGGCGATGACGATGGCCACCTGCGTCCGCGCGGTGGCAGGAGGCCTGCCGTTCCAGACTACATCGACAAGTGTGTCAACTGGCACAATCCGCCCGGGACTCAGGAGCAGAAGGGCCAGAATCGTACGTTGCCGGGCACCTCCTACCAGAATCGGCCGCTCCCCCACGGTGGCCATAAGTGGACCAAGAATTCTGAAACTGAGCCGCTCACCCAATGGATCTCCCCCCGTCACCGACCGGGCCCGGCCAGCGGGAGCAGCCTACCTGTCTGTCGCTGACAGAAAAGATGCCTGACGCAAGCCAAGTGACTGATGAGACACCCTGACCGAAAGCTGATCGATCATCTCTGGATTGGCTGAAATTGACCCCTCGGAGCCATCCCGCCCTCCTCGCCAAGAGAACAATTTCAAGCCACACTCGACGAAACCGGAAGCTCCGCTTGACCCAGCACGGACAACGGCCCGGCTCCCACGAGTGGTCGCTCGTGGGAGCCGGGCCGTGCGCGGGGTGCCGTCAGTCGCGGGCCGGGGTCGGCGTCGGGGCGAAGCGGAGGGGGTGCTGCAGCGATTGCGGACCCCGGACCCGGGTCCCGAAGACCATCAGCTCGCACCCGGGCGCGACGCGGCAGTCGACCGCCCGGCCGTCGATGGTGTTGAACGCCGCCGAGACGAGGACCTCCTCGTCGAGCCTGCCCTGGTCCGTGGTGATCGGCGGACGGCCCCGGGCCCGGCAGCCGGCCTCCTCCGTGGCACCCGCGACGCACTCCATGACCGCCGAGTGGAACTGCGGCTCGTAGCCCCGCCCGGTGGCGTGCACGGACTGGCCGTCCACCAGCCCCTGGTCCGGGTCCACCCGGAACGTGGGCGCCGCCTCCGGTTCCCCGTGCGGCCGGAAGGCCAGCGGGACGGTGGTGAGGACGGCCCCGGTGATGTCGGTCAGCGCCAGCCGGCACGGATGGGCGGCGGTCGCGGTACGGCAGTCGAAGGTGCCGGCGCCGGTCGCGAGCTGCGCGTAGAGCTTCTTCGGGAACACCGGGAGCGTGCCGTCCGGAAGGACGCGGAACTGCCGGCCGGTGTCCGCGTCACAGGCACCGGCGACGGTGTCCGGGGCGCAGAGCTCGACCAGCACGTAGGCCTTGGCCGGCCCGCCCGTGACCGAGAACCCGACGATGTCCCCGTCGAGCAGCCCGCTCGTACGCTTCACGAGCAACCGCGGAGCCGCCGGCGCGGCCTGCGCGGTCCCCCCGAACCCCACCCCGGCCAACGCCAGCACCAGCGCGGCGCGGGCGAGTGACCCCCACAGCCTCATGCGTTCCCCCTCTGGTCGCCCTGTCCGGTCGCAGGCATCCTCCTGCCCGCGGCACCCCTCGACAAGGCCCAGAATTCGCCGCACGGCGGCCGCGCGCCCCCTACCGGTGGCCGGCCTCGGCCCCCTGCCGTCGCTCCACCGACGCGAGCGCCAGTACCGCGGCGGCCGCGGCGCTGATGCCGTGCCGCAAAGTGGCCTCCGCGGCCGGAGCGAAGTCCGCGGCGTGGTTGGCGGGCAGGGACTGCACCTTCTCCTGCGGTGAACCACCGGGAGCGGCGCGCCAGTCCGCGGCGCTCACACACCCGAGGAACCAGTACACGGTCGGGACGGCCGGGGTGGATCCGTGCGCGAAGAACGGAAAGTCCTCACCGGCCAGCATCGGCGGCGTGGACAGGACGCGCCGCGGGCCCAGCAGCGCCGTGTGGGCGGCGTGCACCCGCGCGGCAGCGGCCGGGTCGTTGATGTTCACGGGTGCCTTGGGTCCGACCGTGATGTCCGGGTCACGGGGGCATCCCGCCGCCGCAGATTCGGCCCGCACGATCCGCTCGACCGCCGCGACGGCCCGATCCAGTTGGTCATCGGAATAGCAGCGGATGCTGATGCCCAGCTCGGCACGGTCGGGAATGACATTGGGAACGGTCCCGGCGCGCAGGGCACCCACCGTGACGACCAGGGGTTCGAACGGGTTGTTCTCCCGGGAGACCACCGACTGCAGCCGCTGCACGGTGGCCGCGGCCGTCAGCACCGGATCGATGCTCAGGTGGGGCGCCGCGCCATGGCCGCCCCGGCCGTGGATGACCACCTCCACCACGGTGGTCGCCGCCGTCAGCGCACCGGGTCCATGGGCGACGACTCCGCACGGCAGGGGCGCGACGTGCTGTGCCAGGATCACGTCCGGGACACCGAACCGTTCGAACAGCCCGTCCTCCAGCATGGCGCCGGCACCGGTCAGCGTCTCCTCGGCGGGCTGCCCGATCACCATGAACGTCCCGGACCAGGTGTCGCGCGCGCGGCCCAACAGGGATGCCGCGCCGGCCGCACACGCGACATGGGCGTCGTGGCCGCAGGCGTGCGCCACCGGGACGGAGCGTCCGTCGTCCGTCGTCGCGGTCCGGGTGCTCGCGTACGGAAGTCCGGTGGACTCGGCGATCGGGAGGGCGTCCATGTCGGCGCGCAGCGCCACCAGCGGGCCTTCGCCGTTGCGGAGGACGCCCACCACGCCGTGACCGCCGACGCCTTGCGTCACCTCGCATCCGGCGTCCCTCAGCCATGCGGCGAAGCGCGCGGCGGTCTGCTCCTCCTGCCCCGACAGCTCGGGGGCCGCGTGCAGCTCCCGGTAGAGCTCGAGGGCCTGCGGCAGTACGCCGTCGAGGCCCGCCACCGTCGACCGGATCGCCTCATGGAGCGGGGCCGTGCCGGTGGTGGTGCTGGTGGTGCTGGTGCTGGTGCTGTCCATGTGTTCCCCCGTCGCAGCTGTCACAGCCAGCCGGCTTCTCTGGCCGCCCGGTGGGCGGCGACCCGGTTGTCCACGTCGAGTTTGCTCATGATCGAGGACATGTAGTTCCGCACGGTGCCCTCGGCCAGGCACAGCCGTCCCGCGATCTCTCCGAGCCTGAGCCCTTCGCCGGAGAGGGTGAGCACCTCGCGCTCACGTGTGCTGAGCGGACTGCCGCCGAGGGCCAGTGCGTCCGTGGCGATCTCCGGGTCGATGAACCGGCCGCCGCCGTGGACCTGGCGTACGACGTCGGCCAGCTTCGCGGCCGAGGTGTCCTTGGTGATGAAGCCGCGTACCCCCAGGCGCATGCTGCGCTGCAGGTACCCGGGGCGTCCGTGACTGGTGAGAATGACGATTCCGCAGTCGGGTGCTTCGGCCCGGACGGCCTCGGCCGCCTCCAGTCCGTTCATCACCGGCATGTCGAGGTCGAGGACGACCACGTCGGCGCCGGCCTCGCGTACCGCGGCCACGGCCTGGGCGCCGTCGGCCGCGACCGCGACCACGTTCATGTCCTCGGGCGCGGAGAGGATGACGGACAGCGAGTCGCGGATCAGCTGCTCGTTGTCCGCCACGACGATGCGGATCGTCACCTGTGGATCACCTCGGCTCCGGAATCGTGTCGCTTGCCCTCACCCAACGGCGCGTGCGCGAGCAGCGTGAACGTACCGTTGTGGACGCCCGTGGTCAGCTCGCCGCCGACGACGGCGAGGCGTTCCCGCAGACCGCGCAGTCCGCTGCCGCCCGTGCGGCCCTCGGACCCGGGGGCGATCGGGTTGTCGTTCGAGATCTCGATCATGAGTCGTCCGTCGTTCACCCTCAACTTGATGCGGCACTCCGTGGCCTTGCTGTGCCGCAGGATGTTCGTGACGCCCTCGCGGACGATCCAGCCCGTCACGTCCTGCACGTGCTGCGGGATGTCCGGGGGCACCTCGTCCGCTCGGCAGCCGATGCCCGCGGAGGAGAGGACGGAGCGCACACCGTCGAGTTCCGCCGCGATGGACTGCTGGCGGTACCCCCGGACCAGGGTGCGCAGATCGGAAGCCGATTCGCGCGAGATGCCGAGCGCGTCCCGGATCTCCCCCGCCGCCTTGTCCGGGTCGTTCCCGATGAGCAGGAGGGCCACCTCCATCTTCATGCCGATCACGGACAGGCCGTGGCCGAGCACATCGTGCAGGTCGCGTGAGAAGCGCAGCCTCTCTTCCACGACCGCCAGCCGGGCGAGTTCGGCGCGGTTGTCGTGCATCTCCCGGGCGAACGGGGGCAGCACCCCCAGCGTTCCGAGCACCATGACGGTGACGGCGCTCTTGACCAGCATGTCCACCAGTACGTCGGCGGGCACGGCCAGCATCAGCCCGGCCAGAGCGGTGCCGGCGAGGATCAGCGGTACGACCCAGCCCCACCTCCGCGGGGTGAGGCTCACCACGGCCGCTCCGGCGGCCAGGCAGGGCAGTGCGCCCCAGGCCGGCCCGAGGGCCAGCAGCATGGCGAAGGAGACGCTGGCACACACCGCGAGGTCCGCCTGGTGCCGGTTGCGCCCCCTGCCGCGGGCCACGGCGTCCCACACCGTGCGGGCGTAGCCGAACCCGAAGGCCACGGAGCCCAGTACGGCGGCGACGACCTGGCCGGGGGGCGGCCGGTGGGCCAGCCACAGGGCCATGGCCTCAAGGAGGAAGACCGTTGCCGTCAGCAGGATCAGCCAGGCGACGGCGCGGGCGACCGTGGTGGGCGTGCGCCCGTGCATCTGCCACCGCCTCATCGTTCTCCATGTGCTGCAGGGCGACTGTATCCGAGCTCGATCAACCGCAGGCCCCCCGTCCGGCCTGCCGTACCCGGGCCGGCCGGACGGGACTCAGGCGGACCGGCGGGGATCCCAGCGGAAGAACCGCTTGCCCATCGAGAACGACAGGCCCATCCACGCGCAGAGCAGGCCGATGGGCGCGGCGCAGGCCTGGAAGGACGCGACGAAGCCGACGGTGGCGAGGTGGCCCGACGCTGCCGGGTCGCTGGCGAAGTCCCGGCCCAGGTAGGCGGTCCTGACGATCTCGACGACCGGACTGGAGGGCAGATACGGCGCGATGTGCTGCGCCCAGCCCGGGAGGCTCGAAATGGGCATGGCGATGCCGGAGGTCATCATCATGAGCAGGATGACCGGGGTGACGATCCAGGTGGAGACCTCCCCGCTGGGCAACAGCCCGGAGAGACCGATGGCCAGCAGGGAGAAGGCCAGCGCCCCGAGCACGATGCCGACGAGCAGCAGCAGGGGATTGCGGGGCATGGGCGCGTCGATCGCAACCACCCCGGCGACGACCAGGATGGCGACCTGGATCAGGCTGGTGACGCTGCCGCTGGCCGCTTCGCCGGCCAGAATGGCCGTATCCGGCAGCGGGGTGCCGCGCAGCCTTTTGTAAACCAGCCGGTCCCGGCGGGACGCGGCCGAGTTGATGACGTTGTACACGATCCACAGCAGGACGAAGCCGATGAAGCCGGGAAGCAGGTACACCCCCGAGTCGAAACCTGCGATCTCCCCCTCACCGTGCTGGCTCACGGTGTACGCCAGGCTCAGGCCGAGCGGGAGCAGCGCGCCGGTCAGGGCGAAGCCCAGGTCCCGCCAGTAGACGCGCTGGGAGAGGAGGAACTGCGAGTAGGTGAAGCGGAACCAGCTCATGCCTGGACCTTTCCGGAAGCCGCGACATCGAGAAACACGTCTTCCAGTGATGCCGTGCGCACTTCGAGGCCGCGCAGGGCCGCACCGTTGCCGTCGGCCCAGTTCAGCAAGTGCAGCAGGACGGGTTGCGGATCGGCGGTGATCAGAGTGATCCGGCCGTCGGCCTCCCGGATCTCGGCGCCGGGGAGGGGCGGCAGCGTCTGGGCGCTCACGCCCGGTGAGACGGCCAGTGAGATCCGGGCGTTGGACTCCCGGGCCACGACGTCCGAGACGGGACCGTGCCGGACGATGCGGCCGTGGTCCATGATGGCGACGCGGTCGGCCAGGAACTCGGCCTCCTCCATGTAGTGCGTCGTCAGCAGCATCGTCATGCCGTTGTCGACCATCTCCTTGAGGAAGCGCCAGGTCTGGCGCCGCGACTCCGGATCGAGCCCGGTGGTGGGTTCGTCGAGGAAGAGCAGCTTGGGCCGTCCCAGCACGGCGAGCGTGAGGTCGAGCCTGCGCTTCTCGCCGCCGGAGAGTCGCCCGACAGGGGTCTTCGCCTTGGACTCCAGGCCTACGATCCTCAGCGCTTCGTCGGTGTCGACGGCGTTCGGTGTGAAGCGGCGCCAGGCACGGATGGTCTCCAGGACGGTGAGGTCGCCGAAGAATCCCGCTTCCTGGAGCATGATGCCGATGTCGGAGGCTATCCGGGCCCGCTCCGTGAGGGGGTTGGCTCCGAACACCGACACCGATCCGCCGGTGGGCTTGAGGTAGCCCTCCAGCACGTCCAGGGTGGTCGTCTTGCCCGCGCCGTTGGTCCCGAGCAGGGCCACCACCTCGCCGGGGTACACCTGGAACGAGATGCCGTCGACGGCAGTCGTCCCGCCGTAGTCCAGCCGCAGTTCACTGACGTCGATGACGGGGTGTTCGCTCATGGGAAGACCTTAGGAATCACGGCGTGCCGCCTGCCAGGGCAGAGCCTCACGGGTTGCGGATGGAGTTCGCGTGGGGCCGGGCATGACCTTTGTCATGCGGCGGGGCCGGGAAGCGGGAGCGGCTCGCGATCACGGGCCGCGGCCGGATCCACGGTGGCGGCGGCCCGCGGCTTCCGCAGTCCCTCCAGCCACAGGAGCCGCGCGATCTGCATCTCCTCGCCGGGCACGACCCCCAGGCGGTTGTTCATCAGGTGGATGTGGTGGAACGCGGTCAGGTAGTCGGGGCGGGGGAGCCCCGCCCGCCGCACCCGGAGCCAGAACTCGTCCGCGTACCCGGTCAACGCCTCTCGCAGAGCGGGCACTTGCAGCACCTGGTCGATCTGTGTGCGCAGTACGGCGGTACGCCGGATCGCCACGGGGTCGCCCGGCGAGAGCCCGGGGAGCGTACGGCCGAACGGCGCGTCGAGCCGGCCGCGCCCGGACCAGTACCACGCGTACTGGTGCAGGAAAGAGGTACGCGTCGCGGCGGGCAGCCGGGCGACCATCAACTCGGTGTGGGCCGCCGCGAGGGAGGTGCGCAACGGACGCAGCCGCGGGCTGGAGCAGACCAGCGCCGCCTCGCTGCCGCACTGCATCAGACGCTCGGCCAGCGCCACCCCGGCGGGGCCGCCGAACTTGCCGTGCTCCGGCTCGTAGAGGCGCTTGGTGACCATACGGTGGGCGGCCAGCGGTCCGCGCGGTCCGTCCGCGGCGGCGAGGACGTCCAGCGCCCGACGGAAGTCCTGGTCCAGCTCCCTTTCGTATCGGGCCAGTCGATCGGGCGTGCCCCTCAGCCGCAGGCGCAGCTGGAGACCGATCAGGTCGACGTACTGGAGGAAGAACCAGCGCAGTGCGGGGTCCTCGGCGGTGAAGCGGCGCACGGCCGGGCCGACCACCTGTTCCACCAGGTCACGTATCTCGGCGATGCTCGCCACGTACACCCGGTAGTAGAGCCATTCCTGCTGATCACTCACTGGCCGTCCTGCCTCAGCATCGCGATGAATTCGGTCGCCGCCGCGGGGTGGTGCGGGTCGGCCGCCCAGTGCCCGTCGCGGGCGGGCAGCGCCTCGGTGATCTCCACCGAGGCGGTGGCGTCGTCGATCTGCCGAAAGGCCGCCCACACGGCGTGCGGGTGGTCGAAGCCGACCCACTGGGGCTTGTGGTGGATGCCCTCGTGATCGGTGACGCGGGAGAGGAAGACCTCGTCCGGCAGGCCCAGTCGGGCGCGCCAGCGCTCCACCTCCAGCAGGAAGTCCACCGGTGACCGGCCCCGGCCCGGGCGGGGCAGTTCGCCGGGGGCCACCAGCCACGACGCCCGGCGCATGACGATCCGGCCCCGCTGGAGGCGCGGCCGGTAGGACGAGGGCGCTCCGGCACCACCGGCACCGTCGGTGTCGCCGGTGTCGCCGGTGTCGAGGACCCAGGGGTCGCTCAGCGTCGCCAGCAGGCGGTCCACCCCGTGGAGCGAGGCCACCGGGACGGCCCCCAGGTAGGCGAACGCCGCCGGATCCGCACGGGCGTCCCGGACCTGGAACGTGTGCGTGACGGGATCGTGGGCCAGGGTGAATCCCCGCAGGTCCTGTGTCCCGCCGTCGGCCTCGGCCAGTTCGGGTCCCCACCCGACGCGCGGCAGTCCGCGCAGAGCGGGGCGCTGGAACTCGATCCAGTCCGCGTGCGCGGACATCTGGTACACCCGGCAGCCGGGATGGAGATCACTCAGCCACCGCGTCAGTGCGTCGTCGATCCCGCTGCGCAGGGCGGGGATCGCCGCCCATCGGCCGACCATGCCGGGGAAGCCGCTGTGGACCCGGTTGACCACCAGGAGGTGGTCACCCCTCTCCACCTGCTCGGCCGATCCCGCGGCCACCTGGAAGAAGACGACGTGGCTCGGCCGGCTCAGCGTCCGGTCACCGCGCATCTGCCCCTCCGTCGGCACGGCGCCGACCGGCAGGCCGGGCACCGGCTGCCACGTCGTCGCCGGAGCGGCGGCCAGGAACCGGTAGCAGAAGGAGAGCAGGTCGGACGTTCCGCCCGTGCCGTACCACCGTGTGAAGTGGCCGAGCATCCTGTCGTACAGGGCCGCACGCCGGATCGACGGCGTGAGCGCCGAGGCGGCGGTGTGCAGATCCGCCCTTACGGCTTCGCCCAGCCTCGGGCTCGCAAGCGGGTCATGGGCGACTGCCTCGTGCACAAGCCCCGCACCGGCCAGCCAGTCGGGCGGCCGACGGTCCTGGGCACGGCAGGCCTCCACCAGGGTGGTACGGGCCCGGGTGACCGCCCGGGCGCGCTCCCCCGCGTCGGCGTCACCTGCCACGAGCTCCTCCGCCCGGGCCAGGGCCCGGACCGCCTCCGCGACCGGTCCGGGCGCCTGCCCGGTGGTGCGTCCCAGCGCGGTGAAGTGGCGGCCCTCGCCGGCACTCCACGGGGTGACCGGGAGGAGCACGCCCATGGCCACCAGCCGCCGCACGGAGGCGGCGTCCGCCCCGAACTCCTCAAGGGCCGCGATGGCCTCGGCGACGGATACCGGGCCGGCGGGCAGGGCACTCAGCCTCCCCCGTACCTCGACCACATCGGTGATCTCGTCCGCACGCAGGTAGACCCCGCCCGCGTGGCAGTACAGCGGGAGGGCGGCGAGTTCACTTCCGCCGACGGCCCGCACGCTCGGGTTGGCGAGCAGCCGCAGACCCGCGGGCGCGTCCGGGTGACCGACCCAGGAGCGCAGCAGATCCAGCGCCGCCGCCCGGGAGGAGGAGACCACCCGGGCGGGGAGCGACGGGTACGCCGCCGCCTGGCCGCCGTGCCACTCGGCCACACCGACGGTGGTCAAGGTGCCGAACGGGCTGGGCTTGACGGCGGCGCGCGACAGATACGCCGCGGCGCTGCGTGCCAGCCGGGAATCCCACGCGGGAGCCCTGCCGGCACGGTGCCCCAAGAGCTCAAGGGTGAAGGAGGGGCTGGCCAGCGAGAGGCCGCGCGCGATCCGCTCCTCCCGCAGCAGGCCCGTCATGGCGGTCCCGGCGTCCGCGATCTCCTTGTCCGCCACCCGCTCGGCCCGTGCCACCAGTGCGGCCCGCTCCCGGACCGCCGCGCACCACAGCTCCAGCCGGTCTCGGGCCTCGCCGTCGAGCCAGGGGGCGACCAGCGCGGCCGCCTGCTCCGTCGCCCCGGTCAGCCGCAGGTTGTGCACGTCGCGGCGCAAGCGCAGCGCGCCCCTGCGGACCGCCCGGTCGAGCCCGTCGGTCGGCACCAGCCGGTGCAGATCGTCGGCCACGGCCTCGGTGATCCGTTCGGCGCGGTCCTCGCGGTCCAACGCCTTGCGCACCAGGGAGAGCGTCTCCTCGGCCCGCAGTGCCTCCAACGCCCTCACCGGCAGTCCGCAGACCCGGGACACCACAATCGGCGCACTGTCCACCATGACGGAGTTCCCTCGCTCTCGATTCCGTGCCCTGCTCAAGGGAGCAGGTGCCGCACTTCCTGCTGCCACTGCGGGTCGTTGCCCGGACGCCAGTCGGCGGCGTGACGAGCGCTCTCCCCGAGCGGCCTGATCTGCGGCGCGCTGCCCAGCAGGAACTCGCCGACGGCCGACTCCTTGAGGGGATCGAGTCCGAAGGCGCGCTCGGCCAGCTCGGAGTTCCCGCTGCCGAGTCCGCAGGCGGCGAGCCCCATGGCGGTGGCCACCAGGTACAGCGTCTGGTAGAGGACACCGGCGTGCTTGAGCGTCACGGCGTAGGCGATGGACTGGTACTTCCACGAGAGCCGCTGGAACCTCGACGTCATCGTGATGAGCACGTCCGGGACCGCCTCGCCTCCGGTGGAGAGGGATCCGACGTCGAGCAGGTTCTGCCGCAGGCCCGGGTCGGCGTTCACCAGACGCAGGCAGTGGTCCAGCGCGTCGTAGTGGTAGATGCCCGGCTCGATGCCCTCGCAGCGCCTGATGGTCAGGTACAGCTCCAGCTCGTAGGCCGCCCCGCCGCACGGATAGGGCCTGGTCGAGCCGGCGTACGGCATCTTCTGGTCCGGACGCGGCCCGTAGGTGCCGCGGACGCGCGCCGTCCGGTAGAGGAATTCGCCGAGCTGCCGCGCGTCGAGCGGGCGCTCACCGTAACTGCGGATCGACTGCCGGCCTTCCATCACGGCCAGGAGGCTCGGGTCGTTGGCGAGGACGTCGGTGAGCAGTGGACGGAACAGCGGGATCGGCTCGCCCGGCGGGGCCGGCTTGACCGGCGGCAGCGGTTCGATCGTGCCGACGTACGGGAAGCGGCCGCCGTACGGTTCGTCGGTGCGGCCGAGGCGGCTGCGCGAGTGGAAGTACAGGTCGTGGAAGTCCCACTGGCGCAGCACCTCGTCGTCGTCGGCGGCGAAGACCGGCGAACCGTCCCGGTGCGTCCCCAGGTCGGCGAAGCCCGCTCCGACCAGGTGCCCGAGCACGGCGGCGACGGCCTCGGCCGGCAGCTCCCCGGAGGCCAGCTCCCGGGCGGTCGCCGTCTCGCCCAGGGCGGAGGCGACCGCGGCCGCCTCGGCCGACCTGAGCACGCAGCGGTAGGCGGTCAACGGTGTCTCCACCACCAGCGCGCCCTCGCGCCGGCGCAGCAACGCGAACTTCGACAGCCGGACCGGGGCGTCCAGGGGGACGTCGACGACCTCGTACGGTTCGGCGGGGGCGGTGGCCTCCACCGCCATCAGCTCCACGTCCCGGTACATCAGGGAGCGGGCCAGGAACGGCGAGATCCGCTCCAGCACGCGGGTGAGCTGGCGCTCCTCGTGCGTGTCGAGACCGGCGGCGAGCCGGTCGGTCGGCACGGCGTGGCGGGCGAGCCGCTCGAGCACTCCCAGGATCCCGGGGGTGACCCCGCGCAGCCGGTACCCGGTCTGGTTGCGCAGCGACAGCAGCACCGTGGAGTCACGGTTCTCGCAGAGGACGCCCTGGCGCAGGGCCGTGGCCTCGGTGAGCGGGCCGTGCGGGATCACATCCGTGTTGGTCATCAGAGGAACATCGCAATCGGGTTGAGGTCGTCTTCGGTGGGCTTGCGGTCGAGCCAGCCCAGTTCGACCGGTACGTCGTAGAGGCGGCCGGGCGCGTAGCGGGGCCAGAAGTGACGCATCCCCGGCACGATGACCCGGGCCACCGGCAGGCCGATGTCCACCCGTGTCTGGTCCAGGACGAGCATTTCCATGCCCTTGTCCTCGACGGCACGCTGCGCGCGCAGTACGTCCTCGCGCAGGTCCGTCGAGTGGTGCTCGGTGTAGTCGGCGGCGGTCCGTACGACCCCGTCGGCCGGCCGCATGTACGGCTGGTTCTCCACGGTCGCGGTCTTCCACCACTTCAGCTGGTCCGGGTCGTTGTAGGCGTAGGTACCGGAGCCGTCCGCACCCATGCCGATCACGGCGGGCAGGAACTGGTTCATCTCGGACAGCGCACGCCCGATGGCGATCTTGATGTCGAAGTGCGAACCGAGCGCGAAGAGGACGTCCTGCACCGGCTTGTCCGTGCGACGGGACACGGCGACGACCGACGGGATGCCCAGGTCGTTGGTGACGTCCAGCACCCACGTCTCGCGGCCGAGCGAACGGTAGCGGTCCTGCCACTTGCGGAAGTACGGGTCGTCGAAGCTGTCCAGGTCGATCCGGGGCATCCGCAGCCGGTGGTACCACCACATGGCGACGCTGTCCCGCTCGACGAGTTCGAAGAAGCCCTGCAGGATCGCGTCCTCCAGGGTCGTGCCGGCCGCGCACCCGTTGGAGTTGGCGCCCGCGTTGAAGCGCACCGCCTCGCCGGAGCTGGAGTACGAGAAGTACAGCGCCGAGGTCGGCAGGTACTTGTGGCGCTGTTCGGTCAGCGACCAGACCGGCGACCAGTCCACCGGCTCGGCGGGGTCCATCCGCGGCGACACCCAGTGGAAGTGCGAGGGCCGCGCGTTCCACTCGAGCCGGTCCGCGAACTGCCGGTCGCTGTACTGGTGGAGCAGGTTGGGCTCGATGGCCCGGTCGGCGCCGAGCTCCTCGTACGAGCTGGTGATGCGCGCCTCGTCCCGGTGGTACACCCCGGAGTACCGCTCGATCGCCTCGCCGAGGGCACTCGCCCTGGCCTGTACGTCGCTGATGCCCTTGCCGGAACTGGCGCTGCGCAGTCCGGCACGCAGGTCGGCGGCGTTGGCCATCGGCACGGCGAAGTTCTGTCCCGCCGTGTACGTGTGGAGCCCTTCGACGTCCAGCGGAACCTTGACCAGGCTGCTCACCGGGCCGCTGATCGGGCTGACCAGGTGCTGGAAGGTGTCGAGGAACTCCTGCGGGTCCTTGGCACGGTGGCCGCCGTCCGATGCCACGGCCTTGACCTGGCTGGACAGTTCCACCGGGCCCCGCTGCCGCTTCGCCTGGAGGTCCGGGTCGCCACAGGCCGGGCACTGCGGGCGCCGGGTGACCGGGTGCTGCTCGGTGCGCAGGGTCAGCGTGTCGAGGGACGTGACCTGGTCGCGGGGGACGTCCGTGCCGGGCAGGGCACCGCCGACGGCCCCGGCGAGCCACTTCGCGGCTTCGAGGGCGGCCAGTTGGGCGGCGACCCCCACGGTGGCCGGCACATCGGTCACCGAGTTCACCAGGACGTCGGTGAGGACGCCGCGCTGGCGGAGGTACGAGGTCAGCATGTGCTTGTTGGCCAGCCGTATGCGCAGGCACTCGTAACACGCGCTGACGCCGGGCTGGAAGACCGGCCCCAGCCACACCGTCGCCCCGACCGGCTTCACCAGCAGCCACGGCTTGCCGCCGGCGAGAGCCCGGCGGTTGATGTCGTCCAGTTCCGGCCGCAGGTAGTCGTCGGTCAGCACGACCGTCAGTGCGCTGTCCGGTGCGTCCGCGAGACGGATGCCGAAGGCCTCGGCCGCGTCGGTGAACCACTGGGCCCGTACGTCGCCGAGAGCCACTACGTCCACACCGGCGTTCTGCACCGTACGCACGGCCTCGTCGCCGTTCACGCCGAGCAGCTCCCAGTAGCCCCCGGCGCGCGGGTCGACCGAGGCGTCGCTCTCCACGACGTGTCCGGCGGCGATGAGCTTGTCCAGGGCGCGCCCGACCCGCTCGGGCGAGAACTCGCCCGAGAGCCGGTCCGCGATCTCCTCGCGGGTGTGGCCGCCCTGCAGCAGCGGGGCCATGAGCTCGATCATCCGGCCTTCCAGCCGGAGCTGGCCGGACCGCTCGGTGGTGAGGTAGACGCCGTCCCCTGCCACGGTCGTGCTGCGCACGTACCTCTTGAACCGGGTTGTGGTGCTGGTCATGGTGCGGTTGCCTTTCCTTCTCACGTCAAAGTCGTTGCGTCGAGGTCCGCGAAGAGGCCGCGGGGTGCGGCCGACGCGTCGTAACTGCCGGATTCGGTGATCCGTCCGCCGGAGACGACCACGACGCGGTCGGCCCGGCGGATGGTGCTGAGGCGGTGGGCGACGACGATCCGGGTGATCCCGAGGGCCCCGATCGCCGTGCTGATCTCGTCCTGTGTGGCGTTGTCCAGCGCGCTGGTGGCCTCGTCGAGAAGCAGGATGCGCGGCTCGCCGACGAGGGCCCTGGCGATCAGCAGGCGCTGCAGCTGTCCGCCGGAGAAGCCGGACTCGCCGTCCGTGACCCGGGTGTCCATGCCCATCGGCAGGGCGCGGATCTCCTCTGCGATCCCGGCCAGCCCGGCGGCGTGCCAGGCGGCTTCCTCGTCGTGCTCCAGGGTGCTGCCGAGGATGACCGAACGGACGGTGCCGCGCAGCACCTTGCTGTCCTGCGGGACGTATCCGATCTGCCCGCGCACCGCGCCGAGGTCCAGCCCGGCGAGGTCGTGCCCGTCCAGCAGTACGGCGCCGGCGTCAGGCCGGTCCAGTCCCAGCAGCAGCCGCAGCAGGGTGGACTTGCCCGCACCCGACTCGCCGATGACCGCCAGGAACTCGCCGGGCGCCACCGTCAGGTCGACACCGTCCAGGACCGGCTCCGCGGATCCCGGGTAGCCGAAGGTGACCCCCCGCAGCTCGGCACGTCCGGTGAGACGGCCGGGCACGACGCCCGCGGGCGGCGTCTCGGGCTCCGCCGACAGGATGGGTTCCAGCCGGGCGTAGGTGGTGCGCAGCGTGAAGACCGCCTGGAGCACGCCGGGCAGCCGGCTCAGCGCCAGGTTCAGCTGGACGCCGGCGAAGGACACCGCCCAGATGCCGGTCATCCCGATGCCTCGCGACTGGACCACCGGCAGGAGGACGCACAGCAGCAGCGGCAGCGCGGCGGCGATCAGCGCGGCCGACACCTCGGCATGGCGCAGGCCCGCGTCGTCGGCACGCTTCTGGGCGTCGAACCCCTGCCACCACCTGCGGAAGACCAGCTTCTGCGCTCCGTACGCGCGGACCTCGTCGATGCCGAGCAGCGCCGGATAGACGGTGGACTGCACGCTCTCCACGGCGTCGTACACGCGCATGTCGTGCCTCTGCTGTGCCCACGAGAGCCATCCCAGCAGCGCCAGCAGGCCCGCGGTGACTGCCGCGGCGACGAGACCGAGCACCCCGTCGACGAGCATGAGCAAAGTGATCGCCACGGCGGAGAAGAGCGCGCTCAGCAGGGCGTCCAGGCCGGAGGGGCCCAGCAGGGACCTCAGCCGGCCGATACCCCCGGCGTGGTTGAGGAGCCGCACGCTCGAATAGCGGCGCAGGAAGGGCAGCGGAAGACTGAGCACCCGCTCCCAGACGGCCGGTTCCACGGCGGCCTCGATGTGCGTCTGCAGTCCGCTGGTGGAGCGGTCGCGCATCTCGGCGAGCAGCCGGCCCAGCGGGACGGCGCCGAGCACCGCGGCACACGTCCAGCCGAAGAGGGAGTCGTCGTCGGTGAGGACCGCCGTGATGAGCAGCATCGAGCCGATGGGGGCGGCGAAGGCCAGCACCGCGGCCAGCAGGCCGCCCAGCAACGTACCGGTCAGGGGCATCGCGCCGCCGCGCACGGAGAACCGCAGCAGGCGACGGCCCGTGATCCCGGTGTGCGGCAGCCGGGGCCGCATGACCCAGCAGTTCTCGTCGAACCCCCTGGCGTCGGCGGCCGTCAGCGCACGTCCCGGCGCACCCGTTGCCGCGACGGCGGTCCAGCCCCGCCGGGTGGGCAGCAGTGCCACCGGTTCACCGCCGCGGGACGCGAGCAGGGGAACCCTCGGCAGCCGGGTGAGCGCCTCGCCGACCGGCACGCGGTGGGCCCGGACGCCGCACCGCTCGGCGGCCGCGGCCACCGGGTCGGGGGCGTCCGGCGAGCGGTCCGGCAGCGCCTCCCCGGATACGCCCAGGGCGGCGAGCAACGGCTCCAGAGCGTCCCGGTGGGCGGCCCACGCCTCTCCCGCCGGGGTCACCGGCTGGCTCCGAGCAGTTCGCGGTACTGGCCCTGCCGGGCGGACAGGTCGCGGTGCGTACCGAGCTGGGCGGGTGCGCCGCGGTGCAGTACGAGGACCAGGTCGTCCGGTTCCACGATGCCGAGACGGTGGGTCACCACCACGGTCGTGGTTCCCAGGCGGCGCAGGTTGGCGTCGACCCTGGCTTCGAGAGGGCCTTCGAGCGCGCTCGTCGCCTCGTCCAGGACCAGCAGTGCGGGTCGGCGGCACAGGGCGCGGGCGAGTGCGAGCCGCTGCCGCTCGCCGCCGGAGAAGTTCTGTCCGTTCGGCTCCACGCGGGCGTCGCGCGGACCTCCCCGGCGGGCTACGACCCCGTCGAGGCAGGCGGTGGCCAAGGCCTGGTCGATCAGGTCCGGGGCGAACTCGTCGTCGCCGAAGGCGACGTTCTCGGCGACGCTCCCCTCGAAGAGCACGGGATGCTGGCTGACGTAGCCGACGGAGCCGGGCGGCAGGTCGGTGACCGGGATGCCGTCGAGGGTGACCGAACCGGCCCACGGGGCGCTGCTTCCCACGACGAGACGGGCCAGGGTGGACTTGCCGCTGCCCGTGGCTCCGACGACCACGAGGCGGCTGCCGGGCGGCACCCGCACGTCGACGCCGCGGACCAGGGGCGGACGGTTGACGTCGTACCCGAATTCCAGGGTGCCGAGTTCGAGCCGGCCGGCGGGTGCGGAGGCGGCGCCGGTGCGGGGCGCCGCGGTCCCGGTGGCAACGGGGACCGCGTCCGCCTGGGCCGCGTCGGTGGTCTCGCCACTTCGAGGCGGCCGCGCGGGATCGTCCGGCCCGACGGACGAACCGGCGGACGAACCGGCCACGTCGGCGAAGGCCGCGAAGCCGGCGCGCAACTGCCCGAACGACAGACCGCCGCGCGCCACTGCGCCCGCCGACGCCTGGAAGACACCGACCAGGGTGATGACGGACATCAGATCGGGCAGCGCCATGGCACCCCGCCTGACATCGGCGGCCGCCCAGAGCACCGAGGCGACGGAGACGAGGGAGTCGACGACCGTGGCCGTACCCAGCATCCGCTGGGCCGACCTCATGGACTGGTGCGCCACGGCCAGACCACGGGCATGGGACTGCTCCCAGCGATCGAGCAGCACCGTGGTGGCGGCCTCAGCCTTCAATGTCTCGATCATGTTCAGGCCGCTGATCATCTCGCCGTCCCGGGAGGCCTGTTCGGCCAGCAGCCGGCCCTGTCGGGAGGCCTCGTCGGTGGAGGCCCGCCGCAGGATCGCCATGGAGCAGCCGACACCGCAGAGCACGAGCACGGCGATACCCGGGGCGAACCAGGCCAGCACGGCCAGCACGACCGCCATGCTCACGCCGCCGACGAAGACCGGTACGACGGTGCCGGCGAGCTGGTTGGCGATGGTGTCGGCGATCTGCACTCTGGCCGCGACCCCGCCCGTGAACCGCCGCTGGAAGAAGGAAGCGGGCAGATCCAGCAGCGTCCGTACGAAGAAGCGGGAGTGGTCCACCGACAGGCGGCGCAGCAGCGCCGACTGCAGTCGGGTCTGCATCCAGGTCGCGGTGAACGCGGCGACCGCCGCACCCCCCAGGGCCCACAGCATGGTGCCGGCTCCGGCGGAGCCGGGACGGGCCGTCTCCGTGACGACGGCCCGCATGAGCAGTGCGGTGGCCACGGCCGCCAGGGCGGCCGACGTGCCGGCGATCACCGCCCCGGCCAGCAGACCACGGCGCGGGCGTGCCCAGGACAGCACGTCGCCGCGCAAACGGTGCGGCACCCCGGCCGGGCGGAAGTCCTCCGTGGGCGTGAAGACGAGGGCGATGCCGCTGAAGAAGGCACGGAACTCGGCCATCGGCATGAGTCGGTGGCCGATCGCCGGATCGTTGAGGCTGACGGCCCCCCGCTCGGAGACGTGGTCCAGGACCACGAAGTGGTTGCCGCCGACGAAGAGGATGGCGGGGGCCGCCAGGGACCGCATGGTCCTGGCGTCGGCCTGGTCGTCACCGGACAGCCGGATCCGCTTGCCGCTTCCCGCCAGTCCGTAGTGGGCGGCGGCGCGAATGAGGGTGGCGGCCGTCACGCCGTCGCGTCCGCCCCCGCACACCTGCTGCAACTCGCCCCAGGGCACGTGCCGTCCGAACCAGGCCAGGAGGACCGACAGGCAGGATGCTCCGCAGTCGGCCTCCTCGACCTGGCGCACATGCCGGGTTCTGACCGGGCGGGCGACCGCGCGCTTCGGGGAAGACGTGTCGCGCATCCTCACGCCTCCAGCCCGGATCCCAGCCGCACGGGGAGGGCGGCGGGGCTGTTGAAGGTCAGCTCACGTCGCCAGGGAAGGGAGTCCTCGGTCTGCGCGAGGGCGACGCCGTCCTGGGCCAGCCGGGCGAGCAACAACTCGGACTGGAGAGAGCCCAGCCCGGCACCGAGGCAGAAATAGGCGCCGTGACCGAACGACATTCCGGCGTTCTGGGTGCGGTCCCAGCGGAATTCCAGCGGCGCCTCGAACCGGCGGGGGTCGAGATTGGCGGAGGCGAAAGCGAGCAGCACGATCTCCCCCTTGCGTATGACGACATTTCCGATCGGGAGGTCTTCCGCGGCGACACGTGCCCCGAAGGTGACCGGCGCGCGCAGGCGGATCGATTCTGCAAAGGCTGGGGCAGCCCATTTCCCAGGGTCCTCGGCAACCCGCTGCCATTCCGCCGGCCGAGTGAGCAGACAGAGAAGGGCATTGGTCAGGCCACTGGTGACCGTATCGACCCCGGTCATGAAGAGCAGCAGAACCATGTTGACGACTTCGTCATGGCTCAGCTGGCCGCTGCGGCGCGACGCGTTGAGGCGAGAGATGACGTCGGTGGCATTGAGCGCGTCCCGCTCGCGGACCACCGCTTCGACGTAGGAGCGCAACTCCCGGAAGCCCTCGACGGAAATGGGATCCGCCGTCGGCCGGTTGCCGGGGAAGCTCTTGCCCAACTGGGCCAGCATGCCCCGCGACCACGTCGTGACCTGAGCCCAGTCCTCCTCCGGCAGGTCGAGCAGCGCCGCTGTGACCAGAGAGGGCAGAGGGACCGCCACGCGGGACACGAACTCGCATCCGCCCTCGGCCGTGGGGCCGGCCAGGAGCGTGTCGATGATGTGGGAGATCTTCTCGCGCAGACGCTCGACGGACCGCCCTGTGAATTCCCGGGCGAGTACGCCGCGGAGCCTGCGGTGGTCCTCCGGCGCCCGCACGGACATCGAATTCCCGAAGAACTCGGTGAAGTCCGGGTTCTCTTCCCGCATCTCGGCCGGGAAGTCGGGGCTGACCATCGTGAGCCCGGGATGGTTGCTGAATTTCGCCACCAGATCGTGGCGCGAGATGACCCACAGCCCGGGAAAGTGAACAACGGGCGATTCTGTGACCAGCTGCGCGAAGAGATCGGTGTTGTCGGCGGCGGAGTCCTCCTGCATGGCGAACCAGCGCCACACGCGTCGCGCACTCTCAGTCGTTGACACTCCCACATTCCTTAACGGCCTGGCACTTTCATGCCGTAACAAAACTGGACGGGTGCTGCACCCCGTTGTCCCGCTGGACGGTGATCCAGCGGCGGGGCGCAGCACCCGAGGCGCTACTCAGCCACACTGATGACGGTGCATCAGGTGGCGCAGCCGTACGTGCCGAAGCAGGTCGGGCAGCCCATCGATCCGAGCGTGCCGAAGCAGTTGGTGCCACCCGCCTCGGTCAGCTCCTCGATCGCGATGTCCTCCGCCAGGGCGTTGCCCGCGGCGTCGATCTCGCTGCGCATGACGTCGAGAGAGTTCATGTAGTTCACCTCCTTCTGGGAATCGGGTCGGCCGCGAAGGCCGTGGTCCGCCATACTGAGAAGTGCCGGCAACGGCATCCGGCGTCGCCATCGACCCGTGGACGAGGTTCTCTGCATGAACCTCGTAAACGTCCGTCCTGGCGATGCCGGGCCGCGGCCTTGCGGCTCAGTGAGAGCTGGCGGTACCGACGGATCCGGCCGAAGAGGGGCAGCCCGCACATCCGACCGTGCCGAGGCAGAAGCTGCCGCCCGTGGCGTCGGTCAGGTCCTCGATGCTGATGTCCTCGGTGTGGCCGGCCGACAGCTCGGCCGCGAGGATTCCATCGTCGATCATTTGTTCTCCTGAGCGCGTCGAGACGTCAGTGCGATGTCGTGGTGCCGTACGAACCGGCCGAGCTCGGGCAACCGAAGGTGCCGGCCGAGCCGAGGCACCAGCCCGCGCCGCTGGCGTCGGACAGCTCCTCGATGGCTACGTCCTCGAAGAGGTCGAGGTCCGCTTCCGCGATGGTGTCGTTCACTGTTCACCTCCTCTCGACAACAGAGGGTCCACACAGCGCCCTTGCAGGTCCGCGTCAGCTCCAGCTGAACGCGGTACCGATGCAGGCGGGGCAGGTGGTCGAACCGAAGGTGCCACCGGTGTTGGTCGTGCCACCGGCACCGGCCATGTCACCGAGCTCCTCGATGGCGATGTCGTCGAACTCCTCGACGATCTCGATGTTCTGGGTGTTCTCCATGCTTTTCACCTCCCCTCAAAATTCGCGATACAGGCGGGAAAGGGCCTCTAGCCGAAGCTGGACGCAGTTCCGGCAGAGCTGGGGCAACCAGCCGACCCGACACAGAACGCGGTGCCCGCACCGGCCGTGTCCGCGAGTTCCTCGATAGCGATGTCCTCGTGCTGAACCGGGGCATCCAGAGTGTTGTTCTCCATTGTTTTTCCACCTCCATTCCGTCGGCACATGACGCGCCGGAATTTTCCCATGCCGAGGAGAGGCCGCACGGAAGTGCACCACAGAACGGGCATGGAGAAATGAAACCGCACCACTGAGAAAGGGTGGGGAAGTCGAAAGAGGCAATTCCCGGAGCGCAGAGAGACGCGCGCCGCCCGACTCGGGCCGGAGATGCCGAAAACCGTCGGCGAACACGAGAAGGAGCCAGAGGAGGGCGAAATGACTTCGCGCCATCACGAGTACCCGCTCGACGACATTCGCGAGAGCCTCAACGAGCCCGCATGGGCAGGCAGAAGACAGGCAGGCAGGCAGGAGCTTCACTCACTGCTTCGCGAAGCCGCAGACGTGGCGGCAGTCAGGAGAGCCTGTCAGAAAAGGGCAACAACAAGCAGGCCGATCACGATGACCGCCGCGCTGATGCCGAAGATGGGTGCCCACTCTCGCAGGTCATCCCTATAAGTCTTGTGGCCGCCACCCTGGGACCCACTGCCGGCTACAACGCCCGCAGATCCACTGTCCCCGCCGTAACCACCCGAGTCCCCGCCGTGCACAGAACTACCCCCGTAGTTTGTTTCGAACCCGTGCAGACGGCTTGTTTGGCACGGGCGCCCCGCCTTGGCGTTGGTCTCCGCCTGGCGTGTTCGCAACATTACGAACACGAATGGGGCGTGTCAATTGCAGCCCCGAGCACTCCAAACCCCTCCCCGAAAGGGGACAAACTCGGACACAATCAGAACATTTTCCGCAGACCTCGGCACGCAAGACGACACGCAAAGAGTGGCAATCCGGACATACTCCACAGGTAGTTGCACATTCAATTCCCGAAACCCTGCCGTCACTTGACCTCCCTTTACTTCCTCTTTGTGATTCCAGGCCCCGATCAGGGAAATTTGACTCGCGCGAATTCCCACTTCCTCGTGAATCCTCAACGGAGGCTCAATTCTGTTGAGCCTCCACTCCTCGGCCCCCGGCGATTCAACGGACGCGGCGACCGGCGCGTGGTCCCGCCGGCCACACTCTCGTCTGAGACCGTGCCCGAGATCTGCCATGTCCCGCTGCTGAGACGTTCGTTGACCTCACCGCGGGCGGTCTTGGGGGTGGGTCTTCCACGTCGCGCGGACCGGGTGCTCGCTGCGGCCCCGGCGCGAGCGCGTCCTCCCCTACTCCGGGTCGGCCGCATTCGCCGGCGCTCCGGCCGGGCCGGCTCCCCGGCAGATCGGGGTCCTCGCTCGGGCCACCCTGCTGCCGGTCATGGAGATCAACCGGAAACAGACGGGGCAGTAGCACTCATCGGCCCAGCCGGTGCCGAACGTAGTCCGGCTGGGCCCCACCGAGCTCGATGTGGTTCTCGTCGAGTCCGTTGACGATCCGCAGACAGCCCCCGGCGAAGGCGAACTCCACCGTCACCGTTCCGGCCGCCAGGTCACGGCCTGCCGGCAGCCACTCAAGGAGCGCGACCTCGCGCAGTTCCTGGCCGACGAACGGTTCGAGGCGCCCATCGCGCTGAGACCACTGGGGCGTCAGTTCGGACCACTCCCACCCGGCGATGTCCGCCGCGGTGTCGATCGTGTCCCAGCCGATCGAGAGCTCGTCGAACTTCCAGTGGCAGACCTCCACCTGGGCGCCGTCGAAGTCCAGCACCACCGGGCACTCGGCGAACCAGTCCCCGTCCTCGACGAAACGCACCACGGCGAACCGCGTCAACCGCCTGCCGGCGAGCGCCGCCAGCCGTGATCCGTGCGCCTGTCGAACCGCGTCGAGCCCGACCAGGAAGGACGGCTCGAAACCAGAGATCCCCATCTTCACCGCCTGAGTCTCCCGGCCTTCTGCCCGGTCGGCCAACACGTATCGACCAGCCGGATGCCCCGAACCACTTGACGGATCGGACCGGAGCGCGACGACGGAGTCCGTCCCCGAACCGCCGGCGCAGCTCGGGTGGCTTCCCCATGCGAAAAGCCGCCCCTCGAACCGGGTTCGACGTCCCGTCCGAGAAGCGGCTCTTCCGTGCTGATGCGCCGCCAGGGGAGACGGCGGGCGCGCGTCAGGCACGCCTCAAGAAGTCGCCCATGGCGCGAGCGCACCCAATCGTTCCCACGTCCCGCACACGCGCGGACTTCCATTCCCACTACCGCTCGACTCCCCTCACGGCTCACTGTCTGTGCAGGTGGTACCGGATATTTCCGCGCGTGCGGGAAGCCGACGACGGGGCACTTCCCCGGGGCGTGTCGGGAAGCGTGGGGTGTCCTATTGATCACAAACTCAAAGGGTTCCCGTCCAGGACGTAGCGGACGTGCGGGCCGCCGAAGTAGCCGCGCACCATGTGTGGTTGACGCTGGTGTCTGTGGAAGAATCTGCGGGTTTCGGCGGCGAGTTCGGCCTGGTTCCTGGCCCGGTGGGTGTGGGGCAGGCTGCGTTTGAGGTCGGCGTTTACCAGCTCGTCCGGGTTCAGCTCGGGTGAGTACGAGGGCAGGAAGTGCAGCTCGATCTGGTCCCGGTGGCCGGCGAGCCAGGCCCGGACCGTCTTCGAGCGGTGGGCCGAGTGCCGGTCGACGATCAGGTGGATCTTCCGGTCGAAGTGCCCGACGATCCGGGCGAGGAAGCGGCACACATAACCTTCGCGTCGAACGACTCGGTGAAGACCATGAAGTGCATTCGGCCGCGGGTGCTGATCGCGGACATCGCGTTCACGGAGAACCGGTTCCCGGTGCGGCGGACGATGGGAGTCGTGCCTTTGGCGCCCCAGGTGCGGCCGGTGACCTGGTCCGAGCGGATCCCGACCTGGTCAGCGAAGAGGACTTCGCCATTCTCCGCGTTCGCCCTGGCCCGGATCGCCGGCCAGGTCTCCTCGTGCCAGACCCGAACCGCTTCCGCGTCCTGCTCGACCGCCCGCTTGTCCGGACGCTGGAAGGTCAGCCCCCAACGCCTGAGGCACTTGCCCACCCCGGGCTCGGTGAAGCGGACCCCATACAACTTGAAGATCATCTCGCCTATCTGCCCCCGCGTCCACAGCTGACCCGAGAGTCCCAGGTCGGAGGGGATGTGATCGAGGACAGCCTGCCGAACGGCGGCCTGCTCGGCCTCCGACAGGACCTGGTGCTCACCCACGCGACGGCCACGCGGGCGGGACAGCAGTGCGTCCCGACCTCCGGCCTGCCACTTCGCCCACCAGTTGTCCACGGCCTTCACCGACACCTTGAACAGGGCGGCAACCTCCACCCGGTCCAGGCCCTCCACCAGCGCGGACACCGCCAGCAACCACGCGGCCTCCTGCGCATCCGGCGACCAAGCCCGCGCATCCCCCACCAGATCACTCACGCACCGTCAACGAGCCTGAACGCAAAGCGATTCGGATCAATATGGGTTTGGTCAAGCCGATGGGGCGGGTTGGGGTTCGCGGAACGTGCCGTCGCGGAGCATCGCGAAGAGGACGTCGGGTCGTCGCCTTGCGAGCTGATCTTTTTGTCGCAGCAGATGCGGGATGCCGGGTCGGCGAGGGAGGCCAACACGGAGAGGAAGAAGGCCCGTTTGAGCTGCTTGTTTCCTCTCCGGGAGGGTCGCTCGCCCCGGATCGACGAACCCGAGTTGCGAGTGGCCGAGGCGAGGTCGGCGCAGGCGGCGAGGTGGGCGGCGGGGAACGAACTCCGTCGCCCACGTCGATGAGGATCCTGGCTCCGGTCCTGACGCCGATGCCCGGCATCGAGGTCAGGACCTTGGAAATGGAGTGGGCCCCCAGCAGTTCCTCGATCCGCCAGGCCAGCAGTTTCCGCTGGTCAAGGGCGGCGGTCAGCGATCCGGCCAGGCTCGGGACCATCAGCGCGGCCGCGTCCGTGTCGGGAACGGCCGCGGTCTGCTCGTACAGCGCGGTGAAGATCTCCTCGACCAGTCGCTCGGCCATCCTCGGGGCCTTCGACCGCAGCAAGGTCACGAGCCTGCGGCGTCCGGCCTTGCGGATCTGGGCCGGGGATCCGAACCGTTCCAGCAGAGTGAGGACGGCCGGGTGCTGGACGCGCGGGCCCAGGACGCGCTCCAAGTGGGGTGGATCTGCGTGAGCAGGTCCCGGAGCCGGTTGCTCATCCGGGTTGCTTCGCCGGCCAGGTCGTCGTCGAACCTGACGATCATCTCGAGCTCGGCGATGGTCTCGTCTTCGAGGTCGACCGAGCGGATCGTATGGGGCATGACGCGGGCGGCATCGGCGATGACGAAGGCGTCACGGGCGTCAGTCTTGGCCTCGCCGGGGTAGAGGTCGGTGATCCGCCACACCGTCAGCCCGGGCAGATAGGCAACCGGCAGCCCATGCCCCGTGCCACCGCCAGCGGCAGGGCGCCGATAGAGGCGGACTGGCCCACGATCACCAGCACGGTCCCGTGTTTGACCTTCAGCTTCCCGAACACCTCGCGGAGCTTGGGCTCGCTGTTGGGAGCCGTTTGCCGAAGACCTTCTTCCCGGCCGGGGTGACGGCAGTGGCGTGATGTTCGCCCTTGCCGACATCCAGGCCGAGGAAAGCGCCGATGTCACTGACGTCGATCACGCGCCTCCTCTGGTCCTCCCCGCCTGGCCGTCCCACGGCACCGATCGCCACATCCACATTACGAAGAGCCTCCCGACCTGCGAAGGCCGGTGGTCATGCCCCTAATCAGCGGCCTGTCGATGCCTCCAGAGACGGTGACACCACCCCTCAGGCCACGTGTTCGACAGGGGGAGAAAGTCATGCCAACTCCGGAGGCCGGGCGCCCCATTGCGGGGCCACCAAAACGGCAATGGGGGGAAGCGGCGGCCGTCAGCTGGAACGAGCGAACGACCACGCATCATCCGCCACAACTGCCCTGCCCCAAGAGTGGTTTCGGGCCGTTTGGCCCGTTCGCCTCCACCCCAGAGGCGCCGACCATGTGACCTGAGTCACTTTGCGAAGCTTCCGTTTCATGCCGCCCGCTGGAGAAAACCGCTGATGGAGCCTACAGGTGATCGAGAAACGCCCGCATTCCAGCCCGTGAGAGGTTGCACAATGGGCGCCTGAAGCTGGTTGACGCCAACAAACTACGATAGTTAGATGAGTTCTGCAGTCGCCGCAAAACCACGCGGCAGGGATTTGGAGACTTACCGATAGAGAATTCAAGTAAGGCGCCTTCCCTTTCATTCTGGCTGCTCGAAAGATTCCCAGAAAGGTGAGATAGATGCAGATCCGTTCCATTGCAACCGCCGAGACGCGGAACCAGACCCAGCAGGTGGCACTCTCCGACGCCAACCGCACCGAGGCCGTCCTGGTCCCCGGCGCGTGCTGCTGCACCGCGGCTATCGCCCGCCGGTAGTCGTCTGAGCGCGGAGAAAACTCCGACATGTGAAGGGTGGCCGGGACCCTGCGTCCCGGCCACCCGCCTCGGAATCAACAAGACTCTGGAGGGTTGACCCCGTGGCAGAGAATCCACTGGTAACACTCGACGAAGTGCGGAATGCGCTGGTCACCACAGAATGCCGCAGTCTTTCCGCTGGATTCGAATCCCTCGGCCTTCGGACCCATGAGGCGCGATTCGACAACCTCGGCCAGGCAGCGCTGCCGCGCGTCGCGGAGGAATTCCTGCTGGCCAGCCGAAACCGGCGGCACGACCGGGACACCCAGCTCTCCGTCACGCATTACTTCACCGATCCGGTGGCCCTGGCCCTGTCCCGGCTCGGCAAGGAGGCCCCCGAGGGCTTACGCCTGGCGCTGCCACCGGGCAGCGAGCCCGAGGCATCCCTGACCGACGCGGTGGCGGGCCGCCGCAGTGTCCGGGATTTCGCGGGCCTCCCGGTTACCCTCGACGACCTCGCCACGATCCTGCGCTACGCCAATTCGGAAACCGCCGAGATCGACGCTGTCCTGGAATCTGGCAGCGAAGTTTCGCTGCGCCTGCGGACCGTACCCAGCGGCGGCGGACTCTATCCGGTCGAAGTCTGGATCGGGGCCCTGAACATACCAGGAGTGGCACCTGGTATCTACCGGTATCTGCCGCACGAGGATTCCCTGGCCATGCACGGCGGCGCAGACATGCTGAACGCTGCAACGGCCGCTGTTATGGAGAGTGGAAGCACCGAAGCGCGGCTGGGCGCCGGCTTCGTCCTGCTGGTCGCCCAACCGTGGCGCGCCATGCGCAAATACGGTCCGCGTGGAATGCGTTTCGTGTTCCACGAAGCTGGCGGAATCAGCCAGAACATCCATCTGGCGGCCACTGCACTCGGACTTGGCAGCCTGGACAGTTCCAGCTTCTACGACGACGACATGGACGACGCTCTGGGGCTCGACGGTCTCTTCCGCACCGCCGTTCACCTGATCATCCTGGGGCATGTGTCGCCCTGACAAAATATCTCCGTTGTCGTTACGGCCGCCGGTTGATTTCGCGTGCCGATTGAGGAGCCTTTCATGTCAGTTAAAAACGAGAAGTATGGCGAACCGCGCCTCAGGCGCTCCTATTCCGTCATCGGACACAGCCCGGACGTGGTCGAGATCAGGACGGGGGTGTGGAGCCACCGCTCCTTCACCCTGACCGATGAGCGCGCCTCGGGAAAGCTGCACGCCCTCGTGCGCGGCCTCGACGGCTCGCTGTCCCACCGCGAACTGGCCTCCCAGGTCGGGGTCCCCCGCGCCGAGGTCGAGGCGGTCATCGACCACCTCGCCACGCTCGACGCCTTGGAGTGGGGCCCGCGCAGCGCCCTGGATGCCTACCTGGAGACGGTCGGCCCGCTGCGTACCGCGGACGCCGAGATGACCTCGTCCAAGCGGGTCTTCGTTCTCGGCGACCCTGTCCTGGCCGAGCACCTCGCCGCCTCGATTTCGGAGGCGGGCGACGTGAAGGCTGAGGTCCTCGCCGCGCAGAGCCCCGTCGTACAAGCGCTGTCCCGGGCTGGGGCTGACACCCTCAACGACGGACTCAGGCTGGCCGAGCTGACCCGCAGTGTCGAGGAGCTGCGCGGCTCGGTCCTTGTCACCGTCGATGCCGTCGTCAACCCGTTCCGGTCCCAGCTCATCAACCGAGTCACCCAGGAGCTCGGCGTCCCCTGGCTCCACACCGGGGTCGACGGCCCGTTCCTGTTCATCGGCCCCACCGTGATCCCCGGCCGGTCCGCCTGTTACGAGTGCTTCGAGACCCGCGTCGGGATGAACATCCGCGAGAGTGCCTCGTACCAGCGCTACAAGGAGGCCCTCTCAGTGGGCCAGGTCCTCACTGGCGAACCCGCGCTGCTCAGCGCGATGCGCACCACCCTCGTCGGCCACGCCGCACTGGAAGCCATCAACCTCCTTGCCGCGGGCAGTAACTTCAGCGTCGGTAAGGTCCTGGGCATCTACGTGCCCACCATGGAGATCACCTGGAGCGACGTGCTCCAGCTGCCGGGCTGCCGGGGCTGCTCCCCGCTCGCCGGCCGTGACGACACGCACCTGTACTTCGACGCCAGGACGTGGGCCGGTGAGTGAGACGACGACCGTCTTCCAGGGCGCGGACATCCGGGTGCTGGGCGACGAGGACGCCCGAGCCCGCGAGATCCACCGCCGCATGCAGGGCGCACTGTGCGGGATCATGACCACGTCCGGCAGCCTCAACAAGGCGCCCACGCACCCCCGGCTTTTCGTGGAAGGCGCCGAACTCACGAACGTACAGCAGTGGTTCGGGCGCGAACCCGCCAAACCGGGCGCCTACCACATTGGCGGCTACGGCACCGTGCCGTTCGAGGCACGCATCCGCATCCTCGGCGAGACACTCGAACGCTACGCGGGCTTCTCCGCGTGCGTCGAGGGCCGCTTCCCGGTCGTCCGTGCCTCTCATGAGGAGCTGCTTGAGCGCGGCGAGCCCGTGGTCGACGCAGATGTGTTCCAGCTGTTCCTCCCTGAGCAGCTGGCTGCCGACGGCTTCCCCTTCCAGGCATTTTCACCTGCCATTCCCATGGACTGGGTGAAGGTCCCCTCGCTGCTTGACGACAGCGAACAGTACGTGCCCGCCCACCACTTCCTGCTCGGCAACCTGCCTGGTCCGGATGAGCCCTGGACGCTGCCCGCGGTGACCACCGGCACTGCGGCCCACACCGCTCCGGAGGCTGCCTTCCTGTCGGCCCTGTACGAGATCGCCCAGGTCGACGCTGCCGTCGGACATTGGCACAGCGCCACGCCGAGCCTGCGCATCGAGCCCGACGCGCGCACCACTCTGCTCCAGGACGTCATCACCCGGCGGCTGCGGGGCGGGCTGGAGCCCGAGTTCCATCTGCTGCCCAGCCCGGACCTGCCCGGCTTCAACGTGGCGTGCATCCTGCGCAAACCCGAGGGAATCATCCCGGCGGTGAGCGTCGGCCTCGGCAGCGGTCCTTCCCTGGTGCGGTCCATGTACCGGGCCCTGCTGGAGACCGTGGGTGTCCAGACCCTCGCCGGCTGGTCCGCCGTCGAGGACCGGCTCGGCACCGGCGCCGAGGTACCGCTGAGCGAGCGTCTGGGCCAGATCTTCGACCTGGACCAGAACGTCGCCTACTACGCGGGTGTCGAGGGCGCGCGAACCGTCGAGGAGCGCTTCGCCCGGCACACCATTGTCAGGGCCGGTGACCTCCCTGCCGACGAGCAACGTCCCACCCGGGAGATCGCCCGCTCCCTGCTGGATGCCTTCCGGAACAGCGGCAAGCGGCTCTTCGGAGCCGACTTCACCTCGGTGGACATCCGCCAGCTCGGCTTCTCCGTCATCCGGGCGTGGTCCCCGGACACGCTGAGCCTCCCGCTGCCGAGCGCACCGCCGATCGCGCACCCGCGCTTCGCGGCGTACGGGGGCTTCACCCACCGGCTCCCGCACCCCTACCCGTGAGCCATGGACCGGTTCCTGCTTACGACCTTGGCGGTGTGGTCGCTGGCACCGATGCCGCTGGCCACCCGGGTGCACGGACGCTGGCTCGAAGACCGTTGGCCCAAGCTGTCCACCCTCACGGTCTACTTGTTCGTTCTCGCTCTCTTGACCGGCACCGGCGGCCTGCTGTTGGGTCCCGGTGTCGTGCACGACGGGGGGCTGTACTGGGTGGTCGTCTGCGTTCCGCTGGGACTGGCCCTCGGCCGTGCCGCGCAGATCGCCGACCGCAGGATCACCCGCCATTTCACGGCCCGCGCGCGGGCCCGCACGGCACCGACCGAACGGGCCCGGGGGGCTTCCACACCCTCGCGGGCGGGCGCTGCCCGCCCGGTGGGCCTCGCCGCCCGCCGGGCGGTTCCCGGCGCCGCCATACGGAACACACCGGACCCGTCGGCACGCGGCGGCAACCGTTGGTCCGTGAAGGAACGGGACCGGGAGACGAGGGTCGGGCTGGGGGCGCTGCTGGCGGGGGCCGTGCTGGAGGAGGCCGTGTACCGGGGCGTGCTGGGGCGGCTGGGGCTGGATCTGGGAGGGGTCGCGGGGGCCGCGCTGATCGTGCTTGCCGTGGTGGCGTTCTGTCTGGCGCACCTGCCGTTCGGATGGCCGCAGGCGCTGGCCAAACTCCCGCTCTCGCTCATGACGGCCGCGGCGTTCCTGCTGTCAGGTGGGATCGTCGCCGGACTGGTGGGACATGCCTTGTTCAACTGGGAGTACTGGCGCTACCAACGGGCCCTCGGCACCACGGGGGAGCGATGACGACGCTCCTGTGGGCGGTCCGTGTCGCGGTCGTGCTGGCTGCCGCCGCAGCCTGCTGGTGGTACCTGTGGCCGCGCCTGATCAATGCGACGGGGCCGCGCAGGGCGCTGCTGCTGGCACCTGTGCCCGTGACGCTGCTGGTGACCTGGCGGGTGCCTGGGCTGGGGGGTACGGACGGGGCTCTGCTGATCGCGCCCGGCGTCGCGCTGGGCGTCGGGGAGGCGGCCCTGGCCGGGCTGCTGGGCACGGCGGGAGTGAGCGTGCTGGAACGCGTTCAGGTCTCGCACGCCAACTGGCTGCCTCTGGCGGACGGTCCGGCGCTGGCACCGCTGCGGCCGAAGGACCGTCGGCTGCCATGGGCCTCGCTGGTCGGCACGGCGCTGGTGGCCGAGACCGTCCGGGCGGCCCTCGTCGGAGCCGCACGCGTGGCGCACTGGGGACCCGCCGCGGCCATCGCCCTGGGGATGCTGGCCTCCCTGGCCCTGGCGCCAGCGCTCTCCAAGCGGGGTGTGGTGGACGCCGTCGCCGTGGCCCTGGGTGTGGGCGTCGCGCACTCCTGGCTGCTGTGGTCGACGGACGCTCTGCCGGCGCTCGTCGCCGCGCACCTCGCCTTCCTCCTCGTCACCCTCGCCTGAATCCGCACAAATCGACATACGCCGAGCACATCCGAATGACACCGAAATTGGAGGAACCATGAAATTTGGCATTTCCCTGCTTCCGGACTGCCGGCCGGAACACACCTCACCCGTCCGCTATTTCGAGGATGTGCTGGAGGTCTCGCGCCTGGCCGACGAACTCGGTTTCGACTACGTGAAGATGACCGAGCACTACCTGAAAGACTACGGCGGCTACTGCCCAAGCCCACTCACGTTCCTCACCGCCGTCGCCGCGCAGACGCGCCGGATCCGGCTGATGACGGGTGGCGTTCAGGCTTCCTTCCACCACCCTGTCCAGCTGGCGGCACACGCGGCCATGGTCGACGCCATCAGCGGTGGCAGGCTCGACGTCGGCTTCGCTCGGGCCTGGCTGCCGTACGAGTTCGAGGTACTCGGCATCCCGCTGGACGAGAGCCGCGACCGCTTCATGGCCACCGTCGAGGCCGTGCTGCGGCTGTGGACGCAGAAGGAGGCGTCCGAGGACACGCCCTTCTTCCGCTATCGGGACGCGCACTCGCTGCCCGCCGTGACGCAGACCCCGCATCCTCCCGTGTGGGTCGCAGCCGTCCGCTCCCGGCAGAGCTTCGCCTGGATCGGGGAGAAGGGCCTCGGGCTGCTCATCGCCTCCCCGCCCCGCAAGGGCGAGCTCGCGCACACCCAGGACATGCTCCGCGTCTACCTGGAGACCCACCAGGAGTACCACCCCGACCGGGAGCCGCGCATCGCGCTGTCCATCCCCACGATGGTCGCCGACACCGACGCGGAGGCCCTCGCGACCGCGCAGCCTCTGCTTCAGTCCTACCTCGACGTGTGGGGCGAGGCCGCGGCCTCCTGGGACGGCGTCCAGTCCGCCGCGTACCCGGGCTACTCCAATGCGGGCACCACCTTCGGCGCACTGACCGACGAGGACCTGCACAGCACCTCCACGGCGGTGATCGGAAGCCCGGACACAGTCGTGGAGAAGATCCAGGAACTGTCCGCCGCTCTGTCCCTGGACACCCTGTTGCTGCAGATCGACTACGGCAGTCCGAGCGTCGACGTCATGAGCCGCAATCTGCGCCTGTTCCATTCCGAAGTGCTGCCACGCTTGTGAGAAGTGCTGCTGCGGCGCCCGATAGTGCCTCGACGCCTTCTCTGGTGACTGAGTGGCCGGTAGTGTTCGTCTCCTCGGCAATGTCGATGATGTGGGAAGCACGCCCAAGCCCGGCACCAAGCCGGTTCGGGCCCCGCGTGTACGAAGCGGCGTCAAGGGGATGGAGAGTTCGTCGTGCCTGCTCCCGGCGCCCTACCACCTGGGCGGAAGCTGCGTTCCCGGAAGCCGGCCGCGCGACCGCCCCGCGCCCCGCTGACCCTGGAGAACCTGGCCGAAGCTGCCTTCCAGGTCATCGAGCGGGAGGGCCTCGACTCGCTCACCATGCGCAAGGTCGCGGACGAACTGGGCATCCAGGCGGCTTCGCTCTACTGGCACGTCAAAGACAAGCTGGACCTGATCGACGTCCTCGCCGAGGCCCTCTTCGCCGGGTTCGCGCCGGAGGACTGGACCGACGGCGCCCTGGACGGGGACGAGGAGGACTGGCAGGCGCACCTGTCCCGGTTCGCCTACGCTTTCCGCCGCTACCTGTTGAGCCGCCGGGACGCGGCGCGCATCCTGACCAGCAAGTTCGTGGTGGGCCCCAGCATGCTGCGGCACCTCGACGAGCAACTGGGCTGGATCCGCCGCGCCGGGGTGGATGACCGCTCCGCGGCCTACGGCTTCTACAACACGCTCGTCTTCGTTCACGGCTCCGTATTGTGGGAGACCTCTCCGCTCTCCGCCGCCGTGGCGCGCGGGGTGGAGCCCCGTCAGTACCTCAGCGAGCTGCGGGCCGAACTCGACGATCTCGACCCAGACGCGCATCCGCACGCCCACGCCCTGGCGGACGAACTGACCCGTCCCGGCATGGACGAGCGCTTCGCCTTCGGCCTGAACTGCCTGCTCGCCGGGCTGGGCCAGCAGCTGGACCAGCAGTAGTTCCGGTCTGATAGAGGCGCCCAGTCCTACCTGTGGGTGGCGCCCCGTTCACCACTGGGCGTGGCCTCGGCGTGCCGTCCTCCCGATCTCTCCCCTTTCGGCAGGTTCCCTTGATGTTCAAGAACGCTCTGCCCCAGCCTTTCGCCCAGGAACACGCGGTCGACCCCTACCCGGCCTACCGGGCCCTCCTCGACGATGGCAACCTGCAACGGATCACCGTACGGCCTGGCCTCGACGCCTGGCTTGTCCTCGGCCACGATCTCGCCCGGCAGGCCCTCAACCACCCGGCGATCAGCCTGGAGGCCCGGCATGCCCAGCCGCCGGTCCGCGAGGCGATCATGGCGGGTTACATGGAGGAGAAACAGTCCTTCTTCGGGCAGCACCTCCTCGCCACCGACGGCGAGCGACACCGCCACATGCGGCGTGTGATGTCGCGGGCACTGACAGCCCGACGTTTCCACTCCATGGCGCCCGAAGTCGAAGGCATCGTCAACGCCCTCATCGACGAGCTGCCCGCGCCCGGCCACACCGACCTGGCCGCCACCCTGGTCGTCCCCTTCACCATCAGCGTGCTCGCCCGGCTGATGGGCCTCCCCGAGCCCGCCCGGGGGATGCTGACGGAGCTGGCAAACGCCGTCATCCAGGGCAAGGCCGAGGACGACGCAGGGTTCACCCACGTTATTTCCGAACTCACCACCTGCTTCTCCGAGTTGCTTGACCATCCTGAGCGGATCGCGCCCGACGGCCTACTGACCATGCTGGTCGAAGCCCGCAGCGAGGAGACGATCACCCCCCAGGAGACGTTCTCGCTGGCCTACCAGCTGTTCTTTGCCGGGCACGAGAGCAGCAGCTACCTGATGACCAACGCGACGGCGGTCCTGCTGTCCCGGCCGGACGTCGCGGCCGACTTACGGACCCGCCCCGAGCTGCTGGACAGCGCCGTCGAAGAGCTGCTGCGCTGGGAGGGCTCACTCAAGGCCGCCAGCTGGCGCTTCGCGACCGAACCACTCGAACTCGGCGGCAAGCGTCTACAGACGGGCGATCCCATTCTGGTCGTACTCGCCGCCGCCAACCGCGACCCTGAGAAGTACGCCGACCCGGACGCCCTCGACATCCACCGTAGCGGCGTCCCGCACGTGTCCTTCGGACACGGGCCGCACCACTGCCTGGGCGCGGCCCTCGGCCGGCTGGAGGCGCGCACCCTGCTCGCCGCGCTGCTGGAGCGCTTCCCCGACATGCGCCTCGACGTCCCGTACGCGGAGCTGTCCTGGCGCCACAACCTCATCATGCGCGGCCCGCGCCACCTGCCCGTCACCCTCGGCGAGGACCGGCGCTCCTGAGCCGTTCTGTCTGTTCACCCCTACGCAAGGAGGCCACGATGACGGCACCAGGAGCAGGCACCCCCACCCCCCTGCCGACCGCTTCGGAACAAATTCCCCCTCATCTCCGTCTGATGGGAATCGCTGCCGCCAAGTGGATCGCCCAGCCGGTCTACGTGCTCGCGAAGCTCAACGTCGCCGACCGGCTCGCCGAGGGTGAGGCGAGCACCGCGCAGCTCGCCGAGCAGCTCGGCGTACGGAGTGATCCGTTACGGCGTTGTCTGCGGGCGGCGGCCTCGGCCGGTGTCTTCCGAGAGGCGCAGCCGGATCACTGGGCGCTGACGGACATGGCCGCGTGCCTGCGGACCGACGCGGCCATGAGCCTGCGGGACTTCACCGTGCTGATGGGCGAGGAGCCCATGTGGACGTCGTTCGGCAGCATCATGCAGGCGCTACGGCAGGAAGGGCCGGTCTTCGACAAGGTCCACGGACACTCGATGTACGCCCATCTGGCCCAGGACGACGAGCTCGCCCGGACCTACCAAGGCGCCTGGGCACCTCTCACCCAGGGGGTGATGCGCGCACTGTCCGCTGAGTACGACCTTTCGGGCTTCGACACCATCGTCGACCTGGGCGGGGGTGACGGCACGGCGCTGCGTACGCTGCTCGCTGAACACCCCGGCTTGAACGGCGTATTGATGGACCTGCCGCATGTGCGCGAGGCGCACCGGAACGCGGACGACGAGGTCGGGGCGCGACTGCGGACCGTAGCGGGGCGGCTCCCAGATGACGTGCCTGCCGGCGCCGACGCATACCTGCTGAAGAACACCCTGCACTGCCTGCCCTCACCCCTGGTCCGGCAGACCCTCAAGCGGGTCCGCGAGGAGATGACACGTCCTGAGCAGCGATTGCTGATCGTGGAGGCAGTGCTGGGGGCGAGCGACGGCTTCGACTGGAGCAAGCTCATGGACATCGAGGTGATGGTCAACAACGGAGGGCGGGAGCACACGCTGGAGGAGTGGCGTGCCCTGCTGACGGAGACCGGGTTCCGGCTCGTCTCGGCCCGTGAGGTGCTGCATCCGCAGTGGCTCCTGGAGGCCCAGGCGGTCTGATCGCCTTCGTACACCAGCGCACAGCTGCATAGATCCCGATGGCTCCTCACGGCGGCTCCGAGCACTCGACTCGGGGCCGCCGTCGCCGTTTCGGGTGGCCGGAAAGCATCCAGGGCGAGACACCGACACCAATCTAACGTTGATAGGGATCTCTAACGTCAGTAGTCTCTGGGACGTCGCACCCACCCGAGGGAGAAGCCCGTGTCCGAAATCGAGGAGAAATCGGCCGTACGGACGGCGCAGCATGAGCCAGGGCCCCACCACCCCTGGCTCATCCTGGCGATCGTGCTGACCGCCGCGTTCATGCAACTCGTGGACGTCAGCATCGTCACCGTCGCGGTCGCGTCCATCCAGGACGGCCTGGACGCGGGCTACGCCCAGGTCCAATGGGTACTCGCCGGATACACCCTGGCGTTCGCCGTCCTGCTCATCACCGGCAGCAAGCTCGGCGACCGGCTCGGCCGCAAGCGCGTCTTCATCCTGGGCATGGCCGGCTTCACCCTGGCCTCCCTGCTGTGCGGGACCGCCGGGAACGCCGAGACCCTCATCGCAGCACGCCTCCTTCAGGGGCTCGCCGCCGCACTGATGTACCCGCAGGTCTACTCCGTCATCCAGGTCACCTTCCCGCCGCAGCGCCGGGGCATGGCCTTCGGCATCCTCGGCGGGGTCATCGGCCTAGCAGCGATCACCGGGCCACTCGTCGGCGGACTGCTCATCCAGGCCGACCTCTTCGGCTGGAGCTGGCGCCCCATCTTCCTGGTCAACATCCCCGTGGGCCTGCTCGCCGTCGTTCTCGCTGCCCGCTTCATCCCCGAGTCGCGGGCCACCGACGCGGGCAAGCAGGACCTGATGGGCGTCCTGCTCGTCACCGCAGGACTGGTGCTCCTCGTCTATCCCATGGTCCAGGGCCGCGAACTGGGGTGGCCCCCCTACCTGTTCGTCATGGCCGCCGCCGGAGTGGTCGTCCTCGCCGTCTTCGGCTGGTACGAGCGGCGCCGCGAAGGCCGAGGACATGCCCCCCTCATCCGCACCGGCCTTTTCCGAAACCGGGGCTTCACCGCAGGACTGCTGCTCATCCTCGTCTTCTATGGGGCATTCCTGCCGTTCTTCCTCGTCTTCAGCATCTACCTACAGTCCGGGCTCGGCTACAGCGCGCTGCACACGGGAGTCGCCGTGCTCCCGTACGCCCTGGGATCCGGCATCGGCTCGGGCGTCTCGGTCGCCCTCGCGCCCAAACTCGGGCGCGTCGCCCTGCAAATCGGCTTGACCGTACTCGTCATCGGCACGCTCGGAATCACCTGGGCCGTCCACGAATGGGGCACCGACCTGGAGACCCGGCAAGTGGTGCTCCCGCTGCTCGTCGCAGGACTCGGCTTCGGCTTCACCGTCACCCCACTGGTCACCCTGATCCTCGCCAGAATCCCGCTGGCCGACGCCGGCTCGGCCTCGGGCACGCTCACTACGGCGCAACAGATCGGCAGTTCCGTCGGCGTGGCGGTCCTCGGCGCGTTCTTCTTCGGGCTGCTCGGCTCCCAGGCGAACGCGGCCACCGCCGAAGAGGTACCCCGGCTCAGGTCGGAGCTGGCCGCCGTGCACATCACGGGAGAGCCGGCGCAGCAGGTCGTCGACGGCTTCCGCGTCTGCTTCCACGACCGCGCCGCTGCAAGCGACCCCACCACCGTCCCAGCCAGCTGCCGCCGCGCCTCTGATCACCCCAACGCCACTGTGCAGCGGGTCGTGCAGGCGGCTAGCACCCGGGCCCTGCGCACCGACTTCGCCCAGTCCGTGGAACGCACCCTGCTGCTCCAGAGCATCCTGTTCGCCGGCTGCCTGGTCCTCGTCTTCGTACTGCCGAAGGTACGGGGACGGGAGCTCAGCGAGTTCGAGGAGAACAGCCAGGACGCCGTCATCATCGGGTGAGTGGACGGAACGATGAGCGAGAGAACGTTGTATCCGTACGGCTCGACCGCAGGCCTGCGCCAGGACGTGCTGCGCGTCCTGGGCGTCCTCAAGGTCGCCACGGCCGAGCAGATCCGGGCGCTCACCCGTCCCACGGCCAAGAGCAACAAGGCCCACCGAAACGCCGCACTCGACCTCCAGCTCCACGGGCTCACCGTCTCCGAGGGACACGCCGCCAACGGACACAAACTGTGGGGACTGACTCAGGCCGGTCTGGAATCAGCGGCCTCACTACTACGCCGGGGCGCGGAGGAGATGGGCGGCACGGCACGCGGAACCGCCCGGCACGGTGCCGCACACGCGCTGGCGGTGAACGAGACGATCACCACCTTCATCCAGCCGGCAATGGGGGAAGCCCGCAAGACGGGGCTGGGGGACTTGTCCGAGTGGAGCACCGAGGTACCGCTGCCCGCGAGCGGTACCTGGAGCCGGCCGGGCGTGGGCAGCCCCCGGGCCGACGCAGTCCTGTACGCCCCGCAGGCGGAGGTGTCACTGCTGCTGGTAGAGGTCGACTGCGGGACCGAGACAGCCGCCATCGTCGCTGCCAAGTTCGACCGGTACCAGCGTTTCTTCCAACGCGAGGTCGAGGACACCGACGGCCGTCGGACACTGCTGTGGCGGACCCGATGGGACGGGGTCGAGCGGGCCGAACACCCGCCCGTGGCCGCGGTGTTCACCGGTCTCGGCAGCCGCGGGCTGCGTCAGCGCATGGAGGCGGTTGGGGAACTGAGCGCCCGGTATTGGGAGCCGTGCACATCCGGCTCGGGCGGCCGAGCCGACAGACGAACCAAGGTCATTCCCATACTTGTCACCACCCTCGACAGACTCCGGGTACACGGGCCGCACGGGCCGACCTGGTGGCGGTACGGGCACTGCTCGTGGGAGTCGCTGGAGGGGGCGCTGGAACAGCGCCGCCTCCCCGCGAGGTCGACGGAAGGCGGTTTCACCGGGGTTCCGCCGGACGGCTGAGCTTGTTCGTCCGTGCGGGTCAGGCTTACGGTGAAGCCGACAGCGCAGCGCGGGTCGGCCTACCCAACAGCTGGCCGCCACGGTCGCCCGTGGTACCCATTGCACGGGCGTCAGCCGCTATGCAATCCCCTCACCTACGAACGTGAGGGCCCTCCGGGCGGATCACCATGCGGTGAGGAGGTCTTCGGGCGACAGGTGGATGACGCCTTGGGCGGTGCAGTCGCTGCGGGCGACCGCGAGGGGTGGGGTGTCGTCGTCCGCGCCTGGGAGTTGGGAGCGGTGGTGATCAGGCGGGCGAGGTCGCGGTGGTCGAAGGGTTCACTCTCCAGCCACTTGATCGACCCCATGACAGTGATCTTCTTGGCGATCGGGGCACGGTCGGCGCCGATGATGTCGATCTCCGGGTCGTTGGTATGGGTCCCCTCAGGGAGCCGGTCGTCGGCCAGGCGCCACAGACTCTCGCGAATGACCGGTTCAACGGCCCTGCCCCGCCATGACGTCCAACTGGCAAGGTTGGTGTCCAGGACCGAGTCTGTACAGGCGGCGATGACCACCGTACAGACCCACCACCTGCAGGACTGCACACGTCACTCGACGGAACGCTCCGCCTGCCGACCGTCCCCGAACCTCGCGCCGACGACCTGCAGCCGTTCCTGCATGGCTGGAGCGCGTACGGTCCCGGCTAAGCGAGCCCCCCGCTTGTCACAGAACGTGTTCGGAGGGGGGAGCCAGAGCTCGGGTCAGGCACGTGCCAGCTCGGTCGCCCACAACCTGAAAGGTCGTCTCCCGCACCAGGGTCACAACCTGGTGCGGGAGACGACCTCCCACTGTTGACGATCCGTCAGGCATTCCTGTCGGCGTGCGTCAAAGGTGCGTCACGTGCGTCACGTGCGTCAGACCAGCGTCAAGATATCGCCCGTAACGCCCACAGCGCGCATAACGCGCACCGATTTAACCTGCAGGTCAGAGGCCCTTTGCGGCCGGTTCAAGGATCGCGACGCACTCCACGTGGTGCGTCATCGGGAAGAGGTCGAAGACGCGCAGCGTGCGGACCTTGTAGCCGTTGTCGGCGAAGTACGCCAGGTCGCGGGCCAGGGCCGCCGGGTCGCAGGCCACGTAGGCGATGCGGCGGGCGGAGAGGCCCGCGATGTGGCGGACCGTCTGCTTGCCGGCGCCCGCGCGGGGCGGGTCCAGGACGACCAGGTCGCATTCCGTGATGCCGGTCTTCGGGAGGACGGCTTCGACCTTGCCCTGTTCGATGCGGACCCGGGGGAAGTCCGCCAGGTTGTGGCGGGCGTCCTCGACGGCGCGCTTCGTCGTCTCGATGCCGAGGACGGCCCCGGTGTCGCCCAGGCGCTCCGCCAGGGCGCCCGCGAAGATGCCGACGCCGCAGTACAGGTCGAGGGCCATCTCGCCCTTGCGCGGCATCAGGCCCTGCATGACGGCCTTGATCAGGGTGTCGGCGGCCTGCGGGTGGACCTGCCAGAAGCCGCCCATGCCGACGCGGTACGTACGGCCGTCGGCGCGCTCGCGGACGAAGGGACGGCCGTGGACGCGGTGGACGCCGCCGTCCTTCTCCTCGACCCGGAGGACCGAGACCGGCTTGTCGAGTTCCACGAGGGGCAGGCGGCCGCCGGGGCGCGGGGTCAGGACCACCTGGCGGTCGTTCGAGCCAGAGGCCGCGATGGCCTCGACCGACGCCATCTGGGGCCAGTCCTGCTTCTCGATGCCGAGTTCCGAGACGCCCGGGGCCGCGATCATGCAGTGGTCGATCAGCTCGATGTCGTGCGAGCGGTGCTTGCGCAGGCCCGCGTTGCCGTCCTCGTCGATCGCGAACTGGACGCGGGTGCGCCACTGCGGGACCTGCCCGGCCGGCAGCTTGTCGCCCTCGGCCGGCATGACGGTGCCGTCCCAGCCGGCCTCCTCCGGGGTGAGGCCGGCGAGCCGCTTCAGCTGCTCGGCGACGACCTCGCCCTTGAGCCGGCGCTGGGCTCCCGGCTTGGCGTGCTGCCAGTCGCAGCCGCCGCACTTGCCGGGGCCGGCGTACGGGCAGGGGGCCTCGACGCGGTCCTTGGAGGCGTCGAGGACCGTGATCGCGTCGGCCCGCAGGAAGCGGGAGTCGGACTCGCCCTCCGTCACACGGGCGATGACCTTCTCTCCCGGGAGGGTGTGGCGGACGAACAGGACGCGGCCGTCGGCGGTGCGGGCGATGCAGTGGCCTCCGTGCGCGACGGGACCGACCTCGACCTCGTACTCCTCCCCGACCAGTGACTGCTTCTCGTTCTGCTCGGTCATGGTGGGGAGGCTCCAGGAGGTCAAGGTGAAGACAAAGGGAAACGGCCGGACGACCGACCCACCAGTTTACGTGGATCTCGTCCGGCCGTTCACCATCCCTATCCGGCGCTACTTGCCCGCCGGGTCCTTCGGCCGCGGGCGCGGAGTGTCGACGGGACCGCGGCGCACCGCGCCCGGGGCGTTCCAGTCCTGGCGCTTCTTGGCCCGCCGCTTGGCGAGCTCCGAGGACTCCAGCTGGTAGGGCACCGAGGTGACCATCACACCCGGAGTGAAGAGCAGGCGGCCCTTGAGGCGCAGCGCGCTCTGGTTGTGCAGCAGGTGCTCGTACCAGCGGCCGACGACGTACTCGGGGATGTAGACGCTGACGGCGTCGCGCGGGTTCTCGCTGCGCAGCCCCTTGACGTACTCGACGACCGGCCGGGTGATCTCGCGGTACGGAGAGTCGAGGATCTTCAGCGGGACGTTGATCCCGCGCCGCTCCCACTCGGCCTTCAGCGCCTTGGTCTCGTCCGCGTCGACGCTGATGCTGAGCGCCTCCAGGGTGTCCGAGCGGGTCAGCTTGGCGAACGCGAGGGCGCGCAGGGTGGGCTTGTGGACCTTGGAGACCAGGACGATCGAGTGGACCCGGGAGGGGCGCACGCTGTCGTCGCTGGGGCCCTCGGCGGCGGCGATCTCGTTGGCGACCCGGTCGTAGTGCTTGCGGATCGCGGTCATGGTTCCGTAGAAGATCACCATGCCGAGCAGGGCGACCCAGGCGCCGTGGGTGAACTTCGTGGCCAGGACGACGACCAGCACCATGCCGGTGAAGAAGGCGCCGAAGGTGTTGATGGCCCGCGAGCGCTGCATCCGGCGGCGGGCGGCCTGGTCGCGCTCGCTGCGCAGGTGGCGGTTCCAGTGCCGGACCATGCCGATCTGGCTCAGCGTGAAGGAGACGAAGACACCCACGATGTAGAGCTGGATCAGCTTGGTGGAGTCGGCGTCGTAGATCCACACGAGCAGCATGGCGGCGCCCGCGAGCAGCACGATGCCGTTCGAGAAGGCGAGCCGGTCGCCGCGGGTGTGCAGCTGGCGGGGCAGGTAGCGGTCCTGGGCGAGGATCGAGCCGAGCAGCGGGAAGCCGTTGTACGCGGTGTTCGCGGCCAGGAACAGGACGAGCGCGGTGGCGGTCGCCAGCAGGATGAACAGGAAGCTGCCGTTGCCGAAGACGGCCTCGGCGACCTGGGAGATCACCGGGTGCTGGACGAAGGAGTCGCCGACCGGGACGCCGTTGTCCAGCAGGTTGGTCGCGGGGGCCTCGGCCATCTTCACGTCGGTGGCCATGGCCAGCCCGATGATCCCGCAGAACATCGTGACGGCCAGGGCGCCCATGAGGGCGAGGGTGGTGGCGGCGTTCTTGCTCTTGGGCTTGCGGAAGGCGGGCACGCCGTTGCTGATCGCCTCGACGCCGGTCAGGGCGGCACAGCCGGAGGAGAAGGCCCGCAGCAGCAGGAAGACCAGCGCGAAGCCCGCCAGCCCCTGGTGCTCCGCCTTGATCTCCAGGCCGGCGGTGGGTGCCTCCATGGTGTCGCCCAGCACGAGGCCGCGCCAGGCGCCCCACGCGATCATCACGAAGACGGCCCCGACGAACACGTACGTCGGAATGGCGAAGAGTTTCCCGGATTCCTTGACCCCGCGCAGATTCATCAGCGTGAGGAGCAGAATCATGATCATCGCCGAGAGCACCTTGTGCTCGATGACGAAATCGACGGCGGAGCCGAGATTCTCGACGCCGGAGGAGATCGATACGGCCACGGTGAGCACGTAGTCGACGAGCAGGGCGCTCGCCACGGTGAGACCGGCCCTGGGCCCGAGGTTGGTGTTGGCGACCTCGTAGTCACCGCCGCCGCTCGGGTACGCGTGGACGTTCTGCCGGTAGGAGGCGACCACCGTGAACATCAGCACGACGACCGCGACCGCGATCCATGGGCTGAAGTGGTACGCCGACACACCCGCGATCGACAGGACCAGCAGTACCTCGCCCGGGGCGTAGGCCACCGAGGAGAGCGGGTCGGATGCGAACACAGGAAGGGCGATCCGCTTGGGGAGGAGGGTTTCCCCGAGGCGGTCGCTGCGTAGCGCCCGGCCAATCAGGATCCGTTTGGGCACGTCGGTCAGTTTGGACACGCAGAGGATCGTAAGCGTTCGAAATCCGGCTGACGAACCCCCCGCCCCCTTATCCGTGGCGACGGGCCCCCAATACGGCACCCCACGAACCCCAAAAGGCCACACTGGTGACCGCCCGTGTGTAGCTTGGGCCATGGTCTGAGACCCTGTTTAGCCAGAGCATGCAATGAGGCTGGTAACCAGCGAGCCGCTGTCAGCCGGAAGGACGGCCGTGCACATCGTCATTATGGGCTGCGGAAGAGTGGGCTCCGCCCTCGCGCAGACCCTGGAACAGCAGGGGCATACGGTCGCGGTCGTCGACCAGGACCCCACCGCATTCCGCCGGCTCGGGGCTTCCTTCGGCGGCCGCCGGGTCACCGGGGTCGGCTTCGACCAGGACACCCTGCGGGAGGCCGGGATCGAGGACGCGGGCGCCTTCGCCGCGGTCAGCAGTGGTGACAATTCCAACATCATCGCCGCCCGCGTGGCCCGGGAGATGTTCGGCGTCGAGAACGTCGCCGCCCGCATCTACGACCCCAAGCGCGCGGAGGTCTACCAGCGCCTCGGCATCCCCACCGTCGCGACCGTGCGGTGGACCGCCGACCAGATGCTGCGGCGCCTCCTGCCCTCGGGTGCCGAGCCGCTGTGGCGCGACCCCAGCGGCGGTGTGCAGCTCGCGGAGGTGCACACCTCCGCCGCCTGGATCGGGCACAAGGTGAGCAAGCTCCAGGAGGAGACGGGCGTGCGTGTCGCGTTCCTCACCCGCCTGGGCGAGGCGATGCTGCCGACTTCGCAGACGGTCCTGCAGGAGGGCGACCTCGTCCACGTGATGATGCGCACGGACGAGATCGACAAGGTTGAGGCGGCCTTCGCCGAGGGGCCCGAGGAGGCACACGCATGAGGGTCGCGATCGCCGGAGCCGGCGCCGTGGGCCGCTCCATCGCGGGCGAGCTGCTGGAGAACGGCCACGAGGTGCTCCTCGTGGACAAGGCGCCGACCGCCATCTCGGTGGAGCGGGTCCCCCAGGCCGAGTGGCTCCTGGCCGACGCCTGCGAGATCACCTCGCTGGACGAGGCCGCGCTGCAGCGCTGCAACGTGGTCATCGCCGCCACCGGTGACGACAAGGTCAACCTGGTCGTCTCGCTCCTCGCCAAGACCGAGTACGGGGTCCCCCGGGTCGTGGCGCGGGTCAACAACCCGAAGAACGAGTGGCTCTTCAACGAGTCCTGGGGCGTCGACGTGGCGGTGTCCACCCCGCGCCTGATGTCGGCCCTCGTCGAGGAGGCCGTCAGCGTCGGCGACCTGGTACGGCTGCTGCGCTTCAGTCACGGCGACGCCAACCTCGTCGAGCTGACCCTGCCGGCCGACTCCTCGGTCGCGGGCACCCAGATCAGCGAGATCTCCTGGCCGGAGGACACCTCGCTCGTCACGATCATCCGGGGCAACCGGGTGCTCACGCCGCACGGCGAGGAGACCCTGGAGCCCGGCGACGAGCTCCTCTTCGTGGCCGCCCAGGCCCGCGAGGAGCAGCTGGAGGACCTCCTCCAGGCCCGTCACTGAGGTACCCGTACGGCGAAGGGGCGGGGAGACCATCCGGTCTCCCCGCCCCTTCGCCGTGTCCGTGGCCGTGGCCAAGCGCCGGGCGCCGGGCGCCGGGCGCGGACGGTGTCAGACGCCCCGCTCGCGCGCGGCGGCCTTGGCCGCCTTCTCCGCGGCCTCCTCGGCCTCGTACTCGGCGATGACGTCGATCGGCGGCGGCGCCTTGGCGAGGAAGACCCAGGTGAAGTACACGGCCAGCACCATCGGCGGCAGCTTCAGCGCGATCAGCACCCAGCCCAGCTGCGTGGCGTCACCCCACCAGTACAGCGGGAAGAGGATCGCGTACTTGGCGAGGAAGATGATGCCCCAGGCCAGGCTGGCCTTGGTGTAGGCCTTCTTGCGCCCCGGGTTGCGGGTGCGCCAGGACAGGTTCTCCTTGAAGACCGGTCCGAGGATCACGCCCAGCAGCGGGAAGCCCACGAGCGCCGACAGCGTGAAGGCCACGCCCAGGCCGGCACCGTAGATCATGCCCGGCAGGTAGAAGCCCTTGGCGCTGCCCGTGAACAGGGCGAAGGCCACGCCCACGCCCACGCCGAACACACCGCTGAAAGCGTGTTTGACGGTGTCCTTGCGCAGCAGCCGGACGATCACCAGCAGGACGGCCACCGCGCCCGCCGCGATGGCCGAGGACCTCACGTCCTTGTTGATCGTGTAGATCATCACGAAGAGCAGGCCGGGGAGCATCGTCTCCACGGTGCCCCGGATGCCGCCGAACGCGTCGAAGAGGGCCGCCTGCGTCACGGCCTTCTGGTCGGCCGCGGGGTCCTGCGGATTCGGCGGGGGGGACGAGCGGTCGAATGACGTCACCGGTCAGTGCTCCTGTCCGAGCGGTCGGAGTTCGTACTTCGGGTTGAAGAGGACCCGGCGCCCATGACTCATCGAGATCCGCCCGGAGGCGATCATGCGCCGCCCGGGTTCGATTCCCACGATCGAGCGACGTCCGAGCCACACCACGTCGAGCGGGGCCGAGCCGTCGAACAGCTCCGCCTCCAGGGCGGGGACGCCCGCCCTCGGACGCAGGGTGACCGTACGCAGGGTTCCGGTCACCTTGACTATCTGGCGGTCGTGGCAGTCGCAGATCCGCGTGCACCCCGCGGCTTCTGCGTCCTCCTGCAGCTCCGCCGAATGCAGCTCCTCCTGGGAGGTGGACAGCCGTTCGATCATCCGGCGGAACCGGCCCGCCGGCCGGGCCGGCTTCGCGGGCTTCTCGGGACGCGGTTCAGCACTCATACCGGAAGCCTACCGGCGCCCCCGCTACCTCTCGAAGCGGTATCCCATGCCCGGTTCGGTGATGAAGTGGCGGGGATGCGAGGGGTCGGCCTCCAGCTTGCGGCGCAGTTGCGCCATGTAGACCCGCAGGTAGTTGCTCTCCGTCCCGTACGAGGGCCCCCAGACCTCCTGGAGCAGCTGCTTCTGGCTGACGAGCTTCCCGCCGTTGCGGACCAGCACCTCCAGCAGGTGCCACTCGGTGGGGGTGAGGCGTACGTCGCGTCCCTCGCGCACCGCCTTCTTGGCGGCGAGGTCCACCGTGAACCCCTCGGTCTCGACCACCACCTCGTCCTCGGCCGCCCCGGCCGCCGGCTCGGCCCGGCGCACGGCCGCGCGCAGGCGGGCCAGCAGCTCGTCCATGCCGAAGGGCTTGGTGACGTAGTCGTCGGCGCCCGCGTCGAGGGCCTCGACCTTCTCGTCGGAGCTGTGCCGGGCGGAGAGCACCAGGATCGGCACCCTGGTCCAGCCCCGCAGCCCCCTGATCACCTCGACCCCGTCCATGTCGGGCAGGCCGAGGTCGAGGACGACCACGTCGGGGTGGCGGGCCGCCGCGAGTTCCAGGGCCTGGGCCCCGTCGGCCGCGGCGTCGACCTCGTACCGGCGCGCCTTCAGGTTGATCACGAGGGCTCGGACGATCTGCGGCTCGTCGTCCACCACGAGCACCCGGGTCATTGGGGTCCTGCTTTCTGTCGTTCGGAGTGGTCCCCAGCTCCCTTCGGAGCCGGGGCCGGTGTCTGTCCCGCGCGTGCCGCGGAGGCCGCCCCCACGGCCTCCGCCCCGTCCGCGGCCGGGGCGTCCCGGGTCGCCGCGCGCAGGGTGAGCACCATTGTCAGCCCGCCCCCGGGCGTGTCCTCGGCGGCGAGGGTGCCGTCCATCGCCTCGGCGAAGCCCCGGGCCACGGCCAGCCCGAGGCCCACCCCGGTGCCGCGCGGGGCGTCCCCGTACCGCTGGAAGGGGGCGAAGATCCTGTCCTTGGCCTCGTCCGGCACCCCGGGCCCGCGGTCCACGACCCGGACCTCGACCCGGTCGCCGAGGAAGCTGGCCGCGACGAGCACGGGTTGCCCCCGGGGGCTGTACTTGACGGCGTTCTCCACGACGTTGGCCACGCTGCGCTCCAGCAGCCCCGGGTCCACGGCCACCATCGGCAGGGATTCCGGGACGTCCAGCAGCACGCTGTCGTCCGGTACGCCGCCCAGCGCCATCGGGACCACCTCGTCGAGGTCGATCTCCCGGATCAGCGGGGTCACGGTACCGGTCTGGAGGCGGGACATGTCCAGCAGGTTGCCCACGAGGTGGTCCAGCCGGTCGGCGCCGTCCTCGATCCCTTCGAGCAGCTCGGCCCGGTCCTCCTCGGACCACTCCACGTCATCGGAGCGCAAGGACGACACCGACGCCTTGATGGAGGCCAGGGGCGTCCGCAGGTCGTGGCTGACGGCGGCCAGCAGGGCCGTCCGGATCCGGTTGCCCTCGGCCAGCCGACGGGCCTCCTCGGCCTCCCCGACGAGCCGCTGGCGGTCCAGCACCACGGCGGCCTGGGCGGCGAACGCGCCGAGCACCCGGCGGTCCTCGGCGGGCAGCACCCGGCCGGACAGGGCCAGGGCCATGTGGTCGCCGATCGGCATGTCCACGTCGGCGTCCTCGGGCCGGGCGGCCGGGTTCGGGCCCACGCTGCAGGCCCGGGTCCAGGGCTCGACGTCCCCGGCCCGCTCCAGCAGGGCCACGGACTCCATCGCGAAGGTCTCGCGCACCCGCTCCAGCAGCGCGTCCAGGGCGGTCTCGCCGCGCAGCACGCTCCCGGCCAGGAAGGAGAGGATCTCGGACTCCGCGCGCAGCCGGGCCGCCTGGTGCGTGCGCCGGGCCGCCAGGTCCACCACGGACGCGACCGAGACCGCGACCCCGAAGAACACGACGATGGCCATGATGTTGCGCGGGTCGGAGATCGTGAACCGGTGTACCGGAGGGGCGAAGAAGTAGTTCAGCAGCAGCGAGCCGAGGGCGGCCGAGGCCAGGGCCGGCCAGAGTCCGCCCACCAGCGCGGCCGCCACCGTCAGGGCCAGGAAGAGGAGCATCTCGTTGGCCAGGCCCGGGTTCGCGTTGATGTGCGTGAGCAGGACGCACAGCAGCGCCGGGAGGACCACCCCGACCAGCCAGCCGGCCACGACCCTGGACCGTCCGAGCCGGGCGGTCGAGCGGGCCACCGGCAGCCCGCGGCCCCTGGCCACCTCCTCGTGGGTGACGATGTGCACGTCGAGGTCGGGACCCGAGTCGCGGGCCACGGTGGCGCCCACGCCCGGCCCGAGCACGTACTGCCAGGCCTTGCGGCGGCTGGAGCCCAGCACGACCTGGGTGGCGTTGACCCCGCGGGCGAATTCCAGGAGGGATTCGGGGATGTTGTCGCCGATCACATGGTGAAACGTTCCGCCAAGGTCTTCGACCAGGGTCCGCTGGACCGCGAGCTCCTTCGGCGAGGCCGAGGTGAGCCCGTCGCTGCGGGCGATGTAGACGGCGAGGACCTCGCTGCCGGAGGCCTTGGCGGCCATCCGGGAGGCCCGCCGGATCAGCGTGCGCCCCTCCGGACCGCCGGTGAGCCCGACGACGATCCGCTCACGGGCCTGCCAGGTCGAGCGGATGCCGTGCTCGCCCCGGTACTCCTGGAGGTACTCGTCCACCCGGTCGGCCACCCACAGCAGCGCCAGCTCGCGCAACGCGGTGAGGTTCCCGGGCCGGAAGTAGTTCGACAGGGCCGCGTCGACCTTGTCGGGCCGGTAGATGTTGCCGTGGGCCATCCGGCGGCGCAGGGCCTGTGGGGACATGTCGACGAGCTCGATCTGGTCGGCCCGCCGGACCACCTCGTCCGGGACGGTCTCGCGCTGGCGCACCCCGGTGATCGACTCGACCACGTCGCCGAGCGACTCCAGGTGCTGGATGTTGACGGTGGACACCACGTCGATCCCGGCCCGGAGCAGTTCCTCGACGTCCTGCCAGCGCTTGACGTTGCGCGAGCCGGGGACGTTGGTGTGGGCGAGCTCGTCCACCAGAGCGACGGCCGGCCGCCGCGCCAGCACCGCGTCCACGTCCATCTCGGTGAAGGAGGCACCGCGGTACGCGAGCTCTCTGCGCGGCACCTGTTCGAGTCCGTGCAGCACCACCTCGGTGCGCGCCCGCCCGTGGTGCTCGACGAAGCCGACGACGCAGTCGCCGCCCCGCTCCACCCGGCGGTGGCCCTCCGAGAGCATGGCGTACGTCTTGCCCACACCGGGTGCCGCGCCGAGATAGATCCTTAGCCTGCCGCGTCCCATGCGCTCATTCTCCGGGACATCACCGCAGTTCACGCACCGATCGGTCGCCCCGGACCCATCCCTGACGCATCCCTGACGCGCCGGATGCCCGGCACGCGGGGCCGGTGGGGCACGAAGGCCGGCGGGCCGGCACCGGGGAGCACGAAGGCCGGCGGGCCCCGCACCGTGGAGTGCGGGGCCCGCCGGCCACGAGCGGAGCCCCGGGGACCTCACGGTCCCCCGGGGTCCCCGACGGTCAGCGGACCTCGGTGATCTCCGGGCCGCGCTCCAGCTGGCCCATGCCGCCGGAGAAGCGGGAGCCCTCCTGGTCCTCGGCCGTCTGCACACCGTCCGGCACCATCTGGGCGTCGTTCGGCAGCTTCAGGACGATGGGGTCGCGCGGGGCCATCGGGCCCTCGCCGCGCAGGACGACGGTCTCCCGGAAGATGTTCTCCAGCACGCCGGCCGACTCCGGGCGCACCGCGCCCTGGCCGGAGATGACACCGCGCAGGAACCAGCGGGGGCCGTCGACGCCGACGAAGCGCACCAGCTGGGCGCCCGTCTGGCCGTCGGGCAGCGGAACGGGGACCTGCGCGCGCAGCTCCCAGCCCAGCGGGCCCTCGACCTCGTCGATGATGCCGCCCTGCTGGGTGATCCCCGAGGCGATCTCCTCGCGGACCTCGCCCCAGATGCCCTCCTTCTTGGGCGCGGCGAAGGCCTGGAGCTGCACCGCGCTGTCGCCGAGGACCACGGTCGCGGCCACGATCGCGTCCCCGGCGACCTCGACGCGCAGTTCCATGCCCTCGACACCGGGTACGAGGATGCCGCCCAGGTCGACCCGGCCCTCGGCCGGGTTGCCGGGCACCTCGGAAACGTCCCACGGGCCGTCGGGACGCGGGGCCGGAGGCAGGTTCAGCCTGCGCGGCTTGGCGGAGTCGAGTCCATCGGCCGGCTCATCGGCGCGCACGCCGTCGACCTGCTCGGCCGCGCCGCCGTCCTTGACGGAGTCGTTCTTCTTGCGACGTCCGAACACGTCACTGTCCTTCCCGGTCGGTTACGACCGAAGCGTAGCCATTCCCACCCTGCTGACCAGCGCCGGATCCGGCCACGGCCGCATGACCGCCGGTGGAGCCGAACCCCCCGTCGGCCCGGGCCGAGCCGGGAAGCTCCTCCACCTCGTGGAAGCGCACCTTCTCGACCCGCTGGACAACCAGCTGGGCAATGCGGTCGAAACGCTCGAACCTGACGCTCTCGCGAGGGTCGAGATTGACCACGATCACCTTGATTTCCCCACGGTACCCGGCATCCACCGTCCCCGGGGCATTCACGAGCGCGAGCCCGCAGCGGGCGGCCAGGCCCGAGCGCGGGTGCACGAAGGCGGCGTACCCGTCGGGCAGCGCGATGGAGACGCCGGTGGGCAGCACGGCCCGCTCCCCGGGTTCCAGCTCGGCGGCGACCGTGGTCACCAGGTCGCAGCCGGCGTCGCCGGGGTGACCGTAGGACGGGAGGGGCACCTCGGGGTCGACTCGGCGGATCAGCACGTCGACGTCATGACGGGGTGCGTGGTTGTTCTGGGGCATCAGGGGTTCACCTCGAAGGCGCGGGTGCGCCTGACCTGGTCCGGGTCGGCCATCGCCGCCCGGATCTCCTCGGGCCGACCGTTGTCGATGAAGTGGTCGACCTTCACCTCGATGAAGAGCGCGTCCGCGCGGACGGCGACCGGGCCGTCCGGGCCGCCTATCCGGCCCACCGCCGTGGAGTAGATCTTCCGTCCGGCGACGGCGGTGACCTCGGCCTCCAGGTACAGCACGGTGCCCACGGGCACGGGCCGCACGAAGTCCGTCTCCAGCCGGCCGGTCACCGCGATCACGCGCAGCAGCCAGTTCAGGGAGCCGAGCGTCTCGTCGAGCGCGGTCGCCAGGACCCCGCCGTGGGCGAGTCCGGGCGCGCCCTGGTGAGCGGGCCTGACGGTGAACTCGGCGGTGATGCGCACGCCCTCGCCCGCGCGGGCCTCCAGATGGAGCCCGTGCGGCTGCCCCCCGCCGCACCCGAAGCAGTGTTCGTAGTGCGCGCCGAGGAGCTCGCCGGGTGCCGGTGCGTCGGGATGCCGGACCGGCGCGGCGGCATCGGCCGGGGGCGTCAACGCTGTGTTTCGTCCACTCACAGCCGCTGACCTTACCCGCGCGGCTACCCGCCGGTCGCCTCGTGGGAGGCTTGGGTGTATGCAGCTCTCCCCCGCGCACCACGACGAACGACTGTCCGCCCCCCGCTCCTGGTGGGGCGTCGCCGCCCTGACCGGGCTGGCGTGCGCGCTGACGCTGCTCCCGCTGGGCACCCTGCCGCTGCTGGCAGGGCTGGTCGGCGGAACGGCACTGGCGGCGCTGCTGGTCAGTTCGTACGGTTCCGCGCGCGTGCGCGTGGTGAACGGCTCGCTGGCGGCGGGCGAGGCGCGGATCCCGGTGACGGCGCTCGGCGAACCGGAGGTCCTGGAGGCGGAGGAGGCCCGCGCCTGGCGCACGTACAAGGCCGACGTCCGCGCCTTCATGCTGATGCGCAGCTACGTGCCCACGGCGGTCCGCGTCGAGGTCACCGACCCGGCGGACCCGACGCCCTACGTGTACGTGTCCACCCGCGAGCCCCGGGCCCTGGCGGCGGCCATCCGCGCGGCGCAGGACGTCCCGGCCACCGGCGCCTGAGGGCGGCCCCGGTCCCCCGGCGGGGTCACGGTCCGGGGTCAGGTCCGCGGTCCGGGACCGCGTTACGGCGGCGGGCTTTCAGTGCCGCTCGCGCTCCGGGCCCTCCAGTGCGGGCCTGCGTGCCCCGGGAAGGGGCTGGGAGGGGCCGTCAAGGGGCGGGGACTGCGGGAGGTACTCCCAGGGCACGGCCCGTCTGCGCAGGTCCGTACGCACCTTGTCGGCGAGTTTCCGGGTGTCCCGGCGGTTCATGACCGCGCCGACGGCAGCGCCGACCATGAACGGCATCAGGTTGGGCAGGTTGCGGAACATCCGCTTCATGATCTGCTGGCGCAGTTCGCGCTTCATCTGCCCGCCGAGCGCCGCGTTCAGCGTCGTCGGCTTGGTCAGGTCGATCCCGCGCTCCTCGGTCCATGCCGTCAGGTAGGCGGAGGTGCGGTCCTTCAGGGCGCCGGGCGGCCGCTGCCCGTAGACCTCGTGGAGCTCGGCGACGAGCTTGAGTTCGATCGCGGCGACGGCGGTGATCTCCGCGGCCAGCTCCGCCGGCATGGCGGGCGGAACCGGCAGCATCGCCGCGGCGCCGATGCCCGCGCCGACCGTCGAGGTGGCATGGGCGGCCCCGGCGATCAGCTTGTCGGCCAGTTGATCGGGGTCGAGACCCGGGAACTGCGCGCGCAGGGTCGCGAGGTCCCGGACCGGAACGCGCGGTGCGTTCTCGATGATGCGGTCGGCGATGTACAGGGCGGCGGCCTTCGCGCTTTCGCCGCCCTTGCGCACACCGTTCTTGACGGCTTGCATCCGGCCGGCCCCGGGCTTGCGCTCCCGGGACCCCTCGTCGGCCGCTGTGGCCGGCGGCACCGCCTGGGCGGTGCCGAAGGGCACGACGGTCGTGTCGAGGGGCGGGGCGGCGGGGGTGCCGGGGCCCGTTTCCGGGCCCGTGGCCACCACGCTCGTCTCCGCCGGACCGCCGGATTTCCGGAAGCGTCGCTTCCGAAAGGGCGTCGAGCCGGTCACCGCCGAGCCTCAGTCGCAGTCGCGGCAGATCGGCTGGCCGTTCTTCTCCCGTGCCAGCTGGCTGCGGTGGTGCACCAGGAAGCAGCTCATGCAGGTGAACTCGTCCGCCTGCTTCGGGAGGACCCGGACGGCCAGTTCCTCGTTGGAAAGGTCCGCACCGGGAAGCTCCAGGCTCTCGGCGCCGTCGAAGTCCTCGACGTCGACGTTCGAGGACGACTTCTCGCTGCGCCGGGCCTTCAGCTCTTCGATGCTGTCGTTGTCGACGTCATCGTCGGTCTTGCGTGGGGTGTCGTAGTCCGTTGCCATTTTTTCGCTCTCCCCCTCTGGGATTTAGCGGTGTCTCAGCGCACGTAACGCGCGAGAGGCCGGACTTGTGCCCGACCTGAGGCGGAGATTTTGCCTCACATCAAGGTCTGTTACTCAATCGACACCCAGCCGCACGCCCGAAGGAGCTTGTGGCTGGGATGACGACCGGGACCGTACACGGTCCGGGGGCCGTCTTGCACAAACGCCACCCCGTGTATTTCCCGCCACCAGGGGGGCCGGAAACCCGGACTTCCCGGGCTTTCCGGCCTCACCGGCATCACTGAACGCACATGACCGGACACTCGGCAATGTGATCGATCACACAACTACCATCCATCGTCCCACCCCGCCATTCCGCTGACAGCGAACACGGTTCCGGGTGGATCAAAGGGGCAACGTGACACGCATCACGAGGCCACCGCCCTCGCGCGGCGTCGCGAGGATGCGGCCGCCGTGTGCGCGCGCCACGGAGCGCGCGATCGACAGACCGAGCCCGACACCCTTGTCGCTGCCCGTGCGCTCCGTACGCAGCCGCCTGAAGGGCTCGAAGAGGTTGTCCACCTCGTACGCGGGAACCACCGGACCCGTGTTCGAGACGAGGAGCACCGCCTGGCCGTGCTGGACCTCGGTCGTGACCTCCACCCAGCCGCCCTCCGGCACGTTGTACCGGACGGCGTTCTGCACCAGGTTGAGGGCGATCCGCTCCAGCAGCACGCCGTTGCCCTGGACCACGGCCAGCGCCCGCTCGCCGCGGATCTCCACACCCTTGGCGGCAGCCTCCCCGCGCGCCTGGTCGATGGCGCGCGAGGCGACCTCCGCCAGGTCGACCGGTTTGCGCTCGACGATCTGGTTCTCGCTGCGGGCCAGCAGCAGCAGGCCCTCGACCAGCTGCTCGCTGCGCTCGTTGGTGGCCAGCAGGGTCTTGCCCAGCTGCTGGAGCTCCACCGGGGCTCCGGGATCCGAGAGGTGGACCTCCAGCAGCGTCCGGTTGATCGCCAGCGGGGTCCTCAGCTCGTGCGAGGCATTGGCCACGAACCGTTGCTGGGCCGTGAAGGCCCGCTCCAGCCGGTCCAGCATCTCGTCGAAGGTGTCGGCCAGCTCCTTCAGTTCGTCGTCCGGCCCGTCCAGCTCGATCCGCCGGGTCAGGTCGGAACCGACCACGCGGCGGGCGGTGCGGGTGATCTTGCCCAGCGGCGAGAGCACCCGGCCGGCCATCGCGTAGCCGAAGGCGAAGGCGATGATGCTGAGGCCCAGGAGGGCCATCAGCGACCGGCGCAGCAGGTCGTCGAGGGCGTGCTTGCGCTGGTCGAGGATGCACTGCCCGATGGCGGCGTTGAACTGGTCGATCGACTGGTCGATGCCCACCCCGGAACAGGTGGTGCTGGAGACCTCGACCTTCTGACCGCCCACGATCTTGAACGGGAGCGCGTTGCCCTCCCGCAGCGCCTGGGCGGCCAGCAGGTAGATGATCGACAGCAGCAGGATCCCGGCGATCAGGAACATGCCGCCGTACAGCAGCGTGAGCCGTATCCGGATGGTCGGTCTCAGCCAAGGGAAGGGACCCTCGGGCTGGCCGGGGTCCCAGGTCGGTTTCGGTGGCGCCGCCGGCGGCGCAGGGGTCGCGGCCATCCGGCTCAGATCCGATATCCGGAGCCCGGCACCGTCACGATGACGGGCGGCTCGCCGAGTTTGCGGCGCAGGGTCATGACGGTCACCCGGACCACGTTGGTGAACGGGTCGGTGTTCTCGTCCCAGGCCTTCTCCAGCAGCTGCTCGGCGGAGACCACGGTCCCCTCGCTGCGCATGAGCACCTCCAGCACCGCGAACTCCTTCGGCGCCAGCTGGACCTCCTTGCCCTCCCGGAACACCTCGCGCCGGTTGGGGTCCAGCTTGATCCCGGCCCGTTCCAGCACCGGCGGCAGCGCCACGGTCGTCCGCCGGCCCAGCGCCCGGACGCGGGCGGTCAGCTCGGTGAAGGCGAAGGGCTTGGGCAGGTAGTCGTCCGCCCCCAGCTCCAGGCCCTCGACCCGGTCGCTCACGTCGCCGGAGGCGGTGAGCATGAGCACCCGGGTGGGCATGCCGAGTTCGATGATCCGGCGGCAGACGTCGTCGCCGTGCACCAGGGGAAGGTCCCGGTCGAGCACGACCACGTCGTAGTCGTTCACCCCGACGCGCTCCAAGGCCGCGGCGCCGTCGTACACGACGTCCACGGCCATGGCCTCCCGGCGCAGGCCGGTGGCCACCGCATCGGCGAGCAGCTGCTCGTCCTCGACGACGAGTACGCGCACGTCGTTTCCTTCCTTCGAGCCCAGAAGGGCACACGTGTATTGCGCCTCCATCCTGCCGGTTTCGGCCGTAAACCGGCTGTAAGGCGCCCCTGAGGCCCGTCCGGGGAGGGGTGTGCGGGGTGGATGAGGGGTGTGGATGGGGTGGAGGTGAGGATTCCCTCGTCTTACGAGGTTTCTGGGACCTGGGCGCCGGGGAGGACGTCAGCACACCCCAACCACTCCCTGACGGCGGACTGCCCCGTGCTCGTCCGCCGCCGACCCACGAAGAGGGGGCGCACCCACCATGGACGCATTCACCGCGGGTCTTCTGCAGCGCATCAAAGCCACGCAGACGGACCTCAGCAAGGCCCGTGAGACGGGCGACGACTACCTCGCGGATGTGGAGCAGGCCGAGCTGGAAGATCTCCAGCGGCTCGCGGCGGAACACGGCGTCGCCGTGTCCGCCGCCTGACCCGTCGGCTTCGGAACACCGGCTCGACCCGGGCCCCGGCCGCCGTCCTCGGCGGCCGGGGCCCTTTCCGTGCCGTCAGTCGTGCCAGGCCCCGGCTTCCTCCAGCAGCGGCTGGAGCGAGGCGAACACCGCCGGGGAGGCCGCGAGCGTCAGCTCGAAGGAGGCGCGCTCCCCGGGCCGGCCGCCCGTCAGCGCGCCGGCCTCCCGGGCGATGAGCTCGCCCGCGGCCAGGTCCCACGGATTGAGCCCGCGCTCGTAGTGCCCGTCGAGGCGTCCCGCGGCCACGTCGCACAGGTCCAGCGCCGCCGAGCCGCCCCGCCGGATGTCCCGGACCAGCGGGATGATCCGCTGTGCGACGTCCGCCTGGTGGGCCCGCCGCGTCTGGACGTACGCGAAGCCGGTGCTCAGCAGCGCCTGGTCCAGCGGCGCGTCGGTGCGGCAGGCCAGCCGCTCGCCGCCCTTCCACGCGCCGCCCCCGAGCACGGCGTGGTACGTCTCGCCGCGCATCGGCGCCGCGACGACGCCGACCACGGTCTCGCCGTGGTACTCGGCGGCGATGGAGACGCCCCAGCTCGGCAGCCCGTAGAGGTAGTTCACCGTGCCGTCCAGCGGGTCGATGACCCAGCGGACCCCGCTCGTGCCCGGGGTGTCGGAACCCTCCTCGCCGAGCAGGCCGTCCTCGGGCCGGCGCTCCGCGAGCAGGCCCGTGATGAGCTTCTCGGCCGCGATGTCCATCTCGGTCACCACGTCGATCGGGCTGCTCTTCGTCGCCGCCACCGCCAGGTCGGCGGGGCGCCCGTCGCGCAGCAGCTCACCCGCCTGCCGGGCGGCCTCCCGGGCCACTTCCAGCAGTTCGGCCTTCAACTCTTCGGGGATCACGTTCCCTCTCCCTCACGCGTACGGGCTGTCCGCGCCCGCGGCGGCGGGCCGGGGCCCCCTCGCCGGGCAGCAGCCCACGGCACACAGATCATGACTCGGGCCCAGCAGGCCCAGCGCGCAGCGCTCCACGTCCTCGCCCCGCTCCGCCGCGGCCCGCTCCAGCAGGAGCTCGCGCACGGCCGCCGCGAACCGCGGGTCCGCGCCGACCGTCGCCGACCGGGCGACGGGCAGGCCCAGTTCGGCGGCCTTCGCCGTGGCCTCGGTGTCGAGGTCGTAGAGGACCTCCATGTGGTCGGAGACGAAGCCGATCGGCACCATCACCGCCGCCGGAGCGCCCGCCCCGTGCAGGGCCTCCAGGTGGTCGCAGATGTCGGGCTCCAGCCACGGGATGTGCGGGGCGCCGCTGCGCGACTGGTAAACGAGTTCCCAGGGCCGTTCGGTTCCCGTTTCCGCCCGGACCGCGTCGGCGATCACCCCTGCCACGTCCAGGTGCTGCCTGACGTAGGCGCCGCCCTCACCGTGCTCCTCCACGGGGCCCGAGGCGTCGGCGGCCGCGGTCGGGATGGAGTGGGTGGTGAAGACCAGGTGCGCGCCGTCGCGGACCGCGTCCGGCAGCCCGGCCAGCGAGGCGAGCACGCCGTCGATCATGGGCTGCACGAAGCCGGGGTGGTTGAAGTAGTGCCGCAGCTTGTCGACCCGGGGCAGTTCGGCCACGCCCTCCTCGGCGAGGGCCGCCAGGGCGTCCGCGAGGTTCTCGCGGTACTGGCGGCAGCCCGAGTATGAGGCGTAGGCGCTGGTGGCCAGGACGGCGATGCGGCGGCGCCCGTCGGCGGCCATCTCGCGCAGCACGTCGGTCAGGTACGGGGCCCAGTTCCGGTTGCCCCAGTACACGGGCAGGTCCAGCCCGTGCCCGGCGAAGTCCTTGCGCAGCGCGTCCAGCAGCTCGCGGTTCTGCCCGTTGATGGGGCTGACGCCGCCGAAGCCGAAGTAGTGCTGCCCGACCTCCTTGAGCCGCTCGCGCGGGATCCCGCGCCCGCGGGTGACGTTCTCCAGGAACGGCACGACGTCGTCGGGTCCCTCGGGGCCGCCGAAGGACAGCAGCAGGAGGGCGTCGTAGGGAGCGGCGAGGCCTTCGGCCACGGGCGCTTCGGGGGCACGGAGCTGGTCTGACATGCCTCGAATCCTGCCACCCGGGCTTCGCCGGGGAGAACCGCCCGGTCCGCATCGCGGACGCGTCGCAGGTAAGGTGACCCTAAGTTCACTTGGCCGGACGGGACTCCCGCGTCCGGTCCCCGTGCGGGTCCCGTGACGGCGGCCGTAACCTGTATGGGCCGACGACGTCCCTTACGGAGACACCTTGCCCAGTCCCTATCGCGCGATCTTCGCGGCCCCCGGCACCAAGGGGTTCAGTGCCGCCGGCCTCATAGGCCGGCTGCCGATCTCCATGGTGGGCGTCGGCATCCTGACGATGATCTCCGAGATCACCGGGCGCTACGCGATGGCCAGCGCCCTGACCGGCACCCTGGCCCTCGCCGCCGCGGTGATCGGCCCCCAGGTCTCCCGGCTGGTCGACCAGTACGGACAGCGCCGGGTCCTGCGCCCCGCCACGCTGGTCTCCGTCGCCGCGGTCGCCGGACTGCTGCTGGCCGCCGCGAACGGCCTCCCCGACTGGACCCTCTTCGTCTTCGCCGCGATCGCGGGCTGCGTACCGAGCGTCGGCTCGATGGTCCGCGCCCGCTGGACCACGCTCTACCGGGACTCCCCCCGCGAGCTGCACACCGCGTACTCCTTCGAGTCCGTCGTCGACGAGGTCTGCTTCATCTTCGGCCCGATCCTCGCCATCGGACTCTCCACCACCTGGTTCCCCGAGGCCGGACCGCTGATCGCGGCCGTCTGCCTGCTCGTCGGCGTCTGGCTGCTCACCGCGCAGCGCTCCACCGAGCCCGCCCCGCACCCGCGCGGGGCGGAGGCGAAGCACACGTCGGCCCTGCGCTCCCCCGGTCTGCAGGTGCTGACGGCCACCTTCGTGGCCACCGGTGCGATCTTCGGCTCCATCGACGTGTCCACCCTGGCCTTCGCCGAGGAGCAGGGCCACAAGTCCGCCGCCAGCTTCATTCTGGCCATCTGGGCGGCCGGATCCTGCCTGGCCGGCATCGTCTTCGGGCTGCTCCATCTCAAGGGCCGGACAGAACGCAGGTGGGTACTGGGCATCTGTGCGATGGCCGTGAGTATGATCCCCCTCCTACTGGCCGGGAACCTTCCGTTTCTGGCCGTGGCGCTCTTCGTCTCGGGCCTCGCCATCGCTCCCACGATGATCACCACGATGGCCCTGATCGAAGCGCACGTACCACGCGCGAAGCTCACCGAGGGCATGACCTGGATCAGCACCGGCCTGGCGGTCGGGGTCGCGGTCGGCTCCTCCGTGACCGGCCTCGTCATCGACGCGGCCGGCGCCCAGCGCGGGTACGTCGTCTCGATCGCGGCGGGGACGGCCGCGGCGGCGGTGGCGTTCGCGGGTTACCGCCGGCTGACGAGGCCGGCGCAAGGGGAGGAGCCTTCCACCGATGGCGACGGGGACAACAGCGCAGAAGCACCGGCGGACCACGTGGCATAACTGGGCGGGCAACATCGCCGCCACGCCCGCGCGGGTGGTGAGCCCGGCCTCGGTCGGGGAGCTCCAGGAGGCGGTCCGCAGGGCCGCCGAGGAGGGGCTGCGGGTGAAGGCGGTCGGCACCGGCCATTCCTTCACCGCGGCGGCGGCGACCGACGGCGTGCTCGTACGGCCTCAGGCCCTGGCCGGGATCCTGTCCGTCGACCGGGCCGCCGGGACGGTCACGGTGGCGGCCGGCACAGTCCTCAAGGACCTCAACCTGGCCCTGGCCGCCCAGGGACTGTCGCTCACGAACATGGGCGACATCATGGAACAGACCGTGTCGGGCGCCACCAGCACCGGCACCCACGGCACCGGCCGCGACTCGGCCTCGATCGCCGCCCAGATCCGCGGCCTGGAGCTGGTCACCGCGGACGGCCGGGTCCTGGCCTGCTCGGAGAAGGAGAACCCGGAGGTCTTCGCCGCCGCCCGGCTCGGCATCGGCGCCCTGGGCATCGTCACCGCGATCACCTTCGCGGTCGAGCCGCTCTTCTTCCTGACCGCCCGTGAGGAGCCCATGGGCTTCGACCGGGTGACCGCCGAGTTCGACCAGCACGTCGCGGAGAACGAGCACTTCGAGTTCTACTGGTTCCCGCACACCGGCAACTGCAACACCAAGCGGAACAACCGCAGCCAGGGCCCGGCCGCCCCGCCCGGCGCCGTCAGCGCCTGGGTGGAGGACGAACTGCTCTCCAACGGCGTCTTCCAGGCCGTCAACTCGCTGGGCCGCGCCGTCCCGGCGGCCGTCCCCACGATCGCCCGGGTGGCCAGCCGCGCCCTGTCGGCGCGCACCTACACGGACATCCCGTACAAGGTGTTCACCAGCCCGCGCCGGGTGCGCTTCGTGGAGATGGAGTACGCCCTTCCGCGCGAGCGGCTGGTCGAGGCGCTGCGGGAGCTCAAGGCGATGGTCGACCGCTCCCCGCTGCGGATCAGCTTCCCCGTGGAGGTGCGCACGGCCCCTGCCGACGACATCACCCTGTCCACGGCCTCGGGCCGGGAGAGCGCGTACATCGCGGTGCACATGTACAAGGGCACCCCGTACCAGGCCTACTTCACGGCCGCGGAGCGCATCTTCACCGCGCACGGCGGACGGCCGCACTGGGGCAAGGTGCACACCCGGGACGCCGAGTACCTCGCCGGGGTCTACCCGCGCTTCGGGGAGTTCACCGCGCTGCGCGACCGGCTCGACCCGGACCGGGTGTTCGGCAACGACTACCTGCGGCGCGTGCTCGGCGAGTGAACCCCGGGGGGCGCCCCCGCTCAGGGGGTGCCCCCGCCCGGCCGCTCCGCGCCGTCGGCGCCCTGTCCGGTTCCGGAGTCCGTAACGCCTCCGGTGCCGGAGCCCGTTCCGGTGCCGGTGCCGGAGCCCGTTCCGGTGCCGCCGGTGCCGGGCGTCGGACCGGGCGGGGCGGCGGACTTCGAGGGCGTGACGGCCGGGGAGGCCGACGGGGCCGAGGGCGTCGCGGAGGGCGTCCCTCCCGGGCCGGGGCTCCGCCCGCCGGAACCGCGGGAGGCCGAGGGGTCCGGGGAGGGGCCGGACCCGGGGGTCTTCCCGTCCTTCCCCCCGCGCTCGTCGGCGCCGCCGCCGTCCCGCCCGTCCCCGGGCCGGTGGTCGGGGGCCTTGCGGGTGCCGCCCGACAGCAGGGTGGCGCCGTCGCTGCTGATCGAGGTGCCGGCGACGGCCTCGTAGGTCCCGAGGCCGCCGATGGCGAGGACGAACGCCGCCCCGGAGGCCACCGCCGTCCGCTTCCAGCCCCGTACGCGGGTGCCGTACACGGTGGCCTCGCCGAACTCCTCCGTGATGTCGCCGGGGCCGGGCGCCGGCCCGGCGGCGGAGGACTGCACCCGAGCGGCCCCGGCGCGGGCGCTCCCGCGCAGTTGGTCGCCGGTGCGCCGGAAGACGTGCTGGATGACCGGGCCGCCCGCGGTGGCGACCACGCTCACGACGCCGGCGCCCAGGATGGTCCCGTAGACGCCCATTTTCGAGGCGAGCAGGGCCGCCGCGACCGTCGCCAGGGAGGAGCCCGCGATCTGGGTGACGCTCAGATCGAGCTTCCGGCCTCCGGACTCCTCCGGTTCGGTTTCCCCTGCCGCCTTCTGACCCATCGCCATCCCGGGTGTGTCCTGCCTCTCGCGCTTCTCCTCTTCCAGCAGTTACTGACACCTGGGCGAAAGGGATAGTTCCGCTTCTGGGGATTCTGTGAAGCAAGACACCCCAAAACGGACCGGCTTGCAGGTGGGCCCCCTCGCGGACCCGATTTCGGGCAGCCCAACTCCCGCCACCCCGGACAACTTCGGCGGCGCGGCGGTCCACCCAGGTGGCCCGAATGGAGTACTGTGGCGAGCCCTGGGGCCGTCCTTCCTTACGGATGTCCGGACTCGGGAGAGGGGGCCGACAGATGGAGAAACGGCACTCAAGACCGGTGATGCCGCGGTATCGCACGGGCTCCTGCTGCGCACAGTAACCATTCGGTCACTGTGCGTGCCCAACAGGTAACCGTGCCATAACGTCGATCAAGGGCGCATGCCCGACACGCCGGTTTAACTCGGCAAGGTTGTGGCAGGCTGCACCCGGGCAGGCCACACTCGACTAGCGGAAGCAGCGACGCACGTGACGTCGGCAGGCACCACCCGGGAGGTCCCCATGCCCGAACTGCGTGTCGTGGCCGTCTCAAATGACGGCACACGACTGGTGCTCAAGGCTGCGGACAGCACGGAGTACACGCTTCCGATCGACGAGCGGCTGCGGGCTGCCGTGCGCAATGACCGCGCGCGCCTGAACCAGATCGAGATCGAGGTGGAGAGCCACCTCCGCCCCCGGGACATCCAGGCCCGCATACGGGCCGGTGCCTCCGCGGAGGAGGTCGCGCAGCTCGCCGGCATCCCGGTCGACCGGGTCCGCCGCTTCGAGGGCCCCGTCCTGGCCGAGCGCGCCTTCATGGCCGAGCGGGCCCGCAAGACCCCCGTGCGCCGCCCCGGCGAGAACACCGGGCCGCAGCTCGGCGAGGCCGTGCAGGAACGGCTCACCCTGCGGGGGGCCGACAAGGACTCCGTCCAGTGGGACTCCTGGCGCCGCGACGACGGCACCTGGGAAGTACTGCTGGTCTACCGGGTGGCCACCGAACCGCACTCCGCGAGCTGGACGTACGACCCGCCGCGCCGGCTGGTCGTGGCCGTGGACGACGAGGCGCGCTCCCTGATCGGCGAGGCGGACGACCTGCCCTCGACCCCGGAGCCGACCTTCCCCTTCGTGCCGAGGATCGCCCGGCTGCCGCGGGACCGGCCGCTGGACCGTACCCTCGACCGGCCGCTGGACCGCGCTCTCGACCGGCCCATGGACCGAGCCCTCGACCGGCAGCTCGAACGGGTCGAGGGGCGCGCCGCTCCCGTGCCCGTCCAGGAACCGGAGGAGGAGCGGGACACGCTGACCAGCCTGCTGGAAGCGGTCCCGAGTTTCCGGGGCGACCTGGTGGTCCCGGACCGCACCGACCGGGCCGAGGTCCCCGCCGAGGAGGCCGAGAGCGAGGAGCCCCCGGCCGCCGCGTCGGCCGGTGCCGGCACGGCGTACGCCGACGTGCTGATGCCCCGTACGGTCGCGGGCCACCGCGACCGGCTGACCGGAACGACGGACCGGCAGGCCGAGGCCGACGGGGTCCGCCCGGGGCGCCGCGCGGCGGTGCCCAGCTGGGACGAGATCGTCTTCGGCACCCGGCGCAAGAAGCAGGAGTAGCCGCCGGGCCGGCGCTCCGGGCGGGGCGCCGGCCCGGCGTGCCCGTCAGGGGTTCGGGCCCGTGGCCACCGGCCGCGCCGGGTCGGCGGACCAGTGCGACCAGCTGCCCGCGTAGAGGCCCGACTCGATTCCCGCCACCTCCAGGGCCAGCACCTCGTGCGCTCCGGACACCCCGGAGCCGCAGTACACGCCCACCTCGGCGCCCCCGGTGGCACCCAGCCCGGCGAACCGTGCGCGCAGCGCCTCGGCCGGCAGGAACAGGCCGTCCGGGCCGACGTTCTCCGTGGTCGGGGCCGACACGGCGCCCGGGATGTGGCCGCCGACCGGATCGATGGGCTCCACCTCACCGCGGTACCGCTCTCCGGCACGGGCGTCGAGCAGCAGTCCCGTGCGGGCGAGCGAGGCCGCCGCGTCGGCGTCCAGCAGCCCCCGAGCCCCTGGGTTTGGCTTGAAATCGCCCTCCACGGGAGTGGGCGTGTCGGCGGTTACCTCACCGGCCGCGGCCGTCCACGCGGCCAGGCCCCCGTCCAGGACGCGCACCTCGGGGTGACCCGTCCAGCCCAGCAGCCACCAGGCACGTGCGGCGGCCCAGCCCTGCCCGCCGTCGTACACGACCACCGGCACGTCCGAGCGGACCCCGGCCCGGCGCATCACGGCACCGAAGGCCTCCGGGTCCGGCAGCGGGTGACGGCCGCCCGACCCGGGCGGACCTGCCAGTTCGCGGTCGAGGTCGACGTACACCGCACCGGGCAGGTGCCCGGCCTCGTAGGCGGGGCGCTGGTCGGGGCCGCCCAGCTGCCAGCGGATGTCCAGGAGCACCGGCGGCCGGGAACCGGCCATCTCGCTCATCAGTTCGGAGGCCGAGAGAATCGCAGTCATGGGGTCATCCTCCTCCCCCGCCCGGCCCCGCGTAACAAGCCGGACATCGACGGGCAGCCGTGATTCGGTCACTCTGCTCCGGGCCGTCGCCACCCGGCCCGGTCGGGGCGCGCCGGGTCTCACGGAGTGGAAGCATCAGCGGGGAACAGGGACACGACGGCAGGAGACGGCTGACATGACGGCGGCAGCGGGGGTTTCGCAGCGCCCGCCCGGCACACCGTGCTGGGTGAGCCTGATGGTGCACGGACTCGGGAACACCGAGGACTTCTACGCGGACCTCTTCGGCTGGGAGTACGAGCCGGGCCCGAACCAGCTGGGCCCGTACGTACGGGCCCTCCTCGACGGACAGGAGGTGGCGGGCGTCGGGGAGATGCCGCCGGACCGACACCTTCCGGTGGCGTGGACCACGTACTTCGCCACCGACGACGCGGACGCCACCGCCGAGGCGATCCGCTCCTGCGGCGGGACGGTCGCGGTCGGACCGCTGGACGCCGGGGCGGCCGGCCGGATGGCGATCTGCTCCGACCCACTGGGCGCGATCTTCGGCATCTGGCAGGCCGGGGCCCATCCGGGCACGCGCCGGGCGGGGGTGCCCGGCGCCCCGGTGTGGAACGAGCTGGTCACCCAGGACACCTCGACGGTCGGCAAGTTCTACCAGCACGTCTTCGGCCACGAGGCGGAGGAACACCCCTCCTCGTCCACCGACTTCGACCACCTGACCCTGCTCCTGGGCGGCCGGCCGGTGGCCGCGGTGCACGGGGTCGGCCGGTCGCTGCCGCACGACCGGGGGCCGCACTGGATGACGTACTTCGAGGTGGCGGACACCGACACGGCCGCCGCCCGGGTGACCGAGCTGGGCGGACGGGTCGTCGCACCGCCCCGCGACGGCGTCCGCGGCCGGGTGGCCACGGTCGCGGATCCGGAGGGCGCGGTCTTCGCCCTCGTCCACACGGACGTCCCGGCGGCCTAGCCACCCGGGGCCGGGGCCCGGTCCGGGCGCCCGGGGGCAGTCCCCGGGGACTGCCCCCGGCGGCAGTTCCCGGGGCCGCCCGCCGAGGTCAGAGCGCACGGGTCAGGGCTCCCGGGCCAGGGCGCCGGAGTCAGGGCGCCGGGGCGTCGAGGGCACGGAGGTCGGGGCGTTTGGCGGTGCGGCCGTCGCCGGAGGACGCGCCGCGCAGGCGGCGGCCGAGCCACGGGCCGAGGAATCCGGCCATCCAGCCCAGTTCGGCCGCCACGCTCCGCACGGCACCCCGGGCCGGGCGGGGCGGCAGCGGGTGGGTCCAGGTGTCGCCGTATCCGGGCACGGCGAGGACTTCGGCCAGGGCGGCGGCGATCCGGGCGTGGCCGAGAGGGCTGGCGTGGAGCCGGTCCGTGCTCCACATCCGCGGGTCGTTGGCGGCCTCGGCCCGACCGGTTTCGGCCACGACGACCCCGTGCCGGGCGGCCGCGGCGCGGATGTGGGTGTTGATCGCGACGACGCGGGGGGCCAGGGGCCGGGCCATCGGCGCGATCCGTGCCACGTCGGGGAAGGTCACGGTCGCCACGCGGGCTCCGGCCGCCGTGAGCGCGGCGAACATCTCCTCCAGGTGCCCGGCCGTCGCGGCCGCGTCGAACCGGGGCCTGAGCAGGTCGTTCACCCCGGCGACGACGGTCACCACGTCGGGGCGCAGGGCGAGGGCGGGACCCAGCTGTTCGGCGTGGACCTGGGCGGCGAGCCGGCCGCGCACGCCCAGGTTGGCGTAGAGCAGGCCGGGGTGGGCGGTCGCGAGGTGCCCGGCGAGCCGGTCGGCGAAACCCCGCAGCCCGGTCGCGTCGTCCCCGTCCCCCAGCCCTTCGGTCTGGCTGTCGCCCAGGGCGACGTAGCGGATGGGTTCACCGTTCGGCACGGGCTCCCCGCCTCTCCTTGAGTACGGCCGCGATCCTCAGGCACCAGTCCCGGTGGCCCTGTTCGAAGGCCAGGCCGCGCAGGCAGGTCAGGTACCCGCCGATGCGCTCGCCCCGGAGCAGGTACTCCGCCTCGTCCACGGAGCCGCGCATGGTGCGCAGCATCGCGTCGAGGAGCTCGATCTTGGCCGTCGCGGCGGCGGCCCGCTCTTCAAGTTGCTCGATCACCGGTCCGGTGCCGATGCGGTCGGCGCTCTGCACCTTGACCAGCAGGTCGTCGCGGATGAAGGAGGGTTTCGGCGGTGCGTCGGCGAACCGCTCCAGCTCGGCCCGGCCCGCGTCGGTGACCCGGAACAGCCGCTTGTTGGGCCGGCTCTCCTGGACCACCTGCCGGCCCTCGACCAGTCCGTCCTGCTCCAGCCTGGCCAGTTCGGCGTAGAGCTGCTGGGGCAGGGCGTGCCAGAAGTTCGCGACGCCCACGTCGAAGGCCTTCGCCAGCTGGTACCCGCTGTACTCGCCGTCGAGCAGCGCTGCCAGCACCGCATGCTTCAAGGCCATCCCACCGGCCCCCTTCCCTTTGGTCGTCCGCCCCGGCATCATACTCAAAAAACTGACTAGTCACATTCTTGAGTAGCTGCCACATTCCCGTGTGTTCCGAGCACCTGGAGGGGTCATGGAGACCGCCGAACGCTTCCGCGCCGCCGTGGAGAAGCGCGATCTCAGCGCGCTGGACGACCTGTTCACCGAGGACGTCCGGCTGTACAGCCCGGTGAAGTTCACCCCCTTCGAGGGCAGGCCGATGGTGCTGGGCCTGTTCGGCGTGCTGCTGCGCGTCTTCGGGGACCTCCGCTACCTGGGCCGGCTGGACGGCGCGGCCGAGACGAGCGCCGACGGCGAGGAGGCGCCGTCGGTGGTCCTGCCGTTCCGCGCCGTGGTCGACGGGAAGCAGATCCACGGCATCGACCTGCTGCAGTTCGACGCGGCGGGCCGGATCAAGGAGTTCACGGTGATGGTCCGCCCCCAGTCGGCCGTCCACGCCCTGGGGCAGGCGGTCCTCGCGGGACTCGTGGCCGACGGCCTCGCTCCCGACCCGACCGCCACTGCGGACGCCTGACGGACCGCCACGCGCGGACGACTCCTTCCATGCCGATCCGGCATCTACTTGCTAATGTGGCAAGTAGATGCCGGGCCGGCATATTTCGGGGAGGCCCGGGAACGAGCGGGAGGACTCCGTCATGGGGGAACAGGCCGACGCCATCGCGTCGTTGCGGGGCATCGCGCGGATCGAAGGCCGCACACGCGGGAAGAGCGGCTGGTACGCCGCCTACCTGTGGGCCTTCGCCGGGTGGCAACTCTTCCTCGTTCCGGTCGTGTTGCTGTGGCACGGGCGGACCGGCACCCTCGTCGGCACGGTGGGCAACGCCGCGGTCGTCGTGGGCCTTTCCCTGTTCGCCACGCGGCAGCCCGTGGTCCCGCGCGGCCACGGCGCCCGCCACCTCAGGGTGGTCGGCGCCTGGGCGCTCGCCTACGCCACGAGCCTGCTGCTCGGTTACTCCGTCTTCCGCGACGCCACCGCCTTCGCGGCCGTGGCCGCCCTGGCGTGCGCCCTGCCCGCCGCCGCGGCGGCCCGGCGGGAGGCGCGCTCCGCATGACGTACCCGACCCCGGCGGGCGGGGAGCGGGTTCCGCACCCGCGCCACGCGCTCGCCCCGCTGCTGGCCTCGGCCGTACGCCTGTCGGTCGTCGCCGCTCTCGCCCCGGCGCAGAAGGCCGAGTTCGGCTGGGTACGGGACCTGGTGGAGATCACCGACTCCGCGCTGTCGAAGCAGGTCTCGCGGCTGGAGGACGCGGGCTGGGTGACGGTGGAGAAGGGGCAGGTCGGCCGGCGGCCGCGGACCTGGCTGTCCCTGACGGAGGAGGGCTTGGCCCGCTACCGGCGCCACCTCGCCGCCCTCGCGGCCATCGCGGGCACGGACCCCGGCGGCGGCGCCGCCCTGGACTGACCGCGGGGATGCGGGGGGCAGGGGCGGAGGGGGATGCCCGGGAGGGACCGCGGTACCGGACGGGGCTCTGGACCGTACCCGGGTCCTCCTGCCCGCGGGCGACGCCCCGGGGCAGGGCCTCTTCCTAGGCTCCGGTCAGGCGGACACGGCGGATCAGCGCGATGCGCGACCCCGTGTCCGCGGCCCCCGCCCCGCCGCGCACCAAGGAGTTCCCCATGACCCACCACCCCTCCCCCCGCCCGCTCCGGACCGCCCACGGCCCGGCGCCGTCCGGCCGGCGGCGGGGAGTCACCGCGGTGGCCGCCGCGGCGGCGGCCCTTGCCGTGGCCGGCATGCTGCCCGCATCCGCGTCCGCGTCCCCGGCCCCGTCCCCGTCCCCGGCTGCCGCGACGTCCACGGCGGAGGCCCGGCACTCCCCCGATGGCCTGCGCAAGGCGCTGGAGCGGGTGGTGGCCGAGGACCGGCTGCCCGGCGCCCTGGCGTCCACCCTCGACCGGGAGGGGCGCACCCGTGCCCACACGGCCGGGGTCGGGGACCTGCGGACCGGGGCGAAGGTGCCGGCCGACGGTCAGGTGCGGGTGGGCAGCAACACCAAGACCTTCACCGCCACGGTCGTCCTGCAACTCGTCGGCGAAGGCAGGGTGGAGCTCGACGCACCCGTCGACCGGTACCTGCCGAACCTTCTGCGGGGCGACGGCATCGACGGCCGCGCCATCACGGTGCGCCAGCTGCTCCAGCACACGAGCGGTCTGCCCAACTACACCGACCAGTTGGTGGAAGCCGTGTTCGGGAAGGGCCGTCACACCTACTACCAGCCCCGCGAACTGATCGATCTGGCGCTGGCCAAAAAGGCGCGCTTCGCCCCCGGGGCCGGCTGGGAGTACAGCAACACCAACTACGTCGTCGCCGGGCTGCTCATCGAGAAGGTCACCGGCCGGCCGTTCGCCGAGCAGGTCACGCAGCGGGTCATCGACCGCATCGGACTGCGCCACACCTACTTCCCGGCGGTGGGCGAGGAGCGCATCCGCGAGGCCCACCCCCGGGGCTACCAGGTGCCGAAGCCCGGGGCGCCCCTGGAGGACATCACGGAGCTCGACCCCTCCTGGGGCTGGTCCGCCGGGCAGCTGGTGTCCACTCCCGGCGACCTGAACCGCTTCTTCTCCGCCCTGATCGGCGGCAAGCTCCTGGAGCCCGCCCAGCTGGCCCAGATGCGGACCACCGTCAAGGTCGACGGTCCCGGCTGGCAGCCGGGCACCCGGTACGGACTCGGCCTGACGAGCTCGCCGCTGAGCTGCGGGGGCCTCAAGTGGGGGCACGGCGGGAACGTCCCCGGCTACCACTCCTTCCCCGGGGCCACCGACGACGGCCGCGCCGCCACCATCGCGGTCACCCTCAACAGGCCTTCCGCGCCCGATTCCTTCGACCGCGCCGACGCCCTGCTCGACACGGCGCTGTGCGCGCGGTGACGCGCGGCCGGCGGCATGCGGCCGGCAGGCCGCGGTCAACGGGCGGGTACCCGCGTTGACCGCAGCCCGCCGTCCGGTCCTACGTGCCACGTCGTGCCGCGCATGCGCTGAGCCGCCCGCTCCAGGTCGGCCTGCCGCTGCGCGGGGTCGGGCCCGGCCGGGTCCGTGAGACGGAATCCGTGGAGCCGGAGCCCGTCCGGATCGATGTCGTCGGGCGCCGGCCGGCCTTCCAGGACGAACCCGAAGAACGCGCGGAGCGCCCCTTCGCCCAGTTCGAGCGGGTGGAAGGGCAGCGGATACGGCGCCCCGCCCTCCCCGCCCGGGTCCGGCTCCACCGGGTGGTCACCCGACCAGTACGGACCCTCGAAGGGAAACGGCTCGCCGATGTCCTCGATGACCCCGCTGTCAGGCGACAGGCTCAGCGAGCGGACCAGCCGGCCGGCCTCCCAGACCGCGAAGGCCAGCCCGTCGACCACGCTGTGCATCGCGTGCAGGACCATCCTGCGTCCGTCACCCGCCGCGATCAGGTGCCCGGGCAACCGCGACGGACGTTCGATCATCAGGCGCCGGTCGCAGAGGACGTCGATTCCCGGGAAGCTCGCGGCGTAGGTGAGTCCGGGAGCCGGGTACGTGCCCTCGGTCAGGGTCTCGCCGTCCGCGGCCTCCATGTCCCAGCCCGGATGCAGCCGCCCGACGAGCTCGGTCGTCTCCGCGAGGCCGGCCGTGGTCACCTGCCGCAGGGCGGCCGGGATGTCCCCGTCCCCGTACACCAGCAGACCCGTCTTGGCTCCCATGAGCCCCTCCCAGCCTAGAATCCGTCTGGGCGGACGTTAGCCGCAGCCGCTGACAATGCGGGTGGGGCCGGGGTCGGTCAGGCGGGGTTGACCGGGAGGACGTCCGGGGAGAGGGCGCCCGCGCGGGCCGCGGACGAGGTCATGCGGCGGCGGTGGTGGCGGCGGCAGAGGACCTCGTAGCCGATCTCCTCCGCCGGACGGTTCACGTCGCCGACCACCACCTGGGCGCCCTCGACCACCATCTCCCCGCCCACCGTACGGGCGTTGTGCGTGGCGCGGGCCCCGCACCAGCACAGGGCCTCCACCTGGAGCTGTTCCAGGCGGTCGGCCAGCTCGATCAGCCGCTGCGAGCCCGGGAACAGCTTCGTGCGGAAGTCCGTCGTGATGCCGAAGGCGAAGACGTCCAGGCCGAGGTCGTCGACGATGCGGGCGAGCTGGTCGATCTGCTCGGGCGCCAGGAACTGCGCCTCGTCCACGATCACGTAGTCGGCCTTGCCGCCCTTGGAGATCTGCGCGACCAGATACGCGTACAGGTCCATGCCCTCCGGCGCCTCGACCGCCTCCGTCACCAGGCCCAGGCGGGAGGACAGCTTGCCCTCGCCCGCCCGGTCGTCACGGGTGAAGATCACGCCCTGCAGACCCCGCGCATCGCGGTTGTGGGCGATCTGGAGCGCCAGAGTGCTCTTTCCGCAGTCCATCGTTCCGGAGAAGAACACCAGCTCGGGCATGGGAAGTACGGGACCTTTCGGGTCTGGGAGGGGAAAGCGGAGGGGAGGGGAGGGCCGGCTCAGGTGCGGACTTCGAGCAGCGGGACCAGCTGTTCGGCCGCTGTCATGGAGCCGTGCATGCCGGCGAGGGCCGACTCGTTGGGCTCCTTGCGGGACGCGGTGATCGCGACGTCGGCCTGGGCCGCGGCGATCACGTCGCCGATCCGTCCGAGCACCCGCTCGTCGCACTCCCCCGGCGCCCCGAACCAGCCCCGGTCCAGGGCCTCTTCGCGGCTCGCGACCCAGAAGCGGTCGCCGAGCACCTCGCGCCACACGGTCAGGACGTCGGCCTCGGCACCCGGTACCGCGTAGACGTGCCGGGCCCGGCCCTCACCGCCGAGCAGGGCCACGCCCGCGCCGAGCTCCCAGTCCTCGTCGAAGTCGATCCGGGAGTCCTCGTCGAAGGGGACGTCCACCATGCCGTGGTCGGCGGTCACGTACAGGGCGGTGCGCGGCGGCAGCTGCTCCGCGAGCCGCTGTACGAGCCGGTCGACGTACATGAGCTGGCCGCGCCAGGCGTCCGAGTCCACGCCGTGCCGGTGGCCGGCCCCGTCGAGCTCGCTGTAGTACGTGTACACGAGCGAGCGTTCCCCGGCGGCGAGCTGGATCGCCGCGAGGTCCATCCGCTCCTCGCCGGTCATCCGGCCGTGGAAGGTGCCGCCGCTGAGGGCGATCTGGGTGAGCGGGGTGCTCTTGAAGTTCGGGGCGGACACCTGGGCGGTGTGCACCCCCGCCGCGTCGGCGAGCTGGAACACCGTCGGGTACGGCTGCCAGGGCTTGGGCTGCGTCCACGGCTGCCAGCGGAGCTGGTTCATCAGCTCGCCGGAGGCCGGGTTGCGCACGGCGTAGCCGGGCAGGCCGTGCCGGGCGGGGGGCAGGCCGGTGCCGACGGAGGCCAGCGAGGTGGCGGTGGTCGCCGGGAAGCCGGCGGTGATCGGACGGCCGGTGCCGCCGCGCGAGCTCGCGAGGAGGGAGGTGAGGAAGGGGGCGTACTCCGGGTGGGCCTTGATCTGCTCCCAGCCCATGCCGTCGACCAGGAACACGCAGTTCCGGTCGGCCGGGGCCAGCTCGGTGATCCCCGCGGCGAGACCGGGCACGCCCTGGCCGGCCGCCAGGGTCGGCAGCAGGTCGGCGAGCGAGCCGGTCCCGTAGTGCGGGACCGGGGCGCCGGCGAGGTCGAGGATTTCCGGGTCGTCCTGCCAGTTCGGCGGCGCGGAGTACGACATCAGCGGGCGGGGGTGGCGGTCGCCGCCGTGGCTTCCGAGAGCGCCTGGGCGAAGACGAGCGTCTGGCGGACCGTCTCGGGGCCGTCGCCCGCCTCGCTGACCCGCAGGCTGAGGTCGTCGGCCGTGGAGTTGCCGGTGTAGCCGTGGTCGGAGTCGCAGTTCGGGTCGCCGCAGGCGGCGGGCTCCAGGTCGATGCGCGAGACCGCGCCCCAGCCGATGGTCAGCACGACCTCGCGCGGCAGCTGGCCCGGGGTGTAGGACTCCGGGTTGGCCACGACGCGGCTGAGGACCACGGAGGAGATGCTGGACAGCTTGACCGACTCGGTGGAGGTCGTCGCGTACGGGGACGGGGACCCGGCGTCGGCGGCCTGCTCGTCGGTGTGGCTGACGATGAAGCGGTTGCCGGTCAGGACCAGCACGGTGACGTGCCGGCGCACCTCGTTGGAGTCGAAGGTGGTCTCCTGGTGGACCAGGTACGACGAGATCGGCTCGCCGCCGACGGCGGCCTCCACCGCCTCGGCCACGAGGGCCGGGTAGTAGCCGCTGCGCTCGATCGCCGCGCGGAGCAGCCCCTGGGTCGTCGTACCGGATTTCGCCATGAGGTCCATCCTAAGGCCCGTACGGCGTCCCCCTACCTGCCCGGCGCTCAGTAGCTGGGCAGGGTGCGCGGGCCGAGGTCGGTCCGGGCGGGCGGGTGGGCCACGCGGACGGTGGCACTGAGCACGGAGAGGCCTTCCGCGGCGACGACGACCGGCTCCAGGGCGACCCCGGTCACCTCGGGGTGGTCGTCGACGAGCCGGGACAGGCGCAGCAGCAGTTCCTCCAGGGCGGGGGTGTCCACGGGGTCGCTGCCGCGCCAGCCGAAGAGGAGCGGAGCGGTGCGGATGGAGCGGATCAGGGCGGCCACGTCGCGGTCGGTGGCGGGTACCAGGCCGTGCGCGGTGTCGCCGAGGAGCTCGGAGGCGACCCCGGCGAGCCCGAAGGAGAGGACGGTGCCGGCCGCGGGGTCGACGACGGCGCGGACGACGGTGTCCACTCCGCGCGGGGCCATCGCCTGGACGACGGGGAGCAGCTCGCCGGGCTTGCCGAGGGCCTCGGTGAGCTCCTCGTAGGAGCGCCGCAGCTCGGTCTCGGTGGTCAGGTCGAGACGTACGCCTCCCAGGTCCGCGCGGTGGCGCAGGTGCGGGGCGGTGGTCTTGAGGGCCACCGGGTAGCCGAGGATCCGGGCCGCGCGGACGGCGGCGTCGGGGCTCGGGGCGGGCAGGACCGGCCTGACGGGGATCCCGTAGCGGCCGAGCAGGTCGCGGGCGTCGGTCTCGTCCAGGGTCAGGACGGTTCCCCCGGGGACGCCGGCCAGCAGGGTGGCGAGGCGGGCGGCGGCGCCGCTCTCGTCGATGTCCTCGTACTCGGGAACCTGTCCGGCCTCGGCGTTGGCCCGGCGCCACTCGGCGTACCGGACGGCTTCGGCGACGGCCTTCACGGCCCGCTCCGCGGCGGGGTAGGCCGGGATCCGGCGGGCGGCTTCCGCGGTGGGCTCCGGGGCGGGCGCGGCGGCCTGCGCCCGCCCCGGGGCGGTGGCGGCCGGGGTGGCGAGCGGGGCGGGGGCCGAGGCGGTCGTCGGGTCCGGCTCGGCGGGAGCGGGCGGGGCGGGGGGCGCGGCCCGGACGGCGGACAGGGCCGCGACCAGCTCGGCCAGTTCCACGTGCACCACCGCCACGGGCTTGCCGGGCACCTCGGCCGCGGCCTGCCGCAGCGCCTCCGCGAGGTCGTCGGCGAGCGCGCGCTCGCTCACCCACGGGATGGCGTTGACGACGACGGTGTCGCAGTCGTCCGAGGCCAGGGCGGCGGACAGGGCGGCGCGGAAGTCGGCCGGGGAGGCGGCGGTGGTCAGGTCGAGCGGGGCCAGCGGGCGCAGCCCCTCGGTCAGGCAGGCGTCGTACGTGAGCACGCCGAGGGACTCGGAGTTGCCGAGGATCGCCACGCGGGGGCCCGCCGGAAGAGGCTGTCCGGCCAGCAGCAGGCCGACGTCCACGAGCTCGGTGACGGTGTCGACGCGGATGACGCCGGCCTGCCGGAGCAGGTCGGAGACGGTGGTGTCGGGGAGCCGGGTGCCGGGGACGAGGTGTCCGGCGGGGGTGTGCCGGCCTCCGCGGGCGACGACCACCGGCTTGACGGCGGCCGTGCGGCGGGCGAGGCGGGTGAACTTGCGCGGGTTCCCCAGGGTCTCCAGGTACATGAGGGCCACATCGGTGGCCTCGTCGTCGTACCAGTACTGGAGGATGTCGTTGCCGGAGACGTCCGCCCGGTTCCCGGCGGAGACGAAGGACGACAGGCCCTCGCCGCGCCGCAGCAGGCCGGACAGCAGGGCGATCCCGATGGCTCCGGACTGGGTGAACAGGCCGATCCGTCCGCGGGCGGTGGCGGGGGCCGGGGCCAGGGAGGCGTTGAGTTCCACGGCGGGGGCGGTGTTGATCACCCCGAAGGCGTTGGGTCCGATCAGGCGCATCCCGTAGGAGCGGACCTGGCGCACCAGTTCTCGCTGGCGGGCCAGTCCGTCCGGACCGCTCTCCCCGTACCCGGCCGACAGCACCACCAGTCCCTGTACGCCGTGCTCCCCGCAGGCGGCCACCGCGTCGGGGACCCGCTCCGCGGGGACGGCGATCACGGCGAGGTCGACGGGGGCGTTGATGTCGGAGACGGTGCGGTAGGCCCGCACGCCGTCCAGCAGGTCCCCCTCCATGCCGGGGGCGCGGGCCTCGTTGACGGCGTAGAGGTGTCCGTGGAAGCCGCCGTCGCGCAGGTTGCGCAGGGCGGCGGAGCCCACGCCGGATCCGGAGCGGCTGACGCCGACCACCGCGACGGAGCCGGGGGCCAGCAGGCGCTGGACGGAACGGGCCTCGGCCCGCTGCTCGCGGGCCCGCTGGACGGCGAGGGACTCGGCGGTGGGTTCGAGGTCGAGGGTGAGGTGGACGGAACCGTCCTCGAAGCTGCGCTTCTGCTGGTAGCCGACGTCCGTGAAAACCTTGATCATCTTGGTGTTGGCGGGCAGCACCTCGGCGGCGAACCGGCGGATGCCGCGTTCGCGGGCCACGGCGCCGATGTGCTCCAGCAGGGCAGAGGCCACCCCGCGGCCCTGGTGGGCGTCCTGCACGAGGAAGGCCACCTCGGCCTCGTCGGCGGGCGCGGAGGCGGGACGGCCGTCGGGGCCGATGCGGTCGTAGCGGACGGTGGCGATGAACTCCCCGCCGATGGTCGCGGCGAGGCCGACGCGGTCGACGTAGTCGTGGTGCGTGAAGCGGTGCACGTCGCGGTCGGAGAGGCGGGGGTGGGGGGCGAAGAACCGGTAGTACTTCGACTCGTCCGAGACCTGCTCGTAGAAGCTGACCAGCCGGCCCGCGTCCTCGGTGGTGATGGGGCGGATCCGGGCGGTGCCGCCGTCGCGCAGCACGACGTCCGCTTCCCAGTGGGCCGGGTACGAGGGGTCCGACGCGGTGGTCATGGGGCCACCCTAAGGGGCGATGCGCCCCGGTGGACGGGCGTGCCCGACGGGTGGGACCGCATGCGCGCGGCGAATCCGACGCACCAGGACGAACCAGTGCAAGCTGGGGAGGGTCGAACGGCGGTGGATCCGGGCCGAAAGTCGGTCCGAGCAGTCCGGGCGTCGTGAGAGACTGGTCTAGACAACCGTAAGAACCTGAAGGGCATCACCATGGCAGAGCGCCGCGTCAACGTCGGCTGGGCCGAGGGCCTGCACGCTCGTCCCGCCTCGATCTTCGTCCGCGCGACGACCGCTTCCGGCGTCCCGGTGACCATCGCGAAGGCGGGCGGCGACCCCGTCAACGCCGCTTCCATGCTGGCGGTCCTGGGCCTGGGCGCCCAGGGCGGCGAGGAGATCGTGCTCGCTTCCGAGGCCGACGGCGCGGAGGCCGCCCTGGACCGCCTCGCGAAGCTGGTCGCCGAGGGCCTCGAGGAGCTCCCGGAGACCGTCTGACCCTTCGGGTCCGGTGCCCGTGAAGCCGCAGTCCCCCCACCCCGGGGACTGCGGCTTCGCTGTTTCCCGTCCCGTCCCGGGCCGGCCGCACGCATCCGATCACACGCGTCCGATCGCCGGAATTCCGGCCGCAGGAATTCGGCCGGCAGAAATTCGGCCACAGGAATTCGACAGGGCGCGGCGGAGGAATTTCCGGACAGCGCGACGGCCGGCGGAATTGCGCACGGCGGGAAGAGCGGGCGCACCGAATTCGCCCGCCCGGCATACCCTTTTGTATACGGGGCGTTTGTTAATGCCGGCCGCTCGCCGTGTGTACGGCAGGTTGCGAAGTCCTCACCCGCGGCCGGTGCGCCGCGGCCGCCCGTTCCGCGTGCAGCGCCGTGAGGGCCGCGGCCCGCTCCGCGTCCCCGCGCGCCACCGCGTCGACGATCGCCCCGTGCTCCGCCCAGGAGTCCACGGGCCGCGCCGGGGGCTCCACCACGTACATCCAGGCGATCTTGTGCCGGGTCTGGGTCAGCAGGGCGATCAGCCCGGGGCTCCCGGAGGCCTGGGCCAGGGTTTCGTGGAACCAGCCCCCCAGGGCCCGCAGGTCCTCCCCCTGCGCCTTGCGGGCCCGCTCCCGGCCCAGCCTGACCAGCCCGCGCAGGACCTTCAGGTGGGCCTCGGTGCGCCGGCGGGCGGCCCGTGAGGCGGCCAGCGGCTCCAGCAGCATCCGCAGCTCCAGGAGATCGGCGGCCTCCTGGGCGGTCGGCTCGGCCACGCAGGCGCCGGCGTGGCGCCGGGTGGTGACGAAGCCCTCGGACTCCAGGGTGCGCAGCGCCTCGCGGACGGGGACCCGGGAGACGCCGTAGCGGCGGGCGAGCACTTCCTCGGTCAGCCGGCCCCCCGGCCCGAAGAAACCGGAGACGATGTCGTCGCGGATCGCTGTGCATACCGCGTGCGCAGGAATACGCAAGGCCGGACCTCCGCTGGATTCACCGCCGGCGCCGTCGCCGGATTCTTGGCCGTGCTGCGACTCTATTGCAGCACACGATAATTTCCGATGACGGCCCGATATCCGAAACATTTCACTGCGGCGGGGGACGCGAAGAAGGCCCCGGCTCGGAGAGCCGGGGCCTTCTTCGTACTGCGCAGGTGCGCGGTGCGTGCGGGTCAGATGCCGACGCCGTGCTGGCGCAGGTACGCCAGCGGGTTGATGTCCGTGCCGTACGTGGCGCCGGTGCGGGCCTCGAAGTGCAGGTGCGGGCCGCTGGAGTTGCCCGTGGAGCCCGACAGGCCGATCTGCTGGCCCGCGGTGACGCTCTCGCCGACGGAGACGTTCAGCGAGAGCAGGTGCCCGTACTGGGTGTACGTACCGTCGTTGTGCTTGATGACGATGTTGTTGCCGTACGCGCCGCCCCAGCCCGCCTCGACGATGGTGCCCGCGCCCACGGCGTGGACCGAGGTGCCCTCGTCCGCGTGGAAGTCGATGCCCGTGTGGCTGCCGGAGGACCACATGCCGCCACCCGCGCCGTACTGGGTGCTGACGTAGGAGCCGTCGACGGGAGCCACGAAGGTGTTGAGGCGCTTGCGGGCCTCCTCGCGGGCGGCGCGCTCGGCGGCCTCGCGCTCGGACTTCTCCTTGGCCTCGGCGGCCCGCTTGGCCTCGGAGGCGCGCTGCTTGGCCTCGGCCTCGGCCTGCGCCTGGGCGGCGACGGCCTCGGCGGCGACCTGCTGGGACTCGGCCTGGACCTCGATGTCGTCCTGGAGGCCGTCGGCGACGACGACCGCGTTCTGGCCGGTGTCCTCGACGGAAGGCGCGCTGTTGTCCGCGGCGAAGGCCGGGGCTGCGACGGCGGCGACCACACCCGTGGTGGCGAGGGCGGCTATGCCGGCGTAGCCGGCGGTCTTGCGGCTCAGACGGCTGGAACCACGGTGCTTGCCGGGAGCGGCGGTACGACTGCCAAACGCCATGAAGGGGCTGGTCCTTTCCTTCCCTCTCGCCTACCGGGTTAGCTGACGGGTTCGGAGCAGGAAGGTCTCCTACGGGCCCCTCTTGCGAGGTGGCCCGATTCACCCCAGGGACACATGTGGGTCCCCGGCTCCCCAGGCTCGCGCCTGACGGGGACTCGGCGATCGCTGTCCGGTGCCGCGAGTGCGGCGCGCACAACTGACGGACAGCAAGGGCGACGCTAGGCGGATCATCAGTCGATCGCCAAACAGACGAGCGCTTTTGTTGCGTACGCCACACCGCATAACCGCAACCATGGCTGAAAGCGGACAAAAAGGGGTCCCGGCGGTGACACCGCCGGGACCCCTGTCACACCCCGGTGCCGGAGCGGCCCCGAAGCCCGAACACCGACGCCACGGACGTCAGTTGGTGACGACGGTGACCTCGCCGATGCCGAGCGCCCGCACGGGCTCCTCGATCTGCGCGGCGTCACCCACCAGGACCGTGACGAGCCGGTCCACCGGGAAGGCGCTCACGACCGCCGAAGTGGCCTCCGCCGTACCGGTTTCGGCCAGCCGGGCGTACAACCGCGCCTGGTAGTCGTCCGGCAGCTCCTGCTCCACCTGGTCGGCGAGGGTGCCCGCGACGGACGCCGCCGTCTCGAACTTCAGCGGGGCCACGCCCACCAGGTTCTGCACGGCCACGTCGCGTTCGGCGTCGGTCAGGCCCTCCGCGGCGAGCGTGCGCAGCACCTTCCAGAGGTCCTCCAGCGCCGGGCCGGTGTTGGGGGTGTCCACGGACCCGCTGATGGCGAGCATCGAGGCGCCCTTGCCGTCGGCGGTGGAGCGCAGCACCTGGCCGAAGGCGCGCACCCCGTAGGTGTAGCCCTTCTCCTCGCGCAGCACCTTGTCCAGGCGGGAGGTGAGGGTGCCGCCGAGGCAGTACGTGCCGAGCACCTGGGGCGCCCAGACGATGTCGTGCCGGTCGGGACCGATCCGGCCGATCAGCAGCTGCGTCTGGACCGCTCCGGGCCGGTCCACGATGACCACGCGGCCGGTGTCGTCGGCCGTCACGGGCGGAACCGGCAGCGGTTCGGCGGAGTTCCCCGTCCAGGTGCCCAGGGTGTCGGCCAGCACGGCGTCCAGATCGATGCCGGTCAGGTCGCCGACGACCACCGCGGTGGCGGTGGCGGGGCGCACGTGGGCCTCGTAGAAGGCGCGTACGGCCGCGGAGTCGATCCGCGCGACGGTCTCCTCGGTGCCCTGGCGGGGGCGGGACATGCGCAGCGTGGCCGGAAAGAGCTCCTTGGAGAGCTGCTTGGCGGCACGGCGCTGCGGGTTGGCCAGCTCGTGCGGGATCTCGTCGAGCCGGTTGCGCACCAGGCGGTCGACCTCGTTGTCGGCGAAGGCGGGCGCGCGCAGCGCCTCGGCGAGCAGGCCGAGGGCCTTGTGCAGGCGGGAGGCGGGCACCTCCAGCGAGACCCGCAGGCCGGGGTGGTCGGCGTGCGCGTCGAGCGTGGCGCCGCAGCGCTCCAGCTCGGCGGCGAACTCCTCCGCGGTGTGCTTGTCGGTGCCCTCCGACAGGGCGCGGGCCATGATGGTGGCCACCCCGTCGAGGCCCTGGGGCTCGGCGTCCAGCGGGGCGGCGAGGTTGACCTCGACCGCGACGACCTGCTGGCCCGGGCGGTGGCAGCGCAGCAGGGTCAGGCCGTTGGCGAGGGTGCCGCGCACGGGGGCCGGGAAGGCCCAGGGCTTGGCCTCGCCGGCCTGCGGGCGCGGGTGGAAGGTCATCGTGACGGCTGCGGTGTCGCTCACTGCTCCGCCCCCTCGTTCTCGTTCTCGTCGGACTCGTCGGAACCGGGCAGCGGCTCGTAGACCAGCACCGCGCGGTTGTCGGGGCGCAGCCGGGCCGCGGCCACGGCCTGCACCTCCTCGGCGGTGATGTCCAGGACCCGCCGGACGGCGGTCAGCGCCAGCTGCGGGTCGCCGAACAGCACCGCGAAGCGGCACAGTTCGTCGGCCCGGCCGGCCACCGTGCTCAGCCGGTCCAGCCACTCCCGCTCCAGCTGTGCCTGGGCACGCTCCATCTCCTCGGCCGTGGGGCCCTCCGCGGCGAACCGCGCGAGCTCCTCGTCGACGGCCGCCTCGATGGCGGGCACCTCGACGCCGCTGGAGGTCTTGACGTCGAGCCAGCCCAGTGAGGGCGCGCCGGCCAGGCGCAGCAGGCCGAAACCGGCCGCCACGGCGCTCTGGTCACGGCGGACCAGGCGGTTGTGCAGGCGGGAGGACTCGCCGCCGCCCAGTACGGTCAGCGCCACGTCGGCGGCGTCGCACTCACGGGTGCCGTCGTGCGGCAGCCGGTAGGCGGCCATCAGCGCGCGGGCCGGGACCTCCTCGACGATCTCCTCACGGAGCTGCCCGCCCATGACCTCGGGGAGCGAGCCGTCGCGCGGCGGCTGCTTGCCGTCGTGCGCCGGGATGGTGCCGAAGTACTTCTCGACCCACGCGAGCGTCGTCTCGGGGTCGATGTCGCCCACGACCGACAGGACGGCGTTGTTGGGCGCGTAGTACGTACGGAAGAAGTTGCGCGCGTCCTCCAGGGACGCGGCGTCCAGGTCGGCCATCGAGCCGATCGGGGTGTGGTGGTACGGGTGGCCCTCGGGGTAGGCGAGGGCGGTCAGCTTCTCGAAGGCGGTGCCGTACGGCACGTTGTCGTAGCGCTGGCGGCGTTCGTTCTTGACGACGTCGCGCTGGTTCTCCATGGACTCCTCGTCCAGGGCGGCCAGCAGCGAACCCATGCGGTCCGCCTCCAGCCACAGGGCGAGCTCCAGCTGGTGGGCCGGCATCGTCTCGAAGTAGTTGGTGCGCTCGAAGCTGGTGGTGCCGTTCAGGGAGCCGCCGGCGCCCTGGACCAGCTCGAAGTGCCCGTTGCCCGCCACGCTCGCCGAGCCCTGGAACATCAGGTGCTCGAAGAGGTGAGCCAGACCGGTCCGGCCCTTGACTTCGTGGCGCGAGCCGACGTCGTACCAGAGGCAGACGGCGGCGACCGGGGTGAGGTGGTCCTCGGACAGCACCACGCGCAGGCCGTTGGCCAGCCGGTGCTCGGTCGCTGTCAGGCCGCCGGAGCCGGCCTGAGCTGTGGCCGTGTGACCCATGGGCATGTGGTCCCTTCGATCGCGATGCAGAGATTTCTGTCAGACCTGCCACTGTATGCAAGCGCGTCGGCCACCGGAGAAGTTCCCGGGTCCCGCCCCCGGACTCCGTCCGGGGTGTCCCCGGGGTCGGAGTCGGCGTTGTCGGTGCCTCGGGCCACAATGGTCCGCGTCGACACCCGCCCGGACGGACCCGTCCGGCACCCGTACACCCCGAACCTTGGTTAAGGAGCCGCGCAGCGATGGCCCGCCGCAGCACGAAGACCCCGCCGCCGGAGGACTTCGAGGAGAAGATCCTCGACATCGACGTCGTCGATGAGATGCAGGGCTCCTTCCTTGAGTACGCGTACTCCGTGATCTACTCCCGGGCCCTGCCCGACGCCCGGGACGGCATGAAGCCGGTGCACCGGCGCATCGTCTACCAGATGAACGAGATGGGCCTGCGCCCCGACCGCGGGTACGTGAAGTGCGCCCGTGTCGTCGGCGAGGTCATGGGCAAGCTGCACCCGCACGGTGACGCCTCGATCTACGACGCCCTCGTGCGCATGGCCCAGCCCTTCTCGATGCGGCTGCCGCTGGTCGACGGCCACGGCAACTTCGGCTCGCTCGGCAACGACGACCCGCCGGCCGCGATGCGTTACACCGAGTGCAAGATGGCCGACGCGACGTCGCTGATGACGGAGTCGATCGACGAGGACACCGTCGACTTCACCGCCAACTACGACGGCCAGGAGCGCGAGCCCGTCGCCCTCCCCGCCGCCTACCCGAACCTGCTGGTCAACGGCGCCTCCGGGATCGCCGTCGGCATGGCCACCAACATGGCCCCGCACAACCTGGGCGAGGTCATCGCGGCCGCCCGCCACCTGATCCGCTACCCGGAGGCCGACCTGGAGGCGCTGATGCGCTTCGTTCCGGGCCCCGACCTGCCCACGGGCGGACGGATCGTGGGTCTGTCCGGGATCAAGGACGCCTACGAGAACGGTCGCGGCACGTTCAAGATCCGCGCCACCGTGGCCGTGGAGGACGTGACCCCGCGCCGCAAGGGCCTGGTCGTCACCGAACTGCCCTTCACGGTCGGCCCCGAGAAGGTCATCGCGAAGATCAAGGACCTGGTCGGCTCGAAGAAGCTCCAGGGCATCGCCGACGTCAAGGACCTCACCGACCGCTCGCACGGCCTGCGCCTGGTCATCGAGATCAAGAACGGCTTCCACCCGGAGGCCGTACTGGAGCAGCTGTACAAGCTGACGCCGATGGAGGAGTCCTTCGGCATCAACAACGTCGCCCTGGTCGACGGTCAGCCGCTGACGCTGGGCCTCAAGGAGCTGCTGGAGGTCTACCTCGACCACCGCTTCGAGGTCGTGCGGCGCCGCAGCGAGTTCCGCCGCGGCAAGCGGCGCGACCGCCTGCACCTGGTCGAGGGCCTGCTGGTGGCCCTGGTCGACATCGACGAGGTCATCCGGATCATCCGGGACAGCGACAACTCCGCGCAGGCCAAGGAGCGCCTGATGGAGCGCTTCTCCCTGAGCGAGATCCAGACCCAGTACATCCTCGACACCCCGCTGCGCCGCCTCACCCGCTTCGACCGGATCGAGCTGGAGTCCGAGCGCGACCGGCTGACGGGCGAGATCGACGAACTGACCGGGATCCTCGACTCGGACAGCGAGCTGCGCAAGCTGGTCTCCAGCGAACTCGCCGCCGTCGCGAAGAAGTTCGGAACCGAGCGCCGCACCGTGCTGCTGGAGTCGGCGGGCACTGCGGTCGCCGCGGTCCCGCTGGAGGTCGCCGACGACCCCTGCCGGGTGCTGCTGTCGTCCACCGGTCTGCTGGCCCGTACCGCCAACGCCGACCCGCTGCCCGAGGAGGAGGGCGGCTCCCGCGCCAAGCACGACCTGATCGTCTCGCAGGTGGCCGCCACCGCGCGGGCCGACGTGGGCGTGGTGACCTCCTACGGGCGCCTGCTGCGGCTGTCGGTGATCGACCTGCCGCAGCTCCCGGACACCCACGCCGCGCCGAACCTGGCGGGCGGCGCCCCGGTCGCGGAGTTCGTCTCCGGGCTGGAGGCCGACGAGACGGTGATCTGCCTGACCTCGCTGGACGAGTCCTCGCAGGGCCTGGCCCTGGGCACCGAGCAGGGCGTGGTCAAGCGGGTCGTGCCGGACTACCCGGCCAACAAGGACGAGCTGGAGGTCATCACCCTCAAGGACGGCGACCGGATCGTCGGCGCGGTCGAACTGCGCACCGGCGAGGAGGACCTGGTCTTCATCACCGACGACGCCCAGCTGCTGCGCTACCCGGCGGGTCAGGTGCGCCCGCAGGGCCGCCCGGCGGGCGGTATGGCGGGCATCAAGCTCTCCGAGAACGCCAAGGTGATCCACTTCTCGGCGGTGGACCCGGCGCGGGACGCCGTGGTGTTCAGCGTGGCGGGCTCGCACGGCACCCTGGACGACTCGGTGCGCTCCGGCAAGCTCACCCCGTTCGACCAGTACCCGCGCAAGGGGCGCGCCACGGGTGGTGTGCGCTGCCAGCGGTTCCTGAAGGGCGAGGACCTGCTGGTGCTGGCCTGGGCGGGCAACGCCCCGGTCCGCGCCGCCTCGGCGAACGGCACTCCGGCCGCGCTGCCGGCGGTGGACCCGCGTCGCGACGGCTCGGGCGCCGCGCTGCCGGCCGACGTCCAGGCACTGGCGGGCGGCGCGCTGTAGCGGAAGGTGCGGGGCGGGCGGTCCGTGCGGATCCCGGACCGCCCGCCCTGCGACCCGACTAGTGTTTTCCCCGTACACGCGGGTGGGGGGAGAACAGAGCTGATGAGTCGTCGGTCGAGCGGATTGATCGGGGTCTGGGCGGAGGCCCAGCGGCAGCAGCAGCGGACGCAGTTGATCCAGCAGCGTGAGGCCGAGCGCCGGCAGCGGGCCTACGAGCGGGACGTCGCCCGGGACCGGCGGGAGCAGCAGGCCGCCTACAGACAGCACCGGGAGGCCGAGGCCCGGCGGCGCACCGAGCAGCTCGAAGCCGAGGTCGCCGCCCTGCAGGGGCTGCTGGCCACCGGCTGCCGGGCACCGGCCTTCCGGATGGCCTCCCTGATCCGCGACGAGCGGCTCGAAGCCTTCGCCCCCGGCACCCTCGCCCACCCGGTGCCGATGCCCCAGCTCCACCAGTTCCAGCAGCAGAGCAGCGGCTGGACCCTCGGCTCGGGACGTCGCGCCCAGGCCGAGCGGGAGGCCCACGACCGGTACACGCAGGCATGGCAGGCCGCGCACGCAGCGGAGCAGGAGCGGCTGCGGCAGCTGGCCGCGTACCGGCAGCAGTACGACCGGTGGGCGGCGGAGCAGCTCGCCGGGATCCGCCGCCACAACGGCGGTCTCACCGAACTGGCCGACGCGCTGCGCGCGGGAGATCCCGAGGCGGCGGTGGAGTACTTCTCGGCGGCGCTGTACGCCTCCACGGCCTGGCCCGAGGAGCTGCCCCGCCAGGTCTCGGCGGCGTACGACCCGGCGGCGCGGCAGCTCGTGCTGGACTGGGAGCTGCCCCGGTACGAGGCCGTGCCGGAGACGAAGTCCGTGCGGTACGTGGCGGGCACGGACCAGGACAAGGAGACCGCCCGGCCGGCGACCCAGCGCCGGGCGCTCTACCGGGACCTGCTGGCCCAGTGCGTGTTGCTGGTGCTGCGCGAGGTGTACGCGGCGGACGAGTTCGGGGCGCTGGAGTCGGTGGCCGTCAACGGGTTCGTGGACGACCACGATCCGGTGACCGGCCGGGAGGCACAGCTCGTCCTGACGACCGTGCAGGTCCCGCACTCCGCCTTCTCCGGGCTGCGGCTGGAGCAGGTGAGCGCCGTGGACTGTCTGACGGACGGCCTGCGCGGGCAGTTGTCGGCGCGGCCGGACCAGCTGACGGCCGTACGGGCGGGCCGCAGGCCGGGCGAGGTCGGCGGCGCCGGCGGGGTCGTCAGCCACGGCGGGCACGCGGACGGCGAGGAGGAGCCCGACCTCTTCGTGATGGACCCGATCGCCTTCGAGAACCTGGTGGCGGAGCTGTTCCGGGCGATGGGCATGGAGGCGGTGACCACGCAGCGGTCGGGCGACGGCGGTGTGGACGTCGAGGCGCTGGACCCGGCCCCGATCCGGGGCGGGCGGATCGTGGTGCAGGTCAAGCGCTACCGGAACACGGTGCCGCCGACGGCCGTGCGTGATCTGTACGGCACGGTCCAGGACAAAGGGGCGAACAAGGGGGTGCTGGTCACCACCGCGTCCTTCGGGCCCGGGTCGTACACCTTTGCCAACGGCAAGCCGCTGGAGTTGGTTCCCGGGGCCGAACTGGTCGAGCTGCTGCACCGGTACGGACTGCGGGGGCGACTGGGCGGGAGCACCGGGGAGGCCGCCGTACCGGCCCAGCGGGCGACCCGGCCGGCCGCGGGGGCGGCTGCGCGGAGGTCGGATCCGGCCGCCGACACCGTCCCGGCCCTGCCCCTGGAACCGCCGCCCGTCGCGGCCGACCGCAACGTGCTGGGGATGTACTGGTCGGGCCGGGTCGCGCTGGACGTGTGCGCGCTGGTCTGCGAGGGCGGCCGGGTGCTGAGCGAGGACCACTTCGTGTTCTTCAACAACCCGCAGACCCCGGACGGTTCGGTGCGTTCCCGTCCGCACACGGCGCCCGACAAGGCCGCCGTCGAGGTCGGCTTCGACGCCCTGCCGCAGCGCGCCGACCGCCTGGTGCTGGTCGCCGCGATCGACCCGGAGGCCGATCCGGACGCGGACCTGGCGGGGTTCACCGACGCCCGGATCCGGCTGCTGGACGCGGCCGGAGGGGAGATCGACCAGCTGGAGGTCTCGGACGGCAGGGCGGGCGAGACGGCCCTGGTCCTGGGCTCCTTCCGGCGCCGCCCGAACGGCGACTGGAAGTTCGTGATCGGCGGCAAGGGCTACCGCGGCGGTCTGGAGGACCTGTTGCGGGAGTACGGGGTCGAGGTGGCGTGACCGGAGCCGTCGCCCCGTGCGTCCGTCAGGCCCCTCCGGGGCGCGGCCCGTCGCGGTGGCCACGGCCGTGGGGGACCGCGTCCCGGGACCCGGGTCCCCCGGCCCGCCGGGCGCGGCGGGCCGCGGTACGGGCGCCCAGGGGGAGGGCCGCCGCCAGGGAGGCCGCGGCCAGCGCCCCGGCCCCGGCGGCCGGCCAGCCCACGGCGGCGCCCGTCGGCGGCGGACCGAACCGCGGCTGGGCCACGCCCTCGGGGTCCACGGTCACCTCCGACGCGGTGCCCACCGGGTGCTCCCGGGCCCACTCGGCCCCGCGGAAGAAGCTCGGCGACGCGGCGAGGGTGAGGGTCCGGCCGTCCTCCAGCCGCACGTCCGCCAGGTACACCTCCCCCGTGTCGGGGTTCCCGCGGGTCCAGGTGGCGGTGACCACGGCGGGGTACGCCACTCCCCGGTCCCGCAGGATCCCGTCGGCGGCCCGCGCCGACCAGCCGTACGCCAGCGTGACCGTCCCGACGTAGAGCACCCCGGCGGCGACCCCGGCCGTCCGGACCCCGCGCGGGCTCAGCCCCGGGGAGGCCGCGAGGAGGCCGAAGCCGACGATCACGGCCAGCGCGAGGTACATCCAGGCCGGTCCCTGGACGCGGGAGAGCCCGGAGTCGGCCCTGGTGTGCAGGTCCCACAGCATGAACAGCCGTGCCAGCCCGGTGAAGACGCCGGTGAGGGCCACCGTCCACGCGCCCGCCCAGATCCCGGTCCATGTCCCCGCCCGGCCCGCGAGCCGCCGGTCTTCCCCGTCCGCGACCATCCGTCCAGCGTCCCAGCAACACCCGGCGGGCGTAAGGGCGCCGACCGTCCCGGCCGCCGGGTCCGGCTCACTCGCCGGTTGCGGCGTCCCCTTCCGGTCCGGCGTCCCCGGCCGTCGCGTCCGCGTCCGTCGCGTCCGCGGCCCGGTCCACGTACCGCAGCACGCCCCACATGCTCTCCGGCGGAGTGTTCCGCGGGTCCTCCTCCTCGCAGTCGGCCAGCTCGTGCAGCAGCCCGGGGCCGTCGAGGGCGGAGCCGATCAGGACGAGCTGCGTCCGGCGCGGCTCCCCCCGCCCCCAGGGGCCGGGGGCGAAGCGCAGGAAGCGGCCGACCGAGTGGACCTCGTAACGCTCCTGGTGGCCGGGGACGCCGAACCAGACGAAGCCCTTGATCCGGTAGAGGCCGGACGGGCGGCGGTCGAGGAAGTCGATGAGGCGGCGCGGGGAGAGCGCCTCGTGCGAGGTGAACTCGACCGCCTCGTAGGCCGCGTGCAGGTGGCCGTGGTGGTCCTGCCCGTCGGTGTGCTCGTGTTCCGCGGCCTCCGTGAGCAGGTCCTCGAAGGACAGCTGCCCCCGGGTCCGCGACCAGGGCCGGCGGTCGAAGAGCAGCTCCGGGTCGATCCGCCCGTGTTCGGCAGCGACCACGGGGATGCCCGGGGCGCAGAGCGCGGCGAGTTCCCGCTCGACGCGGGCCCGTTCGGCGGCGTCCACGCGGTCGGTCTTGTTCAGCACCACGAGGTCGGCGACGGCCAGGTGGCGGTCGGTCTCGGGGTGCGCGGCCCGGGTCGCGTCGAACTCGGCCGCGTCGACGACCTGCACCAGGCCGCCGTAGCGGACGGCCGGATTCTCGTTGGCCACGAGCATCCGGACCATCTCCTGCGGCTCGGCGAGTCCGCTGGCCTCGATGACGATCACGTCGATCCGGTGGACGGGTGCGGCGAGCTTCTCCAGGTACGCGTCCAGTTCGCTGCCGTCGACCGCGCAGCACAGGCAGCCGCCGCCGAGCGAGACCATCGAGTCGCCGACCTGCCCGGCCACGGACATCGCGTCGATCTCGATCGACCCGAAGTCGTTGACGACGACCCCGATCCGGGTCCCCGCACGGTGGGCGAGCAAGTGGTTGAGCACCGTGGTCTTGCCGGAACCGAGGAATCCGGAGAGGACGACGACCGGAACGGTCCGGGCGGGGGGAGCGGGCTGCCTGCTGTTCACCCGGACGATCGTAGTCAGCCCAGCGGGGGGACCGGCCGGGGCGGGGTCGGGCCGGCGTAGCGCGCGGCCGGCCGGATGATCTTCGGGTCGGCGGCCTGTTCGAGGATGTTCGCACTCCAGCCGACCACCCGGGCCGCGCAGAAGGTGGGGGTGAACATCTCGCGCGGCAGCCCGCACAGCTCCATGACCACGCCCGCGTAGAATTCGACGTTGGTGTGCAGCTCGCGGCCCGGCTTGAGTTCGGCGAGGATCTCCTCCACCTGCCGCTCGACCTCCACGGCGAAGTCCACGAGCGGCCCGCCGAAGTCCCGCGCGATGCCCCGCAGCATCCGGGAGCGCGGGTCCTCGGTGCGGTAGACGGGGTGCCCGAAGCCCATGATCCGGTCCCCGGCGAGCACCCGCTCCCGGATCCACGGCCCGATCCGCTCCACCGTGCCGATGGCGTCGAGGGTGTCCAGGGCCCGGCTGGGCGCGCCCCCGTGGAGCGGTCCGGAGAGCGCGCCGATCGCACCGGTCAGACAGGCCGCGACGTCCGCGCCGGTGGAGGCGATCACGCGGGCGGTGAAGGTGGAGGCGTTGAAGCCGTGGTCGACCGTCGAGACGAGGTACCGCTCGACGGCGCGGGCCCGGACCGGGTCGGGCTCCTCGCCGGTCAGCATCCAGAGGTGATTGGCGGCGTACGGGAGGTCGTCGCGCGGCTCCACGGGCTCCAGGCCGCGGCCCAGCCGGTGCAGAGCCGTGAGCAGCGTCGGCACGGCGGCGCAGGCGGCGAGCGCGTCGGCGGCGCGGGCCTCGGGGGTGAGGTCGTAGACCGGGCGGAAGCCGGCGGTGGCGCCGAGCAGCGAGAGGGCGGTGCGCAGCCCGGCGAGCGGCCCGGAGGCGGCGGTGGCGCGGGCGAGGGCGGGCAGGGCGTCCCGCACGTCGGCGGGCAGGTGGCGCAGTGGCGCGATCTCGGCGGCGAAGGCGTCCCGCCCGGCACGGTCGGCGGGCAGCGCACCGCGGAACATCAGGTGCCAGACGTCCTCGAAGGTGCGGCTCTCGGCGAGCTCGACGGCCGAGTACTGGCGGTAGTGGTAGAAGCCTTCCAGGCCCCGGACGTCACCGAGCTGGGTCTCGGTGACCACGACTCCCGCGAGACCGCGGGGTACTTCGACGGTGGTGTTCATGAATCGACCATCCATCCTTGACTCAATCCTTGTCAATATTGATTAAATCAATGTATGTAGGCTGAGTGTCATGTCTGATCACGCAGCCGACGGCCCTCCCGCCGCCGAGGGAACCCGGCGGCTCACGACCCAGGAGGCCGCCCGCCTCCTGGGCGTGAAACCGGCCACCGTGTACGCCTACGTCAGCCGCGGCCAGCTCAGCAGCCGCCGCGACCCGGTCGGCCGGGGCAGCAGCTTCGACGCGCGCGAGGTGGAGGCACTGGCCCGGCGCAGCCGCCGTGAGGCGGCGGGCCCGCCCGGGGAGCTCTCCGTCCGCACCTCGCTCACACTCATCGAGGCCGACCGGTACTTCTTCCGGGGCGTGGACGCCGTCGAACTGGCCTCGCGGTACGCCTACGAGGAGGTCGCCGAGTGGCTGTGGACGGGGAGCCTGCCGCACGGGGCCCGGTTCGCCGCTCCCCCGGAGGCGCTCGCCGCGGCCCGCCGGGCGGTGGCCGCCCTGCCGGAGCACAGCGGCCCCCTGGACCGGCTGCGGGTCGCCGTCACCGCGGCGGCGGTGGCGGACCCGCTCCGCTTCGACCTGTCCGAGGAGGCCGTACTGGGTTCGGCGCGCTGCCTCGTGCCGACGCTGGTCGGCGCCCTGCCGCAGGCCGCCCCGGCCCGCGTCGGGGACGGACGGCTCGCCTGGGAACTGTGGTCCCGGCTGACGGCCGTGGATCCCGACCCGGCGGCCCTGGACGTGCTGGACCTGGCGCTGGCGCTGCTGGTCGACCACGACCTGGCCGCCTCCACCCTCGCGGTGCGGGTGGCCGCCTCGGCGCGGGCCCATCCCTACGCGGTGGTCTCGGCCGGGCTGGGCGCACTGGAGGGCCCCCTGCACGGGGCGGCCGGGCGGCTGGCGCACCGGATGGTGACGGAGGTCCTGGAACGGGGCGGCGCCGCGCCGGTGGTGGCGGAGTACCTGCGCGCCGGGCGGCGGGTCCCCGGCCTCGGCCACCGCCTGTACCGCGGGGAGGATCCGCGGGCGCGGGCCCTGTTCGGCCGGCTGGAGGGGCTCCCCCAGGCCGGTCCGGCGCTGGGCGCGGCCCGGGACGTGGCCACCGTGATGGCCCGGCACGGACTGCACCCGAACGTGGACCTGGCCCTCGCGGTGCTGACGGTGTCCTGCGCCATGCCCGCCGAGGCCGGGGAAACGGTGTTCGCGGTGGCCCGGACGGCGGGCTGGATCGCACACGCGCTGGAGGAGTACCAGGAGCGCCCCCTGCGCATGCGGCCGAGCGGCCACTACGACGGCCCGCGGCCGCCCCGGCCACTGCCGTGACGGGTCTGGCCGCCCCGGCCACTGACGGGACGGGCGGACGGGCGGACGGGCGGACGGGCGGACGGGACGAGCGGGGCGGGGCCACCTGGAGCGCATCGTCCACGGGAAGGCGCCACCGCAGTACCTCCTCGACGTCCAGGAGCCGCGCGACACCCACTTCGGCCGCAGCGAACCGTGGGAGCGGGCCGCGCCGGACGGCCCCCTACCCGCCGCCACCCGCACCGGGAGAACCCAGGCATTCCGCTTACGCCGTCGCCGACCTACGGTTACTGGTCATGCGGTTCCTCCCCACGAGTGCCCCACGCCTCGGGCTGCCCCGACGGGCCGTCTCGCAGATCCTGCTCACCCAGCTGGCCATCGCCGCCGGGGTCCTCGTGCTGGCCACCGGGCTCTTCCTCGCCCCGCTCAGCGTCCAGCTGGACGACCAGGCCATGCGCCGCGCGCTGGCCATCGCCCAGAGCGCGGCGGCGGACCCGGCCCTGGCCTCCGACCTCCTGAGGTCGGGGCCGTTCCCGGACACGCCCGTACAGGCCGCGGCGGAGCGGATCCGCAGCGCCACCGGAGCCGAGTACGTGGTCGTCGTGGACCTGAAGGGCATCCGCCGCTCCCACCCCAGCCCCGACCGCATCGGGCTGCCCGTCTCCACCGACCCCGGCGACGCCCTGGCGGGACACGACGTCATGGAGATCGACGAGGGCACCCTCGGCCGCTCGGCCCGCGGAAAGGTCCCCCTGGTCGCCGCCGACGGCGCGATCGTCGGCGCCGTCTCCGTCGGCATCCCCTACGACAGCGTGCGCGAGCGGCTCCTCGGCGCCATCCCCGGACTGCTCGCCTACGCCGGCGGAGCCCTGGCCGCCGGAGCGCTCGCCGCCTACCTGCTGTCCCGCCGGATCCAGCGGCAGACCCGCGACCTCGCGTTCTCCGACATCGCCGGTCTCCTCGCGGAACGCGAGGCCATGCTGCACTCCATCCGCGAGGGCGTGATCGCCCTCGACGGCGACGACCGCGTACGGCTCGTCAACGACGAGGCCGCCCGGCTGCTGGGGCTCTCCCCCGACACCGCCCGCACCCTCGCCGGGCGCCCGCTCGACGAGGTCCTCGGTCCGGGCCGCACCAGCGACGTCCTCGCCGGCCGCGTCACCGGACGCGACCTGCTCACCGTCCAGGGCCCGCGGGTCCTGGTCGCCAACCGGATGCCGACCGACGACGGCGGCGCCGTCGCCACCCTGCGCGACCGTACCGAGGTGGAGCACCTGAGCCGCGAGCTGGACTCCACGAAGGGCCTGATCGACGCCCTGCGCGCCCAGGACCACGAGCACGCCAACCGCCTCCACACCCTCCTCGGCCTGCTCGAACTGGGACTGCACGAGGAGGCCGTCGCCTTCGTGAACGAGGTCGCGGGAGTGCACCGCAGCACCGCCGAGCAGGTCACCGAGAAGGTCCACGACCCGCTGCTGGCCGCCCTGCTGGTCGGCAAGGCCACCGTCGCCGCGGAACGGGGCGTCCCCCTGCGGCTCGCTCCGACCGCCTTCCTCCCCGACCGCCTGGTGGACCCGGGAGGCCTCGTCACGATCCTCGGCAACCTGGTGGACAACGCCCTGGACGCGACGGCGGGCTCGGCCGCACCCATGGTGGAGGTCGACCTCCACGCCGAGGGCCGCACCGCCGTGCTGCGGGTGCGCGACAGCGGCCCGGGCGTCCCCGCCGGGCGCCACGAGGAGATCTTCACCGAGGGCTGGTCGACCAAGCAGCCCGAGGCCCACCGCGAACGCGGCCTCGGACTCGCCCTCGTACGCCGCCTCGCGGAGCGGCAGGGCGGCAGCGCGCGGGCCGGGGCAGCCTCGGACGGAGGGGCGGAGTTCTCCGTCGTGCTCCCGGAGGCCCTGCGGTGAACGGGACCCCGAGCGGTGAGCTGGCCGTACTGGTCGTCGACGACGACATGCGTGTCGCCCGGATCAACGAGGCGTACGTGGCCAAGGTTCCCGGGTTCCGCGTGGCCGGCCGGGCCCACTCGGCGGCCGAGGCGCTGGAGTTCCTCACCACCAGGCCCGTGGACCTGGTCCTCCTCGACCACTACCTGCCGGACGAGAACGGCCTCGACCTCGTGCGCCGCATGCGCCAGCTGGGCCACCACACCGACGTGATCATGGTCACGGCCGCCCGGGACCTGGCCACCGTCCAGGCGGCCATGCGGCTCGGTGCCCTCCAGTACCTGGTCAAGCCGTTCACCTTCACCGGACTGCGCGCCAGGCTGGAGGCCTACGCCGCCCTGCGCCGCTCCCTCTCCGGCGGTGGCGAGGCCGAGCAGGCCGAGGTGGACCGGATCTTCGGCGCCCTGGCCGCGGCGGGCACCCCGAACGAGCTCCCCAAGGGCCACTCCCCCACCACCGCCGAGCTGGTGCGCCAGGTCCTGCGCACCGCCGAAGGCCCCCTGTCCACCCAGCAGGTCGCCGACCGCGCCGGCATCAGCCGGCAGACCGCCCAGCGCTACCTGAAGCTCCTGGACCGGGCCGGCCGCGTCACCCTGGCCCTGCGCTACGGCGAGACCGGCCGCCCGGAACACCGCTACGCGTGGGTCCCCTCGGCGGGCCCCTGAGGACTCACACCGCGCCGGCCCCCGTCAGGGAGCGCACCTCCGTCTCCGCGTGCCTGCGCTCGTCCGGCTCCTCGCCCGAGGTGACCGTCCCCAGCCAGCCCGCGAGGAACCCGAGCGGGATGGAGACGATCCCCGGGTTCTGCAGCGGGAAGTACTGGAAGTCGACACCGGGGAAGAGCGATTCGGGGCTCCCCGAGACCACGGGCGACAGGACGACCAGCAGCACCGCCGGGACCAGCCCCCCGTACACCGACCAGACCGCACCCCGCGTGGTGAACCCCCGCCAGAACAGCGAGTACAGCAGCACCGGCAGGTTCGCCGAGGCCGCCACCGCGAAGGCCAGCCCCACCAGGAAGGCGACGTTCAGGTCCTGGGCGACCAGCCCGAGGCCGATCGCCACCGCCCCGATCCCCACGGCCGCGACGCGCGCCACGGCGACCTCGCTGCGCTGCCGGGCGTGCCGCCGTTTGAGGGAGGCGTAGAGGTCGTGCGCGACGGAGGCGGACGAGGCGAGGGTGATCCCGGCGACCACGGCGAGGATGGTCGCGAAGGCGATGGCGGCCACGAACGCGAACAGCACCGCGCCCCCGGTGGACTCCGCGCCCCCGCCGAGGAAGGCCGCCAGCAGCGGTACGGCCGTGTTCCCCGAGGCGTTGGAGGCCCGCACCTGATCCGGCCCGAGCAGCGCCGCGGCCCCGAAGCCCAGCACGATGGTCATCAGGTAGAAGCCGCCGATCAGCCCGATCGCCCAGACGACGGACCGGCGGGCCGCCCGCGCCGTGGGCACGGTGTAGAAGCGGGACAGGATGTGCGGCAGCCCCGCGGTGCCCAGGACCAGGGCGAGCCCGAGGCTCATGAAGTCGACGCGGGCGGTCCAGTCGCCCCCGTACCGGAGGCCGGGGCCCAGGAAGCGGGCGCCGTACCCGCTGCGATCGGCGGCGCTGGTGAGCAGCTGGCCGAAGTTCCCGTGGAAGCGCAGCAGGACCAGCACGGTCAGGGTGATCGCCCCGCCCATCAGGAGGACGGCCTTCACGATCTGGATCCAGGTGGTGGCCCGCATCCCGCCGAAGGAGACGTAGACCACCATCAGGGCGCCCACGCCGATCACGGTGAGCGTCCGCGCCGCGGCGCCCGAGCTGCCGAGCAGCAGGCCCACCAGGCTGCCCGCCCCGACCATCTGCGCGACCAGGTAGAGCACCGAGACCACGACGGAGGAGATCCCGGCGGCGATCCGTACGGGCCGCTCGCTCATCCGGGCGGCGACCACGTCCGCGAGGGTGAAGCGGCCGCAGTTGCGTACCAGCTCGGCGACCAGGAAGAGGACCAGGAGCCAGGCCACGAGGAAGCCGACGGAGTACAGCAGGCCGTCGTACCCGAACAGGGCGATCAGGCCGGAGATCCCGAGGAAGGAGGCGGCGGACATGTAGTCGCCGGCGATGGCGAAACCGTTCTCCATGGGGGAGAAGAGTCGCCCGCCCGCGTAGAACTCCTCGGCCGAACCGTGCCGGCTGCGGCTGACCCAGGTGGTGATGCCGAGGGTGACGGCGATGAAGACGCTGAACAGGATCAGCGCGAGGGTCTGGTGCTCGCTGTTCACCGGTCCTCCCCCCGGGCCGCGGTCCGCTCCTGGTCGCGCTCCTGCTCGAAGACCGTCCAGCGCAGGTCGAGTGCGGCCCGGTCCCGCCTGAGGCGGGCGTGGCGGGCGTAGGCCCAGGTCAGCAGGAAGGTGCTCAGGAACTGCCCGAGCCCCGCGAGCAGGGCCACGTTCACCGGGCCGAAGACGGGCCGGGCCATCAGAGCGGGCACCGTGGTGGCGGCGACCACGTAGGCCACGTACCAGAGGAAGAACCCGGCGGTCGCGGGGACGACGAACCTGCGGTAGCGGCCGCGGACCTCCTGGAAGGCGGCGCTCCGCTGCACTTCGAGGTAGATCTCGGATGCGCCGGACGCGGTCCGGCCCCCGGCGTCCGGGCGGGGCGGGACCGTTTCCCCGCCCTCGCCCCAGCCCACGGCCAGGGCGTCGTACCAGGGGTCGTCCAGCCGGATCGTTCCGGCATCGCGACCGTCGTGCTTGTCCACCGAACTCTCCTTGTCCGCCGCCGCATTGGCCGCGTGCCCACAAGGATGTGCTCGATGGTCGTTTTCAGGACTGATGTCCGGCGCTCTTCACTCCTTCAGGTGATGGAGGGAAGAGCGCCGGCGTGCCGGAGCCGCGTCCGGGTCAGGCGTCGATGCGCGAGCGGTCGAGAGTCGCCGCGGAGCTGGTGATGAACTCCTTGCGCGGGGCGACCTCGTTGCCCATGAGCAGGTCGAAGACCTGCTCGGCGGAGTCCAGGTCTCCGATGTTGATCCGGCGCAGGGTGCGGAAGCGGGGATCCATGGTGGTCTCCGCCAGCTGGTCCGCGTCCATCTCGCCGAGGCCCTTGTAGCGCTGGATGGCGTCCTTGTACCGGACGTTCTTGCGCTGGTACTCCAGCAGCGTCTGGCGCAGCTCGTTGTCCGAGTACGTGTACACGTACTTGTCCTGGCCCCGCTTGGGCTGGACCAGCTCGATGCGGTGCAGCGGCGGGACGGCCGCGAAGACCCGGCCCGCCTCGACCATGGGCCGCATGTACCGCTGGAAGAGCGTCAGCAGCAGGCAGCGGATGTGCGCGCCGTCCACATCGGCGTCGACGAGCAGGACGATCTTGCCGTAGCGGGCGGCGTCGAGGTCGAAGGTACGACCCGAGCCTGCCCCTATGACCTGGATGATCGCTCCGCACTCGGCGTTCTTGAGCATGTCCGAGACCGAGGACTTCTGGACGTTGAGGATCTTGCCCCGAATCGGCAGCAGGGCCTGGAACTCGGAGTTCCGGGCGAGCTTGGCCGTACCGAGGGCCGAGTCCCCCTCGACGATGAAGAGCTCGCTGCGGTCCACGTCGTCGCTGCGGCAGTCGGCCAGCTTGGCCGGCAGCGAGGAGGACTCCAGCGCGGTCTTGCGGCGCTGCGCCTCCTTGTGCTGGCGGGCCGCGATACGGGTCCGCGCGGCCGCGACGATCTTCTCCATCACGGCACGGGCCTGCTGCTTGTCGTCGCGCTTGGTGGAGGTCAGGAAGGCCTTGAGCTCCTTGGCGACGACGGCGGCGACGATGCGCGTCGCGGCGGAGGTACCGAGGACCTCCTTGGTCTGGCCCTCGAACTGCGGCTCGGCGAGGCGGACGGTGACGACGGCCGTCAGGCCCTCCATCGCGTCGTCCTTGACCACGTCGTCCTCGGCGACGCGCAGCAGCTTCGCCGAGCGCAGGACCTCGTTGACGGTCTTGGCGACCGAGCGCTCGAAGCCGGAGACGTGCGTACCGCCCTTGGGAGTGGCGATGATGTTCACGAAGGACTTGAGGTTGGTCTCGTACCCCGTGCCCCAGCGCAGGGCGATGTCCACGCCCAGCTCGCGGGTGACCTCGGTGGGGGTCATGTGGCCGCGGTCGTCGAGGACCGGGACGGTCTCCTTGAAGGTGCCCGTGCCGGTCAGGCGCAGCACGTCGCAGACGGCCTTGTCCTGCGCGAGGTACTCGCAGAACTCGCTGATGCCCCCGTCGAAGCGGAACGTCTCCTCGGTCTTGCCGGCGCCGTCGATGCCCCGCTCGTCGCGGACCACGATGGTCAGGCCGGGAACGAGGAAGGCCGTCTGGCGGGCGCGCTGGTACAGCGTCTCCAGGCCGAGGCGGGCGTCCTTGAGGAAGATCTGCCGGTCCGCCCAGTAGCGGATCCGGGTGCCGGTGCGGCCCTTGGGGATCCGCTTGACCTTGCGCAGGCCGCCGGCCGGGTCGAAGGGGCTGTCGGGGCCCTGCTCGGTGAAGAACCCGGGGACGCCGCGGCGGAAGCTGACGGCGTGGGTGGAGCTGCCCCGGTCGACCTCGACGTCCAGGCGGGCCGAGAGGGCGTTGACCACGGAGGCGCCGACGCCGTGCAGACCGCCGGAGGCGGCGTACGAGCCGCCGCCGAACTTTCCGCCCGCGTGCAGCTTGGTCATGACGACCTCGACCCCGGACAGGCCGGTCTTGGGCTCGACGTCCACCGGGATGCCGCGGCCGTTGTCGCGGACCTCGACCGAGGCGTCCTCGTGGAGGATCACCTCGATGTGGTCGCAGTAGCCGCCCAGGGCCTCGTCGACGGAATTGTCGATGATCTCCCAGAGGCAGTGCATCAGGCCTCGGCTGTCGGTGGAGCCGATATACATGCCGGGGCGCTTGCGAACGGCCTCAAGGCCTTCGAGGACGAGCAGGTGCCGCGCGGTGTAGTTGGAACCGTCCCGGTCTGCTCCGGACAGCAGCGCGCTGGAAGGCACGGACGTGTCGGCGGTCACGCAGTTCGCTCCTCGCTGAATTTCTTTTCTGGCCCGGTCGGGCGCAGGGGTGGCTCGGCTGCCGGTCAGAGGGTACCGAGGCCTGGTAGAGCCGATGCAACGCCACCCTCGTCACTTCCTCAGCCTAGTGCAGATCCGCACGGATGTTCGATCCCCCGTGAGGGTGAAGCAAACATCACGTTCCCTTCCAGGCATGAACCATTTAGGGTTCGGGCACGTCCTCATGCACAACCGGCACTCACGCCGGGGAGGACGGGAACTGCTACAAGCGAACGACTGACAACGCGAAACCGTAAAGCAACGCAATACGGCTCCTTCGCCGCCAACCGGCAGCAGCCGGCCAGCTTCGGAAGGAAGTTTCGAGGAAAAGCCGCGAGCGGGAACGTTTTCGGCCTGGTTGGATGTTGACCCTGGTACGACAGCTCGTCGAGCTAGAGAAGAGGCGACGTGACTACTGTTCTGACACCCGCGACCCCGCTGACGGCCGCTGACCGATGCGACCGTTGCGGCGCCCAGGCATATCTGCGCGTCGTCCTCCTGAGCGGTGGTGAACTGCTCTTCTGCGCCCACCACGGGCGTAAGTTCGAGCCGGAACTCAAGAAGATCGCCGCGGAAATACAGGATGAGACCGAGCGGCTCACGTCCGCTCCGGCCGCTAATGCTGCCGACACCGAGGACCGCTGACACAAGGCCTAACCTCGCATCCGACGAGCCAGGACCGGCCAGGCCGGTCGACGGGCGGCATCTCTGAGACCCAGGGACGCCGCCCGTCCTCATATCCGAGGCACTTCCCCGGGCGTACGGCCGGCCCGTACGCCCCCACACCCCCGTGCAGGGCCGCACAGGCCTCCTGGAGCCCCTCCCGACACCCCGCGGGGCCTCCTTATACCCCGTCGGGCCGCGCGGCCCTCTCGGCGCCGCTCACGAATCCGACCAACGGGGCGATCCGGGTGTACACGCCCGGACTGTCGGCGCGCCCGCAGCCGCGCCCCCACGACACCAGCCCGATCAGCCGCCCCCCGGCCACCAGCGGACCCCCGCTGTCCCCCTGGCAGGCGTCCTTGCCGCCGTCCCGGTCCCCGGCGCACACCATGGACTCCGCCCGGTACTGGCCGTCCGAGTCCCCCGGGTACGCCCGTCGGCAGACGTCGTCGGCCAGCACGGTGACCTGCGCCGCCCGCAGCCCGTACGCGTAGTCCCCGAAGCCGCTCGTGTCGCCCCAGCCGTACACGGCCGCCTCGGTGCCCACGGCGTACGCCGGGTGGCCGTCCTCGGCCATGGGGAGCACGTACTGCGCCGGAACGGCCTCGGCGAGTTCCAGCACGGCCAGGTCCCCGGCGTTGCTCCCGGGGTCGTAGGCCGGGTTCACCCGGGCGGCGCGCACCGCGATCTCGCGGCCCTCGTCGGCGCGCAGCTCCGTACGTCCGGTGATCACGCGGAAGTCGGCGACGGATTCGACCGTCCCGCCCAGCACCTGCCGGCCCAGGCAGTGGGCCGCGGTCACCACCGTGGTCGGGGCGACGACGACGCCCCCGCAGAACTGCCCGTCCCGGGTACCCCCGAACCGGTCACGGCTGGCGAGGGCCACGACCCACGGGCTGTCGGCCACGTTCACCGGCTTCCCGCCTATGACCACGCTGTCCGCGGCCACCCCGGGGGCCTGGGCCAGCGGCAGCACGGCCGCTCCCGCCACCAGGGTCAGCGCGCCCGCCAGAGCACGGGCAAAGGGACGACGCATGAGGCCTCCTGACTCTGAGTGTGCATGACTCCACCCAGAGTGGGTCGCCCGGTGGCCGGGCGCACCCGCGCGGCCACCGTCGTGGGCCCCCGCGCCCCCGGCCGGTGGAGATCCGGTGCGGGGCCGCTCCGGATCCGCTCCGGATCCGCTCGACCGTCCGGTCCGGCCGGCCCGGGGGCGTACCCGTACCGGGCCCGGACCGGTCGTGTCGGGGCCTTCGGCCGTTCCGGTCAGTCCAGGTAGTCGCGCAGGACCTGGGACCGGGACGGGTGGCGCAGCTTCGACATGGTCTTGGACTCGATCTGGCGGATGCGCTCGCGAGTGACCCCGTAGACCTTGCCGATCTCGTCGAGGGTCTTGGGCTGGCCGTCGGTCAGGCCGAACCGCATCGAGACCACGCCGGCCTCGCGCTCGCTCAGCGTGTCGAGGACCGAGTGCAGCTGCTCCTGCAGGAGCGTGAAGCTGACGGCGTCGGCCGGGACGACGGCCTCGGAGTCCTCGATGAGGTCACCGAACTCGCTGTCGCCGTCCTCGCCGAGCGGGGTGTGCAGGGAGATCGGCTCGCGGCCGTACTTCTGGACCTCGATGACCTTCTCGGGGGTCATGTCGAGTTCCTTGGCCAGCTCCTCCGGGGTGGGCTCGCGGCCGAGGTCCTGGAGCATCTGGCGCTGCACGCGGGCGAGCTTGTTGATCACTTCGACCATGTGCACGGGGATGCGGATGGTGCGGGCCTGGTCGGCCATGGCGCGGGTGATCGCCTGCCGGATCCACCAGGTCGCGTACGTGGAGAACTTGTAGCCCTTGGTGTAGTCGAACTTCTCCACGGCGCGGATCAGACCCAGGTTGCCCTCCTGGATCAGGTCCAGGAAGAGCATGCCGCGGCCGGTGTAGCGCTTGGCGAGGGAGACCACGAGGCGGAGGTTGGCCTCCAGCAGGTGGTTCTTGGCGCGGCGGCCGTCCTCGGCGATGATCTCCAGCTCGCGCTTGAGCTTGGGGGCCAGCTTGTCGGAGTTGGCCAGCTTGTCCTCGGCGAACAGGCCCGCCTCGATGCGCTTGGCGAGCTCGACCTCCTGCTCGGCGTTGAGGAGGGGGACCTTGCCGATCTGCTTGAGGTAGTCCTTGACGGGGTCGGCGGTGGCGCCGGCCACGACGACCTGCTGGGCGGGGGCGTCGTCCTCGTCGTCCGAGATGACGAAGCCCTTGTTCTCCCCGCCCTCCTCTTCCTCCTCGGCCTCGGCCTTCGGGGCGTCGGGGCCCTCGTCCGCGGTCTCCTCGCCGTCCTCGTCCGCGTCCTTCTTGGCGGCGGTCTTCTTCGCTGCCGTCTTCTTCGCCGCGGCCTTCTTCGCGGGAGCGGCCTTCTTCGCGGCCGTCTTCCGGGCGGCGGTCTTCTTCGCGACCGGTTCGGCCACGGGCTCTTCGGCCAGGGCGTCGGTCGTGTCCGGCTCCGCCGTTCCGGTGTCCGCGACGATGCCGGCCGCGGCCGGAGGGGCCGCCGTCTTCGCCACGACGGTCTTGGTCGCCGTCCGCTTGGCGGGGCTCTTCGCCGCGACGCTCTTGCGGGGGGTGCGCTTGGGCGACTCCGCGGCACTGACCATCAGTGTCACACCCTCTTCCTCAAGGATCTGGTTGAGGCTGCGCAGGACATTCTTCCACTGGGTCGCAGGAATCTGGTCAGCCTCGAAGGCCCGACGCACGTCATCGCCGGCGATCTGCCCCTCGGCCTTGCCCCGCTCGATGAGCGCCATCACAGACTCGGAATCGGCGATCTCCGGCGGGAGCGTACGGGATGTGCTGGCCGACACGAACAACCTCTCGGAACGATGGGAACGGCTTCCGACCCCGGCCTGGTGCTGGACCGGAGCCGACGACCACCGACTGGGGATGGGCCGGGGGCGCGGGCAGGGGCCGGGGAGCTGCACAGCACCCCCAAGGGCTGCTGTCTTCCCTCCGTCGGCCATCACCTCTTACGTCATCGCGTGACGTCGCGGAGCGTTACGCCCAATCTTCGTGGCCCGAATCACATCCGGTTCCCGTCCGTGCCCGTCCCGTGGCCGTACGCACGCGTCCGGAGGCCCCGGGAAGGCCCCCGCACGCCGGAGTCGCCGGACCCGGAACGGGCCCGGCGACCGGTGTGCACCCCCGCGCCCCCGCGCGTCGGCGCGTCAGTGCTCGCGCGGGGCGGGGACCACGCGCTCGACCTCCGGATGCACCGTCAGGAGCTGACGCATGGCGTTCTCGGCCCCCGTCGCGTCACCGGCCGCGAGCGCCTCGACCATCCGCGCGTGGTGCGCGACGCAGGTCTCGCTGGGCCGGTCGCAGGCGGTGACGGGGCTCCCGGAGACCTGGAGGGCGGCGGAGACGATGCCCGACAGGTGCTCCAGCATGCGGTTGCCTGCGACCTGGATCAGCAGTGCGTGGAACTCGTTGTCGGCGCGCGCGAGGGTGATCGCGTCGCCCTGCCCGAGGGCGTGCCCCATGATCTCGACCATGTCGGCGAGGCGCTGCTGGACGTCCGGGCGGCCGTGGCCGGCCGCGAGGCGGGCGGCCAGCGGTTCGATGGTCCAGCGGAGCTCGTTGAGCTCGCGGCGCTGGTCGTCGCGCTGGGGTCCGAAGGCGCGCCACTCGATGATGTCGGGGTCGAGCAGGTTCCAGTCGGCGACGGGCCGGACGCGGGTGCCCACGTTGGGGCGGGCGCTGACGAGGCCCTTGGCCTCCAGGACCCGCAGGGATTCGCGGACGACCGTGCGGGAGACCTCGAAGCGCTGGCCGATCTCCTCGGGGACCAGGGGGCGGTCCGCGCCGAGGTCGCCCGAGACGATCATCTGGCCTAGCTGCTGGACGAGTTGGCCGTGCAGACCGCGCCCGCGGCTGCCTGCCGCCCGGCGGCCGACGCGGCTCAGCTCGACGTCGCCCCCGTCCCAGTGGGGCGGTCCGACCCGGTCGGACCCGGAGGCCTCCGGGTAGGGGTAGCGGTCGAGTTCGCCCGAGCCGGCGAGGCCGGAGTCGGCATGGCGGGCGGCGGTCATCATGGTGTGCGCAAGGGTACTCACGAATCCTTTGTCGGCCTCGCCTTCATCACCCTTGAGGTCTTTGGTGAAAAGCACACGAAAGGGTGATCGGTGCCACCTACGCAATTGACGACTTATCGTAAAGAACCGGGCCTTTTGCGGGGAGTTGCGATCCGCTTCGGGTGATCCGGCCCGATCTGGACTTCTATGGTCCCGGCGAAGTCGCCTCCCGCACCGGAACGATCACCAACGGACCCGCCCGCGCAGTCCTGTGAACGCATAGGCGCACAACAGGACCATCAGCGACAACACCAGTGCGGTGCCGACGGGTTGGACCATCACACGAAGGGTCCCCAGCACGATCCGGTCCACCTCCGGAGGCCACGCCGACCAGGTCAGGCCGCGCAGGCGGGAGGCGATGCCGGTCACCGGGTACGCGGACGGCCCGTCGAGGACCTTGCGCACCAGCGGTACGACGGCCACCGGTACGGCGAGCACCGCAGCGAAGCCCACGGACGCGGCGCGGAACACCCCCGAGGCGAGGACCCCGGCCCAGGCGCAGCCGACGAGCAGCCCGGCCCAACTCGCCGCGGGGGAGACCCATTCCGCCGGCGGGCTCAGCGGCCCGGCGCCGCCGAAGACGAGCCGGAGCGCCGCGGTGTCGGCGGCGACCGTGAGCGTGCCGAGGGCCAGGGCGAGGACGGCGCAGACGGCGAGTTTGGCGGTGAGCAGCCCCAGCCGCCGGGGCACGGTGCCCCGGTCGGCGGCGAGGGCGGGGTAGCGGTACTCCTCACCGAAGGCCAGGGAGCCGAGCAGCCCGGCCCCGAGCGCGGCGGGCGGCAGCGGGAAGAGCTCCGGCCAGGCGGCGAGCAGTCGGCTCTGCGGGGTGTGGCCCGCGCGCGCCAGTACCAGGGAGGTGAGCACGGAGGCGGTGACGACGAGGGCGGCGGTCAGCAGTGGGGCGGCCGTGCCGAACACCCGGCGGAGCTCGTAGCGCAGCGGCCACAGCGGGCCGCCCACCCGCCGTACCCGCCGCAGCCCGGAGGAGCCCCGCCCGGAACGGCCATGACTCGGCCCACCGCCCCCGCCCGGGCCGGGGTGGTCGGACACGTCGGGGTCCCCGGCCGCCGAGGCATGGACGACAGCGGCGGGGAGCCGGTCCGGGACCGGAGCCGCGGCCGGGCCCTGCCCCGCGGGCCGGACCGGTTCCGGGGACGGGCCCTGGACGGGTTCCGCCTCCCGGGCAGGGGGCGCGGCGCGGACGGGGCTCACACCGGGTACGGCGTCGGGGCCGGATCCCGCACCGGGGTCGCCGGACGCCGGCCCGGTGAGGAGCGCGGAGCGGGGGTCCGGGCGGGGGCCCCCGCGGACCGAGGCCTCTGCTCCGGCCACGAGGCCCGCCACGGAGCCCGGCACCTGTCGGCCCTGCGCCTCTGCCCGAACGTCAGCCCGAACCTCTGCCCGAACCTCCGCGCGGACGTCCACCCGGGCCGCGCTTCCGCCGCGGGTCCGGGCCTGCGGTACCGGCGGGACGGGCGCACCCGCGTCCCCGGTCTCGTCCGCGAGTTGGTGGACGAGCACTCCGTGCCTGAACGCCGCCTCGCCGATCTCGGCGCAGTTGCTGCCGTACACCGACAGTCGGCTGCCGCTCTCCTCGACGATCTCCACCACCCTGTGGGCGGAGCGGGCCTCACGACCCAGTACGTCGGCGAGCCGGGCGGCGTGCGGGGTCCGCACCGCGACCCGCGGTCGCAGCCGGGTGCGGGCGAAGTCCGCGGCGTCCTGGTCCGCGACGAGGCGGCCCGAGGCGATGGACACGACCCGGTCGGCGTGCCGGGCCGCCTCCTTCGCGTCGTCGGTGGTGAAGAGCACCGCCCCGCCCAGGGAGGCGTGACCGCGCAGCAGCCCGTGGAGCCAGGCCCGCTCACGGGAATGCAGGCCGGCGGCGGGTTCATCGAGGAGCAGGGTGCAGGGGTCGGCGAGCAGCGCTGCGGCGAGGGCGACGCGACGCTCCATGCCGGCCGAGAGCGACCCGAGCCTCTGGTCGCGCAGGCCGCCGATGCCGACGATCTCCATCAGGGCGTCCGCCCGGGACGCGGGGACCCCGACGGCGGCGCTGAGCATCCGCAGTTGGTTGCGGACCGTCCTCGACGGGTGCCCCGGAACGTCTCCGAGGAGCACGCCGACCTCGCGGCCCGGATGCGGGATCCGGTGCAGCGGGCGGCCGCGGAAGTAGGTGACGCCCCGGCCCGGTTCGAGTTCGAGCATGAGCCGCAGCGCGGTGGTCTTGCCCGAACCCGGCTCGCCGAGCAGGGCGGTCACGCACCCCGGGCGGGCCTCGAAGGTGAGGTCGTTCACGACGGGCGGGAGTTCTCGACGGGGTGTGCTGGTGAGTCCGATGGCCTGGAGCATCGCTTCTCTCGCGGGGGGTGAGACCGCTCTGCGGCAGGGTGAGTACCGCAAGCAAGATAACGCGATATGTCCGATTTTCTATGCAACCGGTCCGTGCCGGTGCCGTGATTGCCGCCCGGGACCACCCCGGCGGACGGCGAAGGTCTCCCCGGGGAGGATCAGACTTCCGGCCGCAGCATCGGCGGGTTGAGCAGGGTCGCCCCGCCCGCCCTGAACAGCTGGGCCGGCCTACCGCCCTGACGGGTCGTCGTCCCTCCGGCCGGCACCAGGAAACCGGGGGTGCCGGTGACCTTGCGGTGGAAGTTGCGGGGGTCCAGCGCCACCCCCCACACCGCCTCGTACACCCGGCGCAGCTCTCCGACGGTGAACTCCGGCGGGCAGAAGGCGGTGGCCAGGGAGGAGTACTCGATCTTCGAGCGGGCGCGCTCCACACCGTCGGCGAGGATCCGCGCGTGGTCGAAGGCCAGCCCGGCGGAGGCCTGGTCGGCGCCCTCCAGCAGTTCGTCGACGGGCGCCCAGCGGGCGCCGTTGGCGTCGCCGCCGGCCCGGGGCGCGGGCAGGTCGGGGGCGAGGACCAGGTGGGCCACGCTGACGACCCGCATCCGCGGGTCGCGCTGCGGGTCCCCGTAGGTGGCGAGCTGTTCGAGATGGGCGCCGTTGTCCACGCCGGGCGCGGCCGGGTCGTGCGCGCACAGCCCGGTCTCCTCGGCGAGTTCCCTGGCGGCGGCCGCCCCCAGGTCCTCGTCCCCGCGGACGAATCCGCCGGGCAGCGCCCAGCGGCCCTGGAACGGCTGCTCACCCCGTCGGACGACCAACGCGCAGAGCGCGTGGCGCCGCACGGTGAGCACGACCAGGTCGACGGTGACGGCGAAGGGCGGAAAGGCCGACGGGTCGTAGGGCGACATGCCGCGATCATAGTCGTCTGCCTGACGATAAACAGAGCTTTGGTGATCCGGGAGACGGTGATCTGGAACCCAGAGGGAGCGGCGTCCGGTGCGTGCTCTCGGCGTGCCGACCGGGAGCCCGCGTACTGGACGCACTCGGGCTTTCGGTCGGTGCGGCGAGAGTGCGTGCCGGGCGTCGCGCCGCCGCGGAGATCCGTCGGAAACCCCCTAACCCCGCAGTTGGAGCCCATCGGCCGCCTCCTCCACCATGCCGACGCCGAGGCGGCTGATCCGGACGGCGAACGGTTCCTCCGACACCCTCAGGCCGGAGAGGCGCAGTGCGCCGAGGGGAGCGCCCGCCCGCGGAGTGACGGCGACGGTCGCCGCCGGGGCGTCCGGGCGGATGCCCGCGAGCGCGGTGAGGGCGTGGATCCCCGCGGCGGCGGCCACCGCCGCGGGCCTGCAGGCCGCGGGGTGCGGGAGCGGTGCGCTGCCGGCGGTGCGCTGCTCGGCCGCGTACATCTCGGGCAGGCGGTACCCGAAGGACTCGGCCGCGTCGAGCAGCCCCCGCAGCAGTCCGGCGGCCTCCTTGTCGAAGCCGGCCTGGGCGAGCCCGGCCACCGCGAGGACGCTCTCGTGGGCCCTCACCGCTCCGGACCGGTGCCCGAAGGGGTTGTGTCCCGGTTCGCGCGCGGCCATGCTGCGCAGCCCCCATCCGGAATCCATGGCCGGGGCTCCGAGCAACCGGGCGAGGTGTTCGGTCCGGGCGGGATCCAGCAGGCCGGGTGCGAACTCCCCGCCACCCAGCAGGCCGGTGTCCAGCAGGTGCGCGGCCGCCCCGGTCAGCCGGGGCAGCGGACGGCCGTCGGGGTGCAGTGCCGCGGCGGGGCGGCCTCCGTCCGGGCCGTCGATCCAGAACCGGGCCCGGAACCGGTCCCGCAGGGCGGCGGCCCACTCCCGCCATTCCGCGGCTCCGGGCCGTCCGCAGTCGGCGAGCAGATCGGCGCCGAGCAGCGCGGCCCGGTGTGCGTGGGCCTGGGTCTCGCAGCGCCGCGGCCCGGGATCGGGGTCGGCCAGGAAGCCGTCCTCCCCGAGCGCGCCGCGCAGCCAGCCCAGGCAGCGCTCCGCGGCGGGCAGCAGCCGGGCCACTTCCTCCTCCGGCAGCCCCCATCTGCGCGCCTCGGCGAGCACCGCCGGGAAGCCGAGGGTCGCCTCGGTTCCGGTGCACCCCGGCGGGAGCTGCGGTCCGGCGGCGCGCAGCGGTCCCGGGATCTTCCCCGCTTCCGGGCCGCAGCCCCCGGTCTGGCTCCGGGCCAGGATCCGCAGGGTGGCGGCGGCCAGCCCGGTGCCGAGCGGGAGCGCCATCCGCGCGGCCCACAGCGACTCGGCGGGGGCCGGCCCGAGCCGCCAGGGCACTCCGGCCGCCACGAAGGCGTCCGCGGGTGCCTCGGGATCCCTCAGGAGCAGGGCGCGCAGGTCGTCGAGGCTGGTACGGAACCAGGCGTCGGCCCTCGGGTCGTCCCCCTCGGCGCGGGCGGCGGAGAACGGGTTCGCGACCTGTCCGGCGGGGGCCCGCGTCGACCGGTCGCGCGTGGTCCGCAGTTCGATGCTGCGGGACTCCCCCGGTCCCAGGTCGAGCTGCCAGCGCAGCAGTCCGGCCGAGGCGAGGACGTCGTCGGGGGCCGGTTCGGCGGTGGTGACGGCGAGGGCGTCGCCGGTGCTCCAGCGCAGTCCGGCGGCGTGCACCCCGGCGGCGAGTTCCGGCCCGGCCCGGCCGGCCGCCACGGCGGCGAGCTCGGCCAGGTCGGTGCCGAGGGAGACCTCCACGGGGAGGCGCAGCGGGCGGGCGGCGAAGCTGCGCAGGGTGATGCGCTCGGTGCCGTCGGCGTGGCGGACGCGCTCGACTCCGATGTCGGGGTCGGGACCTGCCTCGATGCCGGTGCGGACGGTCGCGGTGAAGGAGGCCCGGTCGGCGGAGAGGCTGCGTGCTTGGACGGCGACCGGATCCCGTCCGCCGACGCGCAGGACGCAGCGTGACAGCAGGCGCCGCCCCGCGCGGTAGATGCCGTCGATGCCCCGCCCGGTCAGCTGGCCGTGCTCGGGAGAGATGACCAGGCAGGGCGCGGCGACGCAGATGACGGCACCGTGCACCGGTGGCAGCTCGGGCCGGCGCGAGGGCCCTACAGCGGGTTGCCGCGGCGGGGGCGGTCCTGCGGGCCGCGCCTCCGGCTCGGTCCCGACGGGGGCACCGGCCTGGCGGTCCGTGGACCCTGAAGGCACCCGCTCCACCACCGCCTCCACCGCCGGCCGGCCGTAGGGCGGGCCGCCCGGCCCGGCCCCGCGGCCCTTGGAGGGGGATTCGGGCCCGGCCTCGGTGGCCAGTGCGGTGCGACGCCCCGGGGCGGTGGGCGCAGGGGGCCCGGACGGGTCGGTTTCAGGTACGGGGGGAGCCATGTGCCGCCTTCTCTGCGCTCCGGCCGGTTCCGCTGGGCGGCGGCGCGGCCGGGCGCCCACCTCCCCCCAGCTGAACGCCCTCACCCCCGCCCGGGTCACGGGCCCCGGTGGTGGCTGCCCGCACGGGGTGTCGCCCCGACGTCGTGGTGCCGTGCCCACCGCGCTCCGGAGGCGCCGCAGGGGACCGTGGTCCCGGTGCCGCCCCACGTGACCACGGCCTCCGGTACTTCGACGCGGGCTCACTGGTCGCTCCCCTCGGGGCGGCGGGTCGGACGGCGCCGCTTCCCGTCCCGGCGGCCGGGCGGACGGGTGGTGGCGGCGGAGCGCTTGCGCCGGGGTTCGCGGCGTCGGCGTTCCTCCCGCAGGCACTGCCGCAGCCCTTCGGGGTCGATGCCCTCGTTGCACGCGTGGTGGAGCAGTTGGGCGAAGCGGTACTCGGAGTCGGCCCGCAGGGCGAGCGCGAGGGCGATGCGTGCGGTCGGCTCGTCCCCGCCGGACCAGGAGACCCAGCCGGCCAGGGTGAGCGGCGCCGCCGCGTGTTCCCCGTACGCACCGACGCAGCGCCGGGCCAGGGCCCGCCACAGGCGCAGAGCGGGGGCGGCTTCGTCGCCCTCCATCCACTCGGCGGCGATGTCGCGGATCTCGCGGTCCTGGAGGCCGAGGATCACGGCGGCGGCCTCGTCGTGCCCGAGGAGGGCGTCGTCCCAGTCGTCGGCGCGCGGACCGCCTTCGACGGGCGGCGCGAGGGTCAGGCGGCGCATCAGGGTCTTGGCGAGGGTGATGGTCTCCGCTCCGACCTCCTGGCGGGTGGCCCCGTCGAGGATCTTCGGGACGAGGGCGACGGCCGCCCGGTCGAGGGCCTCCTCCTGCTCCGCGGCCCCGGCTCCGGCAAGGGGCGTGAGCCGGCTTTCGATCTCCTTCAGCGAGCCCCGGACCTGGAGTCCGGCGAAGGTCGCCGCCGCGGCCATGACCGAGGTGCCCGGCGGGGCGAGCGGGTTGCCCTCGGCCGGGCAGCAGCCGGGGTCGTCGCAGGTGTAGGACCAGTAGCGGCCTCCGGAAAGGCAGAGGGCCTCCAGGACCGGCACGTCCAGGGCGCCGCAGGCGAGGCGCACCCGCTGGGCGAGCGGCCGCAGCCGGGTCATCACCCGCTGTCCGCTCTCCCCGGCCTGCGGGTCCTGGCACAGGAAGACCACGATGCCGTCCGGCCTGCCGCCGCGCCGCTCACTGCCCCGCACGAGGCATTCGGCGACCTGCCGGGCGGTGTCCTCCCACTCGGCGGGCGTGGAGGGGATTCCGACGCGCAGACGTCCGCCGAAGCGTCCGCCCTCGCCGTGCACGGCGACCATGACGAGGGAGTCGGTCGGATGGAATCCGAGCATGTAGGGCAGCGCGTCGGCCAGTTCGGCGGGGCTGCGCAAGGTGATCCGGGATGCCTCGGGGGTTCCGGAGGGGCTGATGGAGGGCCGGTCGGACTGACTGCGAGATTCGTGGTTCGTCGTCATGGCTCGACGGTCCCGTGTGCGGACCGATCACGAAACCCCTGTGGATAACTCGCTTGAATCTTCAATATCCACAGGTTGAGAGCGCCATTGGCGCGATGTCAGAACCATCGGGTTGCATGGGGGTATGAACGCAGACCTGAGGTCCTCCGCAGATTCCGTACTCGCCCGACTCGTGGGCGACCCCACGGGCACCGCACGGCTGCGCGAGGACCAGTGGCGGGCGATCGAGGCCCTCGTCGCGCACAAGCGGCGGGCTCTGGTCGTCCAGCGCACGGGGTGGGGCAAATCCGCCGTGTACTTCGTGGCCACCTCCCTGCTGCGGGCGGGCGGCGCCGGACCCACCGTGATCGTCTCCCCACTGCTCGCGCTGATGCGCAATCAGGTCGAAGCCGCCGCCCGGGCCGGGATCCGCGCCCGCACCATCAACTCCGCCAATCCGGAGGAGTGGGAGGGCATCCAGGCCGAGGTCGCGGCGGGCGAGGTCGACGTCCTCCTGGTCAGCCCCGAACGCCTCAACAACCCCGACTTCCGCGACCAGGTGCTCCCCAAGCTCGCGGCCGCCACCGGCCTCCTGGTGGTCGACGAGGCCCACTGCATCTCCGACTGGGGGCACGACTTCCGCCCCGACTACCGCCGGCTGCGCACCATGCTGGCCGACCTCCCGCCGGGGGTCCCGGTGCTCGCGACGACCGCCACCGCCAACGCCCGGGTGACGGCGGACGTCGCCGAACAGCTCGGCACCGGAGCCGGTACGGACGCCCTCGTACTGCGCGGCCCGCTGGACCGCGAGAGCCTGAGCCTGGCCGTGCTGCCCCTCCCCGACGCCGCCCACCGGCTCGCCTGGCTCGCCGACCACCTCACCGACCTGCCGGGCTCCGGAATCATCTACACCCTGACGGTGGCCGCCGCCGAGGAGGTCACCGCCTACCTCCGCCACCGCGGCCACACCGTCTCCTCGTACACCGGCAAGACCGAGAACGCCGACCGCGAGCAGGCGGAGAACGACCTCCAGGCCAACCGCGTCAAGGCCCTCGTGGCCACCTCCGCCCTCGGGATGGGCTTCGACAAGCCCGACCTCGGCTTCGTCGTGCACCTGGGGTCACCCTCCTCCCCCATCGCCTACTACCAGCAGGTCGGCCGCGCGGGCCGCGGTGTGGAGCACGCCGAGGTGCTCCTGCTGCCCGGCCGCGAGGACGAGGCGATCTGGCAGTACTTCGCCTCGGTCGCCTTCCCGCCGGAGGAGCAGGTCCGCCGCACCCTGGACGTCCTGGCCCAGGCGGGCCGCCCCCTTTCCCTGCCCGCCCTGGAACCGCTCGTCGACCTGCGCCGCACCCGCCTGGAGACGATGCTGAAGGTCCTCGACGTGGACGGCGCCGTCCACCGCGTCAAGGGCGGCTGGACCTTCACCGGCGAACCGTGGGTGTACGACGCCGAGCGCTACGCCTGGGTCGCCCGGCAGAGGTCCGCCGAGCAGCAGGCGATGCGGGACTACGCCGCCTCCACCGACTGCCGGATGGAGTTCCTGCGCCGCCAGCTGGACGACGAGGAGGCCGCGCCCTGCGGCCGCTGCGACAACTGCGCGGGCGCCCGCTTCACCGCGGACGTGTCGGGCACCGCCCTGGACACCGCCCGCGGCGAACTGAGCCGCCCGGGAGTGGAACTGGAGCCCCGCAAGATGTGGCCCACCGGGCTCGCCGCGGTCGGCGTGGACCTCAAGGGCCGGATCCCGGCCGGGGAACAGGCCTCGACCGGCCGGGCCCTGGGCAGGCTGTCCGACATCGGCTGGGGCAACCGGCTGCGCCCGATGCTGGCCCCGCAGACGGCCGACCAGCCGGTTCCGGACGATGTCGCCCAGGCCGTGGTCGCCGTACTCGCCGACTGGGCGCGCGGCCCCGGGGGTTGGGCCTCCGGCGCGGCGGACTCCCCCGCCCGGCCCGTGGGCGTGGTCGCGCTGCCCTCGCGGAGCCGTCCCCTGCTGGTCGGCTCCCTCGCCGCCCGGATTGCCGAGGTCGGACGGATCCCGCTGCTCGGCGCCCTGGAGTACACCGATCAGGCACCGGAGTTCGGGCTGCCGGCCTCGAACAGCGCCCAGCGGGTCCGGGGGCTCCACCAGGCCTTGACCGTCCCGCAGGCCCTGGCGGAAAGCCTGTCCGAGGCATCGGGGCCGGTGTTCCTCGTCGACGACCGGGCGGAGAGCGGGTGGACCCTCGCGGTGGCCGCCCGGCTGCTCCGCCGGGCGGGTGCCAAGGGGGTGTTTCCGCTGGTGCTCGCGCTCCAGCCGTAGCCGAATGCGTCATCTCCGGCGTGGCGGGGCAAGGATATGAACGGCATACCGGCGAATTCCGGTCTGCTGCTTCAAATGCTCATTGCCCCACCCTCGCGCACCACGCGAGAATCGGAGTGCTCCCGCTCGGCTCGACGGCACTCTCCAGGGCCGCGCCGCGGCGCGCCCACAGCCCAGCCGTGCCCGCTCGCGGGCGTGTACCCGAAGGGAGGACCGTGACCTTCGGATTCGCCCCGCCCTCGACCACGTCCCTGGCAACGGCGACCGGCGGCGCCAGCCGTCATGGCCGGCTGCTCGAACCCGCCGAGTGGACAGCGGCCGGGATCCCCCTGCTCAGCAATCCGCGCGAGTTGGTCAGCGGGCTGCACTCCCGGCACGGCCCCTCGCCCTCCACCGCCGTCATCGCGGTCCTCGGCCCCGAGGACCGGCTGGTGGCGAGCGCCTCCTTCGTCCAGCGGTCCAACTCGGCGGACGGCTGGGAGTACCGCAACGCCCTGTTGTCCCGGCTGCGCCGGGTCATCCCGCACGACCTGCGGCGGCGGACCCCGGCCAGGACGGCGGTGCTGATGTACTGCCGCGACGGCGACGAGCGGTGGACCGAGGAGGACGGCGCCTGGATGTGGGGCCTGCGGGACGCCTGCACCCTGCACGGACTGCGCTGCGGGGCCTACATCACGCTGACCCGAGGGGGCTGGCAGGTGCTGGGCGAAGGCCGCGGCGGGCGAAGCCCCGGTTCGGACACCAGACCCGGACACCTCGGATCGCTGGCGGCCGAGACGGCACCCCTGACCCTCAGCACCGCCGGCGGGGCGGCCGAGCCGCTGCGCCGTACCGCCGCCCGCTGAGCGGACGGCCGGTCCCGGAAACCCGGGCGTTGCCGGCGACGCGGCCGGTTCCGACATCGGAACACCCGGGCGCCGGGACCCCCATGAGGCCTCGTCACACCGGGCCGGCCCACCTCCGCGCGCAGGGCGCGGCGCGGACCGGGTCTCCCGTAGCGCCCCGGAGCCCGCGAACGGGCGTAGGGCACCACCCGGCGCCGCGGGCCGGACCCGCGGTGCGCGCACGGTCCCGGCGGACGGCGGCCGCACCGGCACGCGGGCAGGCCGGACGGCCGTACCCCCGGAAGGGCGTACGGCTGGTCAGGCCCAGGACTTCAGCGGGGCCGGCACCCGGCCCGCCCCGCCCCTCGCCCGCATGGGGTCCACGGCGTCAGACGCCCGCACCCAGCACGGAGTTGATCTGCTGCGCGTCGCCGCACACGATCAGCAGGGCCCCGGCACGCGTCAGCGCGACCGGCAGCGCGGCGGCGATGGCACCGGCCGGTCCGCCGTTGGCCGCGAAGACCACGACGGGACGGCCCACGGCGCGCTGCACCTGCGCCGCGTCCGCGTAGAAGATGTCGTCCTTGGCGTCGTGCTGGGCCCAGTAGGAGGCCTCGCCGAAGGACAGCTCGTGCGCGGCCCACGGGTGCGGGTCGCCGGTGGTGAGCACCAGGATGTCGCCGGGCGCGCGCCCGGTGTCGAGCAGCAGGTCCACGGCCTCCTCGGCCGCGTCCAGCGCACCCTCGGCGGAGGCCGGGATCAGCTGGACCTGGGGCACGGCCGCCGAGACGGACGGCGCGGCGGGGGCTGCGGGAACGGGTCCGGCGGTGGCCTGTGCCGCGCGCTGCGCGGGCGGGGCGGGCCGGACGGGACCGGGGCGCCCGGGCCGGGGAACGGCTGCGGGACGCGGACCAGGTACGGGGCGGGGGGTCTGCGCGGTGCGGCTCGCGGCCGGCGTGACGCGGGGACCCTGGGCACTCTCGTGAATCTGAGGCTCCTCGATGGCGGGGGTGAGAGGCATGAGTTGATATCTATCAAACACCGGTACGAAACGTACCGGTGGGTGGCACGTGGGTGCGATCAGAAATCGAAGCCGAGTTGGCCTCCGTTTTCCAGCTCCGTCGATTCCTCGCTCCGGCGCACCTTCTTCAAGTGGCGCCACTGGGGCAGCGCGTCGAGGTACGACCACGAGAGCCGGTGGTACACGGTGGGCCCCCGCACCTCGAGTGCGGCCCGGTGCACGGGCGAGGGATAGCCGGCGTTGGCGGCGAAGGCGAAGTCCTCTATTCCGTCGCCCCGTTCGCCCAGTTCGGCCATCATCCGGTCGCGCCGGACCTTGGCGATCACCGAGGCCGCGGCAACGGCGACGCAGGACTGATCGCCCTTGATCACCGTACGAACCCGCCAGGGCGGGCCGAGATAGTCGTGCTTGCCGTCGAGGATCACCGCGTCGGGCCGCACCGGCAGGCCCTCCAGCGCGCGCACCGCCGCCAGCCGCAGGGCGGCGGTCATCCCCAGCTCGTCGATCTCCTCCGGGGAGGCGTGCCCCAGGGCGTGCGCGGTGACCCAGTCCTCCAGGACGTCGAGCATCGCGTCGCGCCGCTTGGGGGTGAGCAGTTTGGAGTCGGTGAGCCCCGCGGGCGGCCGGCGCAGACCGGTGATCGCCGCGCAGACGGTGACGGGACCGGCCCAGGCTCCTCGTCCGACCTCGTCGACCCCGGCGATGACCTTGGCGCCGGTGGTTGCACGGAGGGAGCGCTCGACGGTGTGGGTGGGTGCTTCGTACGGCATGGCGCCAGCAAGGGTACGCCGCCCCGGGCCGCCTGCACACCCCGGCCTGCGGCAAGCCGGGCCGGACCGGACCCGCGGGGCCGGACGCGCGCCCCCGGCGAGCCCGCGCGCACGCCCCTCGCGGACCCGCGCCGGACCTCAGCCCCGGAGCATCGGCACCATCAGCCCGTCGATCATCTCCGCGATTTCGGCGTCCGGCCATTCGCTCCCGCACAGCTTGGTTCTGTACATCAGCATCGCCGGAATCACATCGGTGATCAGCGGACTCGTCGCATCCGGTCGAACGTCTCCCCGCTTGATTCCGCGGTCCACCAGCTCGCGGATCAGCCGGTGCGCCGGCTCGTGCAGTCCGTCCCAGATGACGGCCCGGAACCGGTCAGCATGAGCATGGTCGCACTCGTGAAGCATTGCGCGAAGAGCTTCACCGGCCGGCGAACGCATGACGTCCCGCATCCGCACGCACAACCGGTACAGGTCCTCCCGCACGGATCCGTGGTCCGTGATCCCGCCCATCTCGGGCAGGCCTTCCCTCAGCGCGTCGGCGACGAGGTCCGCCTTGGAGGACCAGCGCCGGTAGAGCGCCGCCTTCCCGGTGCGCGCCCCGGCCGCGACGCCCTCCATGGTGAGGGAGGCCCAGCCGGCCGTGCCGAGCTGCTCCAGCGCCGCGTCGAGGATCGCCCGTTCGAGCTCCGGCCCCCGCCTGCGCCCCGGCGCCACGCCCTGCGGCCGACCCGAACCCGTCATGCTCCATACCTCCGACCGACCCGCGCGGCTCGCACGGATTTCCAACCCTAGTGAACGCTTGCGTTCCCTACTGGGGGCCTCCTACCTTGGACCCGCAGTGAACGAATGCGTTCACTATTTCACTTCGGGGGGATCCACAGTGACAAGCACCCGACTCGACGCTCCACGGATACCGGGGGCCGCCCGACGGCCCGGGCGTCCCGGAGTGGCGCTCGCCGTCATCGCGGCCTGCCAGCTCATGGTCGTCCTCGACGCGACGATCGTGAACATCGCGCTCCCGCACATCCAGACCGCCCTCTCCTTCTCCACCACCGACCTCTCCTGGGTGATCAGCGCCTACACGCTGGCCTTCGGCGGCCTGCTGCTGCTCGGCGGCCGTGCGGGCGACATCCTGGGCCGCCGCCGCGTCTTCATGACCGGGATCCTGCTCTTCACCCTGGCGTCCCTGCTCGGCGGATTCGCCCAGGAGCCCTGGCAACTGCTGGCCGCCCGCGCCCTCCAGGGCGTGGGCGGCGCCATCGCCTCGCCGACCGCGCTCGCCCTGATCACCACCACCTTCGCCGAGGGCCCCGACCGCAACCGCGCCTTCGGCGTCTTCGCCGCCGTCTCCGCGGGCGGCGGCGCGATCGGCCTGCTGGCCGGCGGCATGCTCACGGAGTGGCTCGACTGGCGGTGGGTCCTCTTCGTCAACGTGCCGATCGGCGTGCTCATCGCCGTCCTCGCGCCGCTCTTCATCAACGAGTCCGAGCGCCACCCCGGCCGCTTCGACGCCGCCGGCGCCCTCACCTCCACCGGAGGCATGACGGCGCTCGTCTACGGGTTCATCCGGGCTTCCGAGGAGGGCTGGCGGGACTCGCTGACCATCGGTTCCTTCATCGCCGCCGTCGTGCTGCTCGGCGCCTTCGTGGTGATCGAGTCGCGCGCCGCGGATCCGATCATCCCGCTCCGGATGTTCGCCGACCGCAACCGGGCCGGCACCTACGCGATCATGCTCGGACTGGCCGCCGCCATGTTCGGCATGTTCTTCTTCATCGTCCAGTTCGTACAGAACGTGCTGGACTTCTCACCGATCCGGTCCGGCGTCGGCTTCCTGCCCGTGACCGCCGCCATCATCACCGCCGCGGGCCTCTCCCAGCGCTTCCTGCCGCGCTTCGGCCCCAAGCCCTTCATGGTCGCCGGGTCCGCGCTCACCGGGACCGGGCTGGCCTGGCTCAGCTTCATCCGGACCGACAGCTCGTACGTGTCCGGGGTGCTCGGCCCGATGCTGCTCTTCGGCTTCGGCATGGGCCTCAACTTCGTGACCCTGACCCTCACCGCCGTCTCCGGAGTGGCTCCGAAGGAGGCGGGTGCGGCCTCCGGGCTGCTCAACGCCAGCCAGCAGGTGGGTGGTTCGCTCGGCCTGTCCATCCTGGTCACCGTCTTCGGCACCGCGGGCCGCGAGGAGGCCGAGAAGCAGGTGCCGGCCTTCATGGCGCAGGCCGATCCGGCGCAGCTCGCCGCGTTCAAGGAGACCGGGCGGATGCCCGACCCCTGGGGCGACCTCGTCCTCGCCCATGGCATCTCCACCGCCTTCGCCGCCGCCGTGGCGATGGCGGGTCTGGCGCTGGCCACCGCGCTGCTGGTGATCCGGGTCCGCAAGAGCGACCTGGAAGCCCTCAACGGGGCTGCCGCCGAAGCCGGTCCGGCCGCCTGAGCACGAAGGACCGTACGTACGAGGGCCCGGGCCGGGGGTTCACCCCCGCACCCGGGCCCTCGAACGTCGTCCGCGACGGCACGCTCGCCCGCTCGGACCGTCGGCTCGGACCGCCGGCTCAGCCCGCCGACCCGGGCAGCCACTCCGGGAGGGGCTCTGTGCGGGCCAGCCAGGCCTGCGGCAGCGCCGCCTCCCCGCGCGCGCCGAGCACCCCGCCGACGATCGCGCAGGTGGTGTCCACGTCCCCGCCCACCTGCGCGGTGGTCCAGAACGCCCGCTCGTAGTCGCCGAGCGACCGCGCCGCCGACCACAGCGCGAACGGCACCGTGTCGTGGGCGCTGGTGCGCCGCCCGCAGCCGAGCACCGCGGCCACGGTGGTCGCGTCGCCGTAGTCCAGCATGTCCCGGGCCCGGCGCACGCCGGCGCCCACGGCGCTGCGCGGCACCAGCGCGATGACCCCGTCCAGCAGCGCCTCGGCGGTCGGCGGACCGGCCGGGGAGGCCGCCAGCGCGGCCGCGGCGGCCACGGCCATCGCCCCGCACACCGCCTCACGGTGCTGATGGGTGGTGTAGGCGGAGATCTCCGCCTGGTGGGTGGCCTGCTCGGGGTCGTCCGCGTACCAGGCGCCCAGGGGCGCGATCCGCATGGCGGCGCCGTTGCCCCAGGAGCCCTGGCCGTTGAACAGCTCGGCCGCCAGCGTGCGCCAGTCCTCGCCCTCCCGGACGAGACGCAGCATCCGGTTGACGGCGGGACCGTAGCCGCGGTCGAAGTCGTGGTGGTCCGCGAACGAGGCCGCCAGCGCGTCCTGGTCGATGCGTCCGTGCGCGGCGAGCACGGCCACCACCGAGCAGGCCATCTCGGTGTCGTCGGTCCACTGCCACGGCTCGCTGCCGGGCGGCAGCTCGCGCCGCTTCAGCAGCGGGTAGTTCACGGGGACGAAGTACTGGGAGCCCAGGGCGTCCCCCAGGGCCAGCCCTCGGAGGCTGGACGTGGCGCGTGCGTAGCGCGTCTCGGGAGTGGAGTCAGCGGTCATCCCGCGCCACTTTAGCCGTCCAGGTCGTAAGGCTCGGGTGTGGTCCACCGCTCAAATGGGCGGTCCATCCGGTACCGGCCGTCCGGCCCGAGCATCAGTACCCGGAATTCGCCGTTCCCGGGGTTGGAGAGGGCCTCGAACTCGGCGACCGACCAGTGGAACCAGCGCATGCAGAAGAGCCGCATCGTCAGGCCGTGCGTCACCAGCAGCACGTTCTCCGGGTGGTCGGCGGCCTCGAAGCTGCGGTAGAGGCTTTCCAGGAAGGAACCGACGCGGTCGTAGACGTCGGCGCCCGACTCCCCCTGGGCGAACCGGTAGAAGAAGTGCCCGTACGCGTCCCGGTACGCCTTCTGGAGCCGTACGTCGTCCCGGTCCTGCCAGTTGCCCCAGTCCTGCTCGCGCAGCCGGGGCTCCTCCCGCATGCGCACCCGGGCGGGGTCCAGCCGCAGTTCGCGGAAGGTCTGCAGGGTCCGGCGGTACGGGGAGACGTACGCGCTGATGTGCTCGTCCCCGAAGAGCTCGCGCAGCCGGATCCCGGCCGCGCCGGCCTGCTCGCGGCCGGACGGGGTGAGCCGCAGGGCGTGGTCGGGTTCCCGCTCGTACACCGTGTCGTCGACGTTCCCCTCCGATTCCCCGTGGCGGACAAGGACGATGCGCCGTGGTCGTAGCATTCCACGACCCTATTCGGCCGCCGACCGGCGCACGTCACGGGCACGCCGGTCGGGGCGTCGCTCGTCGTACGGTCATACCGTCCAGGCGGGTTCGAGGTCCACGACGTCCCCGGTGAGCGCCTCGACGTCGGCTTCGGTCTGGGCGCGCAGCGAGAGCCGCTCCACCCGTTCCTGCCGGTACTTGCCGTGCTCGGCCGCGGCGAGCCACATCGACAGGACGAGGAACTCCCGGCCGGGCGCCTCCCCGAAGAGGCCGCGGATCATTCCGGGGGAGCCCGCCATGGCCGGATTCCACACCTTCTCCTGCATGCGGGCGAAGTGTTCGTCACGGCCCTCCCGCACCCGGGTGTGGGCGACCCGGACCACGTCGGCGTCGCTGAAGCGCGGCTCGAAGCCCGTCTTCACGTCGAAGCGGTGGTCGAAGAGCGTGACCCGCGCGTCGGTGAAGGTGCCGTTCTGGGAGGCCGCGAGCCTGTCGTGCGAGCGGGCCATGAACGAGTCGTAGAAGGACCGGCTCTCCCAGAACGCGAAGACGTGCGCGACCCCCTGCCGGCCCCTGCTCCAGCCGCCGCCCTGCCCCCGGAAGCCCGGTTCGCCGGGCAGCCCCGCCCATTTGCGCTGCCCACGCTCGAACCCGCGTCGGTCCGTCACCGTGCAGCGAATCCACTTGACCAGCACCGCGCCATCGTACGGGCCGGGCGGGGCCGGGGTCAGTCCCCGGAGCGGTGGATCCGCACCAGTTCCGCCGCATCCCGCTCGGACAGCCGAATGCCGAACTCCCGCTCCAGCAATGGGAGCAGGTCCTCCGTGGCCACGGACGCGCGCTCGGTCCGGCCGTCGGGGTACAGACGGGTCAGCTCCCGGCCCACGAGCGCGAGGCGGACGTCCTCGCCGGGGTACTGGACGATGGTCTGCCCCAGGAACGCGGAGCGGGGGTGCGAGGAGCTGTAGTGGTTGAGCAGGACGTAGTCGACGGGGTGGTAGTGCTGCGGGGAGAAGGCGTACAGGTCCCGCCAGACGTCCCCGCGCAGGGCCCGCAGTACGAGGACGCCCTCCTCCTCGGCGTGCACGGCGTACGTCCACGCCCCCTGGCGCACCTCTGCGCCGGGGCGTGCGAGCGGGACGGGCTCACGCGGGCCCACGTAGCCGAACCCGGCGTCGCAGAGCCACGGTTCCCCCTCCACGGTGACGACGAGGACCGCGTGGGTCACGGGCAGCAGGGCGTCGCCCCGGGTGCGGTTGCGGGCGCCGCGCCCGGAAACCTCGAAGCCGATCCGCTCCAGAGCAGCGGCCAGCAGCGTGTTCTGCTCGTAGCAGTACCCGCCGCGGCGGGCGTGCACGAGCTTGTCCTCGATGGCCTTGACCTCCAGCGCGACGGGGCGGCCGAGCAGGACGTCCAGGCTCTCGAAGGGGATGGCGGCGGTGTGGGCACGGTGCACCGCGTACAACGTCTCCAGGTCCGGCCGGAGTTCCCGGGGCCGCACCCCGCTCCCGTCCCCGTCTCCGCGTCCGCGTCCCCGTCCGTTTGCGGCACCGTCTTCCGCACCGATCCCGATGCGCGTCAGGTACGCGTCCAGGTCCAGCTCGTCACCGTTCCACATGGCTCTCCCACTCCCCCACCGTGAACTCCAGCTCCAGGGTCCGTGATCACCCGGCCCCGCACAATGATCGCGGCGTCCGCCACGCGGACCGGCCGGCTCAGCCCGAGGTCCAGCCGGGGATCGTCGGCAGCACCTGCTCGGCGACCCGCAGCAGCACGGCCTCGTCCGGGACCATGTCGTCCCGGCGCCGGGGAGCCGGTCGTACGAGGCGGTGACCTGGGCCGCCGCGTTCATGCCCTTGCCCGGTCCGGCCGCTGTGCCGCCCGTGTCCCCGGCCCCCCTGACCTGCGCCCTCCCCCGCAGCGCGCGGTCGGAGTCACCCGCGCCGCGGCCAGCCGTACCCGAGCTGCCGGGCGAACTCGGGCGGTCCGCCGCACACTTCGGCGCTCGGCCTCGGGTCGCCGGCCGTGAGCCGGACGGCGAGTCCCTCCGCCTGCGCGGCGGGGTCGTCTCCGGAGAGGGCGAGCGCCATCCGGAATTGCAGCCGGGGCCGGTCCTCCCCGATGGCCGAGCTGCTCGGATGGAAGAAGAAGAGGTTGATGCGGTCGGGTTCCCACGGCCAGGCGGACATGCTGCCGAGTTCGCAGTCCCATGCCGGAAGCCAGTCGGTGCGCGCCGCGAGGTGCTGCGTCAGCAGGCGGGCGACCGTGCGCGCGGGCCACTCCCAGCTGTGGTCCGCGGCGACCCGCTCGACCTCCGCCCGGTACTCCCCCGCGTCGAAGCGGAACTCGGGCAGGTCGACGTCGTCCTCGTCGGGATTGCGCCACCCACCCCAGATCACCTCGTCGCCGTCGCGCCGAACGGTCACGTAGAGGGCACCGCAGCACCCTTCGGTGCACTGCGCCTCGGCCAACCGCACCTCGCGCGGCTCCGCGCCGGCCGTGAGGGGTCCGTCCGGCGGCAGGAGGTACCCGGGATCCCGGCCCGGCCCTTCCGTGAACGCCTCCGCCAGGATGTCCACGCCGTCGACCACCGGCCGTACCTCCACCCGGGCGTCCGGCTCGGGGGGACCGGGCACGACGATCCGGAGGATGAGGCGGTTCTTCTCGTCGGTCATCGGACGATTCTCGGAACCGCCGCACGGGACCCACAACGCCGGAGAAGGTGCCGGCACATGGCCGGCACCCTCTCTCAAGCGCGGATCAGCGCCCTCGGCGGCAGCTGCTCACTGGCGCGCCGGACGCGGTTCAGCTCCTTCAGCTGCAACCGCTGGTGGAGCCGCAGCCCTCGCAGATGTAGCAGGAGCCGGCGCGCTGCATCTTCGTACCGCAGGAGAAGCAGAGCGGGGCGTCGGCGGACACGCCGAGCTGCATCTCGACCAGTTCGGCGTTGGAGTGCGCCGTCTTCGGGGCCGGGACGGGGACGATCTCGACCGGCTTCGGGGCGGAAGCCGCCGGGACCGACGCGAGCGGCGCCGACTGGGCGAGGGCCTCGGTGTCGAGCTCCTCGTCCTCCAGCGGCTCGTAGGAGCCGGTGTCGAGGTGGCGCTGACGCTCCTCGGCGGAGTGGATGCCGAGGGCCGAGCGGGTCTCGAACGGCAGGAAGTCCAGCGCCACGCGACGGAAGATGTAGTCGACGATCGACTGCGCCATCCGCACGTCCGGGTCGTCCGTCATACCGGCCGGCTCGAAGCGCATGTTGGTGAACTTCGCGACGTACGTCTCCAGGGGGACGCCGTACTGCAGACCGACGGAGACGGCGATGGAGAAGGCGTCCATCATGCCCGCGAGGGTCGAACCCTGCTTGGACATCTTCAGGAAGACCTCGCCCAGACCGTCGTCCGGGTAGGAGTTCGCCGTCATGTAGCCCTCGGCGCCACCGACCGTGAAGGAGGTGGTGATCCCCGGGCGGCCCTTGGGGAGGCGCTTGCGGACCGGGCGGTACTCGATGACCTTCTCGACCGCCGTGCGGATGGTCTCCTCGGCCTTCTCGGCGACCTCGGCCTTCTCCTCCTCCTTCTTCTTGGCGGAGAGGGGCTGGCCGACCTTGCAGTTGTCGCGGTAGATCGCGAGCGCCTTGACGCCCATCTTCCACGCCTCGAAGTAGATCTCCTCGATCTCCTCGACGGTCGCCGTCTCCGGCATGTTGACCGTCTTGGAGATCGCGCCGGAGATCCAGGGCTGGATCGCGGCCATCATGCGGACGTGGCCCATCGCGGAGATGGAACGCTCGCCCATGGCGCAGTCGAAGACCTCGTAGTGCTCGGTCTTCAGGCCCGGGGCGTCGACGACCACGCCGTGCTCGGCGATGTGCGCGACGATCGCCTCGATCTGCTCCTCCTGGTAGCCCAGGCGGCGCAGGGCCTGCGGGACGGTGCCGTTGACGATCTGCATCGAGCCGCCGCCGACGAGCTTCTTGAACTTGACCAGGGCCAGGTCCGGCTCGACACCGGTCGTGTCGCAGGACATCGCGAGACCGATGGTGCCGGTCGGCGCGAGGACGGAGGCCTGGGAGTTGCGGAAGCCGTTCTTCTCGCCGAGGCGCAGGACGTCCTGCCAGGCCTCGGTGGCCGCGGCCCAGATCACGTTGTCGAGGTCGTCGGTGCGCGGCGCGACGGCGTTGGCGTCGGCGTGCTGCTTCATGACGCGCTTGTGCGAGTCGGCGTTGCGGGCGTAACCGTCGTACGGGCCGACGATGGCGGCCAGCTCGGCGGAGCGCTTGTACGCGGTGCCGGTCATCAGCGAGGTGATCGAGGCGGCGAGGGTGCGGCCGCCGTCGGAGTCGTACGCGTGGCCGGTCGCCATCAGGAGGGCGCCGAGGTTGGCGTAGCCGATGCCCAGCTGGCGGAAGGCGCGGGTGTTCTCGCCGATCTTCTGCGTCGGGAAGTCCGCGAAGCAGATGGAGATGTCCATCGCGGTGATGACCAGCTCGACGACCTTGGCGAAGCGCTCGGCGTCGAAGGACTGGTTGCCCTTGCCGTCGTCGTCGAGGAACTTCATCAGGTTGAGCGAGGCGAGGTTGCAGGACGTGTTGTCCAGGTGCATGTACTCGCTGCACGGGTTGGACGCGGTGATGCGGCCGGACTCGGGGCAGGTGTGCCAGTTGTTGATCACACCGTCGTACTGGATGCCCGGGTCGGCGCAGGCCCACGCGGCCTCGGCGAGCTTGCGGAAGAGCGCCTTGGCGTCGACCTTCTCGATGACCTCGCCGGTCATGCGGGCCCGGAGGCCGAACTCGGTGCCGTTCTCGACGGCCGTCATGAACTCGTCGTTCACGCGGACGGAGTTGTTGGCGTTCTGGTACTGGACGGACGTGATGTCGTCGCCGCCCAGGTCCATGTCGAAGCCCGCGTCGCGCAGGGCGCGGATCTTCTCCTCCTCCTTCACCTTGGTCTCGATGAAGGCCTCGACGTCCGGGTGGTCCACGTCCAGGACGACCATCTTGGCCGCGCGGCGGGTGGCGCCGCCCGACTTGATCGTTCCGGCGGACGCGTCGGCGCCGCGCATGAAGGAGACCGGACCGGAGGCGTTGCCGCCGGAGGAGAGGAGCTCCTTGGAGGAGCGGATGCGGGAGAGGTTCAGGCCGGCGCCGGAGCCGCCCTTGAAGATCATGCCCTCTTCCTTGTACCAGTCGAGGATCGACTCCATGGAGTCGTCGACGGCCAGGATGAAGCAGGCGGAGACCTGCTGCGGCTGGGGCGTGCCGACGTTGAACCACACCGGCGAGTTGAAGCTGAAGATCTGGTGCAGGAGGGCGTAGGTCAGCTCGTGCTCGAAGATCTCCACGTCGGCGGGGGACGCGAAGTAGTCGTTGTCCTCGCCGGCCTTCGTGTACGTCTTCACGATCCGGTCGATGAGCTGCTTCAGGCCGGTCTCGCGCTGCGGGGTGCCGACCGCGCCGCGGAAGTACTTGCTGGTGACGATGTTGACCGCGTTCACCGACCAGAAGTCGGGGAACTCGACGCCACGCTGCTCGAAGTTGACCGAGCCGTCGCGCCAGTTGGTCATGACGACGTCACGGCGCTCCCAGCTCACCTCGTCGTACGGGTGCACGCCGGGGGTGGTGTGGATGCGCTCGATCCGAAGGCCGCTCTTGGCAGTCTTGGTCCCCTTGGCGCGGGAACCTCGTGCCGAGCCGCTCGCCGTCTCTGTCATGCCGCTTCCTCCCATATGCGGGCAAAAACGCCCTAAAGTGCCAGCGATATTCCGCGGCACGGTGCTGTGTGTCTTGTTCTGCGAATGTCGACCCGCCGAGACGGGCCGGACCACGCCGGGGCGCGGCCCCGCCGGTCAGTCGGCGGCGGAGGCGGGCACGGGGACGACCGGAGCGGTCCCTCCGGGCTCGCACTCATGGGGGTGAGGCCGCGGCTCGCGCAGTTCCGCGATGGCGGTCTCGAAGTCTTCAAGGGTGTCGAACGCTTTGTAAACGGACGCGAAGCGCAGGTACGCGACCAGGTCGAGCTCCTGCAACGGGCCGAGTATGGCCAGACCCACGTCATGGGTGGTCAGCTCGGCGCTGCCGGTGGCGCGCACCGCCTCCTCGACCCGCTGGCCGAGCTTGGCGAGGGCGTCCTCGGTGACCGGCCGCCCCTGGCACGCCTTGCGGACGCCAGAGATGACCTTGGTGCGGCTGAAGGGTTCGGTCACTCCACTGCGCTTGATCACCATCAGGGAGGCCGTCTCCACCGTCGTGAAGCGACGGGAGCAGTCGGGGCACTGGCGGCGCCGACGGATCGACGTCCCGTCGTCCGTGGTGCGGCTGTCGACGACGCGACTGTCGGGGTGCCTGCAGAAGGGGCAGTGCATGGTTCCCTCACCCTTCGTTTTGGCACGGCTGAATCACCTCACTGAGCCCCTGAACGACAGGGACCAGGCACTGCCGGGGGCTCGTGAAGCAGCCACAAGCATATGCGATGTCGGGACCCCCAGCAGACCGAGGACCACAACTTCTGGGTGGCGCCGCTCATCCAACCACTAGATCTTGGGTTGCGGCTGATTTGCGCCGCTCCGCGTGTCGCGGTGTCCGATGACCGGGGAAGGGGCCTCCCGCTGCCACACTGGACGCGGGCCCGAGAGGTGGCGGTCCGACCGGGAAGGGTACCGTAAGCAGCAGACGCGGAGCCGAACCCGCGTTCGGGAAACCGGCCGGCGGGACACCCTCTCGACCGACCTCCGGGCCGACCGTCCATACACCCACCGATCTAGCCCAGGTGGGGGATCCACGATTTTTCACTCGAACGTGTGTTTGGCGCAACCTTTCGAAAGCTACTACCGTTGTCCAGCTAGGGAGAACATTTCGAGAGGGGCCGACGTGACCACCACCGCAGACAGTGCCACCATCACTGCCCAGAACCGCTCCCAGAGCCGACTCGAGCCGGTGCATGCCATGAACGACGCAAGCCTGAACCCGGAGGCGGAGCCCGTACGCCCCGCACGCTCGCTGCCAGGGCGACCTCCAGGCATCCGCGCCGACAGCTCCGGGCTCACCGACCGGCAGCGGAGGGTCATCGAGGTCATCCGGGACTCGGTGCAGAGGCGCGGCTACCCGCCGTCGATGCGCGAGATCGGCCAGGCCGTGGGCCTCTCCAGCACCTCCTCCGTGGCACACCAGCTCATGGCCCTGGAGCGCAAGGGATTCCTGCGCCGCGACCCGCACCGTCCCCGCGCCTACGAGGTGCGCGGCTCGGACCAGCCGAGTTCGCAGCCCACCGACACCACGGGCAAGCCCGCCGCCTCCTACGTTCCCCTGGTCGGCCGGATCGCCGCCGGCGGTCCGATCCTCGCCGAGGAGTCGGTCGAGGACGTCTTCCCGCTCCCCCGCCAGCTCGTCGGCGACGGCGAACTGTTCGTCCTCAAGGTCGTCGGCGACTCGATGATCGAAGCCGCCATCTGTGACGGCGACTGGGTCACCGTCCGCCGCCAGCCCGTCGCGGAGAACGGCGACATCGTCGCCGCGATGCTCGACGGCGAGGCCACCGTCAAGCGCTTCCGGCGCGAAGACGGCCATGTCTGGCTGCTCCCGCACAACGCCGCCTACCAGCCGATCCCCGGCGACGAAGCCACCATCCTCGGCAAGGTCGTCGCGGTACTGCGCCGGGTCTGAGACCCCGCCGCCCCTCAGCCAGCTCCGGGACCCACTGCGCCGGTCCCGGAGCTGTTCCATGCCCACGTACGGGTACGCCCGGTGCCGGCACGGAGACCGGGGCGGGCCGCTCGCCCGCCGAGGGCCACATCGCCCCGCCGACTGCTTTCCCGGCGGCCGCTTCCCGGCGCCTGCTACTTCCCGTCGGCCTTGGCGGTGGCGTCGATCGCGGCCAGCGAGCGGCGGACCTGGTTGCGGTCCGTGGTGTACCAGAAGTCCGGCAGGGTGGCCCTCAGGAAGCTTCCGTAGCGGGCGGTGGCCAGCCGGGGGTCCAGCACCGCGACGACGCCCCGGTCTCCGGAGGCCCGTACGAGCCGACCCGCTCCCTGGGCCATGAGCAGTGCGGCGTGGGTGGCCGCGACGGCCATGAAGCCATTGCCCCCGTGCTCCTCCACCGACTTCTGCCGGGCGCTCATCAACGGGTCGTCCGGACGCGGGAACGGGATCCGGTCCATGATCACGAGCTGACAGCTGGGTCCGGGGACGTCCACCCCCTGCCAGAGCGAGAGCGTTCCGAACAGGCAGGTCTTCGGGTCGGCGGCGAAGGCCTTGATGAGCTCGCCCAGCGTCTCCTCTCCCTGCAGCAGGATCGGGTTCTCCAGCCGACCGCGCAGCTCCTCGGCGGCCGCCTTGGCCCCGCGCATGGAGGAGAAGAGACCGAGGGTGCGACCGCCGGCCGCCTCGATGAGCTCCGCCAGCTCGTCCATCATGTCCCCGCGGGTGCCTTCGCGGCCCGGGGTGGCGAGGTGTTTGGCGACGTAGAGGATGCCCTGCTTGGGATAGTCGAACGGCGATCCGACGTCCAGGCCCCGCCACACGGGCACGTCGTCCCCCTCGACGCCCTCCGGGGAGAGGCCCAGGGAGGCCGCCACCCCGTTGAAGTCGCCGCCCAGCTTGAGGGTGGCGGAGGTGAGGACCACCGAGCGGTCCTCGAACAGCTTCTCGCGCAGCAGCCCGGACACCGAGAGCGGTGCGACCCGGAGGGTGGCGCCGAAGCGGTCGTGGCGCTCGTACCAGACGACGTCGTACTCGGAGCCGTTCATGATCCGCTCCGCCACGGCGTGGACGTTCTCGACCGCGGCCAGTGCCTGCTTGCGGACGGCGTCCTCGTCGTGGACGGACTTGTCGCGGGTGGCGCCGATCGCGGAGATCACGCTGCGGGCGGAGTCCCGCAGGGACATCAGCGCGTAGCCGAGGTCCTCGGGAACCTCCTCCAGGCGGCCCGGGAGCGCCAGCTCCATGACCCGCTCGAAGGTCTCGGAGGCGGTCTGGAGGGAGTCCGCCGTCTTCTCGTCGACCAGCTTGGCGGCACGCTTCACGGCCCGGTTGACCTGACCGGGGGTGAGTTCGCCGGTGGCCACCCCCGTCACGCGGGAGACCAGCTCGTGGGCCTCGTCCACGATCAGCACCTCGTGCTGCGGCAGGACGGGGGCACCCTCGATGGCGTCGATCGCGAGCAGCGCGTGGTTGGTGACGACCACGTCGGCCAGCTTGGCCCGCTCCCGGGCCGCCTCCGCGAAGCATTCGGCACCGTAGGCGCATTTCGTGGCGCCCAGGCATTCCCTGGAGGAGACGGAGATCTGGCTCCAGGCCTTGTCCGAGACGCCGGGCGTGAGGTCGTCGCGGTCGCCGGTCTCGGTCTCGTCCGCCCAGTCGCGCAGGCGCAGCAGGTCCTGGCCGAGCTTGCTGGTGGGGGTGGCCGCCTCGAACTGGTCGAAGAGGCCCTCCTCCTCGTCCTGCGGCGCCCCCTCGTGCAGGCGGTGCAGGCACAGGTAGTTCGACCGGCCCTTGAGCATGGCGAACTGCGGTCGCCGACGCAGCTGCGGGTGGAGGGCCTCCACCGTGCGCGGCAGGTCGCGCTCGACGAGCTGGCGCTGCAGGGCCAGCGTCGCGGTGGCGACGACCACGCGCTCGCCGTGGGCGAGGGCCGGCACCAGGTAGCCGAGGGACTTGCCGGTGCCGGTGCCGGCCTGGATCAGCCGGTGGGAGTTGTCGTCGATCGCTTCGGCGACGGCTTCGGCCATGGCCACCTGGCCGGGCCGCTCCGTGCCGCCGACGGCGGAGACGGCGGCATGCAGCAGGTCGGGGAGGGAGGGCTTCGTCATAGCAGTGCCAACCCTACGGGGCGCCGCCGACAGCGGACGCATCGATCATCACTCACGGGTGGTGCAGGGGGTTGGCGACCGTGCCGTGCGTGACGGCGTGCGGACGGTCGGGGCGGTCGCGGTAGCCGTCCTCGTGCAGTCGGTTCCGGTTGAGGCAGAGCCGGTCGATCCGCTCGGTGAGCAGGTCGAACAGCTCGTAGCGGTCCTTGAACTCCGGGAAGCGGGCCTGGTGGCGCAGGATCTCCGCCCGTACGAGGGACCAGAAGTCGCTCTCCGGGAGGCCGAGCCGGTCCTCGCAGAGGGCGGAGAGGTAGCGGAAGACGCCGACGAAGAGTCCCGAGTGGATGAACTGGGTGAGGTAGCCGGGGGGCTCGGTGAGGAGGGCCGCCCTGACCTCGTCGGGCATGGAGGCGTGCTCCGGCAGCGGCTCGCTGCTGATGTTGATGTCGTCGACGAAGTCCTTGACCGCGAGGCGGACCGGTACGTCCTGCTCGTCGAAGATCACGATGGTGTTCTCGCCGTGCGGGGAGAACACGGTGCCGTAGCGGTAGAGGAAGTGCAGGAGCGGGGGCAGCAGGGCGGCTAAGAGGTGTTGCAGCCAGGCGGTGGGTGTCAGTCCGGACCGGGCGACGAGTTCGGCGGTGAAGGCGCGGCCGCGTGGGTCGACGTGGAGGAGCGAGGCGAGGGTGCGGGCGCGTTCGCCGGGGGCGAGGTGGCCGGTCAGGGGTTCGCGCCAGATCGCTCCGAGGAGTTCCTTGTACTGGTAGGGCACCTCGGGGAGCCGGTCGTAGACGGGGTGGCGGACGGTGACGGAGGCGACCTCGCCGAGCAGGACGACCCCGCACTCGCGGCTCAGGAAGGGGTCGGCGTCGCGGAGGGAGTGGATCCAGGCGGTGACGGCGGGAGCGGCGAGAGTGAGGTCGCTGGGCAGGCCGCGCCAGACCATCGTGTTGAAGACGGACAGCGGCAGTTTGACGCTGTGGCGGTCGGGCCGGGTGAGGTTCAGGAACGTGCGGATGGACTGCTGCGGGAGCCGTGTGTCGAGGTCGGCGGGGAGCGGGACCAGTGCGCCCGAGGCGAGGGCGGGGGCGAAGAGCGGGAGCACGATCTCGTCCCACTGCCAGGGATGGACCGGGAGGTAGAGGTAGCCGCGGGGATCGAGGCCCCGGTCGCGGAGGGCCTGGTCGAAGGCGGCGCGCGTGACCGGGTCGAGTTCGGCCGAGTACAGGCGTGCGGGGTCTTCGAGGCCGGCGGTGCCGCGGTACTCGGCGAGGGAGGTGTGGGCCGCCAACCACGGCAGGCGCTGGCGGTTGCGGGCCTCGGGCGCCCAGGTCGCGGCGTCGGCGGCGGACCATCCGACCCGGCCCTTGTTCAGGACGAGCCAGGGGTGTCCGGTCTGGTGGCCTTCGAGGTCGGCGTAGTCCAGGTCGGCGAGGACGTCGGCGGTGAGCGCGTGGTGGTCGAGGCGCGCGTCGGCGGCGAGGGTGGCGCTGAGCTCGTGGACGAGGTGGCCGAGGGTGGGGCCGTCGAGGCGCAGGAGGGTGCGGGCCCGGACGAGGAAGTCGTAGGGGTCCCCGTAGGCGACCGGGGGCCGGGTGGAGGGGGGTGCCGGGGTGAGGGTGATGGTGTCCGGTGTGACGTGCCAGCTCCCGTAGGCGCGGCGGCGGGCGCGGAAGCCGAGGGCGCTCCCGTCGTCGAGGGCCAGCGTCCAGGCGTCCCCGGCGGCGGCCGGGGCGGGGACGGGGCTGACGATCTCCTCGTACGCGAACTCGCCGATCATCTTGGCGAGCAGGCGGCGGGCGGCGAGGTCCCAGGTCGGGCGGTTGAGTTCGGGCGGCGTGCAGGGATGTTGCGGTGACGGGGGCAGGACGGGCTCGGCGGAGTCGGGGGCTGCGGGGAAATTCGGCACGGGACTCCTCGGGATCGGGAACTTTGCTGCGTGACGCAGAGTTTTCGAAGGGAGAGGCGTTGCACCACCGGACGCGGCGCGGCGATCGGGGAAGGGCTGGTGGAGAACGACGGTCGAAGGAGGACGGTCAGAGGGGGACGGTCAGAGGGGGACCGCCCAAGAAGAACGGTCGGGGGAGGGCGGTCAGAGGAGATTGCGCAGCGACCGCTCCCGGATCATCAGGGCGGCGCGCTTCTCAGGGAGCTGGATTTCCGCGGAGTAGCGGAAACCGGCGGTCAGGAAGGCTGATACGGAGGGGGTGTTGCGGATGTCCGGTTCGGCGATGACGCGTGCGCAGCGGGGCCGGTGGTCGAAGACCAGGCCGGCGACGGCGCGCAGCAGTGTGGCGCCCAGACCACGACCGCGGTGGGCGCGGTCTCCGATGAGCAGGTGGATACCGGTGTCGTGGGGGCGCGCCCGGTAGTGGCGGGCGATGGGGTCGAGATCGGCTCGGTAGATCTCCCAGTAACTCATCGGCGTGCCGTCGAGGAGGCCGAGGCAGGGGATGCTGCGGCCGTCCGCGTCGAGCTGCGCCCGCAGGTGGGCGGCTGTGACGGTGGCGGGCCCGTCGAGCTCCCAGTAGGCGGCCACCTCGGGGTCGTTCATCCAGCCGGTCAGGAGTTCCAGGTCGCGGTCCGGCCGTACGGGTTCGAGACGGAAGTCCCCGGCCGGGGTGGCTGCGGTGTCCCAGTCGGCGGGTGAGTCGAGGAGGTCCGCCTCGGCGAGCAGGGGCAGCAGTCGGGCGGTGAGCCGGCGTTTGGCGGGGCTGAGTGCGGTGGGGCGGAAAAGGCCGGGGCCGGTGGTGGATGCGGTGCCGGAGTGGGCGGTCGTGTCGGTGGAGGGCATCGGGGCTCTTCTCCGTGTCGGTGGGAGCGCGTCAGTCGTGGAGGGGGTTGGCGATGGTGACGTAGACGGACTGCGTTTCGACGGGGCCCACGAGCTCGTCGAGGCCGCCCAGGCGGGTGAGCAGGTTCGCCTTGCAGCGGAGGGTGGGTGAGTCCAGCAGCTGCGCGGGGAGCGGACCGAGGCCCGCGGCCTTGCCGAGGAAGCGGCGGAAGGCGGCGAGGAGTACACGCTCGTCGGCCAGCCGCTGGGATCCGAAGGCGCCGATGAGGCCGAGCACGTTGTTGATGCCGAGGTAGTAGGCGAAGCGTTCGTCGGTGACGGCGTCGCGGACGAAGGTGTCACTGGCTCTGCCGATGCCGGGGAGCCGCTGTTCCAGTTCGGCGCGCCGGGAGTCTCGGAAGTAGTAGCCCTGGTTGTCGCGGAAGCGGCCGCCGACCGGCCAGCCGGCCCGGTCGAGGAGGACGAGGGTGTTCTGCTGATGTGCTTCGAGGGCGATGCCGGCGAGCGCGTCGAACGCGAGGACCGGCAGGACGACGTGGTCGAGGTAGCGCAGGAACCACTCGGCGGCCACGGCGGAAGTGGAGCGTCCGGTGGAGAGGGAGAGCCGGGAGACAGTGTCGGCGAGCCGGGAGCGCACCGTGGTCCGGCCGGGCCACGGGCGGAGGGCGGTGAGCGCGGCGACGCAGACGGCGTCGTCGTCGGAGTGGAAGGGGTTGTGGCGCAGCAGGGCGTCGAGTCCGGGGACGGGGGTGCCGTCCGGGGAGTCGACGGCGACCCAGGCGGGGTCGCGGACGATGTCGAAGCCGGGGTGGGCTGCCTGCCACTGCTCGGCGAGGCCGGTGCGCAGCAGTCGGTGCACCTCGACGCCGCGGTGGAGTTCCTTGCGGAGGTTCTCGCGGCGGGAGTTGGTGATGCGCAGGCCCAGGGAGAGCTTGAGCATCGCGGGGGCGCCTGGGCGGTGGACCGTGCGGACGGAGGAGGTGGGGTACCAGGGGGCGCCGTGGGGGCCCAGGTCGGTGAGGAGTCCCGCGTCGCGCAGGGCGGTGACGGCGGGGCGCTGGAGGAGGTCGCGGGCCTGCCAGGGGTGCAGGGGGAGGGGGGTGGTGCCGGCGGGGGTCGGGAGTCCCGGGGCGAGCCGGGCGAGGAGTTGGGCGGCGGAGACCGGGCGGCCCCGTTCGGTCCAGGCGGAGTCGGTGGCGAGGGCGGTGGGTGCGACCGCGATCCAGTGCAGGGGGAAGGAGCCGTGCAGTTCGGGTGAGTAGTGGCGTACTTCGGCTTCGGAGAGTCCTTCGCGGCTCTTCGGGTCCGGCTGGAGGGGGTGACCGAGGAGGAGTGACTGTTCCGCGCTGAGGAAGCGGTCCCCTGTGATGGGGACGGGGTCCTCGGGGCGTTGGCGCCGGTCGGCGATGAACTCGGCGGTGCGGCGCACCGAGTCGGCGACCCGGCCGACGAGGTCGGCCCCTCCGCGGCCGGTGCCCTCGCGGGCGATGAGGGCGGCCAGGGTGACGGCGTCGACGGCGGGGGCGTGGGCGGGGGCGCCTTCCAGGCGGGCGGGTGCGAAGCGGTGCCAGCCTGCCGGGGACCAGTGGCGGACGGGGACGAGGAGGGCGGCGCCGGATGCGGGGAGGGGGATGCGGAGCAGGGTTCCGACGGGCCCGTCGGGGCGGGGGACGCCGCTCTCGCGGACCCAGCACCGCAGCAGGTTCTCCACCGTGGCGGCCTCGGCCGCGACGGCCGGGTCGGGGTGGTCGAGCAGGTCGGGCAGCACGGCCGGTTCGGGGCCGACGGGTCCCGTACCGCCGGGTCGGGGGCGCGGGGTGCCGTCCTTCTGCCGGGGCACGGTGCCCGCCGGGGAGATCCCGGCGGGCTGCCGGACCGCGCCCGGCTGCCCGGAAGGGGCGGCCGCCTCCGGCGCGGGCTCCTCCGGCCGGTCCGGGTCGAAACCCGTCCCGGCGGCGATGACCGGGCGGTGCGCCGGTTCCTCCGGAAGCGCGGGGTCCTCCGGCCCGTGCGGCGCCGGAGCACGACCTGGAACAACGGCTTCCGGGCCCACCCCGAACACCGGACCTGCGGGGGCGGCCGGGTCCGTGGTGGCCGTCTGGGGGCCGTGGGGAAGTTCGGGGTCCCGGGTGTGTGCCGGGGTGGAGTCCGGACCGGTCGAAGCGATCGGAGGCCTGGAGACAGGCTGGGCTGCCGGGGCGCGGCCGGTGAGGGCGGATCCCGGAGCCGAGCCGGCCGCCGAACCGCTCGGGGGGCGGGGGGCTGCCCGGTCCGTCGGCTGGTCCGCCGCGAGGTCCGCGGGAGCGCGGCCGGGAACTGAGGGATCCGGGCCGACGGCATCGGGCAGGAGACGGGCCGCCTGGTCCGTCGGGGCGTTGTCGGGTCGGGTGGGCCCCGGGGGCGGGCACTGCTGCGGGGCGGGGACTGCGGCCGAGGCAAGGGGTGCCGTCTGATCCGTCGGCGCGTGGCCGCGAGGGGCGGGCTGCAGGGGGGCATGGCGGTCCGGCCCGGTGGTGGGCAGGGGACGGGGAGCCGTCTGCGTTGAGGCAGGGCCGTCAGGTGTGGGGTCCGGGGCCGGCGTGAGCTTCGGGGTGCGGCCCTGGAGCGTGGGCTCCGGGGGCGGACCGGCCACCGGATCGGCAGGGTTGGTGACGGGTTGAGAGGACGCCCGGCCGGTCGGAGCGGGAGCCGACGGGGAGGAGGGCGTGGCTGTCCGGTCCGTCGAGACCAGGGCCGACGGGGAGCCCTCGCTGGTTGTCCGGTCCGACGGAACGGCAGCCGAGAGGGAGGACGGCGTGGCCGTCCGGTCCGACGGGGCGGCGGCAAACGGAGAGGACGCGGTGGCTGGCCGGTCCGACGGGGCGGCGGCCGACGGAGAGGACGCGGTGGCCGTCCACTCCGATGGGACGGCGGCCGACGGGGAGGACGGCGTCGTCGGCCGGTCCGTCAGGGCGGGGGTCGAGGGGGAGGCCTCGGTGGTTGGCCGGTCGGTTGGGGGGTGGGGGGTGGGGTCGGGCATCGGGGGTCCTTGGGGTGCGGGTCAGAGGGGCCGGCGGGCCGCGGCGGGGAGGGCGTCGGCCAGTCGGTCCAGGACGGCGGTGGCCTGCTCGTCGGTCAGGGTCAGCGGGGGCAGCAGGCGTACGACGCTGGAATCCCGGCCGCCGAGTTCGACGATCAGTCCGCGGTCCAGGCACTCCTGGCGGACGGCGGCGGCGAGGGCGGGGGCCGTGGCTCCGGTGTCGGGGTCGACGAGTTCGAGGCCGATCATCAGGCCTCGACCGCGGACGTCCCCGACGCAGGGCAGGTCGGCGGCCAGCCCGCGCAGGGCCGTGAGCATCCGCCCGCCGAGGACGGCGGCGCGCTCGGCGAGGCCGTTGCGGCGGACGTAGGCGAGCGTGGCGGTGCCCGCCGCCATGGCGAGCTGGTTCCCACGGAACGTTCCGGCATGGGCTCCCGGCGTCCAGACGTCCAGCTCCGCGCGGTAGACGATCACGGCGAGCGGCAGGCTGCCCCCGATCGCCTTGGACAGCACCATCACGTCGGGCACCACGCCCGCGTGGTCGACGCCCCAGAAGGCGCCGGTGCGGCCGACGCCGGTCTGCACCTCGTCGGCGATCAGCGGGATGCCCCGGACGGAGGTGATCTCCCTCATCCTGCGCAGCCAGGCGTCCGGGGCCGGGTGGACGCCGCCTTCGCCCTGGACGGGCTCGACGATCATGCCGGCGGGCAGGGGCACCCCGCTCTTGGGATCGTCCAGCAGGCTCTCGGTCCAACGGGCGCCGATCCGGGCGCCCTCGGGGCCGCCGACCCCGAACGGGCAGCGGTGGTCCTGCGGGTACGGGAGCCGGGTCACCCGTACGTCGGTGGCGCCGCCCGAGGCGTCCATGGCCCCGGAGGTCATGCCGTGGTAGGCCCCGGTGAAGGCCAGCAGCCCGGTGCGGCCGGTGGCGGCGCGGACCAGTTTCAGCGCGGCCTCGACGGCGTCCGTCCCGGCCGGGCCGCAGAACTGGACGCGGGCGTCGGCGGCCAGTCCCGCGGGCAGGTTGGCGAACAGCTCGGTGGTGAAGGCGTCCTTGACCGGGGTCGCCACGTCGAGCACGTGCAGCGGGGCCCCGGAGTCGAGGACCCCGCGGATGGCTTCGAGGACGACGGGGTGGTTGTGCCCGAGGGCAAGGGTCCCCGCTCCGGAGAGGCAGTCGAGGTAGCGCCGCCCGTCGGCCCCCTCGATCGTCAGCCCCCGGGCGCGTACGGGGACGATGGGCAGCGAGCGGGCGTACGTCCGGGCGGCGGACTCCCGCAGAGCCTGCCTGCGCAGGATGCCCTCGGCAGCGGCGGGCGCACGGCTCCCCTGTGCCGGGACCAGCGGCGGTTCCGGCGGCCGAACATGCGGCCGAACATGCGGCGGAACCTGCGGAGAGGTCTGTGCGGATGTCTGCGGCGGGGTCTGTGCCGCGGCTGCGGTCGGCTCGGTCAAGGCCACGACTGTCGGTCCTCCCGCACGGGTTGCTCTTCCGGATTGCGTCTCGAACATGAACGCTGCTGCTCCATCCCCCGTACGTACCAACGACGGTGACGGCGACGGATCACGGGTCGGCGGAAGATCCTTGGCCGTCGGCACGAACGGGCGAGGACGACGGAAAGGGGCACACGAGGACGGACGGGGCATCCGCGCGTGACGTCTGGGCGGGGCCCGGAGGCAGGAACCACCGACCCGGGAGGCACCGTCCTCCCTCACGGCGGCATAGTGGGGTGCTGCGATCCACCCGGACGACACCGCCTCAACACCTCGAAACACCAGGGGGACTTACGACATGCGACCGAACCGACCGGTCACCGCGATCCTGTGCGTGGCAGCGCTGGCGCTGACCGCCGCGGCGTGCGGGCCCGGCGACGGCGAGGCGGGCGGCGACGCCAAGCCGACCGTGGCCGCGCCCCCGCCCTCCGCCGCCACGGACGGAATCAAGATTCCGCAGGAGCTCAAGGACAGGCTCAAGCAGCACGGGTTCGACATGGAGAAGTGGAAGGGGGGCGCGTGGAAGAACTGGAAGAAGGAGGACTGGCTCCGCGAGGCGGGCGACTACGTCAACCCGATCATCGACGGCCTGTGGGACCCCGACCGCATGCGTGACGCCGAGCAGCCGCAGCGCCCGGCGGTCGACCCGGACGCGGGCAAGGACCAGGGCGTCACCGACCCGACGCCGGCGGCCGTGGCGGCGAAGCCGGCCTCCGCGCCGTACCACACGAGCGTTCCCGCCTCCGGCAAGGTCTTCTTCGACGGCCCCGAGGGCTCGATGGTCTGCTCGGCGACCGTGGTGAAGGACCCGGCCCACCCGGGCAAGTCCAACATGGTCTGGACTGCGGGCCATTGCGTCCACGCGGGCAAGGCCGGCGGCTGGTACCGCAACATCGCCTTCGTCCCGTCGTACAACAACGCGGGCCGGCCGGCGGCGGCGCTCAAGGGCGCGCCGCGCGAGCAGGTGGCCCCGTACGGCGTGTGGTGGAGCGACTGGGCGCAGACGTCGGACCAGTGGATCGCGACCGGCGGTCCGACGGGAGGCGCGGGTGCCCCCTACGACTTCGCGGTGCTGCACGTGACCCCGGAGAAGGGCAGCGGCAAGTCGCTGGAGGAGACGGTCGGCTCGGCGCTCCCGGTGGAGTTCAGCGCCCCGGCCGTGCCGAAGGTCGCGAGCATCACGGCGACGGGCTATCCGGCGGCGGCGCCCTTCGACGGGCAGAAGGCGTTCCAGTGCGCGGACAAGCCGGGCCGGCTGGCGCTGACCCAGGCGGACCCGGTGATGTACCGGATCGGCTGCACGATGACCGGTGGTTCCTCCGGTGGCGGCTGGGTCGCGGCGGGCGCCGACGGCAAGCCGGCGCTGGTGTCGAACACCTCGATCGGCCCCGCCAAGGCGGGCTGGCTGGCCGGCCCCAGGCTGGGCCCGGAGGCCAAGGGTATCTACGAGGCGGTCAGCGGCAAGTTCAAGTGAGCCGCGGGGCATGACACGACCGAGGGCCCCTCGCCTGTGCGAGGGGCCCTCGGTCGTGTGGTGCGGTGTGGTGCCGTGCGCTGTGGTGCCGTGTCCGCTGTCCGGTTACTGCTTGGCGGGCACGTACGGTGCCAGGTCCGCCGCGAGTTCCTGGTGGACCCGGGCCTTGAGCAGGGTGCCCTCCGGGGTGTGCTCCTCGGAGATGACCTCGCCCTCGGCGTGCGCCCGGGCGATCAGCCCGCCGCGGGTGTACGGCACCAGCGCCTCCACCTCGACCTCGGGCCGGGGCAGCTCGGCGTCGATGAGCGCGAGGAGTTCCTCGATGCCCATTCCGGTGCGCGCCGAGACGGCGATGGAGTGCCGTTCGATGCGCAGGAGGCGCTGCAGGACCAGCGGGTCCGCGGCGTCCGCCTTGTTGATGACCACGATCTCGGGCACGTTGACCGCGCCGACCTCGCGGATCACCTCGCGCACGGCCGCCAGCTGCTCCTCCGGTGCCGGGTGCGAGCCGTCCACGATGTGCAGGATGAGGTCGGAGTCGCCGACCTCCTCCATCGTGGAGCGGAACGCCTCGACGAGGTGGTGGGGCAGGTGCCGGACGAAGCCCACCGTGTCGGCCAGGGTGTAGACCCGGCCGGAGGGGGTTTCGGCGCGGCGCACGGTCGGGTCGAGGGTGGCGAACAGTGCGTTCTCCACCAGGACGCCCGCACCGGTGAGGCGGTTGAGCAGGGAGGACTTGCCGGCGTTGGTGTAGCCGGCGATGGCGACCGAGGGCACCTTGTTGCGGCGCCGTTCCTGCCGCTTGATGTCGCGGCCGGTCTTCATCTCCGCGATCTCCCGGCGCATCTTGGCCATCTTCTCGCGGATGCGGCGCCGGTCGGTCTCGATCTTGGTCTCACCGGGGCCTCGGGTGGCCATGCCGCCACCGCCGCCGCCACCCATCTGCCGGGACAGCGAGGCGCCCCAGCCGCGCAGGCGCGGCAGCATGTACTGCATCTGCGCGAGCGCGACCTGCGCCTTGCCCTCTCGGGACTTGGCGTGCTGGGCGAAGATGTCGAGGATGAGCGCGGTCCGGTCGACGACCTTGACCTTGACGACGTCTTCGAGCGCGATGAGCTGGCCGGGGCTGAGCTCACCGTCGCAGACGACGGTGTCGGCGCCGCTCTCCAGCACGATGTCGCGCAGTTCGCGGGCCTTGCCGGAGCCGATGAAGGTGGCCGGGTCGGGCTTGTCGCGACGCTGCATCACGCCGTCGAGGACGAGGGCGCCCGCGGTCTCGGCGAGGGCGGCGAGCTCCGCGAGGGAGTTCTCGGCGTCCTGCACGGTCCCGGAGGTCCACACACCGACGAGGACCACGCGCTCCAGGCGGAGCTGTCGGTACTCGACCTCGGTGACGTCTTCGAGTTCGGTGGAGAGACCGGCGACGCGGCGCAGGGCCGCGCGCTCGGAGCGGTCGAGCTGGTCGCCGTCCCGCTCTCCGTCGATCTCGTGGCTCCAGGCGACGTCCTCTTCCATCAGGGCATCGGCCCGAAGGCTCTCGGTGAAGCTCTGCGAGTCCCGCACGTTCTGCGCGTCCCGCGGGTCCTGGGAAGGGGAAGAAGAGGAGGTCATTGGATCCTTACGTCGATTCGATTGCGTCCGCGCCGACCGCGGTCACTGCCATGATCACGGTCGGAGACCGGGAGCATGTCCACGGTCAAGACCAGGTCAGGGCCAAAGGTACCGCTGCGCGTGACCAAGCGCTGTCACGTCCAACGTGTGACCGCGTCCGGTGATTCCCCGGTCGGCCTCGTCGATGGTGACATGCCCGTTCCTGGCCCGTCATACCGTTTTTCCGGCGGCCGGATCCGCCGGGGCCGCCTTCGGGGCCGTCCCGGGAGCCGTCTCGGCACGCGGTGCGGGAGCTGCCTTCGGGGTCGGCTTCGGGCTCGCCTTCGGGGTCGCGGGGCTGCTCCACTCCGGGTGTCCCGGCATCGGCGGCGTGGTCTGCCCGTAGAGCCACGGCTCCAGGAAGGGCTCCAGGTCGCGTCCCGCCTCGCGGGAGGCCAGGCGTACGAAGTCGTCCGTGCCGGCTGTCCCGTCCTTGTGCTCCGCCACCCAGTTCCGTTCGACCCGGTCGAAGGCCTCGGTTCCGATCTCCTGCCGCAGTGCGTAGAGGATCAGCGCGGCCCCGTCGTAGACCACCGGCCGGAACAGCCCGATCTTCTCCCCCGGGGCCGCCGCCTTGGGGGCCGCGGGGGGGCCGCCCGCGGCGCGCCACTGGTCGGAGCGCTGGTAGGCCTCGCGCATGCGCCGGTCCAGGGAGTACTTGCCGAGGCCGTCCGCGTAGAGGGCCTCGTACCAGGTCGCGTGTCCCTCGTTGAGCCACAGGTCGGACCAGGTCCGCGGGGTCACGCTGTCGCCGAACCACTGGTGGGCGAGCTCGTGGACCATGACGGACTCCACGTACCACTCGGGGTAGCCCTCTCCCGCGAAGAGGCCGTGTTCGAAGAGGGAGAGGGTCTGCGTCTCCAGCTCGAAGCCGGTCTTGGCCCGCGCGATCAGCACGCCGTAGTTCTCGAAGGGGTAGCGGCCGACCCGCTGTTCCATCCACTCGATCTGCCCCGGGGTCTTCCCCAGCCAGGGCTCCAGCCGCTCCCGGTCGGCGGCGGGCACGACGTCGCGCAGCGGGAGTCCGTGCGGCCCCGTGCGGTGGACCACGGCGGACCGGCCGACCGAGACCTGGGCCAGCTCGGTGGCCATCGGGTGCAGGGTCTTGTACGTCCACACCGCCGCGCCCCCCGCGCGGGCGGAGGGGAGGCTGCTCGGGACCCCGTTGGCGACGACCGTCGTCCCGGCGGGGGCGGTGATCCGGAAGGTGAAGTACGCCTTGTCCGCGGGATGGTCGTTGCAGGGGAAGACGCGGTGGCCGGCGTCTGCCTGGTTGGCCATGGCCAGGCCGTCTTCGGTGGGCACCCAGCCGCCGTCGGCGCGGCCTCGCGGGTCGCTGGTGTGCCGGACGACGAGGTGCAGCGGCGTCCCCGCGGCCACGGCGTGCGCGGGGGTCAGCACGAGGTCCTCCCCGACGCTCTCGACGCCCGCCGGTTCCCCGTTGACCTCGGCGGAAGCCACCGTCCCGTTGGTGAAGTCCAGGTTGATCCGCTCCAGCGGCTCCAGGGTGCGGGCCTCGATGACGGTGACCGCGTCGAGGGGGGTCAGGTTGTCCTTGTACGTGAGGGAGAGGTCGTACGAGAGGACGTCGTACCCCGGGTTGCCGAGCTCCGGGAACAGCCGGTCGCCGATGCCCAGGGGCTTCGGCGGGGGCAGCACGGCGGCGACGAGGGTCAGGGAGGCCGCCGCGAGGAGGGCGGCGCGCAGGCGCGGGGAGGTGAGCTGCATCCACCACCGCTTACCAGCGCCCGGAGCGCGCCCGCGAGCGACGCGCGACGGGGGCACCCGAACGTGTGGCGCCCGCCGTTGGCCGCCCCGCTCACTCCCCCGGCGTACGCCCCCTCACGCCGTACCGCGCCGCTCCGGATCCGAGGACCCGGGCCCCGCCCTTCCCCCGGAAGTCTCAGGCCCGGCTGACGTCGTAGACGCCCGGCACGTCCCGCATGGCGCGCATCAGGGCGGGCAGGCCCGTCGCGTCGGGCAGTTGCAGCGTGTAGGAGTGGTGGACCCGCTGCTCGACCGGCGGCTCCACGGTGGCCGAGATCACCTCGACCCCCTGACGGGCGATGGCCTCGGTCAGATCGGCCAGCAGGTGCGGGCGGCCGAACGATTCAGCGAGCAGGGTGACGCGGCAGTCCGCGGTGGCCCGCCAGTGCACGGCGACCGAGGTGCGGCCCACGGAACGCATCTGGTCCACCGCCGGACAGTGGATCCGGTGCACGGTGACGGCCCCGCCCCGGACGACGAACCCGGCGACCGCGTCGGGCGGCACCGGAGTGCAGCAGCCGGCGAGCCGTACGTGGGCGTCGGGGAGGTCGACGACGGCGTTGCCCCCTCCGCCCCGCAGCCCGGTCACGGACAGCGGCGCCCGGGGGGCCGCGGCGTCGGGTCCGGCGCCGTCGGGATGGGCCGCGAGCCAGCTGCCGATGGCGATCCGGGCGGCGGGGGTCCGGGCGTGCTCCAGCCAGTCGGCGGCCGGCCCGGAGGAGGCGTCGTGGGCGAGCAGCAGCTGCACGGTGTCCCCGTCGGAGAGCGGGGAGGACAGGGAGGTGAGGCGCCCGTTGACCCGGGCGCCGATACAGCCGTGGGCCGCCTCGCCGTACTGGGCGTAGGCGGCGTCGATACAGCTGGCCCCGGCGGGCAGGCTGATCGCGGCGGTGGCGTCCCCGTCCTCGCGGAACACGGTGATCTCACGGTCCTGGGCCAGCTCCGCGCGCAGCACGCTCCAGAAGGTGTCCGGGTCGGGCGCGGACTGCTGCCAGTCGAGGAGCCGCGAGAGCCAGCCGGGACGGGTGGGGTCGACGCGCTCCTCGTCGCTGACCGCCGCTTCCGCCCGGGTGCCGGTGGTGTACGGGTTGCCGAGGGCGACGACGCCCGCCTCCGCGACCCGGTGCATCTGGCGGGTGCGGACGATGACCTCGGCGACGTACCCCTCGGGGACGGCGACCGCGGTGTGCAGGGACTGGTAGAGGTTGAACTTCGGGGCGGCGATGAAGTCCTTGAACTCGGAGACGACCGGGGTGAAGCAGGTGTGCAGCTCGCCGAGGACCCCGTAGCAGTCGGCGTTCTCGGCGACGAGGACGAGGATGCGGCCCAAGTCGGAGCCGCGCAGTTCGCCCCGGGTGCGGGAGATGCGGTGGACGGAGACGAAGTGCCGCGGCCGTACCTGTACCTCGGCGGCGATCCCGGCGTCGCGCAGGACGGCGCGCACGGAGTCGGCGATGGCGGGGAGCGGGTCGACGTCACCGGCGTGGGCGGCGATGAGCGCGCGGGTGTGCGCGTACTCCTCGGGGTGGAGGATGGCGAAGACGAGGTCCTCCAGCTCGGTCTTCAGGGCCTGGACGCCGAGCCGTTCGGCGAGGGGGATCAGGACGTCGCGGGTGACCTTGGCGATGCGGGCCTGCTTCTCGGGGCGCATCACGCCGAGGGTGCGCATGTTGTGCAGCCGGTCGGCGAGTTTGATGGACATCACGCGGACGTCGTTGCCGGTGGCGACGAGCATCTTGCGGAAGGTCTCCGGTTCGGCGGCGGCGCCGTAGTCGATCTTCTCGACCTTGGTGACCCCGTCGACGATGAAGCAGACCTCGTCGCCGAACTCGGCGCGGACCTGATCGAGGGTCACGTCCGTGTCCTCGACGGTGTCGTGGAGGAGAGAGGCCGTCAGGGTGGTGGTCTCGGCGCCGAGTTCGGCGAGGATGAGCGTGACGGCGAGCGGATGTGTGATGTACGGCTCACCGCTTTTGCGCATCTGGCCGCGGTGGGAGGTCTCCGCGAGGAGGTAGGCCCTCCGCAGAATGGACAGATCGGCGTCCGGATGGTGGGCACGGTGCGCTTCTGCTACGTGTCCGATGGCGTCCGGAAGCCGGTCCCGGGACGCGGGCCCGAGCAGGGCGGCTCGTCCCAGGCGGCGCAGATCCAGCCGGGTCCGGCCACGTCTGCGCAGCTCAGGACGCACTTCGGCATGTGCTTCGGGGTTCGTGGCCTCTGCACTCATGGGCACCTCCGACGGCTTCGACCGGCGGTGGCGGGCATGGGGTGAGCCCTCAGGGCCGGTGCCTGATGTTACCGGCCCCACCACGTGGCGCAGTCCACCTCTCGCTCAGCGTGAAACGGATCACCCATGAGAGGGAATCTTCAGGCGAAAGCCGTTTCGCTGAGCCAGGCCGCCTCGAACTCCCCCGAGGCCACGATGACGGCCGGTCCGGTCATGTCGATCCGCCCGTCGGGGTGCTCGGTGATGGCGAGCGTGCCACCGGGCAGATCGACGGTGTACGTGACCGGTTCGCCGGTGACGGCGGGGTCGACGCCGTCACGGCGGATGGCGGCCACGGCGACGGCGCAGGCGCCGGTGCCGCAGGACCGGGTCTCGCCGGAGCCGCGCTCGTGGACGCGCATGGCGACGTGCCGGGGGCCGCGGTCGACGACGAACTCGACGTTGACCCCGGTGGGGTAGGCGGAGGCGGGGCTGAACGGCGGCGGGCTGTACAGGTTTCCGGCCTGGTCGAGGCTTTCAACGAACGCCACCGCGTGCGGGTTCCCCATGTTCACGTTCCGCGCGGGCCAGGTGTGCTCGCCGACGGAGACGGTGACCTCCCCCTCGGGGAGTTCGGCGCGGCCCATGGAGACGGTGACGTCGCCGGTCTTGGCGAGGTGCACCTGCTTGACGCCGCCCCGGGTGGCCACGGCGAGGTCGCCGGGCTCGACGTGGCCGGCGTGGTGGAGGTAGCGGGCGAAGACGCGCACGCCGTTGCCGCACATCTCGGCGACGGAGCCGTCGCTGTTGCGGTAGTCCATGAACCACTCGGCACGGTCGGCCAGGTGTGCCGCGTCGGGGTGGGCGGCGGAGCGCACCACGTGGAGCACACCGTCGGCCCCGATGCCGGCGCGCCGGTCGCACAGGGCGGCGACGGCGCTCGCGGGCAGCTCGATGGCGTTGTCCGGGTCCGGGACGATCACGAAGTCGTTCTCGGTCCCGTGGCCCTTGAGGAAGGAGAGGGTGGTGTGCGTCACCCGCCCATCGTACCGAGCGTCCCCGGGCCCGGCCGGAGCAGGTCAGCGAGGTGTCAGCGGCGCGGGGACGTCCGCCCCGCGCGGCGGGCCCAGGGCCTAGGGGGTGTCTGACGGATGTCCGTGGGGAAGGAGCGGCGTCCGGTGCGTGCTCTCGGCGTGCCGACCGGAAGCCCGCGTACTGGACGTACTTGGGCTTTCGGTCGGTGCGGCGAGAGTGCGTGCCGGGCGTCGCGACGCCGCGGATATCCGTCAGACACCCCCTAGCGGAGCCGCGCCACCCGGTAGACCGCGAGCGCTACGACGGCCAGCGCGACCAGCGCGTACAGCCCGGCCATCCGCCAGTCGGGGCGGCGGCCGCTGCCGCGCGGCGGGAGCCCCGGCCAGGTGTAGCCGACGCGGCGCGCGGCCATCATCCCCCAGCCGCCCGCGCAGGAGCTGATGAGGAAGCCCAGCATGGCGACGACGGCGCCGCCGTCCCCGAACTCGAAGGCGAGGGGGAAGGCGAACATCAGGGAGCCGGCGGCGGCCAGGATCACGATGGGGGCGATCTGCCAGATCCGCAGCCGGCGCTGCGGGCGCAGCTCGACCTCGACTGCGGGGCCGGAGGCGTCCTCGCTGCCCGGCTCGGGCGCGTCGGGGCCGTCCGGGGTCAGCCGCGCGGGATCCGCGGGCAGACCCAGGCCGTCGGGAGCGTCCACGGACTCCAGGGCTTCGGAGCCGACGGACCCGCCGGTTCCGCCCGGCCCCGCGGGGCCGCCGGGGGCTCCGTGAAGCATCGGGTCCGCTTCCTGTCTGGTGTCGTCCCGCCCGGTGTCACGAGGGCCGGCCTCCATAGCCACGCGCCCTCCCCACTTCGGACTTCGTACGCCGCTGTTCAGAAGTTTGATGATGGCACGGTCCCGGGCCCCGGACGGGCGCACGGGGCTTCCCGATGCCATCACGTGATCAGGCTGTAACCGCTCGTTCGACCAACGACTGCGCGAGTCCGGCGAGTTCCCCGCGGTCCGCGGCGGCCCCGCTGAGCCAGTGGACGCGGGGATCGCGGCGGAACCACGAGTCCTGGCGGCGCGCGAAGCGCTTGGTGGCCCGGACGGTCTCGGTCCTGGCCTCCTCCTCGGTGCACTCCCCCGCGAGGGCTGCCAGGACCTGCTGGTAGCCGAGGGCGCGGGAGGCGGTGATCCCGTCGCGCAGGCCGCGGGCCTCCAGGGCGCGGACCTCGTCGACCAGTCCGGCCTCCCACATCCGGTCCACGCGCAGCGCGATCCGTTCGTCGAGCTCCGGCCGGGCCACGTCGACGCCGATCTGGACGGTGTCGTAGACGGACTCGTGGCCGGGCAGGTTGGCGGTGAAGGGCTTGCCCGTGATCTCGATCACCTCCAGGGCCCGGACGATCCTGCGGGTGTTGCCCGGCAGGATCGCGGCGGCCGCCGCCGGGTCGACGGCGGCGAGGCGCGCGTGCAGGGCGCCGGGGCCGCGCAGGGTGGCCTCCTCCTCCAGGCGGGCCCGTACCCCGGGGTCGGTGCCGGGGAACTCCATGGCGTCGAGCGCGCCGCGGACGTAGAGGCCGGACCCGCCGACGAGGACCGGGGTGCGGCCCTCGGCGAGCAGCTTGTCGATCTCGGCGCGGGCGAGGCGCTGGTACTCGGCGACGCTGGCGGTCTCGGTGACGTCCCAGATGTCGAGGAGGTGGTGCGGGACCCCTCCGCGTTCCTCGACCGTCAGCTTGGCGGTGCCGATGTCCATCCCGCGGTACAGCTGCATGGAGTCGGCGTTGACGACCTCGCCGTCGAAGTGTCGGGCCAGGGCGACGCCCAGATCGGACTTTCCGGCCGCGGTGGGACCGACGACGGCGATGACCCGCGGGGCGGGGGCTGCATTCCTCACCGGGACAGTCTCGCAAACCGAACGGCATGTACCCGATCGGGTTACGTGACGGGGCGCGGCGGGGGTCGTTGCCCTGAAGAGGTTCGGGCCGGGCGCACGCCCGGCGGAGGCCGGGCCGGACCACGCGGAACTTCACCCGCACGAGTAGCGTTATGGGAGTAGACATGGGCGTTTTCAGTCGGTTTCGTCGACGCAAGGACGGGGCTTCGGCCGATTCCGCAGCGGCCGAGGCCGTGACGGAACCGGCGGAACCCGCGGCCGAGGAAGTCGAGGAGGCCAAGACCGAACCCGCCGCGACGGAGGCTCCGGCGGCGGAAGCCGTGGAGATTCCGAAGCAGCAGTCGGCGGATGCGGCCGCGGACAGCGAGGCCGGCGAGGGCGCCCGCAAGTAGCCACGCCACTGGAAGGTGACCCATGGGCCTGCTGGACAATCTGAAGGCCAAGCTCGCTCCGGCCAAGGACAAGGTCGGCGATCTCGCTCAGCAGCACGAGGGGAAGATCGGCGAGGGGCTGGACAAGGTCGCCAAGGCGGTGGACTCCAAGACCCACGGCAAGTACAGCGACCGGATCACGACCGGCACGGACAAGGCGAAGGACGCCCTGGGCAAGATCGCGCACAAGGACACCCCCGGCGGGCCGACGCCGCCGGCCGCTTCCTGACGCACGGTACGGAAAGGGGCGCGGGACCGGGAGAGCACCGGTCCCGCGCCCCTTCGTCGTGCCGGGTCGACCGTGCCGGGGCCCCGACTCAGGACCAGGTGGCCACGAAGTAGCCGACGCCGTAGGGGGCGTCCTCGTACAGCAGCCGGCCGTCGAGACCGGCGTCCTCGGCCGCGCCCGCGAGGACCTGCCAGGGGGCGCGTCCGGCGGCCTGCAGTTCGGCGGCGAGGGTGGGGTCGAGGGCGGCCAGGGCCGCGATGTCAGCGGCGCCGAGGGCCCGGCCGGCGGCGGCGTCGAAGGCGGCGGCGCGTTCGTCGAGGTATCCGGGGGCCTTCAGGGTCCGGCAGGCGCTGCCGTCGCCCATGACGAGCAGCGCGACGCGCGCGTCGCGCGCGGCGAGTTCCCGGCCGGTGCGCAGGCACTCCTCCGGTGCGGCGGGGGCGGCCACGCCGAGGCCCTCGACGGGGGCGGCGCCCCAGCCGGCGCGGCCCAGCAGCCACGCGCCGACGGCCAGGGAGACGGGCAGCGACCGCGGCCCCTCCTCACCCGCGCCGAGGCGGACGTCGGCGTCGACCCCGAAGCCGTGGAAGCCGCCGCGGGAGCCCTGGGGGTAGGGCCCGGTGTGGTCGGCGTCGGCGGTCCCGACCACGACCAGCAGGTCGGGCCGGGAGGCGGCGAGCACGGCGAGCGCGTCGGAGCAGGCGGTACGGGCGTCGCGCAGTTCGGCGGCGGCGCCCGCGGCGACCTCCGGCACGAGGAGCGGCGGTGCGGGGCAGACGGCGGCGGCTACGAGCATGATCCGCAGCCTAGGGGTTCCCCCGCCGATCGGGCCAGACCGGCCCCGGGCCGGGACCGGGCCGGGACCGGGCCGGACGCGGGCCTGTGGGAGCCCGACCGGAGGGAGCCCGGCCGGACGAGGGACCGGCCGGTCGAGGGACCGGCCCGGACGGCCTCGGGTGGGGCTCAGTCGATCGCGCAGCCCGACGTGGCGACCGGCAGCGGCGCCGGGACGCCGAGGGTGGGGATGCCGAGCATGACTCCGGCGGGCTGCGCCGGGGCGGCGTTGCGCTTCTCCCAGGCGTCGCCGGCGCGGGTGCGCCGCACCTCGCGGGTCGGCCCCTCGGCGAGGAGGTGGTGCGGGGCGGCGTAGGTGATCTCGACGGTCACCACGTCGCCGGGGCGCACGTCCTCGTCCGGCTTGGTGAAGTGCACCAGGCGGTTGTCGGGGGCGCGGCCGGAGAGGCGGGCGGTGGCGCCGTCCTTGCGGCCCTCGCCCTCGGCGACCATGACCTCCAGGGTGCGGCCGACCTGCTTCTTGTTCTCCTCCCAGGAGATCTCCTCCTGGAGGGCGACCAGGCGCATGTAGCGGTCCTGGACGACCTCCTTGGGGATCTGGCCCTCCATGTCGGCGGCCGGGGTGCCGGGGCGCTTGGAGTACTGGAAGGTGAAGGCGTTCGCGAAGCGGGCCTCGCGCACGGCGTGCATGGTCTGCTGGAAGTCCTCCTCCGTCTCGCCGGGGAAGCCCACGATGATGTCGGTGGAGATCGCGGCGTGCGGGATCGCGGCGCGGACCTTCTCGATGATCCCGAGGAAGCGCTCCTGCCGGTAGGACCGGCGCATCGCCTTGAGGATCGGGTCGGAGCCGGACTGCATCGGCATGTGGAGCTGCGGCATCACGTTCGGGGTCTCGGCCATGGCGGCGATCACGTCGTCGGTGAAGTCGCGCGGGTGCGGGGAGGTGAAGCGGACCCGCTCCAGGCCCTCGATCTGTCCGCAGGCGCGCAGCAGCTTGCTGAAGGCCTCCCGGTCGCCGAGGTCGGAACCGTAGGCGTTGACGTTCTGGCCGAGCAGGGTGATCTCGGAGACGCCCTCGGCGACCAGCGCCTCGACCTCCGCGAGGATGTCGCCGGGACGGCGGTCCTCCTCCTTGCCGCGCAGCGCCGGGACGATGCAGAAGGTGCAGGTGTTGTTGCAGCCGACGGAGATCGAGACCCAGGCGGCGTACGCGGACTCGCGGCGGGTCGGGAGCGTGGAGGGGAAGGCCTCCAGCGACTCGGCGATCTCGACCTGGGCTTCCTCCTGGACGCGGGCGCGCTCCAGCAGGACGGGCAGCTTGCCGATGTTGTGCGTACCGAAGACCACGTCGACCCAGGGGGCGCGCTTGGTGATCGTGTCGCGGTCCTTCTGGGCGAGGCAGCCGCCGACGGCGATCTGCATGCCGGGGCGCTTCGTCTTCATCGGGGCGAGGCGGCCGAGGTTGCCGTAGAGCTTGTTGTCGGCGTTCTCGCGGACGGCGCAGGTGTTGAAGACGACGACGTCGGCGTCGCCGTCGCAGCCCTCGGGCGCGCGGACGTAACCCGCGTCCTCCAGCAGACCGGAGAGTCGCTCGGAGTCGTGCACGTTCATCTGGCACCCGTAGGTGCGCACCTCGTAAGTTCCCTTGGGGTCCACTGCCGGGCTCCGGTCGCTGCTGCTGGTCATGCAACAAGGGTAGGCGGTACCCGGGAGCCCTCCGGCCCCCCGTTCAGCGTGCCCGCCGGGAGGCGGCGGCCGAAGAGCACGAGCAGCAGGTCCTGGGCCCGGCCGTGGACGGGGTCGCCGCTGCCGTGGGACCAGTCGATGTCATCGGCACACAGCCGGATGCCGGTCAGGTCCACTCCGAAGAAGCGCAGGCCGCGCGGGGTGACGGCGTCCAGCAGGAGGCGCAGCCGGTCCTCGGGGACACGGCGCGGGTGGCCGGGGGCGACGGTGATGTCGAGGCCGTGGACGACGTCGTGGGCGAGGCCCCCGGTGGGACCGCCGGCCGGGGGCTTCCAGGGGTGGTGGGCGTGGTCGCGGGAGCAGGGCGGCGAGCTCGCCCGTCGTGAAGGCGGCCGCGTCGCGGCGGGCGGTGCGGCCGGTCATCCGGTGGAGGCTGCCGCGCGCCTTGAGGAGTTCGGCGGCGAAGCCGGGCAGCGAGGTGCGGAAGCCGAGCGACATGTGGGCGGCGACCTCGCGGACGCTCCAGCCCGCGCACAGGGACGGGGCGACCCACTGGGCGGGGGTGAGGGTGTCCAGTACGTCGGCCAGCTCGCGGCGTTCGGCGGCTGTGGCACGGAGGACGGCCCCTGCCGGGCGCAAGCGGTGCCGGGCGCGGGTCCGGGGTCGCGGAGCGTCGAGGGGGGGACGGCAAGGCGGGCCGGCCGCGGCGGGTGGGGGCTCGGGAGGGGGCGGGGCGGGCGGCCCGTGACAGGACGCCGGGCGGGTGGCAGGATCGCCCGCATGTTCCGCGTACCTCCCCGTATCTCCCGGCGCCGCGCCCTCCAGGGCCTGGTCGCCGTGGTCGGTGTGCTCGCGGCGCTGCTCTGGTGGCTGAACCCCTTCGGGCAGCCGGAGCTGAAGGGGGACCTGACCTTCAGCACGGGCGTCCGTACGGGCGTCTACCACCGCTACGGCCAGCTGCTGGAGCAGGCGCTCGCCAGCGACCTGCCCGGGGTCAGGGTCCGGCTGGAGACCAGTGAGGGATCGCAGCAGAACCTTCAGCGCGTGGCCGACGGGACGGCCGACTTCACGGTGGCGACGGCGGACGCGGTGTCCAAGTACCGGCTGGACGGCAAACCGGGAGCGTCGCGGCTGCGCGGGGTCGCCCGGCTCTACGACGACTACGTGCAGCTGGTGGTGCCCGCGGGCTCCCCCGTGCAGTCGGCCCGCGACCTGCGCGGCAAGCGGGTCGCGGTGGGCCAGGACGGTTCGGGGGTCCGGCTGATATCGGAGCGGCTGCTGACGGCGGCGAAGCTGGACCCGGCGAAGGACATCACGCCGGTCTCGATCGGCATCGACACCATGCCGGCGGAGCTGGAAGCGGGCCGGATCGACGCCTTCTTCTGGTCGGGCGGACTGCCGACGAACGCGGTGCGCGAGCTGTCGGAGCGTTTCGACATCCGGCTCGTGCAGCTGGGCGACCTGGTGGAGAGGCTCCAGGCCAGCGGGAGCCCCGCCCGGTACTACCGCCCCGCCGTGATGCCGCAGGACGCGTACGCGCGGGCCCGCAACACCTCGTCGGTGGCCACCCTGGCCGTGCCGAACCTGCTGGTGACCCGTGAGGACACCAGCGAGGCGCTGACGGAGCAGTTCACCCGCACGGTGATCCTCAGCCGCGACCGGATCGGGCACGAGGTGCACGCGGCGCAGCTGGTGGACCTGCGGACGGCGATCTACACGGACCCGCTGGACCTGCACGAGGGGGCCCGGCGGTACTACCGCTCGGTCAAGCCGTAGCGGAACCGCCGCCGGGCTGCAGCATCATCGCGGCGGCGGCCGCCCCGATCAGCCCGGCGTGGGTGCCCAGTGCGGCCGGGACGACCCGCAGGTCCCGGACGAAGGACAGGGTCGCGTACGAGGCCAGGTGGCGCCGGACCGGTTCGAAGAGGGTGTCCCCGCTTGCGGCGACCCCGCCTCCGATGACGGCGATGTCGGTCTCGACCAGGGTCGCGGTGGCGGCGATGGCGGCGGCCAGGGCGCGGCCGGCCCGGTCGAAGGCGGCCAGGGCCACCGGGTCGCCGGCTTCGGCGGAGGCGGCCACGCCGGCCGCCGTCGGGTCGGGGCCGCTCCAGCCCTGCTCCCGGGCCCAGCGGGCGATGGCGGTGCCCGAGGCCAGGGATTCGACGCAGCCGCGGCCTCCGCAGACGCAGGGCTCCCCGTCGAAGGCGACGCTGATGTGGCCGATGTGACCTGCGTTGCCGGTGGGGCCGGCGTGGAGCTGGTGGTTCAGGATCAGGCCGCCGCCGACACCGGTGGAGACCACCATGCACAGGGCGTTGGCGTGTCCCCGGGCCGCGCCGAGCCAGTGTTCCGCGGCCGTCATCGCCACGCCGTCGCCCGCCAGGACGACCGGGATCCGGGCGCCGCGCGCCCGCAGTTCGGCGGCGACCCGCTCCTGGACGGGGAAACCGCGCCAGGCACCGATGTTGACCGGGCTCACCGTGCCCCGGGACGTGTCCACCGGGCCCGCGCTGCCGATGCCGCACCGTACGGCCTGCTCCCACATCGGGGCTCCGGACAGGTCCGCGACGACCTCGCCGACGGCCGCCATGACCGCTTCGGCGTCGCCGGCGCGCGGGGTCGGGCGGCGGGTGACGGCGGTCATGGTGCCGTCGGGGTGGACCAGGGCCCCCGCGATCTTCGTGCCGCCGATGTCGATCGCCACGGTCGGTCCGGTGGCCGCGGCGACGGTGCGGGGCGCGGGGAGGGCTGAGGTGGGGCTGGTCACGGTGGGCGCTCCTGAGAAGGGTCGGATTTCAGTATGCGGCCGGGGGCGGGGACGTACTCTCGCGGGGTTCCAGCCGGGGCAGCTCGCTCTCCCGGGCGCGGGGCGGGCCACCGGCGAGGACGGCCAGGAGTTCCTCGGCGGCGAGCCGGCCGAATCCGGCGGTGTCGCGGACCAGGGCGGTCAGCCGCGGGTGGGTGACCCGGCACAGGGCGGAGTCGTCCCAGGCCACGATCGAGAGCCGGCCGGGGACGGGGATGCCCAGCTCGGCGGCGACGGCGCTGCCGGCCACCGCCATCACGTCGTTGTCGTAGACGAGGGCGGTGGGCGGCTCCGGTTCGGCGAGGACCCGGCGGGTGGCGGCGGCGCCCTCGCTGTCGGAGTAGTCGGTGGGCACGGAACGCACCTGCCCCGCCGGAAGTCCGAGCCGTTCGGCCTCGGCGCGCAGCGCGGCGACGCGTCGGGCGGTGTGGGCCAGGCCGGGCAGGCCCGCGATGTGGACGATGCGGCGGTGGCCGAGCCCGTGGAGGTGGTCCAGGACCTCGGTCATGGCGCGGGAGTCGTCGGCCCAGACGCGGGACACGGACGGCTGTCCGCCGCCCCCGACCCCGACCCCGCCCTCGCCGCCGTCGCCGTCCCCGTCGCCGTCGCCGTCGCCGCCGATCAGGACGGCGGGCAGGCCGAGTCCGGCGAGGAGTTCCGGGCGCGGATCGCTCGTACGCGGGTCCACGACGAGGACCCCGTCCACGCGGCGTTCGGCCCACCAGCGTCGGTGGACGGCGCATTCGGCCTCGATGTCCTCGACCACCTGGAAGAGCAGCGCGATCCGTTCGGCGGAGAGCACCTCCTGGATGCCGGAGACCAGTTGGAGGAAGAAGGATTCGACGCCGAGGGTGTGCGCGGGACGGGCCAGGACCAGGCCGACGGCGCCGGAGCGCTCGCCGGACAGGGCGCGGGCCGCGCTGTTGGGCTGCCAGCCGAGCTCCTCGGCGACCCGGCGGACCCGGGCACGGGTCTGCTCGGACACCCCGGGGCGGCCGTTGAGCGCGAAGGAGACGGCGCTCTCCGACACGCCGGCCCGACGGGCGATGTCCTTGATGGTGGGTCTGCGGGCCATGCCTGCCTCATCCCTCGGTGACGTGGACTGCGATGGGCGGACCGTACGCGATCCTGCCCTGACAGGCCGCCTTCACCGCCAGCCAGTACCTCCCGGGGGCGGTGGTGAGGGGCGGGGCGATCTCGAACGAGGGCTCGGCGGGGCGGTCCGGCCGCACGCACAGGGGCTGCGCGGCGGGCCCGGCGAGCCGCCAGGTGCCGTACGGGGAGGCGAGGTACGCGGTACCGGTGAGGGCGCTGCGGATCCCGGTGCTGCCGACCCGGACCCGTACACGGACCCGCTCGCCCGGGGCCACGGTGACCGCGGGCCCGATGACCCGGACCCAGAGCCGGGCCGGCACCGGGCCGCCGGGGACGGTGACGGTGAGGGCGTCCTCGAACTCCCCCTCCGGGGTGGCGGCGAGGACCCGGACCAGGTGCTCCCCCGGGGCCGCGCCGGGGTCGGGCCGCACGGTGAGGGGGATCCGGGCGTGGCCGCCCGGCGGGAGCTCCAGGGTCCGGCGGGTCCAGGCGGCCCGCCAGCCGTCGGGGGCGCGGACCTCCAGGGTGACGGGGCCCGCGGCGGCTCCGTGCGCGGCCGCGGTGACGGTGGCGTCGTCGGGGGTTCCCCGGCAGGTCACCGTCCAGGGGGCGTCGCCGAGCGGGGCGGTGCCGGTGTTGTGGAGCCAGTAGCGGCTGAACACGGGCTGGATCGGCTCGCGTTCGCCGGCCCGCGCGGGCATGCCGGAGCGGGTGGGGAGCAGCAGGGTGGTCGTGGCGGCGCCGTCGACGCGTCCGCCGAAGGGGCCCCGCGGCCGGTCCAGGAGGTCGGCCTCGACGGCGTCACCCGCTGGCTCCGCCGACCGGGCCACGACCGGGAAGGCCGGGCGGCCGTGGGTCTCGCGCAGCCTGACGGCGAGGTCAGCGCCGCCCTCGGCCCTCTTCACCGCCTCCACGAGGACCCGGTCGGCCGGTTCCACGACGAGGAGGGACCGGGCGGGCGGACGCGGCCCGGGGCCGGGGGCGGCCGTCACGGCGGTCAGCGGCTTGTTGAACTCCCGCCCGCGGCGCGGCAGATCGGCCTCCCGCCAGTCCCCGTGGCCGGCGACCAGGGCGTGTTCGAAGACGTGGGTCCAGTGCTGGAGCTGGAAGGAGCTGCCGTCGGGGGTGGTGCGGCGGGGCGGGTCCATCCACTCCCCGCTGGGGCGGCCGGTACAGGAGCGCAGCAGGGTGCTGTGGAGGCGGCCCCGTGTGTCGATCGCGAAGCTGGGCGTCCCGCGAACGAGGACCCCGACCGTCCGCCCCGCGTACGGCACTTCGCGGGGCCCGGCCACCGGCGCCGGGGCGGCCGCCACGGACCGTACGACGGCTCCGGGGCGGTCTCCGGCGTGGCCTCCGGGCCGGTCCCCAGCGGGGTCTTCGGCGTGGTCTCCAGCCCGGTCCCCGGCGGGGTCTTCGGCGTGCCCTTCCGGCCGCTCCCCGGCGCGCTCTCCAGGCCGGTCCCCGGCGAGGGCCGGCGGCGGCGGGACCAGGCGGCCCGTCGTGGTCAGGTCCGCGGCCAGGCGCCCCGGCGGCCCGGTGTGCACGAGCACCGGCAGGTCGCGCGGGCCGGTCAGGTCGCAGCCGGGCACCCACAGTTCCCGCAGCGGGGCCCGGGCGGGGATCCAGGCCCGCGCGTGTTCCCGTAGCGCACGCCCGTACGCGGGACCGGCCGAGGCCAGCACCGTCGCCGTGAAGGGGTTCCGCCCGGGGCCCCCGAGCGCGATGCGGAAGTCCGGCAGGCTGCTGTCCACCGCCAGGTCGCCCCAGCGCGGCCCGCCGGGCCGGGTCGGGGTCGCCGTGACACCGAGGCGGCCCAGGGCGGTGACGAGCTCCCGCAGGCCGGGCGGAGCCGCACCCTCCGGCAGCACGATCTCGCAGGCCCCCAACGCCCGGCCGACACCGTCGGCGCAGTCCCCATCGACACCGGCACCACCGGCACCGCCCGCGTCGGCGCGGTCGCCGGGCCCGGTCAGGGGCGCCGACAGGGCGAACCAGTTCAGGCAGGCGCTGTCCAGGGTCCACGGCGCCCGGGTGTGATCGGCCCCGGCATCCGCCTCCGGGAAGGCGAAGCCGCGCCCGACCGCCGCCGCGGCGGTCTCCGCGACCGGCAGCGCCCCGGGCACGTCGGCGGGTATCCGCAGCCTCAGCAGCGTGTCGCTGCCCTCGAAGTCGACGCGGGTGGTCAGTTCGACGCGGTCCAGGCCGTCCCACAGGGTGGTCACGCGGGTCCAGCGGACGGGACCGGTCCGCCCCTCGGAGACGATCCGCGAGCCCAGCGGCCCCCGTTCCGCCCGGCAGGACCGCGCGGGCGCGCCGCCCGAACCGGTGCCGGGCCCCTTGGGCAGCAGGTGCCAGGGCCCCTCGCCGAAGTACGGGTGCTGCGCGTGCTCCTCCTGGACGACCAGTTCGTCCACCTCACCGGGGGTGATGATCTCCTGGCCGGTGCGCCGGTGGAGCAGCCGGGTGAGGCCGCCGCCGCGCTCCGGGTCCGCCTCGGCGCGGAAGAGGCCGTTCTCGACCGCGGTACCGGCCGCGGGCGCCCACCCGCCGGAGAGCGGCTCCGGCGAGGCCGCCAGCCACCAGGTGCGGTGGCCGAGCGGGGGCACGTCCGCGGCGAGGAAGACCACGTGCGCGCCCCCGCCCCCCACGGCCTCCAGGTGGACGGCGGCGGCGCGTCCCTCGGCGTCGAGCACGGCCAGGCGGGCGGCCCCGTCAGCGGTCAGCCCCACCGCGGCCAGGTCCACCCGGGTCCGTACGAGATCGGTCCGGGTCCACGACAGCGGGTTGTGCACGGTCACGGCGAGCGGGCCGGGACCGCGGGTGTCGGCGGCGGCGGTGAGCGCTGCCAGCGCCTCCTCCCGTACGGCGCCCGCCAGTTCGTGGGCCTCCCGCCAGGTGGGCAGGAGGTCCAGGTAGACCTGGTCGGAGAAGGTCCCGGTGACGGCGTCGTGGTGGGCGGCGTGCAGCAGGTGCCGCCACGCCTTGGCGAGGGTGTGGCCCGGGTGGGTCAGCAGCCCCTCGGCGCAGGCGAGCGCGGCGAAGGCCTCGGCCTGCTCCAGGAGGTTCTCGGCGGCGCGGTGGGCCTGTTTCACATCGGCGTAGCTGACGTCCTTGCCGGTGTAGACGGGGCCCATCTCCCGGGTCACGGGCAGCGGCCGCTCACCCCGTGCGGCGAGTTCGGCCCGGACGGCGTCGAAGTGGGCGCGCGGACCGGAGTGTTCCATGCGCGGCCAGCGGTAACGGCGGTTCCAGGCGTGCTGCACGTCCAGGCCCCAGCGGTGCGGCCAGGAGAAGTCGGTGCCCATCGGGATCAGGACGTTCTTCGTGGCGGCGGCGGGGCGCAGCAGTTCGTAGAGCTCCAGCAGCCGTTCGGCGGCGGCTTCGGCGTCCGGTGCCCGGTGGGAGGGCCAGCCGGCGGAGTAGTGCGCGGGCAGGTAGTGCAGCAGCAGACCCTCGCCGCCGGGCGCGATCCACTCGTACTCGGCGGGCAGTTGCATCGCGGCGGGCGCTCGCAGGGCCTCGCCCCAGGCGTCCATCATCGGGCCCCACTGGTGGTGGGGGCCGCGGGCGAGGACGGCGGAGTCGAGTCCGCAGCCGGCCATCAGGGCGGGGAAGGAGGGGTCGTGGCCGAACACGTCGAGCTGCCAGGCGGTGCGCGGGTCGGCGCCGAGGGTGGCGCGGTGCAGGGCCAGGCCGTGGACGGCGCTGCGGACGGTGCTCTCGGCGGAGGTGAGGGTGGTGGAGGGCTCGTTGTAGGTGCCTCCGACGATCTCCAGGCGGCCCTCGGCGATGAGGGCGCGCAGTTCGGCGCGGTCTTCGGGGTGGGCGTCCCAGTACGGCTTGAGGTAGTCGGTCTCGGAGAGGACGAAGCGGTACGCGGGGTCGTCGCGGGCCTGTTGGAGGTGGAGCGGGACCAGGGTGAAGGCGGGGACTCCGACGTACTCCCAGGCGGGTCGGGGCGCGCCGGGTGCGGGCGGGGCGTCCCACAGGGCGGTGTAGGCGGCCTGGGTGTTCCACCACAGGGGGTCGTAGTGGAAGTGCGGGACGAGCCGTACGGTCCAGCCCGGTTCGGCGACGGTGAGGGTGAACGGCAGCTCGGCCAGGGTCCGTCCGTCGGGGGTGGCGACGCGGGCGGTGGCCGGGATCCGGATGCCGGGCGGTGCGCCGGCGGTGTCGACGCCGACCTCGACGGTGGACCCCGCAGCCCCGCCGGCGCACTCCTCGGCGGTGTCGGCGCGCAACAGGCGGGGATGCGGGGTGTGCAGGCCGGGGCCGCGCACGGTGACGCACAACGGGCCGGCGGGGCGGCTCCTGCGCACGCAGATCCGCACCGCCTGCACGGGGGATGCGGACGGGCCGACGAAAAGGGCCGGGGTGGTCACGGACGTGACCGAAATACCGCTGTCCATTTGCGCACCCTTCCTCGTGCGGCCGAAGGCAAATCAACTAAACCGCATTAGCGCACTCAGGTTCCTCACCCACAGCCCTTCTGTCAACGGGACTGAAGCGCTTAAGCAGCAGCGCACGCGCCGTGATCGGAATGGCGGCCGTGAAGGCCCTGTTGACTTCCCCGACGGGGCGCGGCAGCTTATGCGCATCCGGCGAATTCCCCTGAACTCCAGGACCTTTCATGCACCAGGCGGCCCCACGGACCCTGCGTTTCGGCGCGAATTACACCCCGACCCGGGGCTGGTTCCACCATTGGCTGGACTTCGACCTCGACGAGGTCAGGGCCGACCTCGACTCCATCGCAGCGCTCGGTCTGGACCATGTGCGGGTGTTCCCCCTGTGGCCGGTGTTCCAGCCGAACCGCACCCTGATCCGGCCGCGGGCCGTCGAACAGCTCGTGGCGCTCGCCGACGCGGCCGCCGAGCGCGGCCTCGACGTCAACGTGGACGGTCTCCAGGGGCACTTGTCCAGCTTCGACTTCCTGCCCGCCTGGACCGGGACCTGGCACCGGCGCGGCATCTTCACCGACCCGGAGGTCGTGGCCGGGCAGGAGGAGTACCTGCGCACCCTGGCCGGCGCCCTCGCAGACCGGCCCAACTTCCTGGGCATGACCGTCGGCAACGAGATCAACCAGTTCTCCGACGCCCCCCACCCCGACCCCGACCGGATCACCCCGGCGCAGGCCGCCCACTGGCTGGGCCGGATGCTCGCCGCCTGCGAGCGGGGCGCGCCGGGACGGCTGCACCTGCACGCCGAGTACGACGCCGTCTGGTACCGGGAGGGCCACCCCTTCACGCCCGCCCAGGCGGCCCGGCTCGGCGGGGCCACCGCCGTGCACTCGTGGGTGTTCAACGGCACCGCGCAGCGCCACGGCCGCAGCGGGACGGCCACCGAGCACCACGCCGCGTACCTGATCGAACTGTCCAAGGCCTGGGCCGCGGACCCGCGCCGCCCGGTGTGGCTCCAGGAGGTCGGGGCGCCCGCGCCGCTGGTCCCGCCCGAGCACGCGGCGCGGTTCTCCGAGGCCACCGTGGCCGCCGCGCTGGACTGCCCGGACCTGTGGGGCGTCACCTGGTGGTGCTCGCACGACGTGTCCAGGGAGCTCGCGGACTTCCCGGAGCTGGAGTACGGCCTCGGGCTGCTCACCAACGACCGCCGCGCCAAGCCCGTCGCGGCCGCCGTCGCGCGGATCGCCGGGGCCTGGCGGGGCCGGGAGCACCGCCCCGCCCTACGGTCCACCGCGCTCGCGCTGGACGCGGGCGGGACCGGGACGGACGAGGCGGCCCCCGGGCGGGCGGCCTGCGCCCCGGGCGGCGCGTTCTTCGAGGCCTGGGCGGTGCTGGCGGCGCGGGGGGTGCGCCCCGCAGTGGTCCTGGAGGAGCACGCCGGGGACCCGGCCCGGCTGGCCGAACGCGGCATCACCGAAGTACTGCGCGTGCACGACGTGATCCGACCCCCTTCCCCCTCGTGAGGAGCCCGCATGTCCGAGACCTGCAACGGCGCCGATCCTCGTACCCCCGCCACCGCGACCTCCCCCACCCCCGCCGCTGCGGCAGCGCCCGCCGCCCGGCCCGCCGCGCGCCCCACCCGGCGCGCGCTCCTGGCCGCGGGTGCCGCCGGGGCGGGGGCGGCCGCCCTGCCCCGGCCCGCCTCCGCGGCGCCGGCCCCCGCCCCGGCCTCCGGCGCCGTCCCGGCCGCACCGCCGCCCGCCCTGGCCCCGTACGCCTCCTACTGGTTCCCCGAGTCGCTCCCCTCCGGCACCCCGGGCCCCGGCATCGTCTGGCGCTCCCTCGCCGACTGGTCCCCCGGGTCCGACCCGGACCTGGCCCACAACACCGCGTCCGTGCCGCTGGCCCCGCGGTTCGCCCCGGTGCCGGCGAACCGCACCGCCCGCGCCGGCCGGGCCCGGATCTCCGCCCTGGTCTCCTTCGGTCCCACCGCGGGCAATCCCTCCCAGGGTTCGGCGACCGCCGACCACTACGCCCTGAGCCACTGGGCGTACCTGGACGAGCTGGTCTTCTGGGGCGGCTCCGCCGGAGAGGGCATCGTCCTCGCCCCGAACGCGCCGGTGGTCGACGCCGCCCACCGCAACGGGGTCCCGGTCCTCGGGAACGTCTTCCTGCCGCCCGTCGCCTACGGCGGGGACCTCCAGTGGACCCGCGACCTGGTCCGGCGGGACCCCCTCGGCCGCTTCCCGCTGGCGGAGCGGCTCGTCGAGGTGGCCCGCGCGTACGGCTTCGACGGCTGGTTCGTCAACGCCGAGACGGACGGCGGGGACGGCGCGCTCGCCACCCGGACCCGGGAGTTCCTGCACGCCCTGCGGGCGGCCGGCTCCCCGCACGGGCTGCGGATCACCTGGTACGACGCCATGAACAGCACCGGCCGGGTCGGCTGGCAGGGTGCCCTGAACGCGCTCAACCAGGAGTTCTTCGAGGACCGGTCGGGGAAGGTCACCGACTCTCTGTTCGTCGACTTCCGCTGGACCGCGCGGAGCCTGGCGGAGTCGGCCGCGCTCGCCGAGCGCCTCGGCCGCTCCCGCCACGAGCTGTGGGCGGCCGTGGACACGGAGTCCCGCGGCTGGGACACCCGGGTCGACTGGGACGCGATCCTCCCGCGCGACCGCGACCACGTCGTCAGCCTCGGCCTGTACCGGCCCGAGTGGACCCGCAACCACCTCACCGACCGCTCGCCCGGCGCCTTCCACCGGGCCGACGACCGGTTCTGGACGGGCGAGTCCCTGGATCCGGCCCGTCCCGCGCCCGAGCCCCCGTCCGGCTGGCGGGCCCCGGCCACGGCGGTGACCGACCGGTCCACGGTCGCCGCCCTGCCCTTCGGCTGCTCGTTCAACACCGGGCACGGACTGCGCTGGTACGAGGGGGGCGCGGTCGCCTCCGACACGCCCTGGAACCACCTCGGGCTCCAGGACCGGCTCCCCGGCCGCCGCTGGGTGGTGGACACCGCCGGGGAGCGCCCCTCGGTGACCCTGGACTTCGCGGAAGCCTGGCGCGGCGGCTCCAGCCTGCTCGTCGCCGGGAACCTCGCCGCACCCGCGTCGATCGGCCTGCACGCCACCCGGCTGGCGCTGACCCCCGGGGCGGTCGCGGAGCTCGTCCACTCCGGCGGGGCGTCGGTGGAGCTCGGTGTCGCGACCCGGGAGGCGGCCGGCCCCGGCGAGCCCGTGCCGTACACCTGGCTGGCGGCGGCCGGGCCGGGCGGCGGCCGGGGGTGGCGGACCTCCCGCGTGGCGCTCGCGCCGCTGGCCGGGAAGACCGCGTACGCCCTCGCCGTACGGATCACCGTGCCCGGGAAGAAGGCGGTGTCCTGGCGGCTCGGCGCCCTGACGCTGCGCGACACCGACCGCCATCGGCCCCCGGCCGCTCCCGCGCACCTGAAGGTCGACGCCGCGGCCCGGCGGGGCGCGGAAGCCGAGCTCCGCCTCTCCTGGGAGCGGGCGCCGGGCCCGGTCCGCCACTACGAGCTGCACCGCCTCCTCCCGGACGGCACCCGCCGCTTCCTCGGCGGCACCTGCGGGACCGCCCTCCACCTCCCCTCCGTCACCCGCGCCGGCACGGAGCGGGCGGCCGCCTTCGAGCTGAGGGCCGTCGACGAGACGTACGCCGCCTCCGCACCGGCCCGCACCACCCTGCCCTGGCGGGCCGGCTAGCCGGTGTGGGGCTCGGTGCGCGGGACGGCGACCGTGACGCGCAGCCCGTGCGGAGGGTTCGTCGCGTAGGAGAGGGTCCCGCCGCCCGAGGCGAGCAGGGCGCGGGAGATGGAGAGCCCGAGCCCGGACCCCTTGACGTTCTGGTGGCGGCCGCTGCGCCAGAAGCGGTCACCGACGCGCAGCAGCTCCTCCTCGGTCAGGCCGGGCCCCCGGTCGGCGACGACGACGAGCGCGCTGCGGCCCTCGACGGCGACCGACACCTGCACCTCCTCGCCCTCCGGCGTGAACTTCAGGGCGTTGTCGATGACGGCGTCGAGGGCGCTGGAGAGCGCGATGGGGTCGGCCCAGCCGGTGACGGCGGTCCGGCCCGTCTCGGTGAGCCGTACGCCCTTCTCCTCGGCGTACGGCCGCCAGGCGGCGACCCGTTCGGCGGTGAGGGCCCCGATGTCGGTGAGGCTGATCTCGGCGGAGGCGTGCTCGGCGAGCGCCAGGTCCAGCAGGTCGTCCAGGACCTGGGCGAGGCGTTTGCCCTCGGTGCGCACGGAGGCGATCTCCTCGTTCCCCTCGGGCAGTTCGAGGGCGAGGAGCTCGATGCGCAGGAGCAGCGCGGCGAGCGGGTTGCGCAGCTGGTGGGAGGCGTCCGCGACGAACGCCCGCTGCTGCTCCAGTACCTCTTCGACGTTGTCGGCCATCTCGTTGAACGAACGGGCCAGGCGGCGGAGTTCCGGAGGGCCGCCGGAGGCCGCGACGCGGGAGTTCATCCGGCCGGTGGCGATGCCGTGCGCGGCCGCGTCCAGGGTCCGCACGGGCTTGAGGACCCAGCCGGTGAGGCGCAGGGCCGCGCCGAACGCGAGCAGCATGGCGGCGGCGAGGCCGGCGGCGATGATCAGCCAGCCGCGCAGGATCGCGCCGCGCATCTGTTCGGTGGGTGATTCGGTGGCGACGACGGCGACGACGTCCCCGTCGAGCACGACCGGGGAGACCACGAGGAGCTTGCCGTCGGTCTGCCAGGGCCACACCTGCCCGGGGTCGTGGCTGCGGCGTCCGGCGAGCGCCTCCTCGAAGGCCCGACGGCCCTCCCCCGACTCGGGGAGCTGCCACCAGCCGGGGGCGCGGACCATGGCGTTGTCGTCGCGGTAGAAGATCCCGACGCGGATCCCGTACAGCTCGTGGTAGCGGGCGAGTTCCAGCTGGAGGGTGTCGCGGCGCTCGTCGGCGCCGGTGGAACCGGAGCCCTCGGCGTCGATGACGAACTGGGCGAGGGCCGCGAAGCGGGCGCTGTCGTCGATCCGGTCGACGACCACCTTCTGCTGCTGGGCGGCGGCCAGGCTGACGGCGAGGGGGAAGCCGAGCGCGAGCAGCACCCCCGCCATGAGGACGACGAGGAGCGGGAGCAGCCGGGCACGCACGGCGGGACCCCTAGGGCGCGGCCGGGGTGACGAGCCGGTAGCCCACCCCGCGGACGGTCTCGATGAGCGCGGGCATCCCCAGCTTGGAGCGCAGCGAGGCGACGTGCACCTCAAGGGTGCGGCCGGTCCCTTCCCAACTGGTGCGCCACACCTCGCTGATGATCTGTTCGCGGCGGAAGACCACGCCCGGCCGCTGCGCGAGCAGGGCCAGCAGGTCGAACTCCTTGCGGGTGAGCGGCACGTCGGCGCCGTTCACGCTGACCCGGCGGGTCGGGAGCTCGATGGCGACCGCGCCGAGCCGCACCAGCGCCGGAGTGCCGTTGCCGCCGGCGGTGGCGGCGGACTCCTCGGAGCCCCCGGTGCGGCGGGCGACGGCGTGGATGCGGGCCAGCAGCTCGCCGGTGTCGTAGGGCTTGACCACGTAGTCGTCGGCGCCCATGTTCAGGCCGTGGATGCGCGAGCGCACGTCGGCCCGCGCGGTGACCATGATGACCGGCGTGGCGGTGCGCTTGCGGATCTTGCCGCAGACCTCGTAGCCGTCCTGGTCGGGCAGGCCGAGGTCGAGCAGGATCACCCCGTAGGGGGAGGCGCCGGACGGGGCACCGGCCGGCAGCAGCGCCTGCAGGGCCTCCTCGCCGTTGCGGGCGTGGGTCACCTGGAAGCCGTGCCGGGCGAGGATCGCGGACAGGGCGGCGGCGACGTGGTCATCGTCCTCGACGAGCAGCAGTCTCATGGCGTCCCCCTTTCCTCGATTCCTGGATGTGTACACGGGCACCCTGCATCCACGCCCATGAAGAGTCCCACGTCAAGGGGGTTACGGTCCGGCGAGTCTTCTGTTATCCACCCGGTACGGGCGAAACGTGCCGGGGGCGGGTGTCACGTACGGAGCGTATCGGCGCGAGGCCGGATCGTTATGCTCAATTCTCCCTCAGATGTGATGACGCTGTGCGCAACCCGTCACTACTGTCCTCCCAACCGACGGAGGACGGAGCAAGAAGCCGATGAGCGGAGTATCAGTGACCAAGGACGTTCAGGACGCGGCGGGAGCCGCGGACGGCCTGGTCGTACTGAGCAACGTCAACAAGCACTTCGGCGCGCTGCACGTGCTTCAGGACATCGATCTGAGCATTGCCCGCGGTGAGGTCGTCGTGGTGATCGGTCCTTCGGGATCGGGCAAGTCCACGCTGTGCCGGACGATCAACCGGCTGGAGACGATCGACTCGGGGAGCATCACGCTCGACGGGAAGCCGCTGCCGGCCGAGGGCAAGGAACTGGCCCGGCTGCGTGCCGACGTGGGCATGGTCTTCCAGTCGTTCAACCTGTTCGCGCACAAGACGGTGCTGCAGAACGTGATGCTGGGTCAGCTCAAGGTCCGCAAGACGGACCAGGCGACCGCCCTGGAGAGGGCGAAGTCGCTGCTCGACCGGGTGGGCGTCGGCTCGCAGGCCGACAAGTACCCGGCCCAGCTGTCCGGAGGCCAGCAGCAGCGCGTCGCGATCGCCAGGGCGCTCGCGATGGAGCCCAAGGTGATGCTCTTCGACGAGCCCACCTCGGCGCTCGACCCGGAGATGATCAACGAGGTGCTGGAGGTCATGCAGCAGCTCGCGGCCGAGGGCATGACGATGGTCGTCGTCACGCACGAGATGGGCTTCGCCCGCTCCGCCGCCAACCGGGTCGTCTTCATGGCCGACGGAAAGATCGTCGAACAGGCCACGCCCGAACAGTTCTTCAGCAACCCGCGCAGCGACCGCGCCAAGGACTTCCTGTCGAAGATCCTGCACCACTGACGCCCGCGTCTGGTAGTGATCCGGTCGACGGCGCACGCCGTCGCCACGACGTGCCCCGCTCGTCGTCCAACAACGTCTCATCCGAGGGAAGTTCACCATGAAGGTTCTCAAGGTCGGCGCGGCCGCCGCCACGGCCGTCGTCCTCGCCCTGACCGCGACCGCCTGCGGCGGCGGCTCGAAGGACTCGGCCTCCGACGCGGGCGCGTCGGGCGGCGGCAAGTCGGACAAGATCGTCATCGGCATCAAGTTCGACCAGCCCGGCCTGGGCCTGAAGACCCCCGACGGCAAGTACACCGGCTTCGACGTGGACGTGGCCACGTACGTGGCCAAGGAGCTGGGCTACCAGCCGGACCAGATCGAGTGGAAGCAGGCCGTCAGCGCCGAGCGCGAGAACCTGATCTCCAACGGCGACGTGAAGTTCATCGCCGCGACGTACTCGATCAACGACAAGCGCAAGGCGAAGGTCGACTTCGCGGGCCCGTACTTCCTGGCCCACCAGGACCTGCTGGTCCGCACCGACGACAGCAGCATCACCAAGGTCGAGGACCTCAACAAGAAGAAGCTCTGCTCCGTCACCGGCTCCACCTCGGCGCAGAACGTCAAGAAGGACCTGGCCAAGGACGCCGACCTGCAGGAGCTCCCGGGCTACTCCGAGTGCCTGACGGGCCTGGAGAACAAGGCCGTTGACGCGCTGACCACGGACGACTCGATCCTGGCCGGCTACGCCGCGCAGGAGAAGAACAAGGGCAAGTTCAAGCTCGTCGGTCTGAAGATGAGCAACGAGAACTACGGCATCGGTCTGAAGAAGGGCGACAAGGAGCTCCAGACCAAGATCAACGCCGCGCTCCGGAAGATGGTCTCGGACGGCTCCTGGGAGGCGGCCGTGAAGAAGAACCTCGGCCCGGCCGACTACAAGAACGAGCCTGCCCCGCAGATCACCGAAGGCAGCTGATTTCCCGGTGGGGCGCGCCGCCGCCCGCCCGTCCGCGGGCGGCGGCGCGCCCCACCGGCCACTCTGGGGAGAGCGCAGGGCAACGTGTTCGACTTTCTTGATTCCGGGCAGTACGACCTGCTCGGAGCCTTCTGGGTGACGGTTCAGCTCACCCTCTACTCGGCGGTGGGCTCCCTGATCTGGGGCACCGTCCTGGCCGGGATGCGGGTCAGCCCGGTCCCGCTGCTGCGGGGCTTCGGCACCGCTTACGTCAACCTGGTCCGCAACACGCCGCTGACCCTGCTGATCATCGGCTGCTCACTGGGGCTGAACCAGACCATGGGCGTCACGCTGGGCGGCGGCACCTTCAAGGAGACCGGCTTCCGGCTCGCGGTCCTCGGACTGATCGCCTACACCGGCACCTTCGTCTGCGAGGCGCTGCGCTCGGGCATCAACACGGTGCCCGTCGGCCAGGCCGAGGCCGCCCGCGCGCTGGGGCTGAGCTTCACGCAGGTGCTCACCCTGATCGTGCTCCCCCAGGCCTGGCGGGCGGTCGTCGCCCCGCTCGCCAACGTACTGATCGCGCTCACCAAGAACACCACGGTGGCGGCGGCCATCGGCGTGGCCGAAGCGGCCCTGCTGATGAAGGAAATGGTCGAGAACGAGGCGGACGCGCTCTTCGCCGTCTTCGGGATCTTCGCCCTCGGCTTCTGTCTGCTGACCCTGCCCACCGGGCTGCTGCTGGGCTGGGTGGCCAAGCGAGTGGCGGTGAAGCGATGAGCTCCGTGCTGTACGACGTCCCGGGCCCCAAGGCCAAAGCCCGCAACCGGATCTACACCGGGGTCTTCCTGGTCCTGCTCGGCCTCCTCGCCTGGTGGGTCCTGTCGGCCATGGCGGACAAGCACCAGCTCGACGCCGACAAGTGGACCCCCTTCGTCACCGACGGCCGGATCTGGACCACCTACCTGATCCCCGGCCTGCTGGTGACCCTGAAGGCCGCGGCCATCTCCATGGTCATAGCCCTGCCCCTGGGCGCCCTGCTGGGCATCGGCCGGCTCTCGGACCACGCCTGGGTGCGCATCCCGGTCGGCACGGTCGTCGAGTTCTTCCGCGCCATCCCGGTGCTGATGCTGATGCTCTTCGGCTCGGCCTTCTTCGTCCAGTTCACCGAGGTGCCCTCCGACTCCCGGCCGCTGTACGCGGTCGTGGCCGGCCTGGTCCTGTACAACGCGTCGGTAATCGCCGAGATCCTCCGGGCGGGCGTGCTCTCCCTGCCCCGCGGCCAGACCGACGCCGCCAAGGCGATCGGCATGCGCAAGGGCCAGACCATGGTCTACGTCCTGCTCCCGCAGGCGGTCACCGCGATGCTGCCCGCCCTGGTCAGCCAGCTCGTGGTGATCCTCAAGGACACCGCGCTCGGCGGCACGCTGCTCGGCCTCACCGAACTGCTCGCGGCGAACCGGCAGGTCTCGGCGAACTACAGCAACACCATCGCCACCCTCGTGGTCATCGCCCTGATCTTCATCGCGGTGAACTTCGCGCTCACCAGCTTCGCCTCCTGGCTGGAGGGGCGGCTGCGCAAGTCCACCAAGAGCACCGGCGCCGTGGTCGGCGCCGGTGAGGTCAGCGACATGGCCACCGGCCAGGCGGTCTGACGCCGGGTCAGCGACAAGACGTAACCTGTGTGGTGCGGCGGAGTCTTCCGCCGCACCACACCGCTACGTCCGGACGGGTGTCACTTGACGCAGGCACCTCCAGTGGGTTGCATACGTTCTGTGATCACATACCGGACATCGGGAGCCCTGCCATGGACCCGGTGATCGTCGTCGGCGCGGGCCCGGTCGGACTGTCCCTGTCCCTCGCCCTGGCCGGCCACGGCGTACCCTCCGTCCTCCTCGACGAGGGGCCCGGCAAGGACGAACCCCGGCCCGCCCGTTCCGTCGTCCTGCACGGCGACACCGCCGCGATGGTGCACCGGCTGGGCTGCGCCACCCTGCGCGACGAGGGGGCGCACTTCGCGGCCTGGCGCACCATGCGGCGCCGTCAGGAGATGCGCCGGATCACCTTCGAGGACGGGCCCGCGCCCCTGCACCTCCCGCAGCACGCCCTCACGCGCGGCCTTCGCGACGCCGCCGCCGCGCACCCCCTCGTCCAGCTGGTCACCGACTGCAAGCTGGACTCCCTGGAGCAGGACGGCCGCGGGGTCACCGCGCACACCCGGGGCTCCGAAGCCACCTGGTGGCGCGGCAGCCACCTCGTCGGCTGTGACGGGGCCCGCTCCACCGTGCGCAAGCTGCTCGGCATCCGCTTCCCGGGGCGGACCGCCGTGGAACGCCACGCCGTCGCCGCGCTGCGCGCCGAACTGCCCTGGCCCGGCGAGGCCTTGCTGCACCGCAACCCGCCGTCCGGGCCCGAGGAGGTCACCGCCCGGCCGCTGCCCGACGGGGTCTGGCGGCTGGACTGGCTGCTGGCCGCGCGCGGCGAGCTGGTCACCCCGGACGCCCTCGTCACCCTCATCCGGGACACCCTCGCGGGGTGGTGCGGGGGCACCACTCCCCCGTACGACCTGATCGACACCGGGGTGCACACCCTGCACCACCGGCTCGCCCGGCGCTGGCGCGACGGCCGCGCCTTCCTCGCCGGGGACGCGGCGCACCTCCTGGGCGCGCTCGGCACCCAGGGCGTCGAGGAGGGGCTGCGCGACGCGGAGAACCTCGCCTGGAAGCTGGCCCTGGCCTGGCACCAGGGCGCCTCCGAGGCCCTGCTCGACAGCTACGAGGGCGAGCGGCGCACCGCCGTCGCCGCCCGGCTGCGCGCCGCCGACCAGTCCCTGCCGGCCCTGCGGGGCGGCGGCGGCCTGCGCACCCTGCTTCCCGGATCCGCGCGTTCCGCCGAGGCCCTGCTCACCGACGGGCACCTGGGCCGGGGCCCGCTCGGCGCGGAGCCGGTGTACGCCCCGCCGGTGGCCGTACGGGAGGTACCGACGGCGACGGAGCCGGGCGGTCCGGTGGCGAACGTACCCGTCACGGCACCCGACGGGGCCACCGTGCCGCTGCGCGACCTGCTGGGGCGCGGCCGGCTGCTGGTCCTGCTCGTCGCCCCGGGCACCGGGGTGTGGGACCGGCGGCACTGGCAGAGCGCCGGGCTGATGCCCCGGCTCGCGGCGGCCGTGAGCGCCCTCCCGGTCCGCACCGAGCTGCTGGTCGCGGACTCCTACCCGGGGGCTCCGGCCCACACCGTGCTCCTCGTCCGGCCCGACGGGCACCTGGCGGCCACCTTCGCAGGGGTCCGTCCGGCGGAGCTGTACAAGGCGGCGGACGCGGTCCGGGCCGGCGCCCCGGACGGCGCCCCCGCGGCGGCTCCCTCCCCCGCTCCCTCCACCACGCCCACAGCCGTGATCGATTGACGCTCCCGGGCACGCGTGGTTCACTCACCGACATGACCGGCAACGACGTACGCCTGTGGCGGAGGGTCCACATGGACCTGCTCCGCTACGCGGGCTGCGTGTGTCGCCCTTCCTGCTGATTCGCCTTCCCTCCGCGCGCCCCGTGCCCTTCCGGGCCCGCGCGCACCTTTCGCGAACCCCCAGGACGGTCATCGCATGTCTGCCCCCGCGCCCACGCACGCTCCGGCCCCCGCGCACGCCCCTGCCCGCACCGCCGCGCCGACTGCGGCGGATCTCCTCGCCTTCGCCCTGCGCACCGCCGCCGACCCGGCGGTCGTGGACTCCCTGCCGCTGGATCCGGAGGGCCGCACCTGGATCCGGCTCGACGGTCCGGGCGGCAGCGAGGCCTGGCTGATCGGCTGGCCTCCCGGCACCGGCACCGGCTGGCACGACCACGCCGAGTCCCGGGGCGCCTTCGCGACCGCGCGGGGCCGGCTCACCGAACGCTCCCTGGCGGTACGGCTCCCCTCGGAGGGCTGGCAGAGCCTGGAGCTGGCTCCCGGAGTGGACCGCAGCCGCACCCTGGCCGCGGGCGCGGGACGCGGCTTCGGGGAGCACCACGTCCACGAGGTCCTCAACGAGTCCCCGGACGGGCACGCGATCTCCGTCCACGCCTACTACCCGCCGCTGCCGTTGATCCGCCGCTACGGCCGCAGCGGACCCGTCCTCACCCTGGAGCAGGTCGAGCGCCCGGCGGACTGGCAGTGAGCGCCCCGGTCGGCATCGACGAGCTGCTGGAACGGGTCCGCGCGGGCTACACCCGCATCGCACCGCGGGCCGCCCACGAGGCGTTCCTCGACGGGGCCCTGCTGGTGGACATCCGCTACCAGGCGCTGCGCGAGCGGGACGGGCTGATCCCCGGCGCGGTGGTCGTCGAGCGCAACGAACTGGAGTGGCGGCTCGATCCGCAGGGCTCCCACCGTCTCCCGCAGGCCACCGGTCACGGCCTCCCGGTCGTGGTGATCTGCAACGAGGGGTACGCCTCCACGCTGGCCGCGGCCTCCCTGCACGCCCTGGGGCTGCACCGGGCGACGGATCTGACGGGCGGCTTCCAGGCCTGGAAGGCGGCCGGCCTCCCCGTCGTCCCCGCCTGACGCCGGGCCGCCCCATCGGTTTCGGGCCGCCGCCCCGGCTCCGTCCGGAGCCCGGCGGCCCGAGGCCACCCCCCGGATCTCCGAGCCGCTCCGGGAACCCGGTCTCGGACGCGGGTTTCGGACCCGAGGCCCTCTCGGACCGGGGATTCGGGGCCCGGGGTCTCGGCCCCGGGTTGCGGACGCGCGGGTCGTGGACGCCCGGGTTGCAGACGCCCAGGTCGCGGGACCCGGGACTCAGGACCCGGGCCTCAGAGTCCGGGACCCCCCGGGTACCCGAGGTCGTCGGCGTCCTCGCCCTCCGATTCCAGGGCGCGCCGGACCACCCGCAGGGCCATGCCCTCCGGGTACCCCTTGCGGGCGAGCATCCCGGCGAGGCGCCGGATCCGCTTGTCCCGCTCCAGGCCCCGGGTGGAGCGGAGCTTGCGCTCCACGAGCTCCCGGGCCGTGCACTCCTCCTGCTCGGAGTCCAGCTGCTCCAGCGCCTCCTGCACGAGGGTGGTGTGCACCCCCTTGGTCCGCAGCTCCTGCGCGAGCGCCCGGCGGGCGAGCCCCCGGCCGCGGTGCCGGGACTCGACCCAGGCCCCCGCGAAGGCGGCGTCGTCGATCAGGCCCACCTCCTCGTACCGGGAGAGGACCTCCTGCGACACCTCCTCGGGGATGCCCCGCTTCTCCAGGGCGTCCGCGAGCTGGCGCCGGGTCCGCGGCATCCCGGTGAGCAGGCGCAGGCAGATCGCCCGCGCCTGCTCCTCGGGACTCTGGGGCGGCAGCTCCTGGCGGCCCTCACGCCCGCCGCTCGCGCCGCCCCTCTCCTGCTCCCGCACGGGTCAGCTCTTGGCGACGGCGGCCTTGGCCGACGTCTTGGCCTTCGACGCCGGGGCGGGCACGGCGGCCGCGGAGTCGGCCGATGCGGCGGCCGGCTCGTCGCCGGCGGCGTCCTTGCGGACACCCACGCCCAGCTTCTCCTTGATCTTCCGCTCGATCTCGTTGGCGAGGTCGGGGTTGTCCTTCAGGAAGTTGCGGGCGTTCTCCTTGCCCTGGCCCAGCTGGTCGCCCTCGTACGTGTACCAGGCGCCGGCCTTGCGCACGAAGCCGTGCTCCACGCCCATGTCGATCAGGCCGCCCTCGCGGCTGATGCCCTGGCCGTAGAGGATGTCGAACTCGGCCTGCTTGAAGGGGGGCGCGACCTTGTTCTTGACGACCTTGACGCGGGTGCGGTTGCCGACCGCGTCGGTGCCGTCCTTGAGCGTCTCGATGCGGCGGATGTCCAGGCGCACCGAGGCGTAGAACTTCAGCGCGCGGCCACCGGTGGTGGTCTCGGGCGAGCCGAACATCACACCGATCTTCTCGCGGAGCTGGTTGATGAAGATCGCGGTGGTCTTGGACTGGTTGAGCGCGCCCGTGATCTTGCGGAGGGCCTGGCTCATCAGGCGGGCCTGGAGACCGACGTGCGAGTCGCCCATCTCACCCTCGATCTCCGCGCGCGGCACGAGCGCCGCGACGGAGTCGATGACGATCAGGTCGAGCGCGCCGGAGCGCACCAGCATGTCGACGATCTCCAGCGCCTGCTCGCCGGTGTCCGGCTGGGACAGGATGAGGTTGTCGGTGTCCACGCCGAGGGCCTTGGCGTACTCGGGGTCGAGCGCGTGCTCGGCGTCCACGAAGGCGACGGTGCCGCCGGCCTTCTGTGCGTTGGCCACGGCGTGCAGGGTGAGGGTGGTCTTACCGGAGGACTCCGGCCCGTACACCTCGATCACACGGCCGCGGGGCAGCCCGCCGACGCCGAGGGCGATGTCCAGAGCGGTCGACCCGGTGGGGATGACCTCGATGGGGTCGTTCGGCTTGTCGCCGAGGCGCATGACCGCACCCTTGCCGAATTGCCGTTCAATCTGTGCGAGCGCGGCGTCGAGAGCCTTCTCGCGGTCGGTGCCTGCCATGGGTTCCACCCGGTTTGCTTGAGTCGATCGCTTCACGCCATTGACGCTAACGCCTGCCACTGACAATGCGCTCCCACACCCGTTCCGGCTGTGGATAACCCATCAGAATGGATGTTCGATTTTCCTGTCAAGCGGCCCCCTCCCCTGCGCGCCGCGCGCAGCTGAGCGGCGCCGCCGGCCTGGGTTCGCCGGCCCCTGATCCGGCTGCGTCCGATGGGGCGAGCGGGCCGGATCGGGGCGGACGTACAGTCAGTCCTCCAGGCGGACCGGCATCAGGATCGAGAAGGTGCCCTCGTCGTCGGGCCGGCGGATCGCGATCGGCGCCGTCGGGGCCCCGAGCTCCAGCAACAGCCGGTCCCGGGCTCCGGCGGCCAGCGCGTTCAGCAGGAACTCACGGTTGACCGCGACGCGGTTCGGGTCGTCGTCGCTGTCCGCGCAGAGGGTCACCACGCCGCCGCCCTCCACCCTGAGCACGCTGAGGTCGGGCGCTCCCGCCTCGGCCACACGGACAGGACCGGTCTCCAGGGCCTTCCGGAAGGCCGCCACCTCGACGAGGGCGCGGCGTCCGCCGGCCGCCGGCAGGAGACGACGGTAGTCGGGGAAGTCGTGGTCAAGGCACTGACCGGCCGCCTCCCTGTCCCCGGCCTCCAGGGTCACGCGGCCACCGTCGACGCAGAGCCGCACGGGTCCCTCGCCGTCCGACAGCGCCCGCATCGCGTCGACGAGCGGGGCGGGCACGATGACCTGCACTCGGCTCCCGTCGTGTCCGGCGACGCCTGCCCGCGCGACAGCCATGCGGTACCGGTCGGTGGCCACGACATGGAGGCTCTCCCCCTCGATGTCGAACAGGACACCGCCGAGCATGGGCAGCTCCGGGTCGGTGCTCACCGCGAAACGGACCGTGTCCAGCGCGGCTGCCAGCTCGGGCGCGGCGATGGACAGCCGGACGGCGGCGATGCGGAGCGAAGTCATGGCGTTCTCCCTGTGACCGAGTAGTGCTTGGAGCGCGGAGAACTCGCTGCGGGCATCGGACAGCCCTCGTTCGATGCGGCGCAGGTGTGCCTTGAGCAGCTTCCGGACCAGGTCGGTGTCCGCGCCGGACCAGCTGGCCAGCACCAGCCGGATGTCCGCCAGCGGCATCCCGGCCCGGCGCAAGCGGGCCAGCACCCGGGCCTCTTCGAGCTGCTCGGGTCCGTACCAGCGGTATCCGCTCACCGGATCCACCCAGGCCGGGACCAGCACACCGGCACGGTCGTAGAACCGCAGGGCACTCACGCCCAGGCCACTGTCGCGGGCCATCTCGCCGATGCTGCGCATGTCGTTCTCCACACCCGGCACTCTGGGCCCTGCACAAGGTCGAGGGTCAATACGGCTCCGGCTGCCCCATACGGATGACGCACCGGAGTGATCACCACCGGTCAGACACCTTCCACGGAGCACGGCGGGGCCGCCGCCGCCCGGGTGGGGGCGGGCGGCGGCCCCGGTGGGCGCGCGGAGGGGATCAGTCGGGGAGGCGGTCCGTGATCCAGACGGCCAGTTCCTCGGTGATGGCCGTGTGCACGGTGGTCGTGGACGAACAGCGGAAGTCGTCCAGCTCGCTCTCCTCCGGGCTCATGGCGTCGATGCGCGCGTACAGGTCGTCCTGCTCCTCGACGTCGCGGACCGCGACCGCGCTGACCGCGGGGACGAAGCACACGTCCTCGTGCCGCAGGTCCGCCTTGCCGCCGAGCTTCTCCATCGCCTCGGCGAGGATCCCGTACGTGTGCAGGGTTCCGCCCGGCGCGCCGTCCATCTCCGGGAAGCCGCTGGTCGTAATGGTCTTCTCGGCCTTGGGGAACCTGCGGTTGAGGTAGGCGACCGTCACGTCGTCGCCCTGGGCCTGGGTGTAGAAGGTGGTGCCCGGGTAGATCCGGTCGATCCGCAGCGCGACCTCGCCGGGTCCCACGTCCGGCAGGCCGACCCCGTCGGCGCGGCCGTTGGCCACGCCGATCTTCATCGGGATCTGCGGCCAGCCGCCGACCCGCTCCAGGGCGGCCAGGAACTCCGTGCGCTCCGGGGCGACGCCGATCTTGCCGGTGTCCTTGTCGTAGTGCTGCCACAGCATCTGGCGCGCGGCCGGGCTGTTCATCTGCCTCGCGAAGTCGTTCGGGAACGGGATGAAGTGCGAGAACGCCTGCACCCCGACCGGGACGGAAGCACCGCGGTGCGGGCTGTCGTAGGAGAAGTACAGCCCGGTCCGGTGGTCCATCCGGAGCGTCTCCAGCCTGGCGAGCGCGTAGCGGGTGACGATGCCGCCCATGCTGAAGCCGCCGACGACCAGGCGGGTCTCGCCCACCTGCTCGGCGACGGCCCGCTGGATGGCCGCCTCGGCCGCCTGCGCGTTGTCGAGGATCGACGCGGTGCGCTCCTCGAAGCCGAGCAGGATCACGTCCCTGCCCCGCCGGCGCAGCTCGCTGATGAACGGGAAGCCGCTCTCCAGCCCCTGGTAGAGGACCTCCAGCTTGCTGCGGCCGAGGCTGAAGCCGTCGGCCATGATCACGGGCCGGGTGAGGTGGCGGTTGCCCTCGCCGAGGAAGACCCACGCGAAGCCGTTCGGAAGGATCCACTCCTCGTGCTCCGGTACGTCGATCGGAGCGGAGGGTTCGGCGGTCAGCGGACCGCCGAGGGTGAACGAACCGACGTTGGGCTCGGCCGTCTCGGACATGGTCGTACTCCTTGGGGGAGGGGTGGGGGGAGACGAGGTCATCATGGAGGGCGATTCGGCCGCTTCACTCCTCTGACCTGCAAGGTTCACCACATTTGATGGAGCACCCACGGAATGGGTTTAGTGCCCCTGGCATGTGCCCGTGGCCTGTTCTCATCGCTCGCCCGTTCCATCCCCCGGGCACTCAGCCGGTGATGGCGGCGCCGAACCAGCGCCGCAGCGGGACGGACAGGCCCTCCTGGTCCGCACCGACCCACACCACGTGGCCGTCCGGCCGCAGCAGCACGGCGGGCGCGTCCGGTTCCCCGCCGGCATCGACGACGTGGTCGACCCGGTCCGCCCAGCCCGCCACCGACAGCAGGCCGGTCCGGTCGAGCAGCAGGCCGCGACCGCCGCGCATCAGCTCGTAGAGGCGCCCCTGCTTCAGCTCCACGTCCCGCATGCGCCGCCCGAGCAGGTCGTGCCCCTCGCCCAGGTCGTAGCGGACCCCGACCGCGGTGATCTGCTCGGTCACGTACCGGTTGACCACCTCGAAGTCCATCAGCTGCGAGACGAACTCCCGCAGCGCCCGCGCGGCCGGATCCGCCCCGAGCAGCACCCCCTGCGCGAGGGTGCTGTGCAGTACGCGGGCGCCCTCCGCGTGCCGTTCGTCGTGGTAGCTGTCCAGCAGCCCCGCGGGCGCCCAGCCGTTGACCTCCGCGGCCAGCTTCCAGCCGAGGTTGAACGCGTCCTGGACACCGAGGTTGAGGCCCTGCCCGGCGGTCGGCGGGTGGATGTGCGCCGCGTCCCCGGCCAGCAGCACCCGGCCGACCCGGTAGCGCTCGGCCTGCCGGGTGGCGTCGCCGACCCGTGAGATCCAGCGCGGCGAGTGCGCGCCGAAGTCGGTGCCCGCGAACTCCCGGAGCCGCGCCGTGAACTCCGCGAAGGTCGGCGCGGTCGTACGGTCCTGCACCGGCCCCCCGTCGGGCACGATGACGCGGTACGCCCCGCCGCCCAGGGGAACGGCGCCGAACCGGACGTGGGTCTTGCGGATCTCCCCGATCACGGCGGCCAGCTCCGCCGGTTCCGCGGTCAGCTCCACGTCGCCCAGCAGCGTCTCGACCTTGGTCGGCTCGCCGGGGAAGCCGACGCCGAGCAGCTTGCGCACCGTGCTGCGGCCGCCGTCGCAGCCGACGAGGAAGCGCGAGCGCAGCCGCGTGCCGTCGGCCAGTTCGACGTCCACCCCGTCCTCGTCCTGCGCCAGCCCGGCCAGTTCGGCGCCGCGCCGGATCTCGGCCCCGAGTTCCACGGCCCGCTCGGTGAGCAGCCGCTCGGTGACCGTCTGCTCGATGGCGAGACCGTACGGGTGCGCCGTGTCCACCCCGTCGGGCCACGGCTTGATGATGGCCGAGAAGAAGCCGCCGGCCTGGAAGCGCTCGCCGTGTGCCAGGAACCGGTCGAGCAGGCCGCGCTGGTCCATCACCTCGACGCTGCGCACGTGCAGCCCGCGCGCCCGGGACAGACCGGACGGCTCCGTCAGCTTCTCCAGCACGACCGTCCGCACCCCGGCCAGCCGCAGTTCGGCGGCCAGCATCAACCCGGTCGGTCCACCACCCGCGATGATCACGTCGATCATTGCATTCCCCCTGTGTTCGTGCAGGTCATAGCTTCGATGGGTGATTCTGCGGCACCGACCGGGCCTTGCCGCAAGTCCGCCCGGAACGGGCCGGCCCCGCCGACGTCGATGTCGGCGGGGCCGGGGTGGTGCGGGGGTCAGGCGGGGACGACCGACGCCGTCGCTACGGCTTCGGCAGGACGCAGCCGGGGCGGTTCAGGTCGATCTGGTTGCCGGGGCCGATGCAGGGGACGAGGACGTACGTCTCCTGGGCGTAGTTGATGCCCTGGCGGACCGTCACGTTGCCGTTCTCGTCCACCTCGCACGGGTTGTTGTCCGTGCAGCGCTGTCCGTCCTCGTTGCCCGTGTTGTTGACGGCGACGACCTTGCCGGTCGTCGTGTCGATCACCGGGGAGCCGGAGGTGCCGCCGATGGTGTTGCAGGACGAGGTGTAGCGGACCGAGTCCTTCCAGGTCCAGGCGCCCTCCTTGAGGCGGTACGCGAACCCGTCGACGCTGCAGCTGTAGGTGCGCTTCCAGTACCCGGACACCACCTTGATCGACGAACCCTGCGCCGGGTGGGCGTCGTTGAGGGTGAGCGCGCCGATGCCGTACTGGCTCTGGATCTGCGCGTACGTCTTGGTCAGCTGGTACAGCGAGACGTCCGTGTCCGTCATCGTCCCGTACGCGATCTTGCTGGCGCGCAGCGTCGCGACCTTGGAGCCGGAAGCGTTGAGCAGCGAGAACGAGCGGCTGGAGGCGCGGTTGACCAGGACCTCGCCGGCCGCCGGGAAGCCGGTCTCCAGGCAGTGCCCGTTGGAGAGGACGAGCGCGGGGTCGTTCGGCTGCGAGGCGGGGGTGCGGACGACCGAGCCGGAACAGTTGCTGAGCGCGACGGTGCCCGCGTACGTGACGGCCACGGCCTGCGGGTTCTTGACCGTTGCCCGGTCCGTGTCGTGGGGGGCGGAGGCCACGGCCGGCGCCGCCGCCGCTCCGGTGAGGAGCAGGGAGAGCAGGAGGCCGGTGAGAGGCTTGTTCATGTGGGGGTTCCCCTCTGGTGACGAATGCGACCGAAGATCCTTCGGTTGTCATGCGCATTCTCAGTTGACCTGAGTCAACTCACAAGAGGGCCTTGACAGTTGAAGAACGGGCGAGCGGCCGGGCCCTGAACGCTTCTCCCCCCAACCCCTCCCAACGGCCCCCGAGCCGGACACCGGACCCCATACCGGGGCGCAAGGGCCACCGTCACGACCTGGCCGAATATGGCCTGTTCATGGCCGGTACTCTGCGGTGCCCCCGACGACGGGGGCACCCAGATTCCGCTCAGGAGGACCCATGGCCATCAAGAAGGCCACGATCCAGCAGCAGGTGGCAGACGCCCTCACCCAGGCGAACCCCACCGACCGGCCCATCGTCACCATCCAGGCCATCGCGGGCCCCAGCGTGTGGCTGATGAGCATGCTCGGCCTCATCGGCCAGGCGTTCCTGACCTACTACTTCGTCACGGTGACCGAGCAGGCGGTCGTCCTCCACAAGGCGAGCCGGATGAGCAACCGCCCCCAGGAGATCGTCTTCGCGATACCGCCCGCCCAGGCCGTCGGCACCGTCACCGACGTCAACCGCAACGCCATCTGGAGCTCGTTCCGCATCATGCTCCCCGGCCACGTGAAGCCGACGCGGATGAACGTGCACCGCACCTGGCGGGGCGAGATGGACCAGCTGGTCGGCCTGCTGAACGGGCAGCCCCAGCCCACCGCCTGACGGTGACCCCGAGCCGGCGGGCGGAGGGGACCACGTCCCCAGCCCCCTCCGCCCCCGGCGCGCACCCCGCCTCACCACCAGTACACGGGATACCGGACGGCCCCCGGCCGCGCCCGCGACGCCGCCATCCCCGCCAGCACCAGCACGACCGCCGCACCGCTCAGCAGCGGCAGGAACCACACCGGGTCCGGCGCCTGCAGCACCACCACCACGGTGGTCGCCGCCGCCGGCGAGTGCGGGGTCCGGGCCAGCGTCATGACCCCCACCGCCACCCCCGCCCCGAGCGCCGCCACCCACGGCGCGCCGCCGAGCAGCGCCAGCGCCAGGTAGCCGACCACCGCGCACAGGAGGTGGCCCGCGACGACACTGCGCGGCTGCGCCAGGGGCAGCACGGGCACCCCGTAGACGATGGCCGCGCTCGCCGCGATCGGCGGGATCAGTACGGGCTCGCGCAGCAGCGCGCCGATGCCGACGAGCGCCAGCAGCGCCGCGGCCGCCACCCCGCCACTGACCAGGGCGGTCGCCCGGGCGGGCGCGACCGGCGCGGGCGCCCGCCCGGCGAGCGTGCGCAGGGCGGCCGGCCGGCCCGTCGCGGTCTGTTCGGTAGTCGTGTCCACGCTCATGAACGCCAGGTGTACCGGGCCGCCACATTCCGGCCCTATACGACGACCCCCACATCGACTGACAACCAACGGTTGACAGGTCGCAGACTGTCAACCTAGGGTTGCACTCATGACGAACCCTTCCGTGGAACCCGTGGAACCCGTCCGCATGACCAATCCGGTCCGCCTCGACGACCTGATCGAGGCCATCAAGAAGGTCCACTCCGACACCCTGGAGCAGCTCAGCGGCGCCGTGGTCGCCGCCGAGGCCCTCGGTGACGTGGCGGACCACCTCATCGGCCACTTCGTCGACCAGGCCCGCCGCTCCGGCGCCTCCTGGACGGACATCGGCCGCAGCATGGGCGTCACCCGCCAGGCGGCGCAGAAGCGCTTCGTCCCCAAGGCCGACAAGGAGGGCGACCCCGGCCTCGACCCGAACCAGGGCTTCGGGCGCTTCACCCCCCGCGCCCGCAACGTCGTCGTGAGCGCACAGAACGAGGCCCGCGCGGCCGGCCACACCGAGATCCGCCCCGAGCACCTGGTCCTGGGCCTGCTCGCCGAGCCCGAGGGTCTGTGGATCACGGCCCTCACCGCCCGGCAGCTCTCCACCGCCGACCTCCGCACCGCCGTCACGGCCGCCCTGCCGGAACCCTCGGGCGCCCCCGTCCCCGACCTCGTCCCCTTCGACGCGGGCGCCAAGAAGGCCCTGGAGCTCACCTTCCGCGAGGCCCTGCGCCTGGGCCACGGCTACGTCGGCACCGAGCACATCCTGCTCGCCCTCCTCGAACTGGAGGACGGCGACGGCGTGCTGAGCGGCCTCGGACTCGACAAGGCCGAGACCGAGGCCCGTATCACCGCACTCCTGGCCTCCGTGCTCGACGGGTCCGCGCAGCCGCCGTCGCAGGAGCCGCGTCCGTGACCTCGTAGCGCTTGACGTACGCGCCGAGGAAGGACTGCAGCGTCGCCACGGCCGGGATCGCGATCAGCGCCCCGACCGCGCCCAGCAGGGCGGTGCCCGCGATCACCGACCCGAAGGCCACCGCGGGATGGATGTCCACCGTCCGCGCGGTCAGCTTCGGCTGGAGCATGTAGTTCTCGAACTGCTGGTAGACGACCACGAAGCCGAGCACGTACAGCGCGTACCACGGGTTGACCGTGAAGGCGATCAGCATCGGCAGCGCGCCCGCCAGATAGGTGCCGATGGTGGGGATGAACTGGGAGACCAGCCCCACCCACACCGCCAGGGCGGGCGCGTACGGCAGGTCGAGGAACTCGAAGACGACGTAGTGGGCGATGCCGGAGATCAGCGCCATCAGGCCGCGGGAATACAGGTAGCCGCCCGTCTTGGCGACGGCGATCTCCCAGGCCCGGAGCGCCTCGGCCTGCTTCGCGGGCGGCAGCACGGAGCACAGCGCGCGCCGCAGCCGGGGCCCGTCGGCGGCGAAGTAGAAGGAGAACAGGCCGACCGTCAGCAGCCTGAAGAGCCCGCCGAGCACGGTGGTGGACACGTCGAGCACACCGGTCGCGCTGTTCTGCACGTACTTCTGGAGCCAGTCGGAGTGCAGCAGGCTGTCCTGGATCTCCAGGCGGGACAGCTCGGTGTGGAAGGTGGCGTTGATCGAGTTGATCACCGAGTCGAGGTAGCGCGGGAAGCCCTCCACCATGTCGACGATCTGTCCGGCGAGCATCGAGCCGAGCAGCGCGAGGAAGCCCGCCGTCGCGACGAACACCCCGAGGAACACCAGGAAGGTGGCGAGCCCGCGGCGCATGCCGCGGGCCGCCATCCTGGCCACGGCGGGTTCGATCGCGAGCGCCAGGAAGAACGCGATCAGGATGTTGACCAGCAGCCCGATCAGCTGGTGGAAGGCCCAGCTGCCGAGCTGGAAACAGGCGACCAGCGCCAGTACGAGGACCACCGCGCGCGGCAGCCAGCGCGGCATCCGCGCCTCCGCCCGGCCGGGAGCGGTCCCGGCGGACGCGTCCCCGCCGTCCGCGGTCTCCGGTGCGTTCCCGTCGTCCGGTGCGTCCCCGTCGTCGGGTGCGTCGCCATCGTCCGGTGCGTCCCCGTCGTCGGGGGCCTCCGCGGTCGGGTCGGTCGTCGTCGTCTCATCACTGACTGCCACGCCGACCAGTCTGTCCCACCCGCTTCCCGGACCGCGAAACGGTGTTCGCCTCAGCGCAGCGAGGCCGGCACGTCCATCGCCGCGCACACCGCACGCCACACGTCCTTGGTCTCCCAGCCCGCGTCCAGTGCCTGGTGCACGGTACGTCCGCCGAGTTCCGCCATCACGTGGTCCCGGGCGAAGGACTCCGCGTAGGCCGCACCGAAGTGCTCCGCCATCCGCTCCCAGAAAATCGTCAACCGCATGCCCCCAGTATCCCGCCCGGGAGAGTGCACCCGTCCCGTTGGCCCCCTGCGCCCCCGCCCGGCGCCCTACGGTGTCACGCATGCCTGGAGACGAATCTCCCCCGCCGGCCCCGCTGGCCCGCGCGGAACAGTTCATCTGGCTCACGGCCCGGGTGCTGGAGCAGCGGCGGTTCGCCTTCCACTTCCTCGGCGGGGACGCCGACGCGGTGGACGCCGCCCTCGGCGCGTACCTGGGCGACGACGGCGGCTACGGACACGCGCTCGACCCGGATCTGCGCGGCCCGCTGAGCCAGCCCCTGCACACCGCGCACGCCCTGCGGGTCCTCGACAGCCTCGGCCGCTGCGCCGGCCAGCGCATCGAGCGGCTCTGCCGCCACCTGACCGGGCTCTCCACCCCCGAGGGCGCGCTCCCCCTGGTCCGCCCGGCCCCGCACGACCATCCCCTGGCGCCCTACCACCCGGTGCGCGACGACCCGCCGGGCGAGCTGCTGACCACGGGCCCCGTCGTCGGGGTGCTGCACCGCAACCGGATCTGGCACGCCTGGCTGTTCCGGGCCACGGACTTCTGCTGGGAGCGGATCGAGACGCTGCGCCACTCGCACCCCTACGAGGTCCAGAGCGCGGTGGCCTTCCTCGACGGCGCCCCCGACCGGGCCCGCGCGGCGGCGGCCGCGGACCGGCTGGGGCGGCTGGTGCGCGAGCGGCACCTCGTGGTGCTCGACCCGGATCGGCACGAGGAGTACGCCCCCTCCCCCGGCTACGCGCCGGGCGAGCTGCTCTTCCCGTACGACTACGCGCGGCGCCCGGAGTCGCTGGCCCGGAGCTGGTTCACCGACGAGGAGATGCGCCGCTCGCTGGACTTCCTCGCGGCGGAGCAGCAGCCGGACGGGGGCTGGCCGGTGCGCCGCCGCGCCTGGGCGCCCGGCAGCTCGCTGGAGCGGCGGCCGATCGCCACCCTGGAGGCCCTGCTGACGCTCAGGGCGTACGGGCATCCGGTCGGCGCGGTCAGCCCCCCAGCGCCCGGACGCCCGCGGTGACCACCACCGCCGCCCCGACCACCACCAGGAACGGGGCGCGCAGCAGCAGGGCCAGCGCGGCGGCCGCCAGCCCGGCGGCGCGGGCGTCGAGCACCAGCTCGTGGCCGGTGCTGAAGGTCTGCTGGGCGGTGAGCGCGGCGAGCAGCGCGACCGGCAGCAGGGCGGACAGCTTGCGCACCAGGGGACGCTCCAGGGCCCCGGCGGGCACGAGGAGTCCGGCGAGCTTGACGGCGTAGCAGCCGACGACGGTCACCGCGATGGCGATCCAGACGTTCACGAGCGGCGTCCCTTCATCCACAGCACGGCCGGCGCGGCCAGCGCGGCGATCAGCACCGGCACCCCGGAGGGCAGGACGGGCAGGAAGCCCAGTCCGAGGACCAGGGCCAGGCCCGCGACGGCCCGCTCGGTGGAGGTCTTCAGCATCGGCGCGAGCAGCGCGAGGAACACGGCGGGCCCGGCGGCGTCCAGCCCCCAGGCGGAGGTGTCCCCGATGGCCTCGGCGCCGAGCGCGCCCAGCAGGGTGGTGAGGTTCCACAGCAGGTAGAGGCTGAGCCCGGTGACGGTGAAGCCGAGCCGGGCGGCCTTGCGGTCGGACTGCGCCAGCGCCACGGCGGTGGTCTCGTCGATCACCCAGTGCGCGGCGAAGGGGCGCACGGCCCGGGGCAGCGCGAGCAGCTGGGACAGCCGCAGCCCGTAGAAGGCGTTGCGGGTGCCCAGGAAGAAGGCCCCGGCGGCCGCGGTGAAGGGGTTGCCACCCGCCGCGAGCGCGCCGACCAGGGCGAACTGCGACGCTCCGGTGAAGACGAGCAGGCTCAGCACGCAGGCCTGCAGCACGCTGATCCCGGCCCCGGCGGCGGTCACGCCGAAGGCGAATCCCGACAGGCCGACGGCCACTCCCACCCCGAGGGCGTCGCGGACGACGGCGGCCCGCGGCCGCCCGGGGGTCGGTCCCCCGTCGTGCACGGGGGCCTCTCGTATCACCATCTGATTCTCTCCCACGCCCCGAACGTACGCGGGGCGCGGCGGACGGTCTTGTACGTTCTTGCACCCGCCCGGCGTCCCCGTCGCCGCAGGCCGGGGCCCCGGCCGGGCACGGGCGAGGGCGGCGCCGGGACCACAGCAGGACCTAGCCCGCGGCCCGCTCCCGTCGGTACGCGCCCGGGGGCACCCCGACGATCCGGGTGAAGTGCCGGTTCAGGTGCGGCTGGTCCGTGAAGCCGACGGTGACGGCCGCCTCGGCGGGCGCGGTGCCCGCGTCGAGCAGCAGGCGCGCCCTGCGGACCCGGGCGTCGGTCAGCCAGGTGTGGGGCGGCATCCCGTACCGGTCCCGGAAGGCGCGCAGCAGGGCGAAGGGGCTGGTGCCCAGTTCCTCCGCGAGGCGCTCCAGCGAGGGCGGCTCGGCCATCCGCTCCTCCAGCACGCTCCGGGCCCGCTCCGCGTCGGCCGCGCCCGCGCGCCGCGGCGGCCGGGCGGGCAGCGGGCCCGCGTGCCGGGTGAGCATCCGCGCCACGACGCCCCGCAGCAGGGTGTCGGCGGCGAGCGCGTTGCCGGCCTCGGCGGCCCGGTGCACGTCGGTGATGGCCCGCGAGGCCTCCGGGTCGGGGACCATGTCGGCGGTGAAGCCGGGGGTGCCGCGGAGGCCGCCGATCTCGGAGGCGACCTCGGCGATCAGGTCCCGGGAGGGGTAGAGGGTGGCGTACGCCCAGCCCTCGGGCGCCCCGGCGCGCGCGGTGTGCGCCACCTCCGGGTTGATCAGCACCACGCTGCCCGGCCCCGCCCGGACCGTGCCGGAGGGCAGGCCGATCTCCTCGACGCCGCCGGTGACGGCCGCGATGACGTAGCCGTCGTGCGCGTGGCGCGGGAAGGTGTGGCGGACGTAGTGGGCGCGCAGCAGGTCCAGCCCCGGCAGCTGCGGGTACTGCCAGTGGCGGGCCCACTCCCGGCGCCCGTCGTGCGTTCCGTCCGTCCCCATGACCCCATTCTGCGCGCCGCCCCCGGGGGTGTCCGCGCAGGTCCGGTGCGTTGTCAGTGCCGGGGTGCACGATGGGGGCATGGCAGGCGCTGCGCTCGACTCGTTCTCCCCCGCGACCCGTTCCTGGTTCACGGGGGCCTTCCGTACGCCCACCGCCGCACAGGAGGGCGCCTGGCGGGCGATCGGGGAGGGCTCGGACGTGCTCGTCGTGGCTCCGACCGGTTCCGGCAAGACCCTCGCCGCCTTCCTCGCCGCCCTCGACCGGCTCGCCGCGGACCCGCCGCCCGCCGAACCGAAGAAGCGCTGCCGCGTGCTGTACGTGTCCCCGCTCAAGGCCCTCGCCGTGGACGTGGAGCGCAACCTGCGCAGCCCCCTGACCGGGATCCGGCAGGAGTCGGCGCGCCTGGGCCTGCCCGAGCCGGACATCCGGGTGGGCATCCGCTCCGGGGACACCCCGCCCGCCGAGCGCCGCGCGCTGGCCGTCAGACCGCCGGACATCCTGATCACCACCCCGGAGTCGCTGTTCCTGATGCTGACCTCGGCGGCCAGGGAGGCGCTGGCGGGGGTCGAGACGGTGATCCTGGACGAGGTGCACGCCGTCGCGGGGACCAAGCGCGGGGCGCACCTGGCCCTGTCTCTGGAGCGGCTGGACGAGCTGCTGCCGCGCCCGGCCCGCCGGATCGGGCTGTCGGCGACGGTCCGGCCGGTGGAGGAGGTCGCCCGGTACCTCGCCCCGCGCGGCCGGGTGGAGATCGTGCAGCCGCCCTCGGACAAGGAGTTCGACCTGTCGGTGGTCGTACCCGTGGAGGACATGGGCGAGTTGGGGGGCTCCCCCGCCACCGAGGGCCGCGAGGGCGGTGACAAGCCGTCGATCTGGCCGCATGTGGAGGAGCGGATCGCGGACCTGGTGCAGGCCCACCGTTCGACGATCGTGTTCGCCAACTCCCGACGTCTCGCGGAGCGGCTCTGCAACCGGCTCAACGAGATCGCCTACGAGCGGGCCGTGGGCGAGCCCCTGCCCGAGGGGGCGCCGCCCGCCGAGATCATGGCCCAGTCCGGCGCGGCCCACGGGGCGCCTCCCCTGCTGGCCCGCGCGCACCACGGCTCGGTGTCCAAGGAGCAGCGGGCCCTGGTCGAGGAGGACCTGAAGGCGGGCCGGCTGCCCGCCGTGGTCGCCACGTCCAGCCTGGAACTCGGCATCGACATGGGCGCGGTGGACCTGGTGGTCCAGGTGGAGTCGCCGCCCTCGGTGGCCTCCGGGCTCCAGCGCGTGGGCCGTGCCGGACACCAGGTGGGCGCCGTCTCCACGGGGGTGGTCTTCCCCAAGTACCGCGGGGACCTGGTCCAGGCGGCCGTGGTCACCGAGCGGATGCGCACCGGGGCGATCGAGTCCCTGCGCATCCCCTCCAACCCGCTGGACGTCCTCGCCCAGCAACTGGTCGCGATGACGGCGATGGACACCTGGCAGCTGGACGACCTCCTCGCCCTGGTACGGCGGGCGGCGCCCTTCGCGGCGCTGCCGGAATCGGCGTTCACGGCGGTGCTGGACATGCTGGCGGGCCGCTACCCCTCCGACGCCTTCGCGGAGCTCAGACCCAGGGTGGTCTGGGACCGGGTGGCGGGGACGGTCACCGGCCGGCCCGGCGCCCAGCGGCTCGCGGTCACCTCCGGGGGGACCATCCCGGACCGCGGACTCTTCGGGGTCTTCCTCGCCGGATCGGACCCCAAGAAGGGCGGCGGCCGGGTCGGCGAGCTGGACGAGGAGATGGTCTACGAGTCCCGCGTGGGCGACGTGTTCACCCTGGGCACGACCTCCTGGCGGATCGAGGACATCACCCGCGACCGGGTCCTGGTCACCCCGGCCCCCGGGGTACCGGGCCGGCTGCCGTTCTGGAAGGGCGACCAGCTGGGCCGCCCCCTCGAACTGGGCCGTGCGGTCGGCGCGTTCCTGCGCGAGCTGGGCGGGCTCACCGAGGAGGACGCCCGGCTGCGGCTGCTGGCGGCCGGCCTGGACGCCCGCGCGGCGCAGAACGTCATCGCCTACCTCGCCGAGCAGCGCGAGGCCTGCGGCCACGTGCCGGACGACCGGACCATCGTGGTCGAGCGGTTCCGCGACGAACTGGGCGACTGGCGGGTGGTGGTCCACTCCCCCTTCGGCGCCCAGGTGCACGCCCCCTGGGCGCTGGCGCTCGGTGCCCGCCTCGCCGAGAAGTACGGCATGGACGCCCAGGTCATGCACGCCGACGACGGGATCGTCCTGCGCCTGCCGGACGCCGACCTGCTCTCCGTGGACCTCCTCGACCACGACCCCTCGCGCCCCGCGGACTTCGCGTTCGACGACGAACAGGCGCCGCTCGGTGCGGCCGACGTCGCCTTCGAGCGGGGCGAGGTCAGCGGGATCGTCACCGACCAGGTCGGCGGGTCGGCCCTGTTCGCCTCCCGGTTCCGCGAGTGTGCGGCCCGCGCGCTGCTGCTGCCGCGCCGCAGCCCGGGCAAGCGCACCCCGTTGTGGCAACAGCGCCAACGGGCCTCGCAACTGCTGCAGGTGGCCTCGGAGTTCGGCTCGTTCCCGATCGTGCTGGAAGCCGTACGGGAGTGCCTCCAGGACGTCTTCGACGTGCCGGGGCTGACGGAGCTGATGGGGGACATCGAGGCGCGGCGCGTGCGCATGGTCGAGGTGACCACCCCGGAGCCCTCCCCCTTCGCCCGCTCCCTCCTGTTCGGGTACGTCGCCCAGTTCCTCTACGAGGGGGACTCGCCGCTCGCCGAGCGGCGCGCGGCAGCGCTCTCGCTGGACTCCCGGCTGCTGGCCGAGCTCCTGGGCCAGGCCGAGCTGCGCGAACTGCTCGACGCCGGGGTACTGGAGGAGCTGGAGCGGGAGCTCCAGTGGCTGACCGGCGACCGCCGGGCCAAGGACGCCGAGTCGGTGGCCGACCTGCTGCGCCTGCTGGGCCCGTTGACCGACGCCGAACTGGCGGAGCGGGGCGCCGAGCCCGGCTGGGCCCCCGGGCTGGCGGCGGCCCGCCGGGCGATCCGGGTCCGGATCGGCGGCGCGGACCACTGGGCGGCGATCGAGGACGCCGGCCGGCTGCGGGACGCGCTGGGCACGGCCCTGCCGGTGGGGGTCCCGGAGGCGTTCACCGAGCCGGTCAAGGACCCCCTCGGCGATCTGCTGGCCCGCTACGCGCGCACCCACGGCCCGTTCACCACCGCCACCGCCGCCGCCCGGTTCGGCCTGGGCTCGGCGGTGACGGAGGGCGCCCTGCACCGGCTCGCGGCGCCGGGCCGGCTGGTTCAGGGCGAGTTCCATCCGGCGGGCATCGGCCAGGAGTGGTGCGACGCCACGGTGCTGCGCAGGCTGCGGCGCCGCTCGCTGGCCGCGCTCCGCCAGGAACTGGAGCCCGTCCCGCCGGCCTCGCTGGCCACCTTCCTGCCCCAGTGGCAGCACCTGGGCGGTGGGCTGCGCGGCATCGACGGCCTGGCCCGCGCCATCGAGCAGCTCCAGGGCGCTCCGGTCCCGGCCTCGGCCCTGGAGCGGCTGATCCTGCCCTCGCGGGTCGCCGGGTACTCCCCGGCGCTGCTGGACGAGCTGACCACGACGGGCGAGGTGGTGTGGGCGGGAGCCGGCGCCCTGCCGGGCAAGGACGGCTGGATCTCCCTCTACCTGGCGGACGCGGCGCCCCTGCTGCTGCCCCCGGCCCACCCTCTGGAGCCGTCCCCGCTGCACCAGGGGGTGCTGGAGGCCCTGTCCTCCGGGCGGGCCCTGTTCTTCCGGCAGCTGGTGCAAGAGGTCCGCGCCGGCCTCCCGGACGCCTCCGACCTGGAGCTGTCCTCGGCCCTGTGGGACCTGGCCTGGTCGGGCCGTGTGACGAACGACACCCTGGCCCCGCTGCGCTCCCTGCTCGGCTCGGGCCGCACGGCGGGGGCCACCGCGCACCGGGCCCGCCGTACGGTGCCGCGCGGCCGGTACGGGACCCTGAGCGCCACCGTCTCCCGTACGGGCCCGCCCACGGTCTCGGGCCGCTGGTCCCTGCTGCCCGCGCCCGCGCCCGACCCGACGCACCGGGCGCACGCGCTGGCCCGGACCCTGCTGGACCGGCACGGCGTGGTCACGCGCGGGGCGGTGGCGGCGGAGGGGGTCGAGGGCGGGTTCAGCGCGGTGTACCGGATCCTGTCCGCGTTCGAGGACAGCGGGCAGGCCCGGCGGGGGTACGTGGTGGAGGGTCTGGGCGCGGCCCAGTTCGCGATGGACGGCGCGGTGGACCGCCTGCGGGCCGCCGAGCGGACCCCGCCGCCGCTGGCGGCTGTGGTGCTGGCCGCGGCCGATCCGGCGAACGCCTACGGGGCGGCCCTTGGCTGGCCGGAGCCCCCGGCGGGCGCCACCCACAAGCCGGGCCGCAAGGCGGGCTCCCTGGTGGTCCTGGTCGACGGCGAGCTCACCCTCTACCTGGAGCGCGGCGGCAAGACCCTGCTGGCCTGGCCGGAGCCCGAGGATCCGCGCCTCGCTGCGGCGATGTCCGCCCTGGTGGCGGCCTCCCGCGCGGGCACCCTCCCGGACCTGACGGTGGAGCGGGTCAACGCCGCCCCGGCCCTGACCTCCCCGCTCGGCAGGTCCCTCGAAGCGGCCGGCTTCCACGCCACCCCGAGGGGACTGAGGCTGCGCAACTGAGTGCTCCGGGCGGTCTCAAGCCGGCCACGTATGTCTTGGGCATGTCACGAAACGGCCGCCAGACACCCCCGAGCCCACCGAAGTACTTATTCATGCTTTATCAAGGTGATCACACACGTCGCGTTCGACGCTGTGCGAACAGAGACACCGACATGGGGGACAAGAAAAGTGAGCACCTTCAGCATGCGTAGAAGCACCCTCGGAGCGCTCGGCCTGGCCGTCGCCGGCACCCTCGTCCTCACGGGCTGCAAGGACGGCAACGAAGAGCTGGCGCCGACGCAGCCGAGCTCCCCGGCCGGCGCCTCCCAGGCCGCCCCGAGCACCGGCGCCTCCGGCGCCCCGTCCGCGAGCGCCCCGGCCCCCGGCGCCCCGGCCGCGGGTGCGAAGGGAGCGGCCAAGCCCGGCCAGCAGTACAAGATCGGCGAGGCCGCCGAGTTCCCGTTCACGTCCGGCAAGACCAGCGGCCAGATCGCCCTCACGGTCACCAACATCGAGCAGGGTCAGCTCGCCGACCTGGACGCCATGAAGCTCGGCGACAAGGTCAAGGGCAAGGTGCCCTACTACATCCACTACACGGTGAAGAACACGGGCACCACCGACCTGTCCTTCACCTCGGTCAGCCACATCAAGGGTCTGCTCGGCGACGGCAGCGAGGCCCAAGACCTCTACGTCATCGGCAAGTTCGCCAAGTGTGAGGACTCGTCGATGCCGAAGGGATTCACCAACGGCCAGACCCAGACCGCCTGCGTGGTCGCCCTGGCCCCCTCGGCCGACACGAAGGTCTCCGGCGCCAAGTACTGGGGTGACCCGTTCGCCCTCAAGGACGGCCTGACCTGGAAGTAGCGGACGGCCGCACCACGGCACCGCACCCCGACGAGCCCCCGCACCGGCACCCCGGCGCGGGGGCTCGCCCCGTACCGGCCCGCCGGCCCGCCGGCCCGCCGGGCACCGCCGCCAGGCCCCGGCCGGACGGCGCGACAATGGCCGCATGCCCGAAGGAGACAGCGTCCACCGCGTCGCGGCCCGCCTGCACGCCGCGCTCGCGGGCGAGCCCCTCACCCGCGCCGACCTGCGCGTCCCACGCTTCGCCACCGCCGACCTCACCGGGCACACGGTCCTCGACGTCACCCCGCGCGGCAAGCACCTCCTGACCCGCCTCGACAGCGGCCTCACCCTCCACAGCCACCTGCGCATGGACGGCGCCTGGTACGTCTTCGCCCCGGACCAGAAGTGGCGCGGCGGCCCCGCCCACGAGATCCGGGCGGTCCTGGCCAACGCCGGGGCCACCGCCGTCGGCTACCGCCTGCCCGTCCTCGAACTGCTCCGCACCGCCGACGAGCACCGCGTGGTGGGCCACCTCGGCCCCGATCTGCTCGGCCCCGACTGGGATCCGGCCAGGGCGGCGGCCAACCTGCTCGCCGCCCCCGCGCGGCCCCTGGGCGAGGCCCTGCTCGACCAGCGCAACCTGGCGGGCATCGGCAACATCTACAAGGCCGAGCTCTGCTTCCTCGCCCAGGTCACCCCCTGGACCCCGGTCGGGGACCTCCCGGACCCGGCGGCCACCCTCCCCCGCCTGGCCGCCGCCGCACAGCGCCTGCTGGCCGCGAACACCGGCGACCCCGGACGGCCCCGGCGCCGCAACACCACCGGCAGCCGCCGCCCCGGCCGGGAGCTGTTCGTCTACGGCCGCGCCCACCGTCCCTGCCTGCGCTGCGGCACCCCGGTGCGCGAGGCCGTCCAGGACGGCCGCCCCGCGTACTGGTGTCCCGGCTGCCAGGCCGGTCCGGCCCCCGCCCCGGAGCGGACCCCGACGCACTAGTTGACGGGTCGTCAGATGCGCTCGTACGGTCCCTGCATGCCCACACCCACCCCGTACGACACCCCGTACGACCTCACCGGCCGCACCGCGCTCGTCACCGGAGCCGCGAGCGGGATAGGCCGCGCCACCGCCCTCCTCCTCGCCCGGGCCGGCGCCGTCGTGCACTGCGCGGACCGCGACGAGCCGGGCCTCGCCGAGACCGCCGCCCTGATCACCAAGGGCGGCGGCGCCGCAACCGCCCACCCCCTCGACGTCACCGACCGCACCGCGCTACGGGCCGCCGTCGCCGCGGCCGGTCCCCTGGACATCACCGCCGCCGTCGCGGGCGTGATGCACACCAGCAGCGTCCTGGAGACCACCGACGAGGACCTCGACCGGATCCTGGACATCAACTTCAAAGGGGTGCTGCGCACCTGCCAGGAGGCCGTCAGCGCCATGATCGCCGCCGGCCGCCCCGGCTCGGTGGTCACCATGGCCTCCGGCGCCGTGGACGCCGCCCAGCCGGGGCTGCTCTGCTACAGCGCCGCCAAGGCCGCCGTGGTCCAGCTCACGAAGACCCTCGCGACCGAGGCCGGCCCGCACGGCATCCGCGTCAACGCCGTCGCCCCGGGCTGGATCCGCACTCCCATGACCGGCCGGCACGGCTCCGAGGTCCAGCAGCGGACGGAGGAGGCCATGGTCCGGATGTCCCCGCTGCGCCGGGTCGGGGAGCCCGAGGACATCGCCCAGGCGGTGCTCTACCTGGCCTGCGACGCCTCGTCCTTCATGACGGGCCAGATCCTTCGTCCGAACGGCGGAGTATCGATGCCCTGGTGAGCCCCTTCCCCACCCCGGCGGCCGGTGCCCCGGCAGCCCCTGCGGCCGCCCGGGCCCTGCGTACGGGGATCTGCCCCGTGCAGTGCACGGGCAGCAGCCCCAGCCCCCATCCGCCCACCGCGACGGCGCCCTCCACGGGCCCGGCGCCCTCCGGCACCAGCGCGAGCCGCAGCACGGCCCACCACCACAGGACGCCCACCGCCAGGGCGAAGGGTATGAGCAACCGCCGCACGGCCACCTCCACGGGGTACCCCCGGACGGAGTCTGGGGGAGGGCCGGATCCCGGACGCGCCCATCCTCCCGCAGGACCGTGGCCCCCGCACCCAGAACGCCCGCCGCGTCGCCCCACCGGCCCCGGACGGCAAAGAGCCCCGGCCGGTGCTCACGCACCCTCCGGGGCTCCCGCCACGCTCACATGCTTGACTCGCGCTCAAGCGGCGACGACGTTCACCGCTTCCACGGGTGCCTTGATGGTCACCCGCTCCGGTCCGCCCGTGACCGAGGCCACGGAAACCGAATTGAGCATCGGGCGCACCGGTGCCGGCACCGGTTCGCTTGCGGCGGCCGACTGCGCAAGCTCCGCCAGCGACAGCTCGTCACTGACTTCGCGCATCAGCTCGGACATCCGTACGTCCAACGCGTCGCAGATCGCGGAGAGCAGCTCGGAGGATGCCTCCTTCTGCCCCCGCTCCACCTCGGAGAGATAGCCGAGCGAAACTCGGGCGGACGAGGAGACTTCGCGCAGAGTACGGCCCTGGCGCTGGCGCTGCCGACGCAGCACGTCACCCAGCAGGCGACGGAGCAGAATCATCGGTGGCTCCCTCCTCTGACCGTGTAGCCGTAACCTTCACGCCCCACCGTACCGCCTCGCGCCGCGGCCGTGCGGGGAGCGATGTCGTGTTCACTCAGGGCTGCAAACATCAAATCCCCCCGTTCCGTTCCGTATCCTGCCCCCGCAGATTCTCGCGGAGTTCGCTTGAGAGGAGTTCGAGCACTGTCCGTGCACTCTCCCTACGAATTTCCGCGCGGGAGCCGTTCAACCGCAGCCGGGCCGACTTCCTGCCCGCCGGACCCGCCACGGCGATGAAAACCGTGCCCACGGGCTGCCCGTCCTGAGGGTCCGGACCGGCCACTCCGGTGGTCGCGATCCCCCACGAGGCGCCCGTCAGGCGCCGCACTCCGGCCGCCATCTCGACCGCGACCTGCGCGTTCACCGCGCCTTCGGCCGCGAGCAGCGCCGCGTCCACCCCGAGGACGCGGTGCTTGAGTTCAGTGGCGTACGCCGTGACCGAGCCGAGGAAGGAGCGCGAGGCCCCCGGCACCGCCGTGATCTCGGCGGCGACCATGCCGCCGGTCAGCGACTCCGCCACCGCGAGCGTCTGGTCACGCTCCGCGAGCATGCGCAGCACGTCGCCGGCCACGCCGGCCGTGCCCGCCGCGTCCTCCGCCGCTCCGGAGGTCTCCGGCGCGTCCCCCGCCCCGTACGTCACTTCGCGGCCCGCTCCTCCGCCAGCCCGGCCCGGCGCAGCACCACGGCCTGCCGGACGTAGTCCAGACCGGTGACCACGGTCAGCACGACGGCGATCCCCATCACCCAGAACCGCATGGTCGCCAGCGGCCCGGTCAGGGCGAGCACGTACATGCCCACGGCGGTGCCCTGGGCCAGGGTCTTGAGCTTGCCGCCCCGGCTGGCCGGAATCACTCCGTACCGGATCACCCAGAAGCGCATCAGCGTGATCCCGAGCTCACGCCCGAGGATCACCCCCGTCACCCACCAGGGCAGGTCGCCGAGCCAGGACAGACACACCAGAGCCGACCCCATGATCGCCTTGTCGGCGATGGGGTCGGCGATCTTCCCGAAGTCCGTGACCAGGTTGTACGTCCGGGCCAGATGCCCGTCGAAGATGTCCGTGATCATGGCGACGGCGAAGGCCGCCCAGGCCAGCGCCCGCCAGACGGGGTCGTAGCCCCCGTCGGCGAGCAGCAGCAGGACGAATCCCGGCACGAGCACGAGCCGGATCATCGTCAGGATGTTGGCGATGTTCCAGAGGCTGGCCTGACTGACGGCCGCAGTCCCGAGCTTCGCGCCGGGCGTGGGCCGGCGGCCGGTCCCGCCCGCCGCCGATGCCGGGACTCCGGTCATCCGGCCTCCTCCTCAAGCTCCAGGTCCAGAGGCTCCGCCACCAGGTCCACACCCAGCGTTCCGACCACCTTGGCCGTGACGATACGCCCCGGCACCAGACCCGAGCCGTCCGTGAAGACCACCTGGCCGTCCGTCTCGGGCGCCTGGTGGGCGGCGCGCCCGTAGGCGCCCTCGCCCTCCTCGGCCTCGTCCAGCGGCACGACCGTCTCGACGAGCACCTCCAGGGTCTCCCCGATCCGCTCCTCCGCGCGCTGGGAGGTGAGCTCCTCGGCGAGGCGCTGCATGTGCGCGAGGCGCTCGGCGATGGTGTCCGCGTCCAGCTTGTTCTCGTAGCCGACGGCTTCGGTGCCGTCCTCGTCGGAGTAGCCGAAGACGCCGATGGCGTCGAGGCGGGCGTGGGTGAGGAAACGCTCCAGCTCGGCGAAGTCCGACTCGGTCTCGCCGGGGAAACCGACGATGAAGTTGGACCGGACGCCGGCCTGCGGGGCCTTGCTGCGGATGGTGTCCAGCAGCTCCAGGAAGCGGTCGGTGTCACCGAAACGGCGCATGGCGCGCAGCACGTCGGGGGCCGAGTGCTGGAAGGACAGGTCGAAGTACGGCACGACCTTGGGGGTCGAGGTGAGCACGTCGATCAGTCCGGGCCGCATCTCGGCGGGCTGGAGGTAGCTGACGCGGACGCGCTCGATGCCGTCCACCTCGGCCAGCTCGGGCAGCAGGGTCTCCAGCAGGCGGATGTCGCCGAGGTCCTTGCCGTACGAGGTGTTGTTCTCGGAGACCAGCATGATCTCCTTGACGCCCTGCTCCGCGAGCCAGCGCGTCTCGCCCAGCACGTCGCTGGGGCGGCGGGAGATGAAGGAGCCCCGGAAGGACGGGATGGCGCAGAAGGAGCAGCGCCGGTCGCAGCCGGAGGCCAGCTTGACCGAGGCGACCGGGCTCTTGTCGAGGCGGCGGCGCAGCGGGGCGCGCGGACCGGAGGCGGGCGCGAGGCCCTCGGGGAGGTCCGCCGGGGCGGCCTCGGGCTCCTGGGCGTGTCCGGGCAGGGCCACCGCGGTGTCCTGGCGTTCCGCCGGGCTGATCGGCAGCAGCTTGCGCCGGTCGCGCGGGGTGTGGGAGGCGTGGATGCCACCGTTGAGGATCGTCTGGAGGCGGTCGGAGATGTCGGCGTAGTCGTCGAAGCCGAGGACCCCGTCGGCCTCGGGGAGCGCTTCGGCGAGCTCCTTGCCGTAGCGCTCGGCCATACAGCCGACGGCGACGACGGCCTGGGTCTTGCCGTGATCCTTGAGATCGTTGGCTTCCAGCAGGGCGTCTACGGAGTCCTTCTTGGCGGCTTCGACGAAGCCACAGGTGTTGACGACGGCTACGTCCGCGTCTGCGGCGTCCTCGACGAGCTCCCAGCCATCCGCCGCCAAGCGGCCTGCGAGCTCCTCCGAGTCCACCTCGTTACGGGCGCAGCCAAGAGTGACAAGGGCGACGGTACGGCGTTCGGGCATGGACTCAAGACTACTTCGTCCGGACGCGGGTCCCCGCCCAAGTCCCCCCAGAACAAGATCCCCGGGGCCGGCGGCAGGTGCCGCGCGGGATCCCGGGGATCTGGAACTTTCTATTCCGTGCTGGTCAGCCCGCCTGGGCCTGGCCCTGGCGCGGGTCGTCCTTGGTGTACGTGAGACGTTCCACCTGACCGGCCTGGAAGCGCTCCTTGATCTCCTTGCCGTTCACGAACAGCTTGACGACCCCTGCGTCGCCGAGCACGAGGTCCACGGACTCCTTGTCCGTGAAGGTCTTCGACTCGCCCTGCGCGAGGGTTCCGTCGAAGAGCAGCCGGCCGCTGTGGTCCTTCGCGGAGATCCAGCTCTCGCCGGTGTCGGCCGTCAGGACGACGGTGACGAGGTCCTTGGGGGCCGCGGCGATGGCACTGTCGGAGGGCTCCGGCTTGGGCGCCGACGGGGTCTGCTGGGGCTGGGCGGCCGGCTTGCCCGCGGGCTGCTTGGGTGCGGGCTTGGGGGCGGCGGAACCTTCCGCCACCGGCCGCTTGGCCTGACCGTCGCCGCCGCCGCTGAAGGCGGTGAAGCCGACGAAGCCGATCACGGCGACGATGGCGGCGACCATGGCGGCGGTCCAGTTGGGCCGCTGCCGTTCGGGGCGGATCCGCTCGGCTTCGAACATCGGCGCGGCGGGGGTGGGTGCCGGCCGGCCGCCGTGGGCCGCGTCGTAGCTCTCGACCAGGGGTGCCGGATCGATGTGCACGGCGCGGGCGAGCGTACGGATGTGGCCGCGGGCGTAGACGTCGCCGCCGCACCGCGTGAAGTCGTCCTCTTCGATCGCGTGCACGATCGGGATGCGCACGCGGGTGGTGGAACTGACCTCGTCGACTGTCAGCCCGGCGGCGATCCGGGCCTTCTTGAGGGCCGTCCCGATGGACGGTCCTTCAACGGAAGGTTCGACGATGCGGTCCTCGGACCGGCCGTCGGTCGAAGGACGCTCTTCTTCGGGGGAGTTGGAGTTGCCGATGGACACGAGTGCGCCTTTCGAGCGTGTAGCCACCTGCTGGCTTCCCAGTCTAGGGGGGTGACGAAAGGGTGGGGCAACCGGAGGGGTGTACTCCCTACGCCATCCGAATGGCTTCGGGAACACCCGCCGCTGCCTCCCTCAACTTGACGCACGCCCGGGGGAAACGGTTGCCCGCCGATCCCATACGGTCGGGTGAGCCGGACGGACCCCCGTTCTAGGGGACGTCCTGGCCACGGATCACCGCGAGGATCGCGTCGAGTTCGTCGGGTTTGACCAGGACGTCACGCGCCTTGGAGCCCTCGCTCGCACCGACCACGCCCCGGGACTCCATGAGGTCCATGAGCCGGCCGGCCTTGGCGAAGCCCACGCGCAGTTTGCGCTGGAGCATGGAAGTGGAACCGAACTGGGTGGAGACCACCAGCTCCGCCGCCTGGCACAACAGGTCGAGGTCGTCGCCGATCTCCTCGTCGATCTCCTTCTTCTGCTTCTGCCCCACGGTCACGTCGTCCCGGAAGACGGGCGCCATCTGGTCCTTGCAGTGCTGCACGATCCCGGCGATCTCGTCCTCGGTGACGAAGGCGCCCTGGAGGCGGACCGGCTTGTTCGCCCCCATCGGCAGGAACAGTCCGTCGCCCTTGCCGATCAGCTTCTCGGCGCCCGGCTGGTCCAGGATGACCCGGCTGTCGGCGAGCGAGGAGGTGGCGAACGCGAGCCGCGAGGGCACGTTCGCCTTGATCAGGCCGGTGACCACGTCCACCGAGGGCCGCTGGGTGGCGAGCACCAGGTGGATGCCGGCCGCGCGGGCGAGCTGGGTGATGCGCACGATCGAGTCCTCGACGTCGCGCGGGGCCACCATCATCAGGTCGGCGAGCTCGTCGACGATCACCAGCAGGTACGGGTACGGGCTCAGCTCCCGCTCGCTGCCCGGCGGCAGCTTGATCTTGCCCTCCCGGATCGCCCGGTTGAAGTCGTCGATGTGCCGGTAGCCGAAGGCCGCCAGGTCGTCGTAGCGCAGGTCCATCTCGCGCACCACCCACTGGAGGGCCTCGGCGGCCCGCTTGGGGTTGGTGATGATCGGCGTGATCAGGTGCGGGATGCCCTCGTACGCGGTGAGCTCGACGCGCTTGGGGTCGACGAGCACCATCCGCACGTCCTCCGGCGTCGCCCGCACCATGATCGATGTGATCAGGCAGTTGATGCAGGAGGACTTGCCGGAGCCGGTGGCACCGGCGACCAGCACGTGCGGCATCTTCGCGAGGTTGGCCATGACGTAGCCGCCCTCGACGTCCTTGCCGAGCGCGACCAGCATCGGGTGGTCGTCCTCGGCGGCGTCGGCCAGGCGCAGCACGTCGCCGAGGTTGACCATCTCCCGGTCGGTGTTCGGGATCTCGATGCCGACCGCCGACTTGCCGGGGATCGGGCTGATGATCCGCACGTCCGGCGAGGCCACGGCGTAGGCGATGTTCTTCGCCAGCGCCGTGATCCGCTCGACCTTCACGGCGGCGCCGAGCGTCACCTCGTAGCGGGTGACCGTCGGGCCCCGGGTGAACCCGGTGACCTGCGCGTCGACCTTGAACTCGGTGAAGACGTTCGTCAGCGAGGCGACGACCGAATCGTTGGCGGCGCTGCGGGTCTTGCCGGGCCCGCCCTTCTCCAGCAGGTCCAGCGAGGGCAGCGCGTACGTGATGTCCCCGCGCAGCTGGAGCTGTTCGGCGCGGGGCGGCAGCGGCTGGGACTCCGGCGGGGCCTTCGTCAGGTCGGGCACCGACAGGGTCCCGGAGGCCGCGGCGGTGCGCTCGTGCGGCGCGTCCGCCCCGGCCGGGACGACGGGCACGACAGGGGCGGAGGCGGCGGCGGAGGCCGCGGGCCGCTCCTCGCGGGCGGGCGGCACCGGAGCGGTGACCTCGACGCCCTCGCGCTCCACGGAGATCCCCTGGGTGAGGTCGGCGACCAGCGGCGACGGGGGCAGACCTCCGTAGACCACCCCGTCCAGCGCGGCGGCGGCCGCCGCGGCCACGTCGACCGCGTCCATCTCCCGCCCGCCGGGCCGCGCGGCGGTGCGCCGCGGCCTGCGCCGCCGGGCCAGCGCCGCCGCCTCGGCGGCGTCGGCGGGATCGTCCGGACCACCGGGTCCGTCGGGGCCCGCTGCAGCCCCGGTGCGGGCCCGCCACTGCTCGGCGTCGTGGCGGTCCCGGCGCCCCGCGGCCTCCCGCTCGGCGTACCGCTCGTCGTACTCGTTGGGCGCGATGATCCCGAGCCGGATCCCGAGCGCGCGCAGCCGCTGCGGGATCGCGTTGACCGGGGTCGCGGTGACCACGAGCAGCCCGAACACGGTGAGCAGCACCAGCATCGGCACGGCCAGCGGCGCGCCCATGGTGAAGATCAGCGGCTTGGAGGCACCCCAGCCGATCAGCCCGCCCGCGTTCTGCATCGCGGTGGTGCCCTCGTCGCGGCCCGGCGCCCCGCAGGCGATGTGGACCAGTCCGAGGACACCGATGACCAGGGCGGTCAGGCCCACGCCGATGCGGCCGTTGGCGTCGGACTGCTCGGGGTGGCGGATGAACCGCACCGCCATGACGCCCAGCAGGATCGGCACGAGCAGGTCGAGGCGCCCGAAGGCGCCGGTGACCAGCATCGTGACCAGGTCCCCGACGGGCCCGCTCAGGTTCGACCAGGTCCCGGCGGCGACGATCAGGGCCAGGGCCAGCAACAGCAGCGCGACCCCGTCCTTGCGGTGCGCGGGGTCGAGGTTCTTCGCGCCGCGGCCGAGCCCGCGCAGGACCGCGCCGATGGCGTGCGCGAGACCGAGCCAGCAGGCGCGCACCAGCCGCAGCACGCCCCCCGTGGGGGACGCCGCCGGTTTGGCGGCGGCCTTCTTGACCGGGGGCCGCTTGGCCGCCGCGGCCTTCTTCGCCGGAGGCTTGCGGGCGGGAGCCGCCTTCTTCGCCGGCGCCGTCGTACGGCCGGTGCGGCCCTTCGCGGTGCCCGCGGTGCTCTGGGAACCCTTGCCGGACGTACTTGAGGCCATGGGCCCGAGATTACCGGTGCGCACGCCGGTGGACACGCGTGCCCACCCCTTCACCCGTTCGTGTCGCCCCGTCGGTAGGCGCTTTGACGCACCGGCACACCTGACACCCGGCCAGGCACCATTACGGAAGCACCGCTTCCGGACCTTGGGCCCGTCGGCGGCACGACCCCGAGCGTCCCGCCGTCCGTCAGCCCTGGGCGGGCAGCATCGGCGCCCCGCCGCCGGCGCCCGGCTCCAGGGCGTCCAGGGCCCGGCGCAGCCCGGTCAGCTTGCGCTCCAGGTGCGCGGCGGTCGCCACGACCGCGGCATCGGCCTCGTCCTCGCCGAGCTGCTTGGTCAGGGCCTCGGCCTGCTCCTCGACCGCGGCGAGCCGCGCGGAGAGCTCGGCCAGCAGCCCGGCGGTCTCCTTGCTGCCGTCGCCGTTGTGGGAGCCGCCGCCCTCCAGCTGCAGGCGCAGCAGGGCGGCCTGCTCCCGCAGTTGGCAGTTCTTGGTGTAGAGCTCGACGAAGACCGAGACCTTGGCGCGCAGCACCCACGGGTCGAACGGCTTCGAGATGTAGTCCACCGCGCCCGCCGCGTAACCGCGGAAGGTGTGGTGCGGACCGTGATTGATCGCGGTGAGGAAGATGATCGGGATGTCCCGGGTCCGCTCGCGCCGCTTGATGTGCGCGGCCGTTTCGAATCCGTCCATGCCCGGCATCTGGACATCCAGCAGGATGACCGCGAAATCGTCCGTCAGCAGCGCTTTGAGCGCTTCCTCCCCCGACGACGCCCGGACCAGTGTCTGATCGAGCGCGGAGAGGATGGCCTCCAGCGCCAGCAGATTCTCCGGCCTGTCGTCGACCAGGAGGATCTTGGCCTTCTGCACCATGCCCTGTCCTCCTCGCCCCGGCATGGGGCCTCCCCGGCTCCTGGCTCCGGCATGCGCGCCGGGCCCCGCCCCAGAGGACGGCATCCTTGCGCCGTCCGTCCTTGTGCCGGTCATCGTAGCCCCAGTCCCGAGATCGCCACACCCTGTCACCAAGATGTCACTGTGCACGAAGCGGAAACGTGAGGGGAGGGCAGAAGGTTCCCCCCGTGCCCTCCGGTCACCGCCCGCCCGCCGATCAGTCTCCGCGCATGTGCTGCTCCATCACCGACAGGAGGTAATCGGGTTCGACCGGCTTGGTGACGTAGTCGGAAGCCCCGGAGTCGATGGCCTTCTCCCGGTCCCCCTTCATCGCCTTCGCCGTGAGCGCGATGATCGGCAGGCCCGCGAACTGCGGCATGCGCCGGATCGCGGACGTCGTCGCGTACCCGTCCATCTCCGGCATCATGATGTCCATCAGGACCAGCGACACGTCGTCGTGCTGCTCCAGGACCTCGATGCCCTCCCGCCCGTTCTCTGCGTAGAGCACCGCGAGCCCGTGCTGCTCCAGCACGCTCGTCAGGGCGAAGACGTTGCGCACGTCGTCGTCGACGATGAGCACCCGCTCCCCGTGGAAGTCGTACGTCCGCGGCGGCGCCGCGGACGGCTCCTCGCTCTCCCAGCCCTCCCCGTACGGCTGCCCCGGCACCTCGGTGCGCGGCATCGCCTCGGTCAGCTGCTTGCGGCGCCGCCGGAAGAGCGCCGACGAGCCCTGCCCGGCGGGTTCGGCCGCCGGGAGCGCCTGGCGCACCGGCGCCTGCGCGAGGGGTGCGGGCACCGGCGGGGTCGGCCGGGGCGCGGGACGCGCCTCGTCGGCCGCCCTGCGGTACTCCCCGCGGGCTCCGCCGGGCGTGGGCGGCGCGTACCCCTGCGGCGGCAGTTCGCTCGGGTGCAGCGGCAGGTACAGCGTGAACGTGGATCCGCGGCCCGGCTCGCTGGCCGCGTGGATCTCCCCGCCCAGCAGCCGGGCGATCTCCCGGCTGATCGACAGGCCGAGGCCCGTGCCGCCGTACTTCCTGCTCGTGGTCCCGTCGGCCTGCTTGAACGCCTCGAAGATCACCAGCATCTTGCTCGCCGCGATCCCGATCCCGGTGTCGGTCACCGAGAAGGCGATCAGGTCGGCGTCCGCCTCGCGCAGCGAGCCGGCCTCCAGCAGCTGCTCCCGGATCGCCGCCGGCACATCGCCGCCCGCGGGCCGGATCACCAGCTCCACCGCCCCGTTGTCGGTGAACTTCACCGCGTTCGACAGGAGGTTGCGCAGCACCTGGAGCAGTCGCTGCTCGTCGGTGTGCAGGGTGGCGGGCAGCTCCGGGGAGACCCGCACCGAGAAGTCGAGCCCCTTCTCCGCCGTCAGCGGCCGGAAGGTGGCCTCGACGTAGTCGACGAGCTGCACCAGCGCGATCCGGGTCGGCGAGACGTCCATCTTGCCCGCCTCGACCTTCGACAGGTCGAGGATGTCGTTGATCAGCTGGAGCAGGTCCGAGCCCGCGCCGTGGATGGTCTCGGCGAACTCCACCTGCTTCGGCGACAGGTTCCCGTCGGCGTTGTCGGCGAGCAGCTTGGCCAGGATCAGCAGCGAGTTGAGCGGGGTCCGCAGCTCGTGCGACATGTTCGCCAGGAACTCGCTCTTGTACCGCATGGAGACCGCGAGCTGCTCGGCGCGCTCCTCCAGGACCTGCCGGGCCTCCTCGATCTCGGTGTTCTTCACCTCGATGTCCCGGTTCTGCTGGGCCAGCAGCTCGGCCTTCTCCTCCAGCTCCGCGTTGGCCGCCTGCAGCGCCTTCTGGCGGTTCTCCAGCTCGTCCGAGCGCTCGCGCAGTTGCTCGGTCATCTCCTGCGACTGCTTGAGGAGCATCTCCGTCTTGGAGTTGACGGAGATGGTGTTGACGCTCGTACCGATCATCTCGGCGATCTGGCTGAGGAAGTCCTTCTGGATCTGCGTGAACGGCGTGAAGGACGCCAGCTCGATCACGCCGAGCACCTTCCCCTCGAAGAGCACCGGCAGCACGATCACGTGCGCGGGCGGGGCCTCCCCGAGCCCCGAGGAGATCTTCAGGTAGCCGGGCGGGGTGTTCTCGACCAGGATCGTCCGCTTCTCCTCGGCGACCGTGCCGATCAGCCCCTCGCCGGGCCGGAAGGAGATGGGCATCTGACCGCCCGCGTACGCGTAACTCCCGCGCATCCGCAGTTCGTACGAGCCCTCCCCGGGCCCGTCCGTCCCGATCTCGGTGCTCCCGCCGGTGGGCAGCGCCAGGAAGAACGCGCCGTGCTGCGCGGAGACCACCGGGGTCAGCTCGCTCATGATCAGCGAGGCCACGTCGTCCAGCTCCCGCCGCCCCTGCATCAGCGCGGAGATCCGGGCGAGGTTGCCCTTGAGCCAGTCCTGCTCCTTGTTGGCCAGGGTGGTGTCGCGCAGGTTCACGATCATCGTGTTGATGTTGTCCTGGAGGACCTGGATCTCGCCCGCCGCGTCCACGTCGACCTTCAGACTCAGGTCGCCGCGGGTCACCGCGGTGGCCACGGCCGCGATGGCGCGCACCTGCCGGGTGAGGTTCCCGGCCATCTCGTTCACGGACTCGGTGAGGTCCCGCCAGGTGCCGTCCACGTCACGGACGCGGGCCTGGCCGCCGAGGATGCCCTCGGTGCCCACCTCGCGCGCCACCCGGGTCACCTGGTCGGCGAAGGAGGACAGCTGGTCGACCATCGTGTTGATGGTCGTCTTGAGCTCCAGGATCTCGCCGCGCGCGTCGATGTCGATCTTCTTGGTCATGTCGCCCTTGGCGATGGCCGTCGTGACCATGGCGATCTGCCGGACCTGGCCGGTCAGGTTGGAGGCCATGAAGTTCACCGAGTCGGTGAGGTCCTTCCACGTGCCGGAGACCCCGGGGACGTGCGCCTGACCGCCCAGGCGGCCCTCCGTACCCACCTCGCGGGCCACGCGCGTGACCTCGTCCGCGAAGGACGACAGGGTCTTGACCATCGTGTTCACCGTGTCGGCGAGCTGCGCGACCTCGCCGCGCGCCTCGACGGTGACCTTCTTCGTCAGATCGCCGTTCGCCACCGCCGCCGAGACCTGTGCGATCCCGCGCACCTGGGCGGTGAGGTTGCCGGCCATCGTGTTGACGTTGTCGCTGAGGTCCTTCCAGATGCCCGTGACCCCGCGCACCCGCGCCTGACCGCCGAGGATGCCCTCGGTGCCCACCTCACGGGCCACCCGGGTCACCTGCTCCGCGAAGGAGGACAGCTGGTCCACCATCGTGTTCACGGTGGTGACCAGTTCGAGGATCTCGCCCTTGGCGTCGACCGTGATCTTCTTCGACAGGTCGCCCATGGCGACCGCCGTGGTCACCTCGGCGATGTTGCGCACCTGCGAGGTCAGGTTGTTCGCCATGAAGTTGACGGACTGGGTCAGGTCCTTCCAGGTTCCCGAGACCCCCTTGACCTCGGCCTGACCGCCGAGGATGCCCTCGGTGCCCACCTCACGCGCCACCCGGGTCACCTGCTCCGCGAAGTTGGAGAGCTGGTCGACCATCGTGTTGAGGGTGTTCTTCAGCTCCAGGATCTCGCCCCGGGCGTCCACGTCGATCTTCTGCGACAGGTCACCGCGCGCCACCGCCGTGGCGACCTGCGCGATGTTGCGCACCTGCGAGGTCAGGTTCCCGGCCATGCCGTTCACCGAGTCCGTCAGATCGCGCCAGACCCCGGCCACGCCCGGGACCTGCGCCTGGCCGCCGAGCCGGCCCTCCGTACCCACGTCCCGGGCCACCCGGGTCACCTGCTCCGCGAAGGCGGAGAGCTGGTCGACCATCGTGTTGATGGTGTTCTTCAGCTCCAGGATCTCGCCCCGGGCGTCCACGTCGATCTTCTGCGACAGGTCACCGCGCGCCACCGCCGTCGTGACCTGGGCGATCTGACGCACCTGGGACGTCAGGTTCCCGGCCATGAAGTTGACCGAGTCGGTCAGCTCCTTCCAGGTGCCGGACACCCCCTCGACCCGCGCCTGCCCGCCGAGCCGGCCCTCCGTACCCACGTCCCGGGCCATCCGCGTGACCTGGTCGGCGAAGGAGGACAGCTGGTCCACCATCGTGTTGACGGTGTTCTTCAGCTGGAGCATCTCGCCGGAGACGTCGACGGTGACCTTCTGCGACAGGTCGCCGTTGGCCACCGCCGTCGTCACCTGCGCGATGTTGCGGACCTGGCCGGTCAGGTTGCGGAAGGCGGTGTTCACCGAGTCGGTGAGGTCCTTCCACGTGCCCGCGGCCCCCGGCACCTGCGCCTGGCCGCCGAGCTCGCCCTCGACGCCCACCTCACGGGCCACCCGGGTCACTTCGGCACCGAAGGACTGGAGCTGGTCCACCATCGTGTTGACGGTGTTCTTCAGCTCCAGCATCTCGCCGGCCACATCGACGGTGACCTTCTGCGACAGGTCGCCGTTGGCCACCGCCGTCGTCACCTGCGCGATGTCGCGCACCTGTGTGGTGAGGTTGCGGAAGACCGTGTTCACCGAGTCGGTGAGGTCCTTCCACGTACCCGCGGCCCCCGGCACCTGCGCCTGGCCGCCGAGCAGACCCTTGGCCCCGACCTCGCTGGCCACACGCGTGACCTCGTCCGCGAAGGTCCGTAGGGTTTCGGTCATCTGGTTGATCGTTTCGGCCAGCTGCGCCACTTCTCCGCGCGCGCTGACCCGCACCTTCTGCGACAGGTCGCCGTTCGCGACGGCCGTCGTCACCTGTGCGATGCCCCGCACCTGGGCCGTCAGGTTGCCCGCCATCGTGTTGACGGAGTCGGTCAGGTCCTTCCACACGCCCGCGACCCCGGGCACCTTGGCCTGACCGCCCAGTTCGCCCTCCGTACCCACCTCGCGGGCGACGCGCGTCACCTCGGAGGAGAAGGAGGACAGCTGGTCCACCATGGTGTTCACGGTGTTCTTCAGCTGGAGCATCTCGCCGGCCACGTGCACCGTGACCTTGCGCGACAGATCGCCCTTGGCCACCGCCGTCGTGACGAGGGCGATGTCACGCACCTGGGCGGTGAGCCGGTACGCCATCGTGTTGACGGAATCGGTCAGGTCCTTCCAAGAACCGGACATTCCGCGCACCTGGGCCTGACCGCCGAGTTTGCCCTCGGTGCCCACCTCCAGCGCCACCCGCGTCACCTCGTCGGTGAACGCCGACAGCTGGTCGACCAGGTTGTTGACCGTCCGGCCGACCTTGAGGAACTCCCCGCGCAACGGATGCCCGACCCCCTCCGGGGTCTGCGTCCGCAGGTCCATCCGCTGGTCCAGGTCGCCCTCGGCCACCGCCGACAGAACCCTCCCCACCTCGGACACCGGCCGGGCGAGATCGTCCACGAGCTGGTTGGAGGCGTCGATCGCGGCCGCCCAGGAGCCCTCGCAGGCACCCGTCTCCAGCCGCTCGCTCAGCTTCCCCTCGCGCCCCACCATCCGCCGGACCCGGGACAACTCCCCGGTCAGGTGGAGGTTACGGTCGGCGACCTCGTTGTAGACGGCGGCGATCTCCGCCATCTCGCCCTCGCCGGACACCGTCAGCCGCTTGCGGAAGTTCCCGTCCCGCATCGACACCAGGGCCGTGAGCAGCCGGTTCAGCGCGGCGGTATCGACTTCCGTCGTGCCGCCCCGCCGGGACCGTCCGCCCTTCGGGCGCGTTCCCGTACGCCGCACCGCTGCGCCAGACTCCACCGTGTCCCTCCCGAAAGGGTCGACCACTGTTCCACCGGACATCCGACTACCCACGACCGGCACTCCAAGACTGCCCAGTGTTTCACCCCGGCCCAACCAGGCCATAACACTCCGGCACCATCGCACACCGGCCGCACCCCGCGGGTGGAATCCCCCACGACGGCCTCCTCACGACCGCGAAGGTAAGTAACCTGGCTTCCGATGTCCCACCGCGTCGAAGGAGACTTGTGATCACGGCACGGGCGGCTGCCAGTTTCGACCCACAGGGGCGCTCGGTCGCCGCCGCCCGCGCGTTCGTCCGCGACACGCTCCAGGGCTGGGGCTTCGCGGACATCGTCGACGACGCCGTGGTGCTGACCAGCGAGCTCGTCACCAACGCCGTGGTCCACGCCGGCACCCGGGCCGAGGTCCTGTGCCTGCGTTCCGGGGACGGCGTACGCGTCGAGGTCGCCGACCGCTATCCGGAGCGTGAGCTCCCGCTCCAGCCCCCCGACCGGCGCCCGTACGCCGATCCCGACCGCGAGAGCGGCCGCGGCCTGATGCTCTGCGCCGCCCTCGCCACCCGCTGGGGCGTCGAATACACCACCACCCACAAACACGTGTGGTTCCGCCTCGACCTCCCGGACCGGCCGGTCGGTACCCGCTCCGCGGGCCCCGTCGTCCCCGACCAGATGCTGCCCCTGGCCGACAGCCGGGTCCGCGTGGCCGTGATCCAGATCGACTCCGCCGACGCCGTGTCCGCCTGGAACGAGGACGCAGAGCACATCTTCGGCCACCCCGCCGAGAAGGCCCTGGGCCGCCCGCTCGCCGAGCTCGCCGCCTGGCCCCAGACCCCCGGCACCGGCACCGGCGTCGCCGAGGCCCTGCGCCTGTCCCGCTGGGAGGGCAGCTACGGCATCCGCGGCGCCGACGGCCGCGTCATCCCCGTCTACGCCTCCCACCTGCGCGTCCGCGACGCCCACGGCGAACCCTCCATCGTCTGCCTCCTCGTCCACGACGACGAGCGCGCCCTGCTCCAGACCCCCGCCCGGGTACCCGCCTCCGACAGCGGCCAGCTCACCGAGCCGCGCCCCGCGGACCCCTTCGAGCTGTTCATCGGCTCCCCCGCCCCCGACGATCTGGAGGGCCTGCTCCAGCGCACCGTCGAACGGGCCCGCGACATGCTCGACGCCGACGCCGCCTTCCTCCTCCTGGCCACCGACGACGAGACGGAACTGGAAGTCCGCGCCACCACCGGACTGCCCTCCACCCGCCAGCGCTTCGCCCGCGTCCCCGTCGAGGCCGGCGCCAGCCGCTACGGCTCGGCCCGGATGCCCGCCGTCCACGACGACCTCGCCGCCGTGCCCGGAGCCGTCCCGCTCCTGGAGTCCACCGGCATGCGCTCCGTGGTCACCGTCCCCCTCAAGGTCGAAGGGCGGCTCACCGGCTCCCTCGGCGTGGCCGCCGAGAACCCCGGCCGCTACACGAACGAAGAGGCCCTGCGCCTCCAGTTCGCCGCCGACCGCCTCGCCCTCGCCGTCGAGTCCGCCCGGCTCGGCGAGCTGGAACGGCTGCGCCGGGGCTCCCTCTCCTTCCTCGTCGAGGCCTCCGACCTGCTCGCCGGCACCCTCGACCGGGATCAGACCCTGGCCCTGATGGCCCAGATGACCGTCCCCACCCTGGCCACCTGGTGCGCCGTCTACACCATCGCCGACCAGACCTCCGACCCCTTCCTCGCCTACGTACTGCACGAGGACGAGGAACGCATCGACGGCCTCAAGGCCCTGCTCTCCCGGGTCAGCCCGCCCGACCCGGTCCGCGAGGCCGGCGCCCGGCCCTGGGCGGAGGCCGCCCTCGCGGTCGGCGGCGAGACGGTGGTGCTGCCCCTCCTCGCCCGCAACCGCGTCATCGGCCTGCTCACCCTCGGCAAGCCCAGCGAGGAGCACTTCCGCCAGGAGATCCTCGAACTCGCCGACGACCTCTCGCGCCGCGCCGCCCTGGCCCTCGACAACGCCCGCCTCTACTCCGAGCGCACCGCCATCAGCCGCTCCCTCCAGCGCAGCCTCCTGCCGCCCGGCTCCCCCGCGATCCCCGGCATGGAGGTCGAGGTCATCTACCGCGCCGCCGGCGAGGGCAACGAGGTGGGCGGCGACTTCTACGACGTCTTCCCGATCCGCGACGGCGTGTACGGCTTCGCCATCGGCGACGTCTGCGGGACGGGCCCCGAGGCCGCCGCCGTCACCGGCCTGGCCCGCCACGCCCTGCGCCTGCTCGCCCGCGAGGGCCTGGGCGGCCCGGCGGTCCTGGAACGCCTCAACGCGGCCATCCTGGACGAGGGCGCGCGCAGCCGCTTCCTCACCCTCCTCTACGGGGAACTGCACCCGCGGCCCGACGGCGGAGCCCTGATGAAGGTCGTCTGCGCGGGCCACCCGCTCCCGCTGCGCCTGCGCCCGGACGGCGAGGTCACCCCGGCCGCCGAACCGCAGCCGCTCCTCGGTGTCATCGAGGACCTCGACCTCTACGAACAGACCCTGACCCTCGACCCGGGCGACGTCCTGCTCTGCGTCACCGACGGGGTGACGGAGCGCCGCGAGGGCGCCCGCATGCTCGGCGACGACGGCCTGGCCGACGTCCTCACCACCTGCACCGGCCTCACCGCCGGCGCGGTGGCCTCCCGCATCCTGCGGGCGGTGGAGCGCTTCGCTGCGGAACCGGCGTCGGACGACATGGCCATCCTGGCCTTCCGGGTCCCCCACCAGCGCGAGGGCGACTGACCGTCCCGGTCTCAGACGTAGTCGGCGGTGGTCCGGACGACCCCGAACCGGGGGAAGATCCGGTCCACCGCGAACGCGTGCTCGTCCACCGCGAACCCGGACATGGCGTCCTCGACGAACTCGACGTCGTAGCCGTGGTCGGAGGCGGCCCGGGCCGTGGACTCCACCCCCATGGAGGTGACGAGCCCGGCGACGACGACCGTGTCCACGCCCCGCTCCCGTAGCCACTCGTCCAGGCCGGTCCCGTGGAAAGCCCCCACGGTGCGCTTGACGATCTCCATGTCCCCCGGCTGGCGGAGCCCGTCCACGAACCCGCTCCCCGGAGGCTGCTCCGCGACGCCCGGCCGCTCCACCCGCACCACGGCCACCGGCAGCCCCTTGGCCCGGAACGCCTCACCCAGTCGCCGGCAGCGCTCCTCGACCTCCGTCCCGGTGTGGGGTGCCAACGGAAGCGCGACGATGCGCGGCATCAGGTCGACGAGGATCAGGGCGGTCGTCATGCGGCCATTATTCTCCGGGCGCCGGCCCGGCCGGAGGCACAACGCAAAAAAGGCCCCCGCCAGATGGCGGGGGCCTTTTTCATTGGAGCCCTTTAACGGAATCGAACCGTTGACCTTCTCCTTACCATGGAGACGCTCTACCGACTGAGCTAAAAGGGCGGGTTGTTCGGCGGCGTCCTACTCTCCCACAGGGTCCCCCCTGCAGTACCATCGGCGCTGAAAGGCTTAGCTTCCGGGTTCGGAATGTAACCGGGCGTTTCCCTAACGCTATGACCACCGAAACACTATGAAGTTGACCAACCGGGCATGGACACGGTTCGTTACTTCAGAACTAACACAGTGGACGCGAGCAACTGAGGACAAGCCCTCGGCCTATTAGTACCAGTCAGCTCCACCCGTTACCGGGCTTCCACATCTGGCCTATCAACCCAGTCGTCTACTGGGAGCCTTACCCTCTCAAGGAGGTGGGAATACTCATCTTGAAGCAGGCTTCCCGCTTAGATGCTTTCAGCGGTTATCCCTCCCGAACGTAGCCAACCAGCCATGCCCTTGGCAGGACAACTGGCACACCAGAGGTTCGTCCGTCCCGGTCCTCTCGTACTAGGGACAGCCCTTCTCAATATTCCTACGCGCACAGCGGATAGGGACCGAACTGTCTCACGACGTTCTAAACCCAGCTCGCGTACCGCTTTAATGGGCGAACAGCCCAACCCTTGGGACCGACTCCAGCCCCAGGATGCGACGAGCCGACATCGAGGTGCCAAACCATCCCGTCGATATGGACTCTTGGGGAAGATCAGCCTGTTATCCCCGGGGTACCTTTTATCCGTTGAGCGACGGCGCTTCCACAAGCCACCGCCGGATCACTAGTCCCGACTTTCGTCCCTGCTCGACCCGTCGGTCTCACAGTCAAGCTCCCTTGTGCACTTACACTCAACACCTGATTGCCAACCAGGCTGAGGGAACCTTTGGGCGCCTCCGTTACCCTTTGGGAGGCAACCGCCCCAGTTAAACTACCCATCAGACACTGTCCCTGATCCGGATCACGGACCGAGGTTAGACATCCAGCACGACCAGAGTGGTATTTCAACGGCGACTCCACCATGACTGGCGTCACGGCTTCAAAGTCTCCCACCTATCCTACACAAGCCGAACCGAACACCAATATCAAACTGTAGTAAAGGTCCCGGGGTCTTTCCGTCCTGCTGCGCGAAACGAGCATCTTTACTCGTAGTGCAATTTCACCGGGCCTATGGTTGAGACAGTCGAGAAGTCGTTACGCCATTCGTGCAGGTCGGAACTTACCCGACAAGGAATTTCGCTACCTTAGGATGGTTATAGTTACCACCGCCGTTTACTGGCGCTTAAGTTCTCAGCTTCGCAACCCCGAAAGGTCACTAACCGGTCCCCTTAACGTTCCAGCACCGGGCAGGCGTCAGTCCGTATACATCGCCTTACGGCTTCGCACGGACCTGTGTTTTTAGTAAACAGTCGCTTCTCGCTGGTCTCTGCGGCCACCCCCAGCTCACGGAGCAAGTCCGATCACCAGTGATGGCCCCCCTTCTCCCGAAGTTACGGGGGCATTTTGCCGAGTTCCTTAACCATAGTTCACCCGAACGCCTCGGTATTCTCTACCTGACCACCTGAGTCGGTTTAGGGTACGGGCCGCCATGAAACTCGCTAGAGGCTTTTCTCGACAGCATAGGATCATCCACTTCACCACAATCGGCTCGGCATCAGGTCTCAGCCTTAATGAGGGACGGATTTGCCTACCCCTCGGCCTACACCCTTACCCCGGGACAACCACCGCCCGGGCTGGACTACCTTCCTGCGTCACCCCATCGCTTACCTACTACAAGTCTGGTTCGTCGGCTCCACCACTTTCCTTTCCCCGAAGGGTCCGGAACGGCTTCACGGACTTAGCATCGCCTGATTCGATATTGGGCGTTTCAAAGCGGGTACCGGAATATCAACCGGTTGTCCATCGACTACGCCTGTCGGCCTCGCCTTAGGTCCCGACTTACCCTGGGCAGATCAGCTTGACCCAGGAACCCTTAGTCAATCGGCGCACACGTTTCTCACGTGTGTATCGCTACTCATGCCTGCATTCTCACTCGTGAACCGTCCACAACTAGCTTCCGCTGCTGCTTCACCCGGCACACGACGCTCCCCTACCCATCACAGCGGGCGTTGGCCCTATTGCTGCAATGACACGACTTCGGCGGTACGCTTGAGCCCCGCTACATTGTCGGCGCGGAATCACTTGACCAGTGAGCTATTACGCACTCTTTCAAGGGTGGCTGCTTCTAAGCCAACCTCCTGGTTGTCTCTGCGACTCCACATCCTTTCCCACTTAGCGTACGCTTAGGGGCCTTAGTCGATGCTCTGGGCTGTTTCCCTCTCGACCATGGAGCTTATCCCCCACAGTCTCACTGCCGTGCTCTCACTTACCGGCATTCGGAGTTTGGCTAAGGTCAGTAACCCGGTAGGGCCCATCGCCTATCCAGTGCTCTACCTCCGGCAAGAAACACACGACGCTGCACCTAAATGCATTTCGGGGAGAACCAGCTATCACGGAGTTTGATTGGCCTTTCACCCCTAACCACAGGTCATCCCCCAGGTTTTCAACCCTGGTGGGTTCGGTCCTCCACGAAGTCTTACCTCCGCTTCAACCTGCCCATGGCTAGATCACTCCGCTTCGGGTCTAGAGCGTGCAACTCAATCGCCCTATTCGGACTCGCTTTCGCTACGGCTTCCCCACACGGGTTAACCTCGCTACACACCGCTAACTCGCAGGCTCATTCTTCAAAAGGCACGCAGTCACGACTGTATGTGCAAGCACATACAGCGACGCTCCCACGGCTTGTAGGCACACGGTTTCAGGTACTATTTCACTCCGCTCCCGCGGTACTTTTCACCATTCCCTCACGGTACTATCCGCTATCGGTCACCAGGGAATATTTAGGCTTAGCGGGTGGTCCCGCCAGATTCACACGGGATTTCTCGGGCCCCGTGCTACTTGGGAGATTCTTAAGCAAGCCGCTGATGTTTCGTCTACGGGGGTCTTACCCTCTACGCCGGACCTTTCGCATGTCCTTCGACTACATCAACGGTTTCTGACTCGCCGACCGGCCGGCAGACCGATCAAAAGAATTCCCACAACCCCGTATGCGCAACCCCTGCCGGGTATCACACGCATACGGTTTGGCCTCATCCGGTTTCGCTCGCCACTACTCCCGGAATCACGGTTGTTTTCTCTTCCTGAGGGTACTGAGATGTTTCACTTCCCCTCGTTCCCTCCACATGCCCTATGTGTTCAGGCATGGGTGACAGCCCATGACGACTGCCGGGTTTCCCCATTCGGACACCCCCGGATCAAAGCTCAGTTGGCAGCTCCCCGGGGCCTATCGCGGCCTCTCACGTCCTTCATCGGTTCCTGGTGCCAAGGCATCCACCGTGCGCCCTTAAAAACTTGGCCACAGATGCTCGCGTCCACTGTGTAGTTCTCAAGCAACGACCAGCCACCCATCACACCCTGCCGAAGCAGAGCTTTACTGGGGCCGGCATCGCGAAGATAAGACCTTACGGCCGTACCCTCAGATACCCAACAACGTGCCAGGCACGATCCCCTCGACTATCACTGTTTTCCACGCCGAAGCAGTACTTACAGGATGTTCTGGAAACCGTGCCAAATAATCAACGTTCCACCCATGAGCTGACCGTGCAGAACATTTGTCTGCAATCGGTACTGTGCTCCTTAGAAAGGAGGTGATCCAGCCGCACCTTCCGGTACGGCTACCTTGTTACGACTTCGTCCCAATCGCCAGTCCCACCTTCGACAGCTCCCTCCCTTACGGGTTGGGCCACCGGCTTCGGGTGTTACCGACTTTCGTGACGTGACGGGCGGTGTGTACAAGGCCCGGGAACGTATTCACCGCAGCAATGCTGATCTGCGATTACTAGCGACTCCGACTTCATGGGGTCGAGTTGCAGACCCCAATCCGAACTGAGACCGGCTTTTTGAGATTCGCTCCACCTCACGGTATCGCAGCTCATTGTACCGGCCATTGTAGCACGTGTGCAGCCCAAGACATAAGGGGCATGATGACTTGACGTCGTCCCCACCTTCCTCCGAGTTGACCCCGGCGGTCTCCTGTGAGTCCCCATCACCCCGAAGGGCATGCTGGCAACACAGGACAAGGGTTGCGCTCGTTGCGGGACTTAACCCAACATCTCACGACACGAGCTGACGACAGCCATGCACCACCTGTATACCGACCACAAGGGGGGCACTATCTCTAATGCTTTCCGGTATATGTCAAGCCTTGGTAAGGTTCTTCGCGTTGCGTCGAATTAAGCCACATGCTCCGCCGCTTGTGCGGGCCCCCGTCAATTCCTTTGAGTTTTAGCCTTGCGGCCGTACTCCCCAGGCGGGGAACTTAATGCGTTAGCTGCGGCACCGACGACGTGGAATGTCGCCAACACCTAGTTCCCAACGTTTACGGCGTGGACTACCAGGGTATCTAATCCTGTTCGCTCCCCACGCTTTCGCTCCTCAGCGTCAGTAATGGCCCAGAGATCCGCCTTCGCCACCGGTGTTCCTCCTGATATCTGCGCATTTCACCGCTACACCAGGAATTCCGATCTCCCCTACCACACTCTAGCTAGCCCGTATCGAATGCAGACCCGAGGTTAAGCCTCGGGCTTTCACATCCGACGTGACAAGCCGCCTACGAGCTCTTTACGCCCAATAATTCCGGACAACGCTTGCGCCCTACGTATTACCGCGGCTGCTGGCACGTAGTTAGCCGGCGCTTCTTCTGCAGGTACCGTCACTTTCGCTTCTTCCCTGCTGAAAGAGGTTTACAACCCGAAGGCCGTCATCCCTCACGCGGCGTCGCTGCATCAGGCTTTCGCCCATTGTGCAATATTCCCCACTGCTGCCTCCCGTAGGAGTCTGGGCCGTGTCTCAGTCCCAGTGTGGCCGGTCGCCCTCTCAGGCCGGCTACCCGTCGTCGCCTTGGTGGGCCATTACCCCACCAACAAGCTGATAGGCCGCGGGCTCATCCTTCACCGCCGGAGCTTTTAACCCCCGCCCATGCGGGCAGGAGTGTTATCCGGTATTAGACCCCGTTTCCAGGGCTTGTCCCAGAGTGAAGGGCAGATTGCCCACGTGTTACTCACCCGTTCGCCACTAATCCACCCCGAAGGGCTTCATCGTTCGACTTGCATGTGTTAAGCACGCCGCCAGCGTTCGTCCTGAGCCAGGATCAAACTCTCCATGAATGTTTACCCGTAATCGGGTCAACACACACTTAGAGCGGGCACGTCATGTCGGAATATGACCGACGCGCCACAACGTCCTCGCTGTGTTTGGTTGCCTGCAAGCATCACCCGAAGGCGACCTCACAGGTCTTTTTCAAAGGAACCTCATCCACCGAAGTGGACGGGGTATCAACTTCTGGCGTTGATTTTTGGCACGCTGTTGAGTTCTCAAGGAACGGACGCTTCCTTTGTACTCACCCTCTCGGGCTTTCCTCCGGGCTTTCGTTCTGTTCTTGCGTTTCCGACTCTATCAGAGTCTTTCGCGCTTCGCTTTCCAGGTTCTGCGCTTTCGCGCTTTCCCTTTCCGGCGATTCCGACTCTATCAGATTCTCTTTCCTGGCCGTTACCGACTGGATTGGAATTCCGATGGCCTTCGGGGGGCCTTTCCCTTTCGGGTGGATCAGACTTTATCAGGTCTCCCTGGTTCTGATTCCCACCCGCCCGCACGCGGCAACGGGCACACGTGTGTGCCCGGGTCCTTGCGAGGTGGAGACGTAAACGTACTGGAGCGGGGCCCCCGGACGCAAATCCGGTTGCCCCGCTCCAGTGAGGTCGCTACGAACGCGGAGGTCAGACCTCTACGACGACCGGGAGGATCATCGGGCGGCGGCGGTAGCTGTCCGACACCCACTTGCCCATGGTCCGGCGGATGAGCTGCTGGATCTGGTGCGGCTCCGCGACGCCGTCGGCGGCGGCGCGGGCGATGGCTTCCTCGATCTTCGCGGTGACCGCGCCGAAGGCCGAGTCCTCGATGCCGGAGCCCCTGGCCTGGATGTTCGGGCCGCTCACGACCTTGCCGGTGGTGCTGTCGACCACGACGTAGACCGAGATGATGCCCTCGTCGCCGAGGATGCGGCGGTCCTTGAGGGAGGCCTCGGTGACGTCGCCGACCGAGAGGCCGTCCACGTACACGTAGCCGGCCTGGACCTTGCCGGAGATCCGGGCCTTGCCGTCGATCAGGTCGACGACGACACCGTCCTCGGCGATGACGATGCGGTCCTTCGGGACGCCCGTCATGGCACCGAGCTCGGCGTTGGCCCGCAGGTGGCGCCATTCGCCGTGGACCGGCATCAGGTTCCGCGGCTTGCAGATGTTGTAGAAGTACAGCAGCTCGCCCGCGGAGGCGTGGCCGGAGACGTGCACCTTGGCGTTGCCCTTGTGCACGACGTTCGCGCCCCAGCGGGTCAGGCCGTTGATCACGCGGTAGACCGCGTTCTCGTTGCCGGGGATGAGGGACGACGCCAGGATGACCGTGTCGCCGGGGACGATCCGGATCTGGTGGTCGCGGTTGGCCATGCGGGACAGGGCCGCCATCGGCTCGCCCTGGGAACCCGTGCAGACCAGCACGACCTCGTCGTCCGGCAGGTCGTCGAGGGTCTTGACGTCGACGACCAGGCCGGCCGGAACCCGCAGGTAGCCCAGGTCACGGGCGATGCCCATGTTCCGGACCATCGAGCGGCCGACGAACGCGACGCGGCGGCCGTACTCGTGGGCGGCGTCGAGGATCTGCTGGATGCGGTGCACGTGGCTGGCGAAGGACGCCACGATGATCCGCTTCTGGGCACCCGCGAAGACGCCGCGGATGGCGTTGGAGATGTCGCGCTCCGGCGGGACGAAGCCCGGGACCTCGGCGTTCGTCGAGTCCGAGAGGAGGAGGTCGATGCCCTCTTCGCTCAGACGCGCGAAGGCGTGCAGGTCGGTGAGGCGGTTGTCCAGCGGGAGCTGGTCCATCTTGAAGTCACCGGTGCACACGACCATGCCGGCGCCGGTGCGGATGGCCACGGCCAGGGCGTCCGGGATGGAGTGGTTGACGGCGATGAACTCGCAGTCGAAGGGGCCCAGGTTCTCGCGCTCGCCCTCCTTCACCTCAAGGGTGTAGGGGCGGATGCGGTGCTCCTGGAGCTTGGCCTCGATGAGGGCCAGCGTCAGCTTGGAGCCGATCAGCGGGATGTCCGGCTTCTCCCGGAGGAGGTACGGGACGGCGCCGATGTGGTCCTCGTGACCGTGGGTGAGGACGATGCCCTCGATGTCGTCGAGACGGTCCCGGATCGACGAGAAGTCCGGCAGGATCAGGTCGATGCCCGGCTGCTCATCCTCGGGGAAGAGGACACCGCAGTCGACGATCAGCAGACGACCGTCGAACTCGAAGACGGTCATGTTGCGGCCGATCTCGCCGAGACCGCCCAGCGGGGTGACCCGCAGGCCGCCCTTCGGGAGCTTCGGCGGCGGGCCCAGTTCAGGGTGCGGATGGCTCAAAAGTTTCTCCTTCACCACGCGCGCCACGTACCCCTGGAGGCACGCGGCGCGCATGTCATTCGTGCACTTGCTTTTGTCTTTTTTGATCTTGGTTATTCAGTTGTGAAGTCTGTTGTCAGAGCTGTACCCCGCCGGCGGCAAGATCGATCTTGAGCTGCGCGGTCTCTTCGTCGGTGAGGCCGACGAGCGGAAGGCGCAGCGGGCCCGCGGGCAGGCCCTGGAGGTTCAGCGCGCCCTTGGTGGTCATCACGCCCTGGGTGCGGAACATGCCGGTGAAGACGGGCAGCAGCTTCTGGTGGATCTCGGTGGCCTTCTGCACGTCGCCGCCCAGGTGGGCGTCGAGCATGGCACGCAGCTCGGGGCTGACCAGGTGGCCGACCACCGAGACGAAGCCGACCGCGCCGACCGACAGGAGCGGCAGGTTCAGCATGTCGTCGCCGGAGTACCAGGCCAGGCCGCTCTGGGCGATGGCCCAGCTGGCGCGGCCGAGGTCGCCCTTGGCGTCCTTGTTGGCCACGATACGGGGGTGCTCGGCGAGGCGGACCAGGGTTTCGGTGTTGATCGGGACACCGCTGCGGCCCGGGATGTCGTAGAGCATGACCGGCAGCTCGGTGGCGTCCGCGATGGCCGTGAAGTGCCGGTAGAGGCCCTCCTGCGGCGGCTTGCTGTAGTACGGGGTCACCGCGAGCAGGCCGTGGGCGCCGGTGCGCTCCGCCTGGCGGGCGAGCTCCAGGGTGTGCCGGGTGTCGTTGGTGCCGATTCCGGCCACGACGTGGGCGCGGTCGCCGACCGCTTCGAGTACGGCTCGTACGAGGTCGTTTTTCTCCGCGTCGGTGGTCGTGGGCGACTCACCGGTGGTGCCGTTGATGATCAGGCCGTCGTTGCCTGCGTCCACCAGGTGGACGGCGAGCCGCTGCGCGCCGTCGAGGTCAAGTGCGCCATCCGCCGTAAACGGCGTGATCATGGCGGTGAGGACCCGCCCGAAGGGGGTCTGCGGAGTCGAGATCGGAGCCATGGGTAACACGCTACTCGCTGCCATGCTCGCGGTGTCCCCTCGGGGGACGTCAACACTGGGTTGGAGCCCGGCACTGCCTGCTCGGGGGTTCAAGCAGTGCCGGGTCCGTTTGATCAGCCTAGATGAACTTTACGAAACGCCGCAATACGGACACTTGGGACTTATCTCCGCACATCTGTACGCCGCACGTGCATCGGGCCTTACGGGGCAACGCGACCGTTGCCGTTGAAGGCGGCGTAGGTCAGCGGCATGAGCTTGGCCCACTCCCGCTCCATCTTCTCGCCGACCATCTCGATCTCCCGCTGCGGGAAGGACGGCACCGCCGCCAGCTCGTGCTGCGTGCGCAGACCGAGGAAGTGCATGAGCGAGCGCGCGTTGCACGTGGCGTACATCGAGGAGAAGAGGCCCACCGGCAGGACCGCACGGGCCACCTCGCGAGCGACGCCGGCCGCGAGCATCTCCTGGTACGCCTCGTAGGCCTGGCGGTACGAGTCCTCCATGACCCGGCCCGTCAGCTCCTGCTGCGCCTCGGTGCCCTCGACGAAGACGTACTTGCCCGGACGGCCCTCCTGGACGAGCTTGCGCTCCGCGTCGGGGACGTAGAAGACCGGCTGGAGCTCCCTGTAGCGGCCGGACTCCTCGTTGTAGGACCAGCCCACCCGGTGGCGCATGAACTCGCGGAACACGAAGATCGGGGCGCTGATGAAGAAGGTCATCGAGTTGTGCTCGAAGGGGCTGCCGTGGCGGTCGCGCATCAGGTAGTTGATGAGGCCCTTGGAGCGCTCGGGGTCCTTCTGCAGCTCCTCCAGGGACTGCTCGCCCGCCGTGGAGACGCGGGCGGCCCACAGCACGTCGGAGTCGGCGGCGGAGTGCTTCACCAGCTCCACCGTCACATCGCTGCGGAAGCTGGGTTTCTGGTCTGAAGCGGCGGTCTCGCTCACGCGGGGTCCTTCCGAACGGGTCTTTCCTGGGGCGCGCCCACTCTACGGCGCAGACCGGGGGCGGCCGCGCAGGCACCGGGACCTCCGGAGGGCCGCTCCGGGCGCACCCGCGTCACCCGACCGGCTGACGGACCGCCATGAATTTTGGTTAATGTCCCGAATTTCGGCACCGATTGGGCGCTCCGCTCGTCTTACAGGGAGAACATGTTCCGTCCTGTCCGCAGTGCCCCCAGGGGCCCGACCGTGAGGAGAGTCGCTCCCGATGTTTCGCCGGCGCGAACCAGTCCCCTTCGCCTTCGTCGCCGAGGCCGACCGATTCCGCAGTAACGTCACTCCGCCGCCGCGCGAGAGTCTGAGCAAGACCCAGATCGCCGCCCGTAGTCTGGTCGGACTGACCGTGGTGGCAGGGCTCGTCGGCTCGCTGCTCTTCGGGATGCCCGCACTGCAGCCGTACAAGGCGACCGAGAAGGCGCAGCAGTCGGAGGCGTCCGAGGGGCGGTAGCCTCACGGGCACAGTCCAACCGAACGTGCATGTGAGTGAGGTCCAGCCGTGCCCCTGCCCTTCTTGACGGCCGACGGCGTATTCGACGCACACGAGGACGAAGCCCTCCCCCATGCGGATCCCGAACGCTGGCGGCGCCCCTACCGGCCCGGCCCCTGGCGGGTCGCCGGCGCGGCGCTGCTGCTCCTGGTCTCCGCCTTCATGCTGCTGGCCACGGTGATCATCGCCTTCGCCGGCACCTGGAGCGGCGCCGCCGTCGCCGGGGCGGCTTCGCTCACCGTGATCGGCTGTGCGTTGCGCATGCTGCGCACGGGCGTGTGGGTGAGCCCGGCGGGACTCCGCCGGGTCGGGTTCTTCGGGACCCGCTCGATCGCCTGGAGCGAGATCGAAACGGTCCGCAAGGTCCAGCAGCCGGTGCGCTGGCTGGGGCTGCCGAGGACCGTGCAGGGACAGGCCCTTACGGTGGCCGGGCACGGCGGCGCGGAGCTCCCGGTGCTGCTGACCGACCACAGCGCCGACTTCCTGTCCCGGGGCGAGGCCTTCGACCGCGCGGCCGGCCGGGTCGAGGCGTGGGCCCGGGAGTACCGGGCCGTGCCCGCCTGACGGCGGGGAGCGGCCCGCCCTGTGGGGCCCGTACGGGGATCAGACCTGTACGGGCCCTTCGTGTGCCGGCCGGGCGGCGTGCAGGGCGATCGCCCGCTGCATCGCCTTGCGGGCCCGCGGGGTGTCGCGGGCGTCGTGGTAGGCCACGGCGAGCCGGAACCAGCTGCGCCAGTCCCCCGGAGCGTCCTCCGTCTCGGCCTTGCGGCGCGCGAAGACCTCGTCGGCGGAGTCCCGCAGGATCCGCCCGTAGCCGTCCCGTTCCAGTTCGTCCACGGGCAGGCCGCCCTCGGCCTCCAGCTCGGCCGCGAGCTGGTTGGCGCGGGTGACGAACCGGGTGTTCATCCAGAGGAACCAGATGCCGATGACCGGCAGGATCAGCACGGCCGCACCGAAGGTGACGGTGAGCCAGGTGCCCTGCTGGAGCAGCATCACGCCCCGGCTGCCGACCAGGACGAAGTAGACGACCAGGACGGCGGCCGTGAGGAAGTACGTGATCTTCGCGCGCATGGGTGCTACTGCCTCATCAGCCGAGGTCGAGGAAGTTTTCCAGGCCGAAGGTGAGGCCCGGGGTCTGCGTCACGCGGCGGGTGCCGAGCAGGATGCCCGGCATGAAGCTGCTGTGGTGCAGGGAGTCGTGACGGATGGTCAGGGTCTCGCCCTCGCCGCCGAGGAGCACCTCCTGGTGGGCCAGCAGGCCGCGCAGGCGGATGGCGTGCACGGGGACCCCGTCGACGTCCGCGCCGCGGGCGCCGTCGAGGGCCGTCGCGGTGGCGTCGGGCTGGGCCCCGAGCCCGGCCTCGGCGCGGGCGGCCGCGATGAGCTGGGCCGTACGGGTCGCCGTGCCGGAGGGGGCGTCGACCTTCTTCGGGTGGTGCAGCTCGACGACCTCGACGGATTCGAAGTAGCGGGCGGCCTGGACGGCGAACTTCATGGTGAGGACCGCGCCGATGGAGAAGTTCGGGGCGATGAGCACGCCGGTCTCCGGGGAGGCGGCGAGCCAGGTGTCCAGCCGTGCGAGGCGGTCCTCGGTCCAGCCGGTGGTCCCGACCACGGCGTGGATGCCGTGGCCGATGAGGAAGTCGAGGTTGTCCATCACCGAGTCGGGGGTGGTCAGCTCGACCGCGACCTGGGCGCCCGCCTCGGCGAGCGCCTCCAGCTTGTCGCCACGGCCCAGGGCCGCCACCAGCTCCATGTCCTCGGCGGCCTCGACCGCCTTGACCGCCTCGGAGCCGATGCGGCCCCGGGCGCCGAGGACTGCCACGCGCAGCTTGCTCATGTTGCTTCCTTCGTGTCCGTACGGAACTAGGCGACCGCTTCGTCGAGGCGGGCGGCCTGCTTCTCCTTGAGCGGGCCGATCACGGCGAGCGAGGGCCGCTGTGCCAGTACATCCTGGGCGACCGCGCGGACGTCGTCCGGGGTCACGTCCGCGATGCGGGACAGCATGTCGTCGACCGACATCTGGTCGCCCCAGCACAGCTCGCTCTTGCCGATCCGGTTCATGATCGCGCCGGTGTCCTCCAGGCCGAGGACGGTGGAGCCGGACAGCTGGCCGATGGCGCGCCGGATCTCCTCGTCGGTGAGACCTTCGGAGGCGACCTTGTCGAGCTCGTCACGGCAGATCCGCAGCACGTCGTGGACCTGGCTCGGCCGGCAGCCCGCGTAGACGCCGAAGAGACCGGTGTCGGCGAAGGCCGAGGTGTACGAGTACACGCTGTAGGCGAGGCCGCGCTTCTCCCGGACCTCCTGGAAGAGGCGGGAGGACATGCCGCCGCCGAGGGCGGTGTTGAGCACGCCCAGGGCCCAGCGGCGCTCGTCGGTGCGGGCGATGCCCGGCATGCCGAGGACCACGTGGGCCTGTTCGGTCTTGCGGTTGACCAGGTCGACGCGGCCCGCGGTGCGGATGCGCTTGGTACCGGTGCGGGGGCCGATCGGCGCCGCGTCGGTGTGTCCGAGCGCGCCGGCCTTCTCGAAGGCCGCGCGGACCTGGCGTACGACCTTGTTGTGGTCGACGTTGCCGGCGGCGGCCACGACCAGGCGGGTGGGATCGTAGTGCTTCTTCCAGAAGCGGCGGATCCGGTCGGCGCCGAGGGCGTTGATCGTGTCGACGGTGCCGAGGACGGGGCGGCCGAGCGGGGAGTCCCCGTACATGGTCTGCGCGAACAGGTCGTGGACCATGTCGCCCGGGTCGTCCTCGGTCATCGCGATCTCTTCGAGGATGACCCCGCGCTCGGCGTCGACGTCCTCCTCGCGGATCAGCGAGCCGGTCAGCATGTCGCAGACCACGTCGATGGCCAGCGGCAGGTCGGTGTCGAGCACCCGGGCGTAGTAGCAGGTGTACTCCTTCGCCGTGAAGGCGTTCATCTCGCCGCCGACCGCGTCGATCGCGGAGGAGATGTCGAGGGCGCTGCGCGTGGCGGTGCCCTTGAAGAGGAGGTGCTCCAGGTAGTGCGTGGCGCCGTTGAGGGTGGGCGTCTCGTCCCGGGAGCCGACGTTCGCCCAGATGCCGAAGGTGGCGGAGCGGACGGAGGGCAGCGTCTCGGTGACGACGCGCAGGCCGCCGGGCAGGACGGTGCGCCGGACGGTGCCGATGCCGTTCTGCCCCTTGAGCAGGGTTTGGGTACGGGCGACGGCCCGCCCCTCCGAAGAGGGGCGGGCCGTCACACGCGAACTACGCGACGTCACTTGTCGGAGTCGTCCTTGTCAGCGTCGTCACCGGCGGCCTCGCCGTCGATCACGGGGATCAGGGAGAGCTTGCCGCGCTGGTCGATCTCGGCGATCTCGACCTGCACCTTGGTGCCGACCGCGAGCACGTCCTCGACGTTCTCCACGCGCTTGCCACCGGCGAGCTTGCGGATCTGCGAGATGTGCAGCAGGCCGTCCTTGCCGGGCATCAGGGAGACGAAGGCACCGAAGGTGGTGGTCTTGACGACCGTACCCAGGTAGCGCTCGCCGACCTCCGGCATGGTCGGGTTGGCGATCGCGTTGATCGTGGCGCGGGCGGCCTCGGCGGCCGGGCCGTCGGAGGCACCGATGTAGATGGTGCCGTCGTCCTCGATCGTGATCTCGGCGCCGGTGTCCTCCTGGATCTGGTTGATCATCTTGCCCTTGGGGCCGATGACCTCACCGATCTTGTCCACGGGGATCTTGACGGTGATGATCCGCGGGGCGAACGGGGACATCGCGTCCGGCGTGTCGATCGCTTCCATCATCACGTCGAGGATGTGGAGGCGGGCGTCGCGGGCCTGGGTGAGGGCCGCGGCCAGGACGGAGGCCGGGATGCCGTCCAGCTTGGTGTCGAGCTGGAGGGCGGTGACGAACTCCTTGGTGCCGGCGACCTTGAAGTCCATGTCGCCGAAGGCGTCCTCCGCACCGAGGATGTCGGTGAGGGCGACGTAGTGCGTCTTGCCGTCGATCTCCTGGGAGATCAGGCCCATGGCGATGCCGGCGACGGGGGCCTTGAGGGGCACACCGGCGTTCAGCAGCGACATGGTGGAGGCGCAGACCGAGCCCATGGACGTCGAACCGTTGGAGCCGAGGGCCTCGGACACCTGGCGGATCGCGTAGGGGAACTCCTCGCGCGTCGGCAGGACCGGCACGATCGCGCGCTCGGCGAGCGCGCCGTGGCCGATCTCGCGGCGCTTCGGGGAGCCGACGCGGCCGGTCTCGCCGACGGAGTACGGCGGGAAGTTGTAGTTGTGCATGTAGCGCTTGCGGGTCACCGGGGAGAGGGTGTCCAGCTGCTGCTCCATGCGGAGCATGTTGAGGGTGGTGACGCCCAGGATCTGCGTCTCCCCACGCTCGAACAGCGCCGAGCCGTGCACGCGCGGGATGGCCTCGACCTCGGCGGCGAGGGTACGGATGTCCGTGAGCCCGCGGCCGTCGATGCGGACCTTGTCCTTGATGACGCGCTCGCGCACCAGGGCCTTGGTCAGGCTGCGGTAGGCGGCGGAGATCTCCTTCTCGCGGCCCTCGAAGGCCGGGAGGAGCTTCTCGGCGGCGATCTCCTTGATGCGGTCCAGCTCGGCCTCGCGGTCCTGCTTGCCCGCGATGGTCAGCGCCTGGGAGAGCTCGCCCTTGACGGCGGCCGCGAGGGCCGCGTACACGTCGTCCTGGTAGTCCAGGAAGACCGGGAACTCGCCCTCGGGCTTGGCGGCCTTGGCGGCCAGGTCGGCCTGGGCCTTGCAGAGGACCTTGATGAACGGCTTCGCGGCCTCGAGGCCGGAGGCGACGATCTCCTCGGTCGGCGCCTCGGCGCCGCCCTTGACGAGGGCGATGGTCTGCTCGGTGGCCTCGGCCTCGACCATCATGATCGCGACGTCGCCGTCTTCGAGGGTGCGGCCCGCGACGACCATGTCGAAGACGGCGTCCTCGAGCTCGGTGTGCGTCGGGAAGGCCACCCACTGGCCGCGGATCAGCGCGACGCGGACGCCGCCGATCGGGCCGGAGAAGGGCAGGCCGGCCAGCTGCGTGGACGCGGACGCGGCGTTGATCGCGACGACGTCGTACAGGTGGTCGGGGTTGAGCGCCATGATCGTCGCGACGACCTGGATCTCGTTGCGCAGGCCCTTCTTGAAGGACGGGCGCAGCGGGCGGTCGATCAGGCGGCAGGTGAGGATCGCGTCCTCGGAGGGGCGGCCCTCACGGCGGAAGAAGGATCCGGGGATCTTGCCGGCCGCGTACTGGCGCTCCTCGACGTCCACCGTCAGGGGGAAGAAGTCGAGCTGGTCCTTGGGCTTCTTCGACGCGGTGGTGGCGGACAGCACCATCGTGTCGTCGTCCAGGTAGGCAACGGCGGAGCCGGCGGCCTGGCGGGCCAGACGGCCCGTCTCGAAGCGGATGGTGCGGGTGCCGAAGGAACCGTTGTCAATGACGGCCTCGGCGTAGTGGGTCTCGTTCTCCACTAGCGTTTTCTCCATTTTCGTCGTCTCCGTCCACCACCCGTGTGGTGGGGGACGGTGTCGGAGAAGCGCTCCTGGCGTGCGGGCCGGTCTTCGATCGAAGCACCCGGTTCCGATCCCCGTCACGGGGATTTCCGGATGCCACTACCGAGGACCGGCGGCGTAGGGCCGGCGCTCCTCCTCTTCGGTCGTGCGCTGTGTCCAGACTACAAAGCGTCCGGTGCGTCGCGCACGTACAGCAAAGGGAGCGGCCCCATCGGTGTGGGAACCGCTCCCTTCACAGCGTCTTTACTTGGCGCCGGCCGCACCGCGACGGATGCCGAGGCGCTCGACCAGCGTACGGAAGCGCTGGATGTCCTTCTTGGCCAGGTACTGCAGCAGGCGGCGACGCTGGCCGACCAGGATCAGCAGACCACGACGGGAGTGGTGGTCGTGCTTGTGGGCCTTCAGGTGCTCGGTCAGGTCCGAGATGCGGCGGGAGAGCATCGCGACCTGGACCTCGGGAGAGCCGGTGTCGCCCTCCTTGGCACCGAACTCTGCGATGATCTGCTTCTTCGTAGCGGCGTCGAGCGGCACGCGTACTCCTCGTTTGGTCTTCGTAGCCACCGAGTGCCCCAGGTCGAATTCTCTGGGGATCTTCCGTAACTCGGGAGGCGGGGTCCGCTGAGCGCAGCCTCCAGAGGATCTCCGGGGGCGCGTACACAAACGGCCGTCACACAGCGTACCAGGCTGCCGGGTCGCGCCGTCTCAGCTGGTGAGAGAGCGGGCGCGGCCGTAGACGTCGAGCACGGCCAGGGTCAGCGGGACCAGGCTGAGCAGTACTGCGGCCTCGGTGAGGTCGAGCAGCCGTCCCCAGAAGGGTGACAGGCCCTTGCGGGGGATGACAAGCGCAATTCCCGCGAGGAGGGCCGCGCCGGCGGCGACGGCGGCCGAGAGCCAGACCGTACGGAGGTCCAGGCCGCCGCGGTCGTGGTAGCGCACGAAGTCGAACATCAGATCGACGGGCGGGTGCAGCGCGAGGCCCAGGACCAGCAGCGCCACGGAGGCCAGGCCGGCGACGAGGGCGCAGACCACCTGGGAGGTGTACCGGAAGAGCCGCGCCCGCAGCAGCATGGCCAGGCCCGCGGCCAGGGCCAGCAGCCGGCCCCAGGTGTTGTCGGAGAAGCCGAGGACGGCGGCCGAGCCCACGACCACGGCGGCGCAGCCCCCGACCAGGCCCAGGAGCATCTCGTGGCCGCGGCGGGCCTGGGCGGCGATCTGCTCGGCGTCGAGCGGGGCGGCCTGGTCGTGCCCGGGGGCGGCGGGGGCGTCCGGGTCGAGGCCGGGGGCGGTCTCGTAGCGGTCCGGGGTCGCTGTGTACTCGACGTACTCGGTCGCACTGCGCGGGGCGGCGTACCCGATGGGCAGCCTGGCGAAGCGGGCCGAGAGGCCGGGGAGGAAGGCGACGAGCCCGATGGCGACGGGGGCGCAGACGGCGGCGGTCGCGGTGGCGGAGGCCTCGGCGGCGATGGCGGCGAAGGTGGCCAGGGTCCCGGTGGCGGCGAGGAAGGTGGCCGCGACGAAGGGGGCGTCGCCGTGCGGGGTGAGCGCGACGAGGGCCACGGAGGCGACGAGCACGCAGAGGCAGCCGAGCAGGAACTGCAGACGGCCCGGACCCCGGCCCGCGTCGGCGGCGACGATGCCGGAGCCGGCGATCAGGAGGTGCGGCAGGCCGCCGAGGCCGAGCGCGACCGCGGAGCCGCGGTCGCGGTAGACGCGGGCGCGCACCCCGGCGGCGGCGGTGAGCAGGACGCCCACGGCCCCGGCGATGATCCCCGGCAGGCCGTGCATGTCGTGCCGGAGCGGGTCGGCGTACCAGAGGACGAACCCGAGCAGGACGAGCAGCAGGGCGGCGCCGGCCAGCCCCGCCCCGCGCAGCATGTCGTCGCTCCAGCGGTGCCGGTCGCGCACGACGGCCGCGGCGACGGCGTCGGAGACGTCGTCGAAGACGGCCGGCGGCAGGGACTCGGCGAAGGGGCGCAGGCTGAGCACCTCGCCGTCGAGGACCTGCTGGGCGGCGAGGGTGCGGGCGCCGTCGAGGACGGTGCCGGAGCGGCGCACGAGGTGGAATCCGGTGGGGGCGCCGACGGGCTGGGTCTGGCCGGTGAGGCGCAGCAGCTCGGGGTAGACGTCGGCGACGGCGATGTCCTCGGGGAGGGCGACGTCGATGCGGCTGTCGGGAGCCACGACGGTGACCCTGCAGAACCCCGTCGCCTCGGCCGTACTCACCTGTGGGACCCCCTGGTTGGCGCCGGTGGCGGCGTCGGATTCGCGGATGCGCATGCTGCGCGCGCCACCCTACCCGGCGGGGGTGCGACTGTCGGCAAGTAGGATCACCGGACGCGGAGGAGTCCCCCTCCACGCCCGGGACTTGGGGATGCCGGTTGCGACGTCCCGTCCGTTTTCAAGGGATTGATGCTCCGGTGAGCCAGATCGTCGTCAAACGCCCGCCCCGGTCCCTGCCGCCGGAAGTGCCTTCGGACGAGCTGAGACTGGAGGCTCCGCCGGAGCTCCCGCGGGGGCAGCAGGAGGGCATGCTGATGCAGCTCCTGCCGATGCTGGGCATGGGCTCGTCGGTCGTCTTCTTCTTCATGCCGGGTGCGGCGCCGTTCATGCGCATCATGGGCGTGCTGATGCTGGCGTCGACGGTGGGCATGGTCATCGCCCAGCTCGTGCGCTTCCGGCGCGGTACGCAGGGGCAAATGGCGGACGTGCGCCGGGACTACCTCAAGTACCTCGCGCAGACCCGCCGTCAGGTGCGCAGGACGGCGCGGGCGCAGCGTGACGCGCAGCTGTACCTGCACCCGGCGCCCGAGCAGTTGTGGTCGGTGGTGGCGGAGGGCTCGCGGCTGTGGGAACGCCGGGTCGGCGACGCGGACTTCGGCCAGGCCCGGCTGGGTCTGGGCGCGCAGCGGCTCGCGACGGCGCTGGTGGCTCCGGACACGGCTCCGGTGGACGAGCTGGAGCCGCTGACGGCGGGCGCGATGCAGCGCTTCCTGAGGGTGCACTCCTCGCTGGACGGGCTGCCGGTGGCGCTGTCGATCCGGGCGTTCTACCACGTGACGGTCTCCGGGGAGCCGGAGTCGGCGCGCGGGACGGCCCGGGCGCTCGTGGCGCAGCTGGCGACGCTGCACTCCCCCGAGGACCTGGTGGTGGCGGTGGTGGCGGCGCCGGGCGCGGTGCCGTCGTGGGACTGGGTGAAGTGGCTGCCGCACACGCAGGTGCCGGGCCAGGTCGACGGGGCGGGTACGAAGCGGCTGTTCGGCGACGACCTCGGTGAGCTGGAGGAGCTGCTGGGTCCCCGGCTGGAGGGACGGTCGCGGTTCAGCCGCGAGGTGTCCCCGGTGCTGGACCAGCCGCACCTGGTGGTGGTCCTCGACGGTGGACTGGTGCCGCCGGACTCGGCGTTCGCGGCGGCCGAGGGTCTCCAGGGCGTGACCATCGTGGAGGTGGTGGCGGGCGGGCTGGACGAGCCGCGCGGTGGCCTGTCGGTCGTGGTGCGGCCGGGCAGGCTGCGGCTGGAGTCGGGCGCGGGCGTCGTGTACGAGGGAACGCCGGACACCCTGTCGCTGCCGGCGGCGGAGGCGCTGGCGCGTCAGCTGGCGCCGCTGCGCACGGGCGGCGGGGACGACGACGAACCGCTGCTGGCGAACCTGGACTTCACCGATCTGCTGAACCTGGGCGACGCGGCGGCCGTCGACGTGTCGCGGACCTGGCGGCCGCGTTCGGCCGGTGAGCGGCTGCGCGTGCCGATCGGCGTGGGCGAGGGCGGCGCGCCGGTGATGCTGGACCTGAAGGAGGCCGCGCAGGAGGGCATGGGCCCGCACGGGCTGTGCGTGGGCGCGACCGGTTCGGGCAAGTCGGAGCTGCTGCGCACGCTCGTGCTGGGCCTGGCGGTGACGCACACCTCGGAGACGCTGAACTTCGTGCTCGCCGACTTCAAGGGCGGTGCGACCTTCACCGGGATGGGTCAGATGCCGCACGTCGCGGCGGTGATCACCAACCTGGCGGACGACCTCACCCTGGTGGACCGGATGGGCGACTCGATCCGCGGGGAGCTCCAGCGCCGGCAGGAGCTGCTGCGCTCCGCGGGCAACTACGCCAACATCCACGACTACGAGAAGGCCCGCGCGGCGGGCGCCCCGCTGGAGCCGCTGGCCTCGCTGGTGCTGGTGATCGACGAGTTCAGCGAGCTGCTGACGGCGAAGCCCGACTTCATCGACATGTTCATCCAGATCGGCCGCATCGGCCGTTCGCTGGGCGTGCACCTGCTGCTGGCCTCGCAGCGGCTGGAGGAGGGCAAGCTGCGCGGGCTGGACACGTACCTGTCGTACCGGATCGGTCTGCGGACCTTCTCGGCGGCGGAGTCGCGCACGGCGATCGGCGTTCCGGACGCGTACCACCTGCCGTCGGTGCCCGGTTCGGGGTACCTGAAGTTCGGCACGGACGAGATGACCCGGTTCAAGGCGGCGTACGTGTCGGGCACCTACCGCTCGGGCGGGCCGGACCTGTCGGTGGGGCCGTTCCCGGTGGAGCGGCGGCCGGTGCTGTTCACGGCGGCTCCGGTGCCGGTGGTGTACGCGGCCCCGGACCCGGCGTACCTGGCGGCGGGCGCGGTCCGGGAGGACGACGCGCTCGCGGACACGGTGCTCGACGTGATCGTGGGCCGGCTGGAGGGGCAGGGGGTGCCGGCGCACCAGGTGTGGCTGCCGCCGCTGGACCAGGCTCCGCCGCTGGACCAGCTGCTGCCGGCGCTGGCGCCCTCGGCGGAGCGGGGGCTGCACGCGGAGGGGTACACCCGGCCCGGTGGGCTGGTGGTTCCGCTCGGTCTGATCGACAAGCCCTTCGAGCAGCGCCGCGAGGTGCTCTACCGGGACTTCTCCGGGGCGGCGGGCCACATGATGGTGGTCGGCGGTCCGCAGTCGGGCAAGTCGACGCTGATGCGGACGCTGATCTCGGCGTTCGCGCTCACGCACACCCCGCGCGAGGTGCAGTTCTACGGGCTGGACTTCGGCGGCGGCGGACTGTCCGCGGTGTCGGAGCTGCCGCACGTGGGCGGGATCGCCTCCCGGCTCGATCCGGAGCGGGTGCGGCGTACGGTCGCGGAGGTGGCGGGGGTCCTCAACCGGCGCGAGGAGTTCTTCAGGGCGAACGGCATCGACTCCATCGCCACCTACCGGCGGCGGCGCGCGGCGGGCGAGCTGCCCGGCGAGGCGTGGGGCGACGTGTTCCTGATCGTCGACGGCTGGGGTGGTTTCCGTACCGAGTACGAGGGCCTGGAGCCGGTGGTCACGGACATCGCGTCCCGGGGTCTGGGCTACGGCATCCACGTGGTGGTCACGGCGGCCCGGTACATGGAGGTGCGGGCCGCGCTGAAGGACCAGATGCTGAGCCGGCTGGAGCTGCGGCTCGGCGACGTGATGGACTCCGAGTTCGACCGGCGGGTCGCGGCCAACGTGCCGACGGGGATGCCGGGACGCGGCCAGGTGCCGGAGAAGCTGCACTTCCTGGGCGCGCTGCCGCGCGTCGACGGCGCGCACGACGCCGAGAGCCTCTCGGAGGCCACGGCCGCCTTCGTGGCGGCGGTGCGCTCGGGCTGGTCGGGGCCGGCGGCTCCGGGCGTACGGCTGCTGCCGCGGCTGCTGCACGCCGACCAGCTGCCCAAGGGCGGGGAGTTCCCGGAGCGCGGGATCGCGATCGGCATCGACGAGACCGCGCTGGAGCCGGTGTTCGTCGACTTCGAGGCGGACCCCTTCTTCCTGGTGTTCGGCGAGAGCGAGTCGGGCAAGACGAACCTGCTGCGGCTCATCGCCCGGCAGATCGCCGACCGGTACACCCCGGACCAGGCCAAGCTGGTCGTGGGCGACTACCGGCGCGGGCTGCTGGGGGCGCTGCCGGAGGAGTACCTGCTGGAGTACGCGCCGATGGCGAGCTCGCTGCAGATGCACATGGAGGCGCTGGGCGGGGTGTTCTCACGCCGGCAGCCGCCCACCGACGTCACTCCGCAGCAGCTGCGCGACCGCAGCTGGTGGACGGGCCCGGACGTGTACATCGTGATCGACGACTACGACCTGGTCGCGACGAGCCAGGGCAATCCGCTGGCGCAGCTGGTGGAGTTCCTGCCGTTCGCCCGCGACACGGGGGTCCGCTTCATCATCGCGCGTAGCTCGGCGGGCGCCTCCCGGGCGCTGTACGAACCCTTCATGCAGCGCGTCAAGGAGCTGGGCGCGCAGGGCGTGGTGCTGTCGGGCGACCCGTCCGAGGGCGATCTGCTGGGCACCGTACGGTGCCGCCCGATGCCGCCGGGCCGCAGTTACTTCGTCTCGCGCAGGCGCGGCACGTCGCTCGTCCAGCTCGGGCGGATGGCGGGGCCGTCCTGACGGGGAGGCCGGCCGCCCTCGTCTCCGGGCGGGGCGGAGGCCGCCGCCCCACGGGCGCCCTCGGTGATCATCGGGAAACACTCCCCCGCCCCGGCCGGCAGCACCGATAATCGGCAGACCGCGGTAGCACCGCACCACCGAGGGAAGGGCCGCACATGGGCACCCAGCAGGAGAAGGACGAGCTGTACGCGCTCGACATCAGCGGCGTCGAGTGGCAGGGCCCGCCCGGGACCAGCCCAGACGAGGAGCGGGTCGAGATCGCCAGGCTGCCCGAGGGCGCGGTGGCGATGCGGTCCTCGCTGGACCGCGACACGGTGCTGCGGTACACGGCGGCCGAGTGGGAGGCCTTCGTCCTGGGGGCCCGGGACGGGGAGTTCGACCTCACCTGAGGGCGGTCGCGCATGCGCGAAGGGGGCGCGCCCGCGGTGGGCGCGCCCCCTTCGCGCGGGCGCCGTGCCGGATGGGTACGGGGCTCAGAAGGCCTCGGTGAACAGGCGCGAGGCCTTCACGTCGGTGGCGCGGTAGTCGCCCTTGCCCTGCTCGATGATCCGGGCGACCTTTTCGAGCTCCTGCTGCATGTGGTCCGCGCGGCGGTGGTACTTCGTCTGGAGGTTGACGTACTCCAGGTGCGCCTCACCGTCCCAGGTGTCGGTGACGACCTTCACGGCCGCCTCCATCTCGTCGAGGTCCTTGAGGATGTTCTTCGAGACGACGCGGATGCGGTCCGCCATCTGCTGGACGCTCTCGTACCGTACCCGGGTGTGGCCGTCGGTGCCGGACATGATCTTCTCCTTCGCGGTGGGTTGCTGGGGACGGCGCCGGAATCAGATGCCGTCGAGGCCCGAACGGCCGCCGCTGCCGCCGCCGATCGAGTTGAACGCGGCGCGCACCTCGTCGTCCTGGGCGTTGGTCAGGTTCTTCGTCTGCGAGACGGCGTTGTGCAGGACGCCGAGCAGACGGCGGATCTCGTCGTGGTCGATGTTGAGGTCCGACTGGGCCTTCTTGAAGCCCTCGGCACCCACACCGGTCCAGCCCGCGCTGACGGTGGCCAGGATGTCGGCCAGCTCGCGGGACTGCGTGGTCACGGCGTTGGCCGTCTCGGAGATCTTGTTGGCCGCCTTGACGACCGGATCGTCCGCAAGACCGAAGTTGTTCGTCATCCGAAGCTCCTCACTTCTCAATTCCCCGGCAGAACCGGCGGATTGCAGGGCGGAGCGGACCTTCGCGGCGCGGAATTCCAGTCACGCGCGCCGCACTTCCCCCTCCGCTTCACGAATCCCCCGATCACAGTCGTGAAGCCTGCGGTCACTCTAGTCAGTTCGGGTCCCACGCCCAACACAGGTGGCCCGTCACCGTAGATGAACCGTTACCGTTCACTGCAAACGGCGTCGGCGGCGGCCCCGGGCCTCGCGGACGACCGTCGCCGTGGCGGCGATGACGGCGATGAGCACGGCGCCGACGCCGAGAGCGTACGTGCCGATCCGCTCCTCGCGCTCATGGGCGGTTTCCGACAGGGCGAGTGCGGCCGCCCGGGGCGCGGCCGCCGGGGGCGGGCCGGGGTCCGGGACGGGTGCCCGGGGCGCGTCGCGGTCCTGGGTGACGGCGCGGACCGGGTCCACCACGCCCCATCCGACGTAGTCGTCACGGCCGTTGACGGCGCGCTCGGCGGTGTTCTGGATCTGCCAGACCACCTCCTGCGGGGTCCACTGCGGGTGCTCGGCGCGCAGCAGGGCCGCGACCCCGGCGACGTAGGGGGCGGAGAAGCTGGTGCCGTTGTCGATGCACTGGCCGAAGCCGGGGACGGTGGAGACCATGTCGACGCCCGGGGCGGCGACGCCGATGAAGTCGCCCGGCTGGGAGAACGCGGCCCGCTCGTTGTTGCGGTCGGAGGAGGCCACGGCCAGGACCCCGGGGAAGGCTGCGGGATAGGTGCGGCGCTTCTGGCCGTTCAGGCCGTCGTTGCCGGCCGAGGCGACGACCACCGCCTTGGCGTCCAGGGCCCGCTGGACCGCCTTGCCCAGGTCGGAGTCGGGCGTGAGCGGGGCGTCGGTGTCCTGGGAGATGTTGATGACCTGGGCGCCCTTGGCCACCGCGTGGTCGATGGCCTGGGCGAGGGTGGCCGCGTTGCCGTTGCCCTGCCCGTCGTTCTGCCGGATGGGGATGACGGTCGCCTCGGGGGCCAGGCCGACGAAGCCGGTGCCGTCCTGGGGACGGGCCGCGATCAGGCCGGCGACCTTGGTGCCGTGCCCGACGGTGTCGTTGGTGCCGTCGCCGCCCTTGGGGTCGAGGAAGTCCCGGCCGGCGCCGGGATCGAGGGCGCCGGAGAGCTGCGGGTTGGCGCGGTCCACACCGGTGTCGATGACCGCGACGCGGACGCCCTTGCCCTTGGTCCGCGCCCACAGCGCGTCCAGCATGAGCCGCTGCAGGGCCCAGGGCCGGTCGGCGATCTGCTTCTTCATGGGGAAGGTGCACTCCCCCGCCCCGGCGAGCCTCAGGGCGTACGGGGCCGGGGCCGGCGGCGCGGACCGGGCGCCGGGCGCGGCGCCGGCTCCGGCTCCGTACGCCGCCACGAGGGCCAACGCGGTGCCCGCCAGCACGGCGCGGGGCGTCTGCGGCACGGGCGGCCTCCTCATGAACCCTGCGGCTGACGGGCGGAGTTGGTGTCGAGGCGGGGTCCCTTGGAGAGGAACTCCGACCAGGCGATCGGCACCATGGCGGGCACGACCCCGCCGTAGCCGAGCCGGATCTGCGCCTGGCTGGCCTCGGGACGGCCGTCACCGGCCCCGCCCGGGGCCTGCGGGTCGGGCGCGCCGATCTTCGACTGCGCGGCGTCGCTGTCGCCGTTGGCCTGGACGGCGTAGCGCAGGCCGGTGTCGGTGACCAGGAACAGCGATCCGCCGGCGCTGGTCTGACGGCCCTGGAGCTGGGTGTAGAGCAGGCCCGTGCCGGGCGTGACGTAGGAACTGGTGCCGCTCGCGGCGATGTCGACGGGGAAACCGGTCCCGGCCCAGGTGCTCAGCGTCTGGTTGCCCTGCGCGTCGACCGAGCGCAGCACGTTGCAGACGGTGTCGCGCCGTTCGGCGCCCTGCGCGGCGCCGGGGGTGTCGGCGACCCGGTTGACCTGCTTTCCGCGCTTGCGCGGCCACCGGGCCTCGTCCTTGAAGGGGGTGGCGTCGGGGCCCAGGGACTGCAGGTCGATCTCGTGGGCCTTGCCGTGCATGTTGAGGCTGTCGGTGGCCGGCGAGGAGATCAGCAGCCAGGCCACGAACTCCGAGACGGGGGCGACCCGGTCGGGCAGGACCACGTAGTGCTGCGTACCGGAGCCGGTCTGGGCCGTCAGCACCATGCCGACCCTGGCGTCGGCCGCGCCCAGGCCCGGGACCGCCGCGTTCGCGCCCGGGGTGCCGGGCAGTTGCGGGAAGGCCAGGTCGTCGCCCGCGTTGAGGGTGGCGAGCCACTCCTCGGTGACGGGCTGCGGGGTGGCGCCGGTGCCGACCAGGGCGGTGGTGAGGGTCGCGGAGTCCGGCTTGCCCTCCGGGAAGCGGTACCTGGTGCCCGTCGCGTCCACGAGGAAGCGCTCCTTGGCCCCGCCGGTGCTCTGCACGTACAGCACCTGCCCGTCGGCGGTGCGGCGGGCGTCGTCGAGCAGTCCGGCCTCGCGGTCGGCGAGCACGAACGCCGCCGTCTGGACGCCCCGGCCGTTGCCGCCGGGCTGCTGGCAGACGGCCCAGCGCTTGGCCTTGCCGGCGTCCTGCTTCGCGGGGAGCCGGTCGGGGGCGTAGGGGATGCCGATGATGGGGCCGCGCGGGGGCTCGCCCGCGTCGAGCACCTTGTCCTCGACCTGGACGACCTTGAACTTCTGCGGGTCGAGGAGGAGCCGCGCGGAGGCCAGGTTCAGCACGGGGTGCAGCCGGGTCTGGTCCTTGCCGCCGACCTTGGTGGTGAGGACCACGTACCGGGTCGTCGACTGCTTGCCGACGATGACGGTGGCCCCGGGCTCGTCCCAGCCCTTGGGCGCCTGCGGTTTGAACATGCCCCAGGCTCCGAAGCCCGCGACCACGAGCGCCCCGATCACGACCCCGGGCACGACGGCGCGCAGCGGCCTGGGCGCACCCTCCTCGGTGCCGGTGGCCGAGGGCTGCAGGAACGCGGCCACCGTGCGCCGCTTCGCGAAGGTGTACGCGTTGAGCTCATCACGTCGTGATGCCATGACCGCCTGCTTCTCCCCGCACGGCCCGGCCGGTGGGGCCGCTCCCCGGGCCTTGGTTGTCGGACCGGGGACCTACTATGCCTCTTGACGGAGGGTCGGCAGGGGCCGGGTAGGCTGGGAATTCCGCTCAGCGCCTTCCGGTACCGGGGTAATCAGGGCTTGTTGGGGTGGATCGGGGAGGTTCCGGAGCCGGCGGCCGCTGCCGCGCGGTGCCGGACGCGCCGGGTCCGCCCCCTTGATGGGGAGGTGCGCGAGTGAGGGCCACCGCGACGGAGCCGCAGGCGGCCGCGCCCGCACCCGCACGGGGCGGGGTGACGCCGCATCCGAAGTCGGGCCCGGGCCGGTTCGGACCGTTCCGATTGCAACAGCTCGTACTCCTCCAGCTGGCCGCGGCCGTCCTGCTCGTGGCGTGGGTGGTGGAGCCGCTGCTGCTGGTACCCGCCGGCGTCCTGGCCCTCGTCCTGGTGCTGCTGGCCGTCGTACGCCGCCACCAGCGGTCCCTGCCCGAGTGGATCGGCGGCGCGCTCGCGCTGCGGGCCCGGCGCCGCAGGGCCGCGTCGCTCGCGGTGCCCGCGGGGACCGAGCCGGGGCTGGCCCCGCTGGTCGAGGCCGATCCCGCCCTGCGGACGCTGACCTTCAGTGACCGTGACCGGCGGCCGGTGGGCATGGTCGGCGACGGGACCTTCCTGACGGCGGTGGTCCAGGTGGACATGGACGCCACCGCGCTGCGGCCGGACCGGGGGGCGCGACCGCTCCCGCTGTCCGCCGTGCGGGACGTCCTCGAAGTGGACGGCATCCGGCTGGAGTCGGCACAGCTCGTCCAGCACACGCAGCCCGCTCCGGCCCCGCACCTGCCGGCCCGGTCGATGGCCACGCTCAACTACGCGCCGCTCCAAGCCCGGACGGGCGCCCCGGCCGTGCGGCTGACGTGGATCGCGCTCAAGCTCGACCCCGAGCTGTGCCCGGAGGCCGTCGCCGCCCGCGGCGGCGGACCGGCGGGGGCCCAGCGGTGTCTGGTGCGGGTCGCTGACCAGCTGGCGAGCCGGCTGACCGGGGCCGGGTTCCGGGCGGCCGTGCTGACGGAGCAGGAGCTGACGGGCGCGCTCGCGACCTCCTCCTGCGCGAACCCGATGGCGATCACCCAGGCGGGACGTGCGGCGAGCTCGGGCCGGCGCACGGAGGAGACCCCGCGGGCCTGGCGCTGCGACGACCGGCGGCACACCACGTACTGGATATCCCGCTGGCCGCAGTTGGGCGGTACCGGGGCGGGGCTGCCGCAGTTCGTGGCCCTGCTGACCTCGCTGCCCGCGCTGGCGACGAACTTCAGCCTGACGATGGCCCCGGCCGAGCGGCAGGGCGTGACGCTGACCGGGCACGTCCGGGTGACCGGGCGCAGCGACGAGGAGCTCGTCGCGGCCCGGCGGGAACTGGAGCGGACCGCGCGGGGCGTGCGGACGGGGCTGGTCCGGCTGGACCGGGAACAGGTGCCGGGGCTGCTGGCCTCGCTGCCGTTGGGAGGCGCGCGGTGACGGGCTCGGCGAGGAACGCGGTCAGGGGCGGTTTCGGGCTGATAGGGCCGCGCCGGGAGCGGCACGTGGTCCCGGCGGGCGATCTGGACGCGCTGGCGCTGCCCGTCGGGGACGACGGGGTCGTCATCGGCGTGGACGCGGAGGGCCGCCCGGCGGTGCTCGGCGTGAACCGGCCCACGCCGTACGAGGTCACGCTGATCGGCGGCTTGTGGACGGCCCAGGTGCTGGCCCTGCGGACGGCGGCGACCGGGGCCCGGGTCGCGGTGGAGACCGGGCGCGGGCAGGTGTGGTCCGGGCTGGCCCAGGCGGCCGGCGGCGGGCAGCAGTGCGTGACCCTGCACGACGTGGGCCGGGTGCCGCCGCAGGGCGCCTCGGCGGGCAGCCCGGTGCTGGTGATCCGGGACTGCGGGATGCGGCCGCCGCGCGGACGGGTGGTGGCGGGGCCGTGGCAGTCGGTGCTGACCCTGCTGCCGTACCTGAGCCCGACGGCTCCACGGCTGTGCCGGAACTCCGCGCTGGTGGGGGTGCAGCGGGTGTCCCCCGAAGAGGCGGAGCGGATCGGCGCCCTGATGGGGCTGCCGCGGGCGGCGGTGGAGTCCCTGCCGACCCTCGGGGACGGGGTGACGCTGTGGTGTACGCCGCGTGACCGGAAGTTCGTGATGACGCAGGGCACGGATACGGAGACGGGCCTGCTGGGCCCGGCGCGGCGCATCGACTGAGACGGTGGTGCGCGATGACGGTTGCTCAGGGCGCGGGCGGCCTGTAGGCAGGAGTGCGGGGGCGCGACCTCGGGGGCCTCGCGGTCACGGGGCGCGATTAGGCTGAGCACGGGCGCGGCGTCGAGTTGGGCGCCCGACCGGTGTTCGACAGACCAGGAGGACCAGTGAGCGGCGATCGGAACGAGAGGCGCGGCGGGACGTGGGACGTCCCGACGGACGATCAGTCCGACGCGGAGCCCGATGTGACGGGCGAGTTCACCATCGACTACACCCCGCCGGCCTGGTACACGCAGGGCGCGTCGGCGCCGGCCGCGCCGGTTCCGGGGCTGCCGGGGCTGCCCGAGGGCAGCGGATTCGAACCCCACCGGCCGTCGGACGTGGTCTCCCCGCCGACGATGCGGATCGCCCCGCCGGCCCCTCGTACCCCGTCCGACACCCCGTCGGCGGCCGAGGCGGCGCTGCCCGCGTTCCCGGCGCAGGCGGACTCGGGCGCGCCCGCGTTCCCGGCCCCGGCGGACGCGGTTCCGCCCGCGTTCCCGGCGCAGGGTCCGGCTGCCTTCCCGGCCCCGGCCGACGCGCCGGCTCCGCCCGCCTACCCCGGCCTGGCCGATGGCGCGGCGCCGTTCGCCGCCCAGGCCCCGGCCCCGGCCGACGCGCTGCCCGCGTTCCCGGCGCAGGGTCCGGCCGCATACCCCGCCCCCGCCGACGCCGTGCCGGCGTTCCCGGGTGCCGCTGCGGCCCCCTACCCGGCGCAGGGGGAGACCCCGGCGCCGTTCCCCGGTCAGGCCCCGCCCGCCCACCCGGGACAGGCGGGGAGTCCGGCTCCCGCCGGCCCTGCGGGGGACGCGGCCGCCCCGGCGCGGGCGGCTGCCGACGCGCCGCCGTCGCCCCCGGAGGGACCCGCCGGGTCTCCGGCCGCTGCCGCGTCCTCGGCCTCCGAGGGCACGGCCCACGCCGACGCGCCCGCCCCGGACCAGCCCCGGGAAGGGGCGGCGGACGCCCCGTTCCGGGTGCCGGTGGTGGAGCCCATCGTCGTGCCCGCACTGCCGGAGGCCCCCGCGGTGCCCCGGACCGCCACGCCCGCCGAGGGCGTCAAGGTGCCCCAGGACACCCCGCAGGGGCCGTACGCCACCGCCCCCTCTCCCGCGGATACTCCGTTCGGGGGACCCGGCCCCGGGGGTGAACTGCCTCCGCTGCCGCCCGCGTTCCCGTCCTCGGGTCCGCCCCAGGGGTACGGGTTCCCGCCCGTCGGCCAGCAGCAGCCCCAGGCCCAGGCCCCGCAGGGCTACGGCTTCCCGCCGCAGGCGACACCGCAGGCCCCCGCCGCCCCGTGGCCCCAGCAGCAGGCCGCACAGCCACAACCGCCGCAGCCGCAGCCTCCGCAGGGCCCGTACCAGCAGCAGCCCGGCCAGGGACCCGGCGCGCCGCTGGGCTACACCGCCGCCGTCGAGCTGTCCTCCGACCGCCTGATCCGCGCCAAGCAGAAGCCGAAGCCCACCCGCTCCGGCTTCCGCTTCGGCGGCAAGGCCGCCGAGGCCGACCGCCAGCGGAAGCTCGAACTGATCCGCACTCCGGTGATGTCCTGCTACCGCATCGCCGTCATCAGCCTCAAGGGCGGCGTCGGCAAGACCACGACCACCACCGCCCTCGGCGCGACCCTCGCCACCGAGCGCCAGGACAAGATCCTGGCCATCGACGCCAACCCCGACGCCGGCACCCTCGGCCGCCGTGTCCGCCGCGAGACCGGCGCGACGATCCGCGACCTGGTCCAGGCGATCCCGTACCTGCACTCGTACATGGACATCCGGCGGTTCACCTCGCAGGCCCCCTCGGGCCTGGAGATCATCGCCAACGACGTGGACCCGGCGGTCTCGACGACCTTCAACGACGAGGACTACCGCCGCGTCATCGAGACGCTCGGCCGCCAGTACCCGATCATCCTCACCGACTCGGGCACCGGGCTCCTCTACTCCGCCATGCGCGGGGTCCTGGACCTGGCCGATCAGCTGATCATCATCTCGACCCCGTCGGTGGACGGCGCGAGCAGCGCCAGCACCACCCTCGACTGGCTGTCCGCCCACGGGTACGCCGACCTGGTCTCGCGCTCGATCACCGTCATCTCCGGGGTCCGCGAGACCGCCAAGATGATCAAGGTCGAGGACATCGTGCAGCACTTCGAGACCCGCTGCCGCGGGGTCGTCGTCGTGCCCTTCGACGAACACCTGGCGGCCGGCGCCGAGGTGGACCTGGACCTGATGCGGCCCAAGACCCGGGAGGCGTACTTCACCCTCTCCGCGCTGGTCGCCGAGGACTTCGTCCGCGCACAGCAGCAGGGCGCGCAGGCGCACTGGGGCGGACCCCAGCAAGCCCAGCAGCCCCAGCAGCCCCAGCAGCCGTACCCCCAGCAAGCCCCGCAGGCTCCGGCTCCGCAGCCGGCGGGCCCGTACCAGCAACCGCAGCAGCCCCCGTACGGCGGCCAGCCCTACCCGCAGCCCGGCCAGCCCTGGCAGCAGCCCCCGGGCCAGCCCCCGCGCGACCCGCGCCTCGGCTGAGCCGGAACACGGCAGACGAGCGAGAGGGCCCGTACCGTCCCCAGGACGGTACGGGCCCTCTCGGCTCGCGCGGCGCGTCAGCGCTCGGAGTCGTACGCCTCCGTCAGCACCCGCGCCCGCTTCACGTCGTCGGCGATCGCCTCCAGCAGCCCGTCCAGCGACTCGAACTTCGCCATCCCCCGCACGTACGCGAGGAAGTCGACGGACACGTGCATCCCGTACAGGTCCAGGCCCACGCGGTCGATCGCGTACGCCTCCACGGTCCGCTCCGTGGCGTCGAACTGCACGTTCGTGCCGACCGAGATCGCCGCCGGCATCCGCTCGCCGTCCGCCGTCAGCCAGCCCGCGTACACCCCGTCGGCCGGGATCGCGGTGTGCGGCTGGGTCTCGACGTTCGCCGTCGGGTAGCCGAGCTCGCGCCCGCGCTGCGCGCCGCGCACCACGACGCCCTCGACCCGGTGCGGGCGGCCGAGGATCTCGGCGGCGCCGTCCATGTCCCCCTCGGCGACGAGCCTGCGCGCGAGGGTGGACGAGAACGGCACCCCGCCGCCCGCCTCGCCGCGCTCCACCAGGTCCACGACCTCGACCTCGTAGTCGTACGTGGCGCCCAGCTCGGTCAGGAAGTCGACGTTCCCGGCGGCCCGGTGGCCGAAGCGGAAGTTCGGGCCCTCGATGACGGCACGCGCGTGCAGCTTGTCGACCAGCACCTTCACGATGAAGTCGGCCGGGGACAGCTGCGAGAACTCCGCCGTGAAGGGCAGGATCAGCAGTGCATCGACCCCGAGACCGGCCATCAGCTCGGCGCGGCGGTCGTAGGGGGCCAGGATCGGCGGGTGGCTGCCCGGCCGGACGACCTCGCTGGGGTGCGGGCTGAAGGTGACGACCACCGAGGGCACGCCGAGGGCGCGCGCCTTCGCGACGGCCTGCCCGATGATCAGCTGGTGTCCCCGGTGCACACCGTCGTAGGAGCCGATGGTGACGACGCTGCGTCCCCAGTCCTGGGGGATGTCCTCCAAGCCACGCCAGCGCTGCACTGTGACCGCTCCTCGCCTGAACCCGTGTAGTCCCTGTACCGATTGCAGGTCTAAGACTGCCATGCCGGTGGCCGGGGCCCCGCATCGGCGTCCGGCTGAGGGCCGGCCCGCCTCATGTGACGTCCGGGGCGGCCCTGCTGAGGGTCTCCACGGTACGCCGGGCACCGGGTCCGAGGAGGGCCGCGGCATCGGCCTCCGCGTCCGTGAGCCAGCGTGCCACCAGTGCCCCGAACGCCGGATCGGCGCGCGCCAGCTCCACCGTGCGGTGCTCGAAGACGACGGGCCCGCCGGGGGCCCGCAGCAGCCGGCGGCCGGTCCGCCGGAGCAGCTCCCGGGTGCGCTCCTCGGGGCGTACGGAGGCAGCGGCGGCGAGGGCCTCCAGGAAGGCCCCCAGGACCGACGGATCGGCCTCCTCGCGCAGCAGTACGTCGGCCAGCTCGCCGCGCAGCGTCCGGGAGGGCTCCCCGCCCGGCGCGGCCAGCACCCGGGCCAGCTCGGACCGTACCGGCGACGGGGCCGTGCGCAGCAGGTCCAGGACGAGGGCGCGCAGCACGGGTTCGGCGGCCGGGCCCTGTTCCAGGCGCCGGTCGACGAACGCGGCGGCGTGCGGGGCGTCCTCGGGGTGGCCGGCCAGGTGCTCCCGTACGAGGTCGCCCGCGCGCCGGGCCAGCCCCGGAGTGGTCAGCCCGGCCAGCGCGCGCAGCACCTCGCCGTCGGCGCGGGCCCGCAGGGCGGCGAACACGGCGTCCGGGTCGGGCAGTACGGGCAGGGCGGCGACCAGCGCGGAGGCGGGCAGCCGGGCACCGCTCCCGGGGTCGCGGAAGCAGTCGAGGGCGTCGGGCAGGTAGCGGGCCCGTACCTGGGGGTCGCGCAGCAGCACGGCGAGGGCGCTGCCGTGCAGGGGGGCGTCGCCGGGGCGGGCGAGCAGCGCCTGGGCGGCGTGGCGCAGCGGCTCGCGGTCCGCGGTGCTGCGCACGTGGGGGGCGGTGGCGAGGCCGTACGCGGCCGCGGCCACGCGGCGGCCGGGGCGCTCGTCGTGTGCCCAGCGGTCGACGGCGCGGGACATGGCGGAGGGCTCGTCCTCGGCGAGCACGGCGAGCAGTTCGTCGGCGCGGGGGTGTCCGGCGCCGACGAGGGCCTCGGTGAGGTCGTCGACGGCCAGGGCCCGGTGGGTGTGCAGGAGGGCCTGGGCGGCGGTGGCGACGGTGGCTCCGGGGCGGCCGCGCAGGCGGCGTTCGTCGGTGAACCAGGCGCAGACCAGGGGCAGGACGAGCTGCGGGGCGCGGACGAGGCGGCGGGCGGCGGCGTCCAGGTAGTGGTGGTCGGAGGGCAGCAGGCGGCGCAGCAGGTCGAGCCGGTCGGACTCGGGCAGCCGGAGCCGGTTCCAGAACCAGCCGCCGAACTCCCCGGGACCCGCCCGGGCGACGTGCTCGGCGAGGGCGTGCAGGACGGGGAGGTGGGCGGCGGCGTCGGGGGCGGCGAGCAGGGTGCCGCGCAGCAGTCGGGCGGCCCACCAGAGGCGGTCGGGGTGGACGGGGCCGTCCGGCTCCGCCGGCTGTTCCGTGAAGGCGTTGAGGGCGCCTACCAGGCGGGCCAGCACACCCCGGGTCTCGGCGGGCGGGAGCCGCCGCAGGGCCTCCAGGACGGGACCGATGCGGTGGCGGGGCACGGGCGGGCCGGGGGTGGCGGGGCCGTGGTGGACGAGGGTGTCGAGGGCGGTGGGGACGTCGAGGTGGGCCGCCTGGAGCCAGTCGGAGAGCTCCTCGTGCGCGAAGCGGTAGCCGGGGCCGGCGGGGACGAGCAGGCCCTCGGTGAGGACGGCGGAGGCCCAGCCGGTGCGCCAGGGGAACAGTTCCTCGAAGGAGGCCCGGTCCAGCTGGCCCTGCCCGGGGCCGAGGCAGCGCCGGGCGGCCTCGTGCACCCGCCCGGCCACCCGCGCGGCGAGCCGCCGCACCCCGGGCCCGTACACCACCCCCCGGCCCGCTCCGCCGCCCCCGGTCCCGGTACGGCTCTCACCCGGCCCGGCGGAGCCCCGGCCCGCCCCCGCCCCGGCGCTCCGGTCCCCGGGGCGCCACGTCTCCTCCCGGGCGGGTCCGCGGCCGTCACCGGCTCCCGTCCACGGACCGGGCGACCCGGCGCTCCGCGGTCGCGGGATCCCGCCGTCCGGGGCCGGGCTCCGGCGGATCCGCTCCCCGGCAACCCGGGCGCCACCGGCCGCCTCCGGGTCCGGGCCGCCGGGGCGCGCGTCCCCCGCGGTCCGCGCGGCCCCGGCCGGTGCGCCTCCGGTATCCGCGGCTCCCGCGGTACGGGTGCCCGCCCGCGGGCCCGCGGGGGGTGTGCCCGGGGGCTTCGCGCCTCCGGGGCCCCACGCCGGGGCGGTGTCGGCGACGGCGATCCGGACAGCCACGCGCAGGGCCACCAGGTCCAGGTGCGCCGCGAACACCTCGTCGCGCCCCGGGCGGCCCGCCGTGACCCCGGCGGCCCGGATCCCGGCGAGCAGGCTCAGGGTGAGGGGGTGCCGGGCGCAGGCCTCCCGCACGGCGTCGTCCGGGATCCCCAGGCGGGCGCGCGCCGTCCGCGCCTCGTCCGGGGTCAGGTCCCCGACCGGGAGCGCGGGCGGCAGCCGCCGGGCCGCCCGGTCCGGGACGTGCAGCATCCCCGGCGGGTACAGCTCCCCCGCCCGCTCCCAGTATTCGGGCCGGGCGGCGACCACCAGCCTGGCCCCGGTCCCGCCCAGCCACCCGGCGGTGGCTCCGGTCCACGGCGCGAGGCGGTGCGCGAGCTGCGGCGGCATCTCCTCGGGGGCGTCCAGCACGACCAGCAGCGCCCGCCCGGCGTCCGTCGCCAGCCCGGCCACCCGCTCGGCCGTCCCCGGCGGTACGGGCCCCGCCCCGCCGGCGGTGACGATCCGGCCGGCGGCTTCGAGGGCCCGTGTCACGGCGTCGGCCAGGGAGGCGTCCCCGCCCCGCAGGTCGGCCCCGCGCAGCCACAGCGTCGGCGCGGGGAGGGGGCCGCGCGCGCGGTCGGCGGCGAGGGCGGCGAGGGCGGTGGTGCGGCCGGTGCCGGGGGCGCCGACCAGACCCAGGACCTGGCGGTCCCCGGTGGTGAAGGCGGCCAGCCCGGCGGCGACCGCGGGACGTGCCACCGGGTCCGGCAGGGCGCCGGGGGTGGATCCGGGCGCGGATCCGGGGGCCGGGGGAAAGGCCGAGCCGAGGGTGATCGCGGTCAGCTCCAGCACGCCGGCGAGGTTGAGGTCGGCCCCGTACCCCGGCACGGTGGCGGAGTTGCGTTCCAGCAGGGCCGCGAGGGGGCCGTCGGGAGCCGCGGCGGCGCAGGCGCGCAGGGGGACCGCGAAGCTTCCGGAGCGGTGCTCCGTGCCGAGAGCGGTGCCGAGGACCGCGAGGACCGCTCCGGTTTCCGCGTCGAGGACCGGCCCCCCGCAGGTCTCCGCGCCCCGCGTGAGGGCGTCCCGGCCGTCCGTGCCGATCGCCAACTCGACGGTGGCGGGCAGGAGGTGGGCGCGGCCGGCCGCGGTGTAGGTGACCTCCGCACCGGCCGCGAGCACCCGCGCCTGGCGCCAGCCCCGCGCGGGGAGGCGTACGTACGTCCCCGGAGGGATCACCTCGCGCATCGCGACCGGCAGCGGGCGCAGCCCCAGCCCGTCGGTCCGCACGAGGGCCAGCCCGAGGTCCGGCAGGGCGGTCACGTCCTGCGGGCCGGCGGGCCAGCTCCGGTCCCCCGGGCCGTGCAGCACCAGCCGGGCCGGTCCGTCGACGGCCGCGTGGCTGGTGATCACCGTGCCGCGGTCGTCGGCCACGAAGCCGCTGCCGCGCGGTCGCCCGGCCTCGTCGCAGACCAGCACGAGCCGCACGGCGCCACCGGTCCCCGTTCCCGCCCCGTCGCGGTCTCCGTCGCCGTCTCCGTCGCCGTCGCCGTCCGCGAGGACGTCCCCGGAGGCGTCCCCGGGGACGTCCGTGGCGACGCCCGTCCCCGGCCGCGAGCCGAAGCCCGCGCCGAAGTCCGTGCCGGAGTCCGTCCGGGGCTCGGCCCCACAACCCCTCGCACCGCCGGTGACCTCGTCCGTCATCGCCGTACCACTCCCCTGCCGCGGGACCCCTGGTCACGACGGTAGGCAAGTGAAGATCAGCACGAAAAGCACGCGGGGCGAAAGCGCCCCCCAACGCTCCCCGCATTCACTCCGAGCGCCCGCTCGGACGGGTGAATACGGGCCTCCGGGTGGATAGAGACCTACCCGAGGGGGGTCGTGGAGCGGTGAGCGGCAGTCCGTGTGCGCTCACCGCTCCACGTCAACGCGCCGGCGGCGCGCAAGCCGGTCGCAGGACCGGGTCAGACGAAGACCGCGAGGGACTTCGCCTTGCCGTTCTTGCTCTCCACGAGCCCGAGCAGTTGCCCCTTGGGCCCGTAGACGGCGACCGTCCGGCCGTCCGCGTACTCGTCCGGCATGTCGATCCGGACCCCGTTGGCGAGCAGCGAGGCCCTCCGGGCGTCCAGGTCCCAGCGCGGGAAGGCGGCGGCGGCCGCCTCGCCGATCGGCATCACGGTCAGCTCCTCCTGGAGCTGGTCCAGAGTCCGCGCGCGGTCGAGCTTGTACGGGCCCACCCGCGTGCGCCGGAGCGCCGTGAGGTGGCCGCCCACGCCGAGGTCGGCGCCCAGGTCGCGGGCGAGGGCGCGGATGTACGTACCGCTGGAGCAGACCACGGAGACGACGAGGTCGACGACCTTGGTGCCGTCCTCGGCCTCCGCCTCCCGCATGTCGTACACCTGGAACGACGAGATGGTCACCGGGCGGGCCGGGATCTCGAAGTCCTCGCCGTCGCGGGCGCGCTTGTAGGAGCGCACGCCCTTGATCTTGATGGCGCTGACCTTCGACGGGACCTGCATGATGTCGCCGGTCAGCTTGGCGATGCCCGCGTCCACCGCCTCGCGGGTCACCCCGGAGGCATCGGCGGACGACGTGATCTCGCCCTCGGCGTCGTCCGTGAGGGTGTACTGCCCGAGACGGATGGTCCCGAGGTACTCCTTCTCGGTCAGGGCGAGGTGGCCGAGGAGCTTGGTGGCCTTCTCCACGCCGAGGACGAGGACGCCCGTCGCCATCGGGTCGAGGGTGCCTGCGTGGCCGACGCGGCGGGTCTTGGCGATCCCGCGCATCTTGGCGACCACGTCGTGCGAAGTGAAGCCGGACGGCTTGTCGACGATGACAAGGCCGTCCGGAGTCTTCCCTGCGTCGGTGCTCATTCCGCGGCTGCGTCCTCGTCGTCCTCGTCGCCCGGCTTCTTGTACGGGTCGGCTTCGCCGGCGTACTGGGCGCCGGAGGAGACCTCCCGCACCTGGGCGTCGGAGGAGCGTGCCTTGTCGAGGAGGTCCTCGATGGTCTTGGCGTTCTCCGGGAGGGCGTCCGCGACGAAGGTCAGGGTGGGCGTGAACTTGGTTCCCGCCGCCCGGCCGACCGCGGAGCGCAGTACGCCCTTGGCGCTTTCGAGGCCCGCGGCCGCGCTGGCCCGGTCCTCGTCGTCACCGTAGACCGTGTAGAAGACCGTGGCCTCCCGCAGATCGCCGGTGACCCGGGTGTCCGTGATGGTCACGTGCGTACCGAGGCGGGGGTCCTTGACACCGCGCAGCAGCTTCTCGGCCACCACCTCCCGGATGAGGTCCGCCAGCTTCTTCGCCCGCGCATTGTCGGCCACTGGTCCGTCTCCTTCTTCCTTGCAGACAAGCAATCAGTCTTCATCACCGTGGAACCGCCGCCTCACGGACAGCAGCTCCACTTCCGGACGCGCCGCGACCAGCCGCTCACAGCGGTCGAGCACGTCCGATACGAACCCCGCGTCCCCACTCACCAGGGCGACCCCTATGCGGGCCCTGCGGTGCAGGTCCTGGTCGCCCACCTCGGCCGCGCTCACGGAGAACTTGCGTTGGAGCTCGGCGACGATGGGCCGGACGACGGAGCGTTTCTCCTTCAGCGAGTGAACGTCGCCGAGGAGCAGATCGAAGGACAGAGTCCCCACGTACATGCAGTTCCGGATGTCCCGCCGGTGCGGGTTAGGTGGCCCGCCGGGCCGTCGCCCGGAGGGATCTCCCGGTCGCGCGAGCGGCCGGTCACCAGAACCGTACACGCAACGGCCGGGGCCGATCGACGGATATTCCGCCGACCGGCCCCGGTGTTACAGCTGACTACGACACGGTGCGAACCGCCTCGCGCTTACGCGCGGGGCTTCTCGCGCATCTCGTACGTCGCGATGACGTCGTCGATCTTGATGTCGTTGAAGGAACCGAGGTTGATACCACCCTCGAAGCCCTCGCGGATCTCGGTGACGTCGTCCTTGAAGCGGCGCAGACCGGAGATGGTGAGGTTCTCGGCGATGACCTTGCCATCGCGCAGGAGCCGCGCCTTGGTGTTGCGCTTGACCTCGCCGGAACGGATGAGGACACCCGCGATGTTGCCCAGCTTGGACGAGCGGAAGATCTCGCGGACCTCCGCCGTACCGAGCTCGACCTCTTCGTACTCCGGCTTGAGCAGACCCTTCAGGGCCGCCTCGATCTCCTCGATGGCCTGGTAGATCACCGAGTAGTAGCGGACGTCGACGCCCTCGCGGTCCGCCATCTGCGCGGCACGGCCCACGGCACGGACGTTGTAGCCGATGACGATGGCGTCGGAGCCCATCGCCAGCGAGATGTCCGACTCGGTGACCGCACCCACACCGCGGTGCAGGACGCGGATGTCGACCTCTTCGCCGACGTCGAGCTGGAGCAGCGAGGACTCCAGGGCCTCCACCGCACCGGACGAGTCGCCCTTGATGATGAGGTTGAGTTCCTGGACCAGACCGGCCTTGAGGACCGAGTCGAGGTCTTCCAGGGACACCCGGCGGACGCGCTTGGCGAAGTTGGCGTTGCGCTCACGCGCAGCACGCTTCTCGGCGATCTGACGGGCGGTGCGGTCCTCGTCGACGACGAGGAAGTTGTCGCCGGCGCCGGGGACGTTGGTGAGACCCAGGACCAGGACGGGGGTCGAGGGACCCGCTTCCTCGATGTTGTTGCCCTTGTCGTCGAGCATGGCGCGCACACGGCCGTAGGCGTCGCCCACGACCATCGTGTCGCCGACGCGGAGGGTACCGCGCTGGACGAGGACGGTGGCGACGGCACCGCGGCCACGGTCGAGGTGGGACTCGATCGCAATACCCTGAGCGTCCTGCTCGGGGTTGGCGCGCAGGTCGAGCGAGGCGTCGGCGGTGAGGACGACGGCCTCCAGCAGGGAGTCGATGTGCAGACCCTGCTTGGCGGAGATGTCGACGAACATCGTGTCGCCGCCGTACTCCTCGGCGACCAGACCGAACTCGGTGAGCTGACCGCGCACCTTGACCGGGTCGGCACCCTCGACGTCGATCTTGTTGACCGCGACGACGATCGGGACGCCGGCGGCCTTGGCGTGGTTGAGCGCCTCGATCGTCTGCGGCATGACGCCGTCGTTGGCCGCGACCACGAGGATCGCGATGTCGGTCGACTTCGCACCACGGGCACGCATGGCGGTGAACGCCTCGTGACCCGGGGTGTCGATGAAGGTGATCTTGCGGTCTTCGCCGTTGACCTCGGTGCCCACCTGGTAGGCACCGATGCCCTGGGTGATGCCGCCGGCCTCGCCCGCGACGACGTTCGTCTTGCGGATGGCGTCGAGCAGGCGGGTCTTACCGTGGTCGACGTGACCCATGACGGTGACGACCGGCGGACGCGGCATGAGGTATTCCTCGCCGCCCTCGTCCTCGCCGAACTCGATGTCGAAGCCCTCGAGGAGCTCGCGGTCCTCTTCCTCCGGGCTGACGATCTGAACCTGGTAGTTCATCTCGCCGGCCAGCATTTCGAGGGTCTCGTCGGAGACGGACTGCGTGGCCGTGACCATCTCGCCGAGGTTCATCATCACGGCGACGAGCGACGCCGGGTTGGCGTTGATCTTCTCCGCGAAGTCGGTGAGGGACGCACCGCGCGACAGGCGAACGGTCTCGCCGTTGCCGCGGGGCAGCATCACGCCGCCGACCGACGGGGCCTGCATGGCCTCGTACTCCTGGCGCCTCTGACGCTTGGACTTGCGGCCACGACGGGCCGGACCGCCGGGACGGCCGAAGGCACCCTGCGTGCCACCACGGGCACCGGGACCACCGGGACGCCCGCCGAAGCCGGGACGACCGCCGCCACCGGCACCGGCCGGACCGCCGCCGAAGCCGCCGCCACCCGGACGCGGGCCGCCGAAGCCGCCGCCCGCCGGACGCGAGCCCGGACCGGCCGGACGACCGGCGAAGCCGCCGCCGGGACGACCGGCGCCACCGGGACGGGGACCGCCCGCACCGGGACCACGGCCACCGGGGCCGCCACCGGGACGGGGACCGGGACCACCGGCAGCGGGACGCTGCGGCATCATGCCCGGGTTCGGACGGTTACCGCCGGGAGCACCACCGGGACGCGGGGCGCCGCCCTGCGGACGGGGCATGCCGCCCGGGGTCGGACGGGCGCCGCCGGGACCCTGCGGACGCGGAGCGCCACCGGGGCCGCCCTGCGGACGCGGAGCACCCTGGCCGCCACCGGCGCCGGGGGCACCGGGACGCGGAGCACCGGCCGGACGGGGCGCCTGCGGGCGCGCCATGCCGGTGGAGCCACCGGAGGTGAAGGGGTTGTTGCCCGGACGGGGACCGGCCGGACGGGCGCCCTGGGGACGCGGGGCCTGAGCGCCACCGGGGCGCGGGGCCTGGGCACCGGGCGTGGCGCCGGCCGGACGCGGGGCGCCGGGACGGGCACCGCCCTGACCCTGCGCCGGACGCTGCTGCGCCGGACGGGGGCCGGGGGCCGCGGCGGGACGCTCGGTGCGCGCCGGGGCGGCCGGGGCCGCCGGAGGCGCGGAGAACTCGGTCGCCACGGGAGCCGCCGGAGCGGGCTTCGGGGCGGCCGGAGCCTTGGGACCGGGACGCGGGCCGGGGGCGGCCGGAGTCACCGGGGCGCTGACGGCCGGGGCCTCGGCGACGGGCGGCTTGGGGGCCACCGGCGCACCGGGCTTCGGGGCAGCGGGACGTGCCGCGGCGGCCGGGGAGGGCGCCGCGGGCTTGGCGGGCGCGGCCTTGCGGGGCGCGCCGGGCTTCGCAGCGGACTTGCCGGCGTTGCCGCCGGGCCCCTGCAGTGCGTCAGTCAACTTGCGTACAACCGGCGCCTCGATCGTCGAGGACGCCGAACGGACGAATTCACCGAGTTCTTGGAGCTTGGCCATGACGACCTTGCTCTCCACCCCGAACTCCTTGGCGAGTTCGTATACCCGGACCTTAGCCACTTCGCTCCTTTTAGGTCCGGGTTACGCCGGACCGTCGCTACTTCATGGGCGTACTCATCGCGTACTCATCGAGTGCTCATCGCAATCTCGACCTACTTCCAACTCGCGAGGTACCTGACCGCACGGGATGTCCGTGCCGTACTTCTTCTTACGGTGTCGCCTCGGCCTCGACGGCCAGGGCTGTGCGCAGTGCCGCCGTGTCGAGCGCTCCTGCGGACCGTAGGGCCCGGGGGAACGCTCTGCGGCGGACCGCCTGGTCGAGGCAGACCGCGGCAGGGTGCACGTAGGCACCCCGGCCGGGCAGCGTACCGCGTGGATCGGGGACGCATTCGTCCCCGACCGCCACGATGCGCAGCAGATCGCTCTTGGCCGCTCGCACCCGACACCCCACACAGGTGCGTTCGGGGCATGCGCGGGCTTGCGTCCGGCCAGACACGCCTAAGTCTACCTCCCCGCACCGACCTCACCCCTTCAGGTGAAAAATCGAACGGACGTTGTTGTGATCCACGAGCGGGCTTCCACTTGCGGGCCGCGCTCCGTGTCCCTGTCTACCGGCCGGAAACCTCCGGCCGGTACTGGTTTATTCCCGGCCCCGGCCCTGGCCACGGTCGTGACCGCGGTCCTGGGTCCGGTCCTGGCCTCGGCCGCCGTCACCCTCGCTGTCCCGGTCCGGGGTCTCCTCGGTGTCCGGGCGGATGTCGATGCGCCAGCCGGTGAGCCGCGCGGCGAGGCGGGCGTTCTGGCCCTCCTTGCCGATGGCGAGCGACAGCTGGTAGTCGGGCACGGTCACCCGGGCGGAACGCGAGTCCCAGTCGACGACCTCGACCTTGCTCACCCGAGCGGGTGACAGGGCGTTCGCGACCATCTCCGCCGGGTCGTCCGACCAGTCGACGATGTCGATCTTCTCGCCGTGCAGCTCGGCCATCACGTTGCGCACGCGGCTGCCCATCGGGCCGATGCAGGCGCCCTTCGGGTTCAGGCCCGAACGGGTGGACCGGACGGCGATCTTGGTGCGGTGGCCGGCCTCGCGGGCGATCGCGGAGATCTCGACGCTGCCGTCGGCGATCTCGGGGACCTCCAGCGAGAACAGCTTCTTCACCAGGTTGGGGTGGGTGCGCGACAGGGTCACGGAAGGCCCGCGGACACCCTTCGCCACGCGCACGACGTACGTCTTCAGACGGAGCCCGTGCGTGTACTCCTCACCCGGGACCTGCTCCTGCACCGGCAGAATGGCCTCCAGCTTGCCGATGTCGACCAGGACGTTCTTGGGGTCCTTGCCCTGCTGGACGACGCCGGTGATGACGTCGCCCTCGCGGCCGGCGAACTCGCCGAAGGTCAGGTCGTCCTCGGCGTCGCGCAGACGCTGGAGGATCACCTGCTTGGCGGTCGTCGCGGCGATCCGCCCGAAGTCCGACGGGGTGTCGTCGAACTCCTTGGGCTCCTGGCCCTCTTCGAGGTCCCTCGGGTCCTCCGTCGCCCACACGACCACGTGACCGTTGGTGCGGTCGAGCACGACGCGGGCACGCCGGAAGCTGCCCTCGGTGCGGTGGTACGCGATGAGGAGGGCCGACTCGATCGCCTCGACGAGCAGGTCGAAGGAGATCTCCTTCTCCCGGACCAGACCCCGCAGGGCACTCATGTCGATGTCCACGGCTACGCCTCCTCTTCCTTCTTGTCCTTGCGGTTGAACTCGATCTCGACACGCGCCTTGGCGATGTCGGTGAACGCGATGCGGCGGGTGGTCGCCTTGCGGCCCTTCACACCCGGTACTTCGAGGTCCAGGCCCTCGTCGTCGACGCCGAGGATGCGGGCGACCAGTTCCCCGGCACCCTTTTCACCGTCGGCGGACAGCTGAAACTTCACGAGACGACCGGTCGCCCGAACGTAGTGACGGTGCTCGCTGAGCGGCCGGTCCGCACCCGGGGAACTGACTTCGAGGACGTACTCGTCCTCACCCATCACATCGGAGGCGTCGAGCAGGTCGGAGACCTCACGGCTCAGCTCGGCACAGGCGTCCAGCTCCACGCCCTCATCGGAGTCCACGACGATCCGCAGCATGCGGCGCTTGCCCGCCTTGGACAGCTCGATCTCTTCGAGGTCCAGTCCCTTGGCGGTGACGAGCGGCTCCAGCAATCCGCGCAGCCTGTCGCTCTGGGTGGTGCTCATCCGGGTGACTCCTCGGCCGCGTGTGCTGTTGTGGTTTTCGTCGCGTGTCAGGTCAAAGGGTATCCGGTCGCGGAGGGTGTTGCCGTCCGCTCTCCCGACGGGCCCCCGGGTACCGTGATCACACCCTGCCCAGACACCACCCCCGAGGACGGCGCCGTGCCCTGGACCCTGCCCCCCCGGCCCTCCCGAAGGAGCCTGCTCACCGGAGCCGCCGGCGCGGCCGGGGCCGCCCTGCTCGCCGGATGCACCGGCGGGGGCGGCCCGTCCGGGGAAGGCACCGGAATTCCACTCGAACGGCGGATGCGGGAGGGCGCCGTTCGTGACAGCGCGCGGCTGCTCGAACGCTACGACGCCACCGCCGCCGTGCATCCCGCGCTGGCGGAGCGGCTCGCACCGCTGCGGGCCGCCGTCGCGGCGCACTCGGCGGCCCTGGCCTTCCCGGCCCCGGACGCCGGGGGCCGCACCTCGGCTGCCCGTTCAGCCCCGCCCTCGCCCTCGCCCTCCGCCTCCGCGGCCGCCACCGCGCCGTCCGGGCCCCCGGCGGCGAGCCGTGAGGCCGTCCCGCCGAAGCCCGCCGAGGCGCTGAGCTCCCTCGCCGACGCCGAGCGGAGCCTGTCGGAGGCGCGGACCATCGCGCTGGCCGGGGCCCCCGGGGAACTGGCCCGGCTGCTGGCCTCCGTCGCCGCCTGCGGCGCCGTCCACGCGTACCTGCTCACCTCCACCCCCGGAGCCGCCTCGTGAAGCCCGAACCCTCCCCCGCCGGCCGTGCGCTGCGGGCCGCCCAGGCCGCCCTGGCCGCCGAGCACGCGGCGGCGTACGGGTACGGGGTGATCGGCGCCCGGGTCGCGGCGGACCGCGCCACCGAGGCCCGCGACGCGTACGGCACCCACGTGGCCCGGCGCGACGCGCTCACCCGCACGGTGCGCGAGCTGGGCGGCACGCCCATGGCCGCCGAGGCGGCGTACGCCCTGCCCTTCGAGCTGCGCACCCCCGACGACACCACGCGGCTGGCCGCCGTGATCGAGGACCGGGTGGCGGGCGCGTACTCCGATCTGGTGCGGGCGGCGGACGGCCGGTTGCGCCGCGAGGCGGCCGACGCGCTGAGCGCCGCGGCCGTCCGCGCGGCGCGCTGGCGCGGCAGCGGCGTAGCCTTCCCTGGGCTCACGGAACGCTCCGACCGAGCTCCCACCAGCTGAAAGGGATCACGCACGCATGGCTTTCGAACCGCCGCAGCGGCTTGTACGGGCGCTCGGCGAGCTGCCGGAGGAGGAGCGGGACACCCAGTGGCTGGGGCACCTGCCCGAGCTCACCGAGGAGGCGCTGCACCGGCGGCAGGTCGTGGCCCAGCGGGTCCAGGCCCCGGGCGGCCGCAGCAGCCTGGTGCTCCTCGTCCGGTACGCCGACGGCACCCCGGCCGCCCTCAAGCTGGCCCCGCCCGGAGCCCGGCCGGACCGGGAGCTGGCGGCGCTCGCCCACTGGGGCGGTTTCGGGGCCGTACGGGTCCTCGACTCCCGCCACCACGAGGCGGACGGGGCCCTGCTGCTGGAGCGGCTGCACCCGGAGGTCTCGCTGCGTTCGCTGCCGGACGCCAAGGCCCTGCTGGAGGCGTGCGGCACGTTGCGGCGGCTGTGGGTGGAACCGCCGCCCGGTCACCCCTTCGAGACGGTGGCCGAGCGCACGGCCCGCCAGGGCGGGGCGCTGCGCGCCGCGCCCGCGGAGGTGCGGGCGCTCGCGGACTCGGCGCTGGCGCTGCGCGCGGAGCTGACGGCGCTGCCGGGCGAGGAACTGCTGCTGCACGGGAACTTCCGGCAGGGCAAGGTACTGGCCGGGGAGCGGGCACCGTGGCTGACGGTGGGCCCGGACCCGCTGGTGGGCGAGCGGTCCTACGACCTGGCCCGGCTGGTGCGGGACCGGCTGGAGGACCAGATGGCCACCTCGGCGGGGGCGGCCGGGGCCCGGCGGCGGGTGCACCGGCTCGCGGACTCGCTGGAGGTGGACCGCGACCGGCTGCGGGGCTGGACGGTGTTCAGGGCGGTGGAGTCCGGGGTGCGGGCACTGGCCGCCGGGCGGCGCGGGGACGCGGAGCTGCTGCTGGAGTTCGCCGCCTGGTTGTAGGGCATACCGTAGGTAAGAGGTATGAGTCCGGCAGGGGGCCGTCATGGTCGAGGAACTGCTGACAGCGGCGGTGGCCGCCGCCACGGGTGTGATGGTGTACACGGGCGTGGCGGCCCGGGTGGTGAAGCAGTACGAGCGGGGCGTGGTCTTCCGCTTCGGCCGGCTGCGGGAGGGCGTCCGCGGGCCCGGGTTCACGATGGTGCTGCCGTTCGTGGACCGGCTGCGCAAGGTGAACATGCAGATCGTGACGCTGCCGGTGCCGGCCCAGGAGGGCATCACCCGGGACAACGTCACGGTGCGGGTGGACGCGGTCGTGTACTTCAAGGTCGTGGACCCGGCCAACGCGATCATCGAGGTGGAGGACTACCGGTTCGCGGTCTCCCAGATGGCGCAGACCTCGCTGCGCTCGATCATCGGCAAGAGCGACCTGGACGACCTGCTGTCCAACCGGGAGCAGCTCAACCAGGGGCTGGAGCTGATGATCGACAGTCCGGCGGTGGGCTGGGGCGTGCAGATCGACCGGGTCGAGATCAAGGACGTGTCGCTGCCGGAGACCATGAAGCGGTCGATGGCCCGGCAGGCGGAGGCCGACCGCGAGCGGCGGGCCCGGGTGATCAACGCGGACGCGGAGCTCCAGGCGTCGAGGAAGCTGGCGGAGGCCGCGGCCGTGATGTCGGAGCAGCCCGCCGCCCTCCAACTGCGCCTGCTCCAGACGGTGGTGGCGGTCGCGGCGGAGAAGAACTCCACCTTGGTACTGCCGTTCCCGGTGGAGCTGCTGCGCTTCCTGGAACGCGCGGCCCCGGCCCCCGCGACGGCCCCGGACGCCCCGGCGGCGGCGCCCGCGCCGGACGCCGTCAACCGGGGCCGGGCTCCGGGCGGGCTGACGCCGGTCGCGTCGCCGCCGCCCCCGGCGCGGCCCGACGGGCCGACCGAGGAGCGACCGGAGGAGCGGCGGGCCGAGCCCGCCTAGGCCTTGCCGGCCGGTGCGTTCAGGCGGGCGAGGGCCTCCTCCAGGGGGAGTTCCTCGCGGGTGCCGGCCGCGCGGTCCTGGAGTTCGACCACGCGGTCGCCCGAGCGGCGGCCCGCCACCAGGATCCGGGGCACGCCGATGAGTTCGGCGTCGGTGAGCTTGACGCCCGGGGAGAGTCCGGGCCGGTCGTCGAGCAGGACCCGGTGTCCGGCGGCGGCCAGCGCTTCGGCGGCCTCTTCGGCGAGCGCCAGCGGGACGGCCTTGCCGGCGGCCACGACGTGGACGTCGGCCGGTGCCACGGCGGCGGGCCAGCACAGGCCCCGGTCGTCGGCGGTCTGCTCGGCGAGCGCGGCGACGGCGCGGGAGACGCCGATGCCGTAGGACCCCATGGTGACCCGGACGGGCTTGCCCTCCTTGCCGAGGACGTCGAGCCCGAAGGCGTCGGCGTACTTGCGGCCGAGCTGGAAGATGTGCCCGATCTCGATGGCCCGGTCCAGGCGCAGTCCGGCCCCGCAGGAGGGGCAGGGGTCGCCCGGCTCGACGACGACCACGTCGAGGTGGCGGTCGACCTCGAAGTCCCGGCCGCAGACCACGTTGCGGGCGTGCGTGTCGGCCCGGTTGGCGCCGGTGACCCAGGCCGTGCCCGGAGCCACGCGCGGGTCGGCGATGTAGGGCACCTTGTCCAGGCCCTGCGGGCCGACGTAGCCGCGTACGAGGTCGGGCCGGCCGGCGAAGTCCTCCGCCGTCACCAGCTCCACCTCCGCCGGGGCGAGGTGCTCGCCGAGCTTGCCGAGGTCCACCTCGCGGTCGCCGGGGACGCCGACGGCCGTGATCTCTCCGTCGACCTTGACGAGGAGGTTCTTCAGGGTCGCCGAGGCGGGGACGCCCAGGTGCGCCGCCAGCGTCTCGATCGTGGGGGTGTCGGGGGTGTCCACCTCCTCGATCGCGGGGTGTTCGGCGGTCACGGGCGTCAGCGCGAAGGTCACGGCCTCGGTGTTCGCCGCGTAGTCGCAGGACGGGCAGTCCACGAAGGTGTCCTCGCCGGCCGCGGCCGGGGCCAGGAACTCCTCGGACGCCGATCCGCCCATCGCCCCGGAGACCGCCGAGACGATCCGGTGGTCCAGGCCGAGTCGCTCGAAGATCCGTACGTAGGCCTCGCGGTGGAGCCGGTAGGACTCGGCCAGGCCCTCGTCGGACACGTCGAAGGAGTACGAGTCCTTCATCTGGAACTCGCGCCCGCGCAGCACTCCGGAGCGGGGGCGGGCCTCGTCGCGGTACTTGGTCTGGATCTGGTAGAGCATGACCGGCAGGTCCTTGTAGGACGTGCACTGGTCCTTCACGACGAGGGTGAAGATCTCCTCGTGGGTGGGGCCGAGCAGGTAGTCGGCGCCCTTGCGGTCCTTGAGCCGGAACAGCAGGTCGCCGTACTCGGACCAGCGGCCGCTGACCTCGTAGGGCTCCTTCGGCAGCAGCGCCGGCAGCAGCACTTCCTGCGCCCCGATGGCGTCCATCTCCTCGCGGACGATGCGCGAGACGTTGTCCAGGACTCGCTTGCCGAGCGGCAGCCAGGTCCACACCCCCGCCGAGCTGCGGCGGACGTAGCCGGCGCGGACGAGGAGGCGGTGGCTGAGGGTTTCGGCGTCGGCCGGGTCCTCACGGAGGGTCTTGGCCATGAGGCGGGACATGCGCTGCACGTGTTGCGTTGACATGTCCGGAGGCTACCGGGGCGGGTACGGCTCCCGGAAACCGTTTCGCCGGCCGAGCAGCGGGAGCCGGGCGCCCATGACCGCGTACGGGAGGCTCGCGCTCGGGAAGTGAACGCGGCGGGCCAGGTCCCGGTAGCCGAGGGCGGTGTAGAGGCCGCGGGCGGGACTGTCGGTGTCGATGGCGGAGAGGATCGAGTGGGGTTCGCTCGCGTCGTCGGTGAGCCGGGTGATGAGGGCGCGGCCGACGCCGTGGCCCTGGAACCCGGGGTGGACGTGGAGCTCGGTGATGACGAAGGAGCCGTCGAGCCAGCCGTCGGCGCCGCCGGCGCGCAGGTAGGGCTCGACGATGGTGGACCACCAGTGGGCGCGGTCGTTGGGCATTCCGTAGACGAAACCGGCGAGGGTCCCGTCGTCGGTGAACGCGCCGAGGGCGCGGGCGCCGGGGCAGGTCATGTGGCGCTGGACGATGTAGCGCCGGATGCCGACCTCCTCCTCGCTGAGCCCGAAGGCCACGGCCTGGACGCGCAGGGCCTCGTCCACGCGGCCGGCGAGGTCGAGGGGCCCGATGCGGAGTCCGGCGGGCCGTGCGGGGTCGTCGCCCCCGGGGGTAGGAAGCATGCGGCGACCTTACTGCGGGGTAGTACCGCTCGGGTACGGCTTCCGCGAGGAAAAGGGGAGCTCGGAACGGGGAACGGTGCGGGGCCCGGGAGGGGCGCTCAGAACAGGACGCTCATGAACGCGCCGACCTCGCGGAAGCCGACCCTGCGGTAGGAGGCGCGGGCCGCGGTGTTGAAGTCGTTGACGTAGAGGCTGACGACGGGGGCGATGTCGCGCAGGGCGTACTCGACGACGGCGGCCATGCCGGTCTCGGAATGGCCCCGGCCGCGGAACTCGGGATCGACCCAGACGCCCTGGATCTGGCAGGCGCGGGCGGTGGCGGCGCCGATCTCGGCCTTGAAGACGACCCTGCCGTCCTCGACGCGGGCGAACGAGCGGCCGGTGCCGACCAGCTCGGCGACCCTGGCCTGGTAGAGGAGACCGCCGTCGCCGGCGAGCGGGGAGATGCCGACCTCCTCGGTGAACATGGCGACGCAGGCGGGCATGATCAGGTCCATCTCGTCCTTGCGGACGCGGCGCACCAGGGGGTCGGCGGGGACCTCCGCGGACGGCTGCTCGATGACCATGAGGGGCTGGTGGGCGCGGACGTCGCGGGCCGGTCCCCAGCTGGGCTCCAGGAGCTTCCACAGCAGCCGGGTGGCCTCGGCGGGGCCGACGATGGAGGAGCAGCGGCGGCCGGTGCGGCGGGCCCGGTCGGCGAAGGCCCGTACGGCGTCGGGTCCGGCGCAGACGGGGACGAGGTTGGCGCCGGCGTAGCAGAGCGAGCGGAGCTCGCCGTCGGCGTACCAGCCCCACATCTCCCCGCCCAGGCGCCAGGGGTCGAGCCCCGCGACCTGGACCCGGGAGGTGACGAAGGCGTTCTCGACCGGCTCGCGTCCGAGGATGTCGAGCGCGGCGTCGAGATCACTGGGCTCGAGGACCCGGGTGGTGGTCTGCGTCAACACTGGGGCCTCACCGTGCAGGTCTGCTGATCTCCGCACTGTACCCGGCGACGCCTGCGGATGCCCTGCCGCACAGGTCACGAAAAGACCCCGGCCCCGCCCCCGAACTGCGGGAACGGGGCCGGGGCTCCTTCTGCCGGTCAGACGCCGATGGCGACGGTGGGTTCGCCGGAGGCGATGCCGTCCTTCTCCATCTGCTCGGCGATCTTCATCGCCTCTTCGATGAGGGTCTCCACGATCTTCGACTCGGGGACGGTCTTGATGACCTCGCCCTTCACGAAGATCTGGCCCTTGCCGTTGCCGGAGGCGACGCCGAGGTCGGCCTCACGGGCCTCGCCGGGGCCGTTGACGACGCAGCCCATGACCGCGACGCGCAGCGGGACCTCCATGCCCTCAAGGCCCGCCGTGACCTCCTCGGCCAGCTTGTAGACGTCCACCTGGGCGCGGCCGCAGGACGGGCAGGAGACGATCTCCAGGCGGCGCGGCCTGAGGTTCAGCGACTCCAGGATCTGGATGCCGACCTTGATCTCCTCGACCGGGGGCGCGGACAGCGACACGCGGATGGTGTCGCCGATGCCCTCGGAGAGCAGCGCGCCGAAGGCGACGGCGGACTTGATGGTGCCCTGGAAGGCGGGGCCGGCCTCGGTGACGCCGAGGTGCAGCGGGTAGTCGCAGGCGGCGGCCAGCTGGCGGTAGGCGTTGACCATCACGACCGGGTCGTTGTGCTTGACCGAGATCTTGATGTCGCTGAAGCCGTGCTCCTCGAAGAGGGAGGCCTCCCACAGCGCGGACTCGACCAGCGCCTCGGGGGTGGCCTTGCCGTACTTCTTCAGCAGGCGCGCGTCGAGGGAGCCGGCGTTGACGCCGATGCGGATCGGGGTGCCGGCGTCCTTGGCGGCCCGCGCGATCTCCTTGACCTTGTCGTCGAACTGCTTGATGTTGCCCGGGTTCACGCGTACGGCGGCGCAGCCGGCGTCGATCGCGGCGAACACGTACTTCGGCTGGAAGTGGATGTCGGCGATGACCGGGATCTGCGACTTCTTCGCGATGACGGCCAGCGCGTCGGCGTCGTCCTGCGTCGGGCAGGCGACGCGGACGATGTCGCAGCCGGAGGCGGTCAGCTCGGCGATCTGCTGGAGCGTCGCCCCGATGTCGGAGGTCCTGGTGGTGGTCATCGACTGGACGGAGATCTGTGCGTCACCGCCGACGGCCACCTTGCCGACCTGGATCTTGCGGCTGACCCTGCGGTCGGCAAGCTTCGTCGGCACGGCCGGCATTCCGAGAGAGATGGCAGTCATCTGCTGTGCAACCCCAAGGTGTGGATCAAGGTCCCGAGATCGGCGGGCTCCAGCCTTCGAGATTACGCCAATCCACACGGTCCCCCCGCATCCGAGGGGGTGCGCCACCCGAACGTAGGGAGCCGGGCACGATGCGTGCCCGGCTCCCCGGTCCGTCGCGTATGGCGCTCCGCGGTCAGGTGATCTTGATCGGGTTCACCACGTCCGCGACGAGCACCAGCAGCGTGAAGCAGACGAAGACGCCGGCGACCACGTACGCCGCGGGCATCAGCTTGGCCACGTCGAAGGGGCCCGGGTCCTCGCGCCGGAAGAGCTTGGCGACGCTCCGGCGCAGGGACTCCCACAGGGCGCCGGCGATGTGTCCGCCGTCCAGGGGCAGCAGGGGCAGCATGTTGAACAGGAACAGCGAGAGGTTGAACATGCCCAGGACGTTGAGCAGGATCGAGAACTTCTGCTCGCTCGGCAGGTCCAGGGCGGCGATGTCCCCGCTCATGCGGGCCGCGCCGACGATGCCCATCGGGGAGTCGGGCTCGCGCTCGCCGCCGTCGAAGGCCGCGTTCCACAGGGCGGGGATCTTGGCGGGGAGCTTGACCAGACCCTGGATGCTGCCGTCGACGATCTCGCCCATGTGGTCCACGGACTCGCCGAAGGACAGGGCCGCGATCTCGTTCTTCGGGCTGAAGCCGAGCCAGCCGGCCGTCACGTACTCGCCCTTGACGTAGCCGCCGTGGCCGTCGGTCTTGGCGACCCGGTTCTCGATGAGGTCCACGGGGACGACCACCCGCTGCCCGTCGCGCACGACGGTGACGGTGGTGGCGCCGATGGTGTCGCGGATCCGCTTCTGCAGCTCGGACCAGTCGGCGACCGGCCGTCCGCCGAAGGCGACGATCCTGTCGTCCGCCCGCAGGCCGGCCTGCTTGGCCGGGGCCACGGGGTCACCGGCCTTGCAGACCTCGCGGTTCTCGCTCTGCTGGATGACGCAGGGCGAGACGCTCGCGATCTGGGTGGTCGTCCGGTTGATCCCGAAGGTCATCCAGACGCCGAAGAAGATCGCCAGGGCGAGCACCAGGTTCATGAAGGGGCCCGCGAACATCACGATGACGCGCTTCCAGGGCTTGCGCGTGTAGAAGAGCCGCGACTCGTCCCCGGGCTGGAGCTCCTCGTAGGCCGCCGAGCGGGCGTCCTCGATCATGGAGCGGAACGGGGAGGTGGAGCGGGCCGTGACCTTGCCGTCCTCGCCGGGCGGGAACATCCCGATCATGCGGATGTAGCCGCCCATGGGGATGGCCTTGATCCCGTACTCGGTCTCGCCCTTCCTGCGCGACCAGATGGTCTTGCCGAAGCCGACCATGTACTGGGGCACGCGGATGCCGAAGAGCTTGGCCGTGGAGAGGTGGCCGAGCTCGTGCCAGGCGATCGAGAACAGCAGTCCGCCCACGAAGACGAGTACACCGATCAGGTTCAGCACCAGCGTCATGCGCTCGCCTCCAGGGCGGCCCGCGCCGCCATCTCCCGTGCCCGGGCCCTGGCCCAGGTCTCCGCTTCGAGGACGTCCGTCACGGTCAGGGAGGTTCCCGACTCCGGCGTCCCGTGCTCGTCGACCACGGCAGAGACGGTATCCATGATTGCTGTGAACGGCAGCCGACCGGCCAGGAAGGCCTCGACGCACTCCTCGTTCGCCGCATTGAACACGGCGGGCGCGGTTCCGCCCAGGGCGCCGACGTGCCGGGCCAGGCCCACGGACGGGAAGGCCTCGGTGTCCAGCGGGAAGAACTCCCAGGTCGACGCCTTGGTCCAGTCGAAGGCGGGGGCCGCGTCGGGGACCCGCTCGGGCCAGCCCAGTCCGATCGCGATGGGGCCGCCCATGTCCGGCGGGGTGGCCTGGGCGAGGGTGGAGCCGTCGGTGAACTCGACCATGGAGTGCACGTAGGACTGCGGGTGGACGACGACCTCGATGCGGTCGAAGGGGATGTCGTAGAGCAGGTGGGCCTCGATGACCTCCAGGCCCTTGTTGACCAGGGTGGCGCTGTTGACCGTGATCACCGGCCCCATGGCCCAGGTGGGGTGCGCCAGGGCGTCCTGGACCGTGACGGAGGCCAGCTCCGCGCGGGTGCGGCCGCGGAAGGGGCCGCCGGAGGCGGTGACGACGAGCCTGCGGACGTCGGCGCGGGTGCCCGCGGCGAGCGCCTGGAAGAGGGCCGCGTGCTCGGAGTCCACCGGGATGATCTGGCCGGGCTTCGCGAGGGCCTTGACCAGCGGGCCGCCGACGATCAGCGACTCCTTGTTGGCCAGGGCCAGGGTGCGGCCCGCCCGCAGCGCGGCGAGGGTGGGCGCCAGGCCGATGGAACCGGTGATGCCGTTGAGGACGGTGTGGCACTGGGAGGCGGCGAGTTCGGCGGCCGCGTCGGGGCCGGCGAGGATCTCGGGCAGCGGCTCGGACGCGCCGTACTGCTCGCTCAGCGCCTCCTTGAGGGCCGGTACGACGTCCTCGCGGGCGACGGCCACCGTCTCGACGCGCAGCAGCCTGGCCTGTTCGGCCAGCAGCCCGACGCGTCCGCCGGCGGCGGACAGCGCGGTGACCCGGAAGCGGTCCGGGTTGCGCAGGGCGAGGTCGATGGCCTGGGTGCCGATGGACCCGGTCGACCCGAGGATGACGATGTCCCGGCGGCCGGCCGAGGCGTCGAAGAGGAGGTGCGGGTCGGCGAGGGGGGCTGGACTGTCGCTCATGCCCCCCATTGTTGCCGCAACTCAGGGGCGCTCGGACAGGGAGTCCCCGTCCGCGACCCGCAGGAGCAGGTGCGGGAGCGTTCCGGCGAAGTCCGGGAGGGTCCGCGCCGCCTCCCACCAGGCGTCCGGATCCCCGTCCAGGGCCAGTGCGAACAGCCGGGCGGCCTCGGCGCGGGCGGCGAGCACGGCCTCCGGCCGGTCGTGGCGGTCGGGGTGGTCCACCTCGCCGAGCCACTGGTCCTCGTCCAGGGCCCAGCAGGCGGGAAGCTTGTGCCGGATCACGTCGGTGCCGGTCAGCAGCCCTCGGTCCAGGCAGTCCCGGACCCAGCGGATGTCCTCGTCGACGGTCTCCATGGGCACGGCGAGGCTGGTCAGGGCCAGTTCCCGCTCCACTCCCCCGGTCGGTTCGAGGGCGGCCGGGGCCAGGGCGCGCAGGGCCTCGGCGAGGCCGTCGGCCGACGGGCCGGGCGGGGGCCCGGGCAGGACGCCGTTCGCGACGCCGTGGGCGAGGGCGGTCAGCGCTCCCGGGAAGGACGGGGCCTGCCGCAGCAGTTCGCCCCACAGCCTCGGATCGTCCCCCAGGGGTTCCAGCGCGCGGGTGGCCGCGGTGCGTATCTCCGCCCGCTCGGACAGGTTCCAGCGCAGGCCCCGGGTCCCGGCCGGGCCGCACAGCAGCAGGGCGCGGTGCGCCGGGGCGGTGTGGGCGACCAGCTCGGCCGGGGTGAGCAGCCCCATGCGGACGGCGCGGACGAACGGGCGGTGCCAGGCCCTGCCGTACGGGGCGGCGCCCGTGGTCGTCAGCAGCGTGCGCACGGTCTCCCGGGACGGTTGCGCCCGCATGAGCAGGGCCTCGACGGAGCCGGGCGGCAGCGGCCGCCGGAGGTGCTCGGAGGCCGGCAGCTCCGGGTCCGCCGTGTGCGGGAGCGCCAGGATGTCGAGCGGGACCCTGGGGTGGTGCGTGCCGTGGCGGCGGAGCAGGCCGATGAGCTCCTCGCCGCTCAGGGGGCCGTCGGCGGGGTCGCGGCCCAGTTCCGCGCGCAGCAGCGGCAGCAGCGCCTCGGGGGTGCGGCGGGCCGCGTAGCGTGCGGGGCCCGGCAGGCCGGGCAGCGGGCAGCCGCGTACGTAGGGGTTGCGGGCGACGAAGTGCCGGTCGCGGTCGGTGCCGTCGCGCACGAGGAGGGTGACGGCGGAGGCGGGCAGGCGTTCGTCGCGGCAGAGGTGGTCGCGGGTGTCGGGGTCGAGCCGGCCGATCAGGTCGGCGGCGATGTGCTGCGGTGCGTGGCGCAGTACGAGCGCCACGCACCAGGCCTGCCGCCGGCTGTCCCTGTGTCCGTCCATTGCCTTGCTCCGTGCCGCTCGTACGCCTGTCCGCTTCCCCGCCGTGCGGCGATGATCGCAGGTCAGCGGAGCGGGCGGTGCACGTTTTTGTGTACGGAGGGGCCGGGGGCCGCGTCCGCGATCCACGGGCCGTCGCCCGAGGGGTCGAGGACGCCTTCCTCCAGCCAGGTGTAGGTGCCGCCGAGGACGCCTTCGACGACCTTGCGGTCGAGGTCGTCGGTGTTGGACCAGAGGCGGCCGAAGAGCTCCTCGACGCGGAGCCGGGACTGCCGGCAGAAGGCGTCGGCGAGCTGGTACGCCTCGCGGCCGTGGTCGCCGGTGGCGCGCAGGTGCTCGGCGCGGACGCAGGCGGCGCTCATGGCGAAGAGCTCGGCGCCGATGTCGACGATCCGGCCGAGGAATCCCTGTTTCGTCTCCATGCGTCCCTGCCAGCGCGCCATGGCCAGGAAGGTGGAGCGGGCGAGTTTGCGCGAACCGCGTTCGACGTAGCGCAGGTGGGTGGCGAGGTCGGGGTGGCCCGCCGGGTGGAACTCCCGGTAGGTGCCGGGGACCTGGCCGGGGCCGGCGGCCAGCTTCGGCAGCCAGCGGGCGTAGAAGCCGGTGGCGCGGGCTCCCGCCCTGGCCTTGTCGGCCAGGGCCTTGTCGGGGTCGATGAGGTCCCCGGCGACCGAGAGGTGGGCGTCGACGGCCTCGCGGGCGATCAGCAGGTGCATGATCTCCGTCGAGCCCTCGAAGATCCGGTTGATGCGCATGTCGCGGAGCATCTGCTCGGTGGGCACGGCCCGCTCGCCGCGCGCGGCCAGCGACTCGGCGGTCTCGAAGCCTCGGCCGCCGCGGATCTGGACCAGCTCGTCGGCCATCAGCCAGCCCATCTCCGAGCCGTAGAGCTTGGCGAGGGCCGCCTCGATGCGGATGTCGTTGCGGTCCTCGTCGGCCATCTGGGAGGCCAGGTCGACCACGGCTTCGAGGGCGAAGGTGGTGGCCGCGATGAAGGAGATCTTGGCGCCGACGGCCTCGTGCCGGGCGACCGGGCGGCCCCACTGCTCCCGTACGCCGCTCCACTCGCGGGCGATCTTCAGGCACCACTTGCCGGCGCCGACACACATGGCGGGCAGCGACAGGCGGCCGGTGTTGAGCGTGGTCAGCGCGATCTTGAGGCCCGCTCCCTCGGCGCCGATCCGCTGGGCGGCGGGCACGCGGACCCGGTGGAAGCGGGTGACGCCGTTCTCCAGGCCGCGCAGGCCCATGAAGGCGTTGCGGTGCTCGACGGTGATCCCCGGCGAGTCCGCCTCCACGACGAAGGCGGTGATCCCGCCGCGGTGCCCTTCGCTCGCGGGGACCCGGGCCATGACCACGAGGAGGTCGGCGACCACCCCGTTGGTGGTCCACAGCTTCACCCCGTCGAGCACGTAGCCGTCCTCGCCGTCCGGCACGGCCGTGGTGGCCAGGCGGGCCGGGTCGGAGCCGACGTCGGGCTCGGTGAGCAGGAAGGCGCTGATCGCGGAGGTGGCGCAGCGGGGCAGATAGGCGTCCTTCTGCTCCTTCGTGCCGAACATCTTCAGGGGCTGCGGGACCCCGATCGACTGGTGCGCGGAGAGCAGGGCGCCGATGGCCGGGCTGACCGAGCCGACGAGGGCCAGCGCCTTGTTGTAGTAGACCTGGGTCAGCCCCAGGCCCCCGTACTCGGTGCCGATCTTCATGCCGAGGGCGCCGAGCTCCTTGAGCCCGCGCACCGTCTCGTCGGGGATCCGCGCCTCGCGCTCGATGCGGGCTCCGTCGATCTCGTTCTCGCAGAAGACCCGCAGCCGGGCCAGGAAGGCCTCCCCGCGCCGGACGTCCTCGTCGGCGGGGAGCGGGTGGGGGTGGATCAGGTCGAGCCGGAACCGCCCGAGGAACAGTTCCTTGGCGAAGCTGGGCTTGCGCCAGTCCTGTTCCCGGGCCGCCTCCGCGACCTGCCGCGCCTCGCGCTCGGTCACCTTGGGCTGTACGGGCTGTACGGGCTGCGTCGCTGACATCCGGGTGCTCACCTCGCCGTATCGGGGGGACTACCGATCGGTGCTACCTGTGAGTCGTACCCGTTCCGGGCACCCGGGAAAAGGCCCGTGCGGGTGGCGGGGAAATGGGGGACGGCCGGAGCCCCCGCACAGTGGGCTCCGGCCGTCGGTCCGTGACCGTACGAGTCGGTCAGATGTCGAGGCCCGTGAGGACCAGGACGCGCTCGTACGTGTAGTCGTCCATCGCGTAGCGGACGCCCTCGCGGCCCACGCCGGACTGCTTGACGCCGCCGTACGGCATCTGGTCGGCGCGGTAGGACGGCGCGTCGCCGATGATCACACCGCCGACCTCGAGCTCGCGGTGGGCGCGGAAGGCGACCTGGATGTCGCGGGTGAAGACGCCGGTCTGCAGGCCGAACTTCGAGTCGTTGACGGCGGCGAAGGCCTCGTCGGTGTTCTCGACCCGGGTGATGGTCAGGACCGGGCCGAAGACCTCCTCGGTCGCGAGCTTGACGCCCGCCGGGATCTCCGCGAGGACGGTCGGCTCGACCGTGGCACCGTCGCGCTTGCCGCCCGTGAGCAGCTTGGCGCCGGCGGAGACGGCCTCGTCCACCCAGGACTCGACGCGCTTGGCGGCGTCCTCGGAGACGAGGGGGCCGACGTCGGTGGCGTCGTCCGCCGGGTCGCCGGTGACCTGCGCCTGGACCTTCGCGACGACCTTCTCGACGAGGCGGTCGTAGACGGAGGCGTCGGCGATCACGCGCTGCACGGAGATGCAGGACTGGCCGGCCTGGTAGTTCGAGAAGGTCGCGATACGGGTCGCGGCCCAGTCGAGGTCGGCCTCGGAGGACCAGTCGGCGAGGACGACGGCCGCGGCGTTGCCGCCGAGCTCCAGGGTGCAGTGCTTGTGGGGCACCGACTGCTGGATGGCGTAGCCGACGGTGTCGGAGCCGGTGAAGGAGATGACCGGGAGGCGGTCGTCCTTGACCAGGGCCGGCATCTTGTCGTTGGCGACCGGCAGGACCGACCAGGAGCCGGCCGGGAGATCGGTCTCGGCCAGCAGCTCGCCCAGGATCAGACCCGAGAGCGGGGTGGCCGGGGCCGGCTTCAGGATGATCGGCGCGCCGACGGCGATGGCCGGGGCCACCTTGTGGGCGCACAGGTTCAGCGGGAAGTTGAACGGCGCGATGCCGAGGACCGGGCCCTTGACGAAGCGGCGGGTCAGGGCCAGGCGGCCGACGCCACCGGCGTCGGTGTCCAGGCGCTGGGCGTCTCCGCCGTTGAAGCGGCGGGCCTCTTCGGCGGCGAAGCGGAACACGGACACCGCACGGCCGACCTCACCGCGGGCCCACTTGACGGGCTTGCCGTTCTCGGCGGAGATCAGCTGGGCGATCTCCTCGGTGCGCTCGGTGAGCCGCTTGGACACGTGGTCCAGGGCGGCGGCCCGTACGTGGGCGGGGGTCGCGGAGAACTCCGCCGTCACGGCGTACGCCGCGGCCACGGCCTCTTCGACCTGGGCGTCGGTGGGCACGCTGACCGTGCCGACCAGACGGCCGTCCCACGGGTTGTGGACGTCGAAGCTGTCCTCGCCGGTGGCCTGGCGGCCGGCGAGCCAGAAGGCGTGGGTGGAAGTCATGCGAATCCCGGCCCTTCGGGTTGGTGCGGTGGGGTCCTGTCGAGACCACCGTAGGACTCCGCCGGGCTTTCGGTGTTTATCCGGCATGGAGCGCCGCCCTCCCGCCCTGCGCCGCTTTGTCAGTGTCGCGGCCCGGACCTCCCGTGCGGCGGGGTGCCGGCGGGGGCTACGGGGCGGTCGAGCCGGCCTTCAGGGCGAGCCACAGCTCCATCCGTACGTCCGGATCGTCCAGGGAGCGACCGAGGATCTCCTCGACGCGCTTCATGCGGTAGCGCAGCGTGTGGCGGTGCACACCGAGGTCGGCCGCCGCCGCGTCCCACTGCCCGTGGCGCGAGAGCCAGGCCTGGAGGGAGGCCACGAGATCGCCCCGGCCGGTCGCGTCGTGTTCCCGCAGGGCCCGCAGGGTGCCGTCCGCGAAGGCCCGTACGGCGTCGTCGGCCAGCAGCGGCAGGACGGAGCCCGCCGCGAGGTCCTCGTGCTCGACGAGCGGCCGTCCGCGGCGGCGGGCCACGGCGAGGGCCTGGTCGGCCTGCTTGAAGGCGGCCGCCACGCCCGCCGCCGCGGCGGGCGCCGACAGCCCGACCACCAGCTCGTCCGGCTCGGGCCCCGCCGCGTCCCGGCCGCGCCGGGTCTCCAGCGCCTCGGCGTGGTCCGCGCACGCCTGTACGGCCGAACCCCCGTCGGCGGCGAGCACCACCAGCCGGCCCTCCTCCGGCACCACCAGCAGCGCCTCGCCGGTCCGCGCGGCCGCCGACTCCACCGCGTCGGCCAGCAGCGCCAGCCCCTCCGGCTGCGCGGTGCCCGGCAGCGCCGGTTCCGCGACGACGATCCGGAACGGCGCCTCCAGCAGGGCCCCGTACAGGTCCCCCGCCACCGCCCGGGCGTGCTCCGCCTGCCCCTCCAGCAGCATCCGCAGCACGGCCGCGCCGAGCCGGGACTCCGCGTCGTGCAGCGACCGGGAGCGCTCGGTGGTCAGGGTGAGCAGGGCGACGGCGGAGTGCACCGCGTACCGTTCGGCGGTGCCCAGCGGGGCCCCCGTACCGACGGCCAGCGCGCCCCGGGCCCGCCGTCCGGTGCCCAGCGACTGGAGCTCGACGCGGTCTTCCGAGCCGCCGACGACCGCGCTCGCCGGGGCGGGCCGCTCGCGCAGCCGCTCCACGTCGGGTGTGAGCCGCGCGGCCCGGCGCGCGGCCCACTCGGGGGCGGCGGCGACGACGGCGCCGGAGGTGTCGTACAGCGCGGCCCAGCCGTGCACGTGGGCGGCCAGCTTCGCCAGCAGGTCGGCGGGGCCGTCGGCGGAGAGCGCGGCCCGGGTCAGCTCCCGCTGCGCCTCGAAGCCGGCCGTCACGGCCCGGTACTGGTCCGCGGCGAGGGCCGCCGAGACGGCCTTGCTGATGGCGAGGAACGGGGTGCGCCGGGGCACCTCCAGCAGCGGCAGGTCCTCCTCGCGGGCCGCGTCGACCAGCGCCTGCGGGACCGCCTCGTAGTTGACGCCGACGGCGAAGCCGATCCCCACGACCCCGGCGGCCGCGAGGCGCCGTACGTAGCGGCGCATCTCCTCGGGGTCCTCGGCGTCCAGCTTCATCGCCGTGACGAGCAGCAGCTCCCCGCCCTCCATGTAGGGGACCGGGTCGGCGAGCTCGCTGACGTGGGCCCAGCGGACGGGGGTGTCGAGGCGGGTCTCCCCGGCCCGGACGCTGAGTTTGAGCGCCGAGTGCTGGACGAGCGAGGCAAGGGTGAGCGGCATCGGGTACCAGGGGCCTTCGGCGGGAGGGGAGGGAGACTGCGGGGCCTTCGGGATTTCGCCGTGACGTATGAACGGCCCTTCTCGATTCTGCCACCCCGTACGGGTCGGCTCAGCCCGTTCCGGCCAACCGGACGAGCAGCGGCGCCGCCCGCTCCCCGCGGACCGAGGTCAGCGAGAGCACCGCGCAGCCGGGCGGTACGGCGTGCGCCAGCTCGGAGGCCGACCACCGTTCGCGCTCGACCTGGCGCACGGTGACGGCGTCGGTGGTGACCGCCTTGCCGGTGACCATCTTGCGGAAGGCGTGGATGGCCCGGGTGAGCGGCTGGTCGGCGAAGACGGTCCGGTGGGTGACGTCCCGGGTCTCGACCCATTCGGTGCCCCAGGCCTCGGCGAAGCGCTTCCCGTCCCAGGTGGTGACGCCGGAGAAGGCCATCCGGCAGCCGACGGCGCCGAGCAGCGGGGTGCGCAGGGCCTCCGGTACGTCGTCCAGCGCGCGCAGGGTCAGCAGCACCCCGGCGTTCACCGACCGCAGCCGCTGCACCCCGCGGACCGTCTCGGGGGTCAGGGTGTGCGAGGCGTCGTCGAGGGCGAGGAAGGCGAAGAGCGAGCGGTCGGCGCGGGCGGTGGCGCAGGCGTTGAACTGGGCGAGGAGCAGCCGGGCCAGCATCCGGGAGGCGTCGGCGTGGCCCCGTTCGGGGAGGTCGATCCGGACCCGGACCGGGTGTTCCAGGGCGCGCATGGAGAAGGGGCGGCCCTGGCCCGTGGTGTCGAAGAACCCGGCGAAGGCGGGCCGGTCCAGCAGGGCGAGCCGGTCGGCGAGGGCGGGGCCGGGGTCGGCGGGGGCGCCGTGCTGGCGCGTGCGCGCGTCGAGCTCGCGGAGCATGGCCTGCTGTCCGGCGTCCTCCAGCCTGTGGCGCAGCGCGTCCAGGGCGGGCGGCAGCCCGTCGAGGAGCTCGCGCAGCTCCGGCACGGCGGGGAAGCGTCCGTACGCCGCCCGGTACGGGCCGAGCAGCTGCGCGAGGGCGGTCGCGGCGCGGCGCACGTCGATGCCGGGGACGTCTCCGACGAAGGCCTCGGCGAGGAGGGTGGCGGCCTCGTCGGGGTCGGCGGTGCCGCCGTAGAGGTCGAGGTCGTGGACGGAGTCGGGGTCGCCGACGCGGACGACGATGTCGTAGCCGCCGTCGGGGCCCAGCCCGGCGCCGGCGGAGCCGACGGCGATGACGGCGGCCTGGCCGGCCAGCGCCTGCAGCGCGAGGGACTCGACGACGGGCCGCACCAGCCGGGCGGTCTTCCCGGTCCCGGAGGGCCCGACGGCGAGCAGGGAGGTCCCGAGCACCTCGGGGTCGAGGGCGAGGGGGGTGCCGCGGCGGGCGTAGGGGTTGCGCTCCTGGTCCTCGACGCTGCCGAGCAGCACCTGCCGGGCGATCAGGTCGTGCCGGGCGGCGCGCACGGGCAGGTCCCGGTCGCCGGAGGGGTGGAGGCAGGCGGCGGCGCCCTTGTCGCGCACGGAGTCGGCGAAGGCCCGCACACGGGTGGGGTCGGCCTGGACGGAGTCCCAGGCGCGACGGATGCGGGCGTAGTCCACGTCGTTCATCCGCCCGCCCGCGACCTCCCCCCCGAGCCGGTCGGCCACCTCCGGGAGCCCGGCGGCGCGGAGCTGGGGCCACTGGGCGGGATCGACGCCGTCCTGCGGGACGACGGGCGGGGGGGCGGCGGCCATCCCCGCCCTGCCGCCACGCCCGCCTCGGCGCCATCCGCCGAGGCGGGCGTAGTACACGAGGACGGGGACGTAGAGCACCGCGTACAGCAGCTGGGTGATCAGGAGTCCCTGTGTCGGCGCCATGTCCTTGAGCGGCAGGTGCTGGAGCAGCAGGGCTTCAGCAGGCACGGTGCCGGTCCAGATGAGCATCATCACGAAGAGGGCGCCGACGGCCGCCCCCGCCGCCCGGGCCCGCGGGCCGCGGGCCGCGACGAGGCGCTCGAAGGCCAGACCCCAGGAACCCAGGCGGCTGAACCAGAAGACGAGACCGCCGGTCAGCAACAGCTCGTAAACCTGCAGGGCTGCCATGCCGCGGTGGTCAGTGGGGCTCCCGCCCAGTTCCCACCAGTCCCGGGGCGTGAAGAGCTTGAGCGGTACCTGGATGTAGGGGATGTAGCCGTTGGTCAACAGCGACCACACCAGTGCGCACGCCAGGAACGAGATCACCGCCCCGCTCAGCAGCGACCGGTCCGTGCCCGGCTCCGCCTCGTCCGCCCGCCGCGGCACGTACCCGAACCGCCAGACCCCCGGATCCGCCCTCGGGCGCGACGTCCGGACCCAGGCCGCCAGCGGAGAGCCCACCGCCGGTGCGTGCGCCGGCTTGGGGGGGAGGGGGGTCGGGGGGCCCGCCGGGCGGGGGACCTGCCCCGCCCGGGCCGTCTGTCCGTCGTGCGTGCCTTCGGTGTCCATGAACCCCTGCCCCCTGACCGTGCCAAGCGCTGCGGCGCTCAATCTAGTGCCCGGTACGGCCCGGCGGCCGTCGCCCACCGGGTTCCGCGGGACGCGTCCCCTTTCCTTCCTATGGCCGCCGCGGACAAGGACACGCGGGCACCACTCCCGAACGGAGCATGCCCAACCCCCTCCCCCGGGCCTAGCCTGCGGACAAAGACACAAGTGCGTCCGAAAACACCCCCCAGGAGCCCCCTATGACCGCTGTCCCGCAGGAGCGCCGCATCGTCACCGCGATCCCCGGCCCCAAGTCGCAGGAGCTGCAGGCCCGCCGCCTTTCGACGGTGGCCGGCGGCGTGGGCTCCGTCCTGCCCGTCTTCACGGCCCGCGCGGGCGGCGGCATCATCGAGGACGTCGACGGCAACCGCATGATCGACTTCGGTTCCGGCATCGCCGTGACTTCGGTCGGCGCCTCCGCCGAGGCCGTCGTGCGCCGCGCCTCCGCGCAGCTCGCCGACTTCACCCACACCTGCTTCATGGTCACCCCCTACGAGGGCTACGTCGAGGTCTGCGAGGCCCTCGCCGAGCTGACCCCCGGTGACCACGCCAAGAAGTCGGCCCTGTTCAACTCGGGCGCCGAGGCCGTCGAGAACGCCGTCAAGATCGCCCGTTCGTACACCAAGCGCCAGGCCGTCGTCGTCTTCGACCACGGCTACCACGGCCGTACGAACCTCACGATGGCCCTGACCTCGAAGAACATGCCGTACAAGCAGGGCTTCGGTCCGTTCGCCCCCGAGGTCTACCGCGTCCCGGTCGCCTACGGCTACCGCTGGCCGACCGGCGCCGAGAACTGTGGCCCCGAGGCCGCCGCCCAGGCGATCGACCAGATCAGCAAGCAGATCGGCGCCGAGAACGTCGCCGCGATCATCATCGAGCCGGTCCTCGGCGAGGGCGGCTTCATCGAGCCGGCCAAGGGCTTCCTCCCGGCGCTCGTGAAGTTCGCCAACGACAACGGCATCGTCTTCGTCGCCGACGAGATCCAGTCCGGCTTCTGCCGCACCGGCCAGTGGTTCGCGTGCGAGGACGAGGGCATCGTCCCGGACCTGATCACCACCGCGAAGGGCATCGCGGGCGGTCTGCCGCTCGCCGCCGTGACCGGCCGCGCCGAGATGATGGACGCCGTGCACGGCGGTGGCCTGGGCGGCACCTACGGCGGCAACCCGGTGGCCTGCGCCGGTGCGCTCGGTTCCATCGAGACCATGAAGGAGCTCGACCTCAACGCCGCGGCGAAGAAGATCGAGTCGGTCATGAAGACCCGCCTGACGGCCATGCAGGAGAAGTACGACATCATCGGCGACATCCGCGGCCGCGGCGCCATGATCGCGATCGAGCTCGTCAAGGACCCGGTCTCCAAGACCCCGTTCCCGGAGGCGGCCGGCGCGCTCGCCAAGGCCTGCCACGCCGAGGGCGTGCTCGTCCTCACCTGCGGCACCTACGGCAACGTGCTCCGCTTCCTGCCCCCGATCGTCATCGGCGAGGACCTGCTGAACGAGGGCCTGGACGTCATCGAGGCCGCTTTCGCGGGCATCTGAGCGAACGCCCGAACACAGGCTCCCGTCGCTACCGCCGGTAACGGTCGGGCACTGTGAAGAAGGTGTGGGGGGCCGATGGCGGGAGCGCGTTCCCGCTGTCGGCCCCCCTCCCGTTGGCGTACGGTTTCTGCAGATGAGTGAGACAGACCGTTCCCGGGCGACCGGGGACGATTCCGGTACCGGGCTTCCCCAGCGCCGTACTGGGCATGCGTTCGCGCACACTCCTCTCAGATCGGACGGCCGTCCGCCCCAAACCCCCCGGGGCGCACGGCAACCCGATCCGGGCGGCCGTCCCGGAACCATCCCCCCTGTTCCGGGACGGCCGGCCATCCTCTCCTCCGCCGCGGCCCTCTCGGCCCTCTGCGCCGTCCTCTTCGCCCTGATCACCTGGCAGGTCCGCACGTCGGGACCGTTGCTGACCCCGGATCACGCGCTGAGCCGCGCCGTGGTGCGCACCGTTCCCGACGCCGTCACCGAACGCCTCGCCGACCTCGGGAACATCCAGGTCGCCGTGCCCGTCCTGGTCCTCGCGATGCTCTACGCCGCCCGGCGCGGCCGGGCCCGCGCCGCGCTGACGGCCGGCCTGGCGATGGCCCTGGTGCCGGCGCTGATCGTGCCGCTCAAGGAGTGGACCGCCCGCCCTGGCCCCCTGGAGCCCTGGGCCGCCGGCTACTTCCCCTCGGGGCACACGGCGACCGCCCTGACGGCCTATGCGGCGGCCGCCCTGCTGCTCACCCCGCACACCCGCCGCCCCTGGCCCCCCGCCCTCGCGGCCCTGCTGACGGCCCTCACCGCGACGGGCCTGGTCCTGCGCGGCTTCCACTGGCCCCTGGACGTCCTGGCCAGCCTGCTGCTGTGCACCCCGCTCCTGCTGGCCGTGCGCCGTGCGGCGGCCCGCCCCGCACGGGCGGACCGCCGGCGGGACGGACGGGCGGCGGCGGGTCAGCCGCCGAAGTAGGCGTCGAAGCCGCGGCTGAACTCCCAGCCGCCGAACCGGTCCCAGTTGACGGACCAGGTCATCAGGCCGCGCAGGGCCGGCCAGGTGCCGTGGGTCTGGTACGCGCCGCAGTTCAGCTTCTTCGTGAGGCAGTCCAGCGCCTTGCCCCCCTCGGCCGTCGGGGTGTGGCCGTTGCCCGCGTTGAGGGCCGCGACCCGGAAGGTGTACGGGGTGGACGCGGCGAGGACGGTGACGGTGGCCGAGGTGGCGGTGACGGTCAGCGGGCCGGCGCCGTCCCGGTAGACCTTGTACGAGGTGGCCCCGGTGGCCGCCGCCCAGGCGAGGGTGACCGCGGTGGAGGAGGCCGCGGAGCCCGTCAGGCCGGTGGGGGCGGCCGGGGGCTGCGGCCCGCCGGGTCCGGTTCCGCCCGGGTCGGGGCCGACGAGGGTGAGGTCGTCGGTGAGGTGGGCGGGCCGGCCGTACCAACCGTGGGTGTAGACGGTCACCGAGGTGGTGGCGGGGGCCGGTGCGGAAGCCTGTGGTGAGCTGCTTCCAGGTGCCGGGGGTCTGGGTCCGGGTGGAGACGTCGGTGGTGCCGGTGCCGCTCGCGCCGAGGTAGACGTAGGCGCCCTGCACCCAGGCGGAGAGGGTGTACGCGGAGTCGGGCCTGACGGTGACGGTCTGGGAGCAGCGGGCGTTGTCCTGGCCGGCCGGGGTGGCCCTGAGGGCGGAAGCCCCGCCGTGGACCGGGGCGGTGACGACGGCTCCGGACGCGCCGGAACAGCTCCAGCCGTCGAGGCCGGATTCGAAGCCGCCGTTGCGGACGAGGTCGGCGTCCACGGCCGCGGCGGGCGGGCCCGCCGTGAGGAGTCCGGCCACCGCCAGGGCGGCGGCCGCGAGGAGGGGGAGCACTCTGCGCACGACTGCCTCCGGAACACGGGGGGATGGAGCCGGGCCCCTGGCGGGGAGCGACGGCGGCGCCCAAGATGGTCCAGACCAATCCTCTCGTCAAGGGGTGCGGTCCTCACCGGCCTCCCGCGCCAGGACCCGCCCCACCGCCTCGTGCATCGCGAGCTCCAGCAGCACGGGGTCGGTGAGCGTCCCCTCCCCGTCCGGGACCACCAGCCAGCGCACTCCGTCCGCCTCACGGACCGGGTGCGGGACCGCGATCCAGGTCCCGCGCCCGGCGCCGCGCACGCCCGTGCCGAGCCAGCGCGACGCCGTCCCCGGGGGCACGAAGAAGCCCACCCGGGCGTCGCCGCAGTCCGCGAGCACCGGACCTGGCCGGCCGGTGAGCAGGTGCAGTACGTCGAGGGTGGCCCGGCCCAGCTCCCCCGGCAGGATCAGCACGTCCCAGCTCCGGCCGGCGGGCAGGAGGGCGACGCCGAGGGGGCCCCGCTCCCATTCCCACCGGCAGGCGTCGGGATCCGGCGCCACCGATACCAGCCATTCCACTGCCGCCTTGGCCCCCGGGAACGTCATCGCCCGGCCTCCGTTCTCTCGTGCGCGGTGAAGGGTTCTCACCGGGAGAGAGCGGGGCCGGGCGACGGTATGACGCGAGTTCCGTTACTCCGTCATGGTGAAGGGGGTCACACGGCGCGCACCCCTGTACGCCGAGGGGGGCGCGCGGCGGGCCCGGGCGTCAGCTGTCGAAGCCGAGCCCGAAGCGGTCCAGGGTGCGCAGCCAGAGGTTGCGGTGGCCGCCCCGGGCGTCGGACCGGGCCAGCGACCACTTGGTGAGGGTGATCCCGGTCCAGGCGAACGGCTCCGGCGGGAACGGCATCGGCTTGCTGCGCACCATCTCCAGCCGCGTCCGTTCGCTGGACACCCCGTCCAGCAGGTCCAGCATCACGTCGGCCCCGAAGCGGGTGGCGCCGACGCCGAGCCCGGTGAAGCCGGCCGCGTAGGCGACCCGGCCCGAGTGGGCCGTACCGAAGAAGGCCGAGAAGCGGGAGCAGGTGTCGATGGCCCCGCCCCAGGCGTGGCTGAACTTCACTCCCTCCAGCTGCGGGAACGCGGTGAAGAAGTGCTCCGCGAGCTTGAGGTAGGTCTCGGGCCGGTGGTCGTACTCGGAGTCGAGCTTCCCCCGGTACGGGTAGATGGCGTCGTAACCGCCCCACAGGATCCGGTGGTCCTTGGTGATCCGGAAGTAGTGGAACTGGTTGGCGCTGTCGCCCAGGCCCTGGCGGCCCTTCCAGCCGATGGCGGCGAGCTGCTCCTCGTCGAGCGGCTCGGTCATCAGCGCGTAGTCGTACACCGGGACCGTGAAGGGACGGATCCGCTTGACCAGCGAGGGGAAGATGTTGGTGCCCAGCGCGACCCGGCGGGCGAGGATCGTGCCGTACGGGGTGGTGACGGCCATCCCGGCGCCGACGGAGGACATCTTCAGACCGCGCGTGTTCTCGTAGATCCGCACGCCCAGCTCCAGGCAGGCCCGCTTGAGGCCCCAGGCGAGCTTCGCCGGGTTGAGCATCGCGACGCCCTCGCGGTCCCACAGGCCCGCGAGGAAGGTCGGGGAGTCGACCTCGGCGCGCAGCGCCTCCTGGTCCAGCCATTCGGAGCCGTCCGCGAGGCCGAGCTTGCGGGCCTCCTCGTGGAGTTCGCGCAGTTCCTCGACCTGGTGGGGCTCGGTGGCCACGTCGATCTCACCGGTGCGCTCGAAGTCGCAGTCGATGCCGTAGCGGGCGACCGCCGCCTCGATCTCGTCGAGGTTGCGGGCGCCCATCTCCTCCAGCTTGGCGAGTTCGCCGGGCCAGCGGGCCATGCCGTTGGCGAGCCCGTGGGTGAGGGAGGCCGCGCAGAAGCCGCCGTTGCGGCCGGAGGCGGCCCAGCCCGCCTCCTTGCTCTCGATCAGGACCACGTCCCGGCCGGGGTCGCGCTCCTTGGCGATGAGGGCGGTCCACAGCCCGCTGTAGCCACCGCCGACGACGAGCAGGTCGCAGCGCTCGTCGGAGGTGAGCGCCGGCTGCGCGGCGGGCTTGCCGGGGTCGTCCAGCCAGTACGCGACCGGCTTCGCTTCGGAAAGGGATTTCGCGACACTACGCATGGCGACTGGGGCCATGGCTTCCAACTCCCTACGGAACTGAACTGACTACTTCGGTTGTGCCTTCTTGCGGCGGCTGCCGACCCACTGGCCGGCCAGCACCACCAGGACCGCGATGACGAACATCGCCGTACCGATGACGTTGATCTGGACGGGCGTACCGCGCTGGGCCGACCCCCATACGAACATGGGGAAGGTGACGGTGTTGCCCGAGTTGAAGTTGGTGATGATGAAGTCGTCGAACGAGAGCGCGAAGGACAGCAGCGCACCCGCCGCGATGCCGGGGGCGGCGATCGGCAGGGTGACCCGCAGGAACGTCTGCACCGGTCCGGCGTAGAGGTCGCGCGCGGCCTCCTCCAGCCTCGGGTCCATCGACAGGACGCGCGCCTTGACGGCGGCGACGACGAAGCTGAGGCAGAACATCACGTGGGCGATCAGGATGGTCCAGAAGCCCAGCTGGATGCCCATGTTGAGGAAGAGGGCGAGCAGGGACGCCGCCATCACGATCTCGGGCATGGCCATCGGCAGGAAGATCAGCGAGTTGACCGCGCCGCGCGCCCGGAACCGGTAGCGCACGAGCGCGAAGGCTATCGCTGTGCCGAGCGCGGTCGCGCCGATGGTGGCCCAGAAGGCGATCTGGAGGGAGAGCGAGAGGGATCCGCACAGGTCGGCGACCCCGCAGGGGTCCTTCCAGGCGTCGAGCGAGAACTCCTGCCAGGCGTAGTTGAAGCGCCCGGCGGGGTTGTTGAAGGAGAAGACCGTCACGACGACGTTGGGCAGGATCAGGTACGCGAGCGTGCCGAGTCCCGCGATGACCACGAAGTTGCGGCGGAGCCAGCCAAGGGGCTTGTTCATCAGACCAGGTCCTCCGTCCCCGCACGGCGGATGTAGATGGACACCATGATCAGCACGATGGCCATGAGGATGAAGGACAGCGCGGCGGCCGTCGGGTAGTCGAGGATGCGCAGGTACTGCGACTGGATGACGCTGCCGATCATCCGGGTGTCGGTCGAGCCGAGCAGTTCGGCGTTGACGTAGTCGCCGCTCGCCGGGATGAAGGTGAGCAGGGTCCCGGAGACCACGCCCGGCATCGACAGCGGGAAGGTCACCTTGCGGAACACCGTGGAGGGGCGGGCGTACAGGTCCCCGGCCGCCTCGTGGAGGCGGGTGTCGATGCGCTCCAGCGAGGTGTAGAGCGGCAGGATCATGAAGGGGAGGAAGTTGTACGTCAGGCCGCAGACCACCGCGAGCGGCGTGGCCAGCACCCGGTCCCCCTCGGTCATGCCGAGCCAGCTGGTGACGTCGAGGAAGCCGACGGCGTTGAGGGCGCCGACCACCGGACCGCCGTCAGCGAGGATCGTCTTCCAGGCCAGGGTGCGGATCAGGAAGCTGGTGAAGAACGGGGCGATGACCAGCACCAGCAGGAGGTTGCGCCAGCGGCCGGCCTTGAAGGCGATCAGATAGGCCAGCGGGTACCCGAGCAGCAGGCACAGCGCGGTCGCGGTGCCCGCGTAGAGCAGGGACCTCAGGAACTGCGGGTAGTAGTCGCCGAAGGCCTCCCAGTAGGTCTGGAAGTGCCAGGTGACCTTGAAGCCCTCTTCGAGCGAACCGGTCTGCACCGAGGTGGAGGCCTGGTAGATCATCGGCAGCACGAAGAACACGAGCAGCCACAGGATGCCGGGGAGCAGCAGCCAGTACGGGATCAGGCGCTTGCGCAGGGACGCCTTGTGCACCGGGGGTTCGGCCGGGCCGGCCTCCCGGGGCGGCGCGGAGACGGCGGTCACGCGCTCTCCTCGACGGTCTCGACGCCGGCGTCGATGTCCATGGCCGCGTCCAGGCCGAAGGTGTGCTCCGGGTTCCAGTGGAGTATGACCTCGGCGCCGGGGACGAGGCGGGCGTCGCGCTCGATGTTCTGCGCGTACACCTCCAGCTCCGGGCAGACCTGGCTGTCTATGACGTACTGGGTGGAGACGCCGATGAAGGAGGAGTCGGCGATCCGGCCCCTGATCTTGTTCCGGCCGGCGGCGACGGTGTCCTCCTCGTCCGCGTGGACCAGGGAGATCTTCTCGGGGCGCACTCCGACCAGCAGCTTTCCGCCGGCGCTGGGCGTGGTCGAACATCGCTGCCCGGGCAGGCGCAGCGTCGTGCCGGAGGCCGAGACGACGACGTCGGTGCCCGCGGACTCCACCGAGGCCTGGATCAGGTTGGAGGTGCCGAGGAAGTTCGCGACGAAGGTGGTCCGCGGGTTCTCGTACAGCTCGGCGGGGGCGCCCAGCTGCTCGACCCGGCCGCCGTTCATCACCGCGACCGTGTCGGCCATCGTCATGGCCTCCTCCTGGTCGTGCGTGACGTGCACGAAGGTGATGCCGACCTCCGTCTGGATCCGCTTGAGCTCCAGCTGCATCTGGCGGCGCAGCTTGAGGTCGAGGGCGCCCAGCGGCTCGTCGAGGAGGAGCACCTGGGGGTGGTTGATCAGGGCGCGGGCGACGGCGACGCGCTGCTGCTGGCCACCGGAGAGCTGGTGGGGCTTGCGCTGGGCGAACTGGCCGAGCTGCACCAGCTCCAGCATCTCGTCGACCTGCTTCTTGACGGACTTGATGCCTCGGCGGCGCAGCCCGAACGCGATGTTCTCGTAGATGCTCAGGTGCGGGAACAGCGCGTAGCTCTGGAAGACGGTGTTGACCGGGCGCTTGTACGGCGGCAGGTGGGTGACCTCGCGGTCGCCGAGGCTGACCGTGCCGGTGGAGGGCTCCTCCAGGCCGGCGATCATGCGCAGGGTGGTGGTCTTCCCGCAGCCCGAGGCGCCGAGCAGGGCGAAGAAGGAGCCCTGGGGGATGGTGAGGTCCAGCGGGTGCACGGCGGTGAACGATCCGTAGTGCTTGCTGATCCCGGCGAGGCGGACGTCGCCGCTCGCGGTCTTGTCAGTCATGGGTCGCGGCCTTCGGTGGTGTCGTCGGAAGGGTGCGGGAGCGCGGGGGTGGAGGGGTCTGGCGGGAGGCGGAGCGGTGGGTCAGGCGCCGATGAGCCGGGTGAACTTCTCCTCGTACGCCGTCTCTTCCTCGCTGCTGAGGGAGCGGAAGGCGTGGGACTTGGCGGTCATCGCCTTGTCCGGGACGATCAGCGTGTTCTCCGCGAGCGCGGGGTCGATCTTGGCGAGCTCGTCCTTGACGCCGTCCACGGGGCAGACGTAGCTGATGAACGCGGCCAGCCGGGCGGCCACCGGGAGCTCGTAGTAGTAGTCGATGAGCTTCTCGGCGTTGGCCTTGTGCCGGGCCTGGGCCGGGACCAGCAGGTTGTCGCTGGAGGTGATGTACCCGGCCGCCGGGACCGCGTACTTGATGTCGGGGTTGCCGGCCTGGAGCTGGATCACGTCGCCCGCCCAGGCCAGGCAGGCCGCGAGGTCCCCCTTGTCGAGGTCGGCGGTGTAGTCGTTGCCGGTGAAGCGGCGGATCTGCTTCGTGTCCACGCCCTTCTGGAGCCGGCCTATGGCACCGTCGAAGTCCGCGGTGGTGAAGTTCGCCGGGTCCTTGCCCTGGTCGAGCAGGGTCATGCCGACGCTGTCGCGCATCTCGGTGAGGAAGCCGACGCGGCCCTTGAGCGAGGGGTCGTCGAGCAGCTGGGTGACGGAGTCGACCTTCCTGCCCTCGGTGGCCTTGGAGTTGTAGGCGATGACCGTCGAGATGCCGGTCCAGGGATAGCTGTAGGAGCGGCCCGGGTCCCAGTCGGGGCCGCGGAACTGCGGGGAGAGGTTGGCGTAGGCGTGCGGCAGGTGGGAGGGGTCCAGCTTCTGCGCCCAGCCGAGGCGGATGATCCGGGCGGCGAGCCAGTCGGTGACGACGATCAGGTCGCGCCCGGTGTCCTGGCCGGCGGCCAGCTGCGGGCGGATCTTGCCGAAGAACTCGACGTTGTCGTTGATGTCCTCGCTGTACTTGACCTCGATGCCGGTGCGCTTGCCGAACTCCTCCAGCGTCGGACGGGACTTCTCGTCCTCGCTGGTGTCCATGTACTCGGTCCAGTTGGAGAAGTTGAGCTGCTTCTCCCGGTCCGAGTGGTCGGCGGAGGCGGCGGCCGCGCCGTCCTCGCGCCGGGCGGGCGGAATGCCGCAGGAGGTCAGGGCGGAGAGGCCGCCGAGGGTGAGCGCCCCGATGCCGGACGCGCGCAGCAGCGAACGGCGGGTGAGGGCGCCCCGCCCGCTGGTGAGACTGCGCCGCATCGCGGCGAGCTGCGCCGCGGAGAGGCGGTCGGGGTCGAGCTGCTCCATTGGCTGTGGCCTTTCGGGAGGTGTGCCGCTGGTCGGGCGGTGGCTGTTATCGGTCCCCGAAGATGGTGCGGTGCCAGTCCTTGGCCGCCACCGCGGTGTTGTCGTACATCACGTGCTTGACCTGCGTGTACTCCTCGAAGGAGTAGGTTGACATGTCCTTTCCGAAGCCGCTGGCCTTGTAGCCGCCGTGGGGCATCTCGCTGATGATCGGGATGTGGTCGTTGACCCACACACAGCCGGCCTTGAGCTCGCGTGTGGCCCGGTTCGCCCGGTAGAGGTCCCGGCTCCAGGCGGAGGCGGCGAGCCCGTACGGGGTGTCGTTGGCCAGCGCGAGGCCCTCGTCGTCGGTGTCGAAGGGCAGGACGACCAGGACCGGGCCGAAGATCTCGGACTGGACGACCTCGCTGTCCTGCGCGGCACCGGAGATCAGCGTCGGCCGGTAGTAGGCGCCCGCCTCCAGCTCGCCGCCCGGGATCTCGCCGCCGGTGACGACCGTGGCGTACGCGCGGGCGCGCTCGACGAAGGCGGCGACCCGGTCGCGCTGGGCGTGCGAGACCAACGGGCCGAGATCGGTGGTGGGCGCGAAGGGGTCACCGAGCCGGACGGTCTCCATCAGCTCGGCGACCCGGGCGACGAAGGCGTCGTGCAGGGGGCGCTGGACGTAGGCGCGGGTGGCCGCGGTGCAGTCCTGGCCGGTGTTGATGAGCGAGGCGGCGACGGCGCCGTGGGCGGCGGCCTCCAGGTCCGCGTCGTCGAAGACGAGGAAGGGGGCCTTGCCGCCGAGCTCCAGGTGGAGCCGCTTGACGGTGGCGGTGGCGATCTCGGCCACCCGCTTGCCGACGGCGGTGGAGCCGGTGAAGGAGGTCATGACCACGTCGGGGTGGCCGACCAGGTGCTCGCCCGCGTCCCGCCCGGCACCCGTGACGATGTTGACCACGCCGTCCGGGATGCCCGCCTCCTTGGCCGCCTGGGCGAACATCAGGGAGGTCAGGGGGGTGAGCTCGGCGGGCTTGAGGACGATGGTGTTGCCCGCGGCGATGGCCGGGAGGATCTTCCAGGCGGCCATCTGGAGCGGATAGTTCCAGGGGGCGATGGAGCCGACGACCCCGATGGCCTCGCGCCGTACGTAGGAGGTGTGGTCCCCGGAGTACTCGCCGGCCGCCTGGCCCTGGAGGTGACGGGCCGCGCCCGCGAAGAAGGCGGTGTTGTCGATGGTCCCCGGCACGTCGAACTCCGTGGACAGCTTGACCGGCTTGCCGCACTGCAGGGACTCGGCGTACGCGAAGTCCTCCGCCTGCTCGGCCAGTACGCCGGCCAGCCGGTGCAGGGCGTCCGAACGCTCCCCGGGGGTCGCGGCCGACCAGGCGGGGAAGGCCCGCTTGGCGGCGGCGACGGCCTCGTCCACGTCCGCCGTGCCCGCCAGTTCGTAGGTGAGGACCTCCTGGCCGGTCGCGGGGTCGACCACCGTGTGCGAGTGACCCGACGTACCGGAGCGGAGCCGGCCGTCGATGTACTGCGCGCCGTCTGCGAAGCGGTCCTTAACCTGGAAGCGGTTACCCATCACGCTCTCACGCTCTCCGTAGCTACAGCTCGAATTGAGTGCCGATCCTGACAGAGGCGTTCCCCTCCGCCAAGTGATTCCGTTGTTGCCTTTTGATTACGCGACGGAATCGGTCGACCATGTGTCGAGGCGCGCCCGAAATCCCGTACGAAGTGTCAGTGGTGACTGCAAGACTCGCGTGCATGGAGATGACCGACAAGTTGATCGGGCAGGTCAGCCGTGGTGAGCGGCTGAAGTACCTGCCCTTCTGGGGGCACCGGCCGCAGGCCGACGGACGGCTCGGTCCGAGCTGTCTGAGCCAGTGGTGGCCGTCCGCTTTCACTGTGGGTGATGTCCGGTACGCCACGGCCGAGCACTGGATGATGGCCGGCAAGGCGCGGTTGTTCGGGGACGCGGAGGCGGAGCGGGCGGCGCTGCGGGCCGGGAGTCCGGGGGCGGCGAAGGCGGCCGGACGGCTGGTGCGCGGCTTCGACGAGACCGTGTGGCAGCGGGAGCGGTTCGCGCTGGTCGTGGAGGGCAGCGTCCACAAGTTCGGCTCCGATCCGGCGCTGCGGGCGTACCTGCTCGGTACGGGGAACCGGGTGCTGGTGGAGGCGAGCCCGGTGGACCGGATCTGGGGCATCGGACTGGCCGCCGACGACGAGCGCGCCCTCGACCCGGCGCGCTGGCGGGGGCTGAACCTGCTGGGCTTCGCGCTGATGGAGGCGCGGGAGCGGCTGCGGGAGGGGAACGCGGGGTGAATCCCGCGGAGCGGCGCCGGGTGGCGGCGGTCATCGTGCGGGACGGCAGCGTGCTGATGGTGCGCGAGCGGGGACGGGGGCCGTCCGGCCGGCATGACGGGGCGGAGTACTGGACCCTGCCGGGCGGCGGGGTGGAGCCCGGGGAGGACCTGGAGGCGGCCGTGCGGCGCGAGGTGGCCGAGGAGACGGGGCTGCGGGCCCTGTCGGTGCACCGCGCGTTCGAGGCCCCGTACCCCTCGGGCTGGACCACCTGCTTCCGGGTGGAGGTGGCGGCCGGGGAGCCGGTACTGGGGGTGGACGCGGAGCTGGAGTGCGACTGCCCCCGGATGGTGGGCCTGACGTGGGTCCCCCTCCCCCGGACCGGCGCGGACGGGCCCTACATGGTCCCCACCCTGCTGTCGGCCGCCACGCCCTGACCCCCGTGGCCTCACCCCCGTGGCCCGCCCCGCGCCCGGGGTGCGGTACGGGCCGGGGCGTCAGACGCGTGCGCGGGGCTGGTCGTCGGTCACGGAGACCGACGGGCCGCCCCGGCCACCGCCGGATTCCTCCAGGGTGGGGCCGAAGAAGACCAGCAGGGTCATGCCGATGCCCAGCACGATGCCGACCCCGCCGAGGATGATCCCCGCCAGGGCCATCCCGCCGTTGGTGGATTCGCCGCGGCTCGCCTTGCCCCGGCCCAGCGCGCCGAAGACGACGGCCGCGATGCCGAGGGCGATCGACCCGACCATGGTCACGCAGCCGACCACCGAGAGGATGCCGAGCACCAGGGCGGCGACGCCGAAGCCATTGCTGGCGGGCCGGGCGTAGGGCGGGTACCCGGCATAACCGGGGTAGCCGGCGTAGCCCTGGTACCCCGGCCGGACGGGGGGCGGCGGGCCGGGGTACGCGTAGGCCGCCGGGTCCGGCTGGGCCGGGTACCCGTACGCGGCCGTGGCCCCATGCACGGGTGCCGGCGCGGGTATCGGGGGCGGCGCGTACGGCGACGGCGGGGCGGGCGCGCCCTGGGCCTCCGGTGCCCGTACGGACGGGTCCTGCTCGTGGACCGGTGGGACGGCGGCGGGTGCGGCCGGACCGGGGGGCACCGGGGGCACGGAGGGCGTCACCGGCGCCGCCCCGGCCCGCTTGCCCGGCTCCGCCGCGGACCTCTCGGGCGGGGCCCACGGGTCCCTCGGCTCAGGGCTCTGGTCGGTCATACGGCGCCCCCCTCTCGTACGGCCATGCTAAGCGCTGCCGCCGACACGGCCCGGGGCTGCCTACGATGAAGCCGACCTGCCCGCACCAGAGTCCTCCCGGAGGCACCCCATGCCCGATCTGCACCCCTTCATCGCGGGGCTGCCCAAGGCCGAACTCCACGTCCACCACGTCGGTTCGGCGTCGCCGCGCATCGTGGCCGAACTCGCCTCCCGCCACCCCGACTCGAAGGTCCCCACCGACCCCGAGGCCCTCGCCGACTACTTCTCCTTCACGGACTTCGCCCACTTCATCGAGGTCTACCTCTCGGTCGTCGACCTGGTCCGCACCCCCGACGACGTGCGGACGCTGACCTTCGAGGTCGCCCGCGACATGGCCCGGCAGAACATCCGCTACGCCGAACTCACCATCACCCCCTACTCCTCGACGCGCCGCGGCATCGACGAGCACGCCTTCATGGAGGCCATCGAGGACGCCCGCAAGGCCGCCGAGACCGAACTGGGCGTCATCCTGCGCTGGTGCTTCGACATCCCCGGCGAGGCCGGCCTGGAAGCCGCCGAGGAGACCCTGCGCCTCGCCGTCGACCTGCGCCCCGAGGGCCTGGTCTCCTTCGGCCTGGGCGGCCCCGAGATCGGCGTGCCGCGCCCGCAGTTCAAGCCGTACTTCGACCGTGCCCGTGCCGCCGGCCTGCGCAGCGTGCCGCACGCCGGCGAGACCACCGGCCCGGAGACGGTCTGGGACGCCGTCCGCGAGCTGGGCGCCGAGCGCATCGGCCACGGCACGAGCGCCGCCAAGGACCCGGAGCTGCTGGCGTACCTGGCCGAGCACCGCATCGCGCTGGAGGTCTGCCCGACCTCCAACATCGCCACGCGCGCCGTCGCGGACCTCGACCAGCACCCCGTCAAGGAGATGGTCGCCGCGGGCGTGCTCGTCACCATCAACAGCGACGACCCGCCGATGTTCGGCACCGACCTCAACAACGAGTACGCGGTCGCCGCCCGCCTCCTCGGCCTCGACGAGCGCGGACTGGCGCGGCTCGCGAAGAACGCCGTCGAGGCCTCCTTCCTGGACGAGGCCGGCAAGGAGAAGCTCAGCGCGGAGATCGACGCGTACACCGCTGACTGGCTCGCCCGCTGACGTCCCGTCGGACCCGGCGTCCCCTGAGAATGGGGACATGAACACCCTGACTGCCGTCGGTCACCGCGGCGATCCCTACCGAGTCCGCGAGAACACCCTCGCCTCCGTCCGCTCCGCCTTCGCGCGCGGGGCGGACGCGGTGGAGGTCGACGTGCGGCTGACCCGCGACGGCGTGCCGGTCCTGCTCCACGACGAGACCCTCCAGCGGCTGTGGGGCCACGACGTGCGGCTGGACGACGTCACCGCCGCACAGCTGGAGGAGCTCGCGCAGGGCGGGATCCCCACCCTGCGCGAGGCCCTGATGGCTGCCGGGGCCGGCCGGCTGATGCTGGACCTGCCGGGCGCCACGGCCGAGACCGTACGGACCGTCGTGGGCCTGGTGCGCGAGTGCGGGGCGCGCGAGCGCACGTACTACTGCGCCGGGCCGGACACCATGCTCGCGGTCCGCGCCGCCGACCCGGGCGCGGAGATCGCCCTGACCTGGACCACCCTCTCGCCGCCGCGCCGGGTGCTGATCGACGCGGTCGCCCCCCGCTGGCTCAACTACCGCTTCGGACTGGTCGACCGGGAGCTCACGGACGCCCTGCACCGGGACGGGCTGCTGGTGTCGGCCTGGACGGCGGACACCAAGCGGTCGATGCGCGCCCTGGCCGCGGCGGGCGTGGACTCCGTCACCACGAACAGGGTGGACGCGCTGACCGCGGTCCGGGCCGAGTCCGGCCGGTGATCCGGGCCTGGGGGGAGCGGATCCGGACGGCGGATCCGCGTCGGCGGGACCTGGGGCTGACGCTGCTGGTGCAGGTGGCGACGACCATTCCGTTCGTGGTGCCCCGCGACCCGCGGGAGTCGCCCGCGACCTGGGCGGCGTACCTGCTGACCACGCTCGGCAACCTGCCGCTGGTGTGGCGGCGCCGGGCCCCGGTCCTGGCGCTGTTCGGGGTGGTCGCGGCGGGGACGGTGTACCGGCTGGCCCTGGACGGGCCCGGCCAGCCGCTGCCGTACGCCGGGCTGATCGCCCTCTACACGATCGCGCTGCACTGCCCGGAGCGGGTGCGGCTGGTCATGGGCGCGGTCGTGGTGGTGGTGATCCTCGGTTCGGTCGCGCTCAACACGCAGACGGCACGGGAGCTGTTGTTCGCGCTGTTCGTGTTCGGGGCGGCGTTCGCGCTGGGGCGGCTGCAGGCGACCCGGCAGGCGTACACCGAGGCGGCCCTGGAGCGGGCGGAGCAGCTGGAGCGGGCGAACCGGATCGAGGCGGAACAGGCGGCGGCGCGCGAACGGGCCCGTATCGCGCGGGAGATGCACGACATCCTCTCGCACGCGGTCAGCATCATGATCGTGCAGGCGGAGGCGGGTCCGGTGGCGGTGCGCCGGGCCCCGGAACGGGCCGAGGCGGCCTTCGAGGCGATCGCCGAGACGGGCCGCGACGCAATGGCGCAGCTGCGGACGATGCTGGGGGTCCTGCGGACGGACGAGGCGGCTCCGCGTGCGCCGCAGCCCGGGATCGCGGGGCTGCCGGCCCTGCTGGACCGGGTCCGGGCGAGCGGGCCGAAGGTCTCCTACCAGCGGACGGGCGAGGTGCGCGCGCTGCCGGCCGCGCTGGAGGCGACGGTGCACCGGGTGGTGCAGGAGGCGCTGACCAATGTGGTCAGGCACGCCGGGGCCTCGACGGTGGACGTACGCCTGGAGTACGGGGTGGGGGACCTGACGGTGACGGTCACCGACGACGGCCGCGGACCGGACGGCGCGCGCGGCGGTGCGCGGAACGGCGCGGCGGGCGGCTTCGCGAACGCCTCCTCGGACGGCTCCTCGGCGGCCTCCTCGGCGGGCTCCGCGAACGGCGGGCACGGGCTGATCGGGATCCGGGAGCGGGCGGCGGCACACGGCGGGACGGCCCGGTGCGGTCCGGGGCCCGACGGGGGGTTCTCGGTGCGGGTGGTCCTTGTAACCTCGCCGCTGGAGGTGGGGAAATGACGATCCGTGTGGTGGTGGCCGACGACCAGGAACTGGTGCGCAGCGGTTTCGCGATGATCCTGGACGTCCAGGAGGACATCGAGGTCGTGGCGGAGGTGGGGGACGGTGCGGCGGCGGTGGAGGCGGTCGCCCGGCTCGCGCCGGACGTCGCGCTGCTGGACATCCGGATGCCGGTGCTGGACGGGATCGAGGCCTGCCGGAGGATCTCGGCGGGCGGCGCCTGCCGGTCGGTGATGCTGACCACCTTCGACTCGGACGCGTACGTGTACGAGGCGCTGCACGCGGGGGCGAGCGGGTTCCTGCTGAAGGACGTGCGGCGGGACGATCTGGTGCACGCGGTACGGGTCGTGGCGGCGGGCGAGTCCCTGCTGGCGCCTTCGGTGGCGCGGCGGCTGATCGAGGAGTACACGGCGGCGACGGCCCGGCCGGCGGGTGCGCGGGCCCTGTCGGAGGACCGGCTGGAGGTGCTGACGGCCCGGGAGCGGGAGACGCTGCTGCACCTGGGGCGGGGGCTGTCGAACGCGGAGATCGCGGCGGCGCTGACGGTGAGCGAGCACACGGTGAAGTCGCACGTGGGCAACCTGCTGGGAAAGCTGGGTCTGCGGGACCGGATCCAGGCGGTGATCTGCGCGTACGAGACGGGCCTGATCGCGGCCGGTTCTCCCTCTGGAGAGTGAGGAACGGCGTGTCGTCTCCCCCGCGCCGGTGAGTTGTCGTACCGCGGAAGACCCCTCTCACCGGTGATCCGCAACCACCCCTGTGAACAGCACCATTGAGGACATCGGGGCAGTCGGCCCCACGGATCGCACACAGGGGGATCACCATCATGAAGGCACGTACGCGCACGCTGATCGCGGCCACTTTGGTGCTGGGCATCGCGTCCGGCCCGGCGGTCGCGGCGCACGCCGCCGGCACCGCCCGGACGCCGGCGCCCGCCGCGGCGGCCTCGGCGGCCCCGGTCCGGGCGGCCGGGGTGAAGGCGCCCCTGTTCTCGGCCCCGCCCGACGCGGCGGCGCTGGAGCGGGCCATCGCGGGTCTGGGCGCCGACCACCCGGAGGCGACGGCCGCGCTGGTGCGGGTGGGCGGTACGAGTGGTTCCTGGAAGGGCAGTTCCGGGGTGGCGGACGTCCGCAGCGGGCGCGGGGCGATCGAGGACGGCCGGTTCCGGGCGGGTTCGGTGACGAAGGCCTTCACCGCGGCCGTGGTGCTGCAGCTGGCCGCCGAGCACAGGCTGGATCTGGACCGGCCGGTGCAGGAGTACCTGCCGGGGCTGCTGCCCGGCGGCCCCGGCGGTTTCGAGCCCGTCTCCGTGCGCCAGTTGCTGAACTACACGAGCGGCCTGAGGTCGGCGGACGGCCCGGGGGACGAGTTCGCGGACGAGTACGCCCACCGCTTCGACGTGGTGGACCCGCGGGCACTGATCGCCAACGCGGCGGCCAAGGGCCCCGAGTCCCGGCCCGGCGAAAAGCAGCACTACAGCAACATCCACTACACGGTGCTCGGCGTGCTGATCGAGAAAGTGACGGGGACGACGTACGAGAAGGCGGTGACCCAGCGGATATTCAAGCCGCTGGGTCTGCGTGACACCTCGTTCCCGGGCCGCACCCAGACCCGGATACCGGGCCCCCACAACCACGGCTACCAGGCGGTGCCGCGGCCGGGCGGGGGCAGCTCCCTGGTGGACGTGACGGAGTGGAACTCCTCCTCCAACTGGGCTGCCGGGGACCTCATATCGACCACGGCGGACCTGGAACGTTTCACGGTGGCGCTGTTCGGCGGCAAGGTGGTCCCGCAGCCCCAGCTGGAGGAGATGTTCACCGTCCCCGACGTGCAGGACGCCGAGACCGGCGAGCACGCGGTGCAGACGGCCGGCCTGAAGGAGTTCAAGCTGCCGGGCGGCGCCGTGGTCTACGGCAAGACCGGGGGCCGCTTCGGCTACAACACGGTGATCGGCGGCAGCCGCGACCTCTCCCGCACCCTCGTGTACTCGGTGAACTCCACCGATGCCAAGGGCCGGGAAATGAACAAGGTGGCCATGGGCATCGTGGGTGCGGCCTTCGCCAAGTAGGGGCGCGGCGGACCCGGTCAGAGTCCGACGATGGAGTTCCAGCGCTTGGCGAAGGACGAGCGTTCGGCCGAGGAGATGTCCCGGGCGACGACGAGGCGCTTGCGCATCCCTTCGTCGGGGAAGATCAGCGGGTTCTCGGCGAGCTTGGCGGTCTCCTTGTCCGGAGAGGCGGCCAGCACCTCGCGGGCTGCGGGCACCGGGCAGACGTAGTTGACCGCGGCCGCGAGTTCCGCGGCCACCGCGGGGTCGTAGTAGTAGTCGACGAGGGCCTCGGCGTTGGTCTTGTGGCGGGCGAGGTTGGGGACGAGCAGGCTCTCCGCCCAGAGCTCGGCGCCCTCCTCGGGGACCACGAACTCGATGTCGGGGTTGTCGGCCTGGAGCTGGATGACGTCGCCGGAGTAGGCCTGGCAGGCCAGGACGTCGCCCTTGCTGAGGTCGGAGGTGTAGTCGTTGCCGGTGAAGCGGCGGATGTGCCTCTTCTTCACCATGCTCTCGACCTGGTCGCACATCCGGTGGAAGTCGGTTTCGGTCCACCGGGTGACGTCGGCGCCGTTGCCCTGCATGAGCAGGGCGAAGGACTCGTCGAGACCGGAGAAGAGCGTCACCTTGCCGGCCAGGTCCGGCTGCCAGAGGTCCCTGACAGACTTGATCTCCCGGCCCAGGGCCTTGCGGTTGTAGGCGATGCCGGTGATCCCCGACTGCCAGGGGACGGTGTGCAGCCGGCCCTCGTCGAAGGCGGGGGAACGCAGTTGGGGGTCGAGGTACCTGGCCACGTTGCCCTGGGCGGAGCGGTCCATCTTCTGGGCCCAGCCCAGGTGGACGAAGCGGGCGGCCATCCAGTCGCTGACGACCACGAGGTCGTGACCGGTCGACTGGTGGTTCATCAGGGCCGGGCTGACCTTGCCGAAGAACTCGTCGTTGTCGTTGATCTCCTCGGTGTACCGGACCTCGATGCCGGTCTTCTTCGTGAAGGCCTCCAGCGTCGGGCGGCTCTCCTCGTCCTGGTCGTCGGTGTCGATGTAGAGCGGCCAGTTGGAGAAGGCGACGCTCTGGTCCCGGTCCGAGAGGTCCTGGGCCTGCCGCCGGTCTTCGGGGACGTAGGCGGCGGGCACACCGCATCCGGTGAGGGCGGCCAGCAGGCCCGCGGCACCGAGGCCGCGCAGCGCCGCGCGGCGGGAGAAGGCGAGTTCAGGCATGGCCCCAGCCTCGGTGAACGCGAAGGGGCGGGCAATAGACAAGGTGTCTACTGCCCGCCCCTTCAGTGGCCTGCGGTGATCAGTGCGCGCACGTCACCGCGACGGTCGCGGCGGATCAGCTGTCGAGCGAGGTCATCACGTGCTTGATGCGGGTGTAGTCCTCGAAGCCGTAGGCGGAGAGGTCCTTGCCGTAGCCGGACTTCTTGAAGCCGCCGTGGGGCATCTCGGCGACGAGCGGGATGTGGGTGTTGATCCACACACAGCCGAAGTCGAGGTTCTTGGACATGCGCATCGCGCGGCCGTGGTCCTTGGTCCACACGGATGAGGCGAGGGCGAACTCGACTCCGTTCGCGTACTCCAGGGCCTGCGTCTCGTCCGTGAAGGACTGGACGGTGATGACGGGGCCGAAGACCTCGTTCTGGATGATCTCGTCGTCCTGCTTGAGGCCCGAGACGACGGTCGGGGCGTAGAAGAAGCCCTTGTCGCCGACCCGGTGGCCGCCCGCCTCGACCTTGGCGTGGGCGGGGAGGCGCTCGATGAAGCCCGCGACCTGCTGGAGCTGGTTGGGGTTGTTCAGCGGGCCGTACAGCACGTCCTCGTCGTCCGGCTGTCCGGTCCTGGTCTCCGCGGCGGCCTTGGCGAGCGCGGCAACGAACTCGTCGTGGATCGACTCGTGGACGAGTACGCGGGTGGCGGCGGTGCAGTCCTGACCGGCGTTGAAGTAGCCGGCGACGGCGATGTCCTCGACGGCCTTGGCCAGGTCGGCGTCCTCGAAGACCACGACCGGGGCCTTGCCGCCGAGCTCCAGGTGGACGCGCTTGACGTCCTTGGAGGCGCTCTCGGCGACCTGCATGCCCGCGCGCACGGAACCGGTGATGGAGGCCATCGCCGGGGTGGAGTGCTCGACCATGGCCTTGCCGGTCTCGCGGTCGCCGCAGACGACGTTGAAGACGCCCTTGGGCAGGACGGAGTCGATGATCTCCGCCATCAGGACGGTGGAGGCCGGGGTGGTGTCCGAGGGCTTCAGGACCACGGTGTTGCCCGCGGCGATCGCCGGGGCGAACTTCCACACGGCCATCATCATCGGGTAGTTCCACGGCGCGACCTGGGCGCACACGCCGACCGGCTCACGGCGGATGATCGAGGTCATCCCGTCCATGTACTCGCCGGCCGAACGGCCCTCCAGCAGGCGCGCGGCGCCGGCGAAGAAGCGGATCTGGTCCACCATCGGCGGCAGCTCCTCGCTGGCCGTCAGGCCCAGCGGCTTGCCGGTGTTCTCCGACTCGGCGGCGACGAGCTCGTCCGCGCGCGCCTCGAAGGCGTCCGCGATCTTGAGCAGGGCCTTCTGCCGCTCGGAGGGCGTGGTGTCGCGCCAGCCCGGGAAGGCGGCCGCGGCGGCGGCCATGGCGGCGTCCACGTCGGCCTGGCCGGACAGCGGGGCGGTCGCGTACACCTCTCCGGTGGCGGGGTTGACCACCTCGGTGGTCCGCCCGTCGGCGGCGTCCTTGAACTCCCCGCCGATGTAGTTGCGCAGACGACGCAGTTCGGTGGTCACTACAGCCACTCTCCTGATCACATGTCCAATGATTGAGACGACCCCCAAAGACTAGCCCCTCCGGCGACGCTTTCGACAGAGCCAGACACCACCAACTACGAAATCCGTGCAATCGGAGACCTCCCGCAACGGATTTCATCGATTACGGGTTGCGGAACGGACGACTCCTCGTGCACAGTGAGGTCGTGGTCAGTCGAAGCGCAGATTCCAGGAACAGACAACCGTCCCCTTCGGTCGATGCTGTGTCCCTGGCGATCATCGAGCAACTCCAAGAGGACGGTCGCCGTCCCTACGCGTCGATCGGCAAGGCCGTCGGCCTCTCCGAAGCCGCCGTCCGCCAGCGCGTCCAGAAGCTGCTGGACCAGGGCGTCATGCAGATCGTCGCCGTCACCGACCCGCTCACCGTGGGGCTGAGACGCCAGGCCATGGTCGGCATCAACGTCGAGGGCGACCTCGACCCGGTGGCCGACGCGCTGACCGCGATGGCCGAGTGCGAATACGTCGTGATGACCGCGGGGTCGTTCGACCTCATGGTGGAAATCGTCTGCGAGGACGACGACCACCTGCTGGAGACGATCAACAAGAAGATCCGCACGCTCCCCGGCGTGCGATCAACCGAGAGCTTCGTTTACCTGAAGCTCAAGAAGCAGACCTACATGTGGGGAACCAGATAACCGTGAGCCAGGACCTCTCCAAGACCGCGTACGACCACCTGTGGATGCACTTCACCCGCATGTCGTCCTACGAGAACTCCCCCGTCCCCACCATCGTCCGGGGCGAGGGCACCTACATCTGGGACGACAAGGGCAAGCGCTACCTGGACGGCCTCGCGGGCCTGTTCGTGGTCAACGCCGGTCACGGCCGCAAGGAACTGGCCGAGGTCGCCTACAAGCAGGCGCAGGAACTCGCGTTCTTCCCCATCTGGTCGTACGCGCACCCCAAGGCCGTCGAGCTGGCGGAGCGCCTCGCCCACTACGCCCCGGGCGACCTGAACAAGGTCTTCTTCACCACCGGTGGCGGCGAAGCCGTCGAGACCGCCTGGAAGCTCGCCAAGCAGTACTTCAAGCTGCAGGGCAAGCACACCAAGTACAAGGTCATCTCCCGCGCGGTCGCCTACCACGGCACCCCGCAGGGCGCCCTGTCCATCACCGGCCTGCCGGCCCTCAAGGCCCCCTTCGAGCCGCTGGTCCCCGGCGCGCACAAGGTGCCGAACACCAACATCTACCGCGCCCCGATCTTCGGCGACGACCCGGAGGCCTACGGCCGCTGGTGCGCCGACCAGATCGAGCAGGAGATCCTGTTCGAGGGCGCCGACACCGTCGCCGCCGTCTTCCTGGAGCCGGTGCAGAACGCCGGTGGCTGCTTCCCGCCGCCGCCCGGGTACTTCCAGCGCGTCCGCGAGATCTGCGACGAGTACGACGTGCTCCTCGTCTCCGACGAGACGATCTGCGCCTTCGGCCGTCTCGGCACGATGTTCGCCTGTGACAAGTTCAACTACGTGCCGGACATGATCACCTGCGCCAAGGGCATGACCTCGGGCTACTCCCCGATCGGTGCCTGCATCATCTCGGACCGCCTCGCGGAGCCCTTCTACAAGGGCGACAACACCTTCCTGCACGGCTACACCTTCGGCGGCCACCCGGTGTCCTCCGCCGTGGCCCTGGCCAACCTCGACATCTTCGACAAGGAAGGCCTGAACCAGCACGTGCTGGACCAGGAGGGCAACTTCTTCAACACCCTGAAGAAGCTGCACGACCTCCCGATCGTCGGCGACGTCCGCGGCAACGGCTTCTTCTACGGCATCGAGCTCGTCAAGGACAAGGTCACCAAGGAGTCCTTCACGGACGAGGAGACCGAGCGCGTGCTCTACGGCTTCCTCTCCAAGGCGCTCTTCGACAACGGCCTGTACTGCCGCGCCGACGACCGTGGGGACCCGGTCATCCAGCTGGCCCCGCCGCTGATCGCGGACCAGGGCACCTTCGACGAGATCGAAGGCATCCTGCGCTCGGTGCTCACCGAGGCCTGGACCAAGCTGTAACCCCGGCGCCCCCGGCCCCGGCCGGGCGCCGAACCGTCCGGCACGGCAGCGGCCGGACGTAGCGATAGTCCGATCACACGGCCCGGATCCTCCGTTCGAGTGAGAACGCGGGGGTCCGGGCCGTGTGCTGTCACCATCCAAGACGTTCATCTCTTTACATCTCAGTGCGGCGCCAGTGACCGAAGGGGCTCCGCTTCGTTCCCCCGGACGGAGGTGTGTACGCCATGGTGGCTCCATCGGACAATGCCCCACCGGACAATGACGTGCTCTGGGCACGGTCCCTTCACTACTCCCACGGCGGCTCCCCCGGACTCATCGGGGTCACCGCCGGAGTGCGCCAGGGCGAGATCCTGGCCGTGACCGGCCCGCGCGGCAGCGGGAAGACCACGCTGCTGCGCTGCCTGACCGGCCGGCTGGTGCCCGAACAGGGCGAGGTCTGGTTCGACGGCGTCCCCGTCCACACCCTGGGACCCGTCGCCCGCGAGCGGCTGCGCCGCGACCGGTTCGCCTGGATCGGACCCGAGCCCCAGCTGCTGCCGGAGCTCAAGGTGTGGGAGAACACAGCCCTGCCCCTGTTGCTCACCGGCGCCACGCACCGCGCCGCCAAGAACGCCGCCTGCGCCTGGCTGGACCGCCTCGACATCGGCGGGTTCGCCCGCAAGCGCCCCGGCGCCCTGACCCGCGCCGAATGCCAGCGGGTCGCCCTCGCCCGGGCCCTGGTCGGCGAGCCCGCCGTGCTCTTCGCCGACGAGCCGACCGCCCCGCTGCACCGTGCCGAGCGCGCCCTGCTGCTGCGGACGCTCACCACCGCCGCCCGCTCCCACGGGATCACCGTGGTGCTGGCCACCCACGACGAGGAGACCGCCGCCCAGGCGGACCACCGGCTGGACCTGCTCGACGGCCGCCCGGCCGGGGCCGCCACGGCGGCCGACTCCCCCCGGACCACGGAGGACCAGGCCGCGTGCTCGCTCTCCGCCTAGCCCGCGGCTCCCGCCCCGCGGTCCAGCTGCGCCGGATGCTCGTCGCCGCCGCCTCGGCCGGTACCGGGTTCCTGCTGCTGTACGTCCTCGCTGAGGCGATGGCCCGGCCCGCCGGATCGCTGCCCCGGCTGCTGTGGGCCCTCGTGCCGCTCGCCGCCACCGTGCAGTTCGCGGTGGCGGTGGCCCGGACCGACCCGGCGACCCGGCCCCGCGAGGGCCTCGACGCCGTCGGCCTGGGACCCGTACGGCTCTCCCTGGTCGGCGCGGTCTCCACCGCCGTCGCCTGCGCCCTCGGCAGCGCCCTGGCCCTGGCCGTCTTCCTGCACCTGCGGGGCGAACTGACGGGCCTGCCCTTCGACGGCGCGGGGGCCGGGCTGCTCCACGCCGACCAGCCGCTGCCGGTGGCCGGGGCCCTCACCCTGCTGTCCCTGATCCCCCTCACGGCCTCCGCCGCCACCGTCGTCGCCCTGCGCCCCCGCCCCCCGGCGGCCGGGCTCAGTCCCCGGTCGGGAGTGCCCTGGGGCGTGGCGCTGGCCGCCAGCGGGCTCGCCGTCGAGACCTACGCCGGCCCGCGCGGCGCGGCCGTTCCGGCCGGCTGGGTCCTGATCGCGGTCGGGCTGGCCCTCGCCGGGCCCGGTCTGGCCTACGCCTGCGGCACCCTCGTCCAGGCCGTCCGCCCCGGCGCGCTGCGGCTGCTCGCCGGGCGGGCCCTCCAGGAGGAGGCCCCCCGTCTCGGCCGGCCCCTCGGGGTGCTGTGCGCCGTCGGCGCCGCCGCCCTCACCTCGATGGCCCTGGGCGACCGGGGCGGCTCCCTCACCCCGCTCGGACCGCTGACCGGTCCGGCCGCCGCCCTCGTGGCCCTGTGCGCGGGCGCGACCCTTCTCACATCGGCCGCCGAATCCCGCCACTCCCGCTCCGCCGCCCGGGCGGCCCTCCTGGACCTCGGAACACCGGGAACGGTCCTGCGTACGGCCGTGACCGTGCGGGCCGCCGCACTCCTCGTCGTGTGCCTCCCGCTCAGCTGGGGTGTGGCGCAGCTGACGTCGCTCGCCTTGACCCGCTGAGCGGACCAGCGCCTAGTGTGGGCCGAATGGTCAACGCAGACATCGAGATCGAGACGCTCGCGGAATTCGACCGGGTCGCGGCCCGGGGCTCACTGAGCGGCTACCGCGTCCAGTCGGTCAGCCTTCTGGAGCGGACGTTCGCGCTGCTGTCCGCCGACACCTCCGACGCCGTGTTCCTGGGCTGCGCGATGGAGCCCGACGCCTCGGCGAAGGTCCGCGCGGACGGCGCGCTCGTCTTCCCCCCGGTGCCGGACCTGCCCTTCGACCCGTACCGGGGGCGGCTGTACACGGCCGACGAGCTCTTCGCCGGCCTCGCCGACGGTTACGGGTCCACCCCGGACGCCCAGGCCTACGCCTGGTTCCAGGAGACCAAGGCCGACGGGGACGTCTTCTCCTCGATGCTCCGCTCCGTCCACGACGACGCGGTCTCCGATGCCCTCGACGAGCACCTCGCGGGTGCCCGCGTGGTCGGCGTGATGGGTGGCCACGCCGTGGACCGCGGCGGCCGCGACTACCGGGGCGCCGCCGAACTCGGCCGGGAGCTCGCCCGGTCGGGCATGACCGTGGCCACCGGCGGCGGGCCGGGTGCCATGGAGGCCGCCAACCTCGGCGCCTACCTGGCGCCGGCCCCCGACGGAGCCCTCACCGAGGCGCTCGACATGCTCGCCAAGGCGCCCTCCTTCGCCCCGTCGGTCTCCGACTGGGCGCGCGCCGCCTTCGCCGTACGGGAGCGGTGGCCCGAGGGCGGCGACTCCGTCGGCATCCCGACGTGGTTCTACGGTCACGAGCCGCCGAACCCCTTCGCGGGCCACATCGCCAAGTACTTCGCGAACGCCACCCGCGAGGACGGGCTGCTCGCCCGGTCGACGGCGGGCGTGGTGTTCCTGCCCGGCGCGGCGGGCACCGTGCAGGAGGTCTTCGACAACGCGACGCCCAACTACTACGCGTCGGGGTCCGTACCGGCCCCTATGGTCCTGGTCGGCCGCGCCCACTGGACCGGGCACCTGCCGGTGTGGCCGCTGCTCCAGGCGCTGGCGCGCGGCCGCGCGATGGAGTCCCGGATCGCGCTGGTGGACTCCGTGGACGAGGTCCCGGACGCCCTCGCCTCGATGCGCTGACTTCTCACCCGCTCCGCAGGCAACTTCCGGGGCCGTTCACACGTCTGGTCTAGGTACCGCAAAACCTGCCAGACGTGAACGGAGCCCTCTGTGCTCATAGGCCTGCTGACCGCTGTCGCGGCGTCCATCTGCTACGGCACGGGATCCGTCCTGCAAGCCGTGGGCTCGCGCCGGGCCGCCCGGACCTCGCCGGCCGCCGCCGGGGTCACGGCGCACGGCGGACCGAACCTCACCTCGACCGCCAAGGCGGCGATGACCTGGGAGTTCATCGTCGGCACGATCCTCGACTTCGTCGGGTTCGGACTGGGTGCGCTGGCCGCCCGGATGCTGCCGCTGTTCCTGTCCCAGACGGTCATCAGCGCGAACCTGGTCATCACCGCCGTGCTGAGCGTCAAGATGCTGGGCATCCGGCTGACCCGCAAGGAGTGGGCCTCCATCGGAGTGGTGTGCGCGGCGCTGGTGCTGCTCGCCACGGCCGCCGGTCACGAGGGCGGCCACCACGCCCCGATGGCCACGCACTGGTGGCTGCTCGCGGTGACCGCGCTGATCATCGTCGGCGGCACGGTGGCCGTGCGCTTCCTCGGCGCCCGGGCGGCGATCCTGGCGGGTCTGCTCTCGGGGCTGGCCTTCGGCGCGCTGGGCGTCGGGGTGCGGATCCTGGACGGCGTCGAGCCCTTCGCCCTGGGGACGATACTCGCCGACCCGGCCCTCTACGCCATCGTGCTGGCCGGCGCGGGTGGCATGTACCTGCACACCGTCGCCCTCCAGATCGGCTCCGTCAACGGTGCGACGGCGGCGCTGGTCGTCGGCGAGACGGTGCTCCCGGGAGCCATCGGCGTGCTCTGGCTCGGCGACGCCTCCCGGCCGGGACTGGCCTGGCTGGCCGTACTGGGCTTCGTCCTGGCGGTCACGGGCGCCGTGGCGGTGGCCTGGTACGGCAACCACGAAGGGGCCGGGGAACCGGCGCCGGAGCCCGTCCCCGAGCCCGTGTCCTGACGCGCGGGCGCCCCGGCAGCGGCCGCGGGCCCGCCACCCCCGTTCACCCCCGCGGGTGCCCGGGGTGGCGGGCCCGCGGCCGCTGCCGCTTGCTGGGTGCATGGAGACCACCACCGCCCGGATGGAGACGCCGCGCGCCGCGGGTGCGGCCGGGGTGCTCTTCGCGCTGCTGCTGGCGGCCTCGATCGTCCTGGTCCGCTACGCGCTCCCGTCGGACGCCGCCCACGCCCCCGTGGATCCCGACCGGCGCTGGGCGGTGAGCGCGGCGCTGGAGATCGTCCCGTTCGCGGGGATCTTCTTCCTCTGGTTCATGGGCGCCCTGCGCGCCCACACCGGGGACGCCGAGGACCGGTTCGTCGCCACCGTCTTCCTGGGCAGCGGCTTCGTCTTCACGGCCGCCCTGTTCGTCGCCGCGGCCGCGGCGGGCACCGTCCTCCAGGAGAGCACGACGTCGTCCGGCTTCGGCCGCTCCTTCGCCTACACGGTGCTGACGACGTACGGGATGCGGATGGCGGCCGTGTTCGTCTTCGCGACCTCGACCATCGGCAGGCGCCTCGGCGTCTTCCCGCGGCCGCTGGTCCTGCTGGGCTTCGCGGCGGGCCTCCTCCTGCTGCTGGCCGGCTCCTCCCTGCCCTGGTCCGAGCTGCTCTTCCCGGTCTGGGCGCTGGCCGTCAGCGGGTACATCCTGCGGGTGAGCAGGCACTAGTCCTCCCGGCAGGCGACCCCGGGGTGGTACGTGCATTCTGGAGGTCGGGGGTGACGGGGGTGATCGAGCCACGGAAAGGCTGATGCCTCATGAGGCTTGTCGTCGACCTCAACCGCTGCCAGGGATACGCCCAGTGCGCGTTCCTCGCTCCTGAAGTGTTCGCGATGCACGGTGACGAAGCGCTGCTCTACGACCCGAACCCGGTCGCGGACGGGGAAGCGGACGGAGAGCTGCGCGGGAACGTCACCCGGGCGGTGGCCGCCTGCCCGGTCCGGGCGATCCTGCTGGAGCTGGCGGACGGCCATGCCGGGGACGGACCCGGAGGCGCGTCATGACCGCCGACGGCAGCCTGGAGCGGCTCAAGCGCGAGGGGCGCATCGTCGTCGTCGGCGCTTCGCTGGCGGGCCTGCGGGCCGCCGAGACCATGCGGGAGAAGGGCTTCACCGGCTCCCTCACGATGATCGGCGACGAACCGTACGAGCCCTACGACCGGCCCCCGCTGTCCAAGCAGGTGCTGCTGGGCCGGGCCGGCCCGGAGGGCACCGCGCTCCCCCGCCGCCGGGACATCGGGGCCGAGTGGCGTCTCGGCGTCCCCGCGACCGGCCTGGACATGGCGGCCCGCCGGGTCCGCCTCGGCGACGGGAACGAGGTGGAGTACGACCGGCTCCTGATCGCCACCGGCGTGCGGGCCCGGCCCTGGCCCCAGGCGGACGAGGCCGCGCTCGACGGGGTCTTCGTACTGCGCACCCGTGACGACGCGGCCGCCCTGGAGCAGAAGCTCGCCGCCGGACCGCGGCGGGTGCTGGTGATCGGCGCCGGTTTCACCGGCTCCGAGATCGCCTCCGCCTGCCGGGAACGCGGACTGCCCGTCACGGTCGCGGAACGGGGCGCCGCACCGCTGGTCGGCGCACTGGGCGGGGTGATCGGCGAGGTGGCCGCCGAGATGCACCGCGAGCACGGGGTGGACCTGCGCACCGGGATCATGGTGACGGGGCTGGAGGGCGACGCCACCGGGCGGGTCCGCGCGGCGCACCTGTCCGACGGCACCACGCTGGAGGCGGACGTGGTGGTCGTCTCCCTCGGGGCCATGCGCAACACCGAGTGGCTGGCCGGGTCCGGGCTGGGCGCGGGCCCCCGCGGCATCGCGTGCGACGCGGGCTGCCGGGCCTTCGACATCCGGGGCATCGTCACCGACGACATCTACGTGGCGGGTGACGTGGCACGTTCCCCGCACGCCCTGTTCGGGTACCAGTTCCTGTCCCTGGAGCACTGGGGCAACGCGGTCGCGCAGGCGGAGACCGCCGCGCACAACATGCTCAGCGAGAGCACGGACCGCCGCCCCCACCTGTGGGTGCCGGCGTTCTGGTCCTCCCAGTTCGGCGTGAACATCAAGTCGGTCGGGGTGCCCTCCATGGGCACGGAGATCATGATCACCCAGGGCTCGCGCGGCGAGCGCCGGTTCACGGGCGTGTACGGGTACCAGGGCCGCGTGATCGGCGCCGTCACCTTCGACCAGTCGCGGTGGCTGCAGTTCTACGAGCGGCTCATCGAGGAGACCGCGCCCTTCCCGCCGCCGTTCACCACCGTGGACCGCAGGCCGGAGGGCAACCGGCCGATGCCCGCGGACTTCCCCGACCCCTCGGTGCCCACGCACGGCCCGACCATCACCCTCAGCGGCTATTCGCCGGCCGACCGGCGGATGACCTTCACCCCCGCGCACCACTGACCCGGACGCGCCCTCCCCGGAGGAGTGCGAGGAGCACGAGGCCCCCTCATGACCCAAGACATCCTGCGTCAGATCCTGGACTACTCCAACCGGGCCGACCCGTACCCGCTCTACAAGGAGCTCCGCCGGACACCGGTCTACCACGACGGCAGCGGCCCGTTCGTCGTCAGCACCTACTACGAGATCCAGGCCCTGCTGCACGATCCGCGGATCAGCTCCGACGCCCGCAACCTGGCGTCGGCGGCCGACGACCCGCTGGCCGAGCCGGGAGAGGAGGAGGAGACGGTCCTTCCGCCGTCCTTCCTGAAGCTCGACCCGCCCGAGCACGACCGGCTGCGCCGCATGACCAACCGGCCCTTCGGCCCGCCGCACTCCCCGCACCGCGTCCACGACATGCGGGGTGACCTGCACGACATCGTCAAGGGCCTGATCGACAAGATCGCGGAGAACGGCAACGCCGAACGGATCGACCTGGTCGAGGAGTTCTCCTACCCCTTCCCGGTGACCGTGATCTGCCGGCTGCTGGGCGTGCCGCCGGAGGACGAGGCACGCTTCCACGTCTGGGCGGACACCCTCGCGGCGAGCCTGGACCCGGATCCGGACGCGGACCCCAAGGAACGCGAGAGGCGTACGCACGACTCCCGCATGGAACTCGGCATGTACCTGTCCGGGCTGATCGAGGAACGGCGCAAGAACCCGACCGGCGACATGCTCTCCGAGCTGGTCACCGGGAACAGCCCGGACGGCACCATGACGACGATGGAGGTGCTGAGCACCGCGGCGCTGCTGCTGATCGCCGGTCACGAGACCACCGTCAACCTGATCACCAACGGGATGCTCACGCTGCTGCGCCATCCGGAGGTCCTCGACCGGCTGCGCTCCGAGCCGGAGCTCTCCGTCAACCTCGTGGAGGAGCTGCTGCGCTACGAGCCCCCGGTGCAGCTGGTCCCCCAGCGCAGCACCCTCGCCGACATCGAGGTGGCGGGCGTGTCCATCCCCAAGGGCGCCTCGCTGTGGCTGGTCCTGGCCGCCGGGAACCGTGACCCCCTGCGGTTCGAGGACCCGGACCGCTTCGACCCGGACCGCGAGGACATCCAGCACCTGGGCCTGGGCAGCGGCATCCACAGCTGCTTCGGGGCACCGCTGGCCCGGCAGGAGGCCCAGCTGGCCCTGAGCGAGCTGGCCCGCAGGCTGGAGAACCCCCGGCTGCTGGCCGACCCGCCCCCGTACCGCCAGAACGCGGTGCTGCGCGGCCCCCGCCACCTGCCGATCGCCGTGGACGGCATCCGGCCCTGAGGGCGCTGAAGGCGCTGAGGGACCTGAGGGACTGAGGGATCCGAGGGCGCCGAGGGACTGAGGGATCCGAGGGCGCCGAGGGATCAGAGGATCAGAGCGCCGGGCGGTCCCCCGCGGGCCACGGCCCTCAGGGCCCGCCCGGCAGGACGACCACCTCGGACGGGGTGAAGGTCACCCGGACCCGGTCGCCCACGGCCGGAGCCCCCGTGAGGCCGCACTCGGCCTCCAGCACCGGTCCCTCCTCGGGCCTCAGCAGCAGGGCCACATGGGTGCCCCGGAAGGTGCGCGAGGCCACCTCGCAGCCCAGTCCGTCCGCCCCCAGACGTACGCCGACGGGCCGGATCAGCAGCCGCCGCTCGCCCTCCGGCGCCCCGGCGGGAACCGGGACCTTCCCCCACGGGGTCTCCGCCGCGCCCCCGGACACCGTGGCCGGGACCACGTTCTCGAAGCCGAGGAAGCGCGCCACGAACTCGGAGGCCGGCCGCTCCCAGACCTCCAGCGGGGTCCCGGCCTGCGCGATGCGCCCGTCCCGCATGACCACGACCCGGTCGGCCAGCGCGAAGGCCTCGCCCTGGTCGTGGGTGACGGCGAGCACGGTGGTGCCGAGGCGGGAGAACAGGGAGCGCAGTTCCACGACGAGCCGTTCCCGCAGCCCCCGGTCGAGCTGGCCCAGCGGCTCGTCCAGCATCAACAGCCGCGGTGAGGGGGCGAGGGCCCGGGCCAGGGCCACCCGCTGCTGCTCACCGCCCGACAGCGAGGCCACCGCCCGGCGCTCGGCGCCCGGAAGGCCGACCAGCTCCAGCAGCTCCGCGACCCGGGCGGCCGAGGACCCGCCGGAGGCACCCCGCATCCGCAGTCCGAAGGCGACGTTCCCGCCGACGTCCCGGTGCGGGAACAGCTGGTGGTCCTGGAACATGAGACCGACCCCGCGCCGGTGCACGGGGACCGCCGCCTGGTCCGCGTCACCGAGCAGCACCCGCCCGCCGGACACGGGCTGCAACCCGGCCACCACCCGCAGCAGGGTGGACTTGCCGCTGCCGCTCGGCCCCAGCACGCAGACGATCTCGTGCTCGGCGACCTCCAGGTCCACCGCGTCCACGACGGCCCGCTCGCCGAAACGGACCGATACGCCGTCGAGCCGGAGCAGGGTCATCAGAACTCTCCCGAGGTCGTGGCGGGTCGCAGCCGTTCCAGCAGCAGCAGGGACACCGCGCACACCAGCATCAAAATCGTGCTCAGGGCCATCGCCTGCCCGTAGTTCATCTCCCCGGCCCGCCCCAGCAGCCGGGCCACCGCCACCGGCAGCGTCGGGTGGTCCGGCCGGGCGATGAACACCGTCGCCCCGAACTCCCCGAGCGAGACGGCGAAGGCGAAGCCCGCCGCGATCAGCAGCGCCCGCCGCACCAGCGGCAGGTCCACCTCCCGCCAGGCCCGCAGCGGCGACGCCCCGAGCACGGCCGCCGCCTCCCGCAGCCGGCCGTCCACGGCCCGCAGCACGGGCAGCATGGTCCGTACGACGAACGGCACGCCGACGAGCGCCTGCGCCAGGGGCACCAGGATCCACGAGGTCCGCAGGTCCAGCGGCGGCTCGTCCAGCGTGATCAGGAAGCCGAAGCCCACCGTCACGGCGGACACGCCGAGGGGGAGCATCAGCAGCGCGTCGAAGCCCCGCACCAACGACCCGCCGCGACGGGTCAGCGCCGCGGCCGCGAGCCCTCCGACGAACAGGGCGATGGCGGTGGCGGCCAGCGCGTACTGCAGGGAGTTCCAGATGGCCTCCAGCGGCGGCACCAGAAACGTTCCGCCCCCGGAACCCGCGTCCTGCAGCGCCCGGTAGAACCCCAGCCCGTACCCGCCGGGCGCGTCGAAGGACCGCTCCACCAGCACGGCCAGCGGGGCCACGATCAGCAGTGCCACGGTCAGCAGCACCCCGCCGAGGAGGCTCCACTGGGCCCAGCCGCGCGGGCGGTGCGCGGTGTGCGCCGGGTCCACGAGCCGCAGCGCGGTCTCGCGACGGCGCACGGTCCGGGCGTGCACGGCGAGGATCAGGCCGACAGCGGCGAACTGGACCATCGTCAGCACCGCGGCCGTCGGCAGGTCCAGGAGCTGCGCGGTCTGCCGGTAGACCTCCACCTCCAGCGTGGAGTACGCGGGCCCGCCCAGGATCTGCACGACGCCGAAGGAGGTGAAGGTGAACAGGAACACCATCAGCGAGGCCGCTGCCACCGCCGGTCCCAGCGCGGGCAGCGTCACCCGTCGCCAGGCGGCGAACCGCCCGGCGCCCAGGACCCGGGCGGCCTCCTCCTGGCGCGGGTCCAGCTGGGCCCACAGCCCGCCGACGGTGCGGACCACGACGGCGTAGTTGAAGAAGACGTGGGCGAGCAGGATCGCCCAGACGGTGGTGTCCAGCCGGACGCCCCACAGTTCGTCGAGCAGCCCGCCCCGCCCCACCAGGGCCAGGAAGGCCGATCCGACCACCACGGTCGGCAGCACGAACGGCACGGTGACCAGGGCCCGCAACGGTTGTTTGCCGGGGAAGTCGAAGCGCGCGAACACGTACGCGCCGGGAAGGGCGATCAGCAGGGTGAGCACGGTGGAGGCGAACGCCTGCCACGTGGTGAACCACAGGACGCCCGCGATGTCGGGCCGGGCCAGCACCTCGCCGACGCGCCCGAACTGCCAGCCCTCGTCCGTCTTGAGCCCGCGCCCCACGATCGCGGCGACGGGATAGGCGAAGAACAGCCCGAAGAAGGCGAGCGGCACCGCCATCAGGGCGAACCTGACGGCGGTGGCGCGCCCGCCCGCCTTCGGGGAGCCGTCCCGCACTACTTCACGACGAGCGAGGACCATGCCTTGACCCACTGGTCACGGTTCTTGGCGATGGCGTCGGGGGCGACCGTTTCCGGCTTCTCGACGACCACGCCGTGCTTCGTGAACACCTCCGGCAGCTTCGCGTCCTTGACCACCGGGTTCACGAACATCTGGAGCGGCATGTCCTCCTGGAACTTCTTGCTCACCAGGAAGTCGATGAGCGTCTTGCCGCCCTCCTCGTTCTTCGCGCCCTTGAGCAGGCCCGCGAACTCGACCTGGCGGAAGCAGGTGCCGGTGGCCACGCCCGTGGGGGCCTCGGCGGGCTGCGGCTCGCCGTAGAGGACCTCGACCGGCGGGCTGGAGGCGTAGGAGACGACCAGCGGACGGTCGCCCTTGGCCTTCTTGCCGCCCGCGGAGCCGGAGAAGCGCTCGTTGTAGGCCTGCTCCCAGCCGTCGACGACCTCGACGCCGTTGGCCTTGAGCTTGCTCCAGTAGTCCTTCCAGCCGTCCTCGCCGTACTTGCCGACGGAGGCGAGCAGGAAGCCGAGGCCGGGCGAGGAGGTCGCGGCGTTCTCGGTGACCAGCAGGTTCTTGTACTCCGGCTTGGTCAGGTCGTCCAGCGTCTGCGGCGGGGCGATCTTCTTGTCGGCGAAGTAGGCCTTGTCGTAGTTGACGCAGATGTCGCCGGAGTCGACCGGGGTGACACGGTGCTGCTGGTCGAGCACGAACTCCGGCTTGACCTGGTCCAGGCCCTTGGCCTGGTACGGGGTGAAGATCCCGTTGTCGAGGGCGCGCGAGAGGAGCGTGTTGTCGACGCCGAAGAAGACGTCGCCCCGCGGGGAGCCCTTGGTGAGGATCTCCTGGTTCAGGGCGGCGCCGGCGTCGCCGGACTTCAGGACCTTGACGGTGTAGCCGCTCTGCTGCTCGAACTCCTTGAGGACCGTGTCGGTCACGTTGAAGGAGTCGTGGGAGACCAGGGTGATCGTCTTGGACTTCGGGGCGTCGCTCGCGCCCGCCGGCTTGTCCTTGGTGTCGCCGCCGCCGCAGGCGCTGAGCGTGCCGACGCCCAGCGCGGCCACGAGCGCTGCGCCCGCGATCTTCTTGGTGGTGCTCACTGGTGAATTCCTCCTGGGATGTCCAGGAGAAGACGCGGCCCTGCCCGGCGCTCTGTGGGAGCGGACGCCGGGCAGGGCGCAACAGCTTGAGTGATGACCGAACTTCCTACCCCGAATGACCGGGGCGAGGTTCAGAGGGTCTGCGGATGACGGTTACCGCACTCTCAGCGCTGTGGCGCTCCCCTGTCGGAATGATGAAGTTGTCCGGCCACAGGGTACCCCGTGGCCGATTACGAGCGATCGCGGCCGGAATCTAGCGCTCGGAGGCGGCCAGCTGGCCGCACGCGCCATCGATCTCCTGGCCACGGGTGTCGCGTACGGTCACGGGCACACCGTGCCGGGCGATGGCCTCGACGAAGGCCTTCTCGTCCTCGGGACGCGAGGCGGTCCACTTCGAGCCCGGGGTCGGGTTCAGCGGGATCAGGTTGACGTGCACGCGCTTGCCCTTGAGCAGGCGGCCGAGGAGGTCACCGCGCCAGGCCTGGTCGTTGATGTCGCGGATCAGCGCGTACTCGATGGAGATGCGCCGGCCGGACTTCTCGGCGTACTCCCAGGCCGCGTCGAGGACCTCGCGGACCTTCCAGCGGGTGTTCACCGGGACCAGGGTGTCGCGCAGCTCGTCGTCCGGCGCGTGCAGCGAGACGGCGAGACGGCACTTGAAGCCCTCGTCGGCGAAGCGCAGCATGGCCGGGACCAGGCCGACGGTGGAGACGGTGATGCCGCGCTGCGACAGGCCCAGGCCGTCGGGCTCCGGGTCCGTGAGGCGGCGGATGGCGCCGACGACCCGCTTGTAGTTGGCCAGCGGCTCGCCCATGCCCATGAAGACGATGTTGGAGAGCCGGGCCGGGCCGCCGGGGACCTCGCCGTCGCGCAGCGCGCGCATGCCGTCGACGATCTGGTGCACGATCTCGGCCGTGGACAGGTTGCGGTCCAGGCCCGCCTGGCCGGTGGCGCAGAACGGGCAGTTCATGCCGCAGCCGGCCTGCGAGGAGATGCACATGGTGACCCGGTCGGGGTAGCGCATCAGCACGGACTCGACGAGCGTGCCGTCGTGCAGCTTCCACAGGGTCTTGCGGGTGGTGTCGTCGTCGCAGCTGATGTGCCGGACGACGTTCATCAGCTCCGGCAGCAGTTCCTGCTGGAGCTTCTCGCGCGACGCGGCGGGGATGTCGGTCCACTCGGCCGGGTCGTGCGCGTAGCGGGCGAAGTAGTGCTGGGAGAGCTGCTTGGCCCGGAACGGCTTCTCACCGATCGCGGCCACGGCCTCCCGGCGCTCGGCCGGGGTCAGGTCGGCGAGGTGCCGGGGCGGCTTCTTGGCCCCACGAGGGGCGACGAAGGTGAGCTCTCCCGGAACGGGGCGGGCCATGGCGGGTACTCCTTGTAAGACGAAAGGCGCGCCGCAGAAGCAGCGCGCCTTCCAAGAGTAACCGCCCGGCGTATCGCCCGGCTTTTCCGCAGGTCAGCCCGTACCCACGAAGGCCGCCAGCAGCAGCCAGACCACCGGAGCGGTCGGCAGCAGCGAATCGAGCCGGTCCATGATGCCGCCGTGGCCCGGGAGCAGGGTGCCCATGTCCTTGATGCCCAGGTCCCGCTTGATCATCGACTCGCCCAGGTCACCCAGGGTGGCGCTGACCGCGACCGCCAGGCCCAGCAGCAGGCCCTGCCACCAGGCGCCCCCGTCGATCAGGAACTCCATGCACAGCGCACCGGCCGCCATCGCGAAGGCCACCGCCCCGAAGAGTCCCTCGCGGGTCTTGCCGGGGCTGATGCGCGGGGCGAGCTTGGTCTTGCCGAAGCGCCAGCCGACCGCGTAGGCCCCGGTGTCGCTGACCACCGTCAGGACCAGGAAGGTCACCACCCGCTGGGGGCCGTCGTCGGCCGTGAGCAGCATCGCGACGAACGTGGCCAGGAAGGGCACATAGAACGCCGCGAAGACGCCCGCCGTGACGTCCTTGAGGTAGTCCTCGGGCGCTTCGGTCATCCGCCAGACGAGCACGGCCAGCGCCGTGAGCGCCATCGCCACCCAGGCGCCCTCGGCCCCCCGGACGTATCCGGCGATCACCATGGCCGCGCCGCCGACCGCGAGCGGGACGAGCGGGGCCTTGATGCCCTTCTTCTCCTGGAGCCGGGAGGTGAGCTCCCACAGGCCGACGACGACGGCGACGACGATCACACCGACGAAGACGGCCTTGACGATGAACAGCGAAGCGAAGATCACCGCGCCGAGGCCGACGCCGACCCCTATGGCGGCACGCAGATCCCGCCCCGCGCGCTTCTTCTGCGGCGGCGGGGAGGCGTCCTGCGGTACCTGCGAAGGCGGAGGCGGGGGGCTGGGCATGGGCTCCTGCGGCGGCGTCTCGGTGCGGAACGGGGGGCCGCCGAAGGCGGCGGCCCCCCGATCGCGTGCTTCCCGGTCGTCGAAATCACGGCCGGCGGCATCGGGCACGATGGACATGGGCCGAGTCTGCGGGCCCACCAGCGCATCGTATGCGGGACCCGCCGCCACCGGCTCGGCGGCCCAGGGAGAGTCGTTCATCAGACCTCGAGCAGCTCGGATTCCTTGTGCTTGAGCAGCTCGTCCACCTGCGCGACGTACTTCGCGGTGGTGTCGTCGAGCTCCTTCTCCGCGCGGCGCACCTCGTCCTCGCCGGCTTCCTTGTCCTTGACGAGCTTGTCGAGGGCGTCCTTGGCCTTGCGGCGCACGGAACGGATGGAGACCTTGGAGTCCTCGGCCTTGGTGCGCGCGACCTTGATGTACTCCTTGCGGCGCTCACCGGTGAGCTCCGGGAAGGTCACCCGGATGATGCGGCCGTCGTTGCTCGGGTTGACACCGAGGTCGGAGTCGCGGATCGCCTGCTCGATGTTGCGCAGCGCGGACGCGTCGAACGGCGTCACGATCGCCATGCGCGGCTCGGGAACCGCGAAGGAGGCGAGCTGGTTGATGGGCGTGATGGCGCCGTAGTAGTCCGCCACGATCTTGTTGAACATCGCCGGGTGCGCACGGCCCGTGCGAATCGCGGCGAAGTCCTCCTTGGCGACGACGACGGCCTTCTCCATCTTCTCCTCGGCCTCGAGGAGGATTTCTTCGATCACCACGTGCTCCTGCATGTCAGATGTGGATGGTTCAGGCGGGCGGGGCGGTGCGAGCCGCCCGGACCGGGCCCGGCCGGAGCCGGGCCGCGGTGGGGCTCAGGCCCGGGTGCCCTGGTCGCTCACGAGCGTGCCGATCTTCTCACCCTTGACGGCGCGGGCGATATTGCCCTCGGCGAGGAGTTCGAAGACCAGGATCGGAAGCGCGTTGTCGCGGCACAGCGTGATGGCCGTGGCGTCGGCGACCTTGAGGTCGCGGGACAGCACCTCGCTGTATTCCAGCGCGTCGAACTTCACCGCGTCCGGGTTGGTCTTGGGGTCGGAGTCGTAGACCCCGTCGACACCGTTCTTGCCCATGAGGAGGGCTTCGGCGTCGATCTCCAGGGCGCGCTGGGCGGCCGTGGTGTCGGTGGAGAAGTACGGCATGCCCATGCCGGCGCCGAAGATCACGACGCGGCCCTTCTCCAGGTGCCGGACGGCGCGCAGCGGGATGTACGGCTCCGCGACCTGGCCCATGGTGATGGCGGTCTGGACACGGCTGTCGATGCCTTCCTTCTCCAGGAAGTCCTGGAGGGCGAGGCAGTTCATGACGGTGCCGAGCATGCCCATGTAGTCGGACCGGGCCCGGTCCATACCGCGCTGCTGCAGCTCGGCGCCGCGGAAGAAGTTGCCGCCGCCGATGACGATCGCGATCTCGGCGCCGTCTCGGACCACGGCCGCGATCTCGCGGGCGATGGCGTGCACGACGTCAGGGTCGACACCCAGCCCGCCGCCGCCTGAGAAGGCTTCGCCGGAGAGCTTCAGCATGAAGCGGCGACCCTTCTTCTCGTGGTCGCTCTTGTCGTCGGAAGCGGTGTGGGTGTCCACGCCCTGATTCATGGAGATCTCCTCGTGCACATACGAAGAAGGCCATTGCCGGTGGGTCCTTGCGGTTCCCTCTACGGCAATGGCCTCCTCGTCAGATCTGCGGTCGCCTCGCGCGAGCGCGGACGACTGCTTCAGACCCTACCGGGGTCCGGTGTCCGTCGCGTACGGACGGACTCAGATGCCGACCTTGATGCGGGTGAAGCGCTTCAGGGTGACACCGGCCTCGTCCAGAACCTTCTGGACGGACTTCTTGTTGTCCAGGGCGTACGGCTGGCCGAGCAGCGTGGCGTCCTTGAAGAAGCCGTTGACGCGACCCTCGACGATCTTGGCGATCGCGGCCTCGGGCTTGCCCTCGGCGCGGGTGGTCTCCTCGGCGACGCGGCGCTCGGACTCGACGATCTCGGCCGGGACGTCCTCGGCGGTCAGGTACTTCGGCGCGAACGCGGCGATGTGCTGGGCGATGCCCTTGGCCAGGTCGGCGTCGGCCTTGTCCAGCTCGACCAGGACACCGATCTGCGGGGGCAGGTCGGGCATGGTGCGGTGCATGTAGGAGGCCACGAAGGCACCCTCGTACGCCGCGAAGCGGTCCAGGACGATCTTCTCGCCGAGGTTGGCGTTGGCCTCGTCCACGAACGCCTGGACGGTCTTGCCGGCCTCGATCTCGGACGCCAGCAGCGCCTCGATGTCCGCCGGGGAGGTGGCGGCCACGTGGGCGGCGAGCTGGTCGGCGACGGCCAGGAACTTCGGGCTCTTCGCGACGAAGTCGGTCTCGCACTTGAGCTCGACGAGGACACCGGAGGTGCCGTCGGCGGCGATCAGGGAGGTGACGGCACCGTTCTCGGCGGAACGGCCCTCGCGCTTGGCGACACCCTTCAGGCCCTTGACGCGCAGGATCTCGTTGGCCTTGGTGACGTCACCGTCGGCCTCGACGAGCGCGTTCTTGCAGTCCAGCATGCCGGCGCCGGTGAGCTCGCGGAGCTTCTTGACGTCAGCGGCGGTGTAGTTCGCCATGAGTCTGTGATTCTCTCTCGAAGTCGTAGATCTACGGGTGAACGGCGGAGGCGCCGCGCTCGTGGCGCGGCTCCCCCGCCGTCATCGTCCGTGCTGCGAGTGCCCGGCGGATGAACGCCGGGCCCACTCAGTGGGTCAGGCCTGCTCGGCGTCGGCGGCCGGAGCCTCGACAGCCTCGGCGGCCGGGGCCTCGACGGCGGCGTCGGCCGCGGGGGCCTCGGCGTCGTCGGCCTTCTTCTCACCCTCGAGCAGGTCGCGCTCCCACTCGGCGAGCGGCTCGGCGGCGGCCTTCTCGCCCGGCTTCGAGTCACCGGTCGCAGCACCGGAGCGGGCGATGAGGCCCTCGGCGACGGCGTCGGCGATCACGCGGGTGAGCAGGGTGACGGAGCGGATCGCGTCGTCGTTGCCCGGGATCTTGTAGTCGACCTCGTCGGGGTCGCAGTTGGTGTCGAGGATCGCGACCACGGGGATGTGCAGCTTGCGCGCCTCACCGACCGCGATGTGCTCCTTCTTGGTGTCGACGATCCAGACGGCGCTGGGAACCTTCGACATCTCGCGGATACCACCGAGGGTCTTCTCCAGCTTGGTCTTCTCGCGGGAGAGGACCAGGAGCTCCTTCTTGGTGAGACCCGAGGCGGCGACGTCCTCGAAGTCGATCGCCTCAAGCTCCTTCAGACGCTGGAGGCGCTTGTAGACGGTGGAGAAGTTGGTGAGCATGCCACCGAGCCAACGCTGGTTGACGTACGGCATGCCGACGCGCGTCGCCTGCTCGGCGATGGCCTCCTGGGCCTGCTTCTTCGTACCGACGAACATGATGGAGCCACCGTGCGCGACGGTCTCCTTCACGAACTCGTAGGCGCGGTCGATGTACGACAGCGACTGGAGCAGGTCGATGATGTAGATGCCGTTGCGCTCGGTGAAGATGAAGCGCTTCATCTTCGGGTTCCAGCGACGGGTCTGGTGACCGAAGTGGACGCCGCTTTCCAGCAGCTCCCGCATCGTTACGACGGCCATGGCCATCTCCTTGTTTTCTCGGTTTGGTTCCTGACGCCCCGCCGCGCCCTGCCCCGAAGAGGGACCGAGAGACGCTGTTCACCAGGCCGGATCCGGCCGATGCTGGGGCGTGCGAAGTCGACCCGGTGACCCGGATCGCCACAAGAAGTGTACGGGACCCGGCGGTATGCCGGGTGACGCCGTTGTCCACACCCTTTCGGCCATCCACAGGCACGGCCGCCCGCGGCCGTGCGCGCGGCAGCATTGTCGGCATGACGACACTGCTGCTCACCCTGCTGCTGGCGCTGGCCCCCGCCCTGCCCCGGACCCTCGTCCCGGAGCCCGTCCCGGCGGTCCGGCCACTGCCCCCGCCGCTGTCCGTGACGCGCTGGTGGGATCCGCCGCCGACGCCCTACGCGGCCGGCCACCGCGGGGTGGACCTGGCCGCTCCGGTGGGGGCGCGGGTACGGGCCGTCGGACCGGGGCGGGTGCACTACGCCGGGCAGGTCGCGGGCCGCGGGGTGCTCTCGCTCACCCTCCCCGGGGGCCGGCGCACGACCTACGAGCCGGTGCGGCCGCTGGTCGCGGAGGGGGAGGAGGTCACGGCGGGACAGGAGGTCGCGGTCCTCACGGCCGGCTCGCACTGCCCGGCCCCGTGCCTGCACTGGGGCCTGCTGACCGGCGAGAACACCTACCTCGACCCGCTGACCCTGCTCCCCCGCCCCACGCCCCGCCTCCTGCCGACGGCCGGGCCCTCATAGGACGGGCCCCTCACAGGACGGGGGGACCGCCTAGGGGGTGTCTGACGGATGTGCGTGCCGGGCGTCGCGACGCCGCGGATATCCGTCAGACACCCCCTAGCCGCGCACGCCCCGCAGGGCCATGGCGACGGCGGCCTCGGTCACCACGTCGGGCGCCTCGGCCGCGCCGAGCTCGATCCGGCGCACCGCGGCGTCCACGACGCCCTGCAGCAGCATCGCGGCCAGCCGCGGCTCCGTGTGGCCCAGGGCGCCGAGGGCCTCGACGACCATCGCGACCAGGCCGCCGTGCGCGGCGCGGATCTTCTCCCGCGCGCCCGCGTCCAGCTCACTGGCGGAAATGGCCACCACCGCCTGGTGCCGGCGGTCCCCCACCAGCCCGAGCTGGCTGCGCACGTACGCCTCGATCTTCGCCCCGGGCGTCTGCGCCGCCTCCATGGCGGCCTCGATCTCGGCGGCCCACACGGGGAAGTCCACCGCACACAGCTCTTCGACCACGGCCGCGCGCGACCGGAAGTACTCGTACACGGACGACCGGGCTAGCCCGGTCCGCTCCGCGAGGGCGGGGAAGGTCAGGGCTTCCGTCCCGCCTTCCGACAACAGGGAGCGCGCAGCGTCCAACAGGGCGCCGCGCTGCATCGACCGGTGCTCGGCCACGGAGGCCGCTCGAATCCTGGGCACGTCACCACTGTACGGAGGGTGTGCAAGGCCGGTGCCGGGTCAGCGGCCGACGTCGGCGAGCTTGGCCCTCAGCTGGAGCACGGACTTGGTGTGGATCTGGCTGACGCGACTCTCCGTCACGCCCAGCACGTTGCCGATCTCGGCGAGGGTGAGGCCCTCGTAGTAGTAGAGGGTCACGACCGTCTTCTCCCGCTCGGGGAGCGTGTTGATCGCCCGTGCGAGCAGTCGGCGCAGTTCCCGGTCCTCGGCCACCTCCACGGGGTCGTCGGCGGCGTGGTCCTCCAGGGTGTCCATCAGGGAGAGCCGGTCGCCGCCCTCCCCGCCGACGTGCAGCAGCTCTTCGAGGGCGACCACGTTGGCCAGGGACAACTGGCTGAAGACCGTGTGGAGTTCCTCGACCCCGATCCCCATCTCACCCGCGACCTCGCCCTCCGTCGGGGTCCGCCGCAGCTGGGCCTCCAGGGTGGCGTAGGCGCGCTCCACGGCCCGCGCCTTCTGCCGCACGGAGCGCGGGATCCAGTCGAGCGCCCGCAGCTCGTCGATCATCGCGCCGCGGATCCGGGTGATGGCGTACGTCTCGAACTTGATGGACCGTTCGATGTCGAACTTCTCGATCGCGTCGATCAGGCCGAAGACCCCGGAGGAGACGAAGTCGGCCTGTTCCACGTTGGGCGGCAGGCCGACGCTGACCCGGCCCGCCACGTACTTCACCAACGGCGAGTAGTGCAGGATCAGCTGCTCCCGCAGCCGTTCGTCGCCCGACTCCTTGTATGAGCGCCAGAGCACCTCCAGGGACGAGGGCGCGGTGGACCGCACGCTGCCACGGGCAGCGGGGGGCACCGCAGCGCGGTCGGACCCTGAGGTGTGCTGGGGCATGCTTCGCCTTTGCCGGAGCCGGATTCCTTGGGAGCGTAGCGTGACGGAAGTGTCGCGGTGCGCGAAGAGTACGGGATGGCGCGGGGGCGCAGCGGCGCCCGGACTCGCACGGGCGGCCCGGGACCGGCGCCTGGCGCTCGGCCCCGGCGGCTGCCACCGGGAAGACCGCGTCTCTCATCGGCTTCACTCTTTCACCGGAACGCCCCAGGTCAATGACCGCCTCGCCGGGTGGCCCGGGATTGCGCCCCCTCTCGTGGCGGGCGCGGGGTCAACCGCCAGTCGTCGCCCTGCCGTTCGACGAACCCCAGAGAGTGAAGTTCGTACAGTCTGCCGATGACTTCATCGGTGTCGGTGGCCGCGGCGAGGGAGATCTCCTCCAGCCGCGCGGGCCGGCCGGCGGGGAGCGCGTCGAGCACGCGCACGGTGTCCGGGGGCAGGAGGTCGCGGGCGAGCACCGGTCCGCGGCGCACGGGTGCCAGCTCGCCGATGTCGCCGACCAGTTCCACCACCTCGGCGGCGTCCGTGACGAGCTGCGCCTCGCCGCGCAGCAGCTCGTGCACCCCGGCGGAGAGGCCGCTGGTGGCGGGGCCGGGGACGCCCATGGTGAGGCGGCCGAGCCGCTGGGCCCGGCGGGCGGTGACCAGAGAGCCGCTGCGGTGGGCCGCCTCGACGACCACGGTGCCCCGGGTGAGGGCGGCGATGACCCGGTTGCGCAGGACGAAGCGGCTCGGGGTGGGGTTGCCGCCGGGCGGCAGCTCCCCCAGCACCAGCCCCTGACGGGCGATCCGGCCGAGGAGCCCGGCGTGGCCACGGGGGTAGCTCACGTCCACTCCGCAGGCCAGCACCGCGACGGTGGCGCCACCGGTGCCGAGGGCGCCCCGGTGCGCGGCGCCGTCGATCCCGTACGCGGCGCCGGAGACGACCACCCAGCCCCGTTCGGCGAGCCCGGCGGCGAGGGTCTGCGCCATGTGGGCCCCGTACGGGGTGCACGCGCGGGCCCCGACCACGGCGACCGAGCGCAGGGCCCAGGTCCGCAGGTCGGCGCCGCCCCGCAGCCACAGCCCGACGGGCCGGGCGTCCCCGAGGTCGTCCAGCTGGGTCGGCCACTCCGCCGAACCCGGCGGGACGAACCGGCACCCCACCGCGGCAGCCTCCGCGAGGTCCCGCCGGGGCTCGGCGAGGGCGGCCCGTCTGCGGTACCCGGCGATCCGCTCGGGTCCGACCCCGGTCAGCGCGCCGTGCCCCGGGCCGTCGCCGGTCAGGAGCCGCATCAGCCCGACGGCCCCGTGCTCGCGCAGCCACCGGCCCCCGCACTCGTCCCCGGGTTCCAGCACCCGGGTCAGCGCGACCCGCGCCAGCATCTCCGCCCCGGGCGGCCCGTCGCACTGCGGGACCTCCGCGTCCCCCGCCCCGTCGGCGGTCACCGCTGCGCCCCCGAGGCCATGGCCGCCCCGCGGGCGATCCCGGTGCGCAGTTCCAGCGCGACGGCCACGTCCAGCGCGTCGGGGCGGTCGCGGCCGCGCAGGTCGGCCACGGTCCAGGCGACCCGTAACACCCGGTCCAGGCCCCGCGCGGTCAGCAGTCCGCGCTCCATGTCCCGCTCGGCCCGGGCCAGTGCCCCGGGGCCGGCCGGCCAGCGGGTGCGCAGCTCGTGCCCGGGCACCTCGGAGTTCAGCCGCCAGGGCGTGTCGGCGAGCCGGGCGGCGGCCCGGTCGCGGGCCTCGCGGACCCGGGCGGCGACGGTCTCGGTGCTCTCCCCCCTGCCGCCCTGCCCGAGGAGGTCGGAGCGGGTCACGGGCTCGACCTCGACCCGCAGGTCGACCCGGTCCAGCAGCGGCCCCGACAACCGGGCCTGGTAACGCCGGATCACGGCGGCCGGGCATTCGCAGCCGGCGCCGTGCAGGGTGTGCCGCCCGCACGGGCAGGGGTTCGCGGCGAGGACCATCAGGAAGCGGGCCGGCAACCGGACCACCCCGGCGGCACGTGCGATGACCACGTGCCCCGCTTCGAGGGGCTGCCGCAGGGCGTCCAGCACCTTCCCGCTGAACTCCGCGGCCTCGTCCAGGAACAGCACGCCCCGGTGGGCCAGCGAGACCGCCCCGGGCCGGGGAATCCCGGCGCCGCCGCCGACCAGGGACTGCATCGTCGCGGAGTGGTGCGGGGCGCAGTACGGGGGCCGCCCGACCAGGGGTTCGCCGGGCGGCAGGATCCCCGCGACGGAGTGGACGGCGGTCACCTCCAGGGAGTCCTGCCGGTCGAGCGGGGGCAGGAGCCAGGGCAGCCGCTCGGCCAGCATCGTCTTGCCCGCGCCGGGCGGCCCGCTGAGGAAGAGGTGGTGGCCCCCGGAGGCGGCCACCTCCAGGGCCCGGCGGGCCGCGTACTGGCCGGCGACGTCGGCGAGGTCGGGCACCTCCGCGGCGTCACCCCCGCCCCGGGCCAGGCCCGTACCGAGTCCGGCGCCCGGCACCACCAGCCCCGCCAGTATCGGGTCGGGGCGTCCCGGCCGGTCCGGCGGCTCCTCGTCGGGCACCACCTCGTCGGTCAGGACGGCGATCAGCTGCCGCAGGCTGCGCACCCCGAGCACCGCGACGTCCGGGACCAGCCCGGCCTCACCGGCGCACTGTTCGGGCACCACCACCTGCCGGTACCCGGCCTCGGCGGCCGCGAGCACCGCGGGCAGGATCCCCCGCACCGGCCGGACCCGGCCGTCGAGGCCCAGCTCCCCGATGAGCACGAGGTCGGCGATCGCCCCGGGGTCGACCACCTCGGCGGCGCCCAGCACCGCGACCGCTACGGCGAGGTCGAAATGGGCGCCCGCCTTCGGGACGGACGCCGGGCTGAGCCCGACCGTGAGCTTCTTCTGCGGCCACTGGGCGCCGGAGTTCACCACGGCGGCCCGCACCCGGTCCCGGCTCTCGACCAGGGTCTTGTCGGGCAGCCCCACCAGGGTGAATGCGGCGACCCCCGGCTCCAGGTCGGCCTGGACCTCGACCAGTACGCCCTCGACGCCCACCAGGGCCACCGAGCAGGCCCGTGCGAAACCCATCAGGCCACCCCCCTGACGTGCTCCACCCGCGGCGCCCCACGGCGCGGCAGCAGCACTCCGACGAGGTCGATCCGCACCCCGCCCGGGGGCGGTCCGCCGTGATCGGCGAGCCAGCGCCCGGCGAGCCGTCGCAGCCGCTCGGCCTTGGCGGCCCGGACCGCGGCCATGGGGTGCTCGAAGACCCCCTGGCGGCGCGTCTTGACCTCGCACAGGACGAGGGCGTCCCCGTCCCGCGCGACGATGTCGACCTCCCCGCCCCGGCACCGCCAGTTCCGGGCGATCACCGTCATCCCCGACTCGGTCAGCCTCCGCACGGCGAGGTCCTCGCCGTACCGTCCCAGCGCCTGTCGTGCCACGCCCTTCGCGTTCATCCGGCACCACCTCCGGCACCGAGGTTCCCGTGTCCGGACGCACCGAGTGGATCTTGGTGGACAACCGGGGCGTTGTGGAAAACCCGCTCACCCCCAGGGGTGAGCGGGCGGGGCGGATCAGCCGCCCGGGAGTTCGAGGTCGCTCTTGTTGAGCTCCTCGATGTTCACGTCCTTGAAGGTCAGCACCCGTACCTGCTTGACGAAGCGCGCGGGCCGGTACATGTCCCAGACCCAGGCGTCCGCCATCGAGACCTCGAAGAAGACCTCCCCCTGGACCGAGTGCACCTGCATCTCGTAGTCGTTGGTGAGGTAGAAACGGCGTTCGGTCTCGATCACGTACTTGAACAGCCCGACGACGTCGCGGTACTCCCGATAGAGCTTCAGCTCCATCTCGGTCTCGTACTTTTCGAGGTCCTCGGCACTCATGGCATGTTCCCCTTCAGCCGTGCGTCCCCCTATTGTGCGCCAGCGCCACGGGCCCCTAAACGATTTCCGGGGCCAGGACCACCGGAGCACCCGGAGGACCGTCGTCGAGCAGCGTGCGCAGCAGCTCGGCGAGTCTGGTCGGGTACACCGTCTCATGGGCCGCCAGCAGTTCCTCGGAGGTCCACCACCTCGCTCCCGCGACGCTGCGCCGCTCCAGCTCGGTGAGGCCGCCCATCTCGATCGCGGTCCGGGCGGTACGGGCGAGGAAGTACCACTCGTCCTGTTCCCAGCGTCTCCCGTCGAAGGGGAAGGCGCAGTACCGGTGCCACAGCACCGGTCCCAGCTCGACCTCTGTGATCCCCGTCTCCTCGGCGAGTTCCCGCAGCGCCGCCTGCTCCCGGCTCTCGTCGCCCTCCAGCCCTCCGCCGGGCGTGAACCACCAGTCGGCGGCGGGATCGTCCGGTTCGAAGCCGTGCAGCAACAGGATCCGGTCCTCGGGGTCCAGCAGGATGACCCGGGAGACCTTCCGCGGCTCCGGGTCCGGATGCCCGTCGGCGCCCGGCTCAGCGGGCACCGGAGGTCTCCCGCCGCCCGCGCCCCAGGATCCGTACGAGGGGTCCGTAGGCGGCCCCCAGCACCACCAGGAGGGCTCCGGCCACCACCGCCGCCACCTGGAGCCGCAGGGGTCCCGGGGCGGAGATCCCACCGGGCAGCGAGGCGTACGCCCGCGGCCGCTCCACCATGGTCATCGACGGCCAGGCCAGCGCGTCGACCCGGGCCGACACGGCCGACCGGGGCACGGTGCCCTGGCCGGCCTCCTGGAGGTGCGCGCGGGAGTCGAGCGAGGCACCGCGATGGTCACCGAGCAGGAAGAGGTTGCCCTCGGGCACCTTCACCTCGTACGGGGCGCCGGCCGTCCCGAGCGCCGCCCCGGCGCTGCCCGCCCGGTCGAGGTAGGGCTCGTCGAGCTCCTTGCCGTTCACGGTCAGCCGGCCGCCCTGGTCGCAGCAGCGGACGGTGTCGCCGCCCACGGCCACGACCCGCTTGACCATCGGCGAGCCGCTCCACTCCGTGTCGGTGAAGACGACGATGTCGCCGCGGCGCACCTGATCGCCGTCGATCCGCTGTGCCAGCACCCGGTCGTTCGGCCGCACCGTCGGCACCATCGAGTCGGTCGGCACCGTGTACGGCTGGTACACCAGGGCCCCCCAGACGAAACCACCGAGGAAGAGCACGAAACCGATGGCCACGGCGAGCCCCGACAACACGTTGCCGAGGCCGCCGCGGCCACCGGTGGTCCCGCGTCCTGCCTGTGTTCCGCCCATTGCAGCGCCCCCGCCTCGGAGATCGTCGACCTGGGCGGCACCCTACCGGGCGGTACGCCCGGTAGTCAGCCTCCTCCTGCGCCACAGCACCACGGGCACCGCGCCCGTGAGGCCCAGCGCCGCCGGGCCGAGCCCGACCGGGGCGAGGCCGGAGGCCCCGAGGCCGAGGGCGGTCGCCGCCGCCTGGTGGTTGATGCCGGGCTGGTCGAAGGTGTCCGGAACCGGGAGGGTGGCCCAGCGGGTGAGCGGCCACGCGACCACCACGGCCCGCCCGACGACCTTGTCGACCGGCACGAAGCCCTGGGTGGAGTCCTGCATGTGGTAGCGGGAGTCCTGGGAGTTCTGGCGGTGGTCGCCCATCACCCAGATCTTGCCCTTGGGCACGGTGATCGGGCCGAAGGGGGCGTCGTCGCAGGCGGTGTTGCCGGGGTAGATGTACGGCTCGTCCAGCGCCTTGCCGTTGACGACGACCGGTCCCCCCTTCTTGCACTCCACGGTGTCCCCGCCGATGGCGATGGTCCGCTTGATCAGGTCCTTCTCCTCGGCGGACGGCATCAGGCCGATCCAGCTGAGGGCCTTCTGCACGATGTTCGGCTCAGGGGTGGGCTCCCCCGCCAGCCAGCTCGCCGGATCGTGGAAGACGACGACCTCGCCGCGCTCGGGCTCCGAACCGAACCACGGGGTCAGCTTGTCCACCAGCACCCGGTCGCCGCGCTGCAGGGTGTTCTGCATCGAATCGGACGGGATCGAGAACGCCTGTACCAGGAAGGTCTTGATCAGCAGGGCCAGCAGGAGGGCGATACCGATGAGGAGCGGGAGCTCCTTCCAGAAGGACCGCTGCGGCCGCGCGTCCGCGTCGCCCGTCTCGGCACCGGTCTCGCGCTCGACGGCATCGTCCGGCCGCTCCTCGCCCTCATCGCGTCCGGACCGCGCGCCTACCGCCACGTCCCCCACATCCACTCCTCGTTCGGAATTCGCGTCCCGCGCCGGATCGGTCGACGGGCCCTCCCCTCCCTTAACGAGCGGGAGTTCCCTAAGGCGCGGGAGACCGAGGACACACTATGCGAACGCCGTGCCCCGACGGCGCCCAAGGCGTCCGCGCCGCCGACCGGTTCGCGCCGGATCCGGCACCTGCAGGAAGGTCGCCGGCTGTTCCAGCCTGCGCCAGTGGTCGAAGGGCCAGGCGATCACCACCGCCTGCCCGACCACGCCGTTCTCGTCGATCGTGCCGTCGAAGGCCTCGTCGAGGTGGTAACGGGAGTCGGCCGAATTGGCGCGGTGGTCACCCATCACGAAGAGACGTCCCTTCGGCACGTGCACCTCGAAACGGATCTCGGACGGGGCGTTGCCCGGTGACACGTACGGCTCATCGAGCGGCGCGCCGTTGACGGTCACCCGGCCCCGCGCGTCGCAGCACTTCACGGTGTCCCCGCCGACGCCGACGACCCGCTTGATGAGGTCCTGCTCGTCGGCGGACGGCAGCAGGCCGATGAAGGTCAGGGCCTCCTTGATCTGCTTGATCCCGGCAGGGTCCTGGTCCGGCTGGGCGGCCTCGCCCTTGAGCCAGCCTCCCGGGTCCTTGAACACGACGACGTCGCCGCGTTCGACCTTGGAGCCGAACCACGGGGTGAGCTTGTCCACCAGCACCCGGTCGCCGATCCGGATCGTCTGCTCCATCGAGCCGGACGGGATGAAGAACGCCTGCACCAGGAAGGTCTTGAGCAGCAGCGCGATGCACAGGGCGACGACCACCAGCAGCGGGAGCTCGCCCGCCCGGCGGGTGCGCCGGCGCCGCCGGACCCGGCGCGCCAGCCGGCGCCGCTCGGCCCGGCCACCGGGCTCCGGCGCGGCGGGTTCCTCCCCGGAGCCCCCGGAGGAAGCGGACCCGGACCCGGACTCGGACGCGGACCCGGGGGAAGGAGCGGGCTCGGGAGCGGGCCGCGCGGCCGGATCCGGTTCCGGCTCGCGCCCCTTGTCCCGACCGCCCCTCGGGCGTCCCCGGCTACCCATGGGAGCCGCCGCCGACCCGGGACCACGCCCCCGCGCCGTCAGGCAGCGAGCCCCAGCGCGTCACCGGCCAGCCGAGCCAGTCGGCCCGTCCGATCACCTTCTCCACCGGCACCATCCCGCCGCCCGGCTCCCCCAGGTGGTCCCGGGAGTCACGGGACTGGGAGCGGTGGTCGCCCATGACCCACAGGGTCCCCAGCGGGACCACGATCCGGAAGGGCACCGCGGAGGGCGCGTCACCCGGGTGGAGGTAGGGCTCGTCGACCGCGACCCCGTTGACCTTGATCCGGCCGGCCACGTCGCAGCACACCACGTCGTCCCCGCCGACGCCCACGACCCGCTTCACGAAGTCCGTCTCCGCGGGCTCCGCGAGCCCGAGCGCCGAGAACGCGCCGTGGACGGCCTCGCCGACCGGGTTGCCCGCGGGACGTTCGCGCACGAAGGAGCCGGTCCCGTCGAAGACGACCACGTCCCCGCGCTTCGGCTCCTGGCCGAAACGGTACGCCAGCTTGTTGACCAGGACCCGGTCCCCGACCTTCAGGGTCGGCTCCATCGAGCGGCTGGGGATCAGGAACGGCTGGACCACGAAGTCGGCGAACAGCAGCAGGAAGACGGTGCAGGCCACACCGAGCAGCCCCGCCCGGCGCCAGGACGACGAGCGTCCGCCCCATCCGGAAAACCGTCCGGAAAACCGTCCGGAAAACGCAGAACGCGGCCCCTCCTCCCCCTGCTCGGGGGAGGAGTGGCCGCGCTGTGTGAGCTCTGCTTCGGTGTCCATCGGGGGCGAGCCTATCCGGCCTTCCCGTGGACCCGGAGAGGAGATCAGCGGTCGCGCTTCTCCTTGATCTTCGCGGCCTTGCCGCGGAGCTCACGGAGGAAGTACAGCTTGGCGCGACGCACGTCACCGCGGGTGACGAGCTCGATCTTCTCGAAGATCGGGGAGTGCACGGGGAAGGTGCGCTCGACGCCGACGCTGAAGGAGACCTTGCGAACGGTGAAGGTCTCGGAGACGCCAGAGCCCTGGCGACGGATGACAACGCCCTTGAACTGCTGGATACGGGAGCGGTTGCCCTCGATCACGCGGACGTGCACGTTGATCGTGTCACCCGGGCGGAAGGCCGGGACGTCCGTGCGCAGGGAGGCGGCGTTGACGCCATCGAGCAGGTGAGACATGTTCTTCGTCTGCTTTCTTCGCACGACGCCACAGGTCGCCGGTGCGGATTTCCGTAGAGAATTCGGGAGCCGTGGCACTTCGCGGACGACGGTCCCCCTGTGGCAGGGGCGTACGCGAGCACACAGCAGCCGCCTATTCTTCCACGGCCTGCGGCCTGCGCCAAAATCGGCCGTCGGCGGTGGGCTTCCAGCCCAGGATGCTCAGGATCTCCCGGTCCTTCTTGTCGAAGGCGGAGGCATCGCAGCGCTCGATCAGGTCCGGGCGGTTGCGCGCCGTCCGGCGGAAGGCCTCGTCCCGGCGCCACCGTGCGATCTTCCCGTGGTGGCCGCTGAGCAGCACCTCGGGGATCCCGCGCCCGCGCCACTGCGGGGGCTTGGTGTAGACGGGGCCCTCCAGCAGGTTGGCCATCTCGCCGGGCGCGAAGGAGTCGTCGCGGTGCGATTCCGCATTGCCGAGCACCCCCGGCAGGAGCCGGGCCACGGCCTCCGTGACGACCAGGACGGCGGCCTCGCCGCCCGCCAGGACGTAATCGCCGATGGAGACCTCGTAGACCGGCATCCGCGTCGCGTACTCGTCGATGACGCGGCGGTCGATGCCCTCGTACCGGGCCGGGGTGAAGATGAGCCACGGGCGCTCGGAGAGCTCGACGGCCAGTTCCTGGGTGAAGGGACGGCCGCTGGGCGTCGGGACGACCAGGACCGGACCGCGGGCTCCCGTCTCGTAGCCGTCGGCGAGTGCCGAATCCAGGGCCTCGCCCCACGGGTCGGTCTTCATGACCATGCCCGGTCCGCCGCCGTACGGGGTGTCGTCGACCGTGTTGTGCCGGTCGTACGTCCAGTCCCGCAGGTCGTGAACGTGTACGTCGAGCTGGCCGCGCGCCCGCGCCTTGCCGACGAGGGAGACGTTCAGCGGCTCCAGGTACTCGGGGAAGATCGTGACGACGTCCAGCCGCATCAGGCGTCGTCCCCGCCCTCGGCCCCGGCGTCGCGCGTCGACACGATCTCGGCGCGGTCGTCGATCAGCCCGGGCGGCGGGGTGATGACGCAGCGCTGCTCCTCCAGGTCGATCTCGGCGACGATCTCCTCGACGAAGGGGATCATGACCTCGCTGCCGTCCGGGCGCTCGACGATGAAGAGGTCCTGGGAGGGCAGGTGGGAGATCTCCGTGATCCGGCCGACCTCCGTGCCGTCCTCGAGCACCACGTCCAGGTCCATCAGCTGGTGGTCGTAGTACTCGTCGGGCTCCTCCGGCAGCTCCGCCGGGTCGACGTCGGCGATCAGCAGGATGTTGCGCAGCGCCTCGGCGCCGGTGCGGTCCTTGACGCCCGCGAAGCGGAGCAGGAGCCGGCTGCTGTGCACCCGGCCCGCCTCGATGGTCAGCGGACCCGCCGACGCCGGGTCGGTCCGCAGGACGGCACCGGGGCTGAGCCGGAGCTCCGGCTCGTCCGTCCGCACCTCGACGGTGACCTCACCCTTGATCCCGTGGGCGCGGCCGATCCGCGCGACTACCAGCTCCACTGTGCGTCTCTTCCCCTTTTCACGGCCGGACCGCCGCCGCTCGCGCGGAGGTGGTACCTCCGCGTCGTGGTTTCTCCATCAATGGTCGCTCTGCTCACGCGCAGAAACGACTCGGGCCGGGGAGGGCGACGAACGCCCTCCCCGGCCCGTGCCGGTGATTCAAATGCTCAGCGGACCTGGTCCACGTCGACGAGGTCGACGCGGATCCCACGGCCGCCGATGGCGCCCACGACGGTACGCAGCGCACGTGCGGTGCGGCCGTTGCGGCCGATCACCTTCCCGAGGTCTTCCGGGTGGACCCGGACCTCGAGCACCTGTCCGCGGCGCAGGTTGCGCGAGGCGACCTGCACGTCGTCGGGGTTGTCCACAATGCCCTTCACGAGGTGCTCAAGAGCCTCCTCGAGCATGATCAGGCCTCGGTCGACTCGGCGGCGGCCTCAGCCTCGTCCGCCTTCTTGTCGGCCTTCTTGGCCTTCTGCGTGATGGCCTCGCCCTTGGTCTCGCCGATGCCCTCGAGGGCCTTGGCGAACTCGTCGAAGGAGCGACGCTTGCTCTCCTTCGTCGCCGGCTGGAGCAGCGGCGCGGGGGCCGGGAGGCCCTTGTGCGCCTGCCAGTCACCGGTCAGCTTCAGGATGGCGAGAACGGCCTCGGTGGGCTGGGCGCCAACGGACAGCCAGTACTGCGCACGCTCGGCGTTGACCTCGATGCGCGACGGGTTGTACGTCGGGTGGTAGATACCGATCTCTTCGATCGCGCGACCGTCACGGCGGGTGCGGGCGTCGGCGACGACGATGCGGTAGTGCGGCTGGCGAATCTTGCCGAGGCGCTTGAGCTTGATCTTGACTGCCACTGGAGTGGTGTCTCCTGAACTTGACGTGGTTGGGCACATGAGATGCCACGTGGGGTTGCGGTACTCGGGTGCCCGATGGACGCGTCAGCCGGAGGAGAGAGGGGTCCTATGCGACTGTCGAGTACAGCTGTCCATTGTGCCACATGCCTGCGGCGCTTCTCACGGGGAGGGGCGATCGGTGGCGTGCGGCAGCACGCCACCTGGCCGCCGCCCCGTCGGCGGGCCCACGCCCGACCGCCGCCCCCGTACGGCCGTGGGGCCGCGGGCTCAGGAGGCGGCCGCCGAAACCGCGACCTCGGGGATGCGGAACGGCTTCATGCAGCCGCCGCACACGATCGGCGCCTGGGCCAGCACGGACGGGACCACCCGGACGTTGCGCCCGCAGTCGCAGACCGCCTTGACCCGTACGCCGCCGCCGGAGGAGCCGTGCCGGGCGGCCGGACCGCGGAAGCTGCGCTTGGTGTCGGCGGCCGTGGCCGCCGTGTGCGCCTTCAGTGCGCGCTGGAGCCGCTCCATGGTGGGGCGGTAGCGCTTCTTGGCCTCGGGATTGAGGGAGACCAGGGAGAACCCGCTGCTGGCGTGCGGCTCCTCCGAGTGGTCCAGCCCCATCTCCTCGGCGATCGCCAGGAATCTGCGGTTGTGGTAGCGGCCGGCTCGCGAGGTGTCACGGACACCGCGGGCGGCGGCGATGCCGTGGACTGCCTCGTGCAGCAGTCGCTCGAAGGAGAGTTCCGCGCCGCAGGCGGACGAGGACTCTCCGATCAGGGACTCGGGCGCGGCAAGGTCAGGCAGCTCGGGGTGGTACCGCTGAATGTCGGCCCACGCCTGCGCCAGCTCTGCGGCGAGAACAGGTGGTGTCGTGCTCACGTCGTGACAACGAGCCGGGGTGCCCCGGTGTTCCGATTCCGGGCCATTCCAAATTTTTTGCACGTACCAGTCAGTTCACTCTGATGCGTCCCGACGAGGACGGGTGCGTAGATCTCAGGATGAGTCGGTACGTAACGAAGACCGGCAATGGCCACGCCCCCGGCGCGCGGCCGAAGCCGCACGCCGGGGGCGTGATGCAGTGCGTCAGTACGAGCGCGCGACGATGGCGAGGGTACCGGGAGCGTCGTCCGTCTCCGGAACCGACCCGTCCGCCGCGATCAGGCAGCGTACGGAGACGGCCTGCTCGGCCAGCTTGGCCTCGCCCTCGGGGCCCAGGTCGGCCCACGGGATGCGCGCCCAGCCGCCGGCGACGGCGGCCTCGGCGGCCTCCTCGATGGTCGAGACGTCCGACGTACGGGCCTCGCGGCGCTCGCGGGACTCGCGCAGCAGCTGCGCCTGGTCCTCTTCGAGGACCTTGGGCAGCAGGTCGGCGAGGGCGTCGATCTGCACGGGGGTCTTCCCGCCCGGGATCCGGCGGGCCAGCATCGCGGTGCCGGCCTCCAGGTCGCGGGGGCCGATCTCGATGCGGACCGGTACGCCCTTGAGCTCCCAGTCCACGGCGCGACGGCCGAAGGGGGTGTCGACGCGGTCGTCGACCTGGACGCGGATGCCGGCGGCCTTCAGCTGCGCGCCCAGCTCGCGGACCTTCGCCACGGCCTCGTCGCCCTTGATCGCCATGACGACGACCTGGACGTGCGCGAGGCGCGGCGGGACGCGCAGGCCGTTGTCGTCACCGTGGGACATGATCAGACCGCCGACCATGCGGGTCGAGACGCCCCACGAGGTCTGCCAGACCAGCTCCTGCTTGCCTTCCTTCGACAGGTACTGGGTGTTGAAGGCCTTGGCGAAGTTGGTGCCGAGCTCGTGGCTCGTACCCAGCTGGAGCGCCTTGCCGTCGCCCATCATGCCTTCGAGGGTGAGGGTGTTGATGGCGCCGGCGAAGCGCTCCTTGGCGGTCTTGCGGCCGAGCACGACGTCGATGCCGAGCACGTTCGTCATGAAGTCGCCGTAGACGTCGCGGTGGATGCGGGCGGCGTATTCGCGGGCGTCCTCGTACGTCGCGTGGGCGGTGTGGCCCTCCTGCCAGAGGAACTCGCTCGTACGGAGGAACACGCGGGGGCGCATCTCCCAGCGGACCACGTTGGCCCACTGGTTGATCAGCAGGGGCAGGTCCCGGTAGCTCTGGACCCACTTGGAGAAGTAGTCGTTGATGATCGTCTCGGAGGTGGGCCGGACGACGACCGGCTCCTCCAGCTCCTTGCCGCCGCCGTGGGTGACGACCGCGAGCTCGGGGGCGAAGCCCTCGACGTGCTCGGCTTCCTTCGTCAGGTACGACTGCGGGATGAACAGCGGGAAGTACGCGTTCTGGGCACCCGCGTCCTTGATGCGGGCGTCCATCTCCTGCTGCATCCGCTCCCACAGGCCGTAGCCGTACGGTCGGATGACCATCGTGCCGCGGACCGGACCGTTGTCGGCCAGCTCGGCCTTGTTGATCAGATCCTGGTACCAGCGGGGGAAATCCTCCGCCTGCGGGGTGAGAACGGGTGCCTTTGCCATGGCGCGAATGGTACGGCGCCGGGCGCACCGAGCGTGAATCGGGTGGCGCACTCCTCTGGACGCGGGGGCGAATGGGGAGTTCCCTGGCAACGGGGGCAAGGGGGCGAGACGGAATCAGGAGCGCTCTTTCGATGACACCGACGCCGACGGCGACGCTCGTCGCCCGGGACTGGGCGGAGATCCAGGAACGGATGCTGGTACCGCTGTACGAGGCGGTCTACGACCGGCTGGAGGTCGGGCCGGGCGACCGGCTGCTGGGCCTCGGCTGCGGGGCCGGGCTGCCCCTGCTGCTGGCCGCGGGCCGGGGCGCCGCCGCCACGGGCGTGGAGGCGGATCCGGCCCGCCGGGCGCTGGCCCGGGAGCGGCTGCTGGAGGTGGTGGCGGATCCCCCGGTGCCCGCCGCGCGGCCGTACGACGTACTGCTGGCGCTCTCGCCGGCGCCGGGCGCCCTCGCGGAGGCCCTGCCGGCGGTCCGGCGGGGCGGCGCGGTGGTGCTGGCCGACTGGGGTCCGGCGGAGCGCTGCACGGTTCCGGCGGTGCTGGGCGGCGGCCCGGCGGCCCGGGACCTGGACGAGCTGGTGGCGGAGGCGGGCCTGGTGCCCGACGGGTCGGGGCGGGTGTTCTGCCCGTTCGGGTACGCGGACGTGGACAGCGCCGTACGGGGTCTGCTGTCCACCGGGCTCTACGACGCGGCGGCCGATCCCGCGCTGGCGGAGAAGGAGCTGTCCGAGGCGCTTCACCCGTACGAGCGGACCGACGGAGCCGTCTGGCTGCCGAACATCTTCCGCTACGTCGTCGCCCGGGTGGCCTGACGGCGGCCGCCGGGCGGCCGCGGGCCGCCCGGCGCTACTTCTCCAGGCGGGGGATCCCGGCCGCGGCGTACGCCGCCTTCTCGTCCAGGGTCTCGTGGGCGAGCAGGGCCTCGGCCAGGGCGTCGAGCTGCGGGCGGTGCTCGCGCAGGACGCGGCAGGCCTCCTCGTAGCACTCGTCGACGATGCGGCGCATCTCGTGGTCGACGGCGTCGAGGGTGGCGGGTGCGGCGGCGAGGCCGTAGGGGCTCTGTCCGTCGGAGGGGATGGCGGTCAGGCGTCCGACGCGCTCGCTCATGCCCCAGCGGCCGGCCATGCCGCGGGCGATGCCGGTGACCTGTTCCAGGTCGCTCTCGGAGCCCGTGGTGATGACGTCGTAGACGACGTGCTCGGCGGCCATGCCGCCCAGTGCGCCGATGATGCGGCCGCGGAGGTAGTCCTCGGTGTAGGCGTACCGGTCGGCGTCCGGGGCCGAGAGGGTGACGCCGAGCGCGCGGCCGCGGGGGACGATGGTGATCTTGCGTACGGGGTCGGCGCCGGGGCGGAGCATGCCGAGCAGGGCGTGCCCGCTCTCGTGGTACGCGGTGCGGCGGCGCTCCTCGTCGGGCATCACCAGGGACCGCTCCGCACCCAGCTGGATCTTCTCCAGGGCCTCGGACAGGTCGGCCGGGGTGACCTGGTCGCGCCGTCGTTTGACGGCCAGCAGGGCGGCCTCGTTGGCGAGGTTGGCGAGTTCGGCGCCCGTCATGCCCGGGGTGGTCCGGGCCACCCGGGTCAGGTCCACGTCGGGGGCGAGCGGGATGTCGCGGGTGTGGATGCGCAGGATGGCCGCCCGTCCGTCCCGGTCGGGCGGGGAGACGACCACCGTGCGGTCGAAGCGGCCGGGGCGGGTGAGTGCCGGGTCCAGGACGTCGGCCCGGTTGGTGGCGGCCAGCACGATCACGCCCTCGGCGCCGGAGAAGCCGTCCATCTCGGTGAGGATCTGGTTCAGGGTCTGTTCGCGTTCGTCGTGGCCGCCCACGCCGGCCCCGGCGCCGCGGGCGCGGCCGATGGTGTCGATCTCGTCGATGAAGATGATCGCGGGGGCCACCTTGCGGGCCTCCGCGAACAGTTCGCGCACCCGTGAGGCGCCCACGCCGACGATCATCTCGATGAACTCGGAGGCGGAGGCCGAGAAGAAGGGCACGCCCGCCTCGCCGGCGACGGCCCGGGCCAGCAGGGTCTTGCCGGTGCCGGGCGGGCCGGACAGCAGGACGCCGCGCGGCATCCGGGCGCCCATCCGGCGGTACTGTCCGGGGTTCTTCAGGAAGTCGACGACGTCGTTCAGCTCGCCCTCGACCTCGTCGATGCCCGCCACGTCCTCGAAGGTGGTGCGCTTGGCGCCCGCCAGCTCCACCGGCTTGGGCGGGGCCTTCCGGCCGAGGGCGCCCATGCCGCCCATCCCCGAGCCCATCCGCCGGGCGATGACCACCCACAGGAGGACCAGGAGCAGCATGGGGGCGAGGGAGAGCAGCAGATTGGCGAGGAAGCTGCGCTGTACGACGACCGGCGAGGCGGTCACGGTCACGTTGTGCTTGGTGAGGTTGGCCCACAGCTGGTCGTCGGCGAACGCGGGGCGCTGGGTGGTGAACTTGGTGTACTCGCCCTTGCCGTCGGGGAGCGGCTGCCCGGCCTTGAGCTCGCCCTGGATGGCGTCGCCCTTGGAGTAGATCTTCGAGACGTTGCCCGCGGCGACCTGCTTGCTGAACTCCGTGTACGAGACGACCGGCTCGTCGCCCTCGTTGAAGAAGGACAGGACCACGTTGGCGATCAGGTAGACGATCAGCGCGGTGAGGACCAGCCCGCGCCAGCCGCCGGGCATGCGTTTCCTGGGCGGCGGCGCGGGCGGGGCGCCTTCCGAACGCCAGGGGGTGTCGGCCCGGTCGCGCGGCGGTACGGGGGTGGGGCTGGGCACGGGGGCCTCCTTATGCCGTCCTCCCGGCCGACCTTAGGCGACAAACGGGACGTATGCCCCTGCGGGAAACGGCAGGGCCCCGGCCGTGGGTGCACGGCCGGGGCCCTCTTCGCGTACCGGGTACGCCTGCCCGGTACTACTTCATGAACTTCTTGAACTCGTCCGGCAGGTCGAAGTCCTGACCGCCCTGGCCGCCCGCGGGGAGCCCGAACGGGTTGCCGGCGGCGGCGGGCTCGATCGCCTGCGGGCCCTGCTCGCGCCGGGCCGCTGCCGCGGCCTCCTCTTCCTTGCGCTTCATCGGGTTGCCGCTCTTGCGCTTGCCCTTGGCCTGCTTGACCTGCTTCTTCTGCCGGCCGGGGCCGCCGCCCATCCCGGGGATGCCGGGCATGCCAGGCATGCCGCCGCCCTGGGCCATGCGGGACATCATCTTGCGGGCCTCGAAGAACCGCTCGACCAGCGACTTGACGGCGCTGACCTCGACGCCGGAGCCCTTGGCGATGCGGGCGCGGCGGGAGCCGTTGATGATGTGCGGGTCCTGGCGCTCGGCCGGGGTCATCGACTTGATGATCGCGGCGGTGCGGTCCACGTCGCGCTCGTCGATGTTGTTGATCTGGTCCTTGATCTGCCCCATGCCCGGGAGCATGCCGAGGAGCTTGGAGATGGAGCCCATCTTGCGGACCTGCTCCATCTGGGCCAGGAAGTCGTCGAGCGTGAACTCCTTGGGGCCCTTGGCGAGCTTGGCCGCCATCTTCTCGGCCTCGGCCTGCGAGAAGGTCTTCTCGGCCTGCTCGATGAGGGTGAGCATGTCACCCATGTCGAGGATCCGGCCCGCCATGCGGTCGGGGTGGAAGGCGTCGAACTCGTCGAGCTTCTCGCCGTTCGAGGCGAACATGATCTGCTTGCCGGTGACGTGCGCGATGGAGAGCGCGGCACCGCCGCGGGCGTCGCCGTCGAGCTTGGACAGCACCACGCCGTCGAAGCCGACGCCGTCGCGGAAGGCTTCCGCGGTGTTGACCGCGTCCTGGCCGATCATCGCGTCGACGACGAAGAGGATCTCGTCGGGGCTGACGGCGTCGCGGATGTCCGCGGCCTGCTGCATCAGCTCCTGGTCGATGCCGAGGCGGCCGGCGGTGTCGACGATGACGATGTCGTGCTGCTTGGTGCGGGCGTACTCGACGGAGTCCTTGGCCACCTGGACCGGGTCTCCGACGCCGTTGCCGGGCTGGGGCGCGTAGACCGCGACACCGGCGCGCTCGGCGACCACGGAGAGCTGGTTGACGGCGTTGGGGCGCTGGAGGTCGCACGCGACGAGGAGCGGGGTGTGGCCCTGCCCCTTGAGCCAGAGGCCGAGCTTTCCGGCGAGGGTGGTCTTACCGGCACCCTGGAGACCGGCCAGCATGATCACGGTGGGCGCGGTCTTGGCGAAGCGCAGCCGGCGGGTCTCGCCGCCGAGGATGGAGACCAGCTCGTCGTTGACGATCTTGAGGACCTGCTGGCCGGGGTTCAGCGCCTTGCTGACCTCCTCGCCACGGGCCCTTTCCTTGACGTTCGCGATGAAGGAGCGGACGACGGGAAGCGCGACGTCGGCCTCGAGGAGGGCGATACGGATTTCCCGCGCCGCAGCGTCGATGTCCTGCTCGGAGAGGCGGCCTTTGCCCCGGAGGGACTTGAAGGTCGCGCTGAGGCGGTCGGAAAGCGTATCGAACACGGTGGTCGCGATTCCTCGGGTCGGGGGCGTGGTGGTCGTCCCCCAGGGTATCGGGCCACGCCGCCTGCCCGGCCCTGCGGGAGGCAATCCCCTGCCCGCACCCGCCCCGGCTCCCCGGGGGCGGAGCGGGGGCGGACCCCGGGGAAGCCGGAAGGGACCCGGGACAGGGCCCGGGACGGGGCCCTAGGAAAGGGCCGTCTCCACCGCGGCGGCCAGGGCCGCGGCGTCGGCCCGGGACAGTGGTTTGCCGTCGGTGTCGACCACGTACAGGGTGTCCACCGCGTTGGCGCCCAGCGTAGAGACGTGGGCGCTGCGCACCCGGACCCCGTGGGACTCCAGCGCGTGCCCGATGCGGTGCAGCAGCCCCACCGCGTCGGGCGCCCGCACCTCCAGCACGGTGGCCAGCGAGGAGACGTCGGGGACGACGGTGACCCGGGGCGGCGGCGGGACCACCCCGCGCCGCCTCGGGTACGCCGCCTCGCGGTCGGCCAGCCGCGCCGGGACGTCCAGCGAGCCGTCCAGCGCCCGGACCAGGTCGGTCCGCAGCCGGGCGGCCTCCGGCAGGGCCCCGTACTCGGCGGCCACCCGCCAGCGCAGCACCAGGGCCTCCCCCAGCCGGTCCGGCAGCTCCAGGAAGCGCAGCTCGGCCGCCCGCACGGTCAGCCGGTGCAGCGCCAGGACCCCGGCCGCCGCCGGGAGCACCCCCGGCTGGTCGGGGACGGCGACGACGAGCTCGACCCCGACGGCTTCGTCCTCCTCGCGGCGCGCGTGCAGCGCGAGCACCGGCTCCCCGGTGCGCAGGGCCTCCACCGCCAGGCGTTCCTGTTCGGTGGTCGGGATGTCCAGCTCGGAGGCGTCGGGCGGGGAGCCGCTGAGGACGGCGGCGACCCGGGCCACGAGGTCGGCCACGAGGGAGCCCCGCCAGGTGCTCCAGGCGGCGGGGCCCGTGGCGAGCGCGTCGGCCTCGGTGAGGGCGTGCAGGATCTCCAGGGTGCCGGTCGAGCCGACGGCCGTCGCCACCGCCTTCACGGTGGCGGGGTCGTCGAGGTCGCGCCGGGTCGCGGTGTCGACCAGCAGCAGGTGGTGGCGCACGAGGGTGCCGAGCACGGCGACGTCCTCGGGGTCGAAGCCCACCCGGGCGGCCATGTCGCGGGCGATGGTCTCGCCGGCGACCGAGTGGTCCCCGGGCCAGCCCTTGCCGATGTCGTGCAGCAGGGCCGCCATCAGCAGCAGGTCGGGCCGGCTCACCCGGCGGGTCAGGGCCGAGGCCCGCACGGCCGTCTCGATCAGGTGCCGGTCCACCGTCCAGGTGTGCACGGGATTGCGCTGGGGCCGGCAGCGCACCCGCTCCCAGTCGGGGAGGAGCCGGGTGATCAGCCCCTCGGCCTCCAGCGCCTCCCAGACCGCCACGGTGGGCTCCCCGGCACCCAGCAGGGTGAGCAGCTGTTCCCGGGCCTCCGCCGGCCAGGGCACGGGCAGCGGCCGGGCCCGGTCCGCGAGGCGGCGTACGGCGTGCAGCGAGACGGGCAGGCCCGCCTGGGCGGCTGCCGCGCCGAAGCGCAGGGGCAGGACCGGGTCTCGCTCGGGCCGGGCGGCCAGGGCCAGCACGGCCTCCCCGTCGGACTCCACGACGCCCTCGGCCAGCGGTGCCCGTTCGGCGGCGGGCGCGCCACGGGTGCCGAGGAGCCCGCGCAGCCGGGGCCGGGCGGTCCGGGCCCGCAGCACCCGGCCGACCTCGCGCCAGGTGACGTCGCCCGCGTAGGAGATCACCCGGGCGGCCTCGTACACCTCGCGGAGCAGGGCGTCGGCGTCGAGCAGCCCCAGCCGGGCGGCGACCTGGGGCTGCTCCTGGAGGGAGAGCCGGTCGGTGGCCCGGCCGGTGACCAGGTGCAGCGCGTCCCGGGCGTCGAGCAGCCGCCGCCGGGCGTCGGCCAGTCCCTCGCGCGGGGCGTCGGCCAGCCAGGACGCGGCGACGGCCCGCAGGGCGGTGGCGTCGCGCAGTCCGCCGCGGGCCTCCTTCAGGTCGGGTTCCAGCAGGAAGCGCAGCTCCCCGGCCCGCTCGGCGCGTTCCCGGCACAGATCGTGCAGCTGCGGGAGCCGTTTGACGGCCTGGTTGCGCCAGTCGGCCAGGACCGAGGTGCGCAGCCCCGCGAGCAGCCCGGCGTCCCCGGCGACGAGCCGTGCGTCCAGCAGGCCGAGGTGGGCCTTGAGGTCCTCGGCGGCGGTCTTCCGGGCCTCGCCCGGGGTGCGCACCGAGTGGTCCAGGGCCAGGCCGAGGTCCCACACGGGGTACCAGAGGCGGTCGGCGAGCACACCGAGCGCCCGGGGTTCCGCCTTGCCGTCGTGGAGCAGCAGCAGGTCGAGATCGCTGCGCGGGGAGAGTTCCGCCCGGCCGTAGCCGCCGACGGCGACGAGGGCGGCGCCCCGTACGCCGGTCTCCCGCACGGCCTGCGCGAACAGCGCGGACAGCCAGTGGTCGGACAGCGCGGACAGCGCGGAACGCCGCGAGGGCCCGGACCGCGACTCCTCCTGGAGGAGTCGCAGCCGGGCCGCGGCGTACCCGCTGGGTCCCGAGCCGTCCGGGCGGTCGTCGCCGGTGCCGTCGGTGGTCTCTTCGACGCTCGTCACCCAGGAGCTCCCGTCACCTAGAGCGCGTCAGCGCCGCGCTCGCCGGTGCGGACCCGTACGACCGAGTCCACGGGGACGCTCCACACCTTGCCGTCGCCGATCTTGTCGGTGCGGGCCGCCCGTACGACGACGTCGATCACGTCCTCGGCGTCCACGTCGTCGACGAGCACCTCGATGCGGATCTTCGGTACGAGGTCCACGGTGTACTCGGCGCCCCGGTAGACCTCGGTGTGGCCGCGCTGGCGGCCGTAGCCGCTGGCCTCGGAGACGGTGAGCCCCTGGACCCCGAAGGCCTGGAGGGCTTCCTTGATCTCGTCCAGCTTGTAGGGCTTGACGATCGCGGTGATCAGCTTCATGCGTCGACCTTCTTGCTCGCTGCGGCAACGGGGGCGGGGGACGCGGCGGCGCGGGAGGAGATCCCGCCGCCGGCCCCGCTGAAGTCGTAGGCGGTCTCGGCGTGCTCGCTCTGGTCGATGCCCGAGACCTCCACGTCCTCGGATACCCGCATCCCGATGGTCTTGTCGAGGAGGAAGGCCAGGACGGCGGAGACGACGAGGGAGTAGGCGAGGACGGAGAAGACGCCGATGGCCTGCTTGCCGAGCTGGGCCAAGCCCCCGCCGTAGAAGAGCCCGGCAGCGTCGGACTGGACCCCGCCCGTCGCGAAGAGGCCGACCAGGAGGGAGCCGGCGATGCCGCCGACGAGGTGGACGCCGACGACGTCGAGGGAGTCGTCGTAGCCGAACCGGTACTTCAGGCCCACGGCCATGGCGCACAGCACACCGGCGATGGCTCCGATGGCGATGGCGCCGAGCGGGGAGCAGGAACCGCCGGAGGGGGTGATGGCGACGAGGCCGGCGACCGCGCCGGAGGCGGCGCCGAGGGTGGTGAAGGAGCCGTGGCGCAGCTTCTCGTAGCCGAGCCAGGCGAGCATCGCGGCGGCGGTGGCGACCTGGGTGTTGACGAACATGACCGCGCCGACGCCGTCGTCGTTGCCGAGCCAGGATCCGGCGTTGAAGCCGAACCAGCCGAACCACAGCAGGCCGGCGCCGAGCATCACGAGGGGGAGGCTGTGGGGGCGCATCGGGTCCCGCTTGAAGCCGACGCGCTTGCCGATGACCAGGATGACGCCGAGGGCCGCGGCACCGGCGTTGATGTGGACGGCGGTGCCGCCCGCGAAGTCGATGACGCCGAGCTCGAAGAGCCAGCCGCCGGCGCCCCAGACCCAGTGGGCGACGGGGAAGTAGACGACGGTGACCCACAGGGCGGAGAACAGCACCCAGGCGCTGAACTTCACGCGGTCGGCGAGGGCGCCGCTGATCAGGGCCGGGGTGATGACGGCGAACATCAGCTGGAAGACGGCGAAGACGTAGACCGGGATGGTGTAGCCGTCCCACAGCTCGGTGATGCCGATGCCGCTGAGGCCGACGTAGTCGGAGTTCCAGCCGATGAGGGAGCCGGAGTCGGTGCCGAAGGCGAGGCTGAAGCCGAAGAGGACCCACAGGATCGTGACGATCCCGAGGCTGATGAAGCTCATCATCAGCATGTTGAGGCTGCTCTTGACGCGGACCATGCCTCCGTAGAAGAAGGCGAGTCCCGGGGTCATCAGCATGACCAGGGCGGAGCAGATGAGCATGAACCCGGTGTTCGCGGCAGAGAGCGTCGGGGCGTCTGCCGCGAGGGTCGTGATGGCTGATGCCATCGGCGTCTCCTCGTCGTCGGTACGTTCGCGTGCGGGCGAGCGTGAAAACCTGAGCGGCGCAAGGCGTAGGCCGGGGGGCTGGCCTGGGGACTGGCCGGTTATTGGCCCTGAGATTCGCGCAGGCCGGTTTCCGGCGGCGCCGCTGGGTGTTTCGCCCCGATGACGAAGAGGTCGGGCGTGTTACGCGTCAATGAACAGAACTCGAAGGGTCCTGGATCGGTGGGGAGGGCTAGACCGCCTCGGCGGCCTCGGGAAGCCGGGACGCGAGCAGGTCGGTGAGCCGGACCACCTCGGCGACGTCGCCGTATTCACGGGCGGCGCTGTCCACGGTCTTGCGGAGCCGGGTGTTCACCCGTTCGGAGCGCACCTTTCGCGCCACGTCGAGGGCGCGGTCCACGAGGACGGTGGCCTGCTCGGGTTCCTTCTGGAGCAGGTGGACGGTGGCCATGCCGATGAGGTTCAGGGCGTACGAGCGCTGGTGTTCGTCGTCCTTGGAGAACAGCTCGACGGCCCGCGCCATGACCGGTTCGGCGAGCGAGGCGTAGGTGGGACTGCGTCCGGCCACGTAGGCCAGGTCCCGGAACGAGTGGGAGTTCTCGCCGTTGAGCTCGGCCTCGGAGAAGAAGCGGATCCAGTCGGGCTCGGGCTCGCCGTCGAAGCCGACGTCGGAGAAGGTGTCCTCGGCCATCCGCACGGCCCGCTTGCAGCGGCTCGGCTGGCCCATGTTGGCGTAGGCGCGGGCCTCCATCGCATACAGCATCGCCTGGGTGCGCGGTCCGGCGCAGTCGCGGCTGCCGTACTGGGCGAGGTGGACGAGCTCCAGCGCGTCCTCGGGGCGGCCCAGGTGGATCATCTGGCGGCTCATGCTGGAGAGGATGTACGAGCCGAGCGGCTTGTCGCCGCCCTCCTTCGCGGCGTGCAGCGCGAGGACGAAGTACTTCTGGGCGGTCGGGTGCAGGCCGATGTCGTAGCTCATCCAGCCGGCGAGTTCGGAGAGTTCGGCGGCCACCTTGAAGAGCCGCTTCATGACCGGGGCCGGGTGGTTCTCCTGGAGCAGGTCGGTGACCTCGTGGAGCTGGCCGACCACGGCCTTGCGGCGCAGTCCGCCACCGCACTGGGCGTCCCACTGGCGGAACATCACGGTGGTGGCTTCGAGGAGGCCGAGTTCCGGTTCGGTCAGCCGGGGCGGCCGCTGCCCCGGCCCCCGGCCCGCGGTCCCGCCGTCGGCGCGCGCGCCCGGGTCGACGGCCGGGGAGGGGACCAGCCAGCGCTGCATGGGCTCGATGAGGGCGGGGCCCGCGGAGAGGGCGAGCGAGGTCCCGAGGAAGCCCCGGCGGGCCAGCATGAGGTCGCTGCGGGAGAACTCGCTGAGCAGTTCCACGGTCTGCGGACCCGCCCAGGGCAGGTCGACGCCGGAGACGGAGGGGGTCTGGTGGGCGGTGCGCAGGCCGAGCTGCTCGATGGCGACGACGGAGCCGAACCGTTCGGAGAACAGCTCGGAGAGGATGCGGGGCACGGGCTCGCGGGGCTGTTCGCCGTCGAGCCAGCGGCGCACCCGGGAGGTGTCGGTGCTGATGTGGTGGGCGCCCATCTGGCGGGCGCGGCGGTTCACCTGGCGGGCGAGCTCGCCCTTGGACCAGCCGCTGCGGACGAACCACGAGGTCAGCTGGACGTTCCTGTCCTCGGCGGCATCGCCACTCGTTCCGCTTGCGCCGCTGCCGCTCACTGGAACGCCCCCATCCGCATCGCTTCTTCAGCACAAACCCTGGCCGGGGCGGGCGACGCCGCCTGGGACCTTCACAGGTCCTCCACAGTTTGCCTCCGGCATACCCACGACTGGGCTCGCCTTCCGGGTTGGTGCACCGAAAGTAATCCTACGATCACCCCTGCCGCGAGGTCGATCGCGGAAACGCCACCATTCGCCACCCCTTCGAATGAACTCCCCACCGGCCAGGCGCGATTCACTTGACACCACGGCGAAACAGAACGGTTGGACGGGAGTGCGCAGGGGGCGCGCGCGGCGAGGAGTGCGCCGGGCGGCCCCGGTGGAAGGCGTACCGCACCCGCCCGGCCGACCGGTCCCGCCGACGTCGTAACCACCGGCGCGTCCGACCCGTTGGAGGGGGCATGGGCATGGGCTTCACGATCGGCGGCAGCCGCGGCACCAAGGAGTTCCGTTCCGGCGTCCGGCGCCGCGGCCGGACCTCGGAGTGCACGACCGTGGCGGAGTACACGGGACTGTGGGGCTGGGACGCCGTTCCCGGCGCCCGCGCCGCGGCTCCGGCCCGGGACTGCTCCTGCGGCCATACGGACTGCGCCGCTCCGGGGGCTCATCCGCTGGACTTCGCTCCCACCGTCCCCGGGGGCGCCACCCTGGACGAGGTCACCGAGATCTGGGGCGAGTACCCCGGCGCGGCGATCCTGCTGCCCGTGGGCCGCGCCTTCGACCTGATCGAGGTCTCGGCCGAGGCCGGGCGGCGGGCACTGGTCCGGATGGAACGCATGGGGCTTCCGCTGGGGCCCGTCACGGTGACCCCGGACGGCCGCGCGCAGTTCTTCGTCGCCCCGGGCGCCGCCGCCGAGCTGCCGCAGCTGCTGTACCGGATGGGCTGGGACGACGCCGATCTGGACCTGCGCGCCCTGGGCCACGGCGCCTTCCTGACCGCCCCGCCCAGCGACCACGCGGGCCTGGGCCCGGCCGGCTGGCTGCGCCGGCCCGCGCTGGACTGCGCGGGCGGTCCGCCGCAGGCCCGCCTGCTGCTGGGCACCCTGGCCTACACCTGCCACCGCTTCCGGCGCTGAGGCCCCCACGGACACCGGTGCCCCCGCATCCGGCGCGGATGCGGGGGCACTGGTACGCGTGACGGGGCCGGGCACGGAGCCGGTCCTCAGTCGCCGATCAGGGCGTCCACGAAGGCTTCCGGCTCGAAGGGGGCCAGGTCGTCCGGGCCCTCGCCGAGGCCGACGAGCTTGACCGGGACGCCGAGCTCGCGCTGGACGGCGACGACGATGCCGCCCTTGGCGGTGCCGTCCAGCTTGGTCAGGACGATGCCGGTGATGTCCACGACCTCGGCGAAGACGCGCGCCTGGGTCAGGCCGTTCTGGCCGGTGGTGGCGTCGAGGACCAGCAGGACCTCGTCCAGCGGGCCGTGCTTCTCGACGACGCGCTTGACCTTGCCGAGCTCGTCCATGAGACCGGTCTTGGTGTGCAGGCGGCCGGCTGTGTCGATGAGGACCACGTCCGCGCCCTCGGCGATGCCCTCCTTGACCGCGTCGTAGGCGATGGAGGCGGGGTCGCCGCCCTCGGGGCCGCGCACGGTGCGCGCCCCGACCCGCTCGCCCCAGGTCTGCAGCTGGTCGGCGGCGGCGGCACGGAAGGTGTCGGCGGCGCCGAGCACCACGCTGCGGCCGTCGGCGACGAGCACACGGGCCAGCTTGCCGGTGGTGGTGGTCTTGCCGGTGCCGTTGACACCGACGACCATGACGACGGCGGGGGTGTCCACGCCGCTCTCGGTCTTCACGGCGCGGTCGAAGTCGGTGCCGACCAGGGTCAGCAGCTCCTCCTTCAGCAGCGTGCGCAGATCGGCGGGGGTACGGGTGCCGAGCACCTTGACCCGCTCCCGGAGCCGGTCCACCAGCTCCTGGGTCGGCACGACGCCGACGTCGGCGATGAGGAGGGTCTCCTCGATCTCCTCCCAGGTGTCCTCGTCGAGGTGCTCGCGCGAGAGCAGCGTGAGCAGCCCCTTGCCGAGCGAGTTCTGGGAACGGGCGAGCCGTGCGCGCAGCCGGACCAGGCGGCCGGCGGTGGGCTCGGGCACCTCGATCTCGGGTGCGGCCGGGGCCTCGGGCTCCGCCGCCGGCTCCTCGACCGGAGCCTCGGCCTCCGCCGTCGGGAGCCCGACCTCCTCGATGGTGCGGCGCGGCTCTTCCGCCGTCTCTACGGCGTCCTCCCCCACCTGCGGTTCGGCAGGCGGGGCAGTGATGGTCGGCGTGCTCGGCGGCGCCGTGGGGGGCAGCTGCTTCTTCTTGCGGCTGCTGACCACGAGCCCGCTGATCACACCGACCGCGACCAGGGCGATGACTACAGCAAGGATCAGGATTTCCATAACCACCCCAGTATCGGCCACGGGTCGCCCCGGGCCCCGGACCTTGGACGTTCCCACCGGAACCGAAAGCCGCCATTTGTGGTTTTAACGTCACATCCATGATGATGGACGGCTTGTCCCATGCCCCACCCCCAGGGAGTACCGCGTGCCTGCCGAAGAGACCGCCGTCGACGGCGCAGTCGAGAGCCGGGGCCTGGAACCCGTACCCGACGGCGAACGCGGCGGCCGGGTCCGCGAGCTCTTCCCCACCTGGGTGGCCGCCAACATCAGCGTGCTGCTGCTCACCATGGGCGCGGGCCTGGTGATCTTCAACAAGCTCAACATCTGGCAGGTGCTGGTCGTCGCGGTCGCCGCGCCGGTCGTCTCGTACGGCATGGTCGGCCTGATATCCATCGCCGGGAAGCGCGGCGGGGCCCCCGGCATGGCGCTCTCGCGGGCCGTCTTCGGCCAGCGCGGCAACCTCTTCCCCGGCGCCCTGATCTGGGTGGCCCGGTGGGGCTGGGAGACCATCAACGCGGTCAGCGGCGCCTACGCCGTCCTGACCGTCCTCGACCTGCTCTTCGGCGTCAGGGCCAACACCCCGCTGATCGTGGTCACCCTGCTCTTCTTCGTGGGCTGCACCTTCGTGGTCTCGGGGCTCGGCATCAACGCGCTGCGCGTCTGCTCGAAGTGGTCGACGTACCTCTTCGGCGCGTTCAGCGTGCTGGTCCTGGGCTACCTGCTCTTCACCACCGACTGGGCCGCCGTCTTCGCCAAGCCGGCCGGCTCCACGACGATGATGATCGCGGGCATCGGCACCATCGCGGCAGGCGGCATCAGCTGGGTCCCCTCGGGCCCCGACTTCACCCGCTACCTGCCCCGCGACGCCTCCTCCAGGGGGCTGGTCGGCGCGACGATCGGCGGCGCGGGCGTGGTCGTGCTGCCGATGGTGCTGATGGGCGCGGTGATGGCCGTCGGCACCCCGGACCTGGCGGGCGCCCAGGACCCGGTTTCCTTCATCGGCGAGCTGCTGCCGACCTGGATCGCGGTCCCGTACCTGCTCATCGCCCTCGTCGGCATGCTGCTGATCAACTCGATGTCCATGTACTCCGCCGGCTTCACCGCGCAGACCCTGGGCATCAGGGTGCCGCGCGCCGCCGCGGTCAGCGTCAACGCCGTCATCAGCCTGGTCTTCGGCTTCCTGCTGATGGTGGTCGCGACCGGCTTCTTCGGCTCGTTCATCTCCTTCCTGACCCTGCTGGCCGTGGCCTTCAGCGCCTGGATCGGCGTCTTCGGCGTGGACATGCTGCGCCGCACCTCCTACGACGGCCCGGCCCTGCTGGACACCACGCCGAGCAGCGCCTACTGGTACAGGGGCGGCTTCGCCTGGCAGGCCATGACGGCCTGGGGCGCGGCCCTGGTGGCCGGGCTGCTGTTCACCAGGGTGGACTGGTTCAGCGGGCCGCTCGCCTCCACCTGGATCGGGGAGAACGGCCTCGGCTGGGTGACCGGCATCCTGACCTCCGGCCTGCTCTACGCGGTACTGCCCCGCACCCCGGCCCCGGCAGCCGCGCCGGCCGCCGCCGAGGAGTCCGCACCCGCCGGATCCCTGTCCAACTGACGCCACGTCAGCTACCGTCCCCCTTCGCCCGCCCACCCACCTCCGGCGAAGGGGGACTCTCCATGCCCATCACCGTGGTCCGGTTCAATCTCGTCGACCCGCACGGCACCCCCGAGACCCTCTCGGCCCGCTACCGGGCCGCCCTGGAGATGGCGAAGTACGCGGACGGCCTCGGCATCGACACCGTCCAGACCGAGGAGCACCACGGCACCGCCAACAACTGGCTGCCCTCCCCCTTCGCCTTCGCGGGCGCCGTGTTCGGCGCCACCCGCCGGATCGCGGTCACCGTGTCGGCGATCATCGGCCCGCTCCACGACCCGCTCAAGGTCGCCGAGGACATCGCCGTACTGGACCTGCTCAGCGGCGGCCGGCTGGTGACGGTGGCCGGCATCGGGTACCGGCCCGAGGAGTACGAGCAGCACGGCGTGGAGTGGGGCCGGCGCGGCCGGCTCCAGGACGAGCTGCTGGAGACCCTGCTGAAGGCCTGGACCGGCGAGCCGTTCACCTTCCGCGGCCGGACCGTACGGGTGGCCCCGCGCCCCTTCACCCGGCCGCACCCGCTGCTGCTGGTCGGGGGCAGCTCCGAGGCCGCGGCCCGGCGCGCGGCCCGGCTCGGGCTGCCGTTCTTCCCCAGCGCGCACCTGCCGGAGCTGGAGGAGTACTACCGCGCCCGGCTGGCGGAGTACGGCACGGAGGGGTTCTGCATGATGCCCGCGGCCGAGACCCCGCTGCTGCACGTCGCCGAGGACCCGGACCGGGTCTGGGCGGAGTACGGGCACCACTTCCTGCACGAGGCGGCCACGTACGCCTCCTGGCAGTCCAAGGACATCCGCAGCGCGGTCAGGTCGGGCGCGCGGTCGGTCGAGGAGCTGCGCGCGGAGGGCGTGTACCGGGTCCTGACCCCGGACGAGGCGGTGGCGTACGGAAGGGGCGCGGGCGAGGCCGGGAACCTGGTGCTGCACCCGCTGTGCGGGGGGATGCCGCTGGACGAGGGCAGGCGCAGCCTGCGGCTGCTGTGTGAACGGGTACTGCCCCGGCTCAAGGACTGAGCCGGGGCAGCGCCCGCGGAGGAGAGGGGTGGTGGCGGGGGATGGTTACCCCATCTCCTCCAACGCCTTGCCCTTGGTCTCCGGCACCCACTTGAGGATGAACGGGATCGAGAGCAGGGCGAAGAACGTGTAGATCAGGTAGGCGCCGGACAGGTTCCAGTCCGAGAGGCTCGGGAACGACACCGTGATGACCCAGTTGGCGATCCACTGTGCGGACGCGGCCACGCCGAGGGCCGCGGCGCGGATGCGGCCCGGGAACATCTCGCCGAGCAGCACCCAGACCACCACGCCCCAGGACAGGGCGAAGAAGAGGACGAAGCAGTTGGCCGCGATGAGGGCGACCAGCCCCTGGGTGTGCGGCAGGGCGATCTCGCCGCCGCTGGTGTCCTTGTAGGAGAAGGCCCAGGCTGCGCACCCGAGGGAGATCGCCATGCCGGCGGAGCCGATGAGGGCCAGCGGCTTGCGGCCGATGCGGTCGACCAGCAGCATCGCGATCACCGTACCGATGATGTTCACGACGGAGGTCTCGAAGGAGTACAGGAACGAGGAGCTCGGGTCGATGCCGACCGACTGCCACAGCGACGAGCTGTAGTAGAAGATCACGTTGATGCCGACGAGCTGCTGGAAGACCGACAGGCCGATACCGATCCAGACGATCGGCAGGAAGCCGAAGCGGCCGCCGAGCAGGTCCGTGAACCTCGGCTTGTGCTCCGAGTGGATGGCGCTGTCGATCTCGCGGACCCGGGCGTCGGCGTCGATGTTGTCGCCCTCCACCTCGCGCAGCACCGTCTTGGCCTTCTCCATGCGGCCGACCGAGACGAGGAAGCGCGGGGACTCGGGGATCGCGAAGGACAGCAGGCCGTAAAGGACGGCCGGGACCACCATGACGCCGAGCATCCACTGCCAGGCTTCCAGGCCGCCGAGCTCACCGCGCTGGTCGCCGTCGGCGAGGTTGAGGATGCCCCAGTTGACCAGCTGCGAGACGGCGATGCCGATGACGATCGCGGCCTGCTGGAAGGAGGCGAGCCGGCCGCGGTAGGCGGGCGGCGAGACCTCGGCGATGTAGGCGGGGCCGATGACCGAGGCCATGCCGATGCCGAAGCCGCCGATGATGCGCCACATGGCGAGGTCCCAGAGGGCGAACGGCAGCGCGGAACCGATGGCGCTCGCGGTGAAGAGGACCGAGGCGATCTGCATGCAGCGGATCCGGCCGATCCGGTCGGCGATGCGGCCGGCCGTGGCCGCGCCGAAGGCGCAGCCGATCAGCGCCGCCGCGATCACCTGGGCGAGGACGGCGGACCCGACGTCGAAGCGGTCCCGGATCGCCTCGACCGCGCCGTTGATGACGGAGCTGTCGTATCCGAAGAGGAATCCGCCCATGGCCGCGGCCGCGGTGATGAAGATGACGTGCCCGAGGTGCTCGGGGTGCGGGCTCTGCCCACCGGGCGCGGGCGTCTTCGCTGTGCTGCTGGTCAAGGTGTGCTCCGTGGGGGTTTCGTCCGTTCTCCTAGTGGCGCACAGGTCAAGATCGGGCACCACCGGAAGACCGGGAGACAGCGGAGCGAGCCTATGCGTTCATTTCCTGAAGTCAATAGCTGATGTGAAGGTCGGGTTAAGCGGCCTGTCGGAACATTGACTTCACTTCTTGAAAACTGAAGGGGTTCAGCGCAGCCGCTGGCTGATCACCTTCGAGACGCCGTCGCCCTGCATCGAGACGCCGTAGAGCGCGTCCGCGACCTCCATCGTCCGCTTCTGGTGCGTGATGACGATCAGCTGCGAGCTCTCCTGGAGCTCCACCATGATCCGGATCAGCCGCTGGAGGTTCGTGTCGTCCAGGGCCGCCTCGACCTCGTCCATCACGTAGAACGGGCTGGGCCGGGCCTTGAAGATGGAGACCAGCAGTGCCACGGCCGTCAGCGAGCGCTCGCCGCCCGACAGCAGGGACAGCCGCTTGACCTTCTTGCCCGGCGGGCGGGCCTCGACGTCCACGCCGGTCGCCAGCATGTCGTCCGGGTCGGTGAGCACGAGCCGGCCCTCGCCGCCGGGGAACAGCCGCGAGAACACGCCCTCGAACTCGCGGGCGGTGTCGTGGTAGGCCTCGGTGAAGACCTGCTCCACCCGCCGGTCCACCTCCTTCACCACTTGAAGGAGATCGGCCCGCGTCTTGCGCAGGTCGTCGAGCTGCTCGCTGAGGAACTGGTGCCGCTCCTCCAGCGCCGCGAACTCCTCCAGCGCGAGCGGGTTGACCTTGCCGAGCTGCTGGTAGGCGCGCTCCGCCGACTTCAGGCGCTTCTCCTGCTGCGCACGGACGAACGGGCCGGGCCGGTTGCGGGGGTCCTGCGGATCCTCCGGAAGGACCTCGCCCTCGGCCGGCGGGGACGGCGGGACCGGCTGGTCCGGCCCGTACTCCGCGACCAGGGCCGCCGGCTCCACGCCCAGCTCCTCCAGCGCCCTGGTCTCCAGCTGCTCGATCCGCAGCCGCTTCTCGGCGCCCAGCACCTCTCCCCGGTGCACGGAGTCGGTGAGCTTGTCGAGCTCGGCCTTCAGGTCACGGCCCCGGCCCCGGGCCTCGCCGAGCTCCCGTTCGCACAGCCCCTTGGCCCCTTCGGCCGCCGTACGCTCCCGGTCCGCGCGGCCGATCGACACCGCCAGGTGCGCCAGGAGCTGCCGCGCGCCCTCGGCGACGGCCCGGCCCACCTCGGCCTCGTGGCGCAGCCGCTGCCGGCGCCGCTCCGCGCGGGTCCGGGCCTCGCGTTCCGCACGGGCCGCGCGGTCCAGCCCGTCCGCGCGCCCGGCCAGCGCCTTGACCCGCTCCTCGTGGGTACGCAGTTGCAGGCGGGCCTCCATCTCGGTCTGCCGCGCGTTCGCCCCGTCGGCCGCGAGCCGGTCCCGCGCCGAGGTGTCGGGTTCCCGCTCCACGGGCATCTCCTCCACCGCAGCGAGCCGCTCCGCGCACTCCGCCACGTCCACCCGGGCCCGTTCCAGCGCCTCCTCGGCCTTGGCCGCGGCCAGGGCGCTGCGTTCGGCTTCGCCGAGGGCCCCCTTCGCCTGCCCGGCCAGCCTCCCGAGCTGCTGCGCGACCCCGGCGCGGGCCTGCTCCCCGGCGCGGCGCCGCTCGGCGAGCTCCTCGGCGAGGGCGGCTGCCGCGTCGCGGCGGGCCCGGGCGTCCGCCTCGGCCCCGGTCAGCTCCCGGCACTCCCCGTCCAGCCGCTCCAGCTCCGCCGCCGCCTCGTCGACTGCGGCCTGCACCTCGATCAGGCTGGGTGCGCCCGCGGAGCCGCCGTGTGCGAGGTGCGCCCCGAGGACGTCCCCGTCGGCGGTCACCGCGACCAGGCCGGGGTACCCGGCCACCACCGCTTCGGCCTCCTCCAGGCTGCCGACCACGACGTGGTCCCGCAGCACCCAGGCCACGGCCCGGCGCACCTCCGCGTCCCCGCCCACCAGTGCGGCGGCCTCCCGCCACGCGGGCCCGCCCGCGGTCAGGACCGGAGCGTGCGGTTCCGTCGCCCCGGCCTCGGTCCCGTGGCCGGGGGCCGGGGCGGGGGCCGGGTGGGGGACCTCGTCCGGACCCCGGTCCTGTACGGGCAGGGCGGTACCGCCGCCCGGCGCGGGAGCCCGGCCGGGGAGCGCAGCGTCCGGAGCCCGGTCTGGGGCCGCTGCGTCCTGGGCCTGGCCCGGGACCGCCCCGCCCGGAGCCTGACCCGGAGCGGCTGCGTCCGGGGCCTGGCCCGGGAGGGGAATCGCTCCGCCGCGGGCCTGGCCCGGACCCGGGATGACGGCCGGGGCCACCAGGAACGTGGCGCGGCCCGCGTCACCGGCCCGCAGGTGGCGGATGGCCAGGGCCGCCGCCGCCGGGGAGGCCACGGCCACCGCGTCGGCCGCGGCCCCGAGCGCCGCCGCCACCGCCACCTCGTACCCGGGGGCGACCGTCACCCGCTCGGCGGCCGGCCCCAGCAGTCCGGCCAGCCGTTCGCGAGCAGCGAGCAGCGCCCCCGTCCCGTCCTTGCGCCGCAGCCCCAGCGCGAGCGCCTCCCGCCGCGCCGACACGGCGGCCCGGGACCGTTCCGCCGAGGTCAGCGCCTCCCGGGCGGCGGCCAGCGCGGCCTCCGCCCCGGTCGACGCGGCCCGCGCCGCGTCGTACTCGGCCTCCACCTCCGGGTCTTCGAGCCCGCCGACCTCCTCGGCCAGCGCCTCGTACTCCTGACGGGCGGCCTCCGCACGGACCCGCGCCTCGTCCCGGGCGGCCACGAGCCGGTCGATCTCGGCCTCGGCGGCTCCGGCCCGGGAGCGGGCCGCGCCCAGGCGCCCGTTCAGCCGGGCCAGTTCCTCACGCCGGTCGGCGACGGCCCGAGCCGCGTCCCGCAGCCGCCGTTCCTCCTCGGCGAGGGCACGCTCCAGCCCGGCCCGGTGCTCGGCGGTGTCCTCCAGCGCGCGCTCGGCGGCCTCCAGCGCGGCGGTCAGCTCCGCCTCCTGCTCCCGGATCCGGGTGGCCTCCCGTTCCAGTTCCTCGGGGTCGCGGCCGCGCCGCTCGTCCTCCACCGGCGCCGACGCGCTCTTGATCCGCGCCAGCGCCAGGGACTCGGTCCCCCGCACCCGCTCGGCCAGCTGCGAGAGCTCGTGCCAGGTCTGCTGCGCCCGCCGGAGCCGGGGCGCGAGGCGGCGTACCGATTCCTCCAGCGCCGCCTCCTGCCTCAGCGCCCCGGCCAGGTCCCGTTCGGCGGACTCCTTGCGCTCCTTGAGCGCGGCCTCGTCGGCGATCTCCGCGTCGAGGGCGCCGCGCAGGGCCACCAGGTCGTCGGCGAGCAGCCGCAGCCGCGCGTCGCGCAGGTCGGCCTGGATCACGGCGGCCCGCCGGGCCACCGCGGCCTGCCGGCCCAGGGGCTTGAGCTGGCGCCGCAGTTCGTCCGTCAGGTCCTGCACCCGCGCGAGGTTGGCCTGCATCGCGTCGAGTTTGCGCAGGGCCTTCTCCTTGCGCTTGCGATGCTTGAGTACCCCCGCGGCCTCCTCGATGAAGGCGCGCCGGCCCATCGGGTCGGCGTGCAGGACGGAGTCGAGCCGGCCCTGCCCGACGATGACGTGCATCTCGCGGCCGATGCCGGAGTCGGAGAGCAGCTCCTGGATGTCGAGGAGCCGACAGGTGTCCCCGTTGATCTGGTACTCGCTGCTGCCGCCGCGGAACATGATCCGCGTGATGGTGACCTCGGCGTACTCGATCGGCAGCGCGCCGTCGGAGTTGTCGATGGTGAGGGAGACCTCGGCCCGCCCCAGCGGGGGGCGGCCCGTGGTCCCGGCGAAGATGACGTCCTCCATCTTCCCGCCGCGCAGGGATTTGGCCCCCTGCTCCCCCATGACCCAGGACAGCGCGTCCACCACGTTGGACTTGCCCGATCCGTTCGGTCCCACCACGCAGGTGATGCCCGGCTCGAAGCGCAGGGTGGTCGCGGAGGCAAAGGATTTGAAGCCACGCAGGGTCAGGGACTTGAGGTGCACGCCGCCGGACTCTACCTTTCACGTTCGGTTTCGCCCATGAAGGTGCAGGGCACATCAGACGTTAAAGGAGTGGGCCCCCCACCTGGCCCAATGCGGGCTCGCGGCGGGAAGGCGGCGGGGAAGGACGCGGAGCGGGACGGCCGCCGGTGAAAGAAAGAAGGGACGCCGGAGCGTCCCTTGCAGATCATGCGGGGCTGGAGTGGAACGACGAGTAGCGCGGATCAGGTGAGCGCAGGCTCCGCCTGGGGTACGTCGAGGTCAATGCTGTCCAGCAGCGAGTCTCCGTGCTGAGCGGCGGCAGCGTTCAGTGCGTCGTTCTCGGACTGGATCCGTCCGAGCTCGGACTCGAGGTCCTGGACGCGCTGCTGAAGCCGTCGCATCTCGGCGAGGAGTCGCGGGTCGGAACCGCCGACGTAACCGAGAAGCGCCTTTGCCATGATGGATGGTCCTCCACACTGAGTGACCGACCGAAGCGGTGTGGGTCGTGAGGGAATCGCACCCGCGGATGTCCGGCAGCGACTGTCAGTCACTGCGCTTACTACTGCCAGCACTGCCAAACAGCTCAGGTGCGCGGGGCTTCCAGCGTCTCACCAAAAAGTTTGACGGTCAACACGATCACGCCCTGTATCGGCGGGCGGCCCGGCCGGCTCGGGCGGCGGGGAGGTCGGCCTCGGTTCCGAGCCTTCCACGAATCGATCTCCCCGGCAACGCCTCGACGGTGAATGCGCAGTTCCGACCGTGTGCGGTCCATCCGGCGATGCGATCAGTCCATGATCGGTCGATCGGTCACCGGATCTCGAAGCCGTCGTAGCCACCGCGCGGTGTGCCCCAGATCTCTGTCACCCCGTCCACCCGCCCGGGCGTGTCGGCGGAGCGGAGCCAGTCCAGCAGCCGGTGGCAATTCTCACGTTGACCTTCCGCCACCACCTGCACTCGGCCGTCGTCGAGATTGAGCGCGAAGCCGACCAACCCTCCGATCTCCAGAGCATTGGCCCTGGTGAACCAGCGGAAGCCCACCCTCTGTACTCGGCCGCGTACCCAGGCGGTCAGCCGGACGTCTTCATTCATGCATGAACGCTAACGGGGCAAACGATTCCGGAGCACATCGCCCCCCTGGACTCATCGGCTACAGTCCCCCACCAATGCTTCACCCGTTCGGGTGCGCAGGGTCGATCTTGTGAGGGAAGGCAAGCCGCCGATGGGACGCCACCGACTCCACGCCACGCCGCGCCGCGGCGTCCGGCGCCGCACCGCCGTGCTGGGCGGGGTGCTCGGCGTGTCCGTGGCGGTGGCCCTCGGCACGGCGGCCGTCACGACCGGCTTCGTGCCGGTCGGCGGCTCCTTCCCCTACGTGGGCACGGACTCCGGGAGCCGGACGCAGGCCGGGGCGGAGCCGTCGGCGAGCCCCGAGCGGCAGGCGCCGGAACAGCAGGGCGGCCTGGCCAACCTGTCCGGTCGCGCCTCCTCCGCCCCCGAGACGGGCGCCCCTTCGGCCTCCCCCTCCCCTTCGACCTCCCCCTCCCCTTCGGTCTCGGCTTCCCCGTCGGCCTCACCCTCGACGGCCCCCTCCCCCGCGGCCCCGACCGAGGAGCCGGAGAAGAGCGCCGCCCCGCAGACCACGAAGCCCGCGCCCCCGAAGACGGCCGCGCCGAAGCCCCCTGCTCCCAAGCCCTCCGTGACGACGCCCGACGACGGGCACTCCGCGGAGGAGGCCGCCGTCCTCACTCTGGTGAACCAGGAGCGGGCCCAGGCCGGGTGCGTCCCGGTCCGCGCGAACCCGCCGCTGGCCTCGCTGGCCGCGGCCTTCAGCAAGGACATGGCCGTACGGGGCTTCTTCGACCACACCGACCCGGACGGGAACACCCCCTGGAACCGGGCCGACAAGGCCGGGATCTCCGGCCTCGGCGGCGAGAACATCGCGCGCGGCCAGGGTGACGCCAAGTCCGTGATGGCGGCCTGGATGAACAGCCCGGGCCACAAGGCGAACATCCTCAATTGCGAATACCGGACCCTGGGCGTGGGCGTCTACTTCGGCGCCGGCGGCCCCTGGTGGACCCAGGACTTCGGCTTCTGACGGTCCCGCCCGCCCGGATTCCGGGCGGGCCCTCGGGCAGCCCGCCCTCCCCGGTACCGGTCAGGCGCCGGACGCCGCCAGCGCCGCCCGGCCGGCCAGGACCACGCGGGCGTGCTCGGCGACCCGGCGGCCGAGGTGCTCGGCGGTCGCGATGTCGGCCTTGTGCACGCCCTCCGGGCCCTCGTCGGAGTTGGTCTGGGCCGCCGCCCCGGAGGAGAAGCCGAGGCGGTTGAGGTCGAACTCGGTACCGGCGGTGGAGTTCCAGCCCGGCTTCAGGCCCAGGTTGACCCAGCTCATGCCGTGCTGGGAGGCCAGCATCTGGAAGTACTGCAGGGTGTTCAGCTTGTCTCCGGCCTTGGAGGCGGAGTTGGTGAAGCCCGCGGCGATCTTGTCCTGCCACACGTCGCCGAACCAGCGCTTCGAGGTGGCCTCGGCGAAGACGTGGAAGGCGCCGGAGGCGGTGCCCATGTAGGTCGGGGAGCCGAAGACGATCGCGTCCGAGCCGTCGAGCAGTTCCCACTCGGCGTCGGTGATCGCGTCGACCTTGATCAGGTGGACCGTGGCGCCCGTGGCGGCGGCGCCCTCCCGCACGGCCTCGGCGACGACGGCGGTGTGCCCGTAGCCGGAGTGGTAGGCGATCGAGACGACGGGGGCGGACGCGGTGGTGGACATGGTGGTTCTCCTCAAGAGCGGGTGCGGGTGCACCGCCGTGCGCCGGGCACGGAGCGGTGCGACGAGAGAAAGAGAATCACTAACTTTTCGAAAGCGCAAGCGGACAGTTAGCGCTGCCCAGGAGTACGCTGTCCCTATGGAGACCCCTGTCTGTACCGACGCCACCACGGCCGACCTGCCGTTCGACGTCTTCGCGCGCGCGTGCCCGTCCCGGGAGACCCTGGAACACGTCACCGGCCGCTGGGGCAGCCTCACCGTCGGCGCCCTGCACGACGGCCCCTGCCGCTTCAACGAGCTGCGCCGCCGGGTCGAGGGCGTGAGCGAGAAGATGCTCTCCCAGACCCTGCACGCCCTGGAGCGGGACGGCATCGTCCACCGCGAGGCCCAGCCCACCAACCCGCCCCGGGTCGACTACGAGCTCACCCCGCTCGGCCGCGAGGTCGCCGACCGCCTGCTCTCCTTGATCCACTTCCTGGAGGGCAGCATGGACGAGGTCCTCACCTCCCGGCAGTCCTACGACACCGCGCGCGGCGGCCGCTGACAGCGCGGGCAGAAGTAGCTCGACCGGTTCATCCACGCCCGCCGCCGGATCGGCGTGCCGCAGCGCCGGCACGGCTCGCCCTCGCGGCCGTACGCGTCGAGGGACCGGTCGAAGTAGCCGGATTCGCCGTTCACGTTGACGTACAGGCTGTCGAAGCTGGTCCCGCCGACGTCCAGCGCGGCGTTCATGACCTCCCGCGCCCTGGCCAGGAGTTCCGCGCTCCGGGGGCGGGTGAGGGTGGCGGTGGGGCGCTCGTAGTGCAGCTTCGCGCGCCACAGGGCCTCGTCGGCGTAGATGTTGCCGACCCCGCTGATCAGGGACTGGTCCAGCAGCGCCCGCTTGAGCGTGGTGCGCTTGGCGCGCAGCGCCAGGTGGTAGGCCCCCTCGTCGAAGAGCGGGTCGAGCGGGTCGCGGGCGATGTGCGCGATGACGTCGGGCAGCCCCTCGGCGCTGCCGGGGACGGTCTCGTGCAGCGAGAGCCCGCCGAAGGTCCGCTGGTCCACGAAGCGCAGCTCGGTCCCGGCGTCGTCGTCGAAGCGGATCCGGATCCGCAGGTGCTTCTCGTCGGGGGCGCCGGCCGGCTGCACCAGCAGCTGCCCGCTCATCCCGAGGTGCCCGAGGACGGACAGGTCCCGCTCCTCCAGCGGCAGCCAGAGGTACTTGCCGCGCCGCCTCGGCACACCGATGGTCTGCCCGGCCAGGCGCGCCGCGAAGTCGGCCCCGCCCGCCGGGTGGCGGCGTACGGCCCTGGGGTGGAGCACCTCCACGGACTCGACGGTCCGCCCGGCCACCCACCGTTCCAGACCGCGCCGCACCACTTCGACCTCGGGCAGCTCGGGCACGGTTCTCCTCCGGGTTCGACGCGGATCCGCTCGCTGCGGCCGAGCCTACCGGCCCCTCCCACGGCCTCCGGAAACGGGTCCGCCCCGCCCCCCGCCGGAGCGGGGGGCGGGGCGGGAACGTCCCGAAGGAAGGGTCAGACGCCGGGTGCCGGGTCGACGGGCGTCGGCGCCCCGCCGTTCCCGGCCTCGGTCCCGGCCGGAGCCGGGTCCTGCGCCGGAGCGGCAGCGGCCACGGCCGCTGCCGCGATCCGCTCGTCCGCGGCGGCACGGATCCCGCGCCACGCGGACTCCGCCGCCTGCTGTTCCGCTTCCTTCTTGCTGCGGCCGGTGCCGGTGCCGTACGAGACACCACCGACGCGGGCGGCAGCGGTGAAGGTTTTCTCGTGGTCCGGTCCCGTCTCGGTGACCAGGTACTCGGGCACACCGAGCCCTTCGGCCGCCGTGAGCTCCTGGAGACTGGTCTTCCAGTCCAGGCCGGCCCCGAGGTTGGAGGACTTCTCGATGAGCGGGTCGAAGAGCCGGTGGACCAGCTCCGAGGCCGCGTCGAGGCCCTGGTCGAGGTAGACCGCGCCGATCACCGCTTCAAGGGTGTCGGCGAGGATGGAGGCCTTGTCCCGGCCACCCGTGCCCTCTTCGCCCCGGCCGAGCCGGATGAAGGAGCCGAGATCGAGGCCGCGCCCGACCTCCGCCAGTGCGCGAGAGTTGACCACCGCGGCCCGCAGTTTGGCCAGCTGGCCTTCCGGCAGATCGGGGTGGGTGGTGTACAGCGTGTCCGTGACCACCAGGCCCAGCACGGAGTCCCCGAGGAACTCCAGGCGTTCGTTGGTGGGCAGACCGCCGTTCTCGTACGCGTACGAACGGTGGGTCAGCGCACGCACCAGAAGGGCGGACTCGAGTCGATACCCGAGCCGCCCTTCCAGAAGCGTGTGGGACGAGGCCGCGTTGTTACTGTCTGCCTGCTTCTCAGCGTTGGACAGCTCAGACATTGCGCCTCTCACCAGCCGCTCAGACCTCGAGGACCTGGCGCTTGTTGTAGGTGCCGCAGCTCGGGCACGCAATGTGCTGGAGCTTCGGCTCCTGGCAACGCTCGCACGAAACCAGGGTGGGGACCGCAGCCTTCCACTGCGACCGGCGGTGGCGCGTGTTGCTGCGCGACATCTTCCGCTTCGGAACAGCCACGGCTACTTCTCCTGCTTCTCGGCGGCGCCCTGAACTCCGTCAGAGGCAGTGCCGCTCATGTTGTCCTTCTCATCGCCCTGATCGGTGACGAGTCCCTGCAATGCCGCCCAACGGATGTCGACGGCGTCATGGTGGTGGTCCGGGTCGTCGTTCAGGCTGGTCCCGCAATCGGGGCACAGTCCGAGACAGTCCTCCCGGCACACCGGCTGCATCGGCAGTGCGAGCACCACCGCGTCCCGCAGCACGGGTTCGAGGTCGAACAAACCGTCCTCGAGGAAAAGCGCGTCCTCGTCGTCCTCGGCGTCGTCGGCCGGCTCCGCCTTGGAGCGGGTCCGGTCGTCGGCGTCAGGGTACGAGAACATCTCCTGGAAGTCCGCCTTGAGCTCACGCTCGACGGCCTCCAGACACCTTACGCACTCCCCTACGGCCGATGCACGGGCGGTGCCTGTGACAAGCACCCCTTCCATGACCGACTCCAGGCGGAGGCTGAGCTTCAGCGGGGCGCCTTCCGGCACTCCGATGACTCCGACGAGACCGAAGTCCGCCGGGGTCTCGATCTCGCGGGAGAGCCGCTGCATGGCACCAGGACGCCGACCCAGCTCGTGCGTGTCGAACACGAGGGGGTTGCGGTGGTCGAGGCGGGTATTCAGGGCCGTTCCTGCTTTCACAGATCGCTGAAGATCAAGTTCCTGCCGCGTGAGCGAGAAGACGCTTACGGGCAGCATGGATCGCGGTGCATACGCGCGACCGAAGAGCCAGGATACCCGGCGCTTCGCTCTGAGCCCAATCCGGGGCTACCGCCCCTGTTCGTACTGGCGGAGCTGATCCAGGTTGATCATGCTCGTGTCGAAGAAGCTGGTCTCGTCCAGAGCGGGCTGCTGGGGCACCTGCTGGGGGTGGCGTTCCTGGGGCTGCTGGTAGGCGCCGTACGGGTCGGGCTGCTGTTGCTGCTGGTAGACCGCGTACGGGTCGGGCTGCTGCGGGGCCCCGTAGGAGTGGCCCGTGTACGGGTCCTGGTAGGCGTACGCGTCCTGCTGCTGGACGGCCGGCTGCTGCGGGTAGGGGTACGCGTCGTACTGCGGCGCGGGCTGCGCCTGCGGGGGGACGTGCGCCCGCACCGGGCCGGGGTCCGGCTCGGCCAGTCCGGCCAGGAAGTCCGCGTCGCTCGACGGGCGGGCCCCGGTGAGACCGGCCGCGTCCTGGGCGGCCATGTGCGCGCCGAGGTCGTCCGTCGGGACCCTGCCCAGCAGCTTCTGGCGGCCCCGGCCGACGGCCTCCAGGGTCTTGGCCAGCACCGCCTCGAAGGTCGCCAGCTTGGTGTCCACGTACGCGTCCGCCTGCCGGCGCTGCTCCTGCGGGTCGTGACTGCGCTCGGGGGCGTCCGCGTCGGCGAAGCCCTGCTCGTCGAGGCCCGGACCGCGCCCCAGGAGCTTCTCGCGGCCCCGGTCCACGGAGCCGATGGTCTTGCTGAGGACGACCTCGAAGTTGGCGAGCTTGCTGTCGACGTAGTCGTCCGCCTCGGCCCGGATCTCCTCGGCCTCGCGGCGCGCGTCCGCCAGGATCCGGTCCGCCTCGGCCTGCGAGCGGCGGGCGATCTCGGTGTCGGAGATCAGCGAACCCCGCTGGGCGTGCGCGGACTCGATGATCCGGTCCGCCTCCCGGCGGGCCTCCTCGACCATCTGCTCGCGTCCGCCGATCAGTTCGGCGGCCTGGGCGAGGGAGCCGGGCAGGGCCTGGCGCACCTCTTCGAGACGCTCCAGGAGCTCCGCACGGTTGATCACGCAGGACGCCGACATGGGCATGGACCGGGCGCCGCCGACGGCCGCGACGATCTCGTCGAGCTTCTTCTGTACGTCCATGGGGGCTCGCACTCTCTCTGGCTCAAGCGGGTCCTGAGACGGACGGGACCACTGACGAGACGACTGTAGGGCCACCGGCCGCACGTGCGGCGCGGACCGGGGAAGCCCGGTCCGGCCGCCGTCGGGTCACTTCGCGCGCAGCCGTTCGGTCAGTGCCGCGTGCACGTGCGCGGGCAGCAGGTGGGCGACGTCGCCGCCCCAGGTCGCGACCTCCTTGACCAGGGAGGACGAGAGGAAGCTGTAGGTCGGGTTGGTCGGCACGAACAGCGTTTCGACGCCCGAGAGTCCCATGTTCATCTGGGCCATCTGCAGCTCGTAGTCGAAGTCGCTGACGGCGCGCAGGCCCTTGACGATGGCGGGGATGTCCCGCTGCTTGCAGAAGTCCACGAGCAGTCCGTGGAACGACTCGACCTCGACGTTGCCGTAGTCGGCGGTCGCCTCGCGGATCATCTCGATCCGCTCCTCGACCGTGAAGAGCCCCTTCTTGGACTGGTTGATCATCACGGCGACGTGGACCACGTCGTAGAGCCGGGAGGCCCTGCCGATGATGTCGAGGTGTCCGTTGGTGATGGGGTCGAACGACCCCGGACAGACGGCGCGGCGCAACTGAATTCCCTCGCTCCCCGGTGCGGGCATCATGACTCTTCGCTGGTGTCGGCGGCGCGGCCGTACCACAGGGTGCCCTCGCCGTACTTGCGGGACCGGAGCCCCTCGAAGCCTCGGGGCCACGGGAACGCGCCGCTCCTCGTGCTCCGCTCCACGGTGACGAGCGCATCGTCGGTGAGCCAGCCATTGGACCGGAGTGTGAGGAGGATCTCCCCAAGATCGCCGTGCTCGACGGCGTACGGCGGGTCCAGGAAGACGATGTCGTACGGGTCTCCCTGCGCGGTCGCCGCCACGACCTGCTCGGCCTTTCCGGCCCGGAATTCGGCGCCGGGCAGGCCCAGCGTCCTGATGTTGTCCCGGATGGCCTTGGAGGCCTTGGCGTCGGCCTCGACCAGCAGGGTGTGGGCCGCGCCCCGGGAGAGGGCCTCCAGGCCCACGGCGCCCGAACCGCCGTAGAGGTCGAGCACCCGGGAGCCCTCCACCCCGTGCAGGGACTCCCACGTGGAGAAGAGCCCTTCGCGCATCCGGTCGGAGGTCGGGCGGGTGCCGGTGCCGGGCGGCACGGCCAGCCTCCGCCCGCCGGCGGTGCCGGCGATCACGCGGGTCATCTGGGGTCCTTCGGTGCTCGGGGGTTCGTTCGACGCCCCCCCATTGTCAGCCCTTCTCCAGGTACTGCTCCCGCTCGGTGTCCAGCAGGGCGTCCAGGGCGGTGCGCAGGCCGGGGAGGCCGGTCAGCTCGGGGTCGTCGGCGACCACGCGGGTGGCCTCCTCGCGGGCCTGGGCGATGACCTCCTCGTCCTCGATGACGGCGAGCATGCGCAGCGAGGAGCGCACGCCCGACTGGGCCTGGCCGAGGACGTCGCCCTCGCGGCGCTGCTCCAGGTCGATCCGGGAGAGTTCGAAGCCGTCGAGGGTGGCGGCGACGGCGGCGAGCCGGGCACGGGCCGGGCTGGCCTCGTGCATCTCGCTGACCAGCAGGCACAGGCCCGGGGCGGAGCCGCGGCCGACGCGGCCGCGCAGCTGGTGGAGCTGGGAGACGCCGAAGCGGTCGGCGTCCATGATCACCATGACCGTGGAGTTGGGGACGTTGACGCCGACCTCGATGACGGTGGTGGCCACGAGCACCTTGACCTCGCCGGCGGCGAAGCGGCGCATCACGTCGTCCTTGTCGGCGGGGTCCATCCGCCCGTGCAGGACCTCGACGCGGAGCCCGGCGAGCGGTCCCTTGGCGAGCTGCTCGGCGATCTCCAGCACGGCGAGCGGGGGGCGCTTGTCGCCGTCCTCCTCGGTGGCCTTCTTCTTCTTGGGCTCGTCCTCGCCGTCCCCGATCCGGGGGCAGACCACGTAGGCCTGGTGGCCGTTCTCGACTTCCTCACGGACGCGTTCCCAGGCCCGCGTGAGGAAGTGGGGCTTGTCCTTGGCGGGCACGACGTGGGTGGCGATCGGGGAGCGGCCGGCGGGCAGCTGGTCGAGGACGGAAGTCTCCAGGTCGCCGAAGACGGTCATCGCGACGGTGCGCGGGATGGGGGTGGCGGTCATGACGAGCAGGTGCGGGGGCTGCTTGCCCTTCGACCGCAGCGCGTCGCGCTGTTCGACGCCGAAGCGGTGCTGTTCGTCGACCACGACGAGGCCGAGGTCGTGGAACCGGACCTTTTCCTCGATGAGCGCGTGGGTGCCGATGACGATGCCCGCCTCTCCGGTGACCAGGTCGAGCAGGGCCTGGCGGCGGGCGGGCATGCCCATGGAGCCGGTGAGCAGCACCACTTTGGTGCCCTGGTCGGAGCCGCCGAGCATGCCGCCCTCGGCGAGCTCGCCCATCATCTCGGTGATGGACCGGTGGTGCTGCTGGGCGAGCACTTCGGTGGGCGCGAGCATCGCGGCCTGCCCTCCGCTGTCGACCACGGCGAGCATGGCCCGCAGGGCGACCATCGTGTTGTGCGTCACGGTGAAGTTGTCGGTCACGTAGGCGTGACTGGCGTGCTCGACGCTGATGCACTGCACCGGCTTGGGGCCGACATGCTCCACCGTCCGGATACTCCGCCGGAGGGTGCTGGACGTCGGCCTCGGCCGCACGCGTGCCGCCTTGCGCGGCAGCCGGAACGGCTCGAACTCCTCGGGCAGGGCGACGGAGACGTGGAAAGCGGCCTCCTCGGGCAGCACGCGAGCCCGGCCGCCGAGAGAGCGCACGAGCCAGGCCACGTCCTCCGCGAGCCGGAGAGATGCCGAGCGGAATGAGATACCCGTCCCGTCCGCGTGCAGCGTCCCGTCCGTGTCCATGAGCCCCTGAAGGACCGCCAAGCGGTCCTTGACCGGCGCGTTCTTGTAGACCTCCGGGACGAACTCGCCATGGGGGCTCGCACCCCACAGCCCCAGATCGCGCACCGCCTGGATGACGGGATTCCGCCGGGTGCCGCCCCTCGGTCCGCTCGGCCGGATCGTGTAGTCGCAGGCGGATCCCGGCACCGCGGCCATCTCGCAGTGCGGGGCGACCGCCGCCTCGGCGGCAGCCAGGATGTCTTGGTCCCTGGTGGACAGTCGCAGGTCGTGCCGGAAAGAGCCGTCGCCGATGAGCACGCCCATCAGATAGGGATCAAGTGGTGGGCGGTCATCGCTCCCGAGGTCCACGGGGACGGCCACCGGCAGGTACCACTTTGAAGATCCATCGGCCTCGCGCAGGTCCGACCTGATCTCCCTCGTGGTCATGACCTTCGGCTCCTGGCCAGGGTGCCCTCCACGGCTCGTGCCGACGATCCACAGGTGTTCGTCATCGCACTCGACAGAGCTCCCGTCCGAGAGCAGTACGCGCCACACATCGCGCACTCCCTGCGGGAAGACGCCCCCCACGAGGGCGATCTCGCCGGACGGCACCACCACCTCGTCCCCCACCCGGATGTCTCCCATGGGCCGGAACCCGGTGGGCGTCAGCACCAGCGAGTCGAGGGGTTGCGCTTTGCCCGAGCCGACCTCGCCCTGGAGGAGGCGGTGCATCGGGTGGCTGGTGGCGAGGTCGTCGAAGATCTCCCGGGACACGTTCTGCTGGCCGTCGGTGAGGGTGAAGGGGAGCTTCGCGTCGAAGGAGTCGAGGAGGCCGGCCGGGGCGGGGCGGCGGGGGACGGCGGGGAGCTGGGAGTCGGCGTGGCGGCGGCGGGCGAGGGCGACCTGGAGGACGAAGGCCTCGTCCCACTTCAGGCGTTGCCGCGCGTCCTCGATGTCGGCCTTGGCGGTGGGGCGGTGGATCTTGAGGAGGGCCTCGGTGAGCGGGACGAGCCCGCGGCCCTCGCGCAGGGTGGGCGGGAGGGGGTCCACGGTCTCCCGGGCGGCGGGCAGGACCGCGTCCACGCATTTGGCGATCTTCCAGGACTCCAGCTTGGCGCAGGCCGGGTAGATCGGGATGAGCCGGTTCGCGAAGGCGGTCGCCGCGTCCCCTTCGGAGGCGTCGGCGCCGAGGAGTTCGTAGGCGGGGTGCGAGAGCTGGAGCTTGCGGTTGAACATGCCGACCTTGCCCGCGAACATGGCGCGGGTTCCGGGCAGCAGGTCCTTGTGCGGTTTGTGGACGCCGGCTCCGAAGAAGACCAGCTGGAGCCGGCCGCTGCCGTCGGTGATGGTGACTTCGAGGCGTTTGCCCCGGCCGCCGTTGAAGGTCAGGATCCGGGCGTCGGCGACCTGGGCGACGACCGTCACGTGCTCGTCGAGCTGGTCGGCGAGCTCGGTGAGCGGGGTCAGCTCGCCGCGCTCGGCGTACCGCCGGGGGTAGTGGTGGAGCAGGTCCAGGGCCGTGTGCAGGCCGAGCTGCTCGGCCAGCACCTTGGCGGTGGCGGGGCCGAGGGTCTTCTTGAGGTCTTCGTCGAGCGCGGGCACGTGTTCCATTGCACACCATCGCGCTGACAAGGCCGCTATTCCACCCCGATGAGCAGCGGCGCCGAGTACCGGCCGCCCCGGTAGGTGACCGTGTCGACGGCGAGGTGCCCGTGCTGCACGTACGCCTCCAGGCGCGCGGCGAGGGCGTCGGGGACCTCGGGGCCCAGGACCAGGGTGACCAGTTCGCCGCCGGAGCCGAGCATCCGCGCCAGGACCGCCTCGGCCGTCTCGGGCAGGCCGGCGCCGATGACGGCGACGTCGCCGTCGATCAGGCCGAGCACGTCGCCGGCCTGGCAGATGCCGGCGGAGGTGAAGGACTGCCGTTCGGCGACGGCCAGTTCTCCGTAGCGGGTGGCGCCGGCGGCGGCGGTCATGGCGACGACGTCCTCGTCGAAGCTGCCGTCCGGGTCGTGCACGGCGAGGGCGGCCAGGCCCTGGACCGCGGAGCGGGTGGGGATGACGGCGACCCGTACGCCGTCGGCGCGGGCCTGTTCGGCGGCGGCCGCGGCGGCGGCCCGCAGGTCGGCGGCGCCGGGCAGCAGGACCACCTCGCGGGCGTGGGCCCGGCGGATCGCGTCGAGCAGCACGGGGACGGCCGGCGGCTCGCCGGGGCGGGCCAGTACGGCGGTGGCGCCGGCCTCGCCGCACAGTCCGGCCAGCCCCTCGCCCTGGACGACGGCGACGACGGCCCGCTGGACGCGCGGGGCCCGCGCGAGGCGGCGCTCGTCGCCGAAGTGGGTGATGCGGATCCGGTAGGGCCGTCCGGCGACCACTCCCGCCTCGACGGCCGCGCCGGGGTCGTCGACGTGGACGTGGACGTTCCAGAGCGCGTCGCCGCCGACCACCACCAGGGAGTCGCCGAGCCCGTCGAGCGTGGCGCGCAGCTCCCCGACCGCCTCCTCGCCGGCCTCCAGCAGGTAGACCACCTCGTAGGCGGGTCCGCCCAGCTCCTCGGCGCACGGCCGGTCGTCCCGGGGGCCGGGCACGGCCCGGCCGCGTGCCGGTTCGGCCTCGGGTTCCTGTCCGGACAGCGCCTGCCACAGGGCTCCGAGTACGGCGACCAGCCCGCAGCCCCCGGCGTCGACGACTCCGGCCCGCCCCAGCGCGGCGAGCTGGCCCGGGGTCTCGGCGAGGGCCGCGCGGGCTCCCTCGTAGGCGGCCCGCGCCACGTCGGCGGCGGTCGCGGCGGCTGCTCCGGCGGTCGCCGCGGCCCGGGCGGCGGCTCCGGCGACGGTGAGCATGGTGCCCTCGACCGGGTGCGCGACGGCCTGGTAGGCCTCCTCGGCGGCCCGGGTCAGGGCCCGGGCCAGCAGCGGGCCGCCGTCGCGGGCGTCGGGCTCGGCGCCCAGCACGTCGGCGACCCCGCGCAGCAGCTGGGCGAGGATCGTCCCGGAGTTGCCCCGGGCGCCTATGAGGGCGCCGTACGCGTAGGCCCGTACGGCCTCGGGCAGGGAGGGGGCGGCGGGTGTGCCGTCGGTCACGCGGGCGGGGGGGCCGGCGAAGGCCTCGGTCAGGGCGCGGTCCGCGGACTCGGCGGTGAGGTAGAGGTTCGTGCCGGTGTCGGCGTCCGCGACCGGGTAGACGTTGATCGCGTCGATGTCCTCGCGGGCCCGGCCCAGTGCGGCCAGGGCCAGCGAGCTCCAGGTGCGCACCGCTTCGGCGTCGAGGGTGTGCGGGCCAGGCTCGTGCGCCACCGGGCGTTCCTCCTTGTGCGGGCCAGGGTTCACCGCAGGGTAACGAAGGACGGGCCCCGGCTCGGGACCCCGGGGCGGAGCCCGTCCCCGTCATGGTAGTTTTCTTGGACCCAAGCAGTCGTTGTATGCTGCTCAGGTTGCCCGTCGAGAGTCGGGTCATTCGTCCGGCAAGCCACTTCAGATCTCTGATTCCGGTGCGCCGGATTCCACCGTAATTGCATCTGAAGTCTTGGAGTGACCTGTGGCTGCCAACTGCGACGTTTGCGCCAAGGGGCCGAGCTTCGGCAACAACATCTCCCACTCGCACCGCCGCACCTCGCGTCGCTGGAACCCGAACATCCAGCGTGTCCGTGCCGTGGTCAATGGGACGCCGAAGCGCCTCAACGCCTGCACCTCGTGCATCAAGGCCGGCAAGGTCTCGCGCTGACGCCTCCCGTCGTCGTAGCGCAGCCCTTTCCGGTTGCCAAGAAGGCCGGTTCACCTCTGGTGAACCGGCCTTTTGTCTTTCCCGGGACGCTGCCGGGAGGGTGCGGGCGAGGGGTGCGGGGAGGGTGCGGGCGCGCTCAGCGCCACTGCCAGGCGTGATCGACGGGACCGATGCCCGCGCCGAGCGCGAAGCCGGCCGCGATGGCGCCCGTGACGTACTCCTTGGCGGCCGTGACCGCCTCCGGGACGGCGAGGCCCTTGGCCAGGCCCGCCGCGACGGCGCTGGCGAGGGTGCAGCCCGTGCCGTGCGTGTGCCGGTTGTCGAGGCGCGGCGCGCGCAGCCACAGCTCCTCGGAGCCGTCGGTGAGCAGGTCCACGGCCTCACCGCCGTGGGCCGCGAGGTGGCCGCCCTTGATCAGCGCCCAGCGGGGGCCGTAGCCGAGGACGGCGTCGGCGGCCCGGCGCATGCCGTCCTCGTCGGTGACGGTCAGTCCCGTGAGCTGCGCCACCTCGTCCAGGTTCGGCGTCGCCACCGTGGCCCGCGGCAGCAGTTCCCGGCGCACGGCGTCCAGCGCGGAGGCGGCGAGCAGCGCGTCCCCGTGCTTGGAGACCCCGACGGGATCGACCACCACCGGAGCGTCCGTCGCGGCCAGCAGCCCGGCCACCGTTTCCACCAGTACGGCGGAGGACAGCATCCCGGTCTTGACGGCCTGGACCCCGATGTCGTCCGCCACGGCCCGGTACTGGGCGGTGACGGCCTCGGCGGGCAGCTCCCAGGCCCCCCGTACGCCGAGGGAGTTCTGCGCGGTCACCGCGGTGACGACGCTCATGCCGTGCACGCCGAGGGCGAGCATGGTCTTGAGGTCGGCCTGGATGCCCGCGCCGCCGCCGGAGTCGGATCCGGCGACGGTCAGGCACAAGGGCGGGTGCGGCACCGGCCGGCTCACTGGGACGGTCCCTCGGCGTCCGGATCGGCGCCGAAGTGGTCCCAGCCGCCGGTGCTGGTCCAGGGGGCGCCGTCCACGGTCACCTGGGGCAGCGCGGAGCGGTGCTGGACCTCCCCGATGACCTTCCAGCGGGCCGGGAGCTTCACGTCGGACGGGAAGGTCGCCACGATGGCGTGGTCCTCGCCCCCGGTCAGCACCCACTGGAGCGGGTCCACGCCGACGGCCTGGCCGATGTCGTGCATCTGGGTCGGGATGTCCACGGCCCCCGAGCGCACGTCGATGCGCACCTTGCTGGACTCGGCGATGTGCCCCAGGTCGGCGATCAGGCCGTCGCTGACGTCGGTCATGGCGGTGGCGCCGAGTCCGGCGGCCGCGGGGCCCGCGTGGTACGGGGGCTCGGGGCGCCGGTGCGCCTCGACGAAGGCCCGCGGGGAGCGGAAGCCGCGCGAGAGCACCGCGTAGCCGGCCGCGGACCAGCCGAGCCAGCCCGTGACGGCCACGACGTCCCCGGGCCGGGCGCCGGAGCGCAGTACGGGCTCGTGGTTGCGCAGGTCGCCGAGGGCGGTGATGGAGACGGTGATGGTGTCGCCGCGCACGACGTCGCCGCCGACCACGGCCGCGCCCGCGACCTGGCATTCGTCACGGATGCCGTCCATCAGCTCGGTGGGCCAGGTGACCGGCAGTTCCGCCGGGACGACCAGGCCCAGGAGCAGCGCGGTCGGCACCGCTCCCATGGCGGCGATGTCGGCCAGGTTCTGCGCGGCGGCCTTGCGGCCGACGTCGTAGGCCGTGGACCAGTCGCGCCGGAAGTGCCTGCCCTCCAGCAGGATGTCCGTGCTCGCCACGACCCGCCGGTCGGGGGCCGACACCACCGCGGCGTCGTCGCCGGGTCCGAGCCGGACCGCCGGGGTGGTGGTGAGCCGTGAGGTGAGCTCCCGAATGAGCCCGAACTCCCCCAGCTCGCCCACAGTGCCCTTCATCGCTGTGCCCCTTCTTGGCAAGTCCGCTTGCGGTCGCGAGCCGTCACAGCTCTGGGTACCGTCAACAGATACGTCAACTTCTGCTCTCCGTGCGCCCCGCTGTGCGTGGCGCCGGGCCCACGGGTCTCCCCGCAGCGCACGGCGACGCGGTACCGTGGCGTCTCTTCCCCGGGCCCGCCCGATCTCCCTGGGCCCATCCGAAGGTTAGGGGAAATGATCCTCGTGGCCGCCCTGGAGGTTCTGTGGTACAGGCGTACATCCTCATCCAGACCGAGGTGGGCAAGGCGTCGTTCGTCGCCGAGTCCATCGGAAAGATCGCGGGGGTGATCCAGGCCGAGGACGTGACGGGTCCGTACGACGTGATCGTGCGCGCCCAGGCCGACACGGTCGACGACCTCGGCCGCATGGTGGTCGCCAAGGTCCAGCAGGTGGAGGGGATCACCCGCACCTTGACCTGCCCCGTGGTCCATCTGTAGCCCCCGTCTACTCTTGGCCGGTGATGTCACTCCACCGCCGGCCGTTCCGTCTAGCCGCCCCACTGGTCCTGCTGGCCCTCGCGGGCTGCGCCCCGGGGGATTCCGGGGCCCGGGTGGATCCGCCGCCCGCTCCGCCGGCCGATGTCGCGGGGCTCTGTGCGTCGCTGCACAAGGAGCTCCCGGAGACGGTGGCGGGGCTGGCCCGGACCGCCACCGAGCCGGTGTCGGATCTGACCGCCGCGTGGGGCGGCTCGGCGATCGTACTGCGGTGCGGTATCCCCAAGCCCCCCGCGATGGCCGATCCGAAGCAGGAGGGCGTCGAGGTCAACGGCGTCGGATGGCTGTTGGAGAAGATGTCCGACGGCGGCTTCCGGTTCACCACCGGAGCACGGCTGGCGTACACGGAGGTCCGGGTCGACAAGGAGCATGCCACGGACGCGGGGATGCTGGTCGGTCTGTCCGCCGCCGTGGCCAAGTCGGTGCCGGTGGGCATCTCCTCCTACTGATCCCGCCGGACCCGCTCCCGCTCACACCGCCGCCCGTCGGCCGCCCCTCTCGGGGCGGACGGCGGGCGGTCGGCTGTACGGGGCCGGGTGCGGCTAGCGCAGCCCGGTGGAGCGGCGCAGGGCCGCCTGGAGCAGGAGGTCCACCAGCTCCTGGTACTCGATGCCCGACTCCTGCCACATCCGCGGGTACATGGAGATCGGCGTGAACCCGGGCATGGTGTTGATCTCGTTGATGACGAAGGTGCCGTCCTCGGTGAGGAAGAAGTCGGCGCGCACCAGGCCCTCGCAGGACGCGGCCTCGAAGGCCTCGATCGCGAGCCGCTGCACCTCGGCGGTCTGCTCCGGGGTGAGCGGGGCGGGCACGAGTCCGGCGGCGGAGTCGATGTACTTCGCCTCGAAGTCGTAGAAGTCGTGGCTGGAGACCGGCGGGATCTCGGCCGGGACGCTCGCGCGCGGCCCGTCCTCGAACTCCAGCACGCCGCACTCGATCTCGCGGCCGCGCAGCAGCGCCTCCACGATGACCTTCGGGTCGTGGCGGCGGGCCTCGTGGACGGCCGCTTCCAGACCGGAGGGGTCGTCGACCTTGGTGATGCCGATGGAGGAGCCGGCGCGGGCGGGCTTGATGAACAGCGGCCAGCCGTGCTCGCCCGCGAAGTCCAGGATCCTCGCCGTGGCGGCGGCCGGGTCGGCCTCCCACTCGCGGGGACGGATGGTCACGTACGGGCCGACCTTCAGCCCGAAGGAGGTGAACACCCGCTTCATGTAGTCCTTGTCCTGGCCGACGGCCGAGGCGAGGACGCCCGAACCGACGTAGGGGACCCCGGACAGCTCCAGGAGGCCCTGGAGGGTGCCGTCCTCGCCGTAGGGACCGTGCAGGACGGGGAAGACGACGTCGACCTCGCCCAGCGCCTTGGGGACGGCACCCGGCTCGGTGTAGACGACCTCGCGGCTGGCGGGGTCCACGGAGAGCACGACGGTGCCGTCCGGGGACTCCGCCAGCGTGTCCACGCTCGGGAGGGCGCGGTCCGCGATGGCCATGCGCTCGGGGTCGTCGGCGGTCAGGGCCCACCGGCCGTCCGTGGTGATGCCGATGGGCAGCACCTCGTACTTGGCACGGTCGATGGAGCGCAGCACCGCGCCCGCCGTGACGACCGAAATGGCGTGTTCCGAGCTGCGGCCGCCGAACACGACGGCCACGCGGGGCTTGCGGCCCTGCTGCTCAGGGGTCTGGGGGAGGTTCTCGCTGCTCATATCGCCACGAGGGTACCCGCTCATACGTCCGGAAAGGACTCAGCGGCGTTCCGGTTTCGCGCTGCGCCCCATCAGTTCCTTCAGCGCGACCAGCGGGGGCTTGCCGTGGTGCACGATGTCGACCACCGTGTCGGTGATCGGCATGTCCACCCCGTACCGGCCGGCCAGATCCGCCACCGACTGGCAGGACTTGACGCCCTCGGCGGTCTGCCGGGTGACCGCGATGGTCTCCTCCAGGGTCATCCCGCGGCCCAGGTTGGTGCCGAAGGTGTGGTTCCGGGAGAGCGGCGAGGAGCAGGTGGCGACCAGGTCGCCGAGGCCCGCGAGGCCGGAGAAGGTGAGCGGGTCGGCGCCCATGGCGAGGCCCAGGCGGGTGGCTTCGGCCAGGCCGCGGGTGATGAGGGAGCCCTTGGTGTTGTCGCCCAGGCCCATGCCGTCCGCGATGCCGACGGCGAGGCCGATGACGTTCTTGACGGCGCCGCCGAGCTCGCAGCCGATGACGTCGGTGCTCGTGTACGGGCGGAAGTACGCGGTGTGGCAGGCGGCCTGGAGGCGCCGGGCCACGGCCTCGTCCACGCAGGCGACGACCGAGGCGGCGGGCTGGCGGGCGACGATCTCGCGGGCCAGGTTGGGCCCGGTGACCACGGCCACGCGCTCGGCGGGGACCTTGGCCACCTCTTCGATGACCTCGCTCATCCGCTTGGCGGTGCCGAGTTCGATGCCCTTCATCAGGGAGACGAGCACGGCGTCGGCGGGCAGCAGCGGGGCCCACGCGGCGAGGTTGGCGCGAAGGGTCTGCGAGGGGATGGCCAGGACGGCGAAGTCCGCGTCGCGGGCGGCCTCGGCCGCGTCGGTGGTGGCGCGGAGGTTCGCGGGCAGTTCGACGCCGGGGAAGTAGTCCGGGTTGGTCCGGCCGGTGTTGATGGCGTCGGCGAGCTCCTGGCGGCGGCCCCACAGGGTCACCTCGCAGCCGGCGTCGGCGAGCACCATGCCGAAGGCCGTGCCCCAGGAGCCCGTTCCGAAGACGGCCGCCTTCACGGTACGTGTCACTTGTCGCCCTCCCCCGCGGCATTCCGCCGCTGCTCCGCCCTGGCCTTGCGGTGGTCGTACGGCTGCGCGGGCGCGGTCTGCCCGCGCAGTTCCTCCAGGAGCCCGGTGATGTCGGCCATGATGGCCTCGGTGGCCCCCTTGAGGACGTCCGGAGTGGGTTCCCGGTCGTAGTAGGCCGAGAGGTCCACGGGCGGTCCCGCGAGCACCTGGAGGGTCTTGCGGGGGAACAGGCGGACCTTGTTCTCCTTGGCGTAGGGCGGCATCGCGAGGTTCGCGCCCCACTGGGCCACCGGAATGACCGGGGCCTTGGTGATCAGCGCCACGCGGGCGACACCGGTCTTGCCGGCCATCGGCCACATCTCGGGATCACGGGTGAGGGTGCCCTCCGGGTAAAAGGCCACGCATTCTCCGCGCTCGACGGCGTCGACGGCCGCCCGGAATGCGTCCAGGGCGTTCGTGGTCTCCCGGTAGACGGGGATCTGCCCGGAGCCGTGGAGGATCATGCCGACAAAAGGCACCTTGAAGAGTCCGGCCTTGGCGAGCAATCGGGGCACCCGGCCGGTGTTGTACTGGAAGTGCGCGTAGGAGAGCGGGTCCAGATACGAGTTGTGATTGACGGCGGTGATAAATCCGCCATCAGCCGGAATGTGCTCCATTCCCCGCCAGTCCCGCTTGAAGAGCACTACCAGCGGCGGTTTTGCTATGACCGCCGCCAGGCGGTACCAGAAGCCGATTCTGCGGCGGGACACTCGGACACCTTCCTCTAGGACCGGTGCGTGGCGTGGGCACCTTGCGGGCCGGACAAGTGTCGCTTCGGGTCCGGTCCCTGTCGAGGACACCGTACGCCCCGCTCGCACCACCGGGCCCCCCTGTTGCCGGTCGGAGGCGACAATGGGCCGACCGGGGGCCGGGCGACGGCCCGCCGATGGCCGGGGCGGGTGCGGGAGCGCACCGGAGGGAAGGGGTCCGTCACGAACGCCGTGTGGAGTCTGGTGATGCCGCTGAAGCCCTTGGCACTGGCCAAGAGCCGTCTGGCGGCGGCCGTCGGCGCGTCCCGTCCGGGGCTGGCGCTGGCCTTCGCCCAGGACACCGTGGCCGGGGCCCTGGCCTGCACCTCGGTCGCGGATGTGGTGGTCGTCACGGACGACGTCCTGGCGGGTGCGGAACTGGCCAGGCTGGGTGCGCGGATCCTTCCCGACGCCCCGGGGGCCGGGCTCAACGCCGCCCTGGACCACGGGGCGCGGGCGGTGCGCGCGGGGCGGCCCGGGACCGCGGTGGCGGCGATCAACGCGGACCTGCCCGCCCTGCGGCCACCGGAATTGCTACGCGTGCTCGATACCGCCACGGCATTTCCCCGGGCATTTCTGGCGGATGCGGCCGGAATCGGTACCACGCTGCTTTGCGCCGGCCCGGACGTGGAATTGGCCCCCTCGTTCGGCGGCCCCTCCCGGGCCCGTCATTCGGCCTCGGGGGCGGTGGAAATCTCGCTGGCGGACGTCGAGAGCGTCCGCCGGGACGTGGACACCGCGGCGGACCTGCGTACGGCCCTCGCCCTCGGCGTGGGCCGGCACACGGCCCGATACAGTGCCCGTATGCAGGCGACCGCGTACACGTACGACTCCCGGACCCACAGCGGCAGTGTGCTGCTGGACGACGGCACCCCGGTGCCCTTCGAGGCCGCGGCCTTCGAGGCGGGCGGCCTGCTGCTGCTGCGCCCGGGGCAGCGCGTACGGATCGAGACGGACGGCGAGGGCCCGGCCCTGCGCATCACCCTGGTCACCCTGCAGACCTTCTGACCTGCGCAAACCCCGGGCGAGTGGCCCGGGACCACGCACCGCGGGCCGGCTTCCCCCTGGTGGGGAAACCGGCCCGGCGTGTGTGACTCGTGCCCCTTACTTCTTGCGGGCGGTGGTCTTCTTCGCGGTGGTCTTGCGCGCCGTCGCCTTCTTCGTGGCGGGCGCCTTGGTCGCCGGAGCAGCCTTCTTGGCCGCCGGGGCGGTCTTCTTGGCGGCGGCCGTGGTCTTCTTCGCCGCGGTCGCCTTGACGGCGGTGGTCTTCTTGGCCGCCGGCGCGGCCTTCTTGGCCACCGCGGTCGTCTTCTTCGCCGTCGCGGTGGTCTTCTTGGCGGCGGTCTTCTTCACGGTCGCCGCGGTCTTCTTCGCGACCGTGGTCTTGGCCGCCGCCTTCCTGGCGGTGGTGGCCTTCTTGGCCGCGGCCTTCTTGACCGTCGCGGACGCCGAGGCACCGCCGGACAGGCTGCCCTTCGGCGCCTTCTTCACCGACACCTCGCCGCCCTTGGGGAGCTTCTTGGTGCCGCTGACCAGGTCCTTGAAGCCCTGACCCGCACGGAAACGGGGAACCGAGGTCTTCTTGACCCGGACGCGCTCACCCGTCTGCGGGTTGCGGGCGTAGCGGGCGGGCCGCTCCACCTTCTCGAACGAGCCGAAGCCCGTGACCGAGACCCGGTCGCCCGCGACGACCGCGCGGACGATCGCGTCGAGTACCGCGTCGACAGCGTCCGCGGCCTGCTGGCGGCCGCCAACCTTGTCGGCAATCGCTTCTACGAGCTGCGCCTTGTTCACGTCTTCCCCTTCGGAGACTTCGCCAGAACGAATGTGTTCAAGCTTATTTCGCACGTTAGGCGGATATATACCGCAAATCAAACACGAAACGGGCTAATCACCCTAGTGCCGCAACGATGCAGGCCGTTACGGAGTTCCTTCGCATCAGTCGCCTTCAGGGAATCGACCCTCGTCGAGGTCCTTCATCAACCTGTCCAGGCGCCTTGCCGCATCGACGAGATCGTGCTTCGACGCCGCAGTGACGACCAACAGCTTCCGGGACAGCGCCATCCTTACGCCCTCCGGGACTTGCAGTGTGCGCACCCTTGCGTGTGCTTCTTTCAACCGGTCCGCGACGAGTTCGTAGAGGTGCAGTTGACTGTCGCGTTCCATGCACAGATTGTGCCATCTGGGGCGAGTTGTCGCCTCACGGGGCCTCAACATACGGCTGTGCCCCCCGCCGGAAGGCGGGGGGCACAGTGTTGCCGATGTGATCACCCAAGGGTGAATAAGCGCTGATCAGGCAGGAATCAAGCCCGAATCGTGCGGGGCTTGAAGGCCGGGCGGGTGCTTTCGTAAGCGTCGATGTCCGCTTCGTTCTGAAGGGTGAGCGAGATGTCGTCCAGCCCCTCCAGCAGACGCCAGCGGGCGTTGTCGTCGAGTTCGAACTCGGCCTCGACGCCCTCGGCTCGGACCTTGCGGTCCACCAGGTCGACGGTGATTTCGGCGGTGGGGTCGGCCTCGGTCAGCTCCCAGAGCCGCTCGACGGTCTCCTGGGGCAGGACGACCGTCAGCAGACCGTTCTTCAGCGAGTTGCCGCGGAAGATGTCGGCGAAGCGCGAGGAGATGACGGTCTTGAAGCCGAAGTTCTGCAGGGCCCAGACGGCGTGCTCGCGCGAGGAACCGGTGCCGAAGTCGGGACCGGCGACCAGCACCGTGGCACCGGCGCGCTCCGGACGGTTCGTGACGAACTCCGGGTCCTTGCGCCAGGCCTCGAAGAGCCCGTCCTCGAACCCGTCGCGGGTGATCTTCTTCAGCCAGTGGGCCGGGATGATCTGGTCGGTGTCGACGTTGCTGCGGCGCAGCGGGACGGCCCGGCCGGTGTGGGTGGTGAAGGCTTCCATGGTTCAGACTCCGGCGGTCGCGGTGGCGTCGGACAGGTCGGCGGGCGAGGCCAGGTGGCCCAGCACCGCGGTGGCGGCGGCCACCTGCGGGGAGACCAGGTGGGTCCGCCCGCCCTTGCCCTGCCGGCCTTCGAAGTTGCGGTTGGAGGTGGACGCGGAACGCTCACCAGGAGCCAGTTGGTCGGGGTTCATGCCCAGGCACATCGAGCAGCCCGCGTGCCGCCATTCGGCGCCGGCGTCCTTGAAGACCTTGTCCAGGCCCTCTTCCACGGCCTGGAGGGCGACCCGGACCGAGCCCGGGACGACCAGCATCCGTACGCCGTCGGCGACTTTGCGGCCCCCGATGATCCCGGCGACGGCCCGCAGGTCCTCGATGCGGCCGTTGGTGCAGGAACCTACGAAGACCGTGTCGACACGGATCTCGCGCAGCGGCTGCCCGGCGGTCAACCCCATGTACTCCAGGGCCTTTTCGGCGGCCAGGCGCTCCGAAGCGTCCTCGTACGAAGCCGGGTCGGGGACGGCGGCCGACAGCGGCGCGCCCTGGCCCGGGTTGGTGCCCCAGGTGACGAACGGGGACAGCGAAGCGCCGTCGATGACGACCTCCGCGTCGAAGACCGCGTCCTCATCGGTGCGCAGCGTCTCCCAGTACGCGACCGCCGCGTCCCAGTCCTCGCCCACGGGGGCGTGGTCACGGCCCTGGAGGTAGTCGAAGGTGGTCCGGTCGGGGGCGATCATGCCCGCGCGGGCGCCGGCCTCGATCGACATGTTGCAGATGGTCATGCGGGCTTCCATCGACAGCTTCTCGACGGCCTCGCCGCGGTACTCCAGGATGTAGCCCTGGCCGCCGCCGGTGCCGATCTTGGCGATGATCGCCAGGATCAGGTCCTTCGCGGTGACGCCCTCGGCCAGCTCGCCGGTGACGGTGATCGCCATCGTCTTCGGGCGGGCCAGCGGCAGCGTCTGGGTGGCCAGCACGTGCTCGACCTGGCTGGTGCCGATGCCGAAGGCCAGCGCGCCGAAGGCGCCGTGGGTGGAGGTGTGCGAGTCGCCGCAGACCACCGTGGTGCCGGGCTGGGTCAGGCCCAGCTGCGGTCCCACGACGTGGACGACACCCTGCTCCACGTCACCCAGCGAGTGCAGACGGACACCGAACTCGGCGCAGTTCGCCCGCAGCGTCTCCAGCTGGGCGCGGGAGACCGGGTCCGCGATCGGCTTGTCGATGTCGAGCGTGGGGGTGTTGTGGTCCTCGGTCGCGATGGTGAGGTCGAGGCGTCGGACCTTGCGGCCGGCCTGACGCAGGCCTTCGAAGGCCTGCGGGCTGGTCACCTCGTGCAGCAGGTGGAGATCAATGAAGAGGAGATCGGGCTCGCCCTCGGCGCGCCGGACGACGTGGTCGTCCCAGACCTTCTCCGCGAGTGTCCTACCCATCGCTTTCCCTCCGGCCGGCCGGTTGGGCCGGCGCTTATTAGAGATCTGTAGCGCCTGATCGCCCGCTACCCCACAGTGCGGAACGACGGCTCGGACCCAGTGGTTCGTGGACCCGCACATACAGACTCGCTGGTTCTTGGAAAAATTGAACTTGCGTTTCACAGTGTGAGACGTGAATATCGTTTCATGGACAACTCTAGCGGCGTCGGCGTTCTCGACAAGGCAGCTCTGGTACTGAGCGCACTGGAGTCCGGTCCGGCCACCCTCGCCGGGCTGGTCGCGGCGACAGGGCTCGCACGACCCACGGCACATCGCCTTGCCGTGGCACTGGAACACCACCGGATGGTGGCGAGGGACATGCAGGGCCGGTTCATCCTCGGTCCGCGGCTGGCAGAGCTTGCCGCCGCGGCCGGCGAGGACCGCCTGCTGGCGACGGCCGGACCGGTGCTCACGCACCTCCGTGACGTGACGGGCGAGAGCGCGCAGCTCTACCGTCGTCAGGGCGACATGCGCATCTGCGTGGCGGCCGCCGAGCGGCTGTCGGGCCTGCGGGACACCGTCCCGGTGGGCTCCACGCTCCCCATGAAGGCCGGATCGGCCGCACAGATCCTGATGGCCTGGGAGGAGCCCGAACGGCTCCACCGGGGCCTGCAGGGCGCGCGCTTCACGGCCACGGCCCTGTCCGGCGTACGGCGCCGCGGCTGGGCCCAGTCGATCGGCGAGCGGGAGCCCGGCGTGGCCTCCGTCTCGGCGCCGGTGCGCGGGCCGTCGAACCGCGTGGTGGCCTCCGTATCGGTCTCCGGGCCGATCGAGCGCCTGACCCGGCACCCCGGGCGCATGCACGCCCAGGCCGTCATCGACGCGGCCGCCCGTCTGACGGAGGCCCTGCGCCGCTCCGGCTGAGCACCTCCCCGGCCGCAGACCTCCACCGCCAACCCCCCGGGTCCGGGGGCGCGAACGACGCCGCACACGTCCGAACTCGCGCCTCCGGGCCCGTACTTGTATGCCGGGCCGGTCCACTCGGGCTTCCGGCCGGACACAGCGAAGAGGCCCTCCGCGATGAACGCGGAGGGCCTCTCCTGTACGTACCCCCGACCGGATTCGAACCGGCGCTACCGCCTTGAGAGGGCGGCGTGCTAGGCCGCTACACAACGGGGGCTAGCTTTACTGCGGTACTGCGCTGGGCTACCAGGACTCGAACCTAGAATAAGGGAACCAGAAACCCTCGTGTTGCCAATTACACTATAGCCCAATGGTCTAGACCAGCCAGACCTTGGTACCCCCGACCGGATTCGAACCGGCGCTACCGCCTTGAGAGGGCGGCGTGCTAGGCCGCTACACAACGGGGGCCCTAGCGATCCTGCATCAAGACGTCCGGGTGCGACCCTGGAGATCTCGCGGGAAGGATCTGTACCCCCGACCGGATTCGAACCGGCGCTACCGCCTTGAGAGGGCGGCGTGCTAGGCCGCTACACAACGGGGGCAAAGCACTGCGTTACTACTGCACTGCGCTGGGCTACCAGGACTCGAACCTAGAATAAGGGAACCAGAAACCCTCGTGTTGCCAATTACACTATAGCCCACCGAACTTCAACCCCCTGGGGGGCTTTCGTTTGGTTAGCGCCTCCGTTCCGACCTTTCGGCCCGCTCCGGCGGCGCAGAAAGAACATTACCGGATGCCTGACCGTGCTCCAAAACGGGTATCTGCCGCCAGCAACTCCGGCAGCCCGTCGAGTCCGGCGATCCGGTGCACGCCGGCCGGGCCGGGCCCGCGCCCTCCGTCCCGGTCGAGCCAGACCGCCTTCAGACCCGCGTCACGGGCGCCCCGCGCGTCGATCTCCGGCTGGTCGCCCACGTACGCCACCTCGCCCGCGGACAGCCCCAGGGCCGCGCAGGCGGCGAGGAAGGCGGCGGCGTCGGGCTTGCTGACGCCCAGCTCGGCGGCGCAGACGAGCACCTCGAAGCGGTCGCGCACCCCGAGGTGGCGCAGTTTGGGGTCCTGGTTGGCGGCGGAGGAGTTGGAGAGCACCCCGTGCCGGTAGTCACCGGCCAGGGCGTCCAGTACCGGCACGACGTCCGGGAACAGCGTCCATGCGGCCTTGTAGTGCTCGACGTAGCGGTCGAACCAGGCGTCGGCCCGCTCGTCGCCCATGCCGGGGGAATCGAGGAAGTCCCGCACCCGGTCCTGGCGCTGGCCCTGGAAGGTGACCTCGCCGGCCGCGAAGCGCGCCCAGTGCGCCTCCGTGACCCGCCGCCACAGGGCCAGGGCCTCCTCGGGGGTGCCGTAGCGCTCCCCCAGCCCCTCGTCGACGAGGTGCCGTGCCAGGCCCGCCGAATCGGCACCCGTGTAGTCGAACAGGGTGTCGTCGATGTCCCACAGCACGGCGCGGATCGGCATGGGAGCGAGCCTACGCCGCGGCGTCCTCCGGCGTGGGCACGACGAAGAAGTCCGTCACGAAACAGGTGACCTCGCCGTCGGCGTCCCGGCCGATCCAGGTCGGGTAGTGGCCGTCGCCCCAGCCGGAGCCGAAGGCCGCGAGGTTGTGACCGTGCTCACCTCCGACCAGGTACGGGCCGGGGCCGTGGCCGGCCCCCTCGAAGGCGCCCCAGAGCGGACCCTCGTCGCCCTCGCACTCCGGGAAGGAATCGTCGGCGGCCTTGTCGTAGAAGCAGCCGGCGCCCGCGTCCACCCCGTAGCCGAAGAACTCGCCGTCACCGAGGCCGGACACGTCCTGCCCCTCGGTCACGGCGTGCTCCCAGCTCGCCGTCGCCGTGTCCCGGATCACCAGCCGGGCGGCGGCCGTACGCAGGTGCGGGCGACCGCCGGGGTCCGCACCGGGGGTGACGAGGGTGGCTATCGCCGTCTCGACGCGGTAGCGGCCGGGGGCCACCCGGGTGGTGAAGGGCTTGGTCCATCCCCCGCCGAGGCTGACGAAGGGGTCGCAGGCGATCACCTCGCCGCTCGGGAGCCACAGCTCCCCGGCCACGGCCACCGCGAGGGTGCCGCTCTCCCCGCTCTCGTAGACGAAGGAGTGGCCCGGGGTGAAGTAGCGGTCGAAGTCGGGGGCGGTCATCGGCATGGTGCGGCCTTCCGGGGAGTGCGTGATCAACTGCACGCACCTTAGGGCCGGTCGCCGACAACGCCGAAAGGGGCGGCGGCCGGAAGGCCACCGCCCCTTTCACGGGGTGCGGATCAGGCGGCGAGCTTCGCCAGCGCCGCGTCGATGCGCGCCAGCGAGCGCTCCCGGCCCAGGATCTCCAGGGACTCGAAGAGCGGCAGGCCGACCGTGCGGCCGGTGACGGCCACGCGGACGGGGGCCTGCGCCTTGCCGAGCTTGAGGCCGTGGGCCTCGCCCGCGGTCAGGACGGCCTGCTTGAGGGACTCCGGGTCCGACCAGTCGGCGCCGGCCAGGTTCTCGCGGGCGGTGGTCAGCAGGGCCGCGGGCTCGCCCTTCATGGCCTTGTCCCACGACGCCTGGTCCTCGACCGGGTCCTTCAGGAACAGGAAGTCGACGTTCGCGGTGATGTCCGACAGGACGGTCACGCGGGTCTGGGCGTGCGGGGCGATGCGCGCCCAGGCCTCGGCGTCGAAGTCCTCGGGGGCCCAGTTGGCGTGCGGGGCCGCGAGCCAGGGCGCGCAGGCGTCCGCGAAGGCCTTCGGGTCGAGGCGGCGGATGTGGTCGGCGTTGATCGCCTCGCACTTCTTGAGGTCGAAGCGCGCCGGGTTGGCGTTGACGTCCGGGATGTCGAACTTCGCCACCATCTCCTCGATGGAGAAGATGTCCTGGTCCTTGGAGAAGGACCAGCCCAGGAGCGAGAGGTAGTTCAGCAGGCCCTCGGGCAGGAAGCCGCGCTCGCGGTAGAGGTTGAGCGAGGACTCCGGGTCGCGCTTGGAGAGCTTCTTGTTGCCCTCGCCCATGACGTACGGCAGGTGGCCGAACTCGGGGACGGCCTTGGCGACGCCCAGCTCGATCAGCGCCTTGTAGAGGGCGATCTGGCGGGGGGTGGAGGACAGCAGGTCCTCGCCGCGCAGGACGTGCGTGATCTCCATCAGCGCGTCGTCGACCGGGTTGACCAGCGTGTACAGCGGGGCGCCGTTCGCGCGGACGATGCCGAAGTCCGGCACGTTCTCCGGAGAGAAGGAGAGCTCGCCGCGGACCAGGTCCGTGAAGGTGATGGTCTCGTCGGGCATCCGGAAGCGGACGATCGAGCTGCGGCCCTCGGCCTCGTACGCGGCCTTCCGCTCCGCCGTGAGGTCGCGGCACTGGCCGTCGTAGCCGGAGGGCTTGCCGGCCGCGCGGGCGGCGTCGCGGCGCGCGTCGAGCTCCTCGGTGGTGCAGTAGCAGTGGTAGGCGTAGCCGCCGTCCTGGAGCTTGCGCGCCACGTCCGCGTAGATGTCCATGCGCTGGGACTGGCGGTACGGGGCGTGCGGGCCGCCCACCTCGGGACCCTCGTCCCAGGTGAAGCCGAGCCAGCGCAGCGAGTCGAGCAGCTGGACGTACGACTCCTCGGAGTCGCGCGCCGCGTCGGTGTCCTCGATGCGGAAGACGAACGTACCGCCGTGGTGGCGGGCGAACGCCCAGTTGAAGAGGGCGGTGCGGACCAGGCCCACGTGGGGGTTGCCGGTCGGGGAGGGACAGAAACGTACGCGGACGTTCGCGTTAGCCACGCTTGATCACCTTGTTGGTGAGAGTGCCGATGCCTTCGATGGTGACGGCGACCTCGTCGCCGACGTTGAGGGGGCCGACTCCGGCCGGGGTCCCCGTGAGGATGACGTCGCCCGGGAGCAGGGTCATGGCCTCGCTGATGTGCACGATCAGGTCCTCGACGGAGCGGACCATGTCGCTGGTGCTGCCGAGCTGGCGCTGTTCGCCGTTGACGGTGCACTGGACGGCCAGGCCCGCGGCGATCGCCGCCGGGTCGAGGCCGGTCTCGATCCAGGGGCCGAGGGGGCAGGCGCTGTCGAAGCCCTTGGCCCGGGCCCACTGCTTCTCCCGCTGCTGGACGTCGCGCGCGGTGACGTCGTTGGCGCAGGTGTAGCCGAGGATCACGTCCTTGACGCGCTCCCTGGGGACCTCCCGGCACATGCGGCCGATGACCACGGCGAGCTCCGCCTCGTGGTGGAGGTCCTGCGAGAAGGAGGGGTACGTGATCGGGTCGCCCGGACCGACCACCGAGGTGGAGGGCTTGAAGAAGGTGATCGGAGCCTCGGGCACCTCGTTGCCCAGCTCCGCCGCGTGCTCCGCGTAGTTGCGGCCGACGGCCACGACCTTGTTCGGGAGCACGGGCGGCAGCAGCCGGACCTTGCTCAGCGGGACCTTCGTGCCCGAGAGCTCGAAGTCCGCGAAGGGGATGCCCTTGATGATGTCGAGGACGAGCTCCGACCCGTCGCCGGGGGCGGCGTCGCCCTCGACCGCGCCGAAGGCGACGTTGCCGTCGATCGAGAACCTGGCGATGCGCACGTGTTGCGTCTGCCCCTCTGTATTTCCGCTGGCTGGAGTCTGCGGACTCCAGGCTAACGCGGTGGGCGGCGGCGCTCCGCGTCCTCGCGCGGGGCCGCTACTGCGCGGCGGCGACCGGCGCGTCCATCAGGACGGTGCGGCGGGGGTTCGCGGTCTGGCCCGGAAGCTCGACGGAGTGCTCCGGGGTGGCCGGGGCCGCCTGCAGTTCCTCGGCGTCCTTGAGGTGCGCGAGGGTCGTGCGGCGGGGGTTGGCTATGTTGCGGAACATCATCGTCGTCTTCATCGGAGTTTCGGGCCCTCGGCTCGCTCGTGGGGTGAGGGTTGTCGGATGCGCCGGGTGGGGCGCCAACCCTTTAAAAGGCAAGGCTAAACATCTGAATCCCCGACCGAACCAGGAAGTAATGGCCACTCGCGTGTGAGTTTCCTCACCAATGAAGGGGCATTCCGGGCATAATGGTCAGTCAATTCCACCCGACGAAACGGACATTGCGCCACTGAATCAGCCATTCCGCTCCTGATCATCAGGACTGGGACACCTTGCCAGAGGCAAGCTTTGATTGGCGTAAGTCCGATTCATCCCGATAGCTGTTGCACATCGCGTAGCCCATCCATCACGTGCCGTGACCGGCTCGCCGGGGCGACACGCGCACCTTGTTGGAGATCCCCCACTGTGCTGGAATTCGCGGGACCGCCGCGGGTATCAGCCGGCGCGCAGGTGGCGCGAGAGAGCGCCGAGCGCGGTGGCAAGGAGAGGGAGACGCGCCGGTCACCGACGACCACCATGGGGCCGTCAGTGCCCCACGACTCGACACCGTCCCACCGCTCATCCGGCGGGACGCCTGGTCCAGAGGTTGCGACGCTAGTGCAGGGACGATTCAAGAGGGATGGCAGCGCTGCGGCGGAGCAGGAGCCGCGCGGCGGGACCGACCGTGGCTCCTCGCCCCAGCACGCCCAGAACCGCGGGCCGGCTGTCGAAGGAGCGGGCCCCGATGCCCCGGCTTCGGTGAAGGCGAAGGGCCGCGGCAAGTCCGGGAAGCCCGGCAAGGTCGCCAAGGCCGGCCGGGCCAAGGGCAAGAGCGAGTCCGCCGAGCCCGACGAGGCGATACCGAAGGCCCCGCCCGGGCCCGGTTCCCGTCTGGCCATGCAGAACTGGCGCATCAGCACGCGACTGGTGTCGCTGCTGACGCTGCCCGTCGTCGCCGCCACCACGCTCGGTGGTTTCCGCATCAACGACTCGATGAACGACATCGCGCAGCTGGAGCACATGCAGCTGCTGACGACGATGACCCGGCAGGCCACCAACCTGGCCGCCATGCTCCAGGAGGAGCGCGACAAGTCGGCCGGTCCGCTGTCGCAGACCAAGGACGGCAAGGCCAACAGCCTCGTCCAGGGCGTCCGCGACCAGACCGACGCCGCCGCCAAGGCCTTCGCCTCCGCGACCGACAAGGTCGACAACGCGCAGGACAAGGACGAGACCCTCAAGTCGATCCGCAACAACATCCTGCAGATCGGCCGCCAGCTCACCGGCATCGAGGACATCCGCAAGAAGGCGTACGTCAACGGCGCCCAGCAGACCGTCACCGAGTACAACTCGCTGATCGTCTCGCTGCTCTCGCTCTCGCAGGACATGGCCCAGGCCACCTCCAGCCCCGAGATGATCAAGCGCACCCGCGCCCTGGCGGCGTTCTCCGCCGCCAAGGAGTACGCCTCCATCCAGCGCGCGATCATCGCCGCCTCGCTCCCCGAGAGCGGCGACAAGCCGGGCAAGCTGGAGGAGAACGACCGCCTCTACGCCCTCTCCGCGCTGCGCGGTGAGAGCCAGCAGAAGAAGACCTTCGAGCTCGTCTACCAGGGCAAGCCCGAGGAACTCCTCGCGGCGCTCGGCGACGGCAACACGGAGATCGGCACCGCCGACCACTACGCCCGCCGCGTGCTGAGCACCCAGGGGCAGTTCGGCAAGGAGAAGAACCGGTCCTGGATGGACTGGTACGACGCCGACGACACCAAGCTCCAGGCGATGAAGGTCATCGAGCTCACCCTGCTCGAGGACATGGAGCAGAAGGCCCGCGAGCTCAAGAACGAGTCGCAGCAGGACGCCATCATCAACGGTGCCCTGATCCTCCTCGTCCTCGGCGTCTCGCTCGTCGGCGCCTTCATCATGGCCCGGTCCATGATCCGCTCGCTGCGCCGCCTGCAGGACACCGCGACGCGCGTCGCCCAGGACCGTCTGCCCGAGCTCGTCAAGCAGCTCTCGGAGTCGGACCCGCAGGACGTGGACACCTCCGTGGAGTCCGTCGGCCTGCACACCCGCGACGAGATCGGCCAGGTGGCCGCGGCCTTCGACGACGTGCACCGCGAGGCCGTCCGCCTCGCCGCCGAGCAGGCCCTCCTCCGGGGCAACGTCAACGCGATGTTCACCAACCTCTCGCGCCGCTCCCAGGGCCTCATCCAGCGTCAGCTCTCGCTCATCTCCGAACTGGAGTCCCGCGAGGCCGACCCGGACCAGCTGTCCTCCCTCTTCAAGCTCGACCACCTCGCGACCCGCATGCGCCGTAACGGCGAAAACCTCCTCGTCCTCGCGGGCGAGGAGCCGGGCCGCCGGTGGACCCGCCCCGTCCCGCTCGTCGACGTGCTCCGCGCCGCGGCGTCCGAGGTGGAGCAGTACGAGCGCATCGAACTCGCGTCGGTGCCCGGCACCGACGTCGCCGGCCGCGTCGTCAACGACCTCGTGCACCTCCTCGCCGAGCTGCTGGAGAACGCCACCTCGTTCTCCTCCCCGCAGACCAAGGTCAAGGTCACCGGTCACGCGCTGCCCGACGGCCGCGTGCTCGTCGAGATCCACGACACCGGCATCGGCCTCTCCCCCGAGGACCTCGCCGCGATCAACGAGCGGCTCGCGTCGCCGCCGACCGTGGACGTCTCCGTCTCCCGCCGCATGGGCCTGTTCGTGGTCGGCCGCCTGTCCCTGCGACACGGCATCCGCATCCAGCTGCGCCCCTCCGACTCGGGCGGTACGACGGCCCTCGTCATGCTCCCGGTGGACGTCGCCCAGGGCGGCAAGAAGCCGGCTCCGATGCCGGGCCAGGGCGGCCCCGCGGGCGCTCAGGGCGGCCCCGCGGGCGGCCAGGGCGGTCAGGGTGCTCCCGGTGGGCAGGCTTCCGTGCCCGGCGCGGGCGCACGTCCCGCCGTCGGCGCCGGCCAGCAGCGCGGCCAGGTCCAGGGCGGCGGCCAGCGTGCCGCCCTGCCCGGACGTGACGGTGCGCCGGGCCAGCAGCAGCGTCCGCAGCAGGGCGGCCCGGGGCAGCGTCCCCAGGGCGGTCCCGGCGCCGCGACGGGCCAGGGCCAGGGTGCCTTCGGCTCCGGGGCTCCGCTGCCCGCCCGCGGTCAGGGCGGCAACCAGGGCGGCGGGCTCCTCTCGGGCGGCCCGCAGGCCCGTCCGGCCGGCATGCCGCAGCAGCCCGCGCCCGGCGGGTTCCCGCAGGGCAACGGTTTCGAGCGTCCGCAGCAGCCCCAGTCCCCGCAGCAGCCGGGTCAGTACGGGCAGCAGCCCCAGCAGGGCCAGCCCCAGCAGCCCGGCCAGTACGGCCAGCAGGGTCAGCAGGGTCAGCAGGGTCGGCAGCAGCCTGGGCAGCAGCCGGGCCAGAAGGCTCCGGTCCAGCGCCGTCGTCCGCAGCTGCCGCCGCGCGGTGGCGCCCCCCGCCCGGAGCTTCCGGGTGCCGGCGCCTCTCCGGCCGGGCTCCCGCAGACCACCAGCTGGGGTGCGGGGCAGAACGGCCAGGAGGTCCCGCGCGGCCACGACGAACTGTCGGGCCCCGGCTCCACGGCCGAGTTCGCCCGTCCGGACTTCAACGCCCCGCGTCCGCAGGACGCCGGCCCGAGCCAGACCGGCCAGTTCGAGCGCCCGCAGCAGGGCGGTCCGCTGGACCCGGCCTCCACCGGCCAGTTCGCCCGCCCCGGCGGCCCCGGTGCCGGCGGCTACGGCGAACAGCGTCCGCCGGCGCAGCAGCAGGGCGGCTACGCCCCGGCCCCGCGCGCCGAGGCTCCGCAGCTGCCGCAGGCCCACCAGCCGGAGGCGCTGCCGCCGGCCCCCTCGCAGAACACCGGCGAGCTGCGGAGCCCGATCTTCGACACACTGGAGTCGAACTGGTTCCCGCAGGCGGACGCCCAGTCCTCCGGGCAGGCGCCGGCCGTACCCCAGCAGCCGCAGCAGCCCCAGCAGTCCGGGCCGCAGCGCGGCCAGGAGCACGCGGCCGAGCCCGCCACCGCGGTCACCGGCAGCACGCCGACGGTCAGCTGGCGGTCCTCCCCCAACGACGAGCTGATGCGTCAGGCGGAGCGGGTGCGTCAGCCCGCCGCCGGCGGCATCACCACCTCGGGGCTGCCCCGCCGGGTGCCGCGGGCGAACCTCGTGGCCGGTACCGCCCAGCAGCAGGCCGAGGCCCAGGCGGGCCCGCAGGTCTCGCGTGCCCCGGACGACGTCCGCGGGCGCCTCACCAACCTCCGACGCGGTATCCAGCAGGGGCGCCAGGCCGGCACCACCGGCCCCGCGACCGGCAGTTACCACGTCGACCCCACTTACCAGCAGGAGCGATAGTTGAGTTCGATGAGCCAGGCGGCACAGAACCTGAACTGGTTGATCACCAACTTCGTGGACAACACCCCTGGGGTGTCCCACACCGTGGTGGTCTCCGCCGACGGACTCCTTCTGGCGATGTCCGAAGGATTCCCCCGTGACCGCGCCGACCAGCTGGCGGCCGTGGCCTCCGGTCTGACCTCGCTGACCGCCGGGGCCTCCCGGATCTTCGAGGGCGGCGCCGTCAACCAGACGGTGGTCGAGATGGACCGGGGATTCCTCTTCCTCATGTCCGTCTCCGACGGATCGTCCCTCGCGGTGCTCGCGCACCCCGAGTGCGACATCGGCCTCGTGGGCTACGAGATGGCCCTCCTCGTGGACCGCGCCGGCAGCGTCCTCACCCCGGACCTGCGCGCGGAGCTTCAGGGAAGCCTGCTCATCTGACTCGCACACTCCCGGCCGGACGGTACTTCCGGCCGGGGGACCGGGACTCCGCTCCCGGAAACCAGTACCCCCGTCAGGCCGTCATCACGTCCCCCCACCGGCCGCCCCGTCAGACGGCACGCTGACCACTGCTGTCCAGCCCGGAGGATCAATGACCCCGCCCCCCGCCTATCCCGACGCGTACGGAGACTCGTACTCGGAAGGCGACCAGCCGCTGGTGCGTCCGTACGCGATGACCGGCGGCCGTACCCGGCCGCGCTACCAGCTCGCCATCGAGGCGCTGGTCAGCACCACGGCCGATCCGATGCACCTCTCCACCCTGCTCCCGGAGCACCAGCGCATCTGCACCTTGTGCCGTGAGGTGAAGTCGGTCGCGGAGGTCTCCGCACTGCTGTCGATGCCGCTCGGTGTCGCCCGGATCCTCGTGGCCGACCTGGCCGAGGCCGGAATGGTGGCCATCCACCAGCCGGGCAATGGAGAGGCCGGCGGAACGCCGGATGTAACGCTGCTCGAGAGGGTTCTCAGTGGACTTCGCAAGCTCTGACGCCGGAGCGGCTCCCCGCTCCACCACCTCCGCGAAGATCGTGGTGGCGGGCGGCTTCGGCGTGGGCAAGACCACGTTCGTCGGCGCGGTCTCCGAGATCAACCCCCTGCGCACCGAGGCCGTGATGACGTCCGCGAGCGCGGGCATCGACGACCTCACGCACACCGGTGACAAGACGACCACCACGGTCGCCATGGACTTCGGCCGCATCACCCTGGACCAGGACCTGATCCTGTACCTCTTCGGTACGCCCGGTCAGGACCGCTTCTGGTTCATGTGGGACGACCTGGTCCGCGGCGCGATCGGCGCCGTCGTCCTCGTCGACACGCGCCGTCTCGCGGACTGCTTCCCGGCCGTCGACTACTTCGAGAACAGCGGCCTGCCGTTCGTCGTGGCGCTGAACGGCTTCGAGGGGCACCAGCCGTACACGCCGGAGGAGGTCCGCGAGGCCCTCCAGATCGGACCCGACGCCCCGATCATCACCACCGACGCCCGCCACCGCGCGGACGCCAAGAGCGCGCTCATCACGCTCGTCGAGCACGCCCTGATGGCCCGGCTCAAGTAACACGGTTTCGAGGTCGATTCGCGGGGGCGGGCTGTGTCATCGGACACGGCCCGCCCCTGTCGTTCATAACGTTTCGACAGAGAATTGCCGCCAGTTGGGCACAGCGCGCGTTCGGCTGGTACCGCTGCGCGCACGACTGTCCCGGCTTTTGCCGTACCTCGCTCTTTATGTCCGGTTTATGCGGGACATAAGGCTCTGGGAAACGCGGATTTCAACTGTTTGGAACACGGCCGTTCATCGTGCTGGAATTCAACGAACTAGCTAGTAGCACCGCCGAGAGGTTGTTGGTCGAGTGAGGCGAAGCAACTCGAGCCCCGCGGATGAACCCGCGCGCGGCAACTTCACCCCGCCGCCGCGCGCGGCCGCGTCACCTGTCGACGTACCCGTGGAACCATCCACCGGCGGCGGCAGCACCAGCAAGTTCTCCCCCCGCAACTGGCGCGTGCCGACCCGCCTGAACGCCATCCTCCTCGTACCGGCCCTCGTGGGCCTGGTCATGGGCGGCTTCCAGGTGAAGGGTTCGGTCGACAGCTGGAACGAGGCCAAGGACGCCGAGCAGACCGCGCGGATCGTCCAGGCGGCGGCCGAATACGGCCAGGCCCTCCTCAACGAGCGTGACCTCACCGCCGAGCCCCTCCTGAAGGGCGACCGCGCCAACCAGGCCGTGACGAAGGCCTACGCGGCCACCGACGCGGCCAAGGCCAAGTTCGCCGAGGCCGCCAAGAACCTGCCGCAGAAGCAGGGTCTGGAACGGCGCCTGGAGCTCTTCCGCCAGGAGGAGCCCAAGCTGGAACAGGTCCGCAAGACGGCCTACGCCGTCCCCGAGACCCCCAAGAAGAACCTCCCCGCCGCGGCCGGCCCCATCCCGACCGAAGAGGGGTACGTGCTGGTCCAGCACTACCTCATGCAGTTCTCCAACGAACTGGGCCTCGGCACCGGCAACGTCACCAGCTACGGCCGCATGGTCTACGCGGTCGAGCTGGCCAAGGCCGCGAACTCGCTCCAGCGCTCCGTCGGTACGCACCTGCTGGTGCGCCCGAGCGAGGACGAGAACGTCCGCAAGGCCCAGCTCGTCGCCTTCTCCTCCTACGCCTACCTCGAAGAGATCGCCATCGGTGAGTACGTCGCCGCCGGCACCGACGAGGACACGAACCGGCTGAAGGAGGTCATGGGCAAGAAGTCCGAGGAGGGCGCCGCCAAGCTCGCTCAGGCCAAGCAGGCCGCCGAGCAGTCCGGCAGCACCACCTTCAAGGCCCCGCCCGTGGTCAACGGCTCCGCGCTCACCGGTATGACCGAGGCGATAGCCAGCGGCGACAAGCCCGCCAAGCTCGCCCTGAACGGCACCACCGCCCCCGCCTGGCAGGCCGCCGCCACCGCCAAGTTCGACGCCTACGCCGAGATCGAGAAGGACCTCCTCGACAAGGCCGTCAAGGACGCCGTCGCGGTCTCGGACAAGTCGCAGAGCGACGCCATCCTCACCGGCGCGATCGTGGTCGTGGCCATGCTCGCCGCGTTCATCCTGGCCGGCATGATGGCCCGCCAGATGAGCCGTGCGATGCTCCGCCTGCGCAGCTCCGCCTTCGACGTCGCCGAGCAGCGCCTGCCGATGCTCGTCGACCAGCTCTCGCGCACGGACCCGGGCAAGGTCGACACCCGCGTCCAGCCGATCCCGATCAACTCCCAGGACGAGATCGGCGAGGTCGCGCGCGCCTTCGACCAGGTCCACCGGGAAGCGGTCCGGCTCGCCGCCGAGCAGGCGCTCCTGCGAGGGAACGTCAACGCGATCTTCACGAACCTCTCCATGCGCAACCAGTCGCTGATCGAGGGCCAGCTGACCCTCATCACCGACCTGGAGAACAACGAGGCCGACCCGGACCAGCTGGAGAACCTCTTCCGCCTGGACCACCTGGCCACCCGTATGCGCCGCAACGGCGAGAACCTCCTCATCCTCGCGGGTGAGAACCCGGGCCGCCGCTGGGACCAGCCGGTCCCCCTCGTCGACGTGCTGCGCGCCGCCTCCTCCGAGGTGGAGCAGTACGAGCGCATCGAGCTCTCGGGCGTCTCCGAGGCCGAGATCCACGGCCAGGCCGTGACCGACCTCGTGCACCTGCTCGCCGAGCTGCTGGAGAACGCCACCACCTTCTCCTCCCCGCAGACCAAGGTCCGCGTCAACGCCACGCGTCTGCCCGACGGCCGCGTGATGGTCGAGATCCACGACAAGGGCATCGGCCTCACCGCCGAGGACTTCGCGGACATCAACCACAAGCTGGCCAACCCGCCGACCGTGGACGCCGCGATCTCGCAGCGCATGGGTCTGTTCGTGGTCGGCCGGCTGGCGGACCGCCACAGCATCCGCGTGCAGCTGCGCCCCTCGGGCGAGGCCGCGGGCACCACCTCGCTGGTCATGCTCCCCGACGCCATCACCCACGGTGGCGGTGGCGAGGGCATCCCGGACGACGACTTCACCGTCTCCTCGATGATTCCGCAGCAGCAGAGCCAGCAGGCCGCCCCGCTGCGCACCGCCGCCGAACTCGGCTTCGACGACTCGCGCTACGACGCCCAGGGCGGGCAGGGCCCCGACGGGGCGCCGGTCGACCCGGTCGTCCGGTCGCTGGGCCGCGAGGAGCGCCGGGCCCAGCTGGAGGCGCAGGTCGGCTTCCCGCAGGAGCAGCAGCCGGAAGGTGCCGTCCAGGAGTATCCGGAACCCCAGCCGGAGCACGCGTACCAGCCGTACCAGGGCTACGAACAGCCGGCCGCACCGGCCTACGAGGCCCCGTACGAGAACGCGCAGCAGCCCCAGGCCTACGAGGCGTACCCCGACCAGGGATATGCCTATACGGAAGACGGGTACGCGGAGCAGCAGCAGCCCGCGCAGACGTACGACGGTGGTTACGAAGAGCAGTCTCCGCAGGCGGCGTGGCCCGAGCAGAACACCTTCCCGGGCTCCTACCAGCAGGACTACGGGATCGAATCGGAATCCCCGCCCGCTCCCGAACCGGCCCGGGAACGCGTAGGCTTCGACCGTCCGGGCGCCGCTGCCGACACCGGTCACGAAATGACCGGAGCGGGCCTGCCGCGACGCGGCAGCCAGCAGCAGTGGCAGCCGGCACAGCAGGAAGCGGAGTCCGCCGGATCCCTCTTCGAGCAGCGCCCGCAGCGTCAGCAGCAGGCCGCCGCCACGGAGAAGGCCCCGGCGGAGGAGACGGAAGACGGCGCCGCGTGGCGTTCGCGCAACGACGAGCGCTGGCAGCAGGCCGGCAAGCTCCGTGAGCCGAAGGCGGGCGGGGTCACCCCGTCCGGTCTCCCTCGGCGGGTACCCAAGGCCAACCTGGTCGAGGGCGCCGCGGAGACGACCCCGCAGGGCGGCCCGCAGGTCTCCCGCGCACCGGAGGACGTCCGTGGCAGGTTGAGCAACCTGCGGCGCGGTGTCCAGCAGGGGCGCAGCGCGGGTTCCGAGCAGTCAAGTAACAGCTATGACCAGGAGCGTTAGTGTGAGCCCGATGAGCCAGGCGGCACAGAACCTGAACTGGTTGATCACCAACTTCGTGGACAACACCCCTGGGGTGTCCCACACCGTGGTGGTCTCCGCCGACGGCCTTCTTCTGGCGATGTCCGACGGGTTCCCGCGTGACCGCGCCGATCAGCTGGCGGCCGTGGCCTCCGGTCTGACGTCGCTGACCGCGGGAGCCTCCCGGATCTTCGAGGGCGGCGCCGTCAACCAGACCGTGGTCGAGATGGACCGGGGATTCCTCTTCCTCATGTCCGTCTCCGACGGATCGTCCCTCGCGGTGCTCGCGCACCCCGAGTGCGACATCGGCCTCGTGGGCTACGAGATGGCCCTCCTTGTCGACCGCGCGGGCAGTGTCCTGACTCCGGATCTGCGCGCCGAGCTGCAGGGAAGTCTTCTCAACTAACAGACAGGCAGTGTGTTTCGCGTCATCGCACCGTAGGGTGCGGTGGCGCGGTTCCACAGGGAGTACTGCGTTCTTGGAGTCGGAGGAGGAGACGTGACAACACCCGGAGGACATCCTTATGGCGGCGCGCAGCAGCCGCAGGGTGGGCACGACCAGAACCGCTTCAATTTCCCCTCGGCTCCCAGCCGGTCCGTGCCGGAGCAGAACCCCTACCAGCACCAGCAGTACGGCCAGCCCCAGCAACCCCCGCATTCCCAGCGCCCTTCGCAGCAGCCGTTGCGCGGCTCCCAGCCGCAGGCTCCGAAGGCGCACAACCCGCTGGTGCGTCCGTACGCGATGACCGGCGGCCGTACCCGGCCGCGCTACCAGCTCGCCATCGAGGCGCTGGTCAGTACCACGGCGGATCCCGCCCGGCTGCAAGGGCAGTTGCCCGAGCACCAGCGCATCTGCCGCCTGTGCCAGGAGATCAAATCCGTCGCGGAGATCTCGGCACTTCTCTCCATTCCTCTTGGTGTCGCCCGCATCCTCGTAGCCGACCTGGCGGAGGCGGGCCTTGTCGCCATTCACCAGCCCGGCGGCGACGAGTCCGCCGGCGGCCAGCCAGATGTGACACTGCTCGAAAGGGTGCTCAGTGGACTTCGCAAGCTCTAACGGCGGAGCGGCTCCCCGCTCCACCACCTCCGCGAAGATCGTGGTGGCGGGCGGCTTCGGCGTGGGCAAGACCACGTTCGTCGGCGCGGTCTCCGAGATCAACCCCCTGCGCACCGAAGCCGTCATGACCAGCGCCTCGGCCGGTATCGACGACCTCACCCACACCGGTGACAAGACGACCACCACGGTCGCCATGGACTTCGGCCGCATCACCCTGGACCAGGACCTGATCCTGTACCTCTTCGGTACGCCCGGTCAGGACCGCTTCTGGTTCATGTGGGACGACCTGGTCCGCGGCGCGATCGGCGCCGTCGTCCTCGTCGACACGCGCCGTCTCGCGGACTGCTTCCCGGCCGTCGACTACTTCGAGAACAGCGGCCTGCCGTTCGTGATCGCGCTGAACGGCTTCGACGGCCACCAGCCGTACACGCCGGAGGAGGTCCGCGAGGCCCTCCAGATCGGGCCCGACGCCCCGATCATCACCACCGACGCCCGCCACCGCGGCGACGCCAAGAGCGCGCTCATCACGCTCGTCGAGCACGCCCTGATGGCCCGGCTGCGGTAGCCGTCCCTCGTACGCGCGGAGCGCCGGGATCCCGATGCGGATCCCGGCGCTCCGTCTTTTCTCCCCGCGCGTGGCACGCCCCGGCCCGCTCCCCGTTGTGGGATCGTCGCGTCGACCGGATCGGCGAGCGGCGAGTTTCGAGGTGATGGGGATGTCCGTGTCCCGCAGCGACGCGTACGGCACGTGGTTCTACGAGAGCCAGCAGGACGGTTCGGCGCGCTCCGCCGAGCGGGTGCTGCCGCTGGTCTTCGATCTGGTCCGTCCCTCCAGCGTGGTCGACCTGGGCTGCGGTACGGGGTCCTGGCTGGCGGCGGCCGGCCGGCTGGGGGCGCAGACGCTCCTCGGGGTCGACGGGGACTGGGTCGCCGAGTCCGCCCTGCGGATCCCGCCGGAGTCCTTCCTGCGGTGGGACCTCTCCCTGCCGCTGCGGATGGACGACCGGCGCTTCGACCTGGCCATGTCCCTGGAGGCGGCCGAGCACCTGGACCCGGGCCGGGCGGACTCGCTGGTCGCCGACCTCTGCGCGCTGTCCGACGTGGTGCTCTTCTCGGCCGCGGTCCCCGGTCAGACCGGCAGCGACCACCGCAACGAGCAGTGGCCGAACTACTGGCGCGACCACTTCGGCCGGTGGGGCTACGAGCTCGTCGACTGCCTGCGCACCCGCCTGTGGGACGACCCGGAGATCGAACCCTGGTACGCGCAGAACGCCTTCCTCTACGTGAGCGCGGACCGCCTGGCGGGCGACGAACGGCTGCGGCAGGCCGCGGCGGAGACGGGACGCATGCCGCTGTGCGCGGTGCACCCGGGGCTGCTGGCCCTCTTCTCCAAGCCCTTCGCCCCGGAGGTGCCCGTACCGCCCGTGCGGCGTCCCGCTCCCGCGCGCTTCACCTCGGCCGCCCGCTAGCCGTCCGTCAGGCCTGGGCGGGCACGGACAGGCGCCGGAGGGCGAAGCCCCGGTTGAGTTCGGTCTGGCGACGGTAGGGGTCCGGCAGGTCGGGCAGGGCCAGGAGACGGTCGCAGGCCTGGAGGCAGGCCGTCAGGTCGCCCACCCAGAACGCGGTGATGGAGTACTCGAACAGCAGCCCCCAACGGTAGACCCAGGGCTGGATGAACAGGACGTCGTCCGGGACCGGCCGGTCCAGGCAGCCCCGGACGATGGCGTGCGCCGAGTGGTGGCGGCCGAGCAGCCGCAGCCGCGAGACCAGTTCGTAGCAGGCCTCCAGCCGCTCCGGCCGGGACTCCCAGGCGCGGCTGAGCGCGTCCATCGCGGCCGGCCAGTCGGCGGGGTCCCCGCTGTCGCCGTGCAGCACGCCGACCTGGAGGAGGGACTGGTACACCTCCTCCGCCCAGCCGCCCATGGCCGCCCGCCGCTCGTACAGGCGGATGGCCTCGGCGCGTTCGCCCATGTCCCGCATGGTGTTGGCGAGGTAGAAGACGGTCCGGCCGTTGTCCGGGTCGCGTGCCATCTCAGCGCTCAGCAGCCGGGCGTCGCGCTCGAACTTGTCGTGCTTGGAGCCTCCGTCGCCGTGGTCCTCGATCACCAGGGCGTCCAGGTGGGCCACGGTCTCGGTACGGTCGCAGGTGATGTACTCGTGGGTGACCCCCTCGTACCGCCACGGCAGCCGGCCGCTCACCAGGCGCTTGATGCGGTACTCGGTGTCGCCCTCGTGGCGCAGCATGTACGCATCGGCCACCAGCGGCGGCAGGGGCGCGTCGGCGCGCAGGACGAGGTCCGCGTCGAGGAGGAGCAGGTAGTCGGCCTTGCCGCGGGCGTGGGCGATGTTGAGGCTCCGGTTGTGCCCGAAGTCGGTCCAGGGCTCCTCGTGGAGTTGGCCGGGGATCCCGTCGAGCGCGGCGCGGATCAGCTGCTGCGTGCCGTCGGTGGATCCGGTGTCGGAGATGACCCAGGTGTCGATGTGGTCCCGTACCGCGGCCAGGCAGCGCTCGATCACGGCGGACTCGTTCTTCACGATCATGCAGAGGCAGATGGTCGGCTTCACGGCCGGGACCTTAGGGACGGCCGGTGCCGTCCGCTCCGCAGCGCGCCGCGCGGCTGACCCGGGTGGGTGGGGGCGCTGGGCCGAACCGCTGAACCACCGGCGCGGCGCCCGGTGCCGTGTATCGGGTGCTCCCCAGGATGTCGTCGGACCACCGGACGATCCGGTGATCATGCGATCGGATTTTCCCGAGGAGCGGCACATGCGTCTTGAGGACAGCAGCAGATCCAAGCTGGGCCCGCTGCCCAGGCGAGCCGGCTGGCTCACCGGTGGAGCGTTCGCCTCCATCGCGCTGGTGCTGGGCGGCATCGCCTCCCCCGCCGTCGCGGCGGCGCCCGGGGCGGACGCGCTGGGCGGTGGGGACCACTGCCAGTCGTCCGACTCGCGGTCGAAGGCGGCGCCGTCCGGCGGCGGTGGCGACGACGACTGCCGCGGCCCGCAGGGCCCGAGGGGCCCCCGCGGCCCGAAGGGCAAGCCGGGCCCGCCCGGCCCCACCGGCCCGACGGGTGCGACGGGTGCGACGGGTGCGACGGGTGCGACCGGAGCCACGGGTGCGACGGGTGCCACGGGAGCGACCGGAGCAACTGGAGCCACGGGAGCGACCGGCGCGACCGGCGCAACTGGAGCCACAGGTGCGACCGGAGCCACAGGAGCCACCGGACCCAGCGGGTGCGGTAACGGCATCGGCTCGATCCTCTCCAACAGTACCGAGGAATTCAGCGTCTTCCTGATCAACGGAGTGGCGTACGGCGGACACCGGGACGACCCCCAGACGGGGCCCTACAAGCGGGAAGACCTCACCACGACCGCGCAGAACCCCGGCTACCCCAATCCGTCAACCGTCTGCAGCGCAACCGTGTCGTCCCTGGGCCAGGTGACGAACTTCAAGGTCATGACCACGACCGGGACCGTGTACGAGCTCCAGTGCGCCTCCAACGGGACGACTCTCGACTGCGGCACTCCCGTCACCAACCTCAAACCCTGGAATCAGGTCGTCATCCAACCGGTGGCCAGCGGACCGTTCCTGAGGAACGCCGCGCCCAAGCAGCCCGGCTCCGCGAACACGGCGGACAAGGGACCAGCCAAGGGCGGCAAGCGGCCCTGACGCCGGCGGGACCCCGCTGAAGTTGCCGTGCCCGGATCGTCCGGGCACGGCACACTGCCGTGTCCGGCGCCCGGCCCCGCCCCCACCCCGGGGCGGGGCCTTCGGCGTCCGGGCGGCGAACGCCGGACGGCCGCCCACCGCACCCGGGTTCGGGTGCGGTGGGCGGCCGTCGGGCGAAGCGGTGGCGCGGTGGCGGGCCGGCTAGCCCTGCCAGCTGTGCGGGGCCTGGAAGCCGCGGCTGCGCTCCAGGCGGCGCCAGCCGGCCTGGGAGCGGGGGCTGGTGGCGGACTCCTCGGGCGTGGCGGCGGCGCGGGCGAGCAGGATCGCGGTGATCGCGGCCAGCTCCTCGGGCGCGGCGTTGCCCTTCTCGACCTTCAGCAGGGTGTCGGTGGCGGTGCTCATCGGTGGCAGGTCTCCTTCGCTCGTTACTGCGGCGGGTTGCCGTGCTTGCGGGACGGCAGATCGGCGTGCTTCGTGCGGAGCATCGCGAGGGCGCTCACGAGCACCTCGCGGGTCTCGGCGGGGTCGATGACGTCGTCCACGAGGCCGCGCTCGGCCGCGTAGTACGGGTGCATCAGCTCGGCCTTGTATTCCTTGACCATCCGGGCGCGCATCGCCTCGGGGTCCTCGGCGTCCGCGATCTGCTTGCGGAAGATGACGTTGGCCGCGCCCTCGGCGCCCATGACGGCGATCTCGTTGGTCGGCCAGGCGTAGGTGAGGTCGGCACCGATGGACTGGGAGTCCATGACGATGTACGCGCCGCCGTAGGCCTTGCGCAGGATCAGCGAGATGCGCGGCACGGTGGCGTTGCAGTACGCGTACAGCAGCTTGGCGCCGTGGCGGATGATGCCGCCGTGCTCCTGGTCGACGCCCGGGAGGAAGCCGGGGACGTCCAGCAGCGTGACGATCGGGATGTTGAAGGCGTCGCAGAGCTGGACGAACCGCGCGGCCTTCTCGGAGGCGTGGATGTCCAGGACGCCGGCGAGGTGGCCGGGCTGGTTGGCGACGATGCCGACGACCTGGCCGTCCAGCCGCGCGAGGGCGCAGATGATGTTGCGGGCCCAGCGCTCGTGGATCTCCAGGACGTCGCCGTCGTCGACGAGCTCCTCGATGACCTTGAGCATGTCGTACGGGCGGTTGCCGTCGGCCGGGACCAGGTCCAGCAGGACGTCGGAGCGACGGTCCTTCGGGTCGTCGGTCTCGTGGACCGGCGGGTTCTCACGGTTGTTGGAGGGCAGCATCGTGATGAGGTAGCGGACCTCGGAGATGCAGGTCTCCTCGTCGTCGTACGCGAAGTGCGCGACGCCCGAGGTCTCGGCGTGCACGTCCGCGCCGCCGAGGCCGTTCTGGGTGATCTCCTCGCCGGTCACCGCGCGGACCACGTCCGGGCCGGTGATGAACATCTGCGAGGTGTCGCGGACCATGAAGACGAAGTCCGTGAGCGCCGGGGAGTACGCGGCGCCGCCGGCGCAGGGGCCGAGCATGACCGAGATCTGCGGGATGACGCCCGAGGCCTTGGTGTTGCGCTGGAAGATGCCGCCGTACCCGGCGAGCGCGGAGACGCCCTCCTGGATGCGGGCGCCCGCGCCGTCGTTGAGGGAGACCAGCGGGGCACCGGCCGCGATGGCCATGTCCATGATCTTGTGGATCTTCGTGGCGTGGGCCTCGCCCAGCGCCCCGCCGAAGATGCGGAAGTCGTGGGCGTAGACGAAGACCGTGCGGCCCTCGACGGTGCCCCAGCCGGTGATGACACCGTCGGTGTAGGGCTTCTTGGCCTCCAGGCCGAAGCCGGTGGCCCGGTGCCTGCGGAGCTGCTCGACCTCCTTGAAGGAACCCTCGTCGAGCAGGAGCGCGATGCGCTCGCGGGCGGTCAGCTTGCCCTTGGCGTGCTGCGCTTCGGTCGCCCGGTCGCTGGGGCCGCGCCGGGCGTCCTCGCGGAGGGAGTGCAGCTCGGCCACGCGCCCGCGGGCGTCCGTCGGCTCGCTCGGAGTCTGGTCCACAACGGTCATGTACCGACCTTACGAAGCCCGGCCATGAAAACCCTCCGTTGGTTCTACACAGTCTCGGGCCCCATCCGCTGTACGGGCCGGACAGAACCTCCGAAGGATGTACGGACTCCCCCAGTGGGGACCATTGGGCTTTGTGGGAGTCCCACAAAACGGCCCCCTTCGACCCAGAGGAAGTTGAAATTTGAACGGAATGGCTCTAGTCTCGCTCTAGTTGAAGTTTCAAGCAATTTCTTCGCAGAACCTTCCGAGGAGGAAGCCATGGGTCTCTTCACCCGCCGCAGCCAGACCACCCCCGTCGCCACGCTCGACGTGGACCCGGCGCTCGCCGCCCTCACCGGCGACTACACGATCGACGCCGGCCACAGCAGCATCGGCTTCACCGTGCGCCACGCCATGGTGACCAACGTCCGCGGCAGCTTCACCGAGCACGAGGGCACGCTGCACCTCGACGGCGCGGACCCCTCCCGGTCCACGGCCGCCATCGACGTCACGATCGCCTCCGTCGGCACGGGCATCGCCGACCGCGACGCGCACCTGCGGGGCGCCGACTTCTTCGACGCCGAACGCTTCCCCCTGATGCGCTTCCGCTCCACCTCGGCGCAGCGCGTCGGCGGTGACACGTACCGGATCACCGGCGAGCTGACGATCAAGGACGTCACGCGCCCGCTCTCCATCGACCTGGAGTTCGCGGGCAGTGCGACCGACGTCTACGGCAACGAGCGCGTCGGCTTCGAGGGCTCGGCCGAGATCCTCCGCTCCGACTGGGGTCTGACCTGGAACGCGGCACTGGAGGCCGGTGGCGTGATGGTCAGCGACAAGGTGAAGCTGACCTTCGACATCTCGGCGATCAAGCAGGCCTAGGTCCTGCCGAACGGCTCCGGGCCGGGGGCGACTACCAGTCGCCCCCTCCGTCGAAGCCCCCACCGCCGTCGAAGCCGCCCCCGCCGCCGAAGTCCCCGCCGCCGAAGTCGGACGGGTTGAAGTCCGCCCCGGAGACGTCGCCCCCCTCGAACCCGGAGCCCATGCCACCGCCGAAATCGGAGGCGTAGGCGGGAGTGGACATCATCGAACCGAGCATCGTGCCCATCAGCAGGCCGGGCAGGATGCCGCCGCCGAAGTAGCCGCCGGCCCAGGGACCGTACGCCGGGCCGGCGTCGTAGTAGGGGCGCGGCCCGTGCTCGGTGTCGACGGTGCGGACCGCCGGGTCCAGGCCGTCACGCAGCCGTACGGCGTCCGCCGCGCAGACCGGAACCGTACGCGGTGCCCCGCCGGCCGGCGCCCAGGCAGCGTCCTCGCTGCTCGGGCCGTGGCGCGGGTCGAAGAAGCAGGGCGAACGCCGCTCCGGCAGGGGCCGGCCCTGACGGCGCGCGTCGAGGCGGGCCAGCGCGAAGCGGCCGTCCTCCAGCGCCTGGGTCACGCCCTGGACCTCCTCCGGGCGCTGCACGGAGGCCATGATCTGCTTGGCCTTCTCGTAGGAGTCCAGGCCCTGCGCGTAGTCCGACCGCATCGCGTCGTCGGCGCCGGGCTCGCCCGGGTGGAAGTCGAGGCGGTCGAGTTCCTCGCCGAATGCGGTGATGTCCTCGTCCACGACCACGCTCAGGCGGGCGATGGCCTCACGGCGGGCCTCCTCCTTCCGCCGGCGGTTGCGCTTCACCAGCGCGTACGCACCGCCGCCGCCGACCAGCGCGACCGCCCCGAGGCCGATCAGCGCGCCGGTGGGAAAGGCGTCGTCCGCGGCGGCGCCGCCCCAGGAGGCCGGGGCTCCGCCCTTGACCTGGGTGAGGGCCTGGTCGACGAAGTTGTTGAGCTGGGTGTTCGCGTCCACCGGGGTGCCGGTCTTGACGGCGTCGGTGAGGTTGCGGACGGCGTTGCCGGACATCACGGTCCGGTCGGCGCCGGCCTTGAAGCCGTCGCCGAGGCGGACCGCGTACAGACCGGTGACCCCGGTCTCGGCCCGGACGGCGCCGAGCACCTTGTCCTGCGGGAACTCGGCCGTGTTCGGGAGCACGGCGACGAACACCGGCTTGCCCGCGTCCTTGATCTTCTTGGCCAGCGCGTCGGCCTGGCTCTGGGACAACTGCGCCCGCGCCCCGGGGTCCACGTAGACGGGCCCCTTCTTCAGGGCCTCCCCGACGGCGGAAACCCCGGTGGCCGCCGACGCCTGCGGGGCGACCACGAGAGCGGTCGCCGACAGGGCCAGCAGCAGGCCGGAAAACACGGAAATCAGCCTGGTCCTCATGCACAAGACGCTACCCGAACGGGACTTTTCCTGTGTGAGCTGGACATAAAGGAAGTCCTGCGACCCCGCAACCCGGCATCCGGCCCCCGGGGACGCCTACTCCGCCGGTTCGACGCCCGCGCGCAGGAGGCCGAAGGTGAAGGCGTCCTCCAGGGCCTGCCAGGACGCGGCGATCACGTTCTCGGCGACACCGACCGTGGCCCACTCCCGGGTGCCGTCCGTCGTGGAGATCAGGACGCGGGTCGTGGACTCCGTACCGTGCTTGCCCTCCAGGATGCGGACCTTGTAGTCGATGAGCTCGAACTTGGCGAGCTGCGGGTAGAAGCGTTCCAGGGCCACGCGCAGGGCCCGGTCCAGGGCGTTGACGGGACCGTTGCCCTCCGCCGTGGCGACGATCCGCTCGCCCTTGGCCCACAGCTTGACCGTGGCCTCGTTGGCGTGGGTACCGTCGGGGCGGTCCTCGACGATCGCGCGCCAGGACTCCGTACGGAAGTACTTGCGCGCCCGGCCCTCGACCTCGGCGCGCAGCAGCAGCTCGAAGGAGGCGTCGGCGGCCTCGTAGGTGTAGCCCTGGAGCTCCCGCTCCTTGACCCGCTCGACGACCCGGGAGATCAGCGCGCGGTCCCCTCCGAGGTCGACGCCGAGCTCCTTGCCCTTGAGCTCGATGGAGGCCCGGCCGGCCATGTCGGAGACCAGCATCCGCATGGTGTTGCCGACCCGCTCCGGGTCGATGTGCTGGTAGAGGTCGGGGTCGACCTTGATGGCCGAGGCGTGCAGTCCCGCCTTGTGCGCGAAGGCCGAGACGCCCACGTAGGGCTGGTGCGTGGAGGGGGTGAGGTTGACGACCTCGGCGATGGCGTGCGAGATGCGGGTCATCTCGGCCAGGGCGCCCTCGGGGAGCACCTTGCGGCCGTACTTGATCTCCAGCGCGGCGACCACGGGGAAGAGGTTGGCGTTGCCGACGCGCTCGCCGTAGCCGTTCGCGGTGCACTGCACGTGCGTGGCGCCCGCGTCGACCGCGGCCAGGGTGTTGGCGACGGCGCAGCCCGTGTCGTCCTGGGCGTGGATGCCGAGGCGGGCCCCGGTGTCCGCGATGACCGTCGCGACGACGGCGGTGACCTGGGCGGGGAGCATGCCGCCGTTGGTGTCGCAGAGGATGACGACATCGGCGCCGGCCTCGTGCGCGGTGCGGACCACGGACTTGGCGTACTCGGCGTTGGCGCGGTAGCCGTCGAAGAAGTGCTCGCAGTCGACGAAGACGCGGCGGCCCTGGGCGACGAGGTGCGAGACGGTGTCCCGGACCATCTCCAGGTTCTCTTCGAGGGTGGTGCGCAGCGCGAGTTCGACGTGCCGGTCGTGGGACTTGGCGACCAGGGTGATCACCGGGGCGCCGGATTCCAGGAGGGCGCGGACCTGCGGGTCCGCGGCGGCGGAACCGCCGGCCCGGCGGGTGGCGCCGAAGGCGACGAGCTGGGCGTTCTTGAAGTCGATCTCGGCGCGGGCGCGGGCGAAGAACTCGGTGTCGCGGGGGTTGGCGCCGGGCCAGCCGCCCTCGATGAAGCCCACGCCGAAGTCGTCCAGGTGCCGTGCGATGGTCAGCTTGTCCGCGACCGTGAGGTTGATGCCCTCACGCTGGGCGCCGTCGCGCAGGGTGGTGTCGAAGACGTGGAAGCTGTCATCGAGGGCCGCTGTCGGCTCCGTCGCCTCTGTCGTCGTCATGCTGATCTGACTCCTGTCGGATGAGTGGTTCCGGAAGCCCGGGATCCACTGCCCCCATCATCGCGCGCTGCCGCCCGGCGTGTTTTTGGAGCCGGGAAACGAAAAGACCCCTCGCGGGTGCGAGAGGTCTGCGCGCGGGTCTGAGGCACGGTGGCCGCTGCCGCGAAGGTCTTCCACGGTTTCAGCGGTCACAGAGGACCGGCGCGCTGCTGTCCATAATCATGAGCTGAGCAGGCACGCTCGCAGTGTGCCACACAGCCCGTCACCCGTGGACGCCGGTCTCAGCATCCGGGCAGCCCCGTCCGGCAGCCGGGCCGGCCGCCCGGTCAGGCCTGCGCCACCAGGGCTTCCGTGAGGTACTCGGCCACGTGTTCGAGGATGTCCTCGCGCCCGATCCCCGGCAGTCCGACGGCCAGCTGGATGCTGAAGCCGTCGAGCAGGGCCCGCAGGCGGGCCGCGACGCGTTCGGCGTCCACGGGGCGGAACTCCCCGCGCGAGATGCCCTCGGCGAGGAGGGCGACCAGGTCGCGGTGCCAGGCGCCCTCGATGGCGGCCTGCCGTTCGCGTTCCTGGGGCCCGGCGTTCTGGGAGCGGTTCCAGACCTCCAGCCACAGGGTCCAGTGCGGGTCCCGGGGGCCGTCGGGCACGTAGAGGTCCACGTAGGCCCCGATGCGGGCGCGTGCCGTGCCGGGACGGGACAGCAGGGCGCGCCGTTCGGTGCCCAGCGCCGCCTCGCTCCACTCCAGGGTCCGCAGCAGGAGTTCGTCCTTGCTGCCGAAGTAGTAGAGGAGGTGGCCGCTGCTCATGCCGACCTGGCGGCCGAGGCCGGCCATGGTCAGGCCGTCCAGTCCGCGCTCGGCGATCGTGGCCATGGCGGCGACGAGTACGTCCTCGCGCGGGGGCGCGTTCTTGCGCGCCGCCCGTACCGGTACTCCACCCGCCACCATGGGCCACTCCTTCACGAGGTTCGCCGGCGGTCCGTGGGTCAGACCTTCGGCTGCTGCTGGGTGATGCAGTGGATACCGCCACCCCCGGCGAAAATCGTACGTGCGTCAACGAGCGTCACGGTCCGCTCCGGGAACAGACCGCGGAAGATTTCCGCGGCCTCCTCGTCGCGCGGGTCGTCGAAGGAGCACAGCACCACGCCGCCGTTGCAGAGGTAGTGGTTGATGTACGAGTAGTCCACCCACTCACCGTCCTCCTCCAGCACGGTCGGCGCGGGGATCTCCACGACCTCCAGCTGCCGGCCGCGGGCGTCGGTGGAGGCGCGCAGGATCGCGGCGATGGTCTTGCAGCGCTCGTGGTCCGGGTGGGCGGGGTCGGGCTGGGTGTGGACCACGACCACGCCGGGGCGGGCGAAGGCGGCGACGATGTCCACGTGGCCCTGGGTGCCGTAGGTGCCGTAGTCGCCGGCCAGGCCGTACGGGAGCCAGATGGCCTTGGTGGTGCCGAGGTGGGCGTGGATCTCGGCCTCGACCTGCTGGCGGGTCCAGCCGGGGTTGCGCCCCTCGCCGAGCTGCACGGTGTCGGTCAGGAGTACGGTGCCCTCGCCGTCGACGTGGATCGCGCCGCCCTCGTTGACCAGGCGGGTGCTGTACGTACGGGTGCCCGCGAGGTCGGAGACGTGCCGGGCGATCTTCTCGTCGTGGTCCCAGCGGGCCCACTCCTGGGCGCCCCAGCCGTTGAAGGTCCAGTCGACGGCGGCCAGCTCGCCGGCGTCGTTGGTGACGAAGGTCGGGCCGATGTCGCGCATCCAGGCGTCGTCGAGCTCCCGCTCGACCAGCTGGACGTCCTCGCCGACGAGCGCGCGCGCCGAGTCGGCGTCGCCCGGGGAGACGACGAGGGTCACGGGCTCGTAGGAGCGCACCGCGCGGGCGACGGCGCCCCACGCCTCGCGGGCCTCGGCGAGCTCCCGCTCGTTGGTGAAGGTGGGGTTGGGGCTGGGCCACGCCATCCAGGTGCGCTCGTGGGGGGTCCACTCGGCGGGCATCCGGAATCCGTCGGCGGTGGGCTTGTTCGTGGTCATGGCAGACGTCCTTACGGGCTTCACAGGAAGTACAGGCGGTTGAGGGAGACCGACTCGGCGGCTTCGGAGCGCAGCGGTTCCCCGTCGAGGGAGACGAGTCCGCTGCGCGCGTCCACATCGACCGCGCCCACCCGGGAGTTGAGGAGGAGGTCCCGCGGGCCGATGCCGCGGGTGCCGCGGACGGCGACCCGGCGGCGGCGCGTGGGCATCTCGTCGGAGCCGAGCGCGGCCGCCGCGGCGGAGACGAAAGCGACGGAGATGTCGGCGGCGGTGGCCCCGTAGGAGCCGAACTGCGGGCCGAGGACGAGCGGTTCGCAGGTGTCGGTGGCGGCGTTGGGGTCGCCGGTGACTCCGTAGGCGGGGAAGCCGGACTTGAGGACCAGCTGGGGCTTGGCGCCGAAGAAGGCCGGCCGCCACAGGACGATGTCGGCGAGCTTGCCGACCTCGATGGAGCCGATCTCGTGGGCCAGGCCGTGGGCGATGGCCGGGTTGATCGTGAGCTTGGCCATGTAGCGCAGCACGCGGGCGTTGTCGTCGCCCTCGCCGTCGCCGTCCAGCGGGCCGAGCTCGCCCTTCATCTTCGCGGCCATGGCGAAGGTGCGGCGGATCGTCTCGCCGGCCCGGCCCATGCCCTGGGCGTCGGAGGAGGTGATGCCGATCGCGCCCAGGTCGTGCAGGACGTCCTCGGCGCCCATGGTCCCGGCGCGGATCCGGTCGCGCGCCATGGCGGCGTCGCCGGGGAGGTCCGGCTTGAGGTCGTGGACGGAGACGATCATGCCGTAGTGCTCGGCGACGGCGTCCCGTCCGAAGGGCAGGGTCGGGTTGGTGGAGGAGCCGATGACGTTCGCCACGCCCGCCATCTTGAGCACGTTGGGGACGTGCCCGCCGCCGCAGCCCTCGATGTGGAAGGCGTGGATGGTTCGCCCGTCCAGGACCCGCAGGGTGTCCTCGACCGAGAGGCACTCGTTGAGGCCGTCGCTGTGCAGCGCGACCTGTACGTCGTGCTCCTCGGCCACCCGCAGGGCGGTGTCCAGCGCGCGGGTGTGCGCACCCATGTCCTCGTGGACCTTGAACCCGCAGGCTCCGCCCTCGGCCAGGGCCTCGACCAGCGGGGCCGCGTCCGAGGAGGACCCGCGGGCCAGGAAACCGATGTTGACGGGCCAGGCGTCGAAGGCGTTGAAGGCGTGCTTGAGGGCCCACGGGGAGTTGACGCCGACGCCCCAGACCGGGCCGAACTCCTGGCCGATGACCGTGGTGACGCCCGCGGCGAGGGATGCCTCCATGATGCGCGGGGAGAGCAGGTGGACGTGGGTGTCGACGGCTCCGGCGGTGGCGATCAGGCCCTCGCCGGAGACGATGCTCGTGCCGGTGCCGACGACCACGTCGACCCCGTCGAGGGTGTCGGGGTTGCCGGCCCGGCCGATCGCGTGGATGCGGCCCTCACGGATGCCGATGGACACCTTGCGGATGCCGAGGACGGCGTCGATCACCAGGACGTTGCTGATCACGACGTCACAGGTCTCGCGGACGGCCGCGGCCTTCAGGTGCAGGCCGTCACGGGCCGTCTTGCCGAAACCGGCCAGGAACTCATCACCCGGCCGCTGGGAGTCGGACTCCACCCGGACGGTCAGCCCCGAGTCGCCGAGCCGGACCCGGTCGCCGGCGCGGGGACCGAAGACGGACGCGTACTCGTGCGGGTCGATGTGCCGGCTGCCGGGTGCGCAGTGCGCGCTGTGGTCGGTGTGGGGGGTCTGACGGCTCACGCCTGGTCTCCTTCGGGGGCGCCGGCGGTGGTGTCGGCCACGCCCAGGTAGCCGCAGGCGGCGGCCCGGCGCAGGGCCTCCGCCTTCGCGCCGGGGGCGTCCAGCGGGCCGTCGACCAAGCCCGCGAAACCGATCGCGATCCGGTCCCCGCCGATCGGTACCAGGCCGACCTCGCCCTCGCCGTGCGGGTCGAAGCGCACCGAGGACCCGGCCGGGACGCACAGCCGCATCCCGTAGGCCGCGGCACGGTCGAAGTCGAGGCGCGGATTCGCCTCGAAGAAGTGGAAGTGCGAGGTGACGCTCACCGGCACGGGGGCGGTGTTGCGCACCCGCAGGTGCAGGGCCGGCTCGGGCTGGGGGGCGCCGGGGCCCGGTACGACCGCACCCGGTGCGTCCTCGCCGAGCGAGGCCGCACCCCGGATCGGGGACGAGACCACCGCGAGGCGGGACCCGTCGTCGAAGACGGCCTCCACGTGCACCTCGGTGACCACGTCGGCCACGCCGGGCAGCACGTCGTCGGGGCCCAGGACGCTCCGGGCCTCCTCGATGGCCTCCGACAGGCGCTTCCCGTCGCGCGCGGCCTCGCAGACCGTGTCCGCGACCAGCGCCGTCGCCTCGGGGACGTTGAGCCGCAGGCCCCGGGCCCGCCGGGCCCTCGCCAGTTCCGCGGCGCTGCGCAGCAGCAGCCGGTCGCGCTCCGTAGGGGTCAGCCGCACGCCGATCCACCACCTTTTGAGTCGATGGGTTAGAGCATCACTCTAACTCTTCATTCCATCGCTGGGAATCATTGACCTGGGGGCCGGGCCTGAGTCACATTGAGTGTCGCTCAAACACTTGCGTGACCACCCCCCGCCCTGCCAAGGGAGTCCCCCATGCCCATCGAACAGCGCGGAGTCGACACCATCCCGGAGGAGGAGCGGACGAGCGGTCCCCGTGACCTGATCTCGATCCTCCTCGGCTCCAACCTCTGCCTCGGTGTGATCGTCTTCGGCTGGCTGCCCCCGTCCTTCGGACTGGGGCTGTGGCCCTCGCTCACCGCCATCGTGACCGGCACCGTCGTCGGAATCGCGGTGACCGCGCCGCTGGCACTGGTGTCCCTGCGCACGGCGACCAACCTCTCCACGTCCAGCGGCGCCCAGTTCGGGGTCCGCGGGCGGCTCGTCGGCTCGATCGTGGGCCTGCTGCTCTCCCTCGGCTACACCGCGCTCACCCTGTGGATCGGCGGGGACGTGATGGTCGGCGCCCTGTCCCGGCTCATCGGGCTGCCGGAGAACGGCGTCACGCGGGCCGCGATGTACGGCGTGCTCGCCGCCTGTACCGTCGTCGGGGCCGTTTTCGGCTACCGGCTGCTGCTGCGCATGAGCAAGATCCTTTCCATCGGCATGGTGATCCTGCTGGCCATCGGCGTCTACGCCTACGCGCCCGACTTCACCACCGCCGCGCCGGAGGCCTCGTACCTCCTCGGGTCCTTCTGGCCGACCTGGCTGCTCGCCGCCGTCGCCGCCGGACTCAGCGGCCCCGTCGCCTTCATCACCCTGCTCGGCGACTACACCCGCTACGTCTCCCCCACCAGGCACGCCCCCCGCAAGGTGTTCTGGGCCACCTCCTTCGGCCTGCTGATCGGCCTGCTCGTACCGCAGCTGTTCGGCACCTACACCGCGCTCGCCGCCAGGGCGGGCTCCACCGACTACGCCGGGCCGCTCGTCGCCGCCTCGCCGTTCTGGTACCTGCTCCCGCTGCTCGCCGCGGCCGCGGCGGGTTCCGTGGGCAACGCCGGGCTGATGCTGTACTCCATGGGCCTCGACCTCGACGCGATCGTCCCCAAGGCCACCCGCACGAAGGCCACCGTGATCGCCGCCACCGTCGCCACCGCCTTCGTCTTCGTCGGCTCCTTCGAGTGGAACGTGCAGTCCGCGATGACCTCCTTCGTGCTGCTGCTGACCGCCATCGGCACCCCGTGGGCCGTGATCACGCTGATCGGCTTCGTGCGCTGCCGCGGGCAGTACGACGCCGACGCCCTCCAGGTCTTCAACCGCCGCTCGGTGGGCGGGATCTACTGGTACCGCGGCGGCTGGAACCCGCGCGCCACCGCCTCCTGGGCGATCGGAGCCGGTGTCGGCCTGCTCGCCGTGAGCACCCCCTTCTACGAGGGCCCGCTGCTCGCCCTGACCGGCGGGGTGGACTGCTCCTTCATCTTCTCCGGCCTGGCCGGCGGCCTCGTCTACACGGCGCTGACCGCCCGCACCGCGTCCGCCGTCGCCCCCGCCGCGGCGCCCGCCACGGAGGAACCCGCCACCGTGTGAGGCCTCCCCGCCTCCCGGCGCACGAAGGCCCGCGTCCCCGGATCGGGGACGCGGGCCTTCGTGCGCCGGGAGGCGGGGACTTCGCGGTGCCTAGCCGAGCGGGTGCATCCAGCCGTGGGTGTCGGCGGTGCGGCCCGTCTGGAGGTCGAGGAGCGCCTTGCGGAGCTTCATCGTGACCTCGCCGGGCTCGCCGTCGCCCTGGATCCAGTTGGCGCGCTCGGACTTGACCGAGCCGACCGGGGTGATGACGGCGGCGGTGCCGCAGGCGAACACCTCGGTGAGGGTGCCGTTCTCGTTGTCGCGCTTCCAGTCCTCGGTGGAGATGCGGCCCTCCTCGGCGGTGTAGCCGAGGTCGCGGGCGATGGTGAGGAGGGAGTCACGGGTGATGCCCGGCAGGAGCGAGCCGGTCAGCTCCGGGGTGACGATCCGCTGCGTCCCGTCCTCCTGGCCGTACACGAAGTACAGGTTCATGCCGCCCATCTCCTCGATCCAGCGGTGCTCGACGGCGTCCAGCCAGACGACCTGGTCGCAGCCGTGCGAGGCGGCCTGGGCCTGGGCGACGAGGGAGGCCGCGTAGTTGCCGCCGGTCTTGGCGGCGCCGGTGCCGCCCTTGACGGCGCGGACGTACTCCTCGGAGAGCCACACGGAGACGGGCTTGACGCCACCGGGGAAGTACGCGCCGGCGGGCGAGGCGATGACCATGAAGAGGAACTCGTTGGCCGGGCGGACGCCCAGGCCGACCTCGGACGCGAACATGAACGGCCGCAGGTACAGGGAGGCCTCGCCGGAGTCCGGCACCCAGGCGCTGTCCTGCTTGATGAGGGCGTCACAGGCCTCGATGAACAGCTCGGCCGGCAGCTCCGGCATCGCCATGCGGCGGGCGGAGGCCTGGAAGCGCTCGGCGTTGGCCCGGGGGCGGAAGGTGGCGACGGTGCCGTCGGGCTGCTTGTAGGCCTTGAGGCCCTCGAAGATCGTCTGCGCGTAGTGCAGGGTCATGTTCGCCGGGTCCATCGACAGCGGCGCGTAGGGGACCAGCTCGGCGTCGTGCCAGCCGCGGCCCTCGGTCCACTTGATCGTCACCATGTGATCGGTGAAGTGGCGGCCGAAGCCGGGGCTGGCCAGGATCGCCTCGCGCTCCGCGTCGGACAGCGGGTTCGAGGAGGGCTTGAGCTCGATCGTGGGCGTCGTCATGAGTGCTTGTCCTTCACCGTTGTGTATGGCGGACCGCGCTCATGCGTACCAGGACGTCCGAGCTTCCCCGTTTTCCGCGGCCTCGCGTTCGATTATCGCGCGCGAGGGGGCTCCGGTGAAACGGGGTGATTGCGGCCCAGGGGAGATGGTGGCACCCGGGGCCGCACAGGAGAAGCCGCCGGGTCCGGTGGTCGCGACCCTGCGGCTTCCTGAGGTGGAGCTGCCGGGTCAGCCGGCTACGCGTGCGGCGAGGGCGTCGCCGATCGCGTCGGTGGAGCGGAAGGTCCCGTCGCGCTCGGCCAGGTCGGCGGAGACGGCGTCCTCGATGCGGACGGCCTCGGCCTCGTGGCCGAGGTGGCGCAGCAGGAGGGCGACGGAGAGGATCGTCGCGGTCGGGTCGGCCTTGCCGGTGCCCGCGATGTCGGGGGCCGAGCCGTGGACGGGCTCGAACATCGACGGGAAGGCGCCGGTCGGGTTGATGTTCCCGGAGGCGGCCAGGCCGATCCCGCCGGTCACGGCGGCGGCCAGGTCGGTGAGGATGTCACCGAAGAGGTTGTCCGTGACGATGACGTCGAAGCGCTCGGGCTGGGTGACGAAGAAGATCGTCGCGGCGTCGACGTGCAGGTAGTCGGTGGTGACCTCGGGGTACTCCTGGCCCACCTTGTCGAAGATGTTCTTCCACATGTGGCCCGCGTACACGAGGACGTTGTTCTTGTGAACCAGCGTCAGCTTCTTGCGCGGGCGGGCGTTGGCCCGCTCGTACGCGTCACGGACGACGCGCTCCACGCCGTACGCGGTGTTGATGCTGACCTCGGTGGCCACCTCGGCGGGGGTACCGGTGCGCAGGCTGCCGCCGTTGCCGGTGTACGGACCCTCGGTGCCCTCGCGGACCACGACGAAGTCGATCTCCGGACGGCCGGCGAGCGGGGTGGCCGTGTTGGGGAAGAGCTTCGAGGGGCGCAGGTTGATGAAGTGGTCGAAGGCGAAGCGGAGCTTCAGCAGCAGACCGCGCTCCAGGACGCCGGACGGGACCGAGGGGTCACCGATGGCTCCGAGCAGGATCGCGTCGTGGTGCTTGAGCGCTTCGAGCTCCGCGTCCGGGAGGGTCTCACCGGTGCGGTGCCAGCGCTGGGCGCCGAGGTCGTACTCCTTGGTCTCCAGCTTCGCATCCTGGGGCAGGACCGCGGTAAGGACCTTGAGGCCCTGAGCCACGACTTCCTGGCCGATGCCATCACCGGGGATCACTGCGAGATTGATGCTGGTCGACATGACGGAACCGTACTCCGTGTCCCAGCCCTCAGACATATCGCGTCCACCATGTGGACCAATGGTCCGCCGGGGACGCGATGTGCCGCGGGCGGCCGGTGTGGCCGCGGGCCGGTGGGATCAGTGGGATCAGTGGGATCCGCGGGCGGGATCCGCGGGCTCCGCAGGGTCTGCGGGATCCGCGGGATCAGTGGCCGGTCGAGCCGCCGTTGTCGCGGCGGTCCAGCGCGCGCTGGAGGGCGGCCGCGGCGTTCTTGCGGTCGGCGTCGGCCGGGGAGGAGTGGCGGACGCGACGGGTGGCGGCGGAGGTGGGGGTCATGGTGATCGACTCCTTGAGATCACGGCGTGGCGGGGCCACGGATGAGGGGTTCCTTCAAGGCGCCGGAAGAGGCGGGAAGCGGCGCGGCAGGGGTTGCCTGCCCAGGGGCGCGCGCTATCGACCGCCATTCGCTGGATCAGCGAGACGTTCGGCTTCTACAAAGCTAGGCCAGGTGCGGCTGTATGTCTCGGCAATTACTCGGACTTCCTACTATCTGAGACGCCCGAGCCCCCGGAAGACCCCTTCCAGAGGCTCCGTTTTCAGCCCTTGTCGGCCCTGAGTTCCCTGATCAGAGCCCTGACGGCGAGAGTGGACGCCAATTCCGTTGTGGTGACGTATCCCACGCGCCTCACCGGCCCCGCAGGGCCCAATCCGGCGATCTCGACGGCGTCCGTGGCCTCGCGCAGCGACAGCTCCGGCAGGATCGCCATACCCAGCCCCCGGCCGACCATGGTCAGCACCATGGCGTCGTCCTCGGCCTTCACGGTGGCCCGCGGGATCCAGTCCTGGGCCCGCCACCAGTCCCGGGTGTAGGAGCCGCAGTTCTCGTCCCAGTCCAGCAGCGGCAGCGCCTTCGGATCGGGGTGCCCGACCGGATGGACGAGGGAGTAGGCCTCCCGGGTGAGCTCCCCGCTCAGCAGGCCGACCGGCAGACCGGTGGACGGCCCGGCGGATCCCCCGGCCGACGGTACGTCGCTGGACGCGCCCAGGGTCGCGATGGCGAGGTCCGCCCGCCCCGCCGCCACCTCCCCCGCGGTCCCGGCGCCGAGTTCGCGCACCACCCTGACCTCGGGCCGGATCCCGGGGTGCCGTGCGGTCAGCCGTTCCAGCGCGGGCGGCAGCAGGTGCAGGGCCGCGCTGCGGAAGGCGGCGATGCGCAGGACCCCGTCCGGCACCCCCGGCCCGGCGGGGGCCCGGCCGGCGGCGCGGGCCTCCGCGCCCAGCACCTCGTAGAGCCGCAGGATGCGCCGGCCCAGCGCCACGGCCCGCTCCCCCGCCAAAGTGGGCGAGGCGCCGGCGCGCCCGCGGTCGAAGAGCACCGCGCCGACCTTGGCCTCACTGCCGCGCACCGAGTGGGAGACGGCCGACTGGCTGATGCCGAGCCGGTTCGCGGCGGCGGAGAAGCCACCCGTCTCGGCGACGGCGACCAGCACCCTCAGTTCCTGCGGGGCGAGCTCGGTCACGGGGTCCCACCTCGGTGTATGAGCCGTGTTCATGGGTGCGCGGCTTCCATGAGCCCAACCCCCTGCCCGGCCTCGGGATTCCTTCCTACGGTCGTCGCCATGACCACGCACACCGCTTCCGCCGTCCACCTGACCGCCCGCCCCGTCGGTTTCCCCTCCCCCTCCGGGTTCGCCCACGTCTCCCATCCCGTTCCCGAACCCGCCCCGGGCACCGCACTGGTGGAGAACCTGCTGCTGTCGGTGGACCCGTACCACCGCGGGATGATGGACGGCGGCGAGGGCGGCTTCGACCTCCACTCCCCCCTCGAAGGCCGCTCGGTGGGCCGGGTGACCGCCTCCCGCGATCCGGGCCTGGCCGAGGGCGACCTGGTCTTCCACCGCTCGGGCTGGCGCACCCACGCCCTGGTCACCCTGGGAGTGGACGGCACGCGCAAGCTGCGCGGCCACGCGGGCGTCCCCCTGGAGGCGTACCTGTCCATCCTGGGCGGGACCGGCCTGACCGCGTACGCCGCCCTCACCCGGACGGCGGCCCTGCGCGAGGGCGAGGACCTCTTCGTCTCGGCCGCCGCGGGCGGGGTCGGCACGGCCACCGGGCACATCGCCCGGCTGCTCGGCGCCCGCCGGATCATCGGCAGCGCGGGCTCGGCGGCGAAGGTCCGCCACCTCACCGGGGCCCTCGGCTTCGACGCCGCCTTCGACTACCACGACGGGCCGGTCGGCGAGCAGCTGGCGCAGGCCGCCCCGGAGGGCATCGACGTCTACGTGGACAACGTGGGCGGAGACCATCTGGAAGGCGCGATCGACGTCCTGCGGGAGTACGGGCGGATCGCCTGGGTCGGCGGCATCTCGATGTACAACGGCGACCGCTCCCCCGCCGCACCCCGCAACCTCTTCGAGGTCGTACACAAGTCGCTTCGCCTGGAAGGGGTATTGGTTCGAAATCACACCAATCTGCAGGACGAGCTGGAGGACTTCCTGGTCCCCCACCTGCGCAGCGGGCGGGTGAGCACCGACACCACCGTTTTCCAGGGATTCGACCGGACCGTAGAGGCATTCCTGGGCGTACTGCGCGGGGAGAACCTGGGCAAGATGCTGGTCCGTCTCAAGGACTGAATCCGGCCCACCCGGATGTTCACCGAGTTCTTACCGCACGGATGTAGACCTTTGCGGCGGCTGCCGTCACTCTTGCGGTCAATGTGCCAGCGGGGCACTTGAGTTGGAGGCGAGCAGCCAGTGACACCGATCAGCCGCAGAGGTTTCGTGGGAATCGGCGCCGGGCTCGTGGCAGGGGCGACCCTGCCCGCGATCACGCCGACGACGGCGGCCGCGGCCGCCGCGACCGGCACGATCACCGATGTGAAGCACGTGGTGATCCTGATGCAGGAGAACCGCAGCTTCGACCACTACTTCGGCAGGCTGAAGGGCGTCCGCGGCTTCGGCGACCGCGCCGCCGGCAACATCCCCGGCGGCTGGGGCACGTTCAACCAGGCCAACTGGGTCGGACGCCAGTACCCGTGGAAGCTCTCCGCCACCCCGGCGGCCGGCGGCGCCGACAGCGAGACCCTGGCCCAGTGCACCGGCGACCTCCCGCACAGCTGGACCTCGCAGCACGCGGCCTGGAACAAGGGCCGGATGGACAACTGGGTCTACGGCGTCGGCAAGACCCACACCCTCGGCTACCTGGACCGCGGGGACATCCCCTTCCACTACGGGCTCGCCGACAACTACACGATCTGCGACGCCTACTTCTGCTCCACCCTCAGCGCCACCGGCCCCAACCGCACGTTCCTGTGGAGCGGCAAGGTCGAGGCGGCCAGCAAGGACGGCGGCGAGGAGTCCGGGCTGACCTGGGAGACGTACGCGGAGGCGCTCCAGCGGGCCGGGATGACCTGGAAGGTCTACCAGAACGCGCAGGACAACTACGGGGACAACGGCCTCGCGTACTTCAAGCAGTTCACCGACGCCAAGCCCGGCGACCCGCTGTGGGACCGGGGCATGGCCTCGGTCCCCAAGGTCACCGGCTCCACCCCGGACGACATCGCCGCCGCCATCCGCGCGGACGTCGTCGCCGGCACGCTGCCGCAGGTGTCCTGGGTGGTGGCGAACGAGGCCTTCTCCGAGCACCCGTACGCCCCGCCCGGTGACGGCGCGCACTTCGTGGACCTGGTCTACCGGGCGCTCGCCGCGAACCCGGAGGTCTTCGACTCCACCGTCCTGTTCCTCAACTACGACGAGAACGACGGCTTCTTCGACCACGTCCCGCCGCCGGTCGCCCCGCCCGGGACCGCCGGAGAGTTCCTCGACGGCGTCCCGATCGGCCTCGGCTTCCGCGTCCCGATGCTCGTGATGTCGCCGTGGACCCGGGGCGGCTGGGTCAGCTCCGAGGTCTTCGACCACACCTCGGTGCTCCGCTTCATGGAGACCTGGACGACGGCCCTGGGCACTCCGGCCACCTGTCCCAACATCAGCCCCTGGCGCCGCAAGGTGGTCGGCGACCTGACCGGCGTGTTCGACTTCGCGCACCCCGTCTACGGGGTCCCCTCGGGCCTGCCGGGAACCGCCAAGGTGATCGGGCAGGCGACCTGCGGCCCGCTGCCCAACCCGGCCCCCCAGGACAACGCCCTCCCGGCGCAGGAGCCCGGAACGCGCCCGGCGCGGGCGCTGCCGTACCAGGTCAACGGCAACCTGGACCGCTTCGAGTTCGGGACGCTCGGCCAGATCACGGCCTGGTTCTCGATGACCAACCAGGGCGGCCCGGCGAAGCAGGCGGCGCACTTCTCCATCCACCCGCACCAGCACCGGGACACCACCGCCTGGCAGTACACCGTCGACCCCGGCACCACCGCCACGGACTGGTTCAGCGTCGGCATCGGCAACGGATCCGGCAAGTACGACATCTCCATGTACGGACCCAACCGCTTCCTGCGCCGCTTCATCGGCGACGCGACCAAGGCGGGCAAGTCCCTGGAGGTCGCCGCCCGCTTCGCGGTCGAGTCGGGCACCGGCAAGATGGCCATCTGGTTCAAGATGACGAACGCGTCCGCCTCGCCGGTCACCTTCACCGTCCGCTCGAACGCCTACCGCACGGACGGGCCGTGGACGTACACCGTCCCGGCGAACTCCTCGCGCGAGGACTTCTTCAACGCGGTCGCGTACAGCAAGGGGTGGTACGACTTCACGATCCTGACCGACGCCGACGGCACCTGGTCGCGCCGCTACACCGGCCACATAGAGACGGGCGCCGCGAGCGTCTCCGGGTCCTGACCGGACCCTGTCGGGTCTAGAGCACGTCGCCGTTGCGCCAGTCGAAGTCGAGCCGCCCGGCGGGGTCCAGCACGGCCCCGCCGGGCAGCGTCCACACGTACGTCGAGCCCTCCTCGTCGGGGAGCCGCTCGGGGCCGTCCGGGCCGAGCACGCCGACCGGCCCGGGGTGGGGGCGCCAGCCGCGGCCCGCGTACAGGGCGGCCCCGGCCTCGGAGGCGGACAGGGCGCCCAGCAGGTAGGCCCGCCCGATCACCCCCTCCAGGCCGGCCATCACCGCCCCGCCCAGCCCTGCGCGGCGCAGGCCGGGCCGTACCGCCACGGCCTCCACGTACCCGGTGCGCAGGGCGCGGCCCCGGTGCAGCACCCGGCGCTGGACGACGCTGCCGTGCGCGACGAGCTCCCCGTCCCGGTGGAGCAGGGCGTGCACACCCCCGAGGGCGTGCTCGAAGTCCTCGTCGCCGAAGTCCCCCTCGAAGGCGCGGTCGAGCAGCTCCCGGATCGCGCGCAGCTCCCCGGCGCGCAGTTCGGCGGTGTGGACGAGGCGTACGGTCACGGCTTCTCCAGCCAGTCGGTGTACCAGGTGCGGAAGTCGGGGGCGGCGGGGACGAATCCTCCCCAGTCCGGGTCCAGCCACCACACCTGTCCGGCGAACGGGCCGTTCAGGATCAGCCGGAGGTACATCCCGCAGCCCTCCTCGGCGAGGGTGAGCGTGCCTGCGGTCAGCTCCGCGGCCGCGCGGCCGAGCGGCCCGGGGCGCGGCGCGGCCGGCGGGAAGGGCGCCGCCGCACGGCCCGGCCGCCGGTCGTCCTCCCATTCCCCGTCCACCGCCCAGCCCTCCCCGGCCGCCGCCTCCGGGCGCGGGGTGACCAGCGGCAGCAGCCCGTGGCCGGGCCCCGCCGGGCCGTCTCCCACCGCGGTCACGAAGGCCCGGTACTGCGGCGGCAGCCGGATCCCGTGCAGCTCCTCGAAGCCGTCGACCGCCGCCGGGGCGAGGGGGGCGGCCAGCGCGTACCGGTGCGTCCGCGCCCCGTGCCGGGCGTGCCCCGGGTCGCGGGCGGCCTTGTCCCGCAGCCGCTCCCGTACGGCGCGCGCGTCCCAGATCTCCATCCGGGGACGGTATCAACGCCCCCGCAGCCTGCCGCGGAGCCGCCCCAGCTCGGCCCCGGTCAGGCCCGCCGCGCGCAGGTAGGCCTCGGCGTCCAGGCGGTGGGCGGCGTCGCGGGCGAGGGCGTGGACGGTGGTGCCGAGTCCGGTGACGTAGTCCTCGATCTCGGTGGCGTCGTAGGGGCTGCCCTGCGCGGCGTACCGGGCGCGGACGCGCGGCTCGCTCAGCCCGTGGTCGTCGGCGATCTCCTCCGCGCTCGCGCCCGCGAGCCGCATCAGGACGAGCGCGACGATCCCGGTGCGGTCGCGGCCCAGGCCGCAGTGGAAGACCACCGCGCCCGGCGGGGCGTCGGCGACGGCGCGCGCGACGGTGGCGACCCGGTCGGGGAAGCGGTCCAGGAAAGGCCGGAAATACGCGGGGGTCGCGAAACCCGGGGTGCCCCACCACACGTCCCAGAAGTCCCGGTGCTCGATGCCGTCGAGCGGGATCCCCAGCGTGGTGATCCCGGCCGGGCGGGGTGCGTGGTCCAGCGGCCGCTCGTCGTCGTTGCGCAGGTCGATGACGGTCCGCACGCCGTGCGCGGCGAGGGTGGTCCAGCCCTTGGCGGTGAGGTCGTCGAGGCTGTCCGCGCGTACCAGGACCCCGGGCGGCAGGCTCCCGAGGCCGCCGAGGTCGCGGGCGTTGAAGCAGCCCTCCCAGTCGACGAATCGACCGACGTTCGTCACGGTCATAGCCCCCCTGTCAGTACACATCGGACAGTCATCGAGGACGCGGCTCTGGCCTCAGGGGTTCCCCCGCGTGAAGATCTGCGCATGTCGCCCCGTACCCAGCAGTGGACCCCGACCCATGGCCAGCCCTACCGGCCCGTCGCCTACCGGCCCGCGCGCATGCCGAGCGAGGAATCCCTCGCGCGCGCGGCGGAGCTGCGGGCCCGGATGGACGAGCGGCGCACCGTACGCCACTTCTCCCCGGACCCGGTACCCGACCAGGTCGTCCTCGACGCCGTCGCCTGCGCGGCCACCGCCCCCTCCGGGGCGCACCAGCAGCCGTGGACCTTCGTCCTGGTCAAGGACCCGGGCGTGCGGCGCCAGATCCGCGCCGCGGCCGAGCAGGAGGAGGAGATCTCCTACGACGGCCGCCTCGGCGACGAGTGGCTGGCCGCCCTGCGCCCGATCGGCACCGACGCGGTCAAGACCCACCTGACGGACGCCCCGGCGCTGATCGTGGTCTTCCAGCAGCGGTACTGGCTCGGCCCGGACGGCACGAAGCGCAAGCACTACTACGTCGACGAGTCGGTCGGCATCGCCGTCGGGATGCTGCTGTCCGCCCTGCACCTGTCGGGCCTGGCGGCCCTCATCCACACCCCGAGCCCGATGCGGTTCCTGGGCCACGTCCTGAACCGCCCGGAGAACGAGAAGGCCTTCGCGGTCATCCCGATCGGCTACCCGTCCGCCGACTGCGAGGTCCCGGACCTGATCCGCAAGTCCCTGGACCAGGTGCTGGTGGAGGTCTGAGCGGGTCCCTCCCGGATCCTGCCCGGCCCGCACCGCCCGGCGGGATCCGGGAGCGGCGGTCCGGCTCCGGCGGGCCGGACACCCACCGGAGCCGGGCTATGTTGATCACATGACACGCAGTCACATCCCCTTGACCTCAACCCTTCTGGCCTGCCTCGCTCTCTCCGCCTGCGCGGCGGACAAGGAACCGCAGGGGGGTCCGCCCGCAGCCGCCGGAGCCCCGTCCGCCAAGGGGTCCGCCGCGGTGCAGCCCTTCAAGGACGACACCGACGTACCGTTGACCAAGCAGCTCGGCCAGAGCGAACTCACCCAGGCGATTCCCGACGCACCCGACGTGGTCCCCGGCTACTACCGCGGCAGCTCGCACAAGAGCCAGCCGGGTAAGGCCGACGACTGCGCCCCGCTGAACGGCCCCGCGCCGTCCGGCTGGCAGCGGGCGGGCCGCGGCGACTACGACTTCCAGGGCTCGACCCTCTCCCGAGGGATCAGAGTGAAGGTCTGCCAGTTCGACAACGCCCAGAACGCGAAAGCGGCGTACGACCTGTGGCCGGACAAGGACGAAGTGACTGAGGTCAAGGGGTCCAGCCAAGTCGGAGAGGAATCGATTTTCCTCGCGCACCGCGGATCGGGCGGTTCGGTCGCCGGCTACAGCCGGTCCGGCACGGTCGTCGTGCGGATCCATGTCGAAGACGCGGGCGGGGACCCCAAGGACGCCCATGACGTGCTGGCCGCCACCATCAAGCGGCTCCAGCAGGTCCAGGCGGGGCGTCGGGCCACGGCGACGGCGACGGAGATCGCCGAGCTGGAGCGGGCCCGGTAGCGGCGCCCGGCAAATGGATACCGCCCCCGCTCCGGACTTGGGGGTACCGGAGCGGGGGCGGGGTTCAGCGGGGGGCGGGTCAGCCCATGTGGGGGTAGCCGTACTCGGTCGGCGGGACCAGGGTCTCCTTGATGGAGCGGGTCGAGGTCCAGCGGAGCAGGTTCGAGGCCGCGCCCGCCTTGTCGTTGGTGCCCGAGGCACGGCCGCCGCCGAAGGGCTGCTGGCCGACGACGGCGCCGGTCGACTTGTCGTTGATGTAGAAGTTGCCCGCCGCGAAGCGGAGCTTCTCCATCGTGTCGGCGGCCGCGTAGCGGTCCTGCGCGATGACGGCGCCGGTCAGGGCGTACGCCGAGACGTTCTCCATCTGGGCGAGCATCTCGTCGTACTTGTCGTCCTCGTAGACGTGGATCGCGAGGATCGGGCCGAAGTACTCGGTCGTGAAGACCTCGTTCTCCGGGTCGGTGCACGCGATGACGGTCGGGCGGACGAAGTAGCCCTCGGCGTCGTCGTACGTGCCACCGGCGACGATCGTGCAGGTCGGGTCGGCCTTCGCACGGTCGATCGCGGCCTTGTTCTTCGCGAAGGAGCGCTCGTCGATGACCGCGCCGATGAAGTTGGTCAGGTCGCGGACGTCACCCATGGTGATGCCGTCGACCTCGGCGGCGAACTGCTCCTTGAAGCCGTCGTTCCAGATGGAGGCCGGAACGTAGGCGCGCGAGGAGGCGGAGCACTTCTGGCCCTGGAACTCGAAGGAGCCCCGGGTCAGGGCGGTCTTCAGGATCGCGCGGTCCGCGGACGGGTGCGCGACGACGAAGTCCTTGCCGCCGGTCTCGCCGACCAGGCGCGGGTAGGAGCGGTACTTCTCGATGTTGTTGCCGACCGTCTTCCACAGGTACTGGAAGGTCTTGGTCGAGCCGGTGAAGTGGATGCCGGCCAGCTCCGGGTGGTTCAGGGCCACCTCGGAGACGGCGATGCCGTCGCCGGTCACCAGGTTGATGACGCCCTTGGGCAGGCCGGCCGCCTCCAGGAGCTCCATGAGGAGGACCGCGGAGTGGGTCTGCGTCGGGGACGGCTTCCAGACGACCACGTTGCCCATCAGGGCCGGGGCGGTCGGCAGGTTGCCGGCGATGGCCGTGAAGTTGAACGGCGTGATCGCGTAGACGAAGCCTTCGAGCGGGCGGTGGTCGCTGCGGTTCCACACGCCCGCGGAGTTCGCGGCGGGCTGCTCGGCCAGGATCTGCCGGGCGAAGTGGACGTTGAAGCGCCAGAAGTCGACGAGCTCGCACGGGGTGTCGATCTCGGCCTGCTGCGCCGTCTTGGACTGGCCCAGCATGGTGGAGGCGGCCAGCTTCTCGCGCCACGGACCGGCGAGCAGCTCGGCGGCGCGCAGGATGATCGCGGCGCGGTCGTCGAAGGACATCGCGCGCCAGGCCGGGGCGGCGGCCAGGGCGGCGTCGACGGCCTCCTGGGCGTCGGCCTCGGTGGCGTTGGCGTAGGTGCCGATGACGGACTTGTGGTCGTGCGGCTGGACGACGTCGAAACGCTCGCCGCCGCCCATCCGCTTGACGCCGTCGATCGTCATGGGGAGGTCGATCGGGTTCTCGGACAGCTGCTTGAGCTGGAATTCGAGGCGCGTACGCTCCGGGCTGCCGGGGGCGTACGAGTGGACCGGCTCGTTGACCGGCGCGGGGACCTGGGTCACAGCATCCATGGGGCTGGTAACTCCTTGAGCTAGTGGGGTGCCTAGTTCTTGGTGATCATCGAGCGGAGGAAGAACAGCAGGTTGGCCGGCTTCTCCGCGAGGCGGCGCATGAAGTAGCCGTACCAGTCGGTGCCGTAGGCCGTGTAGACGCGCATCCGGTGGCCCTCGGCGGCCAGCCGCAGGTGCTCCTCGCTGCGGATGCCGTACAGCATCTGGAACTCGTACTCATCCAGCTTGCGCCCTGCCTGGCGGGCCAGCTCCTGGCCGATGGCGATGAGACGCGGGTCGTGGGACCCGATCATCGGGTAGCCGTCGCCCTCCATCAGGATCTTCATGATCCGGACGTACGCCTTGTCGATCTCGGCCTTGTCCTGGTACGCGACCTCGGCCGGCTCCTTGTAGGCGCCCTTCACGATGCGGACGCGGCTGCCGGCGGCGGCCAGGCGGCGGGCGTCGGCCTCGGTGCGGAAGAGGTAGGCCTGGATCACGCAGCCGGTCTGCGGGAAGTCCCGGCGCAGCTCCTCGTGGATGGCGAACATGGAGTCGAGGGTGGTGTGGTCCTCGGCGTCCAGGGTCACGGTGGTGCCGATGGCCGCGGCGGCCTCGACGACCGGGCGGACGTTGGCGAGGGCCAGCTCGTGGCCGCCCTCCAGCGCCTGGCCGAACATGGACAGCTTGACGGACATCTCGACCGTCTCGCCCAGGCCCAGCGCGCCGAGGCGCTCGATGAGCTCCAGGTAGGCGTCGCGGGCCGCGTGGGACTGCTCCACGGCGGTGATGTCCTCGCCGACGACGTCGAGCGTGATCTCCAGGCCGCGCCGCGTGAGGTCCTCCACGATCGGGATGACCTGGTCGACCGTCTCACCCGGGATGAAGCGGTTCACCACGGGCTTGGTCACGGGGGCGGCGGAGACGATTCGACGCATCTTGTCGCTGCGCGAAGCGGCGAGGATCACGGGACCCAGCACGGGGCACCTCCAACGGGTGGCAGAAGCGGACTGCGGCCGCCGTGCGGGGTGGGCCGCGGCCGTGGGAAAACGCGAGTGAAACCACCGTGAAACCTAAGGATCTCCACGATCCTCTGCCATCGACAGCTGTCACGCATCCGTGGTCCGGATGTCATACATCTGTCTGAAGACCCGTGTGCGAGATGGGAGAATGGGCGCGTGAAGGGCGATTACCAGGACCTGGTCGACGAGATCTCGGCGCTGCTCGGCGCCCCGGCCACACTGGAGAACCGGGACTTCCGCCTCATCGCCTTCGGCGCCCACGACAGCGACGACGACCTCGTCATGGACCCCGTCCGCACCCGCTCGATCCTGACCCGGCAGTCCACAGCGGCCGTGCGGTCCTGGTTCGAGGCCTACGGGATCACCCGCGCGACCGGCCCCGTCCGCATCCCGGCCGCCCCGGACGCGGGGGTCTTCCGCGGGCGGATCTGCCTGCCGGTGCGCTACCGGGGCATCGTGCAGGGCTACGTGTGGCTCCTCGACCAGGAGCCGGGTCCCGGGGCGGAGGCCCTGGCCGCCGCGATGGAGGTGGCCGAGCGGATCGGGGTGCTGCTCGCCGAGGAGGCCAAGGCGGGCGCCGGCCTGTCCCGGGAGTTCCTCGCGGTCCTCACCGCCGGGCGGGGCTGGCAGCAGGACATGGCGGTGGCCGCGCTGCGGGTGGCCCTGGGGCCCGGGGCCGAGGGACTGCACGCCGCCGTGTGCGTGGCGCCGTGGGCCGGGGAGGCTCCCGCGTCGGTGCCGGGGGCGGCGGCGGTGTGCGTCGTACCGGGCGACGCCGCCGACGCGAACGGCGTGGCGGGTGCGTCCGGCGGGGGGCCCGGAGGCTCCGGGGGCGGGGCGCTCGCCGTCCTGCTCCGGCTGCGCTCGACGGACGCGCTGGCCCCGGCCCTGACCGCGGTGGGACGGCTGCTGCCCCGCCCCGGGCCCACGGGCTCCGGAGCCGCGGCGGCCGCGGCGGATGGCGCGCCGGGCCCGACCGCGGGCCTGTCCGACCCGGTCCGGACGCTCGCGGAGCTGCCCGCCGCCTGGACGCAGGCCACCGCCGCGGCCCGGACGGCCGCCGCCCGGCCCCTGCCGGGGCCGGTGGCGCAGTGGTCGGAGATCGGCCCGTACCGGATGCTGACCGCCTTGGCGGCGGGCCCGGCGGACGACCCGGCGACCCGGGCCCTGCTCGGCCCGGCCCACCGGGAACTGGCCCGCACCGCCGAGGTGTTCCTCGACTGCGCGGGCCAGGCGGGCCGTGCGGCGGCCGCGTTGGGCATCCACCGCCAGACCCTGTACTACCGGCTGGGCCGGGTGGAGCAGTTGACGGGGCTCGACCTGGACGACGGCGAGGACCGCCTGTTGCTCCACATGGCCCTCAAGGCCTCCCGGTTGCACGGCTGACCGACGGAAACGACCGGAACGGCGGAAGCGGCGGCGGGGCGGGGGCCGGCCGGCTCCTCCCCGCCGGCCGCCGCACGGGGCCGGCCGACGGTGCGGCGGCGGGCACGGCCCGGACCTCGCTCGGCCTTCGCCCGGACCTCGCTCAGCGCTCGCTCAGACCTCGTTCATCCCTCCCCGCCCTCCGCCTGGGCCGTGACCCCCTCGGCCACCCGCCGCAGGCCCTCGGTGAACTCCTCCGCCGTGGCGGCGCTCGCCGGGTCGAACAGCCACTGGATCATCAGGCCGTTGAGCAGCGCCTGGTAGACGGTGCCGCGGGTGCGCTCGTCGCGGTCGGTCACCTCGTCCTCCGGGATCCCGGTCAGCATGGAGATCAGGCCCCTGCGCCCCTCCCGCTGCGAGGCGCCGAGCATGGCCCGCAGTTCGGCGTGCCGACCACGGCTCAGCGCGATCTCCAGGCTGGCCGCCCAGACGGGAGCGGTCTCCTCCTGCCGGTCCACGACCCCCTCCCACAGGCCGTGCAGGCGCTCCAGCGAGCCGTCCGCACCGCCCAGGGCGCCCCCGAACCCCTCGCCCCATTCCTCCATCAGGGCGATGAAGGCCTGGGTGAGCAGGGCGTCCTTGGAGCCGTAGTGGTAGCCGATGGACGCCAGGTTGGTGCCGGAGGCGTTGACGATGTCACGCGCCGTCGTCCGCACGAACCCCTTCTCGGCCAGGCACTTCTTCGCGCCTTCGAGCAGATCTTCGCGATGTCCCATGGCGTCACGGTAGCAAGACAACCGTCCCATACAGAAGTTCCATACATCCGTCATAGACAAGCGTTTATGACGGATGTACATTCCTTCTCATGACGAACCCCGCCGCTACGACGCGCCTCGCCGGCCGGCGCGAATGGACCGCGTTCACGGTCCTGTTGCTGCCCCTGCTCCTGGTCTCGATGGACACCTCCGTCCTCTACTTCGCCATCCCGGCCATCACCCGGGAGCTCGACCCGAGCGCCACCCAGCAGCTGTGGATCTTCGACAGCTACGCCTTCGCCCTCGCCGGCCTGCTGATCACGATGGGCTCGCTCGGCGACCGGATCGGCCGCCGCAAGCTGCTGCTGATGGGAGCCGGCGCCTTCGGCCTCGCCTCCGTCGCCGCCGCCTACGCCACCAGCGCCGGGATGCTGATCGCGGCCCGCGTGCTCCTCGGCATCGGCGGCGCGACCCTGATGCCCTCCACCCTGGCCCTCGTGCGCAACCTCTTCCGCGACGACAGGCAGCGCGGCAAGGCCATCGCCCTCTGGTCCGGGGCCATGACCGGCGGCATCGCCCTGGGCTCGGTGCTCAGCGGCGTGATGCTGAACCACTTCTGGTGGGGCTCGGTCTTCCTGATCAACGTGCCCGCGATGCTGCTCCTGCTGCTCCTGGTCCCGGCGCTGGTGCCGGAGTTCAAGGACCCGGCGCCCGGCCGCTTCGACCTGCTGAGCATCCCGCTGTCGACGGCCGCCGTCCTGCCGGTGGTCTACGGGCTCAAGGAGATCGCCGCCGAGGGCTTCGAGCCCCTCTCCCTCGGCTGCCTGCTCGTCGGCCTGGCGTTCGGTTGTGCCTTCGTCCGCCGCCAGCACCGCGCCGAGGACGCGATGGTCTCCCGGGCGCTGTTCCGGGGGCGCGGCTTCGGGGCGGGCATCGGCCTCAACACCGTGGCCGCGTTCGCGATGATGGGCTCGGCCTACTTCACCACCCAGTACCTGCAGTCGGTGCTCGGCATGGGCACCCTGGAGGCGGCCCTGTGGAGCCTCGCGCCCTCCCTCTTCATCGGCGCCGCGGCCCCTGTCGGAGCGGCCCTGGCCCAGAAGACCGACCGGGCCCGCGTCATCGCCGGCGGCTTCGTGCTGGCGGCCGCCGGGTTCGGCCTGATCTCCCTGGTGGGCACCGACTCCCTGTGGCTGCTGCTGGCCGGCGCCGGGGTGCTGGCCTCCGGCATCGTGGTGGTGATGTCGCTGGTCTCCGACATGGCACTGGCCTCGGCCCCCGCCGAGAAGGCCGGCTCGGCCGCCTCACTGCTGGAGACGGGCCAGGAGTTCGGCGGCGCCCTCGGCATGGCGCTGCTCGGCAGCCTCGGCACCGCCGTCTACCGCTCCGACCTGTCGGGCGCCGAGCCCGCCGTCCGGGAGACCCTGGGCGGCGCGGTGGCCACCGCCGCGCAGACCGGCGGAGCGGCCGGCGCACAGCTGCTGGCCCTGGCCCGTGAGGCCTTCGTCCACGGAATGCAGTACGCGGCCTGGGGCGGTGCGGCCCTGCTCCTCGTGGCGGCGGCCGGCGCCCTGGCCCTGGCCCGGAGCGGGAAGGCCGCCGCCCCGGCCGCGGCGGAGCGGGCCGTCCCGGCCGCCGCACCGACGGTCTGAGGCCCGTAGCGGCGGGAGGAGGAGGACGCGAAAGGGCCCGGGGAACACCCCGGGCCCTTTCGGATGCGGTGCGGCGGTCAGCCGAGGTTGACCGTACGGGCCGACGCGGCGCCGATCTCGGCGGAGATGGCCGCGAGGACGTCGACCGGGACCTCGGCGTCGACGGTGAGGACGACGAGCGCCTCACCACCCTCCTCGGCACGGGCGACCTGCATGCCCGCGATGTTCAGACCGGCCTCGCCGAGCAGCTGCCCGACCTTGCCGACCACACCCGGGCGGTCGGTGTAGCGGAGCACGATCATGTGGTCGGCCAGGGCCAGGTCCACGTCGTACTCGCCCACGCCGACGATCTTCTGGAGGTGCTTGGGGCCGGCCAGGGTGCCGGAGACCGAGACCTCCTGACCGTCCGACAGGGTGCCGCGCACGGTCACCACGTTGCGGTGGTCCGGGGACTCCGAGCTGGTGGTCAGACGGACCTCGACGCCGCGCTCCTGCGCGAACAGCGGGGCGTTGACGTAGGAGACCGTCTCGTCGACGACGTCCTCGAAGACACCCTTGAGCGCGGAGAGTTCGAGCACCTTGACGTCGTGCTGGGTGATCTCGCCGCAGACCTCGACGTCGAGGCGAACCGCGACCTCGCCCGCGAGGGCGGTGAAGATGCGGCCGAGCTTCTCGGCGAGCGGCAGACCGGGACGGACGTCCTCGGCGATGACGCCGCCCTGGACGTTGACCGCGTCCGGCACGAGCTCGCCGGCGAGCGCGAGGCGCACCGACGTGGCGACCGAGATGCCGGCCTTCTCCTGGGCCTCGTCCGTGGACGCGCCGAGGTGGGGGGTGCAGACGACCTGGTCGAGCTCGAAGAGCGGGGAGTCCGTGCAGGGCTCCTTCGCGTACACGTCGAGGCCGGCGCCAGCGACGCGGCCCTCCTTGATGGCCGAGTACAGCGCGGCCTCGTCCACGATCCCGCCGCGGGCGGCGTTGACGATGCGGACGGAAGGCTTCACCTTGTGCAGGGCCTCGTCCCCGATGAGACCGAGGGTCTCGGGGGTCTTGGGCAGGTGCACGGTGATGAAGTCGGCGACCTCCAGCAGCTCGTCCAGCGTCAGCATCTTGACGCCCATCTGGGCGGCGCGCGCGGGCTGCACGTAGGGGTCGTAGGCCACGATCTTCATGCCGAAGGCCGACATCCGCTGGGCGACCAGGACGCCGATGCGGCCGAGGCCGACGACGCCGAGGGTCTTCTCGCTGAGCTCGACGCCCGTGTACTTGTTCCGCTTCCACTCGCCGTTCTTCAGGGCGGTGTTGGCCTGCGGGATGTTGCGGGCGGTGGCGACGAGCAGACCGCAGGCGAGCTCGGCGGCGGTGACGATGTTGGAGGTCGGGGCGTTCACGACCATCACGCCGGCCTTGGTGGCGGCGGAGACGTCGACGTTGTCGAGACCGACACCGGCGCGCGCGACGACCTTCAGCTTCTTGGCGGCGGCGATCGCCTCGGCGTCCACCTTGGTGGCGGAGCGGACGAGGATCGCGTCGACGTCGACGATCGCGGGGAGCAGCTCGGCGCGGTCGGCGCCGTTGACGTGCCGGATCTCGAAGTCCGGACCGAGCGCGTCCACCGTGGCGGGCGACAGCTCTTCGGCGATGAGTACGACAGGTTTCGAGCTCACGTGGGTCCTCACAAGTCCAGTGCGGACGGCCGTCCCGACGGCCGCAGGCGGTGGAGGGGGTAGCCGCGTGGAAGACGCACGACACTGTGGGCCTGACGCGTTGTGTTGTGCAGTGTAGTAGCGGATCCGGGCCGGAATTCCGCCTGTACGGAAGGATCACCCGTCCGAGATTGGCCGGGGTGGACAATCCGCGCTACACGAGGCCTACATTCCGGCCATCTCCACCCGTGGGGGCAGTGCGCGGCGGGGCCGGAGCGACACGTCCCGGCCCCGCCGCCCACGAGATCAGCTCTCGTCGCTGTCGACCCAGCTCATCAGCTTGCGCAGCTTCTTGCCGGTGGTCTCCAGCAGGTGGGCCTCGTCGGCCTTCTTGTACTCGTTGTACTTCGGCAGACCCGCCTTGTACTCGGCCATCCAGGTGTTGGCGAACTCGCCGCTCTGGATCTCGGCCAGGACCTTCTTCATCTCGGCCTTGGTGGCGTCGGTGATGACGCGCGGGCCGGTGATGTAGTCGCCCCACTCGGCGGTCTCGGAGACCGACCAGCGCATCTTCTCCAGGCCGCCCTCGTACATGAGGTCCACGATGAGCTTCAGCTCGTGCAGGCACTCGAAGTACGCGATCTCCGGCTGGTAGCCGGCCTCGGTCAGGACCTCGAAACCGGCCTTGACCAGAGCGGAGGCGCCACCGCAGAGGACGGCCTGCTCACCGAACAGGTCGGTCTCGGTCTCCTCGGTGAAGGTCGTCTTGATGACGCCGGCGCGGGTGCCGCCGATGCCGGCCGCGTAGGACAGCGCCAGGTCGAAGGCCTTGCCGGTGGCGTCCTGCTCGACGGCGGCGATGCACGGAACGCCGCGGCCCTCCTCGTACTGACGGCGGACCAGGTGGCCGGGGCCCTTCGGGGCGACCAGGGCGACGTCGACGTTGGTGGGGGGCTTGATGAAGCCGTACCGGACGTTGAAGCCGTGGCCGAAGAAGAGCGCGTCGCCCTCCTTGAGGTGGTCCTTGATGGACTCCTCGTAGATCTCGGCCTGGAGCGGGTCCGGGGTCAGGATCATGATGACGTTCGCCCATTCGGCGGCCTCCGACACGGAGACGACCTTCAGACCCTGCTCCTCGGCCTTGGCCTTGGACTTCGAGCCCTCCTTGAGGCCGACGACGACGTCGACGCCGGAGTCACGGAGCGACAGCGCGTGGGCGTGGCCCTGGCTGCCGTAACCGATGACCGCGACCTTGCGGCCCTGGATGATGGACAGGTCGGCGTCGTTCTCGTAGAACAGCTCGGCCACTGGGATATCTCCTTGGTGCGCTGGTGTTGCTCCCACCGTACGGCGGGGAACGGAATCTGAGTTTGTCGGTCTCGCCATTCGAACCGGGGCATTCGCGCCCCGGAGCGCCGCGGCCGGCGGGCGACCGCGGCCGGGCTCTGACGTCAGGCGCTGCGGTCAGGCACTGCGGTCGAGCGAGCGCAGGCTGCGGTCCGTGATGGACCGGCCGCCACGCCCTATGGCGATGGTGCCGGACTGCACGAGCTCCTTGATGCCGAAGGGCTCCAGCATCTTGAGCATGGCGCCCAGCTTGTCGGTGCCGCCGGTGGCCTCGATGGTGACGGCCTCCGGGGAGACGTCGACCGTCTTGGCGCGGAACAGCTGGACGATCTCGACGATCTGCGAGCGCGTCTCGTTGTCGGCGCGGACCTTCACCAGGACGAGTTCGCGCTCGATGGCGTTGTGCGGCTCCAGCTCGACGATCTTGAGCACGTTGACCAGCTTGTTGAGCTGCTTGGTCACCTGCTCCAGCGGGAGGTCCTCCACGTTCACGACGATGGTGATGCGGGAGATGTCGGGGTGCTCGGTGACGCCGACCGCGAGGGAGTCGATGTTGAACCCGCGGCGGGAGAACAGCGCGGCGATCCGGGCGAGGATGCCGGGCGTGTTCTCGACCAGGACGGAGAGCGTGTGCTTGGACATGTGAGGCGTTCTCTCTCTCAGGCTCTCTCGGCTCAGTCGTCTTCGTTGTCGCCGAAGTCGGGGCGGACGCCCCGGGCTGCCATGACCTCGTCGTTGGAGGTGCCGGCGGCGACCATCGGCCACACCATGGCGTCCTCGTGGACGATGAAGTCGATCACGACCGTGCGGTCGTTGATCGCGTTGGCCTCGGCGATGACCTTGTCCAGGTCCGCCGGGTCCTCGCAGCGCAGGGCGACGCAGCCCATGGCCTCGGACAGCTTGACGAAGTCCGGGACGCGGGTGCCCTTGCGGGGTGCGACGGACTCGCCGAGCTGGGAGCCGACGGTGTCGTGGCCGGTCTCGTCCGCGTGCAGCACGGTGTTGGAGTACCGCTGGTTGTAGAACAGGGTCTGCCACTGGCGGACCATGCCCAGCGCACCGTTGTTGATGATCGCGACCTTGATCGGGATGTTGTTCAGCGCGCAGGTGACCAGTTCCTGATTGGTCATCTGGAAACAGCCGTCGCCGTCGATCGCCCAGACGGTGCGCTCCGGCATGCCGACCTTCGCGCCCATCGCGGCCGGGACCGCGTAGCCCATGGTTCCGGCGCCCCCGGAGTTCAGCCAGGTGCGGGGCTCCTCGTACTTGACGAAGTGCGAGGCCCACATCTGGTGCTGGCCGACGCCCGCCGCGAAGATCGTGCTCTTCGGCGCGAGCGCGCCGATCCGCTCGATGACCTGCTGGGGGGACAGCATGCCGTCCTCGGGCAGGTCGTAGCCCAGCGGGTAGGTGTCCCGCCAGCGGTTGAGGTCCTTCCACCAGGCGGTGTAGTCGCCCGCGTTGCCCTCGGTGTGCTCGGCCTGGACGGCCTGGATCAGGTCGGCGATGACCTCGCGGGCGTCGCCGACGATCGGAACGTCGACCTCGCGGTTCTTGCCGATCTCCGCGGGGTCGATGTCCGCGTGGATGACCTTGGCGAACGGCGCGAAGCTGTCCAGCTTGCCGGTGACGCGGTCGTCGAAGCGGGTGCCGAGCGCGATCAGCAGGTCCGACTTCTGGAGCGAGGTGACGCCGGTGACGCTGCCGTGCATGCCCGGCATGCCGACGTGCAGCGGGTGGCTGTCGGGGAAGGAGCCGAGCGCCATCAGGGTGGTGCAGACCGGGACCCCGGTCAGCTCGGCGAGGACCTTCAGTTCGGCCGTGGCGCCGGACTTCATGACGCCGCCGCCGACGTACAGGACCGGGCGCTTGGCCTGACAGATGAGCTTGGCGGCCTCGCGGATCTGCTTGGCGTGCGGCTTGGTGACCGGCCGGTAGCCGGGCAGGTCCATGGCCGGCGGCCAGGAGAAGGTGGTCTTCGCCTGGAGGGCGTCCTTGGCGATGTCCACCAGGACCGGGCCCGGACGGCCGCTGGCGGCGATGTGGAACGCCTCGGCGATCGTCCGCGGGATGTCCTCGGCCCTGGTGACCAGGAAGTTGTGCTTGGTGATCGGCATCGTGATGCCGACGATGTCCGCCTCCTGGAAGGCGTCCGTGCCGATCGCCTTGGAGGAGACCTGGCCGGTGATGGCGACGAGCGGGACGGAGTCCATGTGCGCGTCGGCGATCGGGGTGACCAGGTTGGTGGCGCCCGGGCCCGAGGTGGCCATGCAGACGCCGACCTTGCCGGTGGCCTGCGCGTAGCCGGTGGCGGCGTGTCCGGCGCCCTGCTCGTGGCGGACCAGGATGTGACGGACCTTCTTGCTGTCCATCATCGGGTCGTACGCGGGGAGAATGGCGCCGCCCGGGATGCCGAAGACGGTGTCGCACCCCACCTCTTCGAGAGAGCGGATGAGGGACTGGGCGCCCGTGACGTGCTCAACTGCGGTGGGCTGGTGTCCACCCGTACGGGGCCGCGGCTGCGGATGGTGGGCCCCGGTGGCCTGCTCGGTCATCGGCATTCTCTTCTCGAAGCTGAGGGTTTTACGAGGGGCGGGGATCCCCCGGATCAGGACCGGGGGCGTGTGCCAGTGCAACAAAAAACCCCTCGTGCCTGGTGGCAAGCGAGGGGAGCGCGTCGGTAGCGTTGAGCGGGGACATGGTGGTCCCAGCTTCAGCCGACGCGCTTTCCAAGTACGAGAATTCGGGTGCGCATGGCACTGACCCTCCCTCCGGCGGGAGGTCGATGTCAAGCGGGTGGGACGGGCGTCTCATTATTTGAGCCTCTACGGATGACCATCGAACCACCGGACGAGCCACCGGCCAAGGCCGGCTGGGCCGTACCGCCCGGTACTGGGAACGTACTCCTCACGAGCGCGCGCCGCAGCCTGTATTCGTCGAGTGGTCCGGAGAAGGCCGCTCCCTGGCCGTGGGTGCACCCCATGGCCCGCAGGGCCAGCACCTGCTCCGGCAGGTCCAGGCCGTCCGCCACGGACTGCATGCCCAGGTCATTTGCGATACGCAACAATCCTGCGGTGATCTTGTGCAGCCGGGCGGACTCGACCACCCCCTCGACCAGCCCCCGGTCCAGCTTGAGGAGGTCCACGGGAAGCCTGCGGAGGGCGCTGATGGCCGCGTAGCCGCTGCCGAAGCCGTCGAGGGCGATCCGGACGCCGAGCCGGTGCAGGGCCGTCAGGCGGCGCTCCAGCTCGTCGAAGGGCACTCTGGGGTCGGAGGCGGCCAGTTCCAGCACCAACGCCCCGGAGGGCAGGCCGTGCCGGGCCAGCAGCGCCTCCACGGAACCGCGGGGCATGGACCGGTCGAGCAGCCGTTGCGCGGTCATCCGTACGGCCACTGGTACGTCGTGTCCGGCCCGGTGGCGCTCGGCGGCCCGCTCGACGGCCTCCTCCAGCAGCCAGCGGCCCAGTTCGGCGGTGCGCGCGGCGTCCTGCCCGGCGGCCCCCGCCTCACCGTGCTCGGCCACCCGGAGGAATTCGGCCGGCGTGAAGAGGATCCCCTGGGCGGACCGCCAGCAGGCCTGGGCGGCCACCGCGGTGACCTCACCGGTGGCCAGCGAGACCACGGGCTGGTGCAACAGGGCGAAATCGCCCTCATGGAGCGCGGTGCGCAGCCGGCCCGCCAGCTCGGCCTTGCGGACGACCTCGGCCTGCATCTGGGGGGCGTACAGCTCGACGCGGTCCTTGCCGCCGGCCTTGGCCCGGTACATCGCCAGATCCGCGTTGCGCATCAGGTCCGAAGGGGTGATGCCGGGGTCGGCGAAGGCCACACCGATGCTGGCGGCGACCCTGACCTCACTGCCCCCGATGCGGTAGGGCTGGGAGAGGGTGCTGCGCAACCGCTCGGCGATCTCGTGCACCTGGTACTCGCGGGCACTGCGGTCGCGGCTGCCGTCGCCGAGGATCAGGGCGGCGAACTCGTCCCCGCCGAGCCGGGCCGCGGTGTCCCCCGCCCGGACGGCGTCCTGGAGGCGGTGGGCGGCCTCGACGAGCAGCTCGTCGCCGGCCTGGTGGCCGATGGTGTCGTTGACCGCCTTGAAGCCGTCCAGGTCGATGAAGAGCACGGCGGTGCTGTGGTCCCCGGCCCGGCGGCCGGTGAGCGCCTGGCGGACCCGGCGGGTGAACAGGGCCCGGTTGGGCAGGTCGGTCAGCGGGTCGTGTTCGGCGCTGTGCTGGAGCTGGGCCTGGAGGCGGACCCGCTCGGTGACGTCCCGGCTGTTGAGGATGAGCCCGCCCTGGTGCCGGTTGACGGTGGACTCCACGTTGAGCCATTCACCGCTGCCCGATTCGAACCGGCACTCGATGCGGGTCGTCGGCTCCTCGGCGGGCGCTGCGGCCAGGAAGCGGCGCACCTCGTGGACCACGCGTCCGAGGTCGTCGGGATGGATCAGGCTGGCCAGCTCGCTGCCGATGAGCTCCTCCGCCTCGCGGCCGTAGACCCCGGCCGCGGCGGGGCTGACGTAGCGCAGGGTCCCGGTGGGCGCGGCGATCATGATGACGTCGCTGGAGCCCTGGACCAGGGAGCGGAAGTGGTTCTCCTTCTGGGCCAGTTCCTGCGTGAGCGCGATGTTGTCGAGGAGCATGATGCCCTGACGGATGACGAGGGCGAGGACCACGGTGCAGCCGGTGAAGACGACCATCCGGTCGACCTTCCGGCCGTCGACGACGTTGTAGAGGATCCCGAGGGTGCAGACGGCGGCGGCGAGGTAGGGAGTGAGGGCGGGCAGCGAGCCGGTGATGGGACGGCTGTGGGGCCGTTCCGCGCGCGGGGGCGCGGCCCGGTCGACGCCGTCGGTCCGGCGGGCCCCCCAGGGCGCGTAGGCGAGCAGCAGGGAGCCGGCGAACCAGCCGGCGTCGAGGATCTCGCCGGAGCGGTAGGTGGTGTTCAGCAGCGGCGAGGTGAACAGCGCGTCGCTCAGGACGGTCAGGGCGAGCGCCGCGATGGCCGTGTTGACGGCGGAGCGGTTGTTCGCGGAACGGCGGAAGTGCAGGACCAGGACCATCGAGACGAGCGCGATGTCCAGGAGCGGGTACGCGAGCGAGAGCGCGGCGCGCGGGACGCTGCCGGGCTCTCCGGACTGGGCGGTGCGCGCGGCGTTGGCGAGGGCCAGGCTCCACGAGAGGGTCAGGAGCGAGCCGCCGATGAGCCAGGAGTCGAGTCCGAGACAGACCCAGCCGGCCCGGGTGACAGGGCGTTTGGCGAGGACGAGCAGGCCCACGATGGCGGGCGGGGCGAAGCAGAGGAAGGCGAAGTCGGCGAGCGAGGGCTCGGGGACCGTCTGGCCGAGGATGACCTCGTACCAGCCCCAGACGGCGTTCCCGAGGGCTCCCATGAGCGAGGAGAACGCGAACATCAGCCAGGCGGGGCGCTCACGCCGGTCGATCGTCCTGGCGTAGTGGTAGCAGGAGACGGCGGCCAGTAACCCTGCCGTACTGAGGCCGAAGTCGCCCATGACCTTGGCGAGTTCCTCGGACCCCCAGCCGAGGGCGGCTCCCACGGCGTACCCGCCGCTGACCACCGCGAGGAGGAGCTGCGCCGCCAGGCCCCCGCCGCCGCCCGCCACGGGCGGCCGGGTCAGCAGCGCCGCCCCCGGGGGGTTCACCGGTCCCCCTCGCCGGCTGGTTCCGGCGCGCCCCATCGTCGCCTCCGGCGGCTCTGCCGCATCGGATCCTTCGTCCATTGGCCGTACATCGCCCGTCGCCCCCCAAAGTGTCCGATCACTCCCCAGCGCCAGACGTACGTGGCGCAGCCCCTGGTTCCGGACGATACACCACTTTCGTCACTCAGCGACATAGCTTCTCTACTCTCCGTCACCACCGGGAGTGTTGTGGACACCCCGCGCATACGGGTGGTTGTGGACCGTGTGCGGCGTGATCTAGTCCGTGACCAGGACGGTGTTGTCCACGGGCTCCCCGGCGGCGAACCGGGTGAGCTGGCGGGCGACCAGCCGCTTCGCCCTGGGTTCGAACGCCGAGCTGCTGCCGCCCACATGGGGGGTGATCAGGACGTTCGGGGCGTGCCAGAGCGGGTGGCCCGGCGGCAGCGGTTCGGGGTCCGTGACGTCGAGCGCGGCGCGCAGCCGGCCGGGTAGCAGTTCCGCCAGGAGGGCCTCGGTGTCGACGACGGGGCCGCGCGCGACGTTCACGAGCAGGGCCCCGTCCTTCATCCGGGCGAGGAAGCCCGCGCCGGCCAGGCCCCGGGTGTTCTCGGTCAGCGGGGTGCAGAGGATCACCACGTCCGCGTCCGGCAGCAGGCGGGGCAGGTCGGCCAGGGCGTGCACCGGGCCGTGCGGAGCGTCGCGGGCGGAGCGGGCCACACGGGTGACGGACCCGCATTCGAAGGGGATCAGCCGGTCCTCGACGGCCGCGCCGATCGACCCGTAGCCGACGATCAGGACGGCCTTGTCGGCGAGGGCCCCGTAGAAGCCGCCGTGCCATTCCTCGCGGTCCTGGCCGCGCACCATGCCGGGGATGCCGCGCAGGGAGGCGAGGGTCAGGGTGAGGGCGAGCTCCGCGGTGCTCGCCTCGTGGACGCCGCGGGCGTTGCAGACCCGGACTCCGGAGGGCAGCCCGTCGAGGCCGCCGGCGAGGTGGTCGATGCCCGCGGTGAGCGTCTGGACGACCCTCAGGGCGGACATTCCGGCGAGCGGGCGCAGGGTGACGGCCCGGGACTTCATGTACGGCGTGACGTAGAAGACACAGTCGGCCGGGTCGGCCGGGAACGATTCCTCACCGTCCCACCGTCGGTAGCGGAAGGAGGTGGGGAGACCCTCGATCTCCTCGGCGGGGAAGGGGAGCCAGACGTCCCCGGTCGCAGCAGTCATGATCACGAGGCTATGCGAAGGGAACTGGATCAAGCCGTTACTTTGAGGTCCGTACCGGGAGGGGGACGCAGGGGTGGAGCGCAGGGCGATCGGGGCCGGGCCGCTGACGGTCGGAGCCATCGGGCTCGGGTGCATGCCGATGAGCTGGGCCTACGCGCCTTCACGACGCCGGGGCGAGGAGTCGCTGCGGACGGTGCACACGGCGCTGGACCTGGGGGCCAACCTCCTGGACACCGCTGACCTGTACGGGCCGTTCACCAACGAGCTGGTGGTCGGACGGGTGCTGCGGGAGCGGCGGGCCGAGGCCTTCGTGTCCGCCAAGGTGGGGCTGCGCGCCGGTGAGCAGCACGTGGTGGCCGACGGGCGGCCGGGGTACGTGCGCCGGGCGTGCGACGCCTCGCTGCGGCGGCTGCGGACCGACGTCATAGACCTGTACCAGTTGCACCGGGTGGATCCGGACGTGCCGGTGGAGGAGACCTGGGGCGCCATGGCGGAGCTGGTCGGCGCGGGGAAGGTGCGGTCGCTCGGGTTCTGCGCGCTGGGCGCGGGGGCCGGGCCCGGGGCCGGACGGCGCGGGGACCGGGGCTACCGGTCGACGGTGCGGCAGTTGGAGCGGGTCCAGCAGGTGTTCCCGGTGACCGCGGTGCAGGCGGAGCTGTCGGTGTGGTCGCCGGAGGCCGCGTGGCAGCTGTTGCCGTGGTGCGCGGCGCGGGGCGTGGGGATGCTGGCGGCGATGCCGCTGGGGAGCGGGTTCCTGACGGGGACGCTGACGCCCGGGCAGGGGTTCGAGGACGCGGACGTGCGGGCGCGGCATCCCCGGTTCACGGCGCACGCCATGGCCTCGAACCAGGTGCTGGTGGCGGCGCTGCGTCGGGTGGCGCTGCGGCACGGGCCGGAGGTCACGCCGGCGCAGGTGGCGCTGGCGTGGGTGCTGGCGCAGGGGCCGCACGTGGTGCCGGTGCCGGGGGCGGAGCGGGCGCGCTGGGCCGCGGAGAACGCCCGGGCGGCGGAGGTGCGGCTGACGGCCGGGGAACTGGCCGAGATCGCGGCGCTGCCGGCGGCGGTGGGTGCCTGGGAGTGAGCCGTGGCGCGGGCCGACCGGACGGTCCGGCCTGATCCCGCACAACCACTCGATCGGGTGTACGAGCGGTGGAACTTCAGGATGTGCCGGACCTGTTGAGAGGGGTGGAAGGCGGGATCGGCGGACCGGAGGGGAGCGGGACCATGCGATACGGACGGAACCGGCGGGACGGCAGCGGGGCGTACGGGAACGGGGCGTACGGGACCTCGGACGGCGGGATCGGGGAGGCGGGGGCCGGAGGGGAGCGGGACGCCGGTGCGGGGCGCCGCGCCGGACCGGGACCGCGCGGTCGGGGCGTGCCGGTGGCGCTCGCGCTGGCGGGGTGCGGGGTCCTGCTGACGGCCGGCTGCTCCTCCGGCGGTGTGCCGAGCGGGGCGGGCGGCTCCCCACCCGGGTCTCCGCCGGGAACGGCCTCGCCGGGGCCTTCGGGGACGGCGCAGGACGCGGGGGCACCTCCGGCCCGGGGCTCGGTGACGGTGTCGGGGGAGGTGGCCAAGGGCCTGGAGTCCCCCTGGGGCGTGGCCCCGCTGCCGGGCGGGGACCTGCTGGTCGCCTCCCGTGACAAGGGCACCATCAGCCGGGTCCGGACGGACACGGGGGCGGTGACGCAGATCGGCAGGGTGCCCGGGGTCGCGCCGGGCGGGGAGGGCGGGCTGCTGGGCCTGGCCCTGTCCCCCACGTTCGCCTCGGACCGGCTGGTGTACGCGTACTTCACGACCGAGTCCGACAACCGCATCGCCCGGATGCGGTACGACGAGCAGAGGCAGGCCGGGCAGCAGCTGGGCGCACCCGACACGGTCTTGCGGGGCATCCCCAAGGGCGTCGTCCACAACGGCGGCCGGATCGCCTTCGGGCCGGACAGGATGCTCTACGCGGGCACCGGCGAGACCGGGGACACCGCGCTGGCCCAGGACAGGAAGTCGCTGGGCGGCAAGATCCTGCGGATGACCCCGGACGGACAACCGGTGCACGGCAATCCGGAGGCCGATTCCGTCGTGTACTCGTACGGGCACCGCAATGTGCAGGGCCTCGCCTGGGACAAGGACAAGCGGCTCTGGGCGGCCGAGTTCGGCCAGAACACCTGGGACGAGCTGAACCTGATCGAGCCGGGCGGCAACTACGGCTGGCCGGAGGTGGAGGGGAAGGCGGGCCGGGCGGGGTTCCGGGATCCGGTGGCGGTGTGGAAGCCGGACGAGGCGTCTCCGAGCGGGATCGCCTGGGCGCAGGGCTCGGTGTGGATGGCCGGGCTGAAGGGCGAGCGGCTGTGGCGGATCCCTTTGAAGGGTGCCGTGCCCGTGGCGGAGCCGGAGGCCTTCCTCCAGGGGAAGTACGGGCGGCTGCGGACGGTGGTGTCCCTCGGCGGGGACCGCTTGCTGCTGGTCACGAGCGAGACGGACGGGCGCGGGTCGCCGGAAGCGGGCGACGACAGGATCCTGACCCTGACGGTGCGGTGACCCGAGCGGCCCCGGAGGGGGGCGGAAAGGCACGGTGGGCACGGTGTTCAACGCGATCCAGGAGCTCTTCAACCCCGGTTCTCGGCATGCGCACGAGGAACGTGAACGACTGGAGCTGTCCCGGACCGACGTCGGTGACGGCGATCCGGGACGGGGCCCGATAGACCTCGACTCCGGCCGGGTGCTCATACGTCCGAGGGAGGACGGGCCGGAGGCGGCCGCGGACGCGCCCCGGTCAGCGCACTAGCCGCGGCCCGCCGGGGTGGCGGGCTCCGGCTCCACGGGGGTGAACAGGCGCAGCCTGTGGGCGAGTGCGGCGGCCTCGCCCCGGCCGGCGACGCCCAGCTTGGCCAGGATGTTCGAGACGTGCACGCTGGCCGTCTTCGGGGAGATGAAGAGTTCCTCGGCGATCTGCCGGTTGGTGCTCCCCGTGGCGACCAGGCGCAGGACGTCGCGCTCGCGGCTGGTCAGGCCGAGCGCCTCCAGGGGGTCGGCGGTGTCCCGGCCGGGCCGGTGCGGGCCGGTGTCGTCGGCGGTCAGCGGGAGCCGGGCGCGCTGGGCGAGCAGGGCCAGCTCCTCGCGGAGGCGGCGGGCGCCGAGCCGGTCGGCGGCGGCGTGGGCGTCGCGCAGCAGGTCGGCGGCTTCCTCCCGGTCGGTGCCGCAGGCCAGCATCGCCTCGGCGAGGCGGTGGCGGGCCCGGGCCAGCAGGTAGGGGCGCTGGAGCGGGCGGACGGCGGCCTCGACCGCGGTCCAGTCGGCGAGGGTGTCGCGGTCCTCGGCGCGGAGCAGTTCGGCCCGCAGGTACTCGGCGTGGGCGGCCCAGACGGGTGCCGGCGTCGGCAGGCCCTTGGCGCCGGTGCGGAGCGTCGTCAGGGCCGCCTCGCGGCCCTCGTCGGCGGCGGGCAGGCCGCGGGCGTCGGCCTCGGCGGAGGCGGAGGCCAGCAGCAGCGGCCAGGCGTAGCGGTGCTGGCCGAGCGCGAACCCGAGGGCGACGGCCTCGGCGGTCTCGGCGCGGACGTCGGCGATCCGGCCTTCGCCCTCGGCGATGCCGATCGCCAGCCGGTAGAGCGGCAGCCGGTGCTGGGGCTGGGCGTCGTGGGTGCCGAAGTGGGTGTGGGCGGCGGCCAGCTGGTGGGCTGCCTCGGTCAGTTCGCCACGGGCCAGGGCCAGGTGGACCAGGTGTGCGGCGGCGGTGCCGCGCGGGGGTGCGCCCTGGCCGTCGCGCAGGGTGCGGCGGGCCTCCGTGGCGGCCTCGTCCCAGCGGCCGAGGCTGTACAGGCTCTCCGCCATGTTGCCGCGGAGCCAGGCTTCGGTGTCCAGGAGCCGGGATTTGGCGACGAGCCGGATCCCTTGTTCAGCCAGTTCCACCGCTTCCCGGGACCGTCCGAGTCCTTCGAGTTGAGAGCTGAGGTTGATGTGAGCACGACCTGCGAGCAGGGTGAATCCGAGTTCCGAGGCGCGGAGCAGGACTTCGTGGATCTCGGCGAGTCCGGCGTCCGGGTCGCCGGAGTCGGCGAGCAGGCTGCCGTGGGTGATCCGTGCGTTGAGCTCGGTCTCCTCGGCCCCGACCATCCGCGCGTACTCGACGGCGCGTTCGGCGGCGGCGAGGTTGGCGGGGCCGGGGTTGTGGAGCATGCCCCAGCCGGCGGCGCGGACCAGGACGTCGGCGTGCACCTGGGACGGGGGCAGCCCCTTGACCAGTTCCTGCGCCCTGGCGATCTCCTCCCAGCCGTCGCCCCGGGCGAGGTTGGCCACCAGCCGGGAGCGCTCGGTCCAGAACCAGGCGGCCCGCAGCGGGTCGGAGCCGTCCTCGTCGAGGATCCGCAGGGCGAGCTTGACGAGTTTCAGGGCGCGTTCGCGTTCGCCGCCGAACCGGGCGGCGACGGTGGCCTCGGCGAACAGGTCGAGGCGCTGGAGCGGGGTGGTCTCCGGGTCGCAGCCGCAGGGCGGGTACACGTCGGTGTAGTCCGCGGGGCGCAGTTCCTCCCGGACCTCCTCGGGGGTGCTTTCCCACAGTTCCATGGCTCGCTCCAGCAGGCTGAGCTGCTCGGAGTAGGCGTGCCGGCGGCGGGCGGTGACGGAGGCGGCGAGGACGGCGGGCAGGGCCTTGGCCGGGCTGTTCGCCGCGTACCAGTAGTTGGCCAGCCGGATGACCCGCTCCTCGGCGCGCACCAGGCTCTCGTCGGCCTCCATGGCCTCGGCGTAGCGCCGGTTGACGCGGGCGCGCTCGCCGGGGAGCAGGTCGTCGCTGACGGCCTCGCGGACGAGGGAGTGGCGGAAGCGGTAGCCGTCGCCGTCGGAGGTGGCGAGGAGGATGTTGGCGCCGACGGCCGCCCGAAGGGCCTCGATCAGTTCGTCCTCGCCGAGCTGGACCACGGCGCGCAGCAGGGCGTACTCGACGGTGGAGCCGCCCTCGGCGACGACGCGCACCACCCGCTGGGCGGCGTCGGGGAGGACTTCGACGCGGACGAGCAGCAGGTCGCGCAGGGATTCGGTGAGCCCGGTGCGGCAGCCGCTCTCGCGGGAGGCGACGAGTTCCTCGACGAAGAAGGCGTTGCCGTCGGAGCGGTCGAAGACGGAGTCCACGAAGCTCTCTTCGGGCTGGGTGGCGAGGATCCCGGCGAGCTGGCGGCGGACCTCGGCCCGGTTGAAGCGGCGCAGTTCGATCCGCTGGACGGTGCGCAGCCGGTCGAGTTCGGCGAGGAGGGGGCGCAGCGGGTGGCGACGGTGGATGTCGTCGGCCCTGTAGGTGGCGACGAGGACGAGGCGGCCGCTGCCGAGGGTGCGCAGGAGGTAGGCGAGCAGGTGCCGGGTGGAGGTGTCGGCCCAGTGGAGGTCTTCGAGGACGAGGACGACGGTGCGGTGGGCGGCGAGGCGTTCCAGCATCCTGGCCGTCAGCTCGAAGAGCCGGGCGGTGCTCTCCTCGTCGTGCGGGCCGCGGGGGGTCTCGCCGAGTTCGGGGAGGATCCGGGCGAGTTCGTCCTCCTGGCCGGCGGCCGCGGCGGCGAGTTCGTCGGGCAGCTGGCGGAGCAGGGTGCGCAGGGCAGTCGAAAACGGGGCGAAGGGAAGTCCCTCCGCCCCGATCTCCACACAGCCTCCGACCGCCACCACGGCTCCGCGGCGGGCGGCCTCACCGAGGAACTCCTCGGTCAGCCGGGTCTTGCCGACCCCGGCCTCTCCGCCGATGAGCAGGGCCTGCGGCTCCTGTTCGGCGGCGCGGGTCAGGGCGTCCACGAGTGCGGCCAGTTCGTCGGCTCGGCCGACGAACACCGGGCTGACGGATCTGGTTTCCACACCGCCGAGGATCGCACAGAGGTGCGGGTCGGCGGCACTGCTTATCGCTGCGCTTCTGATCACGCGTCAGCTCACCTGTTCCGCGACGCTGTTTACGCGGCGCGGGTGAAGAGGCTGCGGTGTCCTCTCGCCGTCCTTTCGGATTCCTGGCCGCGAGAGGCGCGGTCGGCCTGCTTGGCCAGCTGGACCATCCGGAAGCGGTCGGCCTCGCGGATGAGGTCGGCGCGGCGGGCGGTGGCCATCTCGTACTCGAACATCTCGTACTCCCTTGTCGCGTTTCTCCGGCACCTCGTTCGGTGTGATCCAAGATTCGCTTCCCAGAGGGGTCCGCCGCATGGGGCTCATGCCGCATCTCTGCGGTGCGGGGGGCCTTAGTACCGGACCCAGGATCCCCGAAGGGACTTAGGTCCGGCCTGAGAGGGAGTGGAGCGGGCGTAAGGCGGTGCCTACTGGGCGGCCGTCGGGAGGGCCACGAGGAGGTCGAAGTACATGAGGCCGAACACCAGGACGCCGAGGACGCCGAGGGCGACGGCGGCCCAGGAGACGGAGCGGACCCAGACCGGCAGCACCCGGCCGGGGGTGCCGAAGGCGGGGCGGGCGAGGACGAAGGCGGCGAGGAGGAGGGCGAGGGTGGACAGGACACCGTTGACGAGGGCGGTCATGTGCCAGGCGTCGCCGTACAGGGCGGCGATCTTCTCCTTGGCGGTGGTCGCGTTGACCGACTCGATCTGGCCGATGAGCGTCTGGCGTTCGGCGATCACACGGGACACCCAGCTGCCGCTGAGGGCGACGAGCCCGAGGCCGGCGGCGACGATGGCGGAGGCCGCGGCGCCGACTCCGGAGCCGTGCCCGGCGTCCTCCCCGTCCTCCCGGTCCGCCCCGTCCTCGTCGAACTCCTCGTCCGCGTCCCCGGCGGCCTCGGCGCCGGCCGCGGTTCCGCCGTCGGCGGCGTCCCGTGCGGCGGACCCGGTGGTCGCGTCGGCGGGGGCGGCCTCGTCGGCCGCGGTGGTGGCGGCCGCGGTGTCCGGCGCCGCCTGCTCCTCGGCGGCGTCCGTCTCGGCGACGGTCGGGGCGAGGGTCTTCGTGGTGTCCATGGCGGGCACCGTAGGCGGCGTTTCTGAGAGGTTCCTGAGAGGGCTCACGGCCCGGGGCGGCCGGCGGGCCGCGGGCCCGGTGAGACGCCCGCGGCCCCGGCGGCTACACGGCGGGGGTGTCGGTCCATTCGTGGGCCAGGAGCGACCAGACCTCGATGTCCTGGCGGACCCCGCGGTGGAGGTGGCTCTGCCGCATGACGCCCTCGCGGGTCATGCCGAGGCGCTCGGCGACCGCGATGCTCTTCTTGTTGCCGGAGGCGACGTGCCATTCCACGCGGTGCATGCCGCGCTCCCGCACGGCCCAGTCGATCAGGACCCGGCAGGCCTTGGTGACCAGGCCGCGGCCGGCCCCGGCGGGCTCCATCCAGCAGCCGACCTCGCAGTTGCCGGAGGCGGCGTCGAAGTTCGGGAAGAGGACCCCGCCGACGAGGGTGCCGTCCACGCGGATGCCGTACAGGCGGCGTCCGTCGGCGGCCGCGGACTCCGCGTTCGAGCCGAGCAGGCGGCGGGCGGATTCGAGGTCGGTGGCGCGGTCCGGGAAGCCGACGTACCGGCCGATGAACTCGCGGCCGCGGTCGATGTGGGCCAGGAACTCCTCGGCGTGCCAGATCTCCAGCGGGAACAGCTGGGCGTCGTCGGCGAGGTCTATCGCGAACATGCGTGCTTCCTTGCGGCTCGTAACCGGTCAGCGGGAAAGGGGGGCCGAGGGCGCGTGGTCCGCGTTCGGCCGCTGCGTCGGAAGTGTCGCACGGGGGCGGCACTCCGGGGGTTCGATGCTGATGCGGGGCAGCCGGCGGTCCAGCCAGCGGGGTATCCACCAGTTCGCCCCGCCGAGCAGGTGCATGAGGGCGGGGACGAGCAGGGTGCGCAGGACGAAGGCGTCCAGCGCGACGGCGGCGGCGAGGGCGATGCCGAACATCGCGATGAGGCGGTCGCCGCTGAGCACGAACGCGAGGAAGACGGAGATCATGATGACGGCCGCGGAGTTGATCACCCGGCTGGTCTCGGCGAGTCCCACCCGGACGGCCCGCCGGTTGTCACCGGTCTCCAGCCATTCCTCGTACATCCGGCTGACCAGGAACACCTGGTAGTCCATGGAGAGCCCGAACAGCACGGAGACCATGATCACCGGGAGGAAGGGCTCGATCGGGCCGGCGCTGCCGAGGCCCAGCAGCTCGCTCCCCCAGCCCCATTGGAAGATCACGACGACCACGCCGAAGGACGAGGCGACGGCCGCGACGTTCATGGCGGCCGCCTTGAGCGGGATGCCGAGGGAGCGGAAGGCCAGCAACAGGAGCAGGCAGCCCAGGGTGATGACCACCCCGACGAAGAGGGGCAGCTTGCCGACGATCACCCCGGCGAAGTCGTCGTAGCCGGCCGTCACGCCGCCGACGTGGGCCTCCATGGTGCTGCCCCGCCCGGCGCGCGGGATGACGTCGCGGCGCAGGGTGTCGACCAGCTCGCTCGTGGCCCGGGACTGCGGCGCGGACCGCGGTACGACCGTGAGGACGGCGGTGTCTCCGCTGCGGTTGAAGACGGCGGGACCGGCGGAGGCGACGTTCCCGGTGGTACGCAGGGCCTCGGTCAGCCGGTCGACGGCGACGTGGTCGCCGGCCCCGTCGAGGCGGGCGACGATCGCGAGCGGGCCGTTCGTGCCGGGCCCGAACCCCTCGGCCAGCAGGTCGTACGCCTTGCGGGTGGTGGATCCGGCCGGATTGTTGCCCTGGTCGGAGGTGCCGAGGTGGAGCGAGAGGGTGGGCAGTGCCAGCACCAGCATGACCAGCGTGGCGAGCAGGCCGAGCGGCTTGGGGTGGCGCTCCACGAAGGCGGACCAGCGGGCTGCGAATCCGGTGGGCGACTCCGGGCGGGGGCCCTCGGCGGCGAGTTTGCGGCGTTCGCGGCGCGAGAGGGCCCGGGGGCCTATGTACGAGAGGAGGGCGGGCAGCAGGGTGACGGAGGCCGCCACCGTGAGGACCACGGTGAGGGAGGCGGCCAGCGCGACGCCGTCGAGGAAGTCCAGCCGCAGCACCAGCATGCCGAGCAGGGCTATGCAGACGGTGGCCCCGGCGAAGACGACGGCCCGGCCCGTGGTGGCGACGGCGTTCTCGGCGGCCTCGGCGACGGTGAGCCCGCGGGTCAGCCCCTTGCGGTGCCGCGTGACGATGAACAGGGCGTAGTCGATGCCCACACCGAGGCCGACGAGCGTGCCCAGCATCGGCGCGAAGTCGGCGACGGGCATGGCGTGCCCGAGGAGGGTGATTGCGAAGTAGGCGCTGCCGACGCTCACCAGGGCGGTCGCGATGGGCAGCAGGCTCGCGGCGAGGGAGCCGAAGGCGAGGAAGAGGACCACGGCGGCGATGACGACGCCGATGACCTCGGCGAGGTGGGCGCTGGGCGCCTCGGTCAGCCCTATCGCGCGGCCGCCGAGTTCGACCTGGAGTCCGTCGGCCCGGGTGGCCGGGTCGCGGACCGTGTCCACGACCGCCTTGGCCTGGGAGCGGGGTACGGAGTCGGCCGGCCGGTCGAAGGTGACGACGGCGTAGGCGGTGCGGCCGTCGGGGCTGATCTGCGCGGCGCCGGCGGGGCCCGGCCCGTAGGGCCCGACGACCGATCCGACGCCGGGCAGGGCGGCGACGGCGTCCAGGGCCCGGGTCATGCGCCGTTCGACGTCCGGGGTCCGCGCGTTCTGGTGGTCCGGGGTCCGCCACACGATGGTGTCGGTGTCACCGCCCTGACCGTGGAAACCCTCCCGCAGGAGGGCGTTCGCCTTCGCCGACTCCGTGCCGGGAACCTCGTAGTCGTTGGAGAACGCGGTTCCGGCCGCGCCGGCCGCGGCGGCGGTGGCGCCGAGGGCGAGCAGCCAGATCAGGACGGTGACCAGTCGGTGCCGCATGCACCACCGTGCGATTGCTGCCAACGGACGTGCTCCCTGGTGGTTCGGATCTTCAGCGGGAGGCGGCCCGACGCAAAGAACTCGTGAACTCGTGAACTGCTGGATTTGTGAAAAGGCGGGGTGGTCTACACCTCAAAACGCCACGATCTCAGCGTTCGGTGATCCTTGGCGCATTTCGTGTGCATCGTCACAGGCCCGCGCGGGTGCGGGGCTCCCGGTCAGGGGGCGGGCGGGACGGAAGGCGGGTCGGCGCGGTAGCCGGGGACCGAGGGCCAGCGCACGGTGAGGACCACCGCGTCCTCCTCGGCGTACCAGGAGTGGTCGACCCCGCGCCCCCAGACCACGTAGTCCCCCTGCTCGGCGAGGACCACGGTCCGGCCGGGGAACTCCAGCCGGAACCGGCCGCTGATGAGGACCTGGAGCGCGGTGCGGTGTTCACCGGTGACCCACCGGGCGCGTTCCTCGCCCTTGGGGTGGACGCCCCACTTGATCTCGACGTCCTCGCTGTGGCGGGGGTCGCCGGGCTCCTTGAAGTGACCGAGCAGCCAGCCCCGGTCGGCGGCGGCGTCGGGCGCGGCCTTGCCGGTGTAGATCACGGATTCGTCGTTCACGGGCCGAGGCTATTGCAGTTGTGGAAGCGGGCCGACAGCTGGTGAGCTGGCCCGATGACGATGGATCAGGACGAACTGCTGAAGGTGCGCGACCGGTACGACGCGCAGATGCGGCGCGACGCCGTGCCCGACGCCGCGAACGCGCGGGTGGAACGGGTGGGGGCGGTCGTCCGGCAGACCGTGCCGGGGCTCGGCTGGAACGGCGTGCTGTGGTCGGACCTCGACGCGGACACGGCGGACGCGGAGATCGCGGCGCAGGTGGCGCACTTCGGGGCGCACGCCGACGCCGGGGGCGACGAGGAGTTCGAGTGGAAGCTCTACTCCCACGACCGGCCCGCCGACCTCGGGGACCGGCTGCGGGCGGCGGGCTTCGTGCCGGAACCGCCGGAGACCCTGCTGGTGGGCCGGTCCGATGAGCTCGCCGCGCTGTCGGCGGAGCCGCCGGAGGGGATCACCCTGCGGGTGGTCACGGACGAGGCCGGGGTGGACCTGATGATGGAGGTCCACCGGCGGGCCTTCGGCAGGGAGCGGCCGCGGATCCGGGAGGGGATGCTGAGTCTGCTGCGGGACGAGCCGGACACGATCGAGGCCGTCCTCGCGATGGCCGGAGACGTTCCGGTCAGCGCGGCCCGCATGGAGATGCGGCCCGGCTGCTCCTTCGCCGGCCTGTGGGGCGGCGGGACCGACCCGCAGTGGCGCGGGCGGGGCATCTACCGCCTGCTGGTGGCCCACCGGGCCCGCGTCGCGGCGGCCCGCGGCATCCCGTACCTCCAGGTGGACGCCTCGGAGGACAGCCGCCCGATCCTGGAGCGGCTGGGCTTCGGGGTCCTGGGCGTGACGACCCCGTACATCCGGCGGCGCTGACGGGGGACCGGGGTGGCGGTGGGGACCCGTCGCGGAGGTCCCGGACCGTCCCGGCCGGGGCCCACGACGGACGGACCCCCGTGGCCGGAACTCGCCCCCCGGTGGGGCCGAGGGGGGAGGATCGGGCGCATGGAACGCATAGGACCTCCCCTGACCGGGAACGAACGCGAGACGCTGCGCGCGTACCTCGACTTCCACCGGGCCACCCTCGCCTGGAAGTGCGAGGGCCTCACCGACGAGGAGCTGCGCCGCCCGGCCTCACCGCCGTCCACCCTGTCGCTGCTCGGTCTCGTCCGGCACATGGCGGAGGTGGAGCGCCAGTGGTTCCGCCGCACGATCGGCGGGGCGGTCGTCCCGCACCTGTGGTCCGAGGAGCACGACTTCCAGGCCGCCTACGACGCCTCCGGCGCGACCCGCGCCGAGGCGTTCGCCGCGTGGGAGGCGGAGGTCGAGCACTCCCGCGCCGTCGAGGCCGCCGCAGCGTCCCTGGAGGTGACGGCGCACGTCCCGAAGTGGGAGGCGGACGCCTCGCTCCGGCTGGTGATGCTGCACATGATCCACGAGTACGCCCGCCACAACGGCCACGCGGACTTCCTCCGCGAGGCCATCGACGGCACCGTCGGGGCGTGAACACCCGGGGCACGGGCGCTCGGGGCGCGGGCGCTCAGGCCGGACGCCGGTAGCCCCGTCCGCGCACGCACCGCTTCGGCAGGGCGAGCTTCCTGCGCGGGTACGCCGTCAGGGCGCGGGGGGTGGCGGTGTCGCGGGCCGGCCAGACGTACGCCGGCGCCGGGTCCGAACCGAGCAGCTCCGGCAGCCCGGCCCGGACCCGGTCGGCCAGGGCCGTGCCGGCGCGCGGCACCCGCCGGACGTCGCGCGGGGCCTCGCCGGCCCGTACGGGCGGCTCCGCGTCCGAACCGGGCGCGGCCCCACATCGTGGGGCGTGCGGAGCCCCCGACAGCCGCCGGTGGGCCGCCGTCGGTGACGTGGACCCGGCGGACGCGCTCGGTGGCCTCCTCCGCCCCGGTCACCGTGAACGTGAAGTCCTCGCCCCTCATGAGCTTGAGGACCACGCCCTCCCAGCCCTCACCCACCGCCGCGTCCGCCCCTTCCCCCACACCCTTATAGTTAGGGCAGCCTAACCTAAGACTCTGGGGGAAGAGTGTGAGCAGTGTGACTACCGAGGCCTACGAGGTCTACCGCGACAGCTGGGGCATCCCCCACCTCCGTGCGTCCGACCCCCTCCGGCTCTCCTACGCCCAGGGCCGCGTCACGGCCGTGGACCGGGCCTGGCAGCTGGAGGTCGAACGGCACCGCGCCCAGGGCTCCAGCGCCGCGTTCCTCGGGCCCGAGTGCGTCACCTGGGACCGGTTCGCCCGCCAGGCCCGCCTCGACGACACCGCCCGGCGCTGCCACGAGGCCCTCGACCCCGACACCGCGGCCTGGGTGCGCGCCTACGTCGACGGGGTCAACGCCGGCCTCGCCGAAGGCGCCGCCCGCGACGACCGGTTCGCGCGCACCGGCCACACCCCCACCCCCTGGGAGCCCTGGGTCCCGCTCTCGATCTGGATCGGCACCCACATCCTCTTCGCGGGCTTCGCCACCAAGCTCTGGCGCGAGCGCGTGGCCCGCGTCCTGGGCCACGGGGCCACCACCCTCTTCGCGACGGACGGACCGGGCACCGCGGGCAGCAACGGGTGGCTGGTCCCGGGCGGGCGGACCGCCACCGGCGCGGCGATCATCGCCGGCGACCCGCACCGGTTCATCGAGGACCCCGGTGTCTACCAGCAGATACGCCTGGCCTGCCCCGAGTACGACGTCCTCGGCCTGGCGGTCCCGGGCGTCCCCGGGCTCGGCCACTTCGGGCACACGGGCGGCGTCGCCTGGGCGATCACCAACGCCATGGCCGACTACCAGGACCTCTACGTCGAGCGGCTCAGGGCCGCGGCCGACGGGGACGGGGTGGAGGCCCTCGGCCCGGACGGCACCTGGGAGCCGGTGGCCCGGCACACGGAGACCGTCACCGTGGCCGGGGGACCGGAGGTGGAGGTCGAGGTCCTGGAGACCCGCCGCGGCCCGGTGATCATCCGCCCGGACGCCCCGGAAGGCCCGGACGCCCCGGACGCCCCGATCACCGTCCGCACCACCGCCACCACGGCCCCCGCCGACGCCGTGACCACTCCGGACGCCCCCGACGCCCCCGACACCCCCCAGACCCTCTCTCTCCGCTACCCGCCCCGCGTCCGCGCGGACCTCGGCTTCGCCGCCCTCCCCGCGCTGCTGCGCGCCCGCACCGTCGCCGACGTCGACCGCGCCCTCGACGGCTGGGCCGAGCCCGTCAACGTCGTCCACGCCGCCGACACGGAGGGCGGCCTCCTGCACCGCGTCGCGGGCGCCGTCCCGCTGCGCGACCCCGCCAACCGGCTCCGCCCGGTGCCCGCCTGGGAGCCGCGGCACGCCTGGCGGGGCTGGACGCCCACCCCCGCCGAGCCGGTGCAGGGCTTCGCCGTCATGGCGAACGCACGCGGCATCGCCTCCCCCCTCGGCGTGGAGTTCGCGCCCCCGCACCGCGCCAACCGCATCCGCGCGCTGCTCAGCGGCTCGGCGGACTGGACGCCCGGCGCGATGGCCGACGTGCACCGGGACACGCACCTCGCGTCGGCAGCGCCCCTGCTCGACCTGCTTGCCGCGCTCGACGGCCTCTCCCCCGCCGCCGACCGGCTCCGGGCCCGGCTGCTCGCGTGGGACCGGCACATGGAGGCCGACAGCACCGACGCCACCGTCTTCTCGGCCCTGCGCACCGCGACCGTACGCCGTCTCGCGGCCGACCCGGTCTTCGCGGGCCTGGCCGGTGCCCCGGCCGGCCCCGACGTGTTCCACCCGTGGCTGTACCTGGTCCCGCGCGTCGGCTACGCCCTGGAGGGCCTGCTCACCACCTCCCTCCTGCCCGCCCTGGACCGGGCGGCGCACGTCCGGGCCGCCCTGGAGGAGACGGCCGCCGCGGACCTCCCCGACACCCCCTGGTCCCGGGTGCACGTCCTCGCCCCGTGGCAGGCGGTCCCCGACCCGCGGGCGCAGTGGCCCGGCCTCGGCGGCGACCACGACTGCGTCAACGCCACCTCCTCCGTCCCCGGGTTCACCGACCGCACCGCCCGCGCCTCGGCCGCCCGCTACGTCTGGGACCTGGCCGACCGCCGGAACAGCCTCTGGGCCGTCCCGCTGGGCGCGGACGGCGTCACCGGCTCCCCCCACCACCGCGACCAGCTCCCGCTCTGGGCCGACTGCGCCCTCGTCCCCGTCGTCACCGACTGGGCCCTGCTCACCAAGGAAGAGTCCGCATGACCACCGCCTCCACCCGCACCCCCGTCCACACCCACCCCGTCGAGGGCTTCGGGACGGTCACCATCACCCCCGTCGACCCCGCCGCCGATTCCGCGCTGATCCACAGCTGGGTCACCGAGGAACGCGCCCGCTTCTGGGGCATGGGCGGGGCGAGCCGCGAGCTGGTCCAGGAGATCTACGAGGACGTCGACCGCCGCACCACCCACCACGCGTTCCTGGTCGGCCTCGACGGGGAGCCGGTGGCCCTGTTCCAGACGTACGACTGCGCCGAGGACCGGGTCGGCGAGTGCTACGAGGTCCGGCCCGGCGACGTCGGCGTGCACCTGCTGATCGGGCCGACCGGCGGCGCGGCCCGGCACGGCTTCACGGGAACCCTGGTCGCGACCTTCGTCGCCTACCTGTTCTCCGACGCGGGCGCCCGCCGGGTGGTCGCCGAGCCGGACGCCCGCAACGCCAAGGCCATCTCCCTGCTGGAGCGCTCCGGCTTCGTGCTCGGTCCGGAGGTGGAGCTCCCGGAGATCGACCTCCCCGAGGTCCACCTGCCGGCCAAGCCCGCCCGTCTCGCCTTCCTCAGCCCGCGGGCCGCTCGCTGAGGAACTCCTCGACCAGCCCGGCCCGTTCGGCCGGGCGCCCGGCGAAGGGGAGGTGCCCGGTGGGCGGTTCCGCGTACCGGGCACCCGGCACGGCGCGGCCGGCTCCCGCCGGAGGGCGAGCGGCACGAGCGCGCCGCCGCCCCCGTGCGCCTTCAGCCCGCCGGCACCCCGAGGTCCTCGCGCATGGCGGTGCGCATCTCCCGGGTCAGGGCCCAGATGCCGTGCTGGGCCCGAGAGGCCGTCGCCATCGTCTCGCCCGCCTCGGGGGCGTCCCGCTCCAGGCGCTTGACCTGCCCGTAGACGGCGTTCAGGGACCGGTTGACGGCGGACGCGCGCTCCAGCACCGTGTCCGGGGCGATCATCTGCGCCTCCGAGTAACTGTCCCGGTGCGCGGCCTTCGCCGCGTCGAGCGCCTCCCGGTCCGTCTCCTCGACGGCGCGTTCCCGCATCACGTGCAGGTGGCGGTTGAGGGCGGTGGCGAACTGGCGGGAATCCCGGTTGAGGGCCGTGTAGCAGGCGCGCCGCAGCGTCAGGCCGGCGCGGACCTCCTCGTGCCCGCGCACGAGTTCTATCTCGCGGCGCTTCGCCCGCGCCGCACCCCGCTGGGTGAGCAGCGCCCCGCCCAGGGTCCCCGCCACGCCCACGACCGCGATGACCACCGCACCGATCTCCACCCGCACACCCCCTGTACGCAGACGGGCGGCCCGTACCGATCGGGTCGATCGGTACGGGCCGCCACCTCACAGCCCGTGGAGTTACTCGGAGACGCCGAGCTTCTCCAGGATGAGCTCCTTGACGCGCGCCGCGTCGGCCTGGCCGCGGGTGGTCTTCATGACCGCGCCGACCAGGGCGCCGACAGCGGCGACCTTGCCACCGCGGATCTTGTCTGCGATGGCCGCGTTGCCCGCGATGGCCTCGTCCACGGCCGCGCCGAGCGCGCCCTCGTCCGAGACGACCTTCAGGCCGCGCTTCTCGACGACCTCGTCCGGGGTGCCCTCGCCGGCGAGAACGCCCTCGATGACCTGACGGGCCAGCTTGTCGTTCAGGTCGCCGGCCGCGACCAGGGCCGCGACCCGGGCCACCTGGGCCGGGGTGATCGGCAGCTCGTCGACGACGACGCCCTGCTCGTTGGCGTTGCGGGCCAGCTCGCCCATCCACCACTTGCGCGCGGCGGCCGAGTCGGCGCCCGCTTCGATGGTGGCGACGATGGAGTCGACCGCGCCCGCGTTGAGGATGGACTGCATGTCGTGCTCGCTGACGCCCCACTCCTCACGGAGCCGGTTGCGGCGCACGCGCGGCATCTCGGGCAGGCCGCCGCGCAGCTCCTCGACCCAGTCACGGGCCGGGGCGACGGGGACCAGGTCGGGCTCCGGGAAGTACCGGTAGTCCTCGGCGTTGTCCTTGATGCGGCCGGCCGTGGTGGAGCCGTCCTCCTCGTGGAAGTGCCGGGTCTCCTGCACGATCGTGCCGCCGGACGACAGCACGGCCGCGTGGCGCTGGATCTCGAAGCGCGCCGCACGCTCGACGGAGCGCAGCGAGTTGACGTTCTTCGTCTCGCTGCGGGTGCCAAACTCGGACTCGGGGGTCGGGCGCAGCGACAGGTTCACGTCGCAGCGCATCTGGCCCTTGTCCATGCGGGCCTCGGAGACGCCGAGCGCCTTGATGACCTCGCGCAGCTCGGCCACGTACGCCTTGGCGACCTCGGGGGCGCGCTCGCCCGCGCCCTCGATCGGCTTGGTGACGATCTCGATGAGCGGGATGCCGGCGCGGTTGTAGTCCAGCAGGGAGTGCGACGCGCCGTGGATGCGGCCGGTGGCACCGCCGACGTGCAGCGACTTGCCGGTGTCCTCCTCCATGTGGGCGCGCTCGATCTCCACGCGGAAGATCTCGCCGTCCTCCAGCTGTACGTCGAGGAAGCCGTTGAAGGCGATCGGCTCGTCGTACTGGGAGGTCTGGAAGTTCTTCGGCATGTCCGGGTAGAAGTAGTTCTTCCGGGCGAAGCGGCACCACTCGGCGATCTCGCAGTTCAGCGCGAGACCGATCTTGATGGCCGACTCGACGCCGATCGCGTTGACGACCGGGAGCGAGCCGGGCAGACCGAGGCAGGTGGGGCAGGTCTGCGAGTTGGGCTCGGCGCCCAGCTCGGTGGAACAGCCGCAGAACATCTTGGTCTTGGTGCCGAGCTCGACATGGACCTCAAGGCCCATGACGGGGTCGTACGACGCGAGGGCGTCTTCGTACGACAGCAGTTCGGTGAAGGTGGTCACGGTGAAACTTTCCCTCTCAGCCCAGCAGGACGTCGTCGTCGCCCAGGCGCTTCAGCTCGCGGTACAGGATCGCGAGACCGGTGACGATGGCGGCGGCGGACACGACGGCGTCGACCAGCTTCAGCGTGTCGTGCTCGGTGCGGGCCTTGCGGGCCTGCTTGAGCACGCTGATGGCACCGAAAGCGGTGGTGCCGATCGACAGGTACGTACCGGACTTGGACTTCTTGAAGCCCTTGGCCTTGGACAGCGCACTCGAACTCACAGCGACGGTGCCTCCTCAAGCAGCGGGTGCCCCCAGCGCTCGACGAAGGCGGCCTCGACGGCGGCACCGACCTTGTACAGCCGGTCGTCCTTCATCGCGGGGGCGATGATCTGCAGTCCGACCGGGAGACCGTCCTCCGGTGCCAGGCCGCAGGGGAGCGACATGGCGGAGTTGCCGGCCAGGTTGGTCGGGATGGTGCACAGGTCCGCGAGGTACATCGCCAGCGGGTCGTCGGTGCGCTCACCGATGGCGAAGGCGGTGGTCGGGGTCGTCGGGGAGACGATCACGTCGACCTGCTCGAAGGACTTCTCGAAGTCCTTCGTGATGAGCGTGCGGACCTTCTGGGCGGAGCCGTAGTACGCGTCGTAGTAGCCGGAGCTGAGCGCGTACGTGCCGAGGATGACGCGGCGCTTGACCTCGTCGCCGAAGCCGGCTTCGCGGGTCAGGGCGGTGACGTCCTCGGCGGACCTGGTGCCGTCGTCGCCGACGCGCAGGCCGTAGCGCATGGCGTCGAAGCGGGCGAGGTTCGAGGAGCACTCGGACGGCGCGATCAGGTAGTACGCGGCCATCGCGAGGTCGAACGACGGGCAGTCCAGCTCGACGATCTCGGCGCCGAGCTCCTTGAGGAGCTCCACCGACTCGTTGAAGCGCTGGACGACGCCGGCCTGGTAGCCCTCGCCGGCGAACTGCTTGACCACACCGACGCGCATGCCGGCGACGGAGCCGTTGCGGGCCGCCTCGACGACCGGCGGGACCGGGGCGTCGATGGAGGTGGAGTCGAGCGGGTCGTGGCCGGCGATGACCTCGTGGAGCAGCGCCGCGTCCAGGACCGTACGGGCGCAGGGTCCGCCCTGGTCCAGGGAGGAGGAGAAGGCCACCATGCCGTAGCGGGAGACGCCGCCGTAGGTGGGCTTGACGCCGACGGTGCCCGTGACGGCGGCGGGCTGACGGATGGAACCGCCGGTGTCCGTGCCGATGGCGAGCGGGGCCTGGAACGCGGCGAGGGCCGCGGCGCTGCCGCCGCCGGAGCCGCCGGGGATCCGGGTGAGGTCCCAGGGGTTGCCGGTGGGGCCGTAGGCGCTGTTCTCCGTGGAGGACCCCATGGCGAACTCGTCCATGTTGGTCTTGCCGAGGATGACGACGTCGGCTTCCTTCAGCTTGCGCGTCAGGGTGGCGTCGTACGGCGGGATCCAGCCTTCGAGGATCTTCGAACCGACGGTGGTCGGGACCCCGACGGTGGTGAAGATGTCCTTGAGCGCGAGCGGGACGCCGGCCAGCGGGCCGAGCTCCTCGCCGGCGGCCTTCTTGGCGTCGACGGCGCGGGCCTGCGCGAGGGCACCCTCGCGGTCGACGTGCAGGAAGGCGTGGACCTTCTCGTCGGTCGCCTCGATCCGGGCCAGGTGGGCCTCGGTGACCTCGACGGCCGTGAGCTCGCCGGAGGCGATCTTCTCGGCGGTCTGCGCGGCCGTGAGCTTGATGATGTCGATCATGACTGTTAGTCCTCCCCCAGGATCTGCGGCACCTTGAAACGCTGCTGCTCCTGGGCGGGAGCGCCGGAAAGCGCCTGCTCGGGGGTGAGCGACGGACGGACCTCGTCCGCGCGCATGACGTTCGTCAGCGGCAGCGGGTGGGAGGTCGGCGGGACGTCTTGGTCGGCGACCTCGGAAACGCGGGCGACCGCGCCGATGATGTCGTCGAGCTGTCCTGCGAAGTGGTCGAGCTCTTCGCTCTTCAGCTCCAGACGCGCCAGCCGAGCGAGGTGGGCGACCTCCTCGCGCGTGATGCCAGGCATGCAGCGATCCTCTGGGGGTGGTGAGTGTGTAGGTTTCGGGCCCAATCCTATGGGGCCCGGCCCCGACCCACTAAACGGTTACCCCCGGACCCCCGCGTCAGGAGGGGGAACCGGTCGGCGTCTCCGACGTGGCGGCGGCCGCTGCGGCGAGTTCCGCCGTGATGTCGGCCGGGCGGCGCCAGCCGCGTTCGCCGCGCGCCAGCAGCCAGGCCGTCGCCTCCTGGGGAGGCATGGCGGCGGCGACCAGCCAGCCCTGGACCGCGTCGCAGCCCAGGTCCCGCAGGCGTTCCCAGGTCTCGTCGTCCTCCACGCCCTCGGCGACGACCAGCAGCCCCAGGGAGTGCGCCAGGTCCACCGTGCACCGCACGATCTCCGCGTCCTGCGCGTCCACCGCCAGCCGGGCGACGAAGGACCGGTCGATCTTCAGCTCGCTCACCGGGAGCCGGCGCAGGTGCACGAGCGAGGAGTAGCCGGTGCCGAAGTCGTCCAGGGACATCTTCACCCCGTGGCCGGTCAGCCCGGCCATGGTGTCGGCCGCCCGCTGGGGGTCCTCCAGCAGCACGTGCTCCGTTATCTCCAGCTGGAGGCCGCTCGCCGGGACCCCGTGCCGGGCCAGGCGCGCCGCCACCGCTCCGGCGAAGCCCGGGGTGTGGACGTCGCGCGGGGAGACGTTGACGGCGACCGGGACCTTCAGGCCCTGCGCCCGCCAGCGCGCGACCTGCGCGAGGGCGGTCTCCAGGACGTACTCCGTCAGGTGCGGCATCAGTCCGGAGGTCTCGGCGATCGCGATGAACTCGTCGGGCGAAACCCTGCCACGCTCCGGGTGCACCCAGCGGACGAGGGCCTCCAGCCCCGCCACCTGGCCGTCGAAGCGGACCTTCGGCTGGTAGTGGAGTTCCACCTCGCCGGCGTCCAGGGCCCGCCGCAGGTCGCCGAGGAGGCCGAGCCGGTCGGGCGTGTTGCTGTCGCGCTTGGACTCGTAGACCTCCACGCCGGTGCGGTCGCGCTTGGCCTGGTACATGGCCACGTCGGCCCGCCGCAGCAGCCCCTCCGCGTCCAGCGCGTGGTCGGGGAAGACGGCGAGGCCTGCGCTGGCCTCCAGGACGAGGGTGAGGCCGTCCAGGTCGAGGGGGGAGCTGAGCTCGGCGACCAGGTGGCGGGCGACCCGCTGGGCGCTGGTGGTGGAGTCCGCGAAGGGCAGCAGGACGGCGAACTCGTCGCCGCCCAGACGGGCCGCCTCCGCGTCGGGCGGGAGGGCCTGGCGCAGCCGGTCGGCGATCTGGAGCAGCAGCCGGTCCCCCGCCAGGTGGCCGAGGGTGTCGTTGACGGCGCGGAAGCGGTCCAGGTCGATCAGCACCAGGGCCGACCGGGTGCCCAGCCGTTCGGCCTCGTCCAGCGCGGACCAGGCCCGCTCCAGCAGCCACTGCCGGTTCGGCAGCCCGGTCAGCGGGTCGCGCAGCTGTTCCTCGGCTCGGGCCCGCGCGATCCACAGGGTGGAGTCGAGGGCGATGAGCGGTACCGCGAACAGCGGCAGCAGCACCGGCTGGGTACTGGCGACCACGCAGATCAGCGGGGCGATGCCGAGCAGGGCCGCGGCGACGAGCGCCTGCCGGATCAGGGCGGTACGGGCCACGGTGGGCAGCCCGCCGCCGCGCGGGGTCAGCGCGAACCACAGCAGGACCCGGGTGACGAGCAGGTAGGAGACGGCGACCAGGACCACCTCGGGGACGGCCGCGAGGTCCCAGGTGGTGGGCGACCAGGGCTCCCCGACGGTCGGGGCGTCGCCGAAGGCGGCCAGGACGAGGGCCCCCGCGCCGATGCCGAGGATGTCGACGGAGCCGTGCAGCAGGCCCTGGCGCCAGCGGTGCCGGCGGGCGGCGCCGACCAGGGAGACCACCGCGAGCGAGACGAGTCCGGCCGGAATCCACCCGTAGAGGATGAGCACGCCCAGGGTGAGGGCCGCGCCCGACCCGGTGCCGCCCCACCAGCGGTCCCGGCCCAGTGCCACGAGGTGGCCGACGATGATGCCCGTGAGCAGGGCCAGCGCCCAGCCGACGGTGCCTCCGGGGAACAGTGCCTGACGGTCGGTCAGTGCCAGGGCGATGCCGCCGAGGAGCACGACGGCGGACAGGCCCACGACGACGAGGGGCAGCACGGTGCGCCGCCGCCCCTGCCCCGTCCCGCCGCCCGATCCGGTGTCGAGGGCACGGGTCTCCGGTGTCCTGGCCCCCAGGACACCGAGCCGGCCCGCCCGCATGGGCGGGATGTCCCCGCCGAATTCAGGTGACGGGTCGGCGCTTTCGGTGGGTTTCATGCCCGTCCCTCTCACAGCCGGCGATGCCGATGTCACGCGATGGCCCCGATGTCATGCCATCACGGCCGGAAGCGCATCAGGCAGCCGTGCACGACAGGCGCACCCCACAACAGTAGGACGCGAGAGGCTCCCAGGGGCAGCTGTCGGCGGTGGTTGCCCGAATGCGACCCAGCCATCCTCATCAGTACGGTATCCGCCGAACGGGTGAGTTTGGACCAGGACCCCCGGCTCACCCATCCGATGATCCGACAGCTCACCGCCCCAGGACCAGCCCTGTACCGGCCGTTTACCACCGGACTCCGCGCCGGGCGTGCGCCCGCCCGTACGGCCGCACGCCACGCATCCGTTCGCCTTCGCCACTCCCTGCGGGCGATTCCCGTTCGGGCTACTCCCCCGCCGCGCCCCCGCCCTCGATCGGCAGCGCCGCCTCGCGGGCCGCGTCCGGTCCCCGCTCCAGCAGGACGGCGAAGCCGGCGTCGTCGAGGACGGCCAGCCCCAGCTGCACCGCCTTGTCGTACTTGGAGCCGGGGTTGTCCCCGACCACGACGAAGGAGGTCTTCTTCGACACCGATCCGGTCACCTTGGCGCCCCGGCTCTGCAGGGCCTCCTTGGCGCCGTCCCGGGTGTGGCTCTGCAAAGTGCCGGTGACGACCACCGTCAGCCCCTCCAGCGGACGCGGGCCCTCTTCCTCGGCGGAACCTTCCTCTTCCATGCGGACACCGGCCTCCCGCCACTTGCGCAGGATCTCCTGGTGCCACTCGACGGCGAACCACTCCTTGAGGGAGGCGGCGATGATCGCCCCGACGCCCTCGGTGGCGGTCAGCTCCTCCTCGGTGGCCTGCTCGATGCGCTCGATCGACCGGAACTCCCGGGCCAGGGCCTCCGCCGCGACCGGGCCGACGTGCCGGATCGACAGGCCGTTGATGATGCGGGCGAGCGGGCGCTGCTTGGCCGCCGCGATGTTCTCCAGCATGGCCAGGGCGTTCTTCTTCGGCTCGCCCTTCTGGTTGGCGAAGACCGTGACGATCTTCTCCTCGCCCGTCTTCGGATCCCGCTTGGGCAGCCCGCTGTCCTGGTCGAGGACGTACGCCTTGATGGGAAGCAGCTGCTCGATGGTGAGGCCGAAGAGGTCGCCCTCGTCGAGGAGCGGCGGCTCGGCGGGCTCCAGCGGGCCGGTGAGCGCGGCCGCCGCGACGATCCCGAAGTTCTCGATGTCCAGGCTCTGTCTGCCGCCGAGGTAGTAGAGCCGCTCGCGCAACTGCGCCGGGCAGGACTGCCCGTTGGGGCAGCGGACGTCGATGTCCCCCTCCTTCATCGGCCGCAGCGCCGTCCCGCACTCGGGGCACTCCGCGGGCATCACGAACTCCCGCTCGCCGCCGTCGCGCAGGTCCACCACCGGGCCCAGGATCTCGGGAATGACGTCGCCCGCCTTGCGGAGCACGACGGTGTCCCCGATGAGCACGCCCTTGGCCTTGACGACCTCCTGGTTGTGCAGGGTCGCGAACTCCACCTCGGAGCCCGCCACCGTGACCGGCTCCACCTGCGCGTACGGGGTCACGCGCCCGGTGCGGCCGACCCCGACCTTGATGTCGATCAGCTTGGTGTTGACCTCTTCCGGCGCGTACTTCCAGGCGATCGCCCAGCGCGGGGCGCGGGCGGTGGAGCCGAGCCGGCCCTGGAGCGCGATCTCGTCGAGCTTGACGACCACTCCGTCGATCTCGTGCTCCACCGAGTGCCGGTTCTCGCCGAAGTACGCGATGAAATCGCGGACTTCGGCGAGCGAGGAGACGACCTTGTTGTGCCGGGCGGTGGGCAGGCCCCACTCGTGGAGCAGCTCGTACGCCTGGGACTGGCGCTCGATCCCGAAGCCCTCGCGGGCGCCGATGCCGTGCACCACCATGTGCAGCGGGCGGCTCGCGGTGACCTTCGGGTCCTTCTGGCGCAGCGAACCGGCGGCCGCGTTGCGCGGGTTGGCGAAGGGCTTGCCCTGGGCCTCCACGAGCCGGGCGTTGAGCTCCTCGAACTTCTCCATCGGGAAGAAGACCTCGCCGCGGATCTCGACGAGGGCCGGGATCCGGTCGCCCTTCAGCCGGTCCGGGATCTCGGCGATGGTGCGGACGTTGGGCGTGATGTCCTCACCGGTGCGGCCGTCGCCGCGGGTGGCGGCCCGGGTCAGGCGGCCGTTCTCGTAGGTGAGGTTGACGGCGAGGCCGTCCACCTTGAGCTCGCACAGGTAGTGGAAGTCCGGGGTGTTGACGTCGCGGGCCACGCGCTCGGCCCACGCGGCCAGTTCCTCGTCGTCGAAGGCGTTGTCGAGGGAGAGCATCCGCTCGCGGTGCTCGACGGAGGCGAAGTCCGTCTCGTACGCCCCGGCCACCTTCTGGGTGGGCGAGTCGGGGGTGCGCAGCTCGGGGTACTGCTCCTCCAGGGCCTCCAGCGAGCGCAGCAGCCGGTCGAACTCGGCGTCGCTGACGACCGGCTGGTCGTTGACGTAGTACCGGAAGCGGTGCTCCTCGACCTGCTCGGCGAGCAGCGCGTGCTGTTCACGCACCGCCGTCGGTACCGCCGTGTCCTGCTGTTCGGCTGCCATGCCGTGTCCTCCCGTGGCCCGTCTCGACCGTCACTCAGGGTTGTCGGCGAGCGACCTCGCCGCCCTGACGCAATGGGCCTGCACCGCGCGGGCGTACGCGGGCGAAGCGCCCGCCAGACCGCACGAGGGGGTGACCACGACGGACTCGGCGAGAGTCCCCGGAGCCAGCCCCAGCCTGCGCCAGAGCTTCCTGACACCCATGACGCTACCGCCCGGGTCCGACAACGGGCCGTCGGTGCCGGGCACCACTCCGGCGAAGAGTTTCACACCGCCTTCGACGGCCTCCCCGATGGCGTCGTCCTCGCGCTCGGTGAGCAAGGAGAAATCGAACGACACGCCCGTGGCGCCCGCCCGGCGCAGCAGGCCGAAGGGGACCTCGGGGGCGCAGGAGTGCACGATCACCTCCCCGTCGTGGACGGCGAACAGGTCCCGCAGGGTGGATTCGACGACCTGCCGGTCGACGGCCCGGTAGGTGCGGTAGCCGCTGGCGGAGCGGACCCGGCCGAGCAGGACGGCGGTGAGCGAGGGCTCGTCGTACTGGAGGACGATCTCGGCGCCCGGGATCCGCTTGCGCACGTCGGCCAGGTGGTCGCGCAGGCCCTCGGCGAGGGATCCGGCGAGGTCCCGGCAGGCGCCCGGGTCCTGGAGCAGCGCCTCGCCGCCGTGCAGCTCCAGCGCGGTGGCCAGGGTCCACGGCCCGACGGCCTGGACCTTGAGCCGGCCGGTGTACCCCTGGGTGAACTCCTCCAGGGCGTCGAGGTCCTCGCCGAGCCAGGAGCGGGAGCGGCGGGTGTCGCGGCCCGGCCGGTCGCTGATCCGCCAGCCGCTCGGCTCGACGTGGGCGTAGAGGTCGACGAGGAGGCCGAGGGAGCGGCCGATCATGTCCGCGCCGGGCCCGCGTGCGGGCAGTTCGGCGAGGTAGGGGAACTCCTCGAAGGACCCGGTGACGGTCTTGGCGGCCTCGCGGGCGTCGCCGCCGGGCAGCGAGCCGACGCCGGTGGCGCTCGCGGTCATCGGCCGGGCCTGACGCTCAGGTCGTTGACCTCGGCGTCGCGCGGGAGGTCCACGGCCATGACGATGGTGGTCGCCACCGACTCGGGGTCGATCCAGTGGGCGGGGTCGTACTCCTTGCCCTCCTGGGAGTGCACCTTGGCCTGCATCGGGCTGGCCGTGCGGCCCGGGTAGACGGAGGTCACGCGGATGCCGTTCTGCTTCTCCTCGGCGCGCAGGGAGTCGGCGAGGGCCCTGAGGCCGTGCTTGGAGGCGGCGTAGGCGCTCCAGTCCGCGTGGGCGGTGAGGCCGGCGCCGGAGTTCACGAAGACGACCGTGGCCTTGGAGGCCCGCAGGGTGGGCAGCAGCAGCCGGGTCACCTCGGCGGGGGCGATCAGGTTGACGTTGAGCTGCTGGTGCCAGGTCTTGGGGCGCAGCTCCGCGACGGGTCCGAGGTCGACGATCCCGGCGATGTGCAGGAGGGAGTCGATCCGCTCGGGGACCGGCTGCTTGGAGAAGGCCCAGGACAGCCGGTCGGGATCGGCGAGGTCGCCCACCAGGGTCCGCGCGCCGGGGTAGCGCTCGACGAGCTGCCGGGCGCGGGCGGCGTCGCGGGCGAGCAGGACGAGGTCGTCGCCGCGGGCGTGCAGGCGGGCGGCGACGGCGGCGCCGATGCCGGATCCGGCACCGGTGATCAGGTGAGTAGCCATACGGACCATGCTCGCACCCCTTCGGGGCCCGGGGTCCGCCCGGTGCGCCGCCCCGGTCGCCGCCGCCGTCCCGGGAGCGGTCAGAGTCCGGCGGCCGCGCGCAGGGACGCGGCCGTCTTCGAGGCGTCGTAGCCGGCGGGGACGCCCTCCACGAGGATGACCTCGCCCTCGATGTGGGTGGTGCGCAGCGGCAGGATGGCCCGGTAGGCGGGCGAGTCGTACCAGGCGCGGGCCCGCTCGATGTCGGGGAAGGCGATGACGACGACCGTGCCGGGCCAGGGGCCCTCCTTGGCCTCGACCTCCCGGCCGTGGACGAGGAAGCGGCCTCCGAAGGGGTCCATGGTGGCCTGGATCCCCTCGATGTAGCGGAGGATGTCCTGGTTCATGGTCTCGGGGCGGATGTGGCCGATGGCGTAGGCGGTCATGTCGGTCTCCCCTGTCGTACGGCCGGTGGGTTCCGGGCCGTTGCACCGATCGTGTCAGGGGGCGGGCGCGGCGGCGATTACCTCCGGGGTCATGCCGACGCGGGCTGGAAGGTGCGCCGGTAGGCGATCGGGGAGACTCCGAAGGCGGTCCGCATGTGCTGGCGCAGGGAGTTGGCGGAGCCGAAGCCGGACCGGTGCGCGACCAGGTCGACGGGCAGGTCGCTGGACTCCAGCAGGTGGCGGGCCGCTTCCAGGCGCTGGGCGGTGAGCCACTGGACGGGGGTCATGCCGACCTCGTCGCGGAACCGCCGGGTGAAGGTGCGCAGGCTCATCCGGGCGTGGGCGGCGAGCTCGGCGAGGGTGACCGGCTCGGCGAGTCGTTCCAGGGCCCAGGCGCGGGTGGCGGTGGTGGTGGCGACCGTGGGGGCGGGGACGGGGCGGTCGATGTACTGGGCCTGGCCGCCGTCGCGCCAGGGCGGGACGACGCACAGCCGGGCGGCGCGGTTGGCCACGGCCGTGCCGTGGTCCTGGCGGATCATGTAGAGGCAGAGGTCGACGCCCGCGGCCACGCCCGCCGAGGTGAGGACGTCGCCGTCGTCGACGAAGAGGACCTCCTCGTCGAGCCGGACGCGCGGGAAGCCCCGCTGGAACTCGGGGGCGTGCAGCCAGTGCGTGGTGGCGGGCCGCCCGTCGAGCAGGCCGGCGGCGGCGAGGACGTAGGAGCCGGTGCAGAGGGAGACGAGCCGGGTGCCGGGCCGGATCGCGGCGAGGGCGTCGATGAGCACCTGCGACAGGGGCGCGCCGTGCGCGAGCTCGTCCATGGCGTGGGTGGGCGGGACGATCACGGTGTCCGCCGCGGCGAGGGCCTCGGGGCCCGCCGAGACGCCGATGGTGAAGCCCGCGTCGCTGGTCACGGGCTGTCCGTCGGCGGTGCAGACGGTGAGCTCGTAGAGCGGGTTCCCGGCCTCGTCGTGGGCGTTGCCGAAGACCCGGGAGGGGATGCCGAGCTCGAACGGGGGGACGCCTTCGAGGGCGAGTACGGCGACACGGTGCATGGCCAGATCCTGTCACATGGTGGCCGGACGGCCAATACCGTGCGGTCGGGGGAGCGGCCAGAGTGGACCCGTCGGCCGGTGATACCGGTACGGAAACCCAGCAAGGAGACATTTCATGCGCGCCGTCGTCGTCAGCAAGTGGGGCGGACCCGAGGTCCTCGTCGAGACCGAGGCCGAGCGTCCCGAGCCCGGCATGGGCGAGGTGCTCGTCCGGGTGCACGCGGCCGGGGTGAACCCGGTGGACTGGAAGACCCGCGAGAGCGGCGGCCTGATCCCCTGGGGTCCGGTTCCGGCGGTCGGCTGGGACGTGTCGGGCACCGTGGAGGCCGTCGGACCGGGCGTGACCCTGTACCGGGTGGGCGACGAGGTGTACGGGATGCCCCGCTTCCCGCAGCAGGCCGGCGCGTACGCCGAGTACGTGACCGCCCCCGCCCGGCACCTCGCCCGCAAGCCGGCCTCGCTGAGCCACGTGGAGGCGGCGGCCCTGCCGCTGGCCGCGCTGACCGCCTGGCAGGCGCTGGTGGACACCGCCCGGGTCTCGGCCGGGCAGCGCGTCCTGGTGCACGCCGCGGCCGGCGGGGTCGGTCACCTCGCCGTGCAGATCGCGAAGGCCCGGGGCGCGTACGTGATCGGCACGGCGAGCGCCGGCAAGCACGAGCTGCTGCGCGGACTCGGCGCCGACGAGGTGATCGACTACCGCACCACCGACTTCGAGGACGCGGTCGCGGACGTGGACGTCGTCATCGACGCCATGGGCGGGGACCACGGGGAGCGCTCGCTGAAGGTGCTCAAGCCCGGCGGGCACCTGGTGACCCTGCCCGGCCCGGACGGGATCCCGGCCGACCCGCGGGGCGTGCACGCCTCCTGGGTCCTGGTGGAGCCGGACCTGAAGGGGCTGGAGGAGATCGCCGCCCTGGTCGAGCGGGGTCTGCTCAAGCCGCTGATCGACACGGTGCTGCCGCTGGAGGAGGCCGCGAAGGCCCACGAGATCGGCGAGCGGGGCCGCACCACCGGCAAGATCGTCCTGACCGTCGCCTGAGGGCGGCCGGCCCGGCCCGGCGGCGGTCGGGAGAGGGATCGCCCCGCCCCCGCTCCCGCCCCCGCTCCCGCCCGCGCCCTGGACGGGGCGGGGGCGGGGGCGGGACGCCCGGGTCAGACCGCGGCGGCCGCGGCCTTGGTGGTGGTGGCGATGGTGGCGGAGCCGACCACGCGGGTGCCGTCGTAGAGCACGATCGCCTGGCCGGGGGCCACGCCGCGGACCGGCTCGGTGAAGGTGACGCGCAGCTCGCCGTCCACCACCTCGGCGAAGACCTCGGTCTCGCCCCCGTGGGCGCGCAGCTGCGCGGTGTAGGTGCCGGGGGCGGCCGCGGTGGAACCGCACCAGCGGGGGCGGATCGCGGTGAGGGCGCTGACGTCGAGGGCCTCGACGGGGCCGACGGTGACCGTGTTGTTCACCGGGGAGATGTCGAGGACGTAGCGGGGCTTGCCGTCGGGGGCGGGGTGGCCGATCCGCAGGCCCTTGCGCTGGCCGATGGTGAAGCCGAAGGCGCCCTCGTGGGTGCCGACCTTCTCGCCGCTCTCGTCGACGATGTCGCCCTCGGCCCGGCCCAGGCGGTTCGCGAGGAAGCCCTGGGTGTCGCCGTCGGCGATGAAGCAGATGTCGTGGCTGTCGGGCTTCTTCGCGACGGCCAGACCGCGCTCCTCGGCCTCGGCGCGGATCTCGTCCTTGGTGGTGAGGGTGTCACCGAGGGGGAAGAGGGCGTGCGCGAGCTGCTTCTCGTCGAGGACGCCGAGGACGTAGGACTGGTCCTTGGCCATGTCGGAGGCGCGGTGCAGCTCGCGGGTGCCGTCCTCGTTCAGGACGACGGTGGCGTAGTGGCCGGTGCAGACGGCGTCGAAGCCGAGGGCCAGGGCCTTGTCGAGCAGCGCCGCGAACTTGATCTTCTCGTTGCAGCGCAGGCAAGGGTTCGGGGTGCGGCCTGCCTCGTACTCCGAGATGAAGTCCTCGACGACGTCCTCGCGGAAGCGCTCGGCGAGGTCCCAGACGTAGAAGGGGATGCCGATGACGTCGGCGGCGCGGCGGGCGTCGCGGGAGTCCTCGATGGTGCAGCAGCCACGGGCGCCGGTCCGGAAGGACTGCGGGTTCGCGGAGAGCGCCAGGTGGACGCCGGTGACGTCGTGCCCGGCTTCGACCGCGCGGGCGGCGGCGACGGCGGAGTCCACGCCGCCGGACATGGCGGCCAGGACGCGAAGGGGGCGGGCGGTGCGCGGCAGGTTCTCAGTCATAGCACCGTCCAGAGTACGGGGAACCGCGCGGGGTCACAGCGCGTTATCGGCTCTGGGGGGTGGATCACATGACGGAGCAGGGGACGAAGGGGCCGGGGAAGCCGGGCGGGCGCCCGGCGGGCCGGACCCGCAGGGCGGTGCTCTTCGGCGGGCTCGGGGTGCTCGGGGCGGCGGCGCTCGTGGGCCGGGAGGAGATCGGGCGGGCCTGGTGGCTGCTGCCGGGCGTGCGCAAGCCGCGCAAGGAGGGTGAGCTGGACCACGCGGGGGCGAGCTGGACCGCCGCTTCCCCGGCGAACTGGCGGATGGCGGACCGGCCCGACGACTACCGGGTGGACCGGATCGTCGTGCACGTCACCCAGGGCAGTTTCGCGTCCTCGGTGGACGCCTTCAGGAATCCGTTCCACAAGGCCTCCGCGCACTACATCGTCCGCCAGGACGGCCACGTGGAGCAGATGGTGCGCGAGCTGGACGTGGCCTTCCACTCCGGGAACCGCTCGATGAACGAGCGCAGCGTGGGCATCGAGCACGAGGGTTTCGTGGACCGGCCGCAGGACTTCACCGATGCGCTGTACGCGGCGTCGGCCCGGCTGGCCGCCGATGTCTGCCGGAGGTACGGCATACCGGTGGACCGCACCCACTTCCTGGGGCACTCCGAGGTCCCGGGCGCCGACCACACGGACCCGGGCCCCCACTGGGACTGGGACCGCTACCTCGGGCTGGTCCGCACCGAGCTCACGGCGACCGCCACGCCGGCCGCCGCTTCGCCGACGGCCTAGCTGAGGCCCGCCGTACGGGCGCGTTCGACGGCCGGGCCGATGGCGGCGGCCACCGCGGCGACGTCGTCGCGGGTGGAGGTGTGGCCGAGGGAGAACCGCAGGGTGCCCCGGGCCAGCTGCGGGTCCGTGCCGGTCGCCAGCAGGACGTGGCTGGGCTGGGCGACGCCCGCGGTGCAGGCCGAGCCGGTGGAGCATTCGATGCCCTGGGCGTCCAGGAGCAGCAGCAGGGAGTCGCCCTCGCAGCCGGGGAAGCTGAAGTGGGCGTTGGCGGGGAGGCGGTCCTCGGGGTCGCCGCCCAGGACGGCGTCGGGGACGGCCGCCAGGACGGCGCCGATGAGCTCGTCGCGCAGGGCGCCGACCTCGGCGGCGAAGCGTTCGCGCCGCTCGGCGGCGAGTACGGCCGCGACGGCGAAGGCGGCGACGGCCGGCACGTCGAGGGTGCCGGAGCGGACGTGCCGCTCCTGGCCGCCGCCGTGCAGGACGGGGACGGGGCTCTGGTCGCGGCCGAGGAGCAGCGCGCCGATGCCGTAGGGTCCGCCGATCTTGTGGCCGCTGACGGTCATGGCGGCGAGCCCGCTGTCGCCGAAGCGGACGTCGAGCTGCCCGAAGGCCTGGACGGCGTCGGAGTGCAGCGGGATCGCGAACTCGCCGGCGACAGCCGCGAGTTCACGGACCGGCATGACGGTGCCGATCTCGTTGTTGGCCCACATGACGGTGGCCAGGGCCACGTCCTCGGGAGCCCGCTCGACGGCTTCGCGGAAGGCCTCGGGGTGGACCCGCCCGTAGCGGTCGACGGGCAGGTACTCGACCCGCGCGCCCTCGTGCTCGCCCAGCCAGTGCACGGCGTCGAGGACGGCGTGGTGTTCGACGGGGCTGGCGAGGATGCGGGTGCGGGCGGGGTCGGCGTCGCGGCGGGCCCAGTAGAGGCCCTTGACGGCGAGGTTGTCCGCCTCGGTGCCGCCCGCGGTGAAGACCACCTCGCTCGGGCGCGCGCCGAGTGCCTCGGCGAGGGACTCGCGGGCCTCCTCGACGGTGCGGCGGGCCCGGCGGCCGGCGGCGTGCAGGGAGGACGCGTTACCCGTGGCGGCGAACTGCGCGGTCATCGCCGCAGCGGCTTCCGGGAGCATCGGCGTGGTCGCGGCGTGGTCGAGGTAGGCCATGATCCCCCGATTCTACGAGTCCCCGGGCGCCGGGTTTCCCGGGGTACGCGGGACCGGGGACGGCCGGGGCCGGCGAGCGGGGCGCGCCGGGGCGCGGTCCGGGCCCCGGTCCGGGCCATGGGTCGCGCCCCGGGTCGCGCCGGGGCTACGGGCGCGGGGCGCGGGCCAGCTGGCGGGACTGGGCCACCAGGCGGTCGGCGGAGTCCCAGACCTCGGCGTCCTCCTCCAGGAAGCCGCCGGCCAGGTTGCGGGTGACGATGCCCACCCGCAGCGGACCGGGGGCCGGGCGGCAGCGGATGTGGGTGGTCAGCTCGACGGTCGGGGCCCAGCCCAGCAGGCCGAGGTCGAAGGCGGTCGGCGGGAGCGCGTCCACCGCGAGCAGCAGCGACAGCGGGTCGGCGTCGCGGCCGTCGGCCAGCTCGAACCAGGCCCGCATCTCGCCCTTCCCGGACGGTGCGCCGACCGCCCAGCCGGCGGTCGCCGGGTCCAGGCGCAGCCGGAGCCGGTCCACGATGGCGGAGCTGCCGGGGATCGGCGCCGGGCCCGCCTCGGCGCCGAGGCAGTCCTCGTAGGGCGGGATGACGGGCGGCCGCGCCACCGTGTGCACGGCGTCGGGGAGGGCGTCGAGGTCACCGTAGGAGGCGAGCACGCGGATGCGCTCGACCTCGGCGCCGTTCTCGTCGAACTGGAAGAGGGAGGCCTGGCCCGTGGAGAGGTTCCGGCCGGCCCGGACGACCTGGGTGCGGATCACGGCGGGGCCGGGCACCGAGGAGGTCAGGTAGTGGGCCGAGACGGTGAAGGGGTCCGGGTGCGGCAGCGCCGCGGACAGGGCCCGGCCCACCAGGGCCAGCAGGTAGCCGCCGTTGACGGCGGTGATGATCGTCCAACCGGCGGAGAGTTCCGCGTCGTACACCCCGGGCTCGCCCGCGCGCGGGGCGATGGTGGTGTCGCGGTCGAACTCGCTGTCGCCGATGGTGGCCTGGGCGGCTGTGTGTGACATGGCTCGAAGGTACACCTGCAAGCTACTAAGCGGTAGCTTTCTTTGTCGGGTGGGACCTAGGGCTCTTCGGCCACACCGGAGCGGCGGTTCCACGCCAGCGGGGCCCGCCAGTGGTAGCGCATCGCGAGCAGCCGCAGGACGAAGGTGGTGATGATGGCGACGCCGGTCGTCAGGGCGTTGAGCACCTCCAGACCGATGAAGACGGCCACCATCGAGGCCCCGACCATGGCCGGAACGGCGTACATCTCGCGGTCGCGCAGCAGCGAGGGCACCTCGTTGACGAGGACGTCGCGCAGCACGCCGCCGCCGACGGCCGTGGCCAGGCCGAGCGCGGCGGACGCGGTCAGGCCCAAGCCGTACTCGTAGGCCTTGGTCGTGCCGGTGACGCAGAAGAGGGCGAGGCCGGCGGCGTCGCAGACGTTGATGGCCCGGTTGATCCGCTGCACCTCGGGGTGCAGGAAGAAGACGATCGCGGAGGCGATCAGGGGCGTGACGAAGAAGCTGAGCTCGCCGAAGGCGGCGGGCGGCACGGCGCCGATGACGAGGTCGCGGAAGAGGCCTCCGCCGAGGGCGGTGACGAGGGCGAGGACGGCGATGCCGAAAACGTCGAAGTTCTTGCGGACGGCGAGCAGGGCGCCCGCCAGGGCGAAGACGAAGATGCCCGCGAGGTCCAGGGCGTGCTGGACGTCGGGCGGGAAGAGATCGTGGAGCACCCCGCCATTGTCGCCCGCCGCGAGCGGTGGCTCCGCCGGTCGGCACGGGCGGGCCGCGGGGGGGGTCCCTCCCCCCACATGCCCCCGGCCGGCCGGGCCGGGTACGCGCGGGCGGCTCCGCCGGTCGCACGGTGCGGCGGGGACGGTGGCGCGGGCCGTGGGGATGCGTCCGTGCGGGCCGGTGCGCCCGGGGCTCCGGTCCCGGAACGCCGGTGGGGCCGGTTTCCGCCGGGTGCCCACCGGAAGGGATCGGCGGGGCCCCGGGTGTGACCCGGGGTCCCGCCCGGGGGTGGTGGGTCCGTCCGCTACTCCGGACCCGCCGCCCCCACGACCGTCCTGCCCGGGTCACCGCCCGGCCAGGGCAGGGGCTACTCGGAGCCCGCCGCCACCGCCTCGGTCGCGCCCGGCAGGGCCGGGTCGCCCGGCGCCTGGTCGGGGGCGTTCTCCGGGTGGTGGCACGCCACCTGGTGCCCGGTCTTCAGGGCGACCAGCGGCGGGTCCACCTTGGTGCACATCTCCGTCGCCTTCCAGCACCGCGTGTGGAAGCGGCAGCCGGCCGGCGGGGAGATCGGCGAGGGCACGTCGCCCTTGAGCAGGATGCGCCCGCTCTTCGCCCCGCGCCGCCGCGGGTCCGGAACCGGCACCGCGGACATCAGCGCCGTCGTGTACGGGTGCATCGGGGCCTCGTACAGCGACTTCCGGTCGGCCAGCTCCACGATCTTGCCGAGGTACATCACCGCGATGCGGTCCGAGACGTGCCGGATGACCGACAGGTCGTGCGCGATGATCACGTAGGTCAGGCCGAGCTCCTCCTGGAGGTCGTCCAGCAGGTTCACCACCTGGGCCTGGATCGACACGTCCAGCGCGGAGACCGGCTCGTCCGCGACGACGAGCTTCGGCTTGAGGGCCAGGGCGCGGGCGATGCCGATCCGCTGGCGCTGGCCGCCCGAGAACTCGTGCGGGTAGCGGTTGAAGTGCTCGGGGTTCAGGCCGACCAGCGACAGCAGCCGCTGGACCTCCGCCTTCAGGCCGCCCTCGGGGGTGACCTTCTGGAGCCGGAAGGGAGCGCTGACGATCGTGCCGACCGTGTGCCGCGGGTTCAGCGAGCCGTACGGATCCTGGAAGATCATCTGCACGTCGCGGCGCAGCGGGCGCATGCCCGCCACGCCCAGGTGCGTGATGTCCTTGCCCTCGAACTCGATCCGGCCGTCGGTCGGTTCGAGCAGCCGGGTGATCAGACGCCCCATGGTGGACTTGCCGCAGCCGGACTCGCCGACGATGCCGAGGGTCTCACCCCGCCGGACCTCGAAGTCGATGCCGTCCACGGCCTTGACGGCCCCGGCCTGCCGGCGCAGCAGCCCCTTGTTGATGGGGAAGTGCTTGACCAGCCCGGTCACCTTCAGGAGCGCGTCCGCGGTGTTCGTTTCGGGCGCCTCGGGCGCCTCGGGGCTTTCAGGCTTCTCGGTCACAGCTTCGGCGCAATCTCTTCGGTCCAGATCCGGGTCCGCTCCTCCTGCGACATGTGGCAGGCGGACCAGTGCCGGCTGTCGTCCTCGGTCAGCTCGGGGCGCTGGGTACGGGTGATGCCGCCCTTGGGCACGTCGGCGTAGGGGCACCGGGGGTTGAAGGCGCAGCCGCTCGGGATGTTGATGAGGCTGGGCGGCGAGCCCTTGACCGGGATCAGGCGCTCGGTCTGGTCGCGGTCGATGCGCGGCATGGAGCCGAGCAGGCCCCAGGTGTAGGGGTGCCGGGGGCCGTAGAAGACCTTCTCGGCGGTGCCGCGCTCGACGCACCGGCCGCCGTACATCACGAGGATCTCGTCGGCCATCTCGGCGACCACGCCGAGATCGTGCGTGATCATGATGACCGCGGAGCCGAACTCCTTCTGGAGGTCGCGGATCAGGTCGAGGATCTGCGCCTGGACGGTGACGTCCAGGGCGGTGGTCGGCTCGTCCGCGATGAGCAGCTCGGGGTTGTTGACCAGCGCCATCGCGATCATCGCGCGCTGGCGCATACCGCCGGAGAACTCGTGCGGGTACGCGTCCACGCGCCGGTGGGGCTCCGGGATGCCGACGCGGTCGAGCATCTCGACGGCGCGGGTGCGGGCCTTCTTCTTGTCGACGTCGTGGTGGGTCCGGTAGGCCTCGACGATCTGCTTGCCGACCGTGTAGTACGGGTGCATCGCGGACAGCGGGTCCTGGAAGACCATCGCCATCTTGCGGCCGCGCAGGCGGCGCACCCGGTCGGCGTCGGCGGCGACCAGGTCCTCGCCGTCGAGCACGACCTCGCCCGAGATGTGGGGGCGGCTGCGGGCGTTGCCGGTGCGGTGCAGGCCCATGATGGCCAGCGAGGTCACCGACTTCCCGGAGCCGGACTCGCCCACGATGCCGAGGGTCTTGCCGCGCTCCAGGTCGAAGGAGAGTCCGTCGACGGACTTCACCAGGCCGTCGTCGGTCGGGAAGTGCACGCGCAGGTCGCGTACGGAGAGGAAGGGGGCCGCGTCGCGCGGTCCGCCCTGCTCCGGGACGAAGGCGGGCTCGTCGGAAACGGTCTTGGTCACGTCAGCCTCACGCGCGGGTCGATGACGGCGTACAGCAGGTCCACGATCAGGTTGGCCATCACCACGAACAACGCGGCGAGCAGGGTGACTCCCATGATCACGGGGAGGTCGCCCTGGCCGATGGCGGCGACGGCCGCCGTCCCCAGACCCTGGAAGTTGAAGGTCGTCTCGGTGAGCACCGCGCCGCCGAGGAGTCCGCCGAGGTCGAGGCCGAACATCGTGACGATCGGGGTGAGGGTGGAGCGCAGGGCGTGCTTGCGGATGACCACGCCCTCCTTGAGTCCCTTGGCGCGCGCCGTGCGGATGTAGTCCTCGCCGAGGACTTCCAGCATCGTCGCCCGGGTGATGCGGGCGTAGGTGGCGGCGAAGAGGAAGGCCAGGGTGACCCAGGGCAGGATCATGCTGTTGAGCCAGGCCAGCGGATCCTCGGTCAGGGGTTTGTAGTTGGAGACGTCGAGCCAGCCGAGGCTGTAGACGAAGACCGCCGGGGCCACCATGCCGGTGAAGAAGATCGGCAGGGAGACGCCGGCGAGGGCGCCGACCATGACGGTGCGGTCGATGGCGGTCCGGCGTTTGAGCGCCGAGACCACTCCGGTCGCCACACCGGCCAGCACCCAGATGACCGCCGCGCCGAGGGCGAGCGAGAGGGTGACCGGCATGCGGTCGAGCATGGTCTGCCAGACGGGGGCCTCGCTCTTGAAGGAGTAGCCGAAGCACGGCGCGGCGCAGTGCGTGACCTCGGTCCCCGCGTCGTAGTCGCGGCCGACGAAGATCCCCTTGAGGAACACCCAGTACTGCTCGGAGATCGGCTTGTCGAAGCCCATCTTGACCCGGATGCCCTGCAGGGCGGTCTCGCTGGTCTCGCGGCCGGCGTACATGAGCGCGGGGTCGCTGCCGGTCAGCTTGGGGACCGCGAAGAAGATGCCGAAGGTGACCGCGGAGACCACCAGCAGCGTGGCGGCGACGTTGAAAAGCCGCCGTATGAGGTAGACGAGCACTGCAGTCGGCCGCCCGGGGCGGGCGGCCGCCGTCCCTCGTGGGGACGGCAGCCGCCGCCTGCGGCCTTCACCTGCCCTTCGGACTAGCGCACGTGCGGTGAAGGCACTTACTTGCGTACTTGCGTAGTTGCTGCTGTCTTACGGACCCTCGCGGGCCGGTACTGCTTGCCGGACTGCCCGTCCGACTACTTGCCGACGCCCAGGACCGCGAGGTCGATGCGGCCCATCGAGTCGTTGAAGTAGACGTTGGTCAGACGCGGGTTGTGGTAGATCAGCGCCTTGTCGAAGTTGATCGGCAGGTAGAGCGCCTTCTCCATGACCTTCTGGTTGATCTGGCCGTAGAACGGGGCGGCGGCCTCGGGGGTGGCGGCGGCAGCGGCGGTCTTGAACAGGCCGTTGATCTCCGGGTCGTTGACCTCGGTGTAGTTGTTGTTGCCGTTCGGCAGGATGAACGATCCGTCGACCAGCGGCTGCAGGAAGCCCGAGCCGGAGTTGTAGTCGGCGCCCCAGCCCATGACGATGATGCCGTAGTTCTTCTTCTTCACGTTCTCGGGCGAACCGATCGTGGAGGAGGAGAGCTTGCCGTCGTACTGGTCGATCGTCGCCTTGACGCCGATCTTGGCGAGCGCGGCCTGGAGGGACTCGGCGCTCTTGACCTCGGGGGCGCGGTTGTTGCGGACCGCGATGGTGGTCTCGAAGCCGTCGGGCTTGCCACAGGCCTTGAGCGCGGCCTTGGCCTTGTCCGTCTGCGGCTTGCCGCCCGTCAGGTTGAACGGGTCGTACTTCTTGTCCGAGCCGGGGATGCCGGGCGGCAGCATGTTCGCGCCGAGGTCACCGCTGGTCGGGCCACCGCGGGCGTTCTGCAGCGACTTCGGGTCGGCCGCGTAGATGACGGCCTTGCGGCACTCGATGTTGTCGAACGGCGCGACCGTCTGCGGGAAGGCGAAGTAACGGATGTAGCCCGTGTAGGGGTTGTCCGCGTTCTTCTTGAGGTTCGAGTCCTTGAGGATCTTGTTCTTCGCGGCCTGCTGGACACCGGTGCCGTCGACGGCGAGGTCGATGTCGCCGGAGAGCAGGCGCTGGTCCATGTCGTCCGGGTTGGTGGTGACCGTGAAGGTGACCTTGTCCGGCAGACCCTTGCGGATCGTGTCGGTGGCCGGGTCCCAGTTCTCGTTGCGGACGAAGGTCGCGCCCTTGCCGGAGGCGAAGGACTCCACCTTGTAAGGACCGGTGGAGACCGGCTTGTTGGTGTAAGAGGCGCCCTCGTCCTTGCCCGCCGGGACCGGCGAGGAGGACGGCATGGCCAGCAGGTACTTGAAGTCGGAGTTGGCGCTCGCCAGGTTGAAGACGATCGTGTGGTCGTCCGGCGTCTCGACGGACTTCAGGCCCATCTTGTTCGGGTCGGTGTCCTTGTAGGGACCCGGGTACTTCTGGCCCTGGTCGAGCAGGTCGATCAGGTACGTCGGACCGCCGGACAGCACGTCCTGCGCGAAGACGCGCTCGATGCCGTACTTGAAGTCCTTCGCGGTGATCGGGGAACCGTCGTCGAACTTCACGCCGTCCTTGATCTTGACGGTGTACGTCTTGCCGTCGTTGCTCAGGACGGGCTCGCCCGCGGCGAGGTCCGGGACCAGCTTGGTGCCGGCCGCGCCGGGCTTGCTGTCGTACGCGTACAGCTGGCGGATGTAGAGGCGCTGCAGGTTCCACACGAAGCCGTAGTAGGCGCGCGCCGGGTCGAGGAAGTCGACGTCCTGCGGGGACCAGAGCTTCAGCTCGCCGCCCTTGGCGTCGGAGGCGTTGACCACGGCGGCGGTGGCACCGCTGTAGCCCTTGTCGCCCTTGTCATCGCTGTCGGCCTTCTTGTCGTTGCCACCGCACGCGGCGGTCAGCGACAGGGCGGCGATCACGGCGGTGATCGCGAGTGCCTGCTTTCTGCGGATCACGGTTGTCCAACCTCCATAGGTGGGTGAATCGAAGAAGCGGTTCAGCTGCCCTTGGGGTCGAGTGCGTCACGCAGCCCGTCCCCGAAGAGGTTGAACGCCAGGACGGTGATGAAGATCGTGATACCCGGGACCACCATGTACATGGGGTCGTCCTGGTAGATGGGGACGGCGTCGGAGAGCATCTTTCCCCACGAGGCCGTGGGCGGCTTGACGCCGGCGCCCAGGAAGCTGAGTGCCGCTTCCGTCAGGATGTTGGTCGGAATGATCAGCGTCGAGTAGACGAGGATCGGCGCGATCAGGTTGGGCAGCAGCTCCTTGATCAGGATGTAGCCGCGGCCCGCGCCGAGGCTGCGTGCGGCCTCGACGTACTCGCGTTCACGCAGGGAGATCGTCTGGCCCCGGACGATGCGGCCGATGTACGGCCAGCCGAAGAAGCCGATGACGACGATCAGCACGCCCATCCGGACGCCCGAACCCTCGAACCCCCAGAGGGAGTTGGGGACCACGGAGACCAGGGCGATGGTGAACAGCAGCTGCGGGAAGGCCAGCAGCAGGTCCATCACGCGGCTGATGACGGCGTCGACCCAGCCGCCCAGGAAGCCGGCCAGGGCACCGAGCAGGCTGCCCAGGACGACCGAGACGAAGGCCGCCAGGAAGGCGACGACCAGGGAGATGCGGGCGCCGTAGACGATCCGGCTGAACACGTCGCGACCGTTGGTCGGTTCGACGCCCAGCAGGAAGTCGGAGCTGATGCCGCCGAAGGAGCCGAGCGGCGTGCCCAGGTCCGGGTCGATCATGTCCTCGTGGAACTCGTTGGGATCGTGGCCCAGCAGGCCCACGATCAGCGGCGCGAAGACCGCCACCAGGATCAGGAGGATCACGACCACGCCGCCGGTCAGCGCGACCTTGTCGCGCTTGAGCCGCATCCAGGCGATGCGGCCGGGCGAGCGGCCTTCGATGGCCTTGGCAGGGACGTCGGCTACGGACACGGGTGCGGGCGTTTCCGCGCTCGTGTCGTGCAGTGGTGCCGTCATCGTGGTGGGGACCCCTCTCGGCCGACGGGTGGCCGGCCCATGCCCGCCGCTGTGGCGGCGTTGGTGCGGAGTGGCGCTCGGAGTGCTCGGGACACGTGGAACGCGTGCGAAGTGCGGTGGGAGGTGCGAACTGCGGACTGCGGACTGCGGGTGATGCGAACTGCTGTGCGAATTGCTGTGCGGAGCGAGGTGCGGTGCAGCCGAGGTGCGAGAAGTGCGGGAGGTGCGGGAAGTGCCGTGTGAAACAACAAGCCGAGTCCACGTGCCGAGCCGCGCCCTGGAGGACTGACCGGCTCTTGGGTGGGGAGTCTTCATCGGGCGCTCGACCAGCCGCCAGACCCGCAGATGAATGGATGCGCAACCGTGATCTGACGCCCCGGTTCCCGTTATCCGGACTCCGCTCACGGCTCAGCGGAGCAAGACCGTCCGTTCGGTACGCAAACGGACATCACGCCCAACACGCAGGAGGAGTGCGCCAATTGGGCGCCCAACAGGGGTGATATCCGGACAAGGAGAAAGCCGCCGGGAACCGTGGTTCCCGGCGGCCGAAGGTCCGTCGAAGGTGCCCGTCTCGGGGCCCGGGCACACCCGCGCGACTCCCTGTAGACGGGTCGGCACGGGGCCCCGATCCGGGTCGGGGGACCCGGTCAAGTGGTTTTCCGCGTGGCTCAGTACGCCGCGGCCTGGCCCTCGCGGTCGTAGAACGGCCTGGTCTGCGCCCGCAGCCACATCGCCACCGGGTCGTGCTCGTCCCCCAGCGCGACCGTGCACACCGGCACGCCCTCGGGGACCGCCCCGACCGACTGGCGCATCATCTCGCGCACGGACTCCAGCGCGGGCGCGGAGGCGTCGTACAGGTCGAGCCCCACCGCGAGGTAGGCCGTCCCGAGCGCGGGCTGGACCCACGCGCGGCGCAGCGACCTGACGGCCGGCGTGCGGTGCGCGTGCTGGGTCAGCAGCCCGTAGAACTGCGGGAGCTCCAGGGCGGGCTCGGAGAGCCGCAGCGGGCCCGCGGGCATGCGGTCCAGGCCGGTGGCGACGCGGCGCAGGTCGGCCCACGGCACGCCGAGGCCGCCGCCCGGGGCGTGCGGGTTGACCCACAGCCCCCAGCGGTCGGGGTAGAGGGCGCGGGCGATGTCCCGGCCGGTGACGACCTCGTAGCCGCGGTTCCAGCCGCTGGCGGCCAGTTCCTGCGGCGAGGTCACGCAGGGCGCGTACCCGAGGCCCTCGACCTCCATTCCGCCGTACTGGGCGTCCGGTGAGCCCGGTTGCCCCTGCCACAGCAGCATCCACAGCCTGCCCTCGGCGAGGGCGTGCAGGAATGACTCATAACTCTCATAGCGCCCGGGAGTCACCTGGCGCAGCATGTGCTCGACCTGCCCGGCCGCGGCCGTGCCTGACGCACTCACCCGGTACCCCTCTTCGTCCGCCCGTCGTCCACCCGTACCAACCAGCTTAAGCGGCGCTAGGGAAGGTAGAAGGGGCGTACGCGCTCACGAATCCAGTCCGTGACCGGGTCCTCGGCCGCCTCCAGGAGGATCAACTGCACGGGCCAGGGCGCGGGTACGCGGGCCAGGGCGCGGCCGAGGGCCTCCAGCGGGGCGTTCCGCGTCCCGGGATCCCATCCCACCAGCTGGACGCCGATGTAGAGCTGCGGGGGGCCGGCCTCGACGCTGGCGAGGCAGCGGTGCGCGGCGGTGACCACGCCCGTGGCGCGGAACTCCTCGGCCGCGGCGGCCAGGAAGTCGACGGGGTCCTCCTGCCAGTCGGGCTCGAAGAGCCGGACGCGGCCGCCGGTGGCGGGTCCGTCGAGCGGGGTCCGGCCGGCGCGGCACAGCTGGGCGACGGCGGCGGGGGGCAGCGGCACCCCGACGGCGCCCTCGGGGTTCACGGCGATGCCGAGCTGCGGGGGCAGGCCGCGGGCGAACTCGACGGCGGGGGCGATCGCGAAGTCCATGGCGGGGCCGGCGCCGTGACGGAACTGGGCCTCCGAGCTGTAGACGGGGACGTACGCCTCCCCGCCGATCAGCATCGTCGGGAGGTCGAGGGCTGCGTGGTCGGGACTGCCGCCGTGGGGCAGGGGCACCCAGAGCCGGCTGCGGCCGAGGGCATCCAGGATCTGCGGTCCGGCGTCCGGCCGGCCGAGCGCCGCCCCGAGGACCTGTTCCAACTCGTTCGCCGGCCAGCCGCTGCCCTGCATGTACCCCTGCCTCCGTACGGTTCCGCCCCGATGTCGCCCCGAGGCTACCGCCCCACCCCGACCGCCCTTCGCGCGTCCCCACCCCCCGCTCACCGCCCTCAGAAGAACGAGATCCGCGTCACCGCCGCCGCCGCGCGGCGGTCCAGGATGACCGCGGAGTCGCATCCCGCCGGCAGGCGCCCGGCCTCGGCGTCCCGCAGCAGCCGCCCCACCGCACCCCGGTGCCGCGCGAAGGCGTACGCCGAGACCCGGCGCCCCCGCGCCGCCTGCCCGGAGCGGGCCTCCTCGGCCGTGGTGTCCAGCAGGAGCAGGTGCAGCGCCCGGCCCCGCCGCCGGGCGGCGGCGGCGAGCATCCCCCGTACCCACATCTGGGTGCCGCAGTCGTGGACCACGACGGAGTCCCCGGTGCGCAGCCGCCGCCACAGCCCCCAGTAGTGCGCGGCCCGTACCAGCGGCCGGTACGCGGCGTACGGCAGCGCCCCCGGCATCCGGCGCTCCCAGCGTTCGCGGACGTCCTGGGAGTCGATGCCGCCGTCCTCGGCGGCCCGCTTGATCAGGGTGCTCTTGCCGCCGCCGGGCAGGCCGGACACCACGACGATGTCCCCGGCGGGGAATCCGAGCCGCCGCGGCCCGGCCACCACCGCGCCGCGCAGGTCGCGGACCCGGCCGGCCGGCCGCGGCCGGGTACTGCGCCGGGCCGGGACCCCGTCCACCGCTCCCGTCGCCGCCAGCACTCCGAATCTCCGCACAGTGATCGTCTCCCCCCGAATCGGGTCGCCTGGACCCCGTGCCCACTGAGTGTAAAGAGACGGTAATCCGGTGGCCTCGGTTCCGGTCCGTCCCTTCTTCCAGGGCCCCACTGCCCGCTCCCGAGCGTCCCGTGCAATGATGTGCGCCATCTGGACACCAACTGCATACCGGCCGCTTGAATCCGCGCGGGAGAGTCCCGGCACGCCGTGAGGCCGTGCCCGGGCGCCGAAGGAGCAAGTACCTCCCTTGAATCTCTCAGGCCCCGTACCGCGTGGATGAGGCAGATCTGAAAAGCGAGCGACGACGTGTCCGTCCCCCGACGGCCGCCGCGCGCTCCACCCAAGGTGCAAGCCAGGGCGTCCCGCCGTGTCGCGGGAACTCTCGGCGAACCTCTCAGGTTCCGATGACAGATGGGGAGGATCGTCCTCGTCATGTCATGCCCTGGGACCCGGGAGCCACACCCATGAGCACTGCCCCCCGCCTGACCGCGCTCGACGCGCTGCACCGCTCGCTCGGTGCGACCATGACCGACTTCGCGGGCTGGGACATGCCGCTGCGCTACGCGAGTGAGCGCGACGAGCACAACGCCGTGCGCACCAAGGCCGGCCTGTTCGACCTGTCCCACATGGGCGAGATCACGCTGACCGGCCCCGAGGCCGTCAAGGTCCTGGACTACGCGCTGGTGGGCAACATCTCCACCGTCGGCGTCGGCCGCGCCCGCTACACGCACATCTGCCAGGAGGACGGCGGCATCCTGGACGACCTGATCGTCTACCGCCTGGGCGAGACCGAGTTCATGGTCGTCGCCAACGCCTCCAACGCCCAGGTCGTCCTGGACGCCCTCACCGAGCGCGCCGCCGGCTTCGACGCCGAGGTCCGCGACGACCGCGACGCCTACGCGCTGATCGCCGTCCAGGGTCCGGAGTCCCCCGGCATCCTCAAGTCGCTGACCGACGCCGACCTGGACGGCCTGAAGTACTACGCGGGCCTGCCGGGCACCGTCGCGGGCGTGCCCGCGCTGATCGCGCGTACGGGCTACACGGGCGAGGACGGCTTCGAGCTGTTCGTCTCCCCGGAGCACGCCGTGGAGCTGTGGCAGGCGCTGACCGAGGCGGGCGAGGGCGTCGGCCTGGTGCCGGCCGGGCTGTCCTGCCGCGACACGCTGCGCCTGGAGGCGGGCATGCCGCTGTACGGGCACGAGCTGACCACCTCCCTCACCCCCTTCGACGCGGGGCTGGGCCGGGTCGTGAAGTTCGAGAAGGAGGGTGACTTCGTCGGCCGCGCCGCGCTGGAGGCCGCCGCCGAGCGCGCCGCCACCAACCCGCCGCGCAAGCTGGTCGGCCTGATCGCCGAGGGCCGCCGCGTCCCGCGCGCCGGATTCCCGGTCGTCGCCGACGGACAGGTCGTCGGCGAGGTCACCTCCGGCGCCCCGTCCCCGACGCTGGGCAAGCCGATCGCGATGGCCTACGTCGACGCGGCGCACGCCGCGCCCGGCACCTCCGGCGTAGGCGTGGACATTCGCGGTACGCATGAGGCGTACGAGGTCGTGGCTCTGCCGTTCTACAAGCGGCAGAAGTAGTCAGCACCGCCGTACGGCCGGCCGTACGGCGGTGTTCCGGCGCCCCGGCGCCCGTCTCGGTCCGCGAGACCACTGTTCACATCCACTCCCCCGCATCCAGGAGAATCAGGTCATGAGCAACCCCCAGCAGCTGCGTTACACCAAGGAGCACGAGTGGCTGTCGGACGCCGTGGACGGCGTCGCGACGGTCGGCATCACGGAGTTCGCGGCCAACGCGCTCGGTGACGTCGTCTACGCCCAGCTCCCCGCGGTCGGCGACACCGTGACCGAGGGCGAGACCTGTGGCGAGCTGGAGTCGACCAAGTCGGTCAGCGACCTGTACTCCCCCGTCTCCGGTGAGATCGTCGAGTTCAACCAGGACGTCGTGGACGACCCGGCCCTGGTGAACACCGCTCCGTTCGAGGGTGGCTGGCTGTTCAAGGTGCGCCTCTCGGAGGAGCCGAAGGACGTGCTCTCCGCCGACGAGTACGCCGCGCTCACCCACTCCGACAACTGACACCCCAGGGGATCCTGATGTCCGTTCTGAACACCCCTCTCCACGAGCTCGACCCGGACGTCGCCGCCGCCGTCGACGCGGAGCTCGTGCGCCAGCAGTCGACCCTGGAAATGATCGCGTCGGAGAACTTCGCTCCGGTCGCCGTCATGGAGGCCCAGGGCTCGGTCCTGACCAACAAGTACGCCGAGGGCTACCCCGGCCGCCGCTACTACGGCGGCTGCGAGCACGTCGACGTGGTCGAGCAGATCGCGATCGACCGCATCAAGGCGCTGTTCGGCGCCGAGGCCGCGAACGTCCAGCCGCACTCCGGTGCGCAGGCCAACGCCGCCGCGATGTTCGCGCTGCTGAAGCCGGGCGACACGATCATGGGCCTGAACCTGGCCCACGGTGGTCACCTGACCCACGGCATGAAGATCAACTTCTCCGGCAAGCTCTACAACGTGGTCCCGTACCACGTCGACGAGACCGGCCAGGTCGACATGGCCGAGGTCGAGCGCCTCGCCAAGGAGTCCAAGCCGCAGCTGATCGTCGCCGGCTGGTCCGCGTACCCGCGCCAGCTGGACTTCGCCGCCTTCCGCCGCATCGCGGACGAGGTCGGCGCGTACCTGATGGTCGACATGGCGCACTTCGCCGGCCTGGTCGCCGCGGGTCTGCACCCGAACCCGGTGCCGCACGCCCACGTCGTCACCACCACCACGCACAAGACCCTCGGCGGTCCGCGCGGCGGTGTCATCCTGTCGACGCAGGAGCTGGCCAAGAAGATCAACTCCGCGGTCTTCCCGGGCCAGCAGGGCGGCCCGCTGGAGCACGTGATCGCGGCCAAGGCGGTCTCCTTCAAGGTCGCGGCCTCGCCCGAGTTCAAGGAGCGCCAGGAGCGCACCCTGGAGGGCGCGAAGATCCTCGCCGCCCGCCTGGTCCAGGACGACGTCAAGGCCGTGGGCGTGGACGTCCTCACCGGCGGCACCGACGTGCACCTGGTCCTGGTCGACCTGCGCAACTCCGAGCTGGACGGACAGCAGGCCGAGGACCGCCTCCACGAGGTCGGCATCACGGTCAACCGGAACGCGATCCCGAACGACCCGCGGCCCCCGATGGTCACCTCGGGTCTGCGGATCGGCACGCCGGCGCTGGCCACCCGCGGTTTCGACGCCGAGGCCTTCACCGAGGTCGCCGAGATCATCGCGCAGGCGCTGAAGCCCTCATACGACGCCGAGGACCTCAAGGCGCGCGTCTCCGCGCTCGCCGCGAAGTTCCCGCTGTACCCGTCGCTCTAACCAGCCGCGGTGGGGCCCGGCCGCGTTTCCACGGGGTCGGGCCCCTTTCGTGACCTAAGTCCCTGGTGGATGCCACCTATCGGCTCTGAAACATTCAAAAATCGGCAAATAGGGTCGCAATAAAGGCATCTCCCTCAGGACGGACACCCTCCATGGACATGAGCGCGGCGAACCGGAAGGGGCTCAGCCTCTTCGCGCTGATCATGATCGGCGTCGGCTCGATCTTCGGCTCCGGCTGGCTCTTCGGCGCCGGCACGGCCGCCCAGGTCGCGGGCCCGGCGGCACTCGTCGCCTGGGTCATCGGCGCGGTCTTCATCGGCATGATCGCCATGACCTACGCCGAGGTGGGCGCGGCCTACCCGATCCCGGGCGGCATGGCCCGCTACGGCGCCCTGTCGCACGGCCCGGTGCTCGGCTTCATCACGGGCTGGGCGGTGTGGATCGCGGTCGCCTCGCTGATCCCCATCGAGTCGATCGCCGCGACGCAGTACATGTCCTCGTGGAGCTTCGGCTGGGCCGGGGACCTGGTGGACGCCGGGTCCCACGAGCTGACCGCCTTCGGCATGGCGGTGGCGCTCGCGCTGACCGTGCTGCTGTGGCTGTCCTGCTACTGGTCGGTCCAGCTCCTCGCGAAGATCAACTCCGGTCTGACCCTGGTCAAGTTCGCCATCCCGGTCCTCGCCGTGATCGCCCTGGTCGCCTCGGGCTTCCACACCGAGAACTTCAGCGCCCACGGCGGCTTCGCCCCGAACGGCTGGACGGCCGTCCTGACCGCCGTCACCACCTCGGGCGTCGTCTTCGCCTTCAACGGCTTCCAGGCCGTGGTCAACCTCGGCGGGGCCGCCCGGAACCCCGGGCGGGCCATCCCGATCGCCCTGGTCGGAGCACTCTCCCTGGGCCTGGTGATCTACCTCGCGCTGCAGACGGCCTTCCTGGGATCCGTACCGCCGGAGCACCTGGCACAGGCCGGCGGCTGGTCGGGCGTGAACTTCAACAGCCCCTTCGCCGAGCTCGCCAAGCTGCTGATGATCCACTGGGTGGTGGTGATGCTCCAGTTCGGCGCCTTCATCTCCCCCGCCGGCTCCAACATCGCCAACGTGGCCTCCGCCGCGTACATGGTGCAGAACCTCTCCGAGACGGGCTTCTTCCCCAAGCGGCTCAAGGAGACCCACCCGGTCTACGGCACCGCCCGCCCGGCGATGTGGACGAACCTGGGCTTCTCCGTCCTCCTGCTGGTGACCGTCGGCCACAGCTGGAAGACCCTGGCCCCGGTCATCTCGGCCGCGATGGTGATCTCGTACCTGATCGGGCCGGTGGCGGTCGGCGTCCTGCGCCGCACCCGGCCCGGCCTGCCCCGCCCCTTCCGGCTCCCCGCCGCGAAGGTCCTGTGCCCGCTGACCTTCGTCTTCGCCGCCTGCGCCCTCTACTGGTCGCAGTGGCCCAACACCGGCATCGTCACCGCCCTGACCCTGCTGGCCGCCCCGATCGCCGCCCTGGTCCTGTACCGCAAGGGCGAACGGGACCTCCTGCGCCAGTTCGCCCCGGCCTGGTGGATCGTCTTCTTCCTGGGCGCACTGTCCCTCCTGTCCCACCTCGGCTCCACCGACTTCGGCGGCCGCGGCGTCCTGCCCGGCGGCGTCGACGTCGCCCTGGTGGCCGCCATGGCGCTCGTCACGTACTTCTGGGCTGTCCGGGCGGGTGTCCGGGCCCACCAGGCGGGCCTGATCGGCCCGGACCCGCTGCCGGACCGCACCGGAGGCCCCGCCGGGGGCTCCACGACACCGGAGCGCGAGCTGTCTCACGTCTGACGGACCCGTCCGGGAGCCGAACCGTTCATCTCCACGCGATACGCTCGACTGCCGGACAAAATCCGCGGATCCACCCCTCTGATCCACCCCTCTGATCCACCCCCCAGATCCACCTCTCCTGCCCCCCTCCCCACCCACGAGCAGACAAGGGAGTCCGCCAGTGGCCATCTCCGTCTTCGACCTCTTCTCCATCGGTATCGGCCCGTCCTCCTCCCACACGGTCGGCCCGATGCGCGCGGCGCGCATGTTCGCGACGCGGCTGAAGAAGGACGGCGTCCTCGCCCAGACCGCGTCCGTGCGCGCGGAGCTCTTCGGCTCCCTCGGCGCGACCGGCCACGGCCACGGCACCCCCAAGGCGGTCCTGCTCGGCCTGGAAGGGCACTCCCCCCGCACCGTGGACGTCGAGAGCGCCGACGCCGAGGTGGAGCGCATCCGCCAGAGCGGCCGGCTGCGGCTGCTGGGCGCCGAGATAGGCGACGGGCACGAGATCGCCTTCGACGAGCCGAACCAGCTGATCCTGCACCGCCGCCGCTCGCTGCCGTACCACGCGAACGGCATGACCCTCTTCGCCTACGACGAGTCCGGCGCGCCCCTGCTGGAGAAGACGTACTACTCGGTCGGCGGCGGCTTCGTCGTGGACGAGGACGCGGTCGGCGAGGACCGGATCAAGCTCGACGACACAGTGCTGAAGTACCCCTTCCGCTCGGGTGACGAGATGCTGCGGCTCGCCAACGAGACGGGCCTGTCGATCTCCTCCCTGATGCTGGAGAACGAGAAGGCCTGGCGCACCGAGGAGGAGATCCGCGAGGGGCTCCTGGAGATCTGGCGCGTCATGCAGGCCTGCGTCTCGCGCGGCATGTCCCGCGAGGGCATCCTGCCCGGCGGACTGCGCGTCAAGCGCCGCGCCGCCTCCACGGCGCGCCAGCTGCGCACCGAGGGCGACCCGATGATGCACCGCAGCGAGTGGACGACGATCTACGCGATGGCGGTCAACGAGGAGAACGCGGCGGGCGGCCGGGTCGTCACCGCGCCCACGAACGGCGCCGCGGGCGTCCTGCCGGCGGTCCTGCACTACTACATGAACTTCGTGCCCGGCGCCGACGAGGACGGCGTGGTCCGCTTCCTCCTCGCCGCGGGCGCGATCGGCATGCTCTTCAAGGAGAACGCCTCCATCTCCGGCGCCGAGGTCGGCTGCCAGGGCGAGGTCGGCTCGGCCTGCTCGATGGCGGCCGGCGCCCTCGCCGAGGTCCTGGGCGGCACCCCGGAGCAGGTCGAGAACGCGGCCGAGATCGGCATGGAGCACAACCTGGGCCTGACCTGCGACCCGGTCGGCGGCCTCGTCCAGATCCCCTGCATCGAGCGCAACGGCATGGCCGCGGTGAAGGCCGTCACCGCCGCCAAGATGGCGATGCGCGGCGACGGCAGCCACAAGGTCTCCCTCGACAAGGTCATCAAGACCATGAAGGAGACCGGCGCCGACATGAAGGTCAAGTACAAGGAGACCGCGCGCGGCGGCCTCGCGGTCAACGTCATCGAGTGCTGACCGGAGCGGCTTCCTGAACCCGTCGAGCCCGCCCTCCCCCGGAGGGCGGGCTCGTGCGCGTCCCGCTACGATCGGCCCCACCGGCGAGGAGGTAGTCATGAACACGGCAGGAATGGCGTCAACCGCACTGGTTTCAGGGGCCTTTGAGCGGTGCGACCCCTTCGCTCCGGCCTCGGCGGCGGCCCCGGGGGGTCCCGGAATCAGGCCCTGCGGCCCGTCCGGCTCGGGACCTTTGGCCCCGGGGAGCACCGCCGGCGTCGACTAGCGTTCCCGGAGGGGGTCCGTGAACGGAACGCCACCCGCGCGAAGAGAGGCAGAGCCAGCATGGCCACCACCGAACACCGCGTCCTGCCGCTCCGGCTGGAAGCCGCGCCGCTGTCCGTCCCCCTGGTCGGCGCCTTCGTCTACCGCACGGACCGGCCGTACGAGCTGGCCGTCGACTTCCGCGGCGCCGGGACCCACCTCGCCCGCTGGGTGTTCTCGCGCGAGCTGCTGCTCGACGGGCAGACCTGCGCCACCGGCGAGGGCGACATACAGGTGTGGCCGATGCGGCGGGGCACCGAGCCGCGCGTGTTCCTCGCCTTCAGCAACGGCGCGCAGAGCTGTGTGGTCTCCGCCCGCGCCAAGGACGTGCGCGAGCTGTGCCGACGGCTCACCGAGCTGGTCCCGCGGGGGGAGGAACGGCGCCACTACGACCTGGACGCGGAGCTGAGCGCCCTCCTCGCGTACTGAGGGAACCGCGGGCACCGCACGGGTGTCTTACCCGGTGACAGCCAGTCCCCGTCTCACGAGAATCGGGGGGACGTCATGCGTCACCTGAACCGCCCGCGCCGCCGCCGGGCCGTGGCCCTGGCCACGGGTGCCCTGCTCACCGCCGGGCTCGCGCTCGCCGCACCGGCCTCGGCCGCCGCGTCCGCCGCTCCGTCCGTACGCACCCCGACCCCGCTCGTCGTCAACGCCCGCTGGGGCGGTCACTGCACGTACGACCGGATCGTCATCGACCTCCAGGGCTCCGTGCCCCCGGTCACCGTCACGCCCGTCTCCCAGCTGGTCTACGACGGGTCCGGCAAGCCCGTCCCGCTGGCCGGGAAGTACTTCCTGGAGATCCGCCTGCACCCCGCCGCCGGTCACGACGACGCGGGGCAGAACGTCTACCAGGGGCCCAAGCTCCAGAAGATCTACCTCAGCAAGCTCAAGGGCCTCGCCCTGACCGGCGACTACGAGGGGTACGTGACCTTCGGCGCCGCCTTCGACACCAAGCCCGCCTTCACCACCACGGTCCTCCACTCGCCCGAGCGGTACGTGGTGGACGTCGCGCACCCGAACACCTGCTGAAACCGGCGGCCCGGCCCGGGACGCCGCACCGCTAGCGGTGTTCCGGGTTCGGGAAGTCGAAGCGGCAGCCCGCGTCCCACAGGGAGCGCTGGTTGCCGTGCGCGGGGATGCCGCCCGCGCGCTTGAGGAGGGCCGCCAGGTGCATGAGGTTCCAGGACATGAAGGCCGTGTTGCGGTTGGTGAAGTCGTTGTCGGGTCCGCCGGATCCGGGGTCCAGGTAGGAGGGTCCGGGGCCGGCCTCGCCGATCCAGCCGGCGTCGGCCTGGGGCGGGATGGCGTAGCCCAGGTGCTGGAGGCTGTAGAGGATGTTCATGGCGCAGTGTTTGACCCCGTCCTCGTTGCCGGTGATCAGCGCTCCGCCGACCCGCCCGTAGTAGGCGTACTGGCCGCGGTCGTTGAGCAGGGAGGAGCAGGCGTAGAGCCGCTCGATGACCTGCTTCATGACGGAGCTGTTGTCGCCGAGCCAGATCGGGCCGCAGAGCACGAGGATGTCGGCGTCCATGACCTGGCTGTAGAGGACCGGCCACTGGTCGCTCTCCCAGCCGTGTTCGGTCATGTCGGGCCAGACCCCGGTCGCGATGTCGTGGTCGACGGCCCGCACCAGTGAGGTCCGTGCGCCGGCCGCCTCCATGACGGCACGGCTCTTCGCGATCAGCCCCTCGGTGTTGCTGGTCTCGGGCGAGCGCTTGAGGGTGCAGTTGACGAAGACGGCGGAGAGGTCCGAGTAGTCGAAGCCCTGGGTGTCGGAAGCCATGCGCCCCACCCTTCCCCGGGTCGGCGGGGGCCGCCAGCGGACCGCGTCCGTCCGGGCCGCGTCGCGCCGGGTGGCGCTCACGCCGGATCCGGCCACCCGAACGGCCGAATTGGGGCGGGTTGTTACCGGTCCGTCCTGGCGACTAGGGTCAGCTGGCCTTGGTGTTCGGGAAACCGGTGGAAAACCGGTGCGGCCCTCGCCACTGTGATCGGGAAGTCCGGCTCTACTCCTGCGGGAAGCCACTGGGCCCGCGCGGGAGACCGCACGGCCCCGGGAAGGCGGAGTCAGGGCATCAGTACCCGTGAGCCAGGAGACCGGCCGGGGCGCGTCGTCCATCCACGAGGTGCTGGAGAGGTCTCTCTACTCATGCATATAGCCGAGGGGTTCCTGCCCCCCTTGCACGCGGTCGCCTGGGGCGCCGCGTCCGCCCCGTTCGTCGTCCACGGAGTCCGCGCCCTCACCCGCGAGGTGAAGGCCCATCCGGAGAGCACCCTGCTGCTCGGGGCCTCGGGGGCGTTCACCTTCGTCCTGTCCGCGCTCAAGATCCCCTCGGTGACGGGCAGCTGCTCCCACCCGACCGGTACCGGGCTCGGCGCCATCCTCTTCCGGCCGCCCGTCATGGCGGTGCTCGGTACGATCACCCTGCTGTTCCAGGCCCTGCTGCTGGCGCACGGCGGGCTCACCACCCTCGGCGCCAACGTCTTCTCGATGGCCATCGCCGGGCCCTGGGCCGGCTACGCCGTCTACCGGCTGCTGCGGAAGTCCGGTGCGCCGCTGATGGTGACCGTCTTCCTGGGCGCCTTCTTCGCCGACCTCGTCACCTACTGCGTGACCTCCGTCCAGCTGGCGCTGGCCTTCCCGGACCCGGGCAGCGGCTTCTGGGGCGCGCTGGAGAAGTTCGCGGGGATCTTCGCCCTGACGCAGATCCCGCTCGCGGTGAGCGAGGGGCTGCTGACGGTGCTCGTGATGCGCCTGCTGATGCAGTCCAGCAAGTCGGACCTGGTCCGGCTCGGGGTCGCGAAGCTGACCGGCGCGGCCGGCGCGGCCGGCGCGCAGAAGGAGGCGACGGTCCGATGACCCGCAACGCGAAGATCAACACCCTGCTGCTGCTCCTGGTGGCCGCGCTGGCCGTGCTCCCGCTCGCACTGGGGCTCGGCGACGGCGAGGAGGAGCCGTTCACGGGCGCCGACGCACAGGCGGAGTCGGCCATCACCGAGCTGAAGCCCGACTACCAACCCTGGTTCTCGCCGCTGTACGAACCCCCGTCCGGGGAGATCGAGTCGGCGCTGTTCGCCCTCCAGGCGGCGCTCGGCGCGGGCGTGCTGGCGTACTACTTCGGCGTGCGCAAGGGTCGCCGGCAGGGCCTCGCCCAGGCGGCCGCGGCCTCCGCGGACCCGGCCGGGTCCGCCGCCGGGTCCGCCGCCGGGCCCGGCGCCACGACCGTCGCGGAGTCGTAGGCGGTGCTGCCGATCGACGTGGCGGCGCACTCCAGCCGCTGGCGCCGCCGCCACCCCCTGGAGAAGGCCCTGCTGGGACTCGGCCTGACCGTCACCGCCGTGTCCCTGCCGCCCTGGCCCGGCGGGCCGCTGGTCGCCGCGGCGACCCTGGCCGTGCTGCTCGGCCCGGCGGGGGTGGCGGGGCGGCAGCTGTGGCGGGCCTTCCGGGTGCCGCTCGGCTTCTGCGTGACCGGGGCGCTGCCGCTGCTGGTGTCGCTGGGCGGACCCGCCGGTTTCGTCTCCCTGGCGCCGGACGGGCCCCGGCACGCCGGGGAGCTGCTGCTGCGCACCTCGGCGGCCTCGCTCGGCGTGCTCCTGTTCGCCTTCACCACCCCGGTCTCGGACGTGCTGCCGCGCCTGGTGCGGGCGGGGGTGCCCGCACCGGTGGTGGACGTGGCCCTCGTGATGTACCGGATCGGCTTCCTGCTGCTGGATTCGATGGCCCAGGTCCGCCGGGCGCAGGCGGCCCGGCTCGGACAGACGGGCCGGGCCGCGGTGTGGCGTTCCCTGGCCGGGCTCGCGGCGACCTCCTTCGTCCGGGCCTTCGACCGCGCGGGCCGGCTCCAGGAGGGGCTGGCCGGGCGCGGCTACGACGGCGCGCTGCGGGTGCTCGTCCCGCGGGCGGCACTGTCCTGGCGGTTCCTCGCGGCCACCGCCGCCCTGCTGACCGGCCTGGTCGCGGGGACCCTCGTACTGAAGGAGTTCCTGTGACCGTGGTGGTGGAGCTGGCCGGGGCGGGCCATGCGTACGAGGACGGCCCGGCCGTGCTGTCCGGCGTGGACTTCGGGATCGAGCAGGGCCGCGCGCTGGTCCTGCTCGGCCGCAACGGCAGCGGGAAGACCACGCTGATGCGGCTGCTGAGCGGGGGCCTGCGGCCCGGTACCGGCGAGCTGCGCCTGGACGGCGCGCGGGTGGCGTACGACCGGGCGGGGCTGACCCGCCTGCGGACCTCGGTGCAGCTGGTGGTCCAGGACCCGGACGACCAGCTGTTCGCGGCCTCCGTGGAACAGGACGTGTCCTTCGGCCCGATGAACCTGGGGCTGGCGGAGCCGGAGGTCCGCGCGCGGGTCGACGCCGCCCTGGCCGCCCTGGACATCACCGCGCTGCGGGACCGCCCCACCCACCTGCTCTCGTACGGGCAGCGCAAGCGCGCGGCGATCGCGGGGGCGGTGGCCATGGCGCCGCGGGTGCTGATCCTGGACGAGCCGACGGCCGGGCTGGACCCGGACGGTCAGGAGCGGCTCCTGGACGTGCTGGCGGGGCTGCGGTCGGACGGCACCACGGTGGTCATGGCCACGCACGACGTGGACCTGGCGGTCCGCTGGGCGGACGACGCGGCGGTGCTGACCCCGTCGGGCATCCGGACCGGACCGGCTCCCGAGCTGCTGTCGGATCCGGGGCTGCTGGCCTCGGCGGGACTGCGCCAGGCCTGGTCCCCCGCGGTGACGGCCTTCCTGCGCGCCCGGGGCCTCCTGTCCGGGGACGCTCCGGGCCCCCGCACCCCGGAGGCGCTGACCGGCTTCCGGCCCTGACGGGCGCGCCCCCGACCGTAAACTCCCCCCATGTCGCTGCCGCACGCCATCCTCACCGCCCTGCTGGAGAAGCCCTCGTCGGGGCTGGAGCTGACCCGGCGGTTCGACAAGTCGATCGGGTACTTCTGGTCGGCGACCCACCAGCAGATCTACCGGGAGCTCGGGCGGCTGGAGGAGGCCGGCCTGATCCGGGAGCTGCCCAGCGAGGTCCCGGTGCGGGGGCAGAAGAAGGAGTACGAGGTGCTGCCCGACGGCAGCGCGGAGCTGGCCCGCTGGGTGGACGAGAGCCAGGACCCCAAGCCGATGCGTGACGCACTGCTGTTGCGGCTGCGCGCGGCGGGGGTGGTGGGGCTGCAGGGGCTCGGTCCGGAGCTGCGGCGCCATCTGGAGCTGCACCGGGAGCAGCTGGCCAAGTACGAGGCGATCGAGGCCAAGGACTTCCCGCCGGACCGGGACGCCGTGGAGGACCGCCTGCGCCGGCTCGTGCTGCACGGCGGCATCGCCCTGGAGGAGTTCTGGCTGAGCTGGCTGCGGGAGGCCCTCGCGGAGGTCGAGGCCGTCGAGGGCGCGTCCGGGGCCTGACGGGCGCGGACGGCGCGGGGCCGGACCGCGCCCCCGCCCCGGCAGGGGGACGGGGGCGGCGCGGGGGCCTACTTGTTCAGGGCGGCCCAGAACTCGTCGAAGCTCATCAGGCCGTCGCCGTTGGTGTCCTTGGAGGCGACCACGGCGTCCGCGACCGAGGCGGTGACGAACGCGTCGCCCATCGCCTTCATGGCCGCGCTGTACTCGTCGGCCGTGACGAAGCCGTCACCGTTCACGTCGAACTTGTTGAACGTCGCCCGTGCGCTCTCGATGTCCGCCACTGGGTCCACCCCTTCTTGGTGCTTGTTGACCGGCTCAGGGTAGCGGCACCCGGAACGGAGCGCCGCCGCGGGTCCCGTTCAACCGGCAGAAAGAAATTCAATTACTCTTCCGTAACGCGGAAGCGATAATTCCAGCCAACAATTCCGCCGTGCACTTGTCACGCTCCGGGATCACGGCATAACGTACCGGCATTGCCGCCACACCAGGAGCGCAGGGCTCCCAGGGACAAGTGGCAACAAGGGCGACCACACAGGTGACGATCACAGTTGACGCATCATTCGAAGTTCTGCCCTTCACCCGCACCTGCCGCCACATCTGGGAAGACGGCGACCATGTGCTGATCGGAGTGAGTCCCGGCAACAGCTACTTCAGCTCCGAACGCATATCGAGCCTCGCCAGGTGGGCCACGACCCGCTTCGCGCAGGTCGACTTCGTCTACGCAGACCTCCACGTAGACCGGATGTTCGCCGCTTTCGGCTACACCCGCGAGCATGCGGAGAAGCGTTCGGCGAAGGAGATCAAGGCGGTCCGGAGAAGGATTCTCAAAGGCGTCGAGGAATCAGTACCCCAGCATGCCGAGATCCGGGTGAGGGCACTTTCGGAGTTCCAGTCGAACCCCGTTTACCAACTACTGCACCGACGCGTTCTGCATTTCTTGGAGACCGACGACGTATTCCGCAAGGGCTGCGAGGAGATGGCCCTTCACTTTGTCGGATCGAAGTTGCCGGAAGGTGAATCCATCACCGACGCTCAGTTGCAGGTCTGTTTCGATTACATGGCAGCGGAGCTGCCCTTCTTCGTGGACACCCCGAGCATTCTCGACGTGCCGTCCTCGGTGGCGGCCTACCACGTCAAGATGCCGATGACCGACGTCCTCTTCGCGCGGGGCGGGGGCCTGCGCGCGACGCGCAACCAGGCGTACGCCGTCGTGCGCCCCGAGGCCGCCGGGACCACGCCCCCCGTACCGCCCCACGACACCACCGCGCGGGACACCCCCGCGCACAGCACCGCACCGACCGAGAGGACCGTCGATGAGCGTCGAGCAGCTTGAGGGCACGGAGGAACGGGAGCCCCTCCTGGACTTCCCCCTCTCCCGGCGCGGTGACGTGCTCCCCGAGGAGTGCTCCTGGCTGCGCGAGAAGGCCCCGGTCGCCCGGGTCCGGACCCTCACCGGGGACCCGGCCTGGCTCGTGAGCAGCTACGCGCTGGCCAAGCAGGTACTGGAGGACGAGCGCTTCAGCCTCAAGGACACCGCCAACGCCGGGGCGCCCCGCCAGTACGCGCTGACGATCCCGCCCGAGGTCGTCAACAACATGGGCAACATCAACAGCGCCGGGCTGCGCAACGCGGTCATGAAGGCGCTCAACCCGAGGCAGAAGGGCCTCCAGGACTTCCTGCGCGCCACGGCCGGGGAGCTGATCGACGCCCTGGTCTCCGAGGGCGGGCCGGCCGACCTCCGGGCGGGGTTCGCCGACCCCTTCTCGGCGGCCCTGCACTGCCGGGTGCTGGGTGTGCCCTTCGAGGACCGGCGGCGGCTGATGTCGGGGCTGGACGTCGCGTTCATGACCGCCCGCGAGCCCTTCGCCGATTCCGCGCTCAACTGGTACAAGGACGTCGGCTACTTCGCCGACGCGTTCAAGACGCAGCTGGCGCGGCCCGCCGAGGAGCGTACGGGGCTCCTCGGAAGGTTCGCCGGACTGCGGGAGGCCGACCCGGAGTCGGCCCATCTGACGGACGAGATGTTCGCGACCGTCGCCGTCTCGCTCTTCGGCGCGGGCGCGGTCTCCACGTCCGCGTTCCTGGTCCTGGCGGTCCTCGCCCTGCTCCAGCGGCCGGAGCTGATCGGGTACCTGCGCGAGCACCCGGAGCGCATGGGCGGGGCGGTGGACGAACTGCTGCGCTGGAACCTGTCCGTGGGCGACGGCCTGCCGCGCCTCGCGATGGCGGACGTCCAGGTCGGGGACGTGCTGGTGAAGGAGGGCGAGCTGGTGCTCGTCCTGCTGGAGGGGGCCAACTTCGACCCGGAGGCCTTCGAGCGCCCGGACGAGCTGGACCTGGAGCGGGAGGGCGCCAACGCCCACCTCGCCTTCGGCGCCGGCCGGCACTTCTGCCCGGCGTCCGCGCTGGGCCGGGCGCACGCGGAGATCGCCCTGGAGGTGCTGGTCGAGCGGCTGCCCGAACTGCGCCTGGCCGTACCCGCGGAGAACCTCGTCTGGCGGACCGGGTTCATCAAGCGGCTGCCCGAGCGGCTGCCCGTCGCCTGGCAGTAACCTCATGGAGCCGGTGTCCCGGGAGCTGTGCGAGCTCCCGGGACACCTCCGTGCGTACGGGTCTAGCGGAAGATGCCGGTGTGGCCGAGGGAGTAGCGGCCGGGCTGCGGGTAGACGGCGAGGCCGTGCGGGCCGCCGCCGACCGGGATCCTGGCCAGCTCCTTGCCGGTGACGGTGTCGATCGCGTAGACCTCGGAGTTGTAGCGGCCCGACAGCCAGAGCACCTTGCCGTCCGCGGAGACCCCGCCCATGTCGGGGCTGCCGCCGTCGGGCAGCTCCCACTTCTTGGTGAGCTTGTTCTGCTTGAAGTCGAAGACGGAGATGGAGCCCTCGCCCCGGTTGGAGACGTACATCTCCTTGGAGTCGCGGCTGACGTACAGCCCGTGGCAGCCCTTGCCGGTGGGCAGCAGCTTGGGCACGTCGAACTTGTCGCCGCTGAGCACCCACATGCCGTGCGCCATCATGTCCGCGACGTAGAAGGTCTTTCCGTCCGGGGAGATCTTCACGTCCTGCGGCATCGCTCCCTCGAAGGGGAGTTTCTGCTGGCCGACGACCTCCATCTTCTCGGTGTCGACCTTGAGGAGTTCTCCGGAGAACTCGCAGCTCACGATGAAGTAGCGGCCGTCCGAGGAGAAGTCGGCGTGATTGACGCCGTAACAGGTCACCGGGACGGTTTTCACGCGGTTCATGGTGTGCGGATCGCGGAAGACCAGTTCGCGGTCCATGGACGCCATCACTACGGCGTACTTCCCGTTCGGGGTGAAGTACAGGTTGTACGGGTCGTGCACCTCCACGGGTTCGCCGGCCTCGCCGGTGGCCGGGTTGATCGGGGTGAGCGTGTGGCCTCGGTTGTTGTTGACCCACAGGGTCTTCATGTCCCAGGACGGCACCACGTGCTGCGGCTGGACGCCGACCGGGATGGTGTCGATGACCTTGTAGGTGGCCGGGTCGATGACGGACACCGTGTTGGAGTTGGTGTTGGGGACGTAGACGCGGGACGGGAAGTCCTTGACCACCGGGGACAGCTGGTTCGGCCGGTCCGCCGCGTACACGTCGTTGGGGTCGAGCACCGGAGGCATCCCGGGCAGTCCGGGCGGGGCGGCCGGGACGGCCTTGACCGGTCGGGCCGGCCCCTTGGAACCGAGCGCCTCGGGCTCGCCCTTTCCGCCGGATCCGCAGCCCGCCAGGGCGGCGAGGACCAGTCCGGCGAGGAGCGCGGTGGCCTTCCGTGGAAGGCGGTTCGTCGTCATGAGGTCAGCAGCTCCGTGGTGGTCACCGCGCGCAGCTTGCGGCGCGCGAGTTCTTCGAGGAGGGGCGGCATCGCGTCGACCGTGTCCGCGTAGCCGAAGTGCAGGCTCACCACCGATCCGCCGTGGATCGTCCCGGTGACGTTGCGGATGACGGCCGCGGCGCCGGGTGAGGTGAAGTCGAGTGAGTCCACGTCGTACGAGAGGACGTGCGGGTACCCCGCCCGCTGGGCCAGCTTCTGGACGAGCGGGGAGGCGTACTGGGTCTGGGAGGGGCGGAACCAGGTGCCGATCGAACCGGTGAGCCGCTTGAGGCGCTCGGCGCAGCCGGTGATCTCGGCGTAGGCCTCCGCCTCGGGCAGGTCGTTGACGGCGAGGTGGCGCTGGGTGTGATTGCCCAGTTCGTGGCCGCCGTCCAGGACGCGGCGGGCCATCTTGGGGTGGGCGTCGAGCCAGGTGCCGATGGCCAGGACGGTGACCCGCGCGCCGCCCTTCTCCGCCTCGGCGAGGACGGCGCGGGCGATGGCGGGGTCCCCGTTGCCGTGGAAGGTCAGGGCGACCGCCGGACGGTCGCGCGGGCCGTGCCCGATCTCCACGGGCTGGCCGGCGAAGCGGCGGGGCGCGGGGGCGGGGCCGGCCGGGGCGGGCTTGGCCCGGACCGGGCCGGCGGATGGGGCGGGACCCGTGGCTGGCCGGTCCGCGGCACAGCCGGCGGTGAGGCCGGCCAGGACGGCGGTGCCCGCGCGCAGGGCCGCGCGGCGGCCTGGAGGTGAGAACACCTGCCCATTTAAGAGGTGAATGGGCGAGAAGATAACGATTGACCCAATTCGGGACCCAAACGGCCCGCGTGTCGAGGGTGCGACCGTCCGCTACGTGATCAACGATTTACACAGAGCAGTCGATAGTTATTCATCGAATGAGAGGTGAGTGGTCCACCTCACCTAGGATTTAGATGGAAACTCTTAGGATATGCACACTTATGTCCGAGTAGGGACTTTTGGCGTTCGGGCCCTCGTCTGCCATAGTCGGAACCACGACTTCCCTTTGACCCGAGCGAAGTCTTCCGCCGAGGATCACACACCCCACCGATCCTCGGCGCACCCATGGAACCCCCGCAGCGCCCCATCACGGCGACAGGGGGTTTCTGGCGTTCCGGGGGTCCCTAGCGGTCGGCGACGCGCATCTCGAACCAGGTGATCTTGCCCCGCGGCAGCAGGTCGGCGCCCCAGCGGTCGGACAGCTTGTCGACGAGGAAGAGCCCGCGGCCCGTCACGTCCAGCTCGTGGACCGGCATCAGGCAGGGCAGCCCGCGCGAGGGGTCGCGCACCTCCACGCGGATCCAGCCGCGCCGGCGCAGCATCCGTAAGCCGAAGGTGCGCGCCCCCGTGTGGCGCACGGCGTTGCCGACGAGCTCCGAGACCAGCAGGACGGTGTGCTCGGCGATCTGCGGCGAGAGGCCCCAGAAGCGGATCACCACGCTCTGCGTGAGCCGGCGGGCCGTGCTCGCCGACTCCGGCATGGACGGCAGCGTCACCTCGCCCTCGGCCGGATTCCCGTACCGGTCCAGCGCTTTGAGGCCCAGTTCCTCCTCGACCGCCGCCGTGAGCCGCACGGCCGACGCGCCGACGCGCTGCCGCGGTTGTTCCACACCCTCCAGGCCCGCCATGCACCCATCATGGACGGCCGGCGCGCCCTCCCGGGCCGTTCCACGGGAAAACACCCCCCGGGACCAACGCTCCCGGAGGGTCGCCACGGCATATGCACCGGGCAATCGGAGGCCCGCGGGGGCGACTTGACCTGCGATGACGGAGCGCTGCACTGCGATCACCGTCGGTGGATCACATGCTCTGCTTAAGGCTGCCTTAAGGCCTGGCTAATCCACCCGCAGGGGTTCTCCCCCACCGCGCCCCGAGGCGCCCTCTAGACGAACTTGGCCTTGCCCGGGCCCTCTTCGACGAAGCTGCGCATGCCGCGCTCACGGTCCTCGGTGGCGAACAGGCCCGCGAACCAGTTGCGTTCGATGGTCAGACCGGTGTCGATGTCGGCCTCCAGGCCCGCGTCCACGCACTCCTTCGCTGCGCGCAGGGCGATCGCCGGGCCCTGGGCGAGCTTCGCGGCCCACGCGTGCGCCTGCTCGTACACCTCGGCGGCGGGCACGATCCGGTCCACCAGACCGAGCGCGAGGGCCTCGTCGGCCTTGACCATGCGGCCGGTGAAGATGAGGTCCTTGGCCTTGGACGGGCCGACCAGCCGGGACAGCCGCTGGGTACCGCCCGCGCCCGGGATCAGGCCCAGCAGGATCTCGGGCTGGCCGAGCTTGGCGTTGTCGGCGGCGATCCGGTAGTCGGCGCAGAGCGCGAGCTCGCAGCCGCCGCCCAGCGCGTAGCCGGTGATCGCGGCGACGACGGGCTTGGGGATCCGGGCGACGGCCGTGAAGGCGTCCTGGAGGGCGCGGGACCGGGCGACCATCGCCGCGTGGTCCATCGTCTGCATCTCCTTGATGTCCGCGCCGGCCGCGAACACCTTCTCGCCGCCGTAGAGGATCACCGCGCGCACGTCGGCGCGGTCGGTGGCCTCCACCGCGAGCTCGCGCAGCCGGTCCTGGGTGGCGATGTCCAGGGCGTTCATGGGCGGGCGGTCCAGCAGGATGGTGCCGACGCCTTCGGAGACTTCGAGAGAGATGGTCATACGGGGAAGGTTAGCGCCGGTTAACGGCAGGTGGCCCGGTGCTGTGGGTCACAGCACCGGGCCACCTCGACTACCGGGGGAGGGGGACTACTTGATCCACTCCGCCCAGTCCATGTTCCAGCCGTTGAGGCCGTTGTCCGGGGCGATCTGCTTGTCCTTGGAGTTCTTCACGACGACCACGTCGCCGATCAGGGACTCGTTGTAGAACCAGGCCGCGGGCGTGCTGTCGTCGCCGGCTCCGCGCTCGTCCTCCAGGCCGACGCAGCCGTGGCTGACGTTCTCCGAGCCGAAGGTGCTGGAGGGGGCCCAGTAGTTGCCGTGGACGAAGGTGCCGGAGTTCGACAGCCGCATCGCGTGCGGGACGTCGGAGATGTCGTACTCGCCGCCGAAGCCGACGGTGGCGCCGTTCATCCGGGTCACCTTGTACTTCTCGCTGATGACCATCTGCCCGTTGTAGGTGGTCGTCGCCGGGGCGCCCGCGGTGATCGGGATGTCCTTGAGGACCTGGCCGTCACGGACGACCTGCATCGTGTGCGCGCTCGCGTCGACGGTGGTGACCTGCGAGCGGCCGACGGTGAAGGTGACCGTACGGGTCTGCTTGCCGTAGACCCCGGGGCGGCCCTCGACGCCGTCGAGGGCGAGCTTCACGGTGACCTTGGTGCCCGCGGCCCAGTACTTCTCGGGACGGAAGTCGAGCCGGTCGTTGCCGAACCAGTGGCCCTCGACCTTCACGGACGGCTCCGCCGTCACGGTGATGGCCTTCTCGACGGCCTCCGTGTTGGTGATGCCGCGCGTGAAGTTGATGGAGACCGGCATGCCCACGCCGACGGTCGTACCGTCCTCCGGCGTGTAGTGGCCGACGAAGGTGTTCTGCGGAGTGAGGGTGGTGAAGGTGGTGTCCTTGGCGGACTCCCGGCCGGACTCGTCCTTCGCGACCGCGTGCACCTTGTACTCGGTGGCGGCGGCCAGGTTGCGGGCGGGCTCCCAGCTCGCGCCGTCACCGGCCAGCTTGCCCTCCACCGCGTTGCCCTTGGTGTCGGCGACCGTCACCGTGGTCAGCTTGCCGCCGGTGCTGGAGATCTTCAGGATGCCGCTCGTCGCGACCTCCTTGGCCCCGTCGTCCGGCTTGACGCTCACCACGGCCTTGGACGCCTCGGTGCCGGTCTTGGCACCGGCGGCCGTCCCCTTGGCGTCGCTCCCGCCGCTGCCCCCGCTGTTGCTTCCTCCGCCGCCGCTGCAGGCGCTGGTGAGCAGCAGGGCCGCTCCCAGCAGAAGGGCCGGCAGGCCGGTGCGGGCGCGGCCGCGTATCGGCTGCAGGTTCACTCGTGTTCTCCCCATGTCCCCCGCGCGCGGGCAGTCGCGCGCATGTCGACAGGAAATCACACGGGTGGACCACGAAAAGGCACGGTCGTGTCACCGTTCCGTCCCAAGTGGGACGTACGGCGGCGTGTCAGCCTTCGGTCCCGGGCTTGGTACCCCAGACGTAGACCACGTCCCCTTCCGTCAGCAGGTTCCACAGACGTTCGGCGTTGGCCACCGAGAGGTTGACGCAGCCGGCCGATCCGCCGTGCGCGTACAGGTCGCCGCCGCGCCCGTGCAGGGCCTGGCCCCCGTCGAAGAACTGGGCGTACGGCATCGGGGAGTCGGGGTAGAGCGTGGAGACGTGGTCCTTGTGCCGCCAGTAGATCTCGTGGCGGCCGGGACGGGTCTCCTGGTCGTCGCGGCCGGTGCGGACGGGCACCGGCGCGAAGACCACGCGGCGGCCCTCCTGGACCCACAGGAGCTGGCGGTCCAGGTCCACGCACGTCACGCGGTCCTCGTCGGCGGGGCAGCGGCCCGCGGCGTTGGGGTTCGCGCGGGCGGCGACGGCCGTCATCGTGCGGAACGTGGCGAGGCCGGCGTAGCCGTCGGCGGGGGTGAGGCGGTTCGCGCGCTGGAAGGCTCGGACGGCGGTGCAGTCGCCCGGTGACTGCACCCCGTCGGCCTTCCGGTGCAGGTGGGCCTCCAGCTCCCGCTGGTAGGGGCCGGTCCCGGCGGTGCAGGCCGTCTCGGGGTCGGGATCGAGGGCGGCCGCGAGCGCCGGGCCCGGCAGGACGAGGACGGCGAGGAAGGCGGCCAGGACGGCCGTGGGTCCCATCGCCTGACGTACGGTCATCGGTCCTCCTCCGGTCCGCCCGCCGGACCCCGCGACCCAGCCAACCCGCGCGGGCGGGGGAGCGCCCGCGCGGGTGCGCCGGTGGAGTGAGGGGTCCACTCCACCGGCGCAGCGGAAGGCCGGACGGCCGTGCGCGGAGCGCTCAGGCGTCGGGACGCTTGTCGTGCTGCTTGCCGTGCTGCTTGCCGTCGTGCTTCGCGGGGTCCTTGCCGTGTTCCTTGCCCGGGTCCTTGCCGTACTCGTCCCGCTTGTTCTGGAGCGTGACCACGACGTGGCTGCCGGGGGCCGCCGCCGTGACGCGCACCGGGCCGGTCACCCGGTCTCGCGGCAGCACGTAACCCTCGGGGACGTCCGTCTCGACCAGGTAGTACAGGCCTTCGGAGAGCCCGTCGAAGTCGCAGACGCCGTTGCGGTCGGTCGCGCAGCCGTCCTTGACCTTCTGGTCGGCGTTGACGCCGCGGGTCTGGAGGCCGCCGGTGCGGTTGGTCTCCTTCCAGAGCTCGAACACCGCGCCGCGCAGCGGCCGCTTCGTCTTGGCGTCCTTCTTCACGAGGTGCAGGGAGCCGGGGTGCTCCGCGTTCTCCTTGCGGTTCGCGACGGTGACGACGATGCCCTGGACGAGGTCGCCCCGCGTCAGGTCGAACGGGGTGACGGGGTCGGCGGGCCTCTCGTAACCGGCCGGGAAGCCGGTCTCCCGCCAGTAGTACGTCTCGTCGACCGGCAGCTCGACCGTGCAGGTGCCCTGGGCGTCGGTCACGCAGACCCCTTCCAGCCGCTCGTCGGCATCGTCGCCGGTGGTCTGGAGGCCGGTCCGGTCGTTGGTCTCGCGCCACAGCTCGAAGCGGGCGCCGGGCAGTCCGGCCCCGGTGTCCCGGTCGGTCTTGCGCAGCACGACCCTGGCGCCCGGCGTCTCGGTGCGGGTGTTCACGGCCCGCGCCAGGGCCCCGGCCGCGGCGTTCTCGCGGGTCAGCGTCAGCTCGAAGACCGGGTTCGCGGGCAGGTCGTGGCCCGCCGGCGGCACGGTCTCGCGCCAGTGGTACGTACCGGGCGCGGCGCCGGTGTGCGCGCAGCGGCCGGTGGCCGGGGTGGTGCAGTCGGCCACCTTCGTGTCGGGGGACGCGGTGTCCGTCTGGAGGCCCGGCACCCCGTTCGTCTCGTGCCACAGCTCGAAGCGGGCGCCGCCCAGGGGACGGCCCTCACCGTCCACCTTGGCCACGGCCACCGTGCCGGTCGGGGCGGGGGTGGGACCGCAGTCGGGGAGGTCGCCGGTGAAGGGGTAGGCGTGGAACTCCTGGCCGCCGCCCCCGATGGTCGCGCTGCCGTGGGTGACGGAGCCCGTGGTGAAGAAGCGGCCGTTGATCCCGGGCAGGGTGACCAGGGTCTCGGAGGCCCGGTTGCCGATCAGGAAGCTGCCCTGGAACTGGCCGCTGCCGGTCAGGTTGACCGCCGAGGCGTCCGGGAAGTTCCACAGCAGCCGCTCGCGGTACGCGTTGAGCGGGTCGCCGCCCCGGTCGGCGAGCGTGCCGCTGTAGGTGTTGAGGGTGCGGGTGCCGGTGCCCAGGACGTTGACGAGGATGGTCGCCGTGGGCGGGATCTGTGTGAAGCGGATGCCCTGTGCGCCGCCGCCGGTGGGGTTGACCAGGTCCGCGTCCACGTTGAAGACCTGGAGCGGGTCGCGGTTGTTGCCGGTGAAGACGGTCTCGAAGCCGCTGTTGACGACGGTGCCGGTCGGCGGGCGCGGGCTGCCGTCGACCTTGGCGTAGCACTGGCTGGCGGCGCCGAGCCGGCCGCGCAGGCCGGCGTACGGGGCGACGGCGTTCGGGTCGGGGGTGCGGGTGCCGGTCACGGTGCCGCTGAGCGCGCCCCCGTAGCGGACCACACCCCGGTCGGCGATCAGGGTCTCGCCGGTGGCGACGGTGACGTCGGCGCCGGTGGTGAGGAAGTCCGCGCCGTCGGGGGGCGGGACCAGCGAGCCGGCGCCGACGATGCCGACGTTGTAGCGGGAGTCCCCGCCGGCCGCCTTGTCCTGGTCGAAGCTGCCGAGGACGACCAGCCGGCCCTCGGCCTCGGAGGCACGCCCCCGGACCCGGAACCGACCGCCGGCGAAGATGTTGACGGCGTTGTCGCGCCCCTTGACGCTGCCGTCGCTGCCGATCGGCGGGAAGGGACGGGGGCAGTCGCCCGGGACGCAGGGGCCGAGTCCGCCGGGCAGCGGTGCCCGCAGGGCGCGGGCGGGCGGGGGGCCGGGGGCGGGAGCCGCCGCCAGGGCCGTGGGGGACCCGGCGGCCAGTACGGCCCCGATCGCGAGTCCCAGGGTCCAGTTCCTTGCCGACATGACGCTCCGTCCGTATCCGCGCTGATCGCCCTGCCAGGCTCTGGGGGCGCCCCGGTGCGGGGCGCCCCCAGTTCTAGGGCAGAGCGTCGGCGCGGCGGACGGAGGACACTCTCGCGCCACGGCATTGCGGTCCGACAATCACTCGATTGCGGGGTCAGCTGACGGCGGATCCGGCGACCCAGTCGGCCCAGGACATGTTCCAGCCGCCCAGTCCGTTGTTGGGGGCCACGACGCGGTCCTGCGAGTTCACGACCTCCACCACGTCCCCGACCAGCGTCCGGTCGAAGAACCAGCCCGCCGGGGTGTCCGAGCCGCCGCCCTTGTCGTCGCGCAGGCCCACGCAGCCGTGGCTGGTGTTGCTGGAGCCGAAGGTGTCCGGGCTGGCCCAGTAGTTGCCGTGCAGGAAGGTCCCGGAGTTGGTGAGCCGCATGGCGTGGGGCACGTCGGGGATGTCGTACTCGCCGCCGAAGCCGACGGTCTGGCCGTTCATCCGGGTGACGTCGAACATCTCCATCACCACCATCTTCCCGTTGTAGGTGGTGTTCTTGGGCGCCCCGGCGCTGATCGGGATCGTCGACAGCAGCTGCCCGTCCCGGCGGACCTCCATGGTGTGCGCGGCGGCGTCGACGAGGGAGACCTGGGAGCGGCCGACGGTGAAGCGGACGGTCTTGTCCTGGATCCCGTACGAACCGGACGCGCCCTCGACATCGCGCAGGGCCATCTTGACGGTGACCTGGGTACCGGGCTTCCAGTACTCCTTGGGCCGGAAGTCGAGGCGCTCGTCGCCGAACCAGTGGCCGACGACCGGCACGGCCGGGTCCGAGGTGACGGTGATGGCCCGTTCCACCTCGGCCCGCTGCTTGATGGCGCGGCTGAACTTGAAGGAGACGATCATGCCGGTGCCGACGGTGGAGCGGTTCTCGGGCTTGAAGTAGCCGATGAACCTCTCCTCGGGGACGTAGGTGGTGAAGGTGGTGTGCCGGGCCTGACGGCGGTCGTGCCCGTCGCGGGCGACGGCGTCGACGGTGTACTTGGCGGCGAGCGAGAGCCGCCCGGCCGACGGTGCCGGGCTCCAGCTGAGCCCGTCGGGGGCGATGGACCCGGGGACCTGCTCCTCCTGGGCGTCCTCCACCTTGGTGACGACGACCCGTTCCAGCCGGCCCTCGGGCACGTTCACCCGCAGCGGCCCCTCGGCGGGGACCCCTTTGGCGTTGTCCGCGGGGGTGATCCGGATGGCCTCGTCGGGCAGGCGGGGTTTGCCGGGCAGGGCGATCTCCACCGGGGATCCGCCGTCCTTGGTGCAGCCGGTGAGCCCGCCCAGCAGGCCCGCCCATGCCGCCACGGCGGCCAAGCCCGCCCCTGCCCGCCTCGTCAGAAGAGTCACGCACCGTCCAACGACCGGCCCCCTCCGGGGGAAACGTGAGGGCCGGGCACGTTCCGGGCAGAACTGTTCGGGCAGAACAGTGGGAAGGACCAGACGGGGACGGGCCTGGCCGGGACGCCGGGCCGCACTCCCCCGCCGGTACCAGGAGCCGTGGAGGCGGGCAGTGTCGAGCGCAGCCGAGCAAGAGGCGGTGGATGCCGCCGCCAGCAGTGCCGTGGGCGGCCCCGCGGCAAGGGACGCCATGGACTCCGTGCGCGAGCGGGTCCAGGCACAGGTGTTACGGGCCGCCGCGCATCCGGCGCCACCCGTGTGGCCCGGGTCCGCGCATCCGCTGGGGGCCCGCTTCCACCCGGGCCCCGGCGGGGTCGCGGGCACCAATTTCGCGCTCTGGGCGCAGGGCGCGGAGGCCGTGGAGCTGTGCCTCTTCGACGGGGACGGGGTCGAGACCCGCTGCACCCTGACCGAGCTCACGCACGAGATCTGGCACGGCTTCGTACCGGGGGTCCGCCCCGGACAGCGGTACGGCTTCCGGGTGCACGGCCGCTGGGACCCCTGGACGGGCGCCCGGTACAACCCGGCGAAGCTGCTCCTGGACCCGTACGCGCGCGCCGTGGACGGGGACTTCGCCCTGCCGCCGGAGGTCTACGGGCACGTCCGGGACTGGCCCCAGCAGTACATCGCCGACACGGTGCGCGACGACCGGGACTCGGCCCCGTTCGTCCCGAAGGGGGTGGTCGTCCACGATGACGACGACTGGGCGGACGACGTCCGGCCGAAGACCCCCTGGGCCGATTCGGTGATCTACGAACTGCACGTGCGCGGCTTCACGATGGGCCATCCGGGTGTTCCCGAGGAACTGCGCGGCACCTACGCGGGGCTGGCCCACCCGGCGGCGGTCGAGCACCTGACGAGCCTCGGCGTGACGGCGGTGGAGCTGCTGCCGGTGCACCAGTTCGCGCACGAGGACCACCTGCTGCGCCGGGGCCTGCGCAACTACTGGGGCTACAACTCGGTCGGCTACTTCGCCCCGCACGCCGGGTACTCCGCCAGCGGGACCGCCGGGCAGCAGGTCGGCGAGTTCAAACGGATGGTGAAGGCCCTGCACGCGGCCGGGATCGAGGTCATCCTCGACGTGGTCTACAACCACACGGCGGAGGCCGGGGAGCTGGGACCGACGCTGTCGCTGCGCGGGGTCGACAACCGGGGCTACTACCGGCTCCAGTCCGACCAGCGCCGCTACGCCGACTACACGGGCTGCGGGAACACCCTGCACGCCGGGCGGCCGCACGTGCTGCGCCTGATCACCGACTCCCTGCGCTACTGGGTGACGGAGATGGGGGTGGACGGCTTCCGGTTCGACCTGGCGGCGGCGCTGGCCCGCTCGATGCACGACGTGGACATGCTGTCGCCGTTCCTCGCGGTGATCGCCCAGGACCCGGTGCTGCGGCGGGTCAAGCTGATCGCGGAGCCCTGGGACGTGGGGTCGGGCGGCTACCAGGTGGGGGCGTTCCCTCCGCTGTGGACGGAGTGGAACGACCGCTACCGCGATGCCGTGCGCGACTTCTGGCGGGGCGCGCTGCCCGACGTACGGGACCTCGGCTACCGGCTGTCGGGCTCCAGCGACCTGTACGCGTGGGGCGGGCGGCGGCCGTACGCCTCGGTGAACTTCGTGACGGCGCACGACGGGTTCACCCTGCGGGACCTGGTGACCTACGAGCGCAAGCACAACGACGCGAACGGCGAGGAGGGCCGCGACGGGACGAACGACAACCGGTCGTGGAACTGCGGGGCGGAGGGCGAGAGCGCGGACCCGGGGATCGGGGCGCTGCGCCGGCGCCAGCTGCGCAACCTGCTGACCACGCTGCTGCTGTCGACCGGGGTGCCGATGCTGGTGGCGGGCGACGAGTTCGGGCGCACCCAGGGCGGCAACAACAACGCGTACTGCCAGGACAACGAGACGGGATGGGTGGACTGGTCGCTGCTGGAGGACCCCGCCTGGAAGGAGCTGTTCGCGCTGGCCCGGCGGCTGATCGCACTGCGCCAGGCGCATCCGGTACTGCGGCGGCGGGCGTTCTTCTCGGGGCGGGCGCAGGGCGCGGACGGACTGCGGGACCTGGCCTGGTTCACCCCCGCGGGCACGGAGATGACGGAGCGGGACTGGTACGCGCCGGCCGCCGCGCTGGGGCTCTACCTGTCGGGGCGGGACATCCCGGGCCGGGACGAGCGGGGTCTGCAGGTGACGGACGACAGCTTCCTGGCGCTGCTGCACGCCGGGGACCGGCCGGTGGAGTGGATCCTGCCGGGCCCTCCGTGGGCGGGGACGTACGAACTCGTCCTGGACACCTCCCAGGAGGAGCAGGCCGAGGCGCCGGCGGGGCGGCACCGGGGCGGGGAGCGGCTGACGGTCCCGGCCCGGTCGGTGCTGCTGCTGCGGGTGGTGTCGTAGGGCGCTGTCGCTGCGGGTGGTGTCGTGGGGCCGGGTCTGCCGGCCGCGGCGCCGGTTCCGGACGCATCGGGCCGCCCGGAACCGGAGTCCGTGGCCGCCCTGCGATGATGTGCCCCTCATACGAACACCCGTGCACTCGTGCGCGGGTGCCATCGCCGGGGACCAGGGGGGAACGCATGGCGAGAGTCGGGACCGCGCTGCTGGAACTGCGCGGGGCGCAGAAGTCGGCCAAGGGGGTGTCGCTCTATTCACGGTTCGTCAATCGGCCCGCCGGGCGGTACCTGGCCGCCGGATCGTACGCGCTCGGGCTCACGCCGAACCAGGTGACGCTGGTCAGCGCCGCCTTCAGCTTCGCCGCCGTGGCGGCCGTCGCGCTGGCCGCCCCCTCCTGGGGGCTGGGCGTCGCCGTGTGGGCCGCGCTCGCGGTCGGCTTCGCCTTCGACTCCGCCGACGGGCAGTTGGCCCGGCTGCGCGGGGGCGGCAGCGCGGCGGGCGAGTGGCTCGACCACGTCGTGGACGCCGCCAAGCTGACCGCCCTGCACGCCTGCGTGCTGATCGCCTTCCACCGCTTCCCCGAGGAGTACGGGACCGGCTCCGACGGCTGGCTGCTGGTGCCGCTGGGCTTCCAGTTCGCCGCGGTCGTCACCTTCTTCGGCGGTCTGCTGACCGAGAAGCTCAAGCCGAAGCCGGCTCCGGGCAGCCCCGCCGCCGTGCCGTCGACCCTGCGCGCGGTGGCCCTGCTGCCCGTGGACTACGGGGTGTTCTGCCTGGTGTTCCTGCTGCTCGGCGGCGGGGCGCTGTTCCGCTGGGCGTACGCGGGCCTGGGTGCCGTCGCCGCGGTGTTCCTGCTGGCGTTCCTGGCGAAGTGGTTCAGGGAGCTCAGCGCCGTTCGGCGGTGAGGGGTTCCGCCTGGGGCTGCGCGAGCGCGTCCAGGGCCCGGCGCAGCTGGGTGCTGGACGTGTGCACGGTGTAGGGGAAGTAGACGACGTCGACCCCGTGGGCGGCGAAGTCCCGCTCCAGCCGGTCCCCCTTGGGGGTGCCCCGCCAGTCGTCGCCCTTGAAGATCACGTCGAAGCGGACCTGCTTCCAGGTCTCGACCTTGTCCGGGACCGTCTCGACGAAGGCGGCGTCGACGTACTTGACGCTGCGGACGATCTCCAGCCGCTCGACGAGCGGGATCATCGGGCGGCGGCCCTTGGCCAGTTCGGCCATCTCGTCCGAGACCACGCCGGCGACGAGGTAGTCGCACCGGCTGCGGGCGTGGCGAAGGATGTTGAGGTGTCCGATGTGGAAGAGGTCGTAGGCTCCGGGCGCGTAGCCCACCCGGTACGGCCTGCGCGCCGCCGAACCGCGCTCGGACATGTCGTACTCCGTCATCAGTTACCCCCCAGCGGCCGCACCCCCCGGTGCGGCGGATTAGCAGACAATAGCGCGCACGTTCCCCACCCTGCGGGTGAACGAATAGGGTGACGTGCGCATCATCCAGGGGAGAAGGGGACGTTCAGTGTCCACATCCGGTCACCGGCGCCTGCTGCTGGTTTCCACCAACTACGCCCCCGAGCATGCGGGCATAGGCCCGTACGCCACCCAGATCGCGGAGCACTGGGCCGAAATCGGCCACGAGACGCACGTATTGGCGGGGATGCCGCACTATCCGGCCTGGTCCGTCGAGCCGGAGTACAAGGGGGCGCTCCGGCGCACGGAGCAGCGCGCGGGGGTCACCGTGCACCGGCGTGCGCACACGGTGCCGCCGCGTCAGACCGCCGTCAGGCGCGCCCTGTTTGAAGGATCGATTCTGCTGCACGGTGCGGTGGCCCCGCCGCGGATGCCGAAGCCCGACGCGATCCTGGCCCAGATGCCCAGTCTGGCCGGCGGGGTGCTCGCCGCCCGGCTCGCGGCGAAGTGGAAGGTCCCCTACGTCCCGGTCGTCCAGGACCTGATGGGGGCCGCGGCCGCGCAGAGCGGGATCAGCGGCGGCGACAAGGCCGCCGCGTTCGCCGGGCGCGCGGAGGCGTACGCCCTGGGGCGCGCCACCCTGGTCGGCGTCATCCACGAGACCTTCGTGGACCGGGTCGTGGGCATGGGCGTGGACCCGAAGCGGATCCGGCTGGTCCCCAACTGGTCCCATGTGCCCCAGCCCACCAAGCCCCGCGGGGAGACCCGCCGTCACCTCGGCTGGGCACCCGGCCAGACCGTGGTGCTGCACTCCGGGAACATGGGCCTCAAGCAGGGCCTCGACGTCCTCGTCGGCGCGGCCCGGCTCGACCCGCGGGTCCGTTTCGTGCTCATGGGCGACGGCAGCCAGCGCGCGGCCCTCGCCGACCTCTCCGCCGACGTGCCGAACCTGGACATCATCCCCCCTGCCGCCGACGGCGAGTTCCCCGATATCCTCGCGGCGGCGGACGTCCTCGCGGTCACCCAGCACGCGGCCGTGCTCGACATGAGCGTCCCGTCCAAGCTGACCTCCTACTTCCAGGCCGGCCGGCCCGTCGTCGCGTCCGTCGCGGCCGAGGGCGGGACCGCCCAGGAGGTGGAACGTTCCGGCGCGGGGGTGCTCGTACCCCCGGAGGACCCCGCGGCCCTGCTGAAGGCCGTACGGGCCCTGGCCGAGGACCCCGAGGGCGCGGACGCGCTGGGCGCCGCCGGGCCCGTCCACGTGGCGGCCCACCTGAGCCGTGAGGCGGGCCTGGCCCGCATCGACGCACTGATCGACGAAGCACTTGGGGGTCTCCAGCCGTGACCGAGACGAACCGCCCGGCAGCGGCCCCGGCCGACGACGAGCCGGACCTCCTGCGGGACCAGTTCAAGCAGCTCCTGCGCTACCGGCGGCTCATCGGCGCGGGCGTGGGCATCGGCCTGCTGGGCGGCGTCTACCTCGGCATCTCCACCGCGGACACCTATGTCGCGACCGCCGACGTCGTGCTGCGCGCCCCGACCGACGACCCGTTCAACCCGAGCCTGGCCCCCGACAAGGCCATCAACATCGGCTCGGAACGCCAGGTCGCGCTCTCCAGCTCCACGGCCGGGCAGGCGGCGAAGCAACTGGGCATCGCCGACAAGGACTTCGCCGCGCTGCGCGGCGGCCTCCAGGTGACCAACCCGCCGCAGACGATGGTCCTCCGCTTCACCTACACCTCGGCCTCCCCCAAGGAGGCCGCCAAGCGCGCGAACGCGATGACCGCCGCCTACCTGCTGAAGCGGCAGGAGGCCCTCGACGCCACGCGCGACAAGATGGTCAAGGGCTACGAGGACCAGCGCGACCCGGTCGCCAAGCAGCTCGACGAGACGGCCCGGCAGGCCAACAACCTGCCCGCCGGGACGGCCCGTGACGCGGCGCTGTCCTCCAAGACCGACCTGCAGAGCAAGGTCAACGCCCTCAACGGCAACATCGCCAAGCTCGCGGCCCTGGACATGACCCCGGGCCGGGTCACCAGCCCCGCGACCCCGCCCGCCGCGCCCGACGGGCCGGGCATCCCCATGTCGCTCGCGCTCGGCGCGGCCGTGGGCCTGGCGCTCGGTCTGCTCGCCGCCTGGGTGCGGCTCGTCTTCGACCCGGCCCCGCGTTCCGAGGGCGACGTGGCCAGGGCGCTGCGCGCCCCCGTCCTGGGCTCGCTGCCCCGGGACAAGACCGGCGGCGGGCCGCTGCTCGCGGCCGGCGAGGCCGATCCCCGGCTCGCCGAGGAGTACCGTTCGGTGGCCTTCCGCCTCGCCTACGACTCCCGCTTCGCCGACCGGCGCCGCCTGCTGGTGGTCGCCCCGCGCGGCAGCAGCGAGACCGCCGCCGCCGTGGCCGTGAACCTCGCCGCCTCCTTCGCCGAGACCGGCAAGGACGTCCTGCTCATCGAGGCCGACCTGCGCACCCCCGTGCTGGCCAGCCAGCTGCCCACCGACGCGGGCGGGCGGCCCCGCTGGAGCCAGCCGGGCGGCGCCGGAACGGGCGGGGAGGCGGACTGGCCCGACGGCCGGCAGCTCGTCGTGGACGCCGCCGAGTCGGGCTCCTTCGACCTGATCCCCGGCGAACGGGTGCGCAACGTCCCCCGCGCGCTGACCTCGCCGCGCACCACCCGGCTGATCGCCGAGGCCGACTCCCCCAACTCCACCGTCGTGGTGCTCGCCCCGCCGGTGCTCTCCTACGCCGACGCCCTCGCCCTCGTCGACCGCGTCGACGGCGTCCTGGTCGTCTGCGACCCGCGCGCGGTGCACCGCAGCGACCTGTCCCGGATCCGCGAGCTCATCGGCGGCGCCGGCGGCACCGTGCTCGGCGCCGTCCTGCACACGCCCGTGGTCACCGAGAAGCGCGGCGGGCGCGGCACGTCCGGGAAGGCCGGCGAGGCCGCCGGTCCGGCCACCGGGCCGGGCCCGGCACCGGACCCGCAGCCGCTGACGCGTCAGCCCGCGGACCCCGGGCCGCAGACCACGGGCGACGGCGGCGACACCGTCGCCCTGCGCACGGTCCGTACGGGCCGGCGGTGAGCCGGCGGGGCCTCGGCGCCGTCGCCTCCGTCCTCGACCAGGCCGCCTCCAGCGCCACGAACATCCTGGTGCTGGTGCTGGCGGCCCGGCTGTCCTCGGCCTCCGGCTTCGCGGACTTCTCGATGGTGTACGTGACCTTCAGCGTGCTCCTCGGCCTGAACATGGCCTACGTCGGCCAGACCGTGGTCCTGGAGAAGGGCGAGGGGCTCCCCCCGGACGAGGTCCGGGGCAGGCTCGCGACGGTCTGCCGCTCCTCCGTGCTGTTCACCGCCGCCGCGTCGGCGGTGGCCGCCGCGGTGCTGGCCGTGGTGGGCCCGGTCCTGGCCGGGGACGCCGGGCGGGCCTTCCTCGCCCTGGGCCTGGTCCTGCCGCTGGTCCTCGTCCAGGACGGACTGCGCTACTGCTTCTCCGCGCTGCGGGTGCCCGAGCGGGCGCTGGCCGCGGACTCGCTGCGGCTGCTGTGCGTGGTCGCGGCGCTGGCGGCGCAGCCGGCCGGTGCGTCGGCCGGCCGGCTGGTGCTGGTGTGGGGCCTGTCGGCGCTGCCCGCGCTGGGGCTGGGCCTGTGGCTGCTGCGGCCCCACGTGCGGGGGGCGCGGGCCGAGCTGCGCCCGTACCTGCGGCGCGGGCACCTGGGGCAGCGGTTCGTGGTCGAGTTCGCCGTCGGCAACGGCTCCAGCCAGCTGGCGGTGCTCGGGCTCGGGGCGTTCGCGACCCCGCTGGCCGTCGGCGCGCTGCGCGGTGCGACCACCCTCTTCGGTCCGCTGAACGTGCTGTTCAACTCGGCGAACGCCTTCGGGCCGCCGGTGGTCGGCCGGGCCTCCGGCAAGCGGGGCGTGGTCCGGCTGACCGCCCTGATGGGCTCCGCCCTCGCCGTGCTCGGCGCCGGCTGGGCGGCCGTCCTGTACGCACTGCCCGACCGGCTGGGCCGGCACCTGCTCGGCGACACCTGGGCGGCGGCCGCCGCGCTGCTCCCGGCGACGGGCGCCCAGTACGCGGTGATGGGGCTGGGGACCTGCGCCCTGCTGACGCTGCGGGTGCTGAACCCCAGGGCCACCCTCTCCCTCCAGATCGTCTTCTCCCTGCTGTCGGTGGCCCTGCTGCTGGGCGGGTACGCCGCCTGGGGCGTGGCGGGAGCCGCCTGGGGCCTGGCCGTGGGTTCGGCGGCCAAGGCGGGCGCGGGCTGGCTGCGGGTGGCCCGGCTGGAAGCCCCCGCCCCCGAGGTCGCCACCGCCGCCTGAACCACCCGGGTCCCCGCCGTGCCGGAAGGGGACACCCGCGGCCGTCGACCGCGGGGCGCCCGCTCAGCGCAGGGTCGTGCCCTTGTCGTGGCGGTACGTCGCCACGAGCGCGAGGCACATCCCCGCGATGGCCACGCGTCCGGACGCCTGGAGGAGCGGGCCGCGCAGCAGGATGAAGGAGTACCCGGCGACCAGCGGGACCACCGTGGAGATCAGGCTGCCCGGCGGTGAGCGGCGCGTGGCGCGCTTGGCGTACCGGCGGTCGACGCGGGCGGCGGCGTACCCGAGGGCGAGGAGGCCGGCACCCATGCCCAGCGGCCCGAAGTCGAGCCACAGCTCGGCCCAGATCGGGGAGGAGAGGTTGGTGTTGACCGTGCCCATCCACTGGCCGACCATCACGCCCGTGTCGCGCGGCTTGCCCGGCCACACCGAGCGGGGCACCGCGAAGAAGACGGATCCGGCCAGCTGGCGCCCGTAGAAGTGGCCGGGGCCGGAGTTGGAGAAGGTGATGGTGTTGGCGAACATGCCGATCTGGTCGTAGTCCTTGAGCGCCATCGGCTCCAGGAACGAGGTCGTCTCGACGGGCTTGTAGTTCTTCTCGTCGTAGCGGAAGCGGTCCGCGAAGGGGAAGACGAGCAGGGCGATCACCACGGCCATCGACAGGGCCACCCGGTACATCGCGGCGCTCACCGGGAAGACCGTGAAGAGCAGCGCGAACAGGACGGTGAGGAACCAGTAGCGCGGGTTCGAGACGGGGTTGTTGACGACCAGGTTCAAGACGGCGAGGGCGGCCGTCGTGGCGATGACCGAGACCTTGCGGCGGGCGTACTTCGAGGTGATCAGCCAGCGCGTGTACAGGAGCAGGGCGAGCAGGGCCGGCACGGTGCCGAAGCCGCGCAGCAGCGCCTGGCCGGCCTGGCCGTCGCCGTTGGAGACGCCCGCCTCCTGGATGCCCGCGATGATCTCCTGGCGGCTGGAGAAGAAGACCGCCGGTCCCCCCAGCTTCGCGACGAAGGCCGCGCTGCACAGGAAGGCGACCAGGGTGAGGAGTTGGAGGCGCCGCCGGTGGACCATCACCGGTCGCGGCTCCTTGCGGGAGCCTCCCGTGCGGCGTGCCGCGGGCCGGTGACGGGCCAGCAGTACGCCGACGTCGAAGGCCGTGCAGCCCAGCAGCACCAGGCCGATGGCGACGGTGAGGTCGGAGCGGGGGCCGACGACGGGCGTGGGGACCCGGCCGAGGACGGCCTGGGCGAGGGGGGCCACGCCCATGGCCATGTAGACGAAGAGCCAGAAGGAGCCCTGCAGCAGCTTGCGGCGGCTGGTCAGCACCATGGCCGAGAGCCGCGCGCCCGCGTACATGGCCAGCAGCAGTTGCAGCCAGAAGGCGGCGTCGCGCTGGCCGTCGCCGGACTGGGCGGCGACGAAGAACGGCAGGAAGACGGTGAACCCGAGGGCGAGGGGGACCGAGAGCGCGCGGGAGAGCAGGGTGCGCGGGGTGGTCACCCGGCCCCACTGCGACTCGCCGGGCACGGGCGGCCGTTCGGGGGCGGCCGAGGGCTTCCGAACGTCCGTCACCACTGTTGCCCCCACCCCTGTGCGTGATCCGCGCGCAGTCTAGTCTGAGCGTTCCGCGCCCGGGGAGGCGCGTCGGGGTGGACGACGAGGGGCGACTGTTGCGTGATCTTCCTGCCTTCACGCTGGCCGGCTACGACAAGGGGCGCGGCCTGCTGACCCAGGCCCTCTGGTTCGCGGTGATGAACACGCTGTTCATGGCGTGGTTCTGTCCCGCCCGGCTGCGGGTCGCGCTGCTGCGGGCGTTCGGGGCGCGGATCGGCGAGGGGGTGCTGATCCGCCACCGGGTGCGCGTGCTGTGGCCGTGGAAGCTGACCGTCGGGGACCACACCTGGATCGGCGAGGGCACCTGGCTGCTGAACCTGGAGCCGGTGACCATAGGCGCGAACGTCTGCCTCTCGCAGGAGTCGATGCTGTGCACCGGCTCGCACGACCACCGCGCCGCCGACTTCCGTTACCGCAACGCCCCGATCGTGGTCGAGGACGGCGCGTGGGTGGCCGTACGGGCGACGGTGCTGGCGGGCGTGACCGTCGGGCGGTGCGCGGTGGCGGGCGCCGGATCGGTGGTCCACAAGGACCTGCCGGAGCTGACCCTGCAGACCCAGGACGGGCGTCGCCGCCCGGTGGAGGAGCCCAAGTGAGTGCCGCCCCGAAGGTCCTGCACGCCGTCACCCTGCACTCCCCCTCCCACGCCTTCGGCGGGCCGGTGCGGGTGGCGCTGAACCTGGCCAAGGGGCTGCGTGCGCGCGGCCACGAGGCCCGGCTCCTCGCGCTGGGCGAGGGCTTCGACCCGTGGCCGGACTCCGTGGAGGGGGTGCCCGCCAAGCTGTTCCCCGCCCGGCGGATCCTGCCGCTCGGCTTCAGCGGGATGACCTCGTCGGCCCTGCTGGCGTCGGCGGGCCGGCTGGTGCGCGAGGCCGACCTGGTCCACGTCCACCTCGCCCGGGACCTGGTGACCCTGCCCGTGGCGCTCGCCGCGCTGCGGGCCGGCAAGCCGTTGGTGCTGCAGACCCACGGGATGGTGGACCCAAGCGAGAAGGCCCTGGCCAAGGTGCTCGACGCGGTGGCGGTACGCCGCCTGCTGCGCGGCGCCGACGCCGTGCTGTACCTGACCCCGCACGAGCGGGCGGGGCTGGAGGCGGTGGTGCGCGGGCCGCTGCCCCGGGCCGTCCGCCTGGTCAACGGCACTCCGGCGCAGGAGGAGCGCCCGGCCCCGTCCGGGCCGCCGCGGATCCTGTATTCGGCCCGGCTCCAGGCCCGCAAACGGCCGGTGGACTTCGTGGACGCGGCCCCGGCCGTGCTGGCCGCGCACCCGGACGCCCACTTCGTGGTGGCGGGCCCGGACGAGGGGGAACTGGCGGCGGTCCGCGCCCGGATCACCGGCCTGGGTCTGTCGGACCGCTTCACGGTGCCCGGGGCCCTCTCCGGCGCCGAGGTCCTCGCGGAGCTGCGCCGGGCGCACGTCTACGTCCTGCCCTCGGTGGACGAGCCGTTCCCGATGTCGGTCCTGGAGGCCCTCGCGGTGGGCGTCCCCCCGGTGGTGACCCACTCCAACGGCCTGGCCCGGGACATCGCGGCCGCCGGCGCCGGGCACGCCGTGGACCCCGGAGCGGCAGCCGTCGCGGAGGCCGTCATCGCCCTCCTGGGCCCGGCCGCCAACGCGGCGGCCTCGGCCGCGGCCCGCGAACTGGCCGCGATGTCCTTCTCGATGGACGCCGTCCTGGACACCCTGCTCCCGGTCTACCGGGACATCGCCCGCTGAGCCCGCCGGGTGGGGGCGGGGGTCAGAGGACGTCGCGCCGTTCCTCCACCACCGGGACGGCGCCCATCGCGCGGCGACGCTTGAGCACGCTCGCGTAGACGCCGAGGCCCACCGCCCCCGCCACCATCATGATCACGCCCACCACGTCGAGGTTGACGCTCTCCATCTGCCAGTCGCTCGCGAAGGTGAGGATGGCCCCCACCACGATCAGGGCGATGCAACCGCCTATGCCGCGCATACCGTTCGCCTCCAGACTGTTCGGCGTGTGGCCACGCGGTTACCCGGGCGCGGGACGTGAAAACGCCGCCGCCCCGGAACCGGGCGGCGGCGTCCTCGTGGCGGACCGGTGTGCCTACGCGGGCACCCAGGCGTAGCAGCCCGTCGAGCGGAACTCGGAGGTACCGGACGGGACGGTGGCCGTGATCCTGTCACCGGCCTTGGGCGGGTTCTCGGGGCCCGAGGCCAGGATCGCGCCGTCCTTGCCCTTCGCCTCCCAGGTGCAGGTGGAGCTCTGGGTCAGCGCCCGGTAGGTACCGGGGGCCGGGGTGGTCCGGGGGGAGTCCCCGAAGCCCTTCTCCGCCACCGCCAGCACCGGCTTCTGCTCCGGGCACAGGAGGTTGATGGCGTCCTTCGCCCCGGTGACGTCCCCGGAGATGATGGCGGCTGCCGCCGCGTCCTTGTCCCGCTTCGCGGTGCGCTCCACCCGCTGGCAGGTCTCCTGACCGGTCTGCAGGACGACCGCCGGATCCATCTTCTCCGGGACGCGTCCGCTGAGGTACTGCTTCTCGTTCTCCTTGAAGCTGCCCGTCTTCGGGGTCAGCTTCGCGTCCGGCAGGACCGGCCCCGTCGGCTTCGCGTCGGGCGACGCGGCCGTGGTGGGCGCCGTGGAGGCGTCCGCGGGGTCCGGGACCGGGCTGGAGGCCGGCGGCTTCGGCTTGCCCGCCGCGTCGGCGGAGGCCTTGCCGTCGCCGTCGGAACTGCAGGCGGTCAGCGTCAGGGCGGCCGCCAGGAGGACGGCGGCCGCGGCGGAGCGTCGGTACATCAGGTGGCTCCCCTACGGGGTCGGAAAGGCGTACGGGGCCCGCCGTGTGCCGGCCGGGCCCCGTACGCCGTCAGGCGGTTACTTCGGGCCGAAGGTGAGGATCAGCTGCGGAGCGGCGTCCGCGGCCGTCGACTCCGCGGACCACAGCCACATCGCGTCGGTGCCCGTGCTCGTCAGGCCGAGGCTGTAGCTGCTGCCCAGCACGGCGGAGACGGCGGTGGTGTCCAGCTCGACGTTCTGCACGGCCGAACCGTCCGGCACGCCCGAGATGGAACCGAGCGGGGCGGTGCCGAGCGTGGGCTTGGTGTTGAACGTCGTGCCCGTGCCGCTCCAGGTACCGGTGACCGGGACCACGGAGACGGTGTCGGCGGTGCCGGCCCCGGCCTGCGTGGAGGTCTTGAACTGGAGGGAGGCGCTCTTGAGGACCTGCCCGGACGGAGCCGCCGGGAGGGTGAAGCGCAGGTACGACTCGTACGCCGAGGTACCGCGCACCGCGAGCTGGGTGGAGGTGCCGTAGGCGGTGCTCGGGGCGCCCTGGTTGATGTAGGTGTCCTCGGTGGCGACGACCTTGGAGACCGTGTCGACGGCGGCCTTGGCCAGGTCGAAGTGGGACTTGACCTGGGCCTGGGTCAGCGCCGAGGGGTAGACGGCCGTCTCGTCGATGGTCCCGGCGAAGAAGTTGCTGGTCGGACGGGACGGCCAGCTGCTGAGGTTGTCGCCGCCCACGTGCCAGAAACCGGCGTACGGCGTGGAGTTCGTGGCACTGTTCGTGCCCTTGTTCTGGCCGTCGACGTACAGCGTCATGCCGCCGGGGCCCTGCGTACCGACGACGTGGTGCCACTTGTTGTCGTTGTACGTCTCGAACAGGCCGGTGGAGATGGTGCGGGCGGAGCCGTTGTAGACGCCGAAGACCAGACGACCGGTGTTGGTCATGTAGATCTGCTTGTCGTACGACCCGCTGCTGTTGACGGTGTTGTTGCCGAAGCCGATCAGCTTGCCGCCGCGGGTGGTGCCGGTCTTGAACCAGGTCTCGATGGAGTACGCGGCGCCGACCGTCTGGCGGTGGTCGCTGTACACCTGCTGGTTGGTGCCGTTGAAGCCCATCGCCGTGCTGGTGCCGGTGATGGCGCCGGGGCTCTGGCCCAGGGCCGGGGCGCTGACCTGGACGCCGCCGGTGTTGCCGGAGACCGAGGAGTCGGCCACGTACGGGCTGACGGTGTCGTCGTAGCGCCAGTAGAGGTTGGCGCCGTCCGCGCGGACCTTGTCCGGGTAGGCCTGGACCGAGGTCGGGACGGTCACGGAGACGTTCGCCGACAGCGCGCTGGTGTTGCCCGCGCCGTCGGTGGCGGTCACCCGGTAGCTGTAGGCCTGGCCCGCCTTGACGGTGGTGTCGGTCCAGGAGGCCTGCGGGCGCTCCCACTCCAGGGACTCGGCCGAGACCGTGGCGATCGGGGTGCCCGAGCCGTTGCGGTAGATCCGGTACGTCAGCTTGCTGTCGTCCTGGTCGTAGCTGGTGCGCCAGCGGACCTGGGCCTCACCGGGCTTGACGCTGCCGGCGCCGGCGATCGGGGTGGTCGGGGCACCGACGTCACCGGTGGACGCGAAGCGGGTCAGGCCCTGCTGCGCGCGGCCGTTGATGAGGGTGAACTCACCGCCGACCCACATGTACTTGACGTCGTCCTTCTCGGCGATCGACATGACGCGCGGGCCGATGCCCTCACCGATGCCGTCGTTCGCGGTGGGGTGCCATCCGAGCTTCGGCGGGCTCTGCACGAAGCCGTCCACGGGCGCGGGGGCGGCACCCTTGTGGTCGGTCTGCTGGGCCAGCAGGAAGTTGCGCTTGCCGTCGGGGAACTGGCCCTCCAGCGAGCAGTCGTGCGCGTGCGAGGAGCTGTAGAGCACCCCGTCGTACGGCAGCACGTACTGGGTGGCGCCCAGGCAGCGGTCGCGCCACTTCTCGTTGAAGTTGGTGTCGAGGCCGATGCGGCCGTCGAAGACGCCGCCGCCCGAGCCCTCGTTGCCGGTGTAGTAGCCCGTCGCGTCGGCCGCGATGTGCTTGACCACCGAGTTGGAGGGGATGTTGGAGTAGGTCTTGGCGACCGCGCCGGTGGTGGCGTCGACGACCGCCAGCGCGTGCGTGTTGGAGCCGTTGACCGAGAAGAAGTCGCCGCCGAGCAGGACGTTCTTGCCGTCGTTGCTGACCTGGATCGCGCGGCCCGGCTCGTCCGCGTTGGCGGTGAAGGGCCTCAGCGCGCCGGAGCCGGCGTCGACCGCGGCGAACCGCTCGCGGGTCTGCCCCTCGACCGTGCCGAAGTCGCCGCCGATGTACAGGGTGTCGTCGGTGACCGCGAGCGCCCGGACGGTGGCGGGGACGCTCGGGTGGAACGATGCCTTGGGGGCGCAGGTCTCGATGTCGATCGCCGCGAGGCTGGAGACCGGGGTTCCGTTGACGGCGCCGAAGTAGCCGCCCGCGTACAGGGTCTTCTTGTCCTTCGACACGGCCAGCGCCCGCACCGTCGCGGTGCCGTCGCCGACGGTGAAGGCCAGCTTGCAGGAGGTGGGGTTGCCGGTGGCGGCGTCGAGCGCCACGAAGTTCACGGCTTCCTGCTCCGTGCCGGCCGCGGCGTCGGGCGGGCGGACCGCCGAGAAGGTGCCGCCGGCGAAGACGGTGCCGTTCGCCTGCTCCATGGCGAAGACGACGCCGTTGGGCTGCCAGGTGGGCAGTTCGTCGGCGGTGAACGCCACGGGCGGCGTGATGGCGGACGCCTGGGGCATCAACACCAGGCCTATTCCGGTACCGGCGCCGGCCAGTGACAGGGCGAGGGCAGCAGTCAGCCCTCTGGATCTACGCATGAGCCCCCCAGGGCAATCGCCCGGCTTGATGGCTGGAACTATCCGAACAGCCATATGTACTGGCGCAGACTAGGGCTCACGCGCCGCCCTGGTCACCTCAGTTGACCCCCTGCATACCAAATTGGAACCAACAGGGTGCAACGCGGAGGACACACTTCGGACATACGGCAGGTTTGTCCCGGCCAAGACCGCGGAAGGTCGCGGTGATGACCGGGACACGGCAAATCGTAGGCGAAGCGCGAGGCCTCAGCGGTCGATACGGACGCTCGCACCCGCCAGTTGGTCCTCGACCTGACGGATGTCGGCGTCCACCATGATCCGCGCCAGTTCCGGCACCAGGACCGACGGCTTCCAGCCAAGGAGCTCCTGCGCCTTGGAGGCGTCGCCGATGAGCGCGTCGACCTCGCTCGGCCGTTCGTACTTGGGGTCGTAGCGCACGTGCTCGTTCCAGTCGAGGCCCGCGTGGGTGAAGGAGGACTCGACGAACTCGCGGACGGTCGCCGCCACTCCGGTGGCCACCACGTAGTCGGTCGGCTCGTCCTGCTGGAGCATCCGCCACATCGCGTCGACGTACTCGGGGGCGTAGCCCCAGTCGCGGACGGCGTCGAGGTTGCCGAGGTAGAGGTGGTCCTGGAGGCCGGCCTTGATGCGCGCGACCGCCCGGGTGATCTTGCGGGTCACGAACGTCTCGCCGCGGCGCGGGGACTCGTGGTTGAAGAGGATCCCGTTGACCGCGAACATGTCGTACGCCTCGCGGTAGTTGACCGTGGTCCAGTACGCGAACACCTTCGCGGCGCCGTACGGGCTGCGCGGGTGGAAGGGGGTGCCCTCGTTCTGCGGGGGTGGGGTCGCTCCGTACATCTCCGAGGACGAGGCCTGGTAGATCCGGGTGTCCACCCCGCTGGCCCGGATGGCTTCCAGCAGCCGCAGCGCGCCGAGGCCGGTCACGTCGCCCGTGTAGAGGGGAGCGTCGAAGGAGACCCGGACATGGGACTGGGCGCCCAGGTTGTAGACCTCATCGGGGCGTATGTCACGGAGCAGGTTCACCAGGGCCACGCCGTCGGAGAGGTCGGCGTGGTGCAGGACGAAGGACCGGTTCGCGGTCTGCGGGTCCTGGTAGACGTGGTCGATCCGCTCCGTGTTGAAGCTGGAGGACCGCCGCACGAGCCCGTGCACCGTGTAGCCCTTGGAGAGCAGGAGCTCGGCGAGGTACGAGCCGTCCTGTCCGGTGACGCCGGTGATCAGTGCGGTCTTGCCCATGGGGTCCCCCAGGTTGTCGTTGCTGTCGTTCGTGTTCAGGCTGTGTCTGGCCTGGCCGGCCGGGTGTGAGGTGCGGGAACGCGCCCTCGGGCCGAGGCTGGATGCGTACCGTACTGCCCTGTTGGGGCTGCTTGGCCTCCGGGGCGCTCAAGCCCCTTCGGATCGGGAGCCCCGTGCGAGCCGCGGGCGGAGGCCGGAAGGCCGGGCCGCACATCGGACTGGTGGACCATCAGGATCGTGGCAGCGAGCGGAAACCGGGCGCCGCAGCGGGCCCGGGGCCCGGAGGGTGGGCTCCGGGGAACACCCCGGCACCGGACTGGCATCATCGGCGGTATGACAAGTTCGCCGCTCCTGCCCCCGCACGCCCGCGTCTTCGTCGCCGGACACCGTGGCCTCGTGGGGTCCGCGGTGGCCCGCCGGCTCACCGCCGACGGCCACGAGGTGCTCACCCGCGGCCGGGCCGACCTCGACCTGCGCGACGCCACCGCCACGGAGGCCCACCTGCGCGACGTGCGCCCGGACGCGGTCGTGCTGGCCGCCGCCAAGGTCGGCGGGATCATGGCCAACAGCACGTACCCGGTGCAGTTCCTGGAGGACAACCTCAGGATCCAGCTCAGCGTCATCGCCGGCTCGCACGCCGCCGGCGTGGGCCGCCTGCTCTTCCTCGGGTCCTCCTGCATCTACCCGAAGCTCGCCCCACAGCCGATCCACGAGGACGCCCTGCTGACGGGCCCGCTGGAGCCCACCAACGAGGCGTACGCCCTCGCCAAGATCGCCGGCATCGTGCAGGTGCAGTCCTACCGCAAGCAGTACGGGGCCTCGTACGTCTCGGCCATGCCCACGAACCTCTACGGTCCGGGCGACAACTTCGACCTGGAGTCCTCGCACGTCCTGCCCGCCCTCATCCGCCGCTTCCACGAGGCCGCCGCCGAGGGTCGTGACGAGGTCACGCTGTGGGGCAGCGGCACCCCGCGCCGGGAGTTCCTCCACGTCGACGACCTGGCGGCCGCGTGCGCGGTGCTGCTGGAGCGCTACGACGGGGACGAGCCCGTCAACATCGGCTGCGGCGACGACCTGACCATCAGGGCGCTCGCCGAGACGGTCGCCGAGGTGACCGGCTTCGAGGGCCGGCTCGCCTGGGACACGTCCAAGCCGGACGGGACCCCGCGCAAGCTGCTCGACGTCTCGCGCCTGACCTCGCTGGGCTGGAAGCCGGGCATCCCGCTGCGGGACGGCATCGCCGCCACCTACCGCTGGTGGCTCGACCAGGGCCGGCAGGGCTGACCCCATCACGGCCCTCAGTACGCCCCGCGGCCGTCGACGACGGCGCGGAGCGTACGGCCCATCACGTCGACGTCGCTGGTGAACGACCAGTTGTCGACGTACTGGAGATCAAGCTGAATCGTTTCGTCCCAGGAGAGGTCGGAGCGCCCGCTGATCTGCCACAGGCCGGTCATCCCGGGCCGTACGGTGAGCCGGCGCAGCTCGACCTCGTCGTACTCCGCCACCTCCTCCGGCAGCGGGGGGCGCGGCCCGACCATGGACATACTGCCCGTCAGTACGTTGACCAGCTGGGGGAGTTCGTCCAGCGAGGTGCGGCGCAGCAGACGGCCCACCCGGGTCACCCGGGGGTCGCGGCGCATCTTGAACATCAGGCCGTCGTTCTCGTTGGCCCCCGTCAGCTCGGCCTTCAGCAGGTCGGCGTCCACCACCATCGTGCGGAACTTCCACATGACGAAGGGCTCACCGTCGCGGCCGATCCGGCGCTGGCTGTAGAAGGCCGGGCCGCGCGAGCCGAGCCGGATGGCCAGCACGACGGCCAGGAACAGCGGTGACAGCAGGAGCAGTCCGACGCAGGCGCCGAGGCGGTCCAGCACCGACTTGAGCAGGGTCTGCACCCCGCGGCGCACGGGCGGCGCGACCCGCAGCACGGCGAGTCCGCCGGCGGACTCGGTTTCCAGCCGCTTCACGGATATTTCCACCAGCCCGGGGAACACGGCGAGTTCGAGGCCCTCGTCGTGCAGGACCCAGGCCACCCGGCGCAGCCGCTCCCCCGAGATCCGGGCACCCGGCGCCACCAGCACCAGGTCGGCGTGGTGACTGCGGACGGCGCCCAGCACCGGGGCCCAGTCGCCGTTCGGGGCCTCGGGCATCCCGCGGTCCAACCGGGCCGCGACCGGGACGCCGCTGGTCAGGGAGCCGTCGCCGACGGCGACCACGCCGACGACGACGTACGGGTGGTCGGTGCGCGCGGCGAGGTGCGCGATGACGTGCTCGGCGGCCTCGGGCTCGCCGATGACCAGGACCCGGCTGACGGCCTGGGCCTCGCGGCGGGCGGCCGACAGGTGCCGGTAGGTGAGCTTGTGGCAGGCGACCGTGACGAGCAGGGCGGGCAACAGCGCTCCGAGGGCGGCCAGTCGGGGGGTGCTCTCCCCCGTCATCACCCGGGCGACGGCCAGGATTCCGATCAGAATCAGCCAGTCGTGCACGACGGGCAGTACTCCGCGGGATTCTCCCAGTGCCCGGGAGGAGTAACGTCGTCTCAGGCCCTGCACGCCGGTCCACGCGAGGGCGGCGGCGAGCGCGCAGGAGACCGGCCTGGCCTGCTGGGCGGCGTCGAAGACCAGGCCGACGGGCATCGCGGCCCCGACGAAGTCGGCCGTCACCGCGGCCGGCAGGTACCAGCGGGCCTTGTCACCGCGGCGTCGCGCAGGGGCGGTTGTCGTCCCCTCCGCATCCGCGGCCGTTCCGGCCACACTTTGCGCAGGAAAACGGACATGCCTCATGGGCCCCCCTGGCACGTGGTCTATGTCGGTGGTGCCTGCCCGCGGCTTCCCCTGGCAACGGGCGTCTGTCGCACCGGGAAACAGTACGACAAACACCCGTACGTTTAATGCCGTTCGGGTGAACGAGGCCTCTCGTTGCCCAAGCGTTAAATACCGGTATCAACTATTCCGGATCCTGGAGCCCCCCTTCCCACACGAAGGTGAATGGTTCGGATACCGGATACGTCTCTTCGGACAACGGACTGTTTCCGGCCAAACTTTTGACGCGGCCCTGACATCACAGCCAACTGATGGCACTCTTCGATCCGTTCATCGCACCAGCCCTGATCTGCCCGGAGGCCCACCCAGCCATCCGGAACCCCCCTTGCAGAAGGAGTCTGCGTTGAGTTCCACCCCCCAGAGGCGTGCCACTGCGGCCGGAGCGTTCGTAGCCGCGGCAGCCCTGCTCGCCGTAGGTATACAGGCCGGTACCGCCACCGCCGACGCCACCGCGTCGCAGGCCGCCAAGGTCGCCCAGCCCAATCCGGGCGCGGCCAATCTCGTACTCAGCGCTTCGGAGCGTGCGACGCTCCTGGCAGACGCCAACTCGACCACCGCGCAGGCCGCCAAGGCCCTCGGTCTCGGCAGCGGCGAGAAGCTCGTCGTCCGCGATGTGGTCAAGGACGCGGACGGCACCACGCACACCACCTACGAGCGGACCTACAACGGTCTGCCCGTCCTCGGCGGCGACCTGACGGTCCACGCCAAGGGTGGTGTCACCAAGAGCGTCACCAAGGCCACCAACCACGAGATCAAGGTCGCGGACACCTCCGCCACCGTGACCCCGTCGGCCGCCGAGGGCACCGCCTTCGCCGCGCTGTCGGCCAGCGGCGGCAAGGACGCCAAGGCCGAGCAGGGTGCCCGCAAGGTGATCTGGGCCGCCGAAGGCGCCCCGGTCCTCGCCTACGAGACCGTCGTCGGCGGCTTGCAGAGCGACGGCGTCACCCCGAGCAAGCTGCACGTGGTCACCAACGCCAAGACCGGCGCGAAGATCACCGAGTGGCAGGCCATCGAAAAGGGCATCGGCAACACCGAGTACAGCGGCCAGGTCACCCTGGGCACCTCGCAGTCGGGAAGCAACTACACGCTGACCGACGCGACCCGCGGCGGACACAAGACGTACGACCTCAACGGGGGCAGCTCCGGCACCGGCACGCTCTTCACGAGCACGTCCGACACCTGGGGCAACGGTCTTCCCTCCAACCGTCAGACCGCCGGCGCCGACGCCGCCTACGGTGCGCAGCTGACGTGGGACTACTACAAGAACGTGCACGGCCGCAACGGCCTGCGCAACGACGGTGTCGCCCCGTACAGCCGGGTCCACTACGGCAACGCGTACGTCAACGCCTTCTGGGACGACGGCTGCTTCTGCATGACCTACGGTGACGGCACGGGCAACAACCACCCGCTGACCTCCATCGACGTGGCCGCGCACGAGATGACCCACGGCCTCACCTCGGTCACCGGCAACATGACCTACAGCGGTGAGCCCGGCGGCCTGAACGAGGCGACCTCCGACATCATGGCGGCGGCCGTCGAGTTCAACGCCAACAACGCCAACGACGTCGGTGACTACCTCGTCGGCGAGAAGATCGACATCAACGGCGACGGCACGCCGCTGCGCTACATGGACAAGCCGAGCAAGGACGGCGGGTCCAAGGACGCGTGGTACTCCGGCCTCGGCGGCCTCGACGTGCACTACTCGTCGGGCCCGGCCAACCACGTCTTCTACCTGATGTCCGAGGGCTCCGGCGCCAAGGTCATCAACGGCGTCAGCTACGACTCCCCGACCTCGGACGGCCTCCCGGTCACCGCGATCGGCCGTGACGCCGCCGCGAAGATCTGGTTCCGCGCGCTGACGGTGGGCTACTTCAAGTCCAACACCAACTACGCGGCCGCCCGTACGGCGACCCTCCAGGCCGCAGCCGACCTGTACGGCGCCAACTCGGTCACGTACAACAACGTGGCCAACGCCTGGGCCGGCATCGCCGTCGGCAGCCGCCCGGCGCCCTCCGGCGTCTCGGTCACCCCGATCGCCAACCAGACCACCCAGATCAACACCGCTGTGAGCCTTCAGGTCCAGGCGACCAGCACCAACCCGGGTGCGCTGAGCTACGCGGCGACCGGTCTGCCGGCCGGCCTGTCGATCAACTCCTCCACCGGCCTGATCTCGGGCACGGCCACCACCGCGGGCACGTCCAACGTGACCGTCACGGTGACCGACTCGGCGAGCAAGACCGGTACGGCGTCCTTCACCTGGACGGTCGGCACCGCCCAGCAGAACGTCTTCGAGAACACCAACGACTACGCGATCAACGACAACGCGACGGTCGAGTCCCCGATCACCGTGACCCGCTCCGGCAACGCCCCGAGCACCCTCAAGGTGGACGTGGACATCAAGCACACCTACGTCGGTGACCTGCGGGTCGACCTGGTCGCCCCCGACGGCACCGTCTACAACCTGCGCAACCGCACCGGCGGCAGCGCGGACAACATCATCCAGAGCTTCACCGTGAACGCCTCCTCCGAGGTCGCCCAGGGTGTCTGGAAGCTCCGTGTCGCGGACCTCGCCACCATCGACACCGGCAAGATCGACAGCTGGAAGCTCACCTTCTGACCCCCACGAGGGGCGCCGGTGAACCAGAGCTGAACCGCTAGATCACGGGGCCGCCCGGGAGAGAGACCTCCCCGGGCGGCCCTGTTCCATGCGGCGCGTCGGCGGGAGCCGGCCGCCGCTGAGGGCGTACGACGCGACCGGGCCCGGCACCCTTCGCGGGGTGCCGGGCCCGGTCGTCCGGTGCGCGGGTCAGCCGACGGAGCGGAAGACCCGGTTCATGAGGCCGCCGGCCCGGTGCTGGGCGTGGCGCGGGCCGCCACTGCGGTCCTCGTCCTCGCGCTCGTCCCGGTCGTCCCGCTCGCCGCGGCCGTCGTGGCGGCCGTGGTGCTCGTCGGACGGCTTGAAGAAGACCGAGCGGACCCGCAGGTCGTGCGCCCGCTCGCCCGGCTCCAGGACCTCCTGGGGCTCACCGCCGCAGCTGCCGTCCTCGAAGAGCAGCGCCGTCGACTCCGTGTCGTTCTTCACGGCGAAGGCCGGGTGGCGCTGCGCGTGGGTCAGCCGGTAGCAGGTGTCGTTGTCCGCGGGATGGATCTGGGCGTTGCGGACCTCACCGTCCCCGTCGGTGAACCGGTAGTGGAGGGTGCCGAGGCTGTCGTGGTCGCGGTCGTGGCCGGAGGCGAGGGCCTGGCCGGCGGTGGGGACGACGAGCGCGAGGGAAGTGAGGAGGGCGGCGGCGGTGGTACGAAGGCGCATGGAGGAGTCCGTTTCTCGGGTTCCAGGGGTGCCGGTCCGGTGGGCATCCGCGGGCAGCGTAGGAGCCGACCGGGCCGCCGACACGGTTCGGCATGCGCAGCGCGTTCGAAGGTTCACCCTCCCGGAGCGCCCCGTGGGCCATCCGCCGACCCCGTACGACGCATCCTCAGACGGAGGCCCGGCCGGCGGAGCCGGCCGACGCCGGAGCGGAGGCCTGGGCCGGGACCCGGGCGTCGGCGGCCGGGCGGCGGATCAGCAGCGCCACCGCCAGCGCGCCCGCCAGACCCATCACCCCCGAGGCCAGGAACGTCTCCCGCAGCCCGCTCGCGAAGGCGGCCTCCACCCACCGCGCCGCGTCCGGGGCCTCGGCGAGCAGCCGTCCCGCGCCGCCGGAGGCCAGTACGTCGGCCGTCGCGCGCGGCCGGTCGCCGAGCCCGGAGACCAGCCCGGCGTGGAACACCGCGCCCAGCACCGCGATCCCGAGGGCGTTGCCCAGCTGCCGGGACGTGTTCAGGGCGCCGCCCGCCATGCCGGCCCGGGCCGGCGCCACCGAGGCCATCGCGACGGCCGCCAGCTGAGGGGTGGCCATCCCGACGCCGATGCCGGTCAGGACCAGCCCCGGCACCAGCGCCGTCCAGCCGTCGCCGGCGTCCGTCATCCAGGCCTGGAGCAGCGCCCCCGCGCCGATCAGCAGCAGTCCGCCGGCGATGGTCAGCCTCGGCGGCGCCGCGTGCAGCAGCCGCCCGGCGACCGCCGAGACGACGAAGGCGGCCAGGCTCATCGGCACCAGCACCAGACCCGCCTGGACCGGCCCCATGCCTTCGGCGGACTGGAGCCACAGGGAGACGTACATCAGGTACGAGAAGGCGGCCCCGGACAGCAGCATGCCGCCCGTCATGACGGCGACGAAGTTCGGGCTGCGGAAGAGCGATAGGTCCAGCATCGGCTTGGTGCTGCGCAGTTCGACGAGGACGAACGCGGTGAAGGCGACGGCGGCCAGCCCCAGCAGGCCGAGGGTGGCGGCGGAGGTCCAGCCGTTCTCGCCGACCCGGATCAGCGCGTAGGTCAGGGCCCCGGCGCCCGCCGTGAAGGCGGCCATGCCCGGCAGGTCCAGGCCCGTGGCCCGCGGGTTGCGGGACTCGGCCACCGCCTTGACGGTCACGTAGACGGCCAGGGCGCAGAAGGGCAGGTTGATGAAGAAGATCCAGCGCCAGCCGAAGTGCTCGGTCAGCAGCCCGCCGACGATCGGCCCGGCCGCGGCCGCCGCGCCGTTGACGGCTCCCCAGACACCGAAGGCGATCCCGCGGTCGCGGCCCTGGTAGGCGGAGCTGAGGAGGGCCATGGTGGTGGCGAACATCGCCGCGCCCCCGAGTCCCTGGACGGCGCGGAAGGCGATCAGGGCCCCCGGACCGGTCGCCAGACCGCAGGCGAGGGAGGCGGCGGCGAACACCGCGAGCCCGCCGAGGTAGACGCGGCGGCGTCCCATCCGGTCGGCGAGCGAGCCCGCGCCGAGCAGCAGGGCGGCCAGGGCGAGGGCGTAGACGTCCATCACCCACTGGAGTCCGGCGAAGCCCGTGTTCATGTCCTCGGCCATGTCCGGCAGGGCGACGGTCACGATCGTGACGTCGACCAGCAGCATGAAGGCCCCGAGGCACACGGCCGTCAGGGGGAGCCATTTGCGCATGGGGGTTCTCCTCGGTCGCTGATCCCGGGAAAGGCGTGGATCCCGGTGCCCCCAAGGTCTCAGTGCCCGGCGCCCACCCCCACACCGGCCGGCCCTCCCTGACGGATTTCTCCCATGGGGGCGCCTGCGATGATGGAAACCATGAAGGATGTGGAGCTGGACGCCCTCGACCGGTCCCTGGTGCAGGCCCTCGTGATCGACGGCCGGGCCCCCTTCAACCGGATCGCGGAGGTGCTGGAGGTCTCCGACCAGACGGTCGTACGCCGCTACCGCCGCCTGCGGACCGACGGCCTGGTCCGGGTCGTCGGGCTGCCGCAGGGCAGCCGCGTCGGCCTGTTCGAGTCCTGGTTGCGGGTGCAGTGCGCCCCCGATGCCGCGCTCCCGGTGGCGGAGGCGCTCGCCCGCCGTCCGGACATCGCCTGGGTGACCCTGAACTCGGGCGGTACGGAGATCCACTGCATGACCCGGGCCCGGACCCGCAAGGACCGGGACGCCCTGCTGCTGGAGAAGCTGCCGCGCACCCGCCGGGTGACCGGCATCAGCGCCCACACCATCCTGCGGAAGTTCTTCGGCGGGCCCGACGCGTGGCCGGGCGTGGACGTGCTGCGGCCCGACCAGATCGCCGCGCTGGAACGTCCCCCCGTCGAGCCCGGTCCGCAGCGGTACGTCCTGGACGAGACGGAGCTGGCGCTGCTCTCGGTGCTGGGCCGGGACGGCCGCGCCGGGTATCCGGACCTGGCCCGCGCCACCGGCCTGTCGGAATCGACCGCCCGGCGGCGGGTGGAGCGGCTGCGCGATCTGGGGGCGATCTTCTTCGACGTGGAGTTCGTCCCGTCGCTCTTCGGCAACGAGGCGGAGGCCACCTTGGTGCTGACCGTCCCCCCGGCCCGGCTGGCGGAGGTGGGCGACGCGCTGGCGGGCCACCGGGAGGTGGCGTTCGCCGCGGCCGTGACGGGGGCGGCCTCCCTGATGGCCGTGGTGGTGTGCCGGGACACCGACGCGCTCTACACGTACCTGACCGAGCGGATCGGCGCCGTGGACGGCGTCGGCCAGGTGGAGGTGATCCCGATCCTGCGCAGCGTGAAGCGGGCCGGGATGCTGGTGGAGGACGGGCAGCGGCTGGTGGACCCGCCGCCCGCCCCCTGACGGCACCGCGTCAGCGCAGCACCACACCGCCCATCGGTTCGGCGTCCACCGGGGCGGCGACCAGTCCCAGTTCGGCCGCCGTCGCCAGCAGCGGGTGGCTCGGCAGGACCCGCACGGTGTAGCCGAAGGGCCCCGTGCGGTCGAGGGCGAGCGGGCCCTCGTAGACCCAACGGCCCTCCAGGTCCGGGCCGGCTGCGGGCTTGAGCGGGAAGGTCCGCGCGTCCCGGATCACGTCCTGCGCGTCGACCCGGCCCGCGACGGCCTGCACCTCCACGTCATCGGGTGCCAGCGAGTCCAGCGCCACCCGGACCCGCAGGGTGAGGGTGGCGCCCAGCTCGGCGGTGCCCCCGACGGGCGCCGCGGCGACCGCCTCCACGTGCTCGACCGCCACCCGCGGCCAGGCCGCCCGGACGCGCCCCTTCCACCAGGCGAGGTCCCGCGCGGCGGCGGGGTCCAGGGCCCGGTGGGAGAGGGCGGCGGGGGCGTAGAGCCGCTCCACGTACTCCCGCACCATCCGCCCTGCGAGCACCTTCGGCCCCAGGGACACCAGGGTGCGGCGGACCATCTCGATCCACCGCACGGGCAGCCCGGTCCGCCCGTTGCGGTCGTAGAACCGGGGTGCGACGCGGCTCTCGATCAACTCGTAGAGGGCGCCCGCCTCCAGGTCGTCGCGCCGGTCCTCGTCGGTGCCGAGGCCGTCGGCGGTGGGGATCGCCCAGCCGAAGTCGGGCTCGAACCACTCGTCCCACCATCCGTCGAGGACGGAGAGGTTGAGGCACCCGTTGAGGGCCGCCTTCATCCCGCTGGTGCCGCAGGCCTCCAGCGGCCGCAGCGGGTTGTTCAGCCAGACGTCGCAGCCCGGGTAGAGCTTCTGGGCCATGGCCATGCCGTAGTCGGGCAGGAACACGATCCGGTGGCGCACCCGCGGGTCGTCGGAGAAGCGCACCAGTTCCTGCACCAGCCGCTTCCCGCCGTCATCGGCCGGGTGCGCCTTGCCCGCGACGACGATCTGAACGGGCCGGTCCGGGTCCAGGAGCAGCCGGCGCAGCCGCTCGGGATCGCGGAGCATCAGCGTGAGCCGTTTGTACGAGGGCACCCGGCGGGCGAACCCGATGGTCAGCACGTCCGGGTCGAGGACGGAGTCCACCCAGCCCAGTTCGGCGTCGGCGGCCCCGCGCTGCTTCCACGAGGCCCGCAGCCGGTCGCGCACCTCCTGCACCAGTTGCTCGCGCAGCGCCCGGCGTACGTCCCACACGTCCTGGTCCGCGATCTGCGCGACCGCGTCCCAGCGCGGCGAACCGCCGACCGCGAGGGCGTCCTCGGTGCGGCCGGGCCCGATCTGGCGGGCGCCGAGCCGCATCACCTCGGGGGCGACCCAGGTCGGGGCGTGCACCCCGTTCGTGACGGACGCGATGGGCACGTCGGCCGCGTCGAAGCCAGGCCAGAGCCCGGCGAACATGCCGCGGCTGACCGCCCCGTGGAGGGTGGAGACCCCGTTGGCGCGCTGGGCCAGGCGCAGCCCCATGACGGCCATGTTGAACACCCCCGGGTCGCCGCCCGGGAAGGTCTCGGCCCCGAGCTCCAGGATCCGGTCGACCGGTACGGAGGGCAGCTCGCCGCCCTCGCCGAAGTGCCGGGCGAGCAGGGAGCGCTCGAAGCGGTCGATGCCCGCAGGCACGGGGGTGTGCGTGGTGAACACGGTCCCGGCGCGCACCGCCTCGACGGCGGCGTCGAAGCCGAGCCCCTGCTCCCCTTCCAGTTCCCTTATGCGCTCCAGGCCCAGGAAGCCGGCGTGGCCCTCGTTGGTGTGGAAGACCTCCGGGGCGGCGTGCCCGGTGATCCCGCAGTAGGTGCGCACGGCGCGGACGCCGCCGATGCCGAGCAGCATCTCCTGGAGCAGGCGGTGGTCGCTGCCGCCGCCGTAGAGCCGGTCGGTCACCTCGCGGGCGGCGGCGTCGTTGTCCTCGACGTCGGAGTCGAGCAGCAGCAGCGGCACCCGCCCGACGCGGGCCTGCCAGATGTGCGCGTGCAACGACCGCCCGCCCGGCAGGGTGAGCGACACCCGGGCGGGAGTCGTGTCCTCGTGGCGCAGCAGGGTCAGGGGCAGTTCGTGGGGGTCGAGGACGGGATAGTGCTCCTGCTGCCAGCCGTCGCGGGAGAGGGACTGGCGGAAGTAGCCGTGCCGGTACAGCAGCCCGACACCGATGACGGGGACGCCGAGGTCGCTGGCGGCCTTCAGGTGGTCGCCGGCCAGGATCCCGAGGCCGCCCGAGTACTGCGGCAGCGCTGCGGTGATCCCGAACTCGGGGGAGAAGTAGGCGATGGCGGCGGGGAGCTCGGCGGTGTTCTCCTGGCTCTGGTACCACCTCCCGCCGTGGACGTAGTCGTCGAGGTCGGCCACGGCGACGGCGAGCCGCCGCAGGAACCGCCGGTCGGCGGCGAGTTCCTCCAGCCGGGCGGCGGGCACGGACCCGAGCAGCCGGACGGGGTCGCCGCCGGCGGCCTGCCAGCCCTCGGGATCGACGGATTGAAAGAGTTCGCGGGTTTCCGTATGCCACGACCAGCGCAGGTTGCGCGCGAGTTCGGCGAGCGGCATCAGGGGTTCGGGGAGGACGGGGCGCACGGTGAATCGACGGATGGCCTTCACGTGTACCACCTTCGCAGGGGATGACGGATAGGAGCGGCCGCACCACGCTGTGCACCCGCGCAACGCCCCCGGAAGGCTAGCGTCGGCTCCGGCCCCGGGCCATCCCGCCTCAGCCCGTGCGGTGCGGACCCAGCAGGGCGTCCAGGCAAGTGCGGGGCCGGGCGGGGAGGGTGGCGGCGTCCAGGGTGTGGAGGAGCGCGAGGGCCGGGGGGCCGAGGAACGGGGACAGGCTCAGGAGGGCAGCGAGCTCGGACTCCAGGGCGGACGGGTCGGGCTCGGTGGCGGCGGCGCGGGCGAGGGCGGCGCAGAGCATCCGGCCCGTCTCCGGGTCCGCGGCGGCCGCGCCCGGCCCGCCGGTTCCGGCGGCTCCTCCCGGGCCCGCCGCTCCGGCCGCTCCTGAAGCTCCGGCAGCCCCTGCGGCCCCGGCGGCGGCCAGGGCGCGGACGCGGGGGTCGGGCGCGCGCAGCCCGCGTACGCACTCCCGCGGGCGGGGGTCGGCGTCGAGGCGCTCCCACTCCCCCAGGCCGCGCGCCCCGGGCCCGGAGAGCAGCACCCGTCCGGTGTACCCGGAGTCGAGGCGGTCGGCGGCCCGGCCGTAGAGCTCGATGCGCTCCAGTACGGTCCACGCCCCGTCCGGGGTGCGCAGCCGCAGCCCGGTGCGCGGGGCGCCGCGCAGGCAGCGCACGACGGCGAGGGTGGCGGCGCCGCTCGGTCGCACGGGCGCGGAGATCTGGAGCCGGCCGGCCCGCGCGAGGAGCCGGGCGAGCACCGGGGAGGCGGAGCGGACCAGGCCGAGCCGGTGCAGGTCCTCGTCGGTGAGTCCCGCTTCGACGGCGGGCAGCGCGTCGAGCTGGGCCGCGAGCGCGCCGGGTTCCGTCTCGGCGCCGACGGCCCGCACGAGGGCCGCGCCGATCGCCTCCTCCGCCTCCGGCTCCCACACCCGTTGCGCCACCCGGCGTGCGGCGGCCTCCCGTTGCCGGGGGTCGGGATGTCCGAGCTGCTCCGTCAGACCCATGCCGGGCATTGTCCCGCGTGCGCGGGGCGCGGCGGACCGCCGGCGTCAGATCCCCCGGCCGACGTTCCACCGGGGTGGCAGGTCGGCGTCGCACAGGGCGCACACGTACCAGTCCTCCCGGACGACGTTGCACTCCCGGCAGCTCTCGCACCGGCGGAAGACCACCGCGTGGGTGAAGCCCTCCGGGCGGCCGATCCCGGCCCGGTCCAGGGCGGCGGCGACGGCCCGCCAGGCCGTCAGGTCGGGGCAGTAGCCGGTGGAGAGGTTGCTCACCGCGTCCACCGTCCACGGCCCGGCGGCGCCCCGCAGGAAGCCCATCTCCCCGGCCGCCCGTACCGGTTCGCCGCCCGCGCAGACGACGTGCTCGCTGCGCCGGGGGGCGATCCGCAGGACCCCCTCCCGGTCGACCACGTAGGTGCAGGGCTCGCCCGGGTCTCCGGGGAGGGGGTCCAGGTCCCGCGGGCCGCGCACCGCGCGCCCGCGGACCCCGGGGCGGGCGAGGGCGGCCGGGCCCGGCGGGCCGACGTACGGGAACAGGGGCGGCGGCGGTGCGGCGCCGGGGTCGGGGGCGGGGGCGGCCACCGGCTACGCCGTCTCCGGGTCCGTCGCCAGCCGGGCGTGCAGGTGCTCGTCGTGCCAGCCGTCCGCGTGGTGGAGGGCGCCGCGCATCGTGCCCTCCAGGGGGAAGCCCGCCCGGACGGCGACGGCGCAGGAGGCCGGGTTGGCCACCGAGTGGCAGATCCGCAGCCGGTGCAGGCCGAGGCCGTCGAAGGCCCATCGGGAGACGGCCCGTACGCCCTGCACCGTCGCGCCGCGCCCGCGCCCGCGGGGCAGCAGCCAGTACAGGAACTCCGCGCTGCCGCCGCTCACATCGATGTCGCCGAGGCCGACGAGCCCGACGGCCGGGGCCGGTCCCGGGTCGGCCAGCGCCCACACCGCGGCCTCCCCCGCCTCCCAGCGCAGACCCCACCGCCGGACGCGGGCGACGGCCGACTCCGGGGACTCCGGTTCGGGCCGGTTCCAGTGCCGGATGCCGGGGTCCCCGTAAGCCTCCACGAGGACCGGGGCGTCCGCCTCCCGCCAGGGCCGCAGCTCCATCCCGCAGGGCAGAGCGAACACCGGCTGTGGGGCCCTGGTGGCGGGTGGGACGGGGGATATCTCGCTGTACAACGGCTGCTCCTCGCCGACTTGACGGAGCCTCGGCGGATGTCGATCCATCCCCCGGAGTTCCGCGTGCCACTACGTACGAGTAGTTAACCAACGGCACGGATTGGGCGGGGTGTGAGTGGGGCAGGGCTCTGCGGGTACGCGCGGTACACGCACGGCGCACCCGCCCACAACCTTTCCCCGCCACCCGAGTGAACGCGGACAGGAGCGGCCATGCCCGCAGCCCAGCCGTCTTCCGAGCGGCTAGAAACAGAGCGAACAGAGCGTGCACTACCAGTCGCCATCGCGGCTGGCCTGTTGTCACCGAGCCCTGCGAACTGCCCCCAGGTGATCCCATCATGATCGGTCGCATTCCCGTGCTGGACGTCCGCCCTGCCGTCGACTGCGGCGCCAGACCCGCCAAGGCGGTCGTGGACGAGGTCTTCGAAATCTCCGCCACCGTGTTCCGCGAGGGCCACGACGCCGTTGCCGCGCACGTCGTCCTGCGCGATCCCAGCGGGCGACTGCGCCCGCCCGTCCCCCTGAACGAGCTGGCCCCCGGCACCGACCGGTGGGGGGCCCGGGTGTCCGCCGAGATCGAGGGGAGGTGGACCTACACCGTCGAGGCGTGGAGCGATCCGGTCGCCACCTGGCGCGCCCACGCCGCCATCAAGATCCCGGCGGGCCTCGACACCGGACTGACCCTGCTCGAAGGCGCGGAGCTGTACACCCGCGCCGCGGCCAAGATCCCCAAGCGCGACGGCCGCGAGGCCGTACTGGCGGCGGCCGACGCGATGCGCGACGAGGACCGGCCGGCGGAGCGGCGCTACGCGGCCGCGCTCGCCCCGGCGGTCGACGCGGCGCTCGCGAAGCGCCCGTACCGCGAGCTGGTCACCGCGGCCAAGGCGCTGCCCCTGCAGGTCGAACGGAAGCGGGCCCTCTTCGGTTCCTGGTACGAGATGTTCCCGCGCTCGGAGGGCGCGGTGGTCGAGCCGGGCGAGGCTCCGGTCAGCGGCACCTTCCGGACGGCCGCCGAGCGGCTGCCGGCCATCGCCGCCATGGGCTTCGACGTGGTCTACCTGCCCCCCGTCCACCCCATCGGGTCCACCTATCGCAAGGGCCCGAACAACACGCTGTCGGCGGGGAGTTGGGACCCGGGCGTGCCGTGGGCGATCGGCTCCACGGAGGGCGGGCACGACGCCGTCCACCCCGAGCTCGGCACCATCGAGGACTTCGACGCCTTCGTCGCGCGCGCCCGCGAGCTGCGCATGGAGATCGCGCTCGACTTCGCCCTCCAGTGCTCCCCGGACCACCCGTGGGTGGAGAAGCACCCGGAGTGGTTCCGCCACCGCGCGGACGGGACGATCGCCTACGCCGAGAACCCGCCGAAGAAGTACCAGGACATCTACCCGATCCACTTCGACGCCGACATGGCCGGCATCGTCGCGGAGACGGTCCGGATCCTGCGGCACTGGATGGAGCACGGCGTCCGGATCTTCCGTGTGGACAATCCGCACACCAAGCCGGTCGTGTTCTGGCAGAAGGTGATCGCGGACATCAACAAGTCCGACCCCGACGTGATCTTCCTGGCGGAGGCCTTCACCCGGCCCGCCATGATGCGCGCGCTCGCGGCGGTGGGCTTCCAACAGTCGTACACGTATTTCACCTGGCGCAACACCAAGGCGGAGCTGACCGAATACCTGACGGAGCTGTCCGGCACGCGTTCGGCCTCCGTGATGCGGCCGAACTTCTTCGTGAACACGCCCGACATCCTGCACGAGTACCTGCAGAAGGGCGGTCGGCCGGCCTTCGAGGTCCGGGCGGTCCTCGCCGCCACCCTCTCCCCCACCTGGGGCGTCTACGCCGGCTACGAGCTCTGCGAGAACGAGCCGGTGCGCGAGGGCAGCGAGGAGTACCGCGACTCCGAGAAGTACGAGCTGAGGCCCCGCGACTGGGCCGCCGCCGAACGCGAGGGCCGCACCATCGCCCCGCTGATCACCACCCTGAACCGGCTGCGGCGGCGCAACCCCGCCCTCCAGCAATTGCGCGACATCCACTTCCACACGACCGACAACGAACAGGTGATCGCCTTTTCGAAGCATGCCGGAGCCAATTCCGTACTGGTGGTCGTCAACCTCGATCCGCACCACACCCAGGAGGCGACGGTCTCGTTGGACATGCCGGTACTCGGCCTCGACTGGCACGGGTCCCTCGCGGTGCGCGACGAGCTCACCGGCGAGACCTACCACTGGGGCAGGGCGAACTACGTGCGCCTGGAACCGGGCCGCACGCCCGCGCACGTACTGGCCGCCCTGCGACCGTCCCCGCCCACCGGAGGGTCACCCACCACATGATGATCAACGATCCCGTCCACGACACCTTCGAGGACACCCCCGCCAAGGACCGCGATCCCGACTGGTTCAAGCGGGCGGTCTTCTACGAGGTGCTCGTCCGCTCCTTCCACGACAGCAACGGCGACGGCGTGGGTGACCTCAAGGGGCTCACCGCGAAGCTGGACTACCTCCAGTGGCTCGGCGTCGACTGCCTGTGGCTGCCGCCGTTCTTCGCCTCGCCCCTGCGCGACGGGGGTTACGACGTCTCCGACTACACGTCCGTGCTGCCCGAGTTCGGCGACCTCGCCGACTTCGTGGAGTTCGTGGACGCGGCCCACACCCGCGGCATGCGGGTGATCATCGACTTCGTCATGAACCACACGAGCGACCAGCACGAGTGGTTCCAGCAGTCGCGCAAGGCCCCGGACGGACCGTACGGCGACTACTACATGTGGGCCGACAACGACAAGCAGTACCAGGACGCCCGCATCATCTTCGTCGACACCGAAACCTCGAACTGGACGTACGACCCCGTACGCAAGCAGTACTACTGGCACCGCTTCTTCTCGCACCAGCCGGACCTCAACTACGAGAACCCGGCGGTGGTGGAGGAGATCGTCTCCGCCCTGCGCTTCTGGCTGGACCTCGGCATCGACGGCTTCCGCCTCGACGCCGTGCCCTACCTGTACGCCGAGGAGGGCACCAACTGCGAGAACCTGCCGCGCACCCACCGGCTCCTCAAGCGGGTCCGGGCGGAGATCGACGCGCACTACCCGGACACGGTGCTGCTCGCCGAGGCCAACCAGTGGCCCGAGGACGTGGTCGACTACTTCGGCGACTACGCGAAGGGCGGGGACGAATGCCACATGGCGTTCCACTTCCCCGTCATGCCGCGCATCTTCATGGCGGTCCGAAGAGAGTCCCGCTACCCCGTCTCCGAAATCCTGGCCAAGACCCCGGCGATCCCGGACCGCTGCCAGTGGGGCATCTTCCTGCGCAACCACGACGAGCTCACCCTCGAAATGGTCACGGACGAAGAGCGCGACTACATGTACGCCGAGTACGCCAAGGACCCGCGGATGCGGGCCAACATCGGCATCCGGCGCCGGCTCGCCCCGCTCCTTGACAACGACCGCAACCAGATGGAGCTGTTCACGGCCCTGCTGCTGTCGCTGCCCGGCTCGCCGGTGCTCTACTACGGCGACGAGATCGGCATGGGCGACAACATCTGGCTCGGCGACCGCGACGGGGTCCGCACCCCGATGCAGTGGACCCCGGACCGCAACGCCGGTTTCTCCTCCTGCGATCCGGGCAGGCTGAACCTGCCGGTCATCATGGACCCGGTCCACGGGTACCAGGTCACCAATGTCGAGGCGGCCATGGCGTCGCCCTCCTCACTGCTGCACTGGACCCGGCGGCTGATCGAGATCCGCAAGGCGAACCCGGCCTTCGGACTCGGCTCGTACACCGAACTGCCGTCGTCGAACCCGGCGGTGCTCGCGTTCCTGCGCGAGTACGGGGACGACCTGGTGCTGTGCGTGCACAACTTCTCGCGCTTCGCGCAGCCCACCGAGCTCGATCTGCGGTCGTTCAACGGGCGGGTCCCGGTGGAGCTCACGGGTGACGTGCGCTTCCCGCCGATCGGTGAGTGGCCGTACCTGCTGACCCTGGCGGGCCACGGCTTCTACTGGTTCCGCCTGCGGAGCGACCAGCGCGCCGACTGACGGGGCCGATGTACGGGGCGGGCACTCATTTGGGTCAATCGCCCGCCCCTGTACGGATCATCCTGACCCGACACTCGCCCATACCGGGGAAGCAACTGCCGCGCATCCGGGACACTCTGCGCATTCTGTGACGGCCCGGGGAAAGGACGCGACGCCATGTCGGAGGCTGCATCCGCCCGGAGCCGGCTGACGGCCGACCGGGCCGCCGGGATCGCCCCGCTGGAACCGATGCTGCGGGCCTGGCTGCCCGCCCAGCGCTGGTTCGCGGGCAAGGGCCGCGCCATCAGCAGGCTCAGGGCCGTCTCCGCGGCCGAACTGCTGCCGCCGGGATCCACCCCCGGCCTGCTGCACCTGCTCCTCGACGTGGACGGGGACTGCTACCAACTCCTGCTCGGGATCCGCCCGTCACCCCTGCCGCCCGCCCTCGGCCCCGCCCTGATCGGGCACGTCGAGTCCGGGCCGTACACCGGCCGCACGGTCTACGAGGCGCTGGGCGACCCCCGGCTCGCCTCGATGCTGCTGGAGCGGCTGCGCTCCCCCGGCGCCCTGGGGCCGCTGCGCTTCGACCGGGACCCCGGGGCCCCGGTCCCGGCCGGGCTCACCCCCCGGCCGCTGTCCGGCGAGCAGACCAACTCCTCGCTGATCTACGGGGATTCGTACATCCTGAAGGTGTTCCGCCGGGTCGGCCCCGGGGTCAACCCCGACCTGGAGCTGCCCAGAGCGCTGGCCGCCGCCGGCTGCGCCCGGGTGCCCGCGCCCGTCGCCTGGTACGAGGCCGAACTGCCCGGTGGAGAACCGTTGACCCTGGGCGTCCTCCAGCCCTACCTGCGCGGCTCCGACGACGGCTGGCAGCTGGCGCTGCGCCGGCTCGGCGCCGGGGCCGACTTCACGGCCGAGGCGCACGCGCTGGGCCGGGCCACCGCCGAGGTGCACAGCGCCCTCGCCGCCGCCCTGCCCACCCTGGCGCTCGGCCCCGAGCAGACGGCCCGGCTCGCCGCCGGGATGACCGCACGGCTCGCCGCCACCGTCCGCGAGGTACCCGCCCTCCAGCCCTACGAGGCCGGGCTGCGCGGGGCCTTCGACGCGCTGGCCGCCTCCCGGGGCGCCGGGGTACCCGCCCAGCGCATCCACGGCGACCTGCACCTGGGACAGACCCTGCGCACCGCCGACGGCAGCTGGGCGCTGATCGACTTCGAGGGGGAGCCCGCGCGGCCGCTGGCCGACCGGCGCCGGCCCGAACCGGCCGTGCGCGACATCGCCGGGATACTGCGCTCCTTCGACTACGCCGCCCGCTCGCACCGGCCGTTCGCCCCCGCCTGGGCGGACGCCTGCCGGTCCGCGTTCTGCGAGGGCTACGCCCGCACCACCGGCCGCGACCCCCGCGAGGACCCGGTGCTGCTGCGCGCGTACGAGACCGACAAGGCGGTGTACGAGGCCCGCTACGAGTCCCGGCACCGCCCCGACTGGCTGCACGTCCCGATGGCGGCGATCCGCCGGCTGTCGGAACCCCAGCGACCCGCCCACCGCATGCCCCCGCCGGTCACCCCCGGCACCACTCCCCACCCCCACCCGAAGCCCCCGAGGAGGCCGCTCGCGTGAGCGCCGCACGACAGCCGTCACCGACCGTCCGCGACAAGGCCGCACCCGAGCCCGCCGCTCCGGCCGCACCGAAGGGGTCCCGCACCCCCCGGGCCCGCCGCGCCGCCCCGCCCCACGGGGTGCGGCCGGCCCCCGCGCTGGCGGCGGAGGAACGGGCCCGGCTGCTGGAGGGCCGCCACCACGACCCGCACGCGGTGCTGGGGGCCCGCACGCAGCGCGGCGGGGTGGCCTTCCGGGTGCTGCGCCCGTACGCGAAGGCCGTCACGGTGGTCGCCAAGGGGCTGCGGGCGGAGCTCCTCGACGAGGGGGACGGGCTGTTCTCCGGGCTGCTGCCGCTGACCGGGGTGCCGGACTACCGGCTCCTGGTGACGTACGACAGCGACGAGATCGAGGTCCACGACCCCTACCGGTTCCTGCCCGCCCTCGGCGAGCTGGACCTGCACCTGATCGGCGAGGGCCGGCACGAGGAGCTGTGGACGGCGCTCGGCTCGCAGCCGATGGAGCACCAGGGGGTGGCGGGCACCCGGTTCACGGTGTGGGCGCCCAACGCCCTGGGCGTGCGGGTGACCGGGGACTTCTCGTACTGGGACGCGGTCGCGTACCCGATGCGCTCGCTGGGCGCGAGCGGCGTGTGGGAGCTGTTCCTGCCGGGGGTGGCCGAGGGCGCCCTGTACAAGTACGAGATCACGCGCCCGGACGGCGGCCACACGCTGCGCGCCGACCCGATGGCCCGGTACGCGGAGGTCCCGCCGGCCAACGCCTCGATCGTGACCGCCTCCCGGTACGTGTGGCAGGACGCGGAGTGGATGGCGCGGCGCGGGGCGCGGGCGCCGCACCAGGCGCCGCTGTCGGTGTACGAGCTGCACCTGGCGTCCTGGCGGCCGGGGCTCTCGTACCGGCAGCTGGCGGAGCAGCTGCCGGCGTACGTGAAGGAGCTGGGGTTCACGCACGTGGAGCTGATGCCGGTCGCCGAGCACCCCTTCGGCGGGTCCTGGGGCTACCAGGTCACCGGGTTCTACGCGCCGACCTCGCGGATGGGCACGCCGGACGACTTCCGCTTCCTCGTCGACGCGCTGCACCGGGCCGGGATCGGGGTGATCGTCGACTGGGTCCCCGCGCACTTCCCGCGCGACGACTGGGCGCTGGCCGAGTTCGACGGGCGGCCGCTGTACGAGCACCAGGACCCGCGCCGGGCGGCGCACCCGGACTGGGGGACGCTGGAGTTCGACTACGGCCGCAAGGAGGTCCGCAACTTCCTGGTCGCCAACGCCGTGTACTGGTGCCAGGAGTTCCACGTGGACGGGCTGCGCGTGGACGCGGTGGCCTCGATGCTGTACCTGGACTACTCGCGCGAGGAGGGCGACTGGTCGCCGAACGCGCACGGCGGCCGGGAGGACCTGGACGCGGTGGCGCTGCTCCAGGAGATGAACGCGACGGTGTACCGGCGCTGCCCGGGGGTGATGACGATCGCGGAGGAGTCGACCGCCTGGGACGGGGTCACGCGGCCGACGGACGCGGGCGGGCTGGGCTTCGGGCTGAAGTGGAACATGGGCTGGATGCACGACACGCTGCGGTACGTGTCGAAGGAGCCGGTGCACCGCAAGTACCACCACCACGACATGACCTTCGGGATGGTGTACGCCTTCAGCGAGAACTACGTGCTGCCGATCTCGCACGACGAGGTGGTGCACGGCAAGCGTTCGCTGGTGTCGAAGATGCCCGGTGACTGGTGGCAGCAGCGGGCCACGCACCGCGCCTACCTGGGCTTCATGTGGGCCCATCCGGGCAAGCAGCTGTTGTTCATGGGGCAGGAGTTCGCGCAGGGTTCGGAGTGGTCCGAGACGTACGGCCCGGACTGGTGGGTGCTGGATTCCTCGTACCCGGCGGCCGGTGACCACCTGGGCGTACGGAACCTGGTGCGCGACCTGAACCGCACGTACACGGCCTCGCCGGCGCTGTGGGAGCGGGACAGCGTGCCGGAGGGCTTCGCGTGGGTGGAGTCGGACGCCGCCGACGACAACGTGTTCGCGTTCCTCCGGTTCGCGCGGGACGGCTCGCCGCTGCTGTGCGTGTCGAACTTCTCCCCGGTGGTGCGGCACGGCTACCGGATCGGGGTGCCGCAGGAGGTGGGTCAGTGGCGCGAGGTCCTCAACACCGACCTCGAACCGTACGGCGGGAGCGGCGTCCACCACGCCCGTGCGCTGCGCCCCGAGCCGGTGCCGGCCCAGGGGCGTGCGGTGAGCCTGCGGATGACGCTCCCGCCGATGGCGACGGTCTGGCTCAGGCCGTAGCGACCGGGCGCTGCTCCAGGTGCTCTTCGAGTTCCTGGAGCAGCTTCCGCTTGGCGCGGGCGCCGACCATCTGGCGGACTGGCTCGCCGCCCCGGAAGACGAACAGCGTCGGGGCGGCCAGGACCCCGTAGCGGGCGGCGGTGGCCGGGTTGCGGTCGACGTCGATCTGGACGACCTTCAGTCGGTCCGCCTCCTCGGCCGCGACGGCGGACAGGACGGGGGCGAGCTGGCGGCAGGGTCCGCACCAGTCCGCGGTGAACTCCACCAGGACGGGCCGGCCCCGTTCCTCCAGTACCTCCGCGGTGAAGTCGGTGTCGGTCACTTCGGGTACGCCGTGGGCGTGGGTCATGTGGTTCCCCTCTCGTGCGGGTGGTGCGGTCGTGGGTCAGCCGGTCATCTCGCAGCGCGGCGCGGGCGGTTCCCCGGCGCCCTGGCCGGCGGCGCTGCCGGCTGCCTCCTCGGCGGCGGCCAGCTGCCGGGCGACCTGCTCGCGGACGCCGGCGAGCTGGCCGATGAGGCCGTCGAGCTCGTCGAGCTTGCGCCGGTAGACGGCGAGGGAGGCCGGGCAGGAATCCCCGGCCGGATGGCCGGCGCGCAGGCAGTCGACGAAGGGGCGGGTCTCCTCCAGTTCGAAGCCGAAGTCCTGGAGGATGCGGATCTGCCGCAGCAGCCGCAGGTCGCCCTCGTCGTAGTCGCGGTAGCCGTTGCCCGTCCGCCGGGCGGCCAGCAGCCCGCGTGATTCGTAGTACCTGAGGGTCCGTGTGCTGGTCCCGGCCTGCTTCGCCAGTTCGCCGATGCGCATGGAACGACCGTAGGGCTTGACGCCGACGTCAAGGCAAGGGCGGGCACGGGCGGGGAATTCCGGGGACCCTCGCCACCCCCGTGTGCGAGGGTCCCCGTTATGGATCACGTACGGGGTGGATGTCCGGTTCGGGACCTGTGACGGGGATCACTCCACGAGTGTGCGGAAGACACCTGAAATGGAGTGGCTGAATCCGTACGCTGATATTGGATCTTCTCTTAATCCGATTACCGGACAGTCGCAGGGAAACCGGCCTAAAGCGTCAAACTCCATAGGACTTTCCTACGAGTTATGAGCTTGTTTGATTGGTTGGTAGTCGCCACGCCTCGGCCACTCCTACGGTGTGCCATGTGCACTCCAGCCCACCTTTCAATGCCCCCGCCGCGCGTCGTCTGCGCGCGGCCCTGGGCATGGCTCCCGGTCATGTCGCCTATGGCCTGCGCGCCCAGTACGGACTGCTCGTCGCGCCCGAAACCGTGATGGCGTGGGAGCGGGGGGAACAGTCCCCCAGCGCCACCGAGCTCACGGCGCTCGCCGGCGTGCTCTGGTGCGCCCCGGGCGAACTGCTCGCCGAGCCCGTCTCCCTGCGCGAACACCGCATGGCGCGCGGCCTGGACCCCGACGACCTGGCCCGGCGGATCGGGCTGGACGCGAACGCGTACCAGAAGATGGAGGACACCGGGCGCTGGAAGGGCAACGAACGGCAGTCCGCGGCCCTCGCCTCGGTGCTCGGCCTGACCCTGGCCCAGTTCGTGGCGGCGACCGGCAAGGAGGAGGAGCTCGCCGGACTGCTGCGCAGCGCGGTCACCACCCGCTGGCAGGCGTACACGAAACCGCTGGCCAAGCTGCTGCCGGTGCCCAAGGCCCATCTGGAGCGGGTCCTGGAGACGATGCACAACGACTACCAGTCGCGGATGGTGGCCACCCTGAGCTGGGGCGGCGGCGGGGGCGCGGCCGGGACCGGGGACGCGGGCCGGGAGTTCCTCGCGGAGATCGTGGACCGGTTCTGGGCGCTGGCCGGCGGTGCGGGATAGGCCACACTCCCTCCTGCGACGAAACGGCCCCGGGCGCTCCACGAGGGAGACGCCCGGGGCCGTTCGGCGCGCGAGTGGGGTCGAAGGTCCCGATGGGCCGGGCCTGTCGGACCGGGTCAGAAGACCGACTCGGCCTCGTACATCCGGTTCTCCGGGACGGTCTTCAGCTCGGTGACCGCGTGGGCGAGCGGGGCCATCACGATGTCGGTGCCGCGCAGGGCGGTCATGTTGCCGTAGTCGCCGCGGTGGACGGCCTCCACCGCGTGCCAGCCGAAGCGGGTCGCGAGGACGCGGTCGTAGGCGGTGGGGGTGCCGCCGCGCTGGACGTGGCCGAGGATGACCGGGCGGGCCTCCTTGCCCAGGCGGTGCTCCAGCTCGACGGCGAGGCGGTTGCCGATGCCGGCGAAGCGCTCGTGGCCGTAGGCGTCGATCGCACCCTTCTCGTACGGCATGGACCCCTCGGCCGGATGCGCGCCCTCCGCCACGCAGATGACGGCGAACTTCTTGCCCCGGGCGAATCGTTCCTCCACCATCTTGGCCAGGGCTTCCACCTCGAACGGGCGCTCCGGCAGGCAGATGCCGTGGGCGCCGCCGGCCATGCCCGACTCCAGGGCGATCCAGCCCGCGTGGCGGCCCATGACCTCGACCACCATCACGCGCTGGTGCGATTCGGCGGTGGTCTTGAGGCGGTCGATGGCCTCGGTGGCGACCATGACGGCGGTGTCGAAGCCGAAGGTGCGGTCGGTGGCGGAGATGTCGTTGTCGATGGTCTTCGGCACGCCGACCACCGGCATCCCGGCTTCGGACAGCATCCGGGCGGCCGTCAGGGTGCCCTCGCCGCCGATCGGGATCAGCGCGTCGATCTCGTAGCGCCGGGCCAACTCGGCCGCGTTCTCGGCCGCTTCGTGGAGCCGGGCGCGCTCCATGCGCGCCGAGCCGAGGATGGTGCCGCCGCGGGCCAGGATGCCGCTGACGGCGTTGATGTCGAGGGGGCGGTAGTGACCGTCGAGGAGGCCCTTGAAACCATCTTCGAAACCGATGACCTCGTCCCCGTGACCGACCACGGCACGGTGTACGACCGACCGGATGACAGCGTTCAGGCCCGGACAGTCGCCGCCTGCGGTGAGAACTCCGATACGCATCGTGCTGTGTCTCCTGCTCCTGGTCGTACCCGGCCGGGCGCGTGCGGGCGTACGGCCGTACAAGATGAAGGGCGTAATGGTGTACCCCGTCCGATTGTTCCACGGTCCGAGGAGGGTGTGCTCGCCGCGCCGATCCGCCCACCGGGCCTTTCGACCCTCCCCGCCAGGCCTTTTGCCCGGCGGGCGCCCTATCCATCCACAGAGGTATTGTCAAGAGGTCAAGCCCGCATCAATCGGGACAACCGGGTCGAAGATCTCCCCGCTCCGCGGCGGGGCCGGCCCGGCACACACATCATGGGACGGAGAGCACGCGTGACGCGCAGCGTGTACGTGACCGGTATCGAGCGGGGGGACGGCCGCCAGGTCGTCGAGCTGGGGATCATGGAGCTCCTGACGCGTCAGACGGGCCGGGTCGGCGTGTACCGGCCGCTGCTGCACGACGGCCCCGACCGGCTCTTCGACCTCCTCAAGGCCCGCTACCGGATCGACCAGGACGCCGCGACGGCGTACGGCATGGAGTACGAGGAGGCCTCCGCGATCCTCGCCGAGAGGGGCACCGACGAGCTGGTGTCCCGGCTGGTCGACCGCTACCACCGGGTGGCCCGCGACTACGAGGTCATGCTGGTCCTCGGCACCGACTACGCCGACACGAACCTCCCGGACGAGCTCGCGCTGAACGCCCGGCTCGCCAACGAGCTCGGCGCCGTCGTCGTCCCCGTGGTGGGCGGCACCAAGCACCCCGCCGAGGCCGTGCGCGCCGAGGCGCGCAACGCCCACCGGGCCTACGAGAGCCTGGGCTGCCACGTCGTGGCGATGGTCGTCAACCGGGTGGCCCCCGAGGACCGCGACGTCATAGCCGAGCGGCTCGCGGCCCGGCTGCCGGTGCCCTGCTACGTGCTGCCCGACGACAAGTCCCTGTCGGCCCCCACCGTCGCCCAGATCACCCGGGCGCTCGGCGGCGAGGTGCTCCTCGGTGACGAGGCCGGGCTGGCGCGCGACGCCCTGGACTTCGTCTTCGGCGGCGCGATGCTGCCGAACTTCCTGAACGCCCTGACCCCCGGCTGCCTGGTCGTCACCCCCGGGGACCGCTCGGACCTGGTCGTGGGGGCGCTGGCCGCGCACACCTCCGGGACCCCGCCGATCGCGGGCGTGCTGCTGACCCTGAACGAGCGCCCGACCGACGAGGTCCTGACCCTGGCCTCGAAGCTGGCACCGGGCACCCCGGTGGTGTCGGTGGCCGGCAACAGCTTCCCGACGGCCGCCGAACTCTTCTCGCTGCAGAGCCGGTTGAACTCCGCGACCCCGCGCAAGCTGGAGACGGCCCTCGGTCTCTTCGAACGGCACGTGGACACCGCCGAACTGCGCGGGCTGCTGTCCGTGGCGCGGTCCGAGCGGGTCACCCCGATGATGTTCGAGCACGAGCTGCTGGAGCGGGCCCGCTCCGAGCGGCGTCGCGTCGTACTGCCCGAGGGCACCGAGGAGCGCGTGCTGCGCGCGGCCGACGTGGTGCTGCGCCGCGGGGTCTGCGACCTGACCCTGCTGGGCGAGGAGCAGGCGATCCTGAAGAAGGCCGGCGACCTGGGCCTCGACATCTCGGGCGCGCAGCTGATCGACCCGGCGACCTCGCCCCTGCGGGAACGGTTCTCCGAGTACTACGCGCAGGCCCGCGCCCACAAGGGCATGACCGTCGAACTGGCCGCCGACGTGGTCACCGACGTCAACTACTTCGGCACCCTGATGGTCCAGCAGGGGCTCGCCGACGGCATGGTCTCCGGCTCGGTGCACTCCACCGCCGCGACCATCCGTCCGGCCTTCGAGATCATCAAGACCAAGCCGGAGGCCTCGATCGTCTCCTCGGTCTTCTTCATGTGCCTGGCAGACAAGGTCCTCGTCTACGGCGACTGCGCCGTCAACCCGGACCCGAACGCCGAGCAGCTCGCCGACATCGCCGTCCAGTCCGCCGCGACCGCCGCCGCCTTCGGCGTGGAGCCGCGGATCGCGATGCTCTCGTACTCGACCGGCACCTCCGGTTCGGGCGCGGACGTGGACAAGGTCCGCAAGGCCACCGAGATCGTCCGCGCGCAGCGTCCCGACCTGGCCGTGGAGGGTCCGATCCAGTACGACGCCGCGGTGGAACCGTCGGTCGCGGCGACCAAGCTGCCGGACTCCGAGGTGGCCGGCCGGGCGAGCGTGCTGATCTTCCCCGACCTCAACACGGGCAACAACACGTACAAGGCCGTGCAGCGTTCGGCGGGCGCCGTCGCGGTCGGCCCGGTGCTCCAGGGTCTGCGCAAGCCGGTCAACGACCTCTCGCGGGGCGCGCTGGTGCAGGACATCGTCACCACCGTGGCCATCACCGCGATCCAGGCGCAGTCCCAGGGCGCGCCGTCCGCCTCCGCCTGACCTCCCTCCGTCCGTCCGTCCGTCCGCACGAAGGAAAGACCGCCACCGTGACCGCATCGCGCGTACTCGTCCTCAACTCCGGCTCCTCGTCGGTCAAGTACCAGCTCCTCGACATGGCGGACCGGTCCCGCCTCGCGGCGGGGCTGGTGGAGCGGATCGGTGAGGAGACCTCCCGGCTCGTGCACGAACCCCTCAGCGGCCCCGGCGCCGCGGCCGGCAGGCGCGAGCGGCTCGGCCCGATCGCCGACCACGAGGCCGCCCTGAAGGCGGTCGCCGCGGAGCTGGCCGCCGACGGCACGGGCCTGGACTCCCCGGAGCTGGCCGCGGTCGGGCACCGGGTGGTGCACGGCGGGACCCGCTTCACGCAGCCGACGGTGATCGACGACGAGGTGCTCGCGGAGATCCGCAGCCTGATCCCGCTGGCCCCGCTGCACAACCCGGCGAACGTGACCGGCATCGAGGTGGCCCGCTCGCTGCGCGCGGACGTCCCGCAGGTCGCCGTCTTCGACACGGCCTTCCACTCGACGATGCCGGAGCACGTGGCCCGGTACGCGATCGACGCGGCGACGGCCGACAAGTACGCCATCCGGCGCTACGGCTTCCACGGCACCTCGCACGCCTACGTCTCCCGGGCGACGGCGGCGCTGCTGGGCAAGCCGGTCGAGGACGTCAACGTGATCGTGCTCCACCTGGGCAACGGGGCCTCCGCCTCGGCCGTCCGGGGCGGGGTGTGCGAGGAGACCTCGATGGGCCTGACCCCGCTGGAGGGCCTGGTCATGGGGACCCGTTCGGGCGACGTGGACCCCGCGGTCGTCTTCCACCTGGCCCGGGTCGGCGGCCTGTCCGTCGACGAGATCGACTCGCTGCTGAACAAGAAGAGCGGTCTGCTGGGTCTGTGCGGCGACAACGACATGCGCGAGGTGCAGCGGCGGGCGGACGGGGGCGACCCGGCGGCCCGGCTCGCGCTGGCCGCGTACGTGCACCGTCTGAAGAAGTACATCGGCGCCTATACGGCGGTACTCGGCCGGGTGGACGCGGTGGCGTTCACGGCGGGCGTCGGGGAGAACGCGGCCGGCGTCCGGGAGGCTGCGGTGGCGGGACTGGAAGAGCTGGGTCTCGTGCTGGACCCCGAAGCCAATGCCGTCCGGTCCGCCGAGCCCCGGCTGGTGTCGGCGGAGTACGCCCGGGTGGCCGTGGCCGTGGTCCCGACCGATGAGGAACTGGAGATCGCCACTCAGGCGTACGCGCTGGTTACCCAGTAGTCACTTGGACTTTCCACCAGACGGAATATTCCGCTACGAAACAAACGGATAGGATCCGCTTCATGCGCCGTTCCAAAATCGTCTGCACGCTGGGCCCCGCCGTCGACTCGTATGAGCAGCTGAAAGCGCTCATCGAGGCAGGTATGAACGTGGCCCGATTCAACTTCAGCCACGGATCCCAGGCAGAACACCAGGAGCGGTACGACCGCGTCCGGAAGGTCTCCGAGGACACCGGGCGCGCGGTCGGCGTGCTCGCCGACCTCCAGGGCCCGAAGATCCGTCTGGAGACCTTCGCCGAGGGTCCCGTCGAGCTGGTGCGCGGTGACGAGTTCACCATCACCACCGAGGACGTCCCGGGCGACAAGTCCATCTGCGGCACCACCTACAAGGGCCTCCCGGGCGACGTCGCCATGGGTGACCAGATCCTGATCAACGACGGCAACGTCGAACTGCGGGTGACGGAGGTCGAGGGCCCGCGGGTCAAGACCATCGTCATCGAGGGCGGTGTGATCTCGGACCACAAGGGCATCAACCTTCCGGGTGCCGCCGTGAACGTCCCCGCCCTGTCGGAGAAGGACGTCGACGACCTGCGCTTCGCCCTGCGGATGGGCTGCGACATGGTCGCCCTCTCCTTCGTCCGCGACGCCAACGACGTCAAGGACGTCCACAAGGTGATGGACGAGGAGGGCCGCCGGGTCCCCGTCATCGCCAAGGTCGAGAAGCCCCAGGCCGTCGAGAACATGGCGGCGGTCGTCGACGCCTTCGACGCGGTCATGGTGGCCCGCGGCGACCTCGCCGTCGAGTACCCGCTCGAAAAGGTCCCGATGGTCCAGAAGCGGCTCATCGAGATGTGCCGCCGCAACGCCAAGCCGGTGATCGTCGCGACCCAGATGATGGAGTCGATGATCACCAACTCCCGCCCGACCCGCGCCGAGGCCTCCGACGTGGCCAACGCGATCCTGGACGGGGCCGACGCGGTCATGCTCTCCGCGGAGTCCTCGGTGGGCGCGTACCCCATCGAGACCGTCAAGACGATGTCGAAGATCGTCGCGGCGGCCGAGGAGGAGCTGCTCTCCAAGGGCCTCCAGCCGCTGGTCCAGGGCAAGAAGCCGCGCACCCAGGGCGGCTCCGTCGCCCGCGCGGCCTGCGAGATCGCGGACTTCCTCGATGGCAAGGCGCTCATCGCCTTCACCCAGTCCGGTGACACGGCCCGCCGTCTGTCGCGCTACCGCGCCACGCAGCCGATCATGGCCTTCACCACGGACGTGAACACCCGCAACCAGCTCACCCTGAGCTGGGGCGTCGACTCCTACGTCGTCCCGCACGTGGACAACACGGACGCGATGGTCGACCTGGTGGACGGCGAGCTGCTCAAGCTGGGCCGCTACGCCTCCGGCGACACCATGATCATCACCGCCGGCTCGCCCCCCGGCGTCCCGGGCACGACCAACATGGTCCGCGTCCACCACCTGGGCAACGCCTCCCAGGCCTGACCCACCGACCGGACTCTGCCGCACGGAGACCGAGGGCGGCACCCCGATTCGCTCGGGGTGCCGCCCTCGGTGCGTCTCCGGGCCTGCCGATCCTGTGCATTCCCTGCACGTTTCCTGTGCAATTCCTACCGTCGGGTAGGAATGGCCGAAAACACGCTACCGGCGGTAAGTCTGATCATGACACTGTCCGTTCACGCCTCGGGGGAAGGCAGAGAACTCATCACACGCGCCTGACCAGCGCATACAAACACTTGAGCCTTCCTTCGGGCTGTTCACTTCGCTCCGAAGAACAGGCAGGCACGTGCAAAGATCGACCCTTTTGAGGGGCCGGAGCCCGAGAGTTCGGGCCACCGTGAGGCGCGGCCTCGCCAGCACCGCCGTGGCCACCAGCGCCGCCCTGCTGGCCGGCCTCATCAGTGCCGCCCCGGCCTCGGCCGTGGAAATCCCGCCGGACGACGAGCCGGCCTACCGGCCCATCAGCCTGGGCGTCCAGGACCGCCTCCACCGCTGCGCGGGCGGCTTCGCCCTGCACATCGGCGGTCCCGAGATGAAGGGCGTCGCCGCCAAGGCCCTCACCGGCACCCCGGCGGAGCTCGCCGCGGCAACCGCCATGGGCACGGGCATGGACCCCCTGCGCCAGGCGATGTTCAAGGACCGGGACTCCCGCGAAGGCTCCCCCGTCGCGTCCGCCGAGCGTCGCGAACGCTGGGAGGCCTCGAACTACCCGTACTGGAAGTCCGGCACCGCCGCGGGCATCCCGCAGTACGCCCCGCAGTTCGACAAGGACATCGTCGCCTTCACCCTGGGCCCCCAGCGTGACCTCTACTACCAGCTGGGCGGCGACGGCCACGCGCCGGCGTCCAAGGCCACGGCGGACAAGGCCAGGGCTCTCGCCGCCACGCTCAAGGGCCAGGACCCGAACCTGGACTTCGTCGCCGACTCCATGCTGAGCGACGCCGACAAGACCGAGTACAACTACGGCGCCACCACCGCCAGCGATGTCGCCCGCTACCTGCGCCTCGGCGGCTTCATGAAGCAGGCCCCGGCCGAGGACTCGGTCGAGTTCCGCCTGGAGGTAGAGGCCCTGAAGGCCGCCTGGGGCTCCTGTGACAGCCTCAACCCGGTCGACTACTACCGGGTCATGTCCCCGATCGTCGTGACCGCGCACCTGGAGTGGGAGCAGGAGTACGCCACCCAGAAGACGCCGCGCAACGAGATCGTCAACGCCGAGGTCGCGGCGGCCACGGAGGCCCGCAAGGCCACCGAGGCCATGATCGAGTCGCTCGGCCAGGCATGGCTCGCCGACCAGATCCTGACCTGGCAGAAGTACTGGGGGGACCAGCCGGCGAACGCGTCGGGCCGACCCGCCGCGTCCGTCTTCACCCAGGCCACCAAGGACCTGGGGACGGCCCGCACCAAGGCCGCCGACCAGGCGAAGACGGCGGCGACCGCGTCGGCCGCCGCCAGGACGGCGTCCGACAAGGCGGGCGTCGCCCAGAGCTCCGCCTGGGCCATCGCCGACGTCGCCAAGACCCCGCGCGGGCGCGGCCTGCTGTTCGCGCAGCAGTCCGTCCAGGTCGCCAAGGCCTCGGCCGCCGCCGCCGAGGCCGCCGCCAAGGCCTCGCTGACCGCGTCGAACGCCGCGAAGGCGACCGTCGCGGACAGCAAGACCCTGTACGCGCTGGCGCAGACCCAGTCGCACGCCCTGAACACCGAGTTCCGCCGCATCGCCGCCCAGGAAGCCGCCGCCCAGGCCAAGGCGGCGGCCGACTCCGCCGCGGCCCAGGCGAAGGAAGCCGCCGACAACGCCACCAAGGCGAAGGCCGCCCAGACGAAGGCCGAGACCGCTCAGGCCACGGCCAAGACCGCTGCGGAGAACGCCAAGGCACAGCGCGTCAAGGCGGAGCAGGAACGCGACGTCGCCAAGGCGGAGCACGCGAAGGCGACGGCGGCACGGAACAAGGCCCTGGCGGCCGAGGGCCGGGCCACCACCGAACGCGAGGCGGCCGCCAAGGCCCGCACCGCGGCCGAGAGCGCGGGCGACACCGCGGCGGACAAGCGGGACGCCGCCGAGGCCGCCGAAACCAAGGCCGCCCTCGCCCGCGACGGCGCTGCCGAGGCCGAACGCACGATGCGGGCGAAAGACGCCCGCGCCGCCGCCCTGGAGTCCGCGGCGGCCGCCTCCGAGGGCACGGCCGCAGCCGGCGACAGCCGCAAGGCCGCGACGGAGGCCCGTACCGCCGCCAACGACGCGAAGGGGGCGGCGGGCCGGGCACGTACCGCCGCCGACGAGGCGGGCACCGCGGCGGTCGACGCCCGCGCCGCCGCCACCCGCGCCGAAGGCGCCGCCGCCCGCGCACAGGCCGCGTACGACAACGCGAACTCGCAGTGGTGGAACAGCTACGCGGCCGCCCAGACCGCGCACGCCGCGGCCGCCGAGGCCATCGACGCCTCGGACGCCGCGTCCGCGAACGCCGTCAAGGCGGAACAGGAGGCCAAGAAGGCCCAGGCCGCCACGGCCCAGGCCAGGAAGGACGCCACCGCCGCGAAGGCCGAGGCCGAGAAGACCGCGGCCTGGTCCGTGGTCACCGCCGGGTACGCCTTCGCCACCTCGCAGGCGGCCGTGGCGGCCCGCGACTCCGCCGCGGAGGCGGTCAAGCCGGCCAACACCGCCATCGCGACGGGCACCCCGTACCGCGAGTCGGACTCGGCGGCGGCCTTCGCGGTCCTGATCGGGCAGACGGCCAAGCCCCTCGCCGACCAGCAGGCGGCCGCGGCAACCGCGAAGTCCAACGAGGCCACCAAGGCAGCGGCCGACGCCAAGGCGCTCGCCGACAAGGCGAGCGGCGACGCCAAGCTCGCCGCGCAGGCGGCCGCGGCCGCCGCCGCGGACACGGCCGCGGCCCTGAAGTCGGTGGCCGCGGCGCGCGCCTCCGCCGCCACGGCGGCGGCTGCCGCCTCCGCCGCGAAGACGGCGGACACCAAGACGACGGAGTACAACTCCCAGGCCGGAGCCGAGGTCGTCCTCGCCGGCAACGCGTCGAGGGATGCCGCGAGCGAGGCGGCGGGCGCGAACAGCGAGGCCACCGAGGCCGAGAAGAGCGCCGCCAACGCCCGTACCGCGGCGAACGCCGCGACCAAGGACGCCGACGCAGCGAGCAGCACGGCCACCAAGGCCGAGTCCGACGCGAAGGCAGCCGAAGGCGCCGCCGCCAACGCCCAGCAGTCCGCGAAAGACGCGGACGCGTCGGCGGGCCGGGCAGAAGAGGCCTACCGCAAGTGGGAAGAGGAGCTACGGGCTCACCAGCTCGACGCGGCCAAGTCCAACGGCGGTCCCGGCTACGGCGGGGCCGATCTGAACCTGAGCCAGGAGGACGCACTGCGCAAGGCCTGTGGACAGGCCTGCGTGGACGAGTACCGCGCCGCCCTGGCCGCGGCCAACATGGACGTGATCGACTGGGTGATCGAGAACGGCGGCCAGATCCTCCTCGACGTCCTGGGCATCACCGACGCGAGGAAGTGCTTCTCCACACTGGACGTGGAGAGCTGCCTGTGGACGGCACTGAACGTGGTCCTCATCGGTGCCTCGGTACTGAAGATCCCGCAGCTCGCGGTGGCCGTGGCCAAGATCGCGACCGGCCTGGGCAAGTTCTTCGCTACGACGGAGGCCGCCGCCCAGACACTGGCGCGGTTGAAGCCGATCGCGATGATCGGCGCGCGCATGGAATTCGGCGCCTTCCGCATCACCAGCGCCGCGGGCCTGAGTCCCACACTCCTCAAGCGGGCCGTCGAAGCCGGCGGCTGGAAGTGGACGATCAGCACTGGCCACGCCTTCCACCGGGCCCACGACGCCAGGAAGGGCGAGGTGGCCTTCCCGGCTCTGGACACGACGCACCTGAACCCCGATGACATCGAAAAGGCTCTTATCCTCAAGACTCTGGAGCACATGGGTAAGGGCGGAAGCATGGAGGGGCTGCAGAAACTGGACGTCACGATCGACGGCATCAGGATCATGGGGCACATCTTCAAGGTCGGACCGGACAAGATCTCCTTGTCGACGTACTACCAAATCGCACTGTGACCGGACAGGGAAACACCGTGACAGATCTGATGAAACTGGGGCGCGGAGTCGTCCCCGAGGACAATCCGGACGTGACGCCCGAGCAGTTCGGCCTCGCCGAGTTCGAGTACGTCGAGAAGATCATCTACGCCGGCCCGGACGAGATCCTCTCCATGCTGCGCACGCTGAAGGCCGAGAACTTCATCGGGCTGCCGCCGTGGGCCCGGAACCTGGCCTACCGGATCGCCTGCCTGCAGCGACCGGACGACGCCCCACTGCTGCGCGAGGCCGCGGACGACCTCCTCGCCTTCGGCCCCGACTGGGACGACATCGCCGAGGACCTCCAGGCGAAGGCCGACCTCCTGGATCCGCCGAACGGCACCGGGGCCGTTTCCTGACCCTGCACCGCAACAGGTTGTGGCCCGCACCCCCTCGGGGGTGCGGGCCACATCCGTGTACGGCGTACGCGGCTACTTCTCCGCCGGGCCGATGTAGTTCCTCAGGCCCGGGACGGTGAGGTTGCCGCCGAACTGGCCGGCCTGGACGACCTTGACGTTCGTGAAGAACGCGAAGGGGACGTTCAGGGGCGGCGGGCTGTTCGGGGTGAACTCGATCGGGATGAGGCCGAAGAGGTTGCCCTTGAGGCTCTCGGTGTACATGGTCACCTTGGCCCCGCGGATCTTGGACGTGGAGCCCGGGCGGGACTTCAGGTGCGCGATGTTGTTGCCCGTTCCGACCGTCTGGTAGAGGTCCTTGATGTCCAGGGAGTCCGCGGTGAACTTCAGGACCTTCTTGACCTTGCCGCCCGCCGTCTTCACCTCGACGATGCCCGCGTAGTCCAGGCCGTAGAGGGTCAGCAGCGAGCTGTCGAGGTACCAGGGCTCGTCCGGCAGCAGCGGGATGCCCTGCTCCAGCTTCGCGTCGGCCAGGGCCTTGGCGTCGAGGGTGGGGCACGGGAAGGGCTGCTTGCCGTCAGGGTCCGTGGACGCCGAGGCCGAGGGAGAGGGAGACGGCGAGGCCTCGGGGTCGGTCTCGTCGGCCGTCTTCTTCGGGTCGGCGGCCTTGCCCGTCTCGTCCTTCGGGGTCTTGACGGTGTCCTTGACGTCCTGGGGCAGTTCCTTGACCTCGACGCCGGCCTTCTTCGCCGCGTCGCGGATCGCGTCCGCGGCCGGGTCCGCGGTCTTCGTCGCGCCGCTCGGGGTGGGCGCGGGCGCCGGGGTGGCCGGCTTCTGCGCGTCCTTGATCGGCCTGCCGAGCGAGTCGACGAGGCCCTTGAGGGCGTCGCCCACTCCCAGCGGGTCGAGCGGGTTCGTGCTCTTGGTCGCCGAAGGGGACGGGGAGGGCGAGGTGCTCGCGCTCGCGGACGGCTTGGGCGCCGGGGGCACCTGCTTGTCCGCTTCCTTCTTGGTGGAGCCGGACGCGGCGGGCGCGGGGGTGGTGACCGGCTTCGGGGCCCCGCTCGCACCGGGCGAGGGCGTCGTGGTGGGCGACGTGCTCGGCGAGGGCGTCTTGGACGGCGACGGCGAGGCCGACTCCGACGGCTCGTCGGACCGGGTCACGCACGGGCCGGGCGCGAAGGGGATGTCCTTGTCGTCGGCCAGGGCCATCTTCGGGGCCATGCCCATCCCGACGAACACCGCCGTCGGCATCGCCGCCAGCGCCATCGTCTTGCCGACGGGTATCTGGAGCTTGTTCAGCAGCGACTTCCTGGGCGCCGCGTGGCGCGGGCCCTTCCTGTCGCGGGACTCTGCGCCAGGGGCCGCGCCCCTCTGCGTCTCGTCACCCCGCACTGTTCCTCCCGCCATCGGCGTGGGCATTGGTCTCGGTCGCGTAAGCCGTTTCCACGTCGCGGGGACCCGGGACCCCCAGGAGGCCGTGCACCGGCTCCTGAGCCTTGGCCTCCGCGTCGGCCTCGGGCTCCTCCTCGACCGGCTTCCCCGGGGCCCAGGACAGCGCGAGCGCGCCGCCGAGCAGGGAGAAGAGGAATCCGAGGAAGAAACCGCCCAGGTTGGACACCGGCAGGGAGACCAGCGCGAGGAGGATCGCGGCGACACCGGCGAACACCCGCATGCCCTGCTGGAACCAGAGGGCGATGCCGAGGGTGATCAGCAGGATGCCGATGATCAGCGAGCCCGCGCCGGCGGTGGTCGCCATCGCGATGGTGATGTTGCCCAGCCGGAGGTCCGCGTACGGGAAGTAGGCGATCGGTACGCCACCAAGGGAGGTGAAGAGACCCGCCCAGAAGGGCCGTTCCCCCCTCCAGGCACGGAAGCGGTAGTACACCACGGTGAACCAAGCGTCGTCTGCGGCGCGAACCGGGGCCTGGGGGTTCATGGACAACAGCTCCCTGGAAACGGTGGTACGGAAACTCTGTGGAGCCCGCGGGGGCGGACAGCGGCGTCCGCCCCCGCCCCCGCGGTCGCTCGACCGGGATCGACTACTTCTCGTCCTGGTAGCACGGCTGGTCGCCGCTGAGCAGACGCAGCTTGAGGTCGGGCAGCGTGAAGGTGCCCGCCGTCGTCGCCCACGCCTTCTGACGCACCTTCGTCAGCACGGCCTTCTTGGCACGCTGCGAGAACAGGGCGCCGTTGGCCACCGTGTTGGCCTGCGGTGCGGTCGGGTGGTCCTTGTCGGCCGCGTCCCCGACCGCGACACCGATGTCCAGGTCCTTGAACTCGGCGTCGGTGTCGAGCTCGGCGACGTCCAGGTAGATGTTCGTCGCGACCGCCGGCGTGCCCTTGTTGCCGGTCTGGAGCCTCATCGTGATGGGGCCCAGGCCGGGGATCGGGGTGACCAGGGACTGGCACATGTTGGTGATCTCGGCGCGGCGGAACCCGGAGATGGTGACCGGGTGGGCCGCCTCCTTGCCGTCCAGACCCTTGCCCTTGGCGACGCTGCCGTACTGGAGCAGGTCGTCACCGTCGAGCTTGTCGGCCGAGACCTTGAAGTCCTGGCCGGAGACGCTGAAGGACGCCGCGAGGGCTCCCTGCGCCAGACCCACACCGACCGCGGCCGTGGCCGCGATGCTCGGCACCATGACGAGCGCGAAGCGCTTCCATCTGGTCCCGCCACGAACCTGAGAACTCATATCGTTCCTCCTTCTCGGACGTACATCTCCGGTCCGGGCCGTGCCCGTCCTGGGATGGGAGAAGTGCTACGTCCTCGGGAAGGAGCGCAGGAGGCCGGGGTATGGCTGGGCCACGTCCCGTACACCGGCGATCACCCCCGAGCGACAACCACTGGGCCACGCGTTCGCGCAACCTGGAGGACAGGCTCCGCCGGGTGTGGTGGAGACCCCCCTGTCCCACGGCCGGTGCCACTGCCACCGGCCGGCCCGGTGGGGACCCTCCACCGCGGCTCCGGATGAGCGGCTCTGCGGGAAGGACCGAGCGTCGCCGATCGTGGTCCATTCGCGGCCGGGGCACAAGGGGGGTCGTTACTGGCGGGTAACGGCTGGATAACCGGGGTGCGACCGGCCGCCGTCGAGTGGCCACACAGGGTGTCACCCAGGGCCACGACAGAAGGGGAGAAGAACGAACCAACCGGACAGTTCACGGGGTTCGCTTTACTGCGAGTAACAGCGGCCGCGATTACCAAGTTTTGGTAAAGCGCGGCCGCTGTTTATCTACGTGTCAACAAATCGCCGGTACCCGGAGGGGCGCCCGGCCCCTGCCTAGAACAGCACGCGCGCCAGCGCGGTACGGGCGGCGGCGACCCGGGGGTCGTCCGCGCCGATGACCTCGAAGAGTTCCAGGAGCCTGACCCGTACGGAGTCCCGCTCGTCACCGAAGGTGACCCGGACGGTGTCCACCAGGCGCCCGAAGGCGTCGGCGACGTGCCCGCCGGCCAGGTCCAGATCGGCCGCCGCCATCTGCGCGGCCGGGTCCTTCGGATGGGCGGCCGCCTCGGCGCGCACGGTCTGCGGGTTCAGGTGCTGCACCCGGGTCAGCAGCTCGGCCTGGGCCAGGCCCAGCTTGGCCTCGGTGTTGGCCGGGTCGTCGGCGAGCACGTTCTTGTACGCCTGCACGGCCCCGCCCAGGTCGCCCGCGTCCAGGGCGACGACGGCCGCTTCCAGCAGGGCGTCGTACGGACCGGCCGGCTCGGGGGCCCGCTCGGCCGCCACGCCCTGCGCACCGGGGTCCACCTGGAGGCCGATGAGGCCGAAGCGCTCCTCGGCGACCTGGACCAGCTGGGCGAGGGTCTCGCGGATCTGCTGCTCCGGAGCCACGCCCTGGAACAGCGGCAACACCTGGCCGGCCACGACGGCGAAGACGGCCGGGATGCCCTGGATGCCGAACTGCTGCATCAGCATCTGATTGGCGTCGACGTCGATCTTCGCCAGGACGAAGCGGCCGTTCGCCTCGGCGGTCAGGCGCTCCAGGAGCGGGCTGAGCTGCTTGCACGGCTCGCACCACTCGGCCCAGAAGTCGAGGACGACCGGAACCTCGTTGGAGAGCTGGAGGACGTCGCTTTCGAAGCCGGCCTCGTCGACGTCGATCACGAGCGCGGACGGCGGTACGGCGCCACCGGGCACGGCGCCCGCTCCGGCGCCGCCCTGCCGGGCGGCCTCCGCGCGCGCCTGCTCGGCCTTGGCCTTGGCTTCGCCGGCCGCCTTCACCGCGGCGAGGTCGACGACGCCGCTCATGGACATGTTTCTGGGCTGCATGCGTACATCCTCCCCCGTGTGCGCGCGCCGACGAAAAGGATCCCGAAAGATCGTCCCACTGATCGGTCGAACCGTTGTGCGGCGCCGGGTCCCCACCTGGCGCCAGTAGCCTTCGCGTGGTTGTCGCTCTTTCGCTACGAGCCGTAGCGTAACTCCCCCGGGCCCCGGGCGCCCCGTGATCTGAACCACAGCGAACGACCCCCCGCCGGTTCCGCTACTGACGGGTATGGTCTCGGCCATGCGCAACCCCAGCCCTTGTACGAGCCCCCCGCCCGGTCGCACCGGCCGCCCCCGCAGCGCGGCGGCGGACGCCGCGATCCTCGCGGCGACGCGGGACGCGCTGGTGGAGCTGGGCTGGTCGAAGCTGACGATGGGGGACGTCTCGGCCCGCGCGGGCGTCGCGAAGACCACCCTCTACCGGCGCTGGGCGGGCAAGAGCGAGCTGGTCGTGGACGCGGTCGCGGAGTTGTTCGACGCGCTGGAACTCCCGGACCGGGGCTCGCTCGAAGCCGACATCGAGTACGTGGTCCTGCAGTTCGCACAGCTGCTGCGGCGCCCCGAGGCGCGCACCGCCCTGATGGCGGTGGTCGCCGAGTCCACCCGGGACGAGGCGCTGCGGGGGCGGATCCGGTCGGCGATCGTGGACCGGCAGAAACGTCTCGTCGTACTGGGTCGCGAACGGGCCCAGGCGCGCGGGGAACTTCCGTACGAGGAGGACGAGGCCCTCTCCGGCCTTGCCACGGACCTGATCTTCGACGTGATCGCGGGCACGGTGGTGCACCGCGCGCTGGTCAGCTGCGAGCCGGTGGACGAGCTGTGGGTGTCCGCCTTCACCTCGCTGCTGATGCACGGCCTGCGGGGCGCCGCTTCCGCCTGAGGCCCCGTCGGCCCGGCACGTCGGCCCGCGCCGGGCACCGGCCGCGTCCCCGGGAACGCGGAAGACCGGCCACCTCCCCCGCCGTGCGGCGGGGGCGTGACCGGCCTCGCGGACCGTCCGTCAGAAGCCGGGCGGCTCGGTGTAGGTGCCCCACTCGTCGCGCAGGACGTTGCAGATCTCGCCGAGCGTGGCCTCGGCCCGTACGGCGTCCAGCATGGCCGGGATCATGTTCGAGCCGTCGCGGGCGGCGGCGAGCATCGATTCGAGCGCCGCGCTCACCTTGGCGTCGTCGCGGCGGCCCTTGCGCTCGGCCAGCTCCTGGACCTGGACCCGCTCCACCTCGTGGCTGACGCGGAGGATCTCCAGGTCGCCGGTGACCGAGCCGTGGTGGACGTTGACGCCGACGACCCGCTTGTCGCCCTTCTCCAGGGCGCGCTGGTACTGGAACGCCGACTCGGCGATCTCCCCGGTGAACCAGCCGTCCTCGATGCCGCGCAGGATGCCCGAGGTGATCGGCCCGATCGGGTGCTGCCCGTCCGGGTGGGCGCGCAGGCCGCGCTCCTTGATCTGCTCGAAGATCTTCTCGGCGTCGGCCTCGATGCGGTCGGTGAGCTGCTCGACGTACCAGGAGCCGCCCAGCGGGTCGGCCACGTTGGCGACGCCGGTCTCCTCCATCAGCACCTGCTGCGTGCGCAGCGCGATCTCGGCGGCCTGCTCGCTGGGGAGGGCGAGGGTCTCGTCGAGGGCGTTGGTGTGCAGGGAGTTGGTGCCGCCGAGGACGGCCGCGAGGGCTTCGACGGCGGTGCGCACGACGTTGTTGTACGGCTGCTGGGCGGTGAGGGAGACACCGGCCGTCTGGGTGTGGAAGCGCAGCCACATGGCCTTGTCGGACTTCGCCCCGTAGACCTCCTTCATCCAGCGGGCCCAGATGCGGCGGGCGGCGCGGAACTTGGCGATCTCCTCGAAGAAGTCGAGGTGCGCGTCGAAGAAGAACGAGAGGCCCGAGGCGAAGTGGTCGACGTCCAGTCCGCGGGAGAGGCCGAGCTCCACGTAGCCGAAGCCGTCGGCGAGGGTGTAGGCGAGCTCCTGCGCCGCCGTGGCCCCGGCCTCGCGGATGTGGTAGCCGGAGACGGACAGCGGCTTGTAGGCCGGGATGCCGTTCGCGCAGTACTCCATGAGGTCGCCGATGAGGCGCAGGTGCGGCTCGGGTTCGAAGAGCCACTCCTTCTGGGCGATGTACTCCTTGAAGATGTCGGTCTGGAGCGTGCCGTTGAGCACGGCCGGGTCGACTCCCTGGCGCTCGGCGGCGACCAGGTACATGCAGAAGGCGGGTACGGCGGGCCCGGAGATCGTCATCGAGGTGGTGACGTCGCCGAGCGGGATGTCCTTGAAGAGGACCTCCATGTCGGCGGCGGAGTCGATGGCCACGCCGCAGTGGCCGACCTCGCCGAGGGCGCGGGGGTCGTCGGAGTCACGGCCCATGAGGGTGGGCATGTCGAAGGCGACGGAGAGGCCGCCGCCGCCGGCGGCCAGGATCATCTTGTAGCGCTCGTTGGTCTGCTCGGCGTTGCCGAACCCGGCGAACTGCCGGATGGTCCAGGTCCGGCCGCGGTAGCCGGTGGCGTGCAGACCACGGGTGTAGGGGTACTCCCCGGGCCAGCCGATGCGCTCGAACCCCTCGTACGAGTCCCCGGGGCGGGGCCCGTAGACGGGGTCGACGTCATCTCCGGAGAGCGTCGTGAAATCGGCCTCGCGCTTGCGGGCCTTGTCATACCGGGCCTGCCAGCGTCGGCGGCCCTCCTCGATGGCGTCAGCGTCCATACCCACGAATTTACTAGGACGTCCTAGTAAATGTCGATGGGAAACCCCGGGGAGTCCTTCCCCGGGGCGTCCGGCCGAGTGGGGCTCTAGGCCTTCGCGGGCTCCAGGGCGTCCTCGACCAGCGGCTCGACGTCCGCGCGGACGGTGCGCTCGACGAAGAAGGCGGCCAGCGGGATGGTCCCCGACGCCAGCACCCACAGCAGCTTGCCGAAGGGCCACTTCGCCTTGGAGCCCAGGTCGAAGGCGAAGACCAGGTAGATCATGAAGAGCACACCGTGGACCTGCGAGACCGCCAGGGTCAGGTCGGCGCCGGTGTCGAAGCCGTACTTGGCCACCATGCAGGCACAGAGGATCAGGAGCATGACCGCGGTCACGTAGGCCATGACGCGGTAGCGGGTCAGCACGCTTCGTTTCATGGCCACGAGCCTAACCGTCCGTTTTGCGCGATCTTGACGCGGCCCCGGCCCGGGGCTGGTTCTCCTCGAAGTCCGCGGCCGCCACCCGCAGCGGGCGCAGCAGCGCGAAGATCTCCGCGCACTCCTCGGCGTCGTACGCGCCCAGGCCGAAGTCGATGCCCATCAGGTCCTTCGTCGCCGCCTCGACGACCTCCCGGCCCTTCTCCGTGATGGACGCGAGCGTGCCGCGGCCGTCGTGCGGGTTGGGGCGCTTGGCCACCAGGCCGGACCGCATCAGCCGGTCCACGGTGTTCGTCACCGAGGTCGGGTGGACCATCAGGCGCTCGCCGATCTTCGACATCGGGAGCTCCCCCGCCTGGGAGAAGGTCAGCAGCACCAGCGCCTCGTAGCGGGCGAAGGTCAGTCCGTACGGCTTCACCACCGCGTCGACCTCGGCCAGCAGGATCTGGTGGGCCCGCATGATCGAGGTGATCGCGGCCATGGAGGGCACGGGACCCCAGCGCCGGCGCCAGAGTTCGTCGGCGCGGGCGATGGGGTCGAAGGGGAGGCTGAGCGGCTTGGGCATCCACCAGACCCTACCGGGCGGTCATTTGGCGGTCAGCCCCGTCTCACTCCTCGGCCCGGGGCGCGTGGAGCGCGCGGGGCGCACGGGGCGCGGCGGCGCGCAGCCGGGAAAGCAGGAGCAGGACGACGGCCGTGCCGAGGACGGCGGCCCCGGTGACCACCACGTGCGCCGGGAGGAACTCGGCAGCGGCCCCGGCGAGCGCCATGCCGACGCCCTGGAGGGTCATCAGGCCGGTGCTGAGCAGGGTCATCGCCCGGCCGCGCAGCGCTTCGGGGACGGCGTCCACGAACATCCGGTCGAGGCCGATGGTGTAGGCGTGGGTGAGCCCGGCCAGCAGGAGCGCCCCGAGGAGGACGGGGGCGCCGGGCCGGACGGCGTAGACGAGGAGCGGGAGCGACGCGACGGCCGCCAGCGGGGCGGTGATCCGCGAGCGCGTTCGGGCGGTGAGGGCCGAGCCGGCCCAGAGTTCACCGGCGACGGAGCCGACGGGCAGTGCGCACATGAGCACGCCGAGGGTGGCGGTGCCCGCGCCGATGCCGTCCGCGTAGGGCGTCAGGAGGGCCTCGGGCACGACGGCGAAGGCGGGCGGCAGCCAGCACAGCAGGGTCAGGACGCGCAGCCGCCGGTCACCGAAGACGGCGCGGATCCCGTCGAGGGGGGACCCGCCGACGACGGTGCCGGCGCGGGCGGGCCGGTCGCGGGTGCCCAGGCGCAGCAGCAGCGCGGAGGCGAGGAACCCCGCCGCGGTGAGGGCGATCGCCCCGCGCGGGGCGAGGACGGTGAGCAGGAGCCCGCCGAGGCCGAAGCCGGTGAGCTGGGCGCCCTGGGAGACCATGCGCAGCAGGGAGCGGCCGAGGACGAAGGCCTCGCCGGTGCCGAGGACGTCGGCGAGGGAGGCGCTGCGGGCGCCCTGGAACAGCGGGGCGACGAAGGCCATGGCGCAGCGCAGGACCAGGATCGCGGCGACCGGGGTCCCCGGCCAGACCATGGCGGCCGCGCAGGCGGCGCAGAGCAGGTCGCAGGCGACGAGGACCCTGCGGGCGGGGCGGCGGTCGGCGAGGGGGGCGAGGAGGGTGCCGCCGAGGGCGTGGGGCAGGAACCCGAGGGCGAAGGTGAGCGCGCTCATCAGGGCGGAGCCGGTGGCGCGGTAGACCAGGACGGTGAGGGAGATCTCGGCGACGACGACCCCGAGCAGCGACAGCAGGTGCGCGAGGAACACGACCCGGAACTCCCGGACCCGGAACACCGCACGGTACCCGTCGCCCTGTCGGCGCGGTACGGCCCCGGGACCGGAGACCGGACCCGAACGGGGCGCAGGGGACGGAGGGGAACCGGGCGCAGGCGTCGGCGCGGGCGCGGAGCCCGGCGGGGCGGGCGGCCGGGCGGGGCCGGGGGGAGGCGTGGGAGTGGGCATGGGGGTCAGCCTCGGCCCGCCTAGGGTGGGCCGGTAGACATTCGGCACCGGGCGAATCGAAGGGGCCGCCATGGGGAACCACTTCCGCTTCGGCCCGGCCGATCTGCTGCGCTGCCGCTTCGGGGTCTCCCCGCGCTGGGAGACGCAGGAGGCGGTACGGGTCCTGATGCGCCCGGAGCGGCAGGCGTACCACCTGCCCTGGCTGAGCCGGATCCGCGCCGCCGCGGCCGGCCTGGACCTGCGTCCGCTGTGGCTGCTGATGCCGCGCCGGGGGCACCACCCCGACCTGCTGAGCCCTCCCCCGACGGGACCGTCCCCGACCTTCGAGGAGGAGATGGCGCGGGTGCGCGCGGCGGCCGGCCGGCCGGAGGCGGCCCACGAGGACCTGCGCCGCTCCCTGGCCTGCACCCCGGGCGCCCTGGAGAGCGCCGCCGGGCGGCGGATGCTGGCGGATCCGGGCCGGGCGGTGGCGGAGCTGGCCGATCTGACCGAGGCGGCCTGGCGGGCCCTGGTCGCCCCGCACTGGCCCCGGCTGCGGGCCCTGCTGGAGGCGGACGTCCTGTTCCACTCCCGGCGGCTGGCGGCGGGCGGGCTGGAGGCGCTGTTCGACGGCCTCCACCCCGATCTGCGCTGGGACGGCGGGACGAACACGCTGACCGTCGAGCGCCGGGCCCATCACGACCGCGCACTCGGCGGCCAGGGGCTGCTCCTGATGCCGAGCGCCTTCGTCTGGCCGGAGGTGGTCGGCGGATACGACCCCCCGTGGCAGCCCACGCTGGTGTATCCGGCCCGGGGCATCGGCGCCCTGTGGACGGCCTCGGACGGACCGGCCCCGAGCGCGCTGGCCGGGCTGTTGGGCCGGGCCCGCGCCGAGGTGCTGTGCGCACTGCACGAGCCCGCCTCCACGACGGCCCTCGCGCACCGCCTGGGCCTGGCGCCCTCGACGGTCTCGGCCCACCTGAAGGCACTGCGCGCGGCGGGTCTGCTGATCCCGTCCCGCCACGGCCACCAGGTCCTCTACGAACGCACGCCCCTGGCCATCGCGCTGGCGGCCGGCTGCGCCCCGTAGCCGGCGCCGCGGCGCTCAGCCCTGGGCGAGGTGGCGTTCCACCGTCTCGATCTTCGAGGTCATCCCGTCGGTGATGCCGGGCCGGATGTCGGCCTTGAGGATGAAGGACACCCTCGGGGCCCGTTCCTCCACGGCGGCCACCGCGCGCCGGACCACGTCCATGACCTCGTCCCAAGGTCCTTCCACGGTGGTGAACATGGCGTCGGTGCGGTTCGGCAGCCCGGACTCGCGCACCACGCGGACCGCGTCGGCGACGTACTCGCCGACCTCTTCGCCGACCCCCAGCGGAGTGACCGAGAACGCGACGATCACGCCTGGGCCGCCTCACGGGCGCGGGCCGCGATGACGCTGTCGGCCTCGTCGCGCTTGAGCAGCCTGTCCCCGTAGAGGCCGCCGAAGGGCAGCAGCGCGAACAGGAAGAACAGGGCCACCTTCTTGGCCGGCCACTTCGCCTTGTTCCACACGTCGAGCAGGAAGATCGCGTAGATCACGAACAGGATCCCGTGCAGGATCCCGAGCGGCATCATCAGGTAGTCGATGTCCGACACCCGGCTGAGCAGCGAGCCGAAGATCAGCAGCGCCGGGAACGACAGGGCTTCCGGAACGGAGATGAGGCGCAGCCGGTGCAGGGCGGAAGCGGTCTTGATGTCCACGTGGAACCTTCGCGGGTGGAGGCCGGGGGTCCGTCCCAGTGTCTCAGCCGTCACGGAAGATCTTGTGGCGGGTCCCCCGGATCCCCCGGAGTCGGGAGAGTGTGGCGCATATCGGCCACGGGACACTGTTCGGGCCCGTCCGCTGCCGATACCTTCGTCCCCGTGGCTCAGTTCCGACTCCAAGGCAGCAAGGTGCTCGCCGTCGACCTGACCGGTGACGCCGTGAAAGCCAAAAACGGCGCCATGGTCGCGTACGACGGCCAGATGGCCTTCAAGAAGATGACCGGCGGTGGCGAAGGCCTCCGCGGAATGGTGACCCGTCGCCTGACGGGTGAACAGATGACCGTGATGGAGGTGCAGGGACACGGCACCTGCTACTTCGCGGACCGGGCGAGTGAGATCAATCTGGTCAATCTGCGCGGCGAGAAGCTGCACGTCGAGTCCAGCAACCTGCTGTGCACCGACGCCGGCCTGCGCACCGGCACCACGTTCACCGGCCTGCGCGGCGCGACCACGGGCAACGGCCTGTTCACGACGACGGTCGAGGGCTCGGGCCAGGCGGCGATCATGTCCGACGGCCCGGCGGTGGTGCTGCGCGTCAGCGCCCAGTACCCGCTGTCGGTGGACCCGGGCGCGTACATCGCGCACACCGGGAACCTCCAGCAGTCCTTCCAGTCCGGCGTGACCTTCCGCACCCTGATCGGCGAGGGGTCCGGAGAGGCCTTCCAGATCCGCTTCGAGGGCGAGGGCCTGGTCTACGTGCAGCCCAGCGAGCGCAACACCATCGGGGGCGACGTCTGATGCCGTTCCGCGAGATCAACTCGAAGATGATCGAGGCCCAGGTCGTCCCCGGGCAGAAGCTGTACAGCCAGCGCGGGGCGATGCTGGCCTACCGCGGCGACGTCTCCTTCACCCCGAGCCTGACGGGCGGTCAGGGCGGCGTGATGGGCATGATCGGACGCCGGGTGGCGAACGAGCAGACGCCCCTGATGGCCGTGGAGGGCAGCGGCACCGTGATGTTCGGCCACGGCGGCCACCACGTCCAGGTCGTCAACCTCTCGGGCGAGACCCTCTACGTGGAGGCCGACCGGCTGCTCGCCTTCGACGGCACCCTCCAGCAGGGGACGATGTTCATGGGCTCGCAGGGCGGCGTCATGGGCATGGTGCGCGGCCAGGTGACCGGCCAGGGCCTGTTCACGACCACCCTCAAGGGCCACGGCGCGGTCGCCGTGATGGCCCACGGCGGAGTCCTGGAACTCCCCATCACCCCGAACCGGCCGGTCCACGTCGACCCGCAGGCGTACGTGGCCCACCACGGGGACGTCAGGAACAAGCTCTCCGCCGCCCTGGGCTGGCGGGACATGGTCGGCCGCGGTTCGGGCGAGGCGTTCCAGCTGGAGCTGTCCGGCCAGGGCGCCGTCTTCGTACAGGCCTCGGAGGAGAAGCTGTGAACTTTGGTCCCGTGACCGGCGGACCGGGCGGCCCGACGGTCTTCGACCCGCACACCCTGCCCTCCGACGACAACGTGAACTCCTACACCTTCTGCGTGGAGCTCAAGGGGAGCCAGTGGTTCCTGCAGAAGGGCAAGATGATCGCCTACTACGGGCGCATCGACTTCAACGGCATCGGCAACGGCCGCTTCGACCGGCTGCTGCGCACCAGTTTCCACTCGCCCCTGCACGCGAGCGACTGGGTGGTGGCCGAGGGGCAGGGCAAGATGCTCCTGGCCGACCGCGCCTTCGACGTGAACTCGTACGACCTGGACGACGGCAACCTGACCATCCGGTCGGGGAACCTCCTCGCCTACCAGCCCACGCTCGCCCTCAAGCAGTCCATCGTCCCGGGCTTCCTGACGCTGATCGGAACCGGGAAGTTCGTGGCTGCGTCCAACGGACCGGTGGTGTTCATGGAACCGCCGCTGCGCGTGGACCCGCAGGCCCTGGTGGGCTGGGCGGACTGCCCGTCCCCGTGCCACCACTACGACCACGGATACATGACGGGCGTGATGGGCGGACTGCGTTCGCTCACGGGACTCGGCGGCACCTCGGGCGAGGAGCACCAGTTCGAGTTCGTCGGGGCGGGGACGGTTCTGCTCCAGTCGTCGGAGATGCTGATGGCGGAGCAGCCGGTGGGCGCGGTGGGCGCCGGTGCGGCCACGGGCAACGCCCAGGGCGTTCCGGGGGCCGGCCAGGGCCCGCTGGGTCAGCTGGGCGTGCCGCGGATGCCGGGGCAGCTGGGAGACCTCCAGCGGCGACTCGGACTGTGAGACTCCGCACATCTTCCTATTTTTGTACGTAATTCAACTTCTTAGGTAGAGTTCATTCATGGAGACCATCGAGACCGAGACGGCCACCCGCTGGCTGACCGACGCCGAGCAGTGCGCCTGGCGCACCCATCTGGACGTCAGCAGACTGCTGATGCACCAGCTGGAAAAGGATCTCCAGCCCTTCGGGCTCACCAACAACGACTACGAGATCCTCGTGAACCTCTCGGAGTCGGACGGCCACCGGATGCGCATGAGCGATCTGGCCACCGCCACGCTGCAGTCCAAGAGCCGGCTGTCCCACCAGATCACCCGCATGGAGACGGCGGGCCTGGTGCGCCGGGTGAACTGCGAGTCCGACCGCCGCGGCCTGTACGCGGTGCTCACGGACGAGGGCATGGACACCATGCGCAAGGTGGCCCCGCACCACGTGGCATCGGTGCGGGAGCACTTCATCGACCTGCTGCCGCCTCAGGCCCTGGCGGCCCTGCGCGAATCGCTGCGCCCCGTCGCGGAGCACCTGCGCGAGAACCGCGGGAAGGTGTAGCCGGACCCCGCCGGCCCGGCCGCGGCCCTGCCGCCGCCGGGCTTCCGCCGGCGACGGCGACGGCGACGGCGACGGCGACAACGGCCGACCCGCCCGGAACGCCGGTGCGGGGGCGGCGCCACCCGGCCGCCGCCCCCGCCACCTCCCCCTCGGGCCCCCGGCCCCGCTCAGGCCTCCGTGAGGCCGTCCAGCAGGGCGTCCGCCGCCGCGTACGGGTCCAGCTCGCCCGCGGCGACCCGTACGGCCAGCGCGTCGAGCCGCGCGTCCCCGTGCAGGTCGGCCAGCCGGCCGCGCAGGGTGGTGATCGCGATCGTCTCCACCTCGCGGGCCGCACGCGCCGCACGGCGCCCGTCCAGCACCCCGTGCTCGTCCATCCAGGCCCGGTGCTTCTCCAGGGCCTCGACCAGCTCGTCGATGCCCTGCCCGCGCGCCGCGACCGTCTTGACGATCGGGGGCCGCCAGTCGTCCGGTCCCCGGGACTCGCCGAGCCCCAGCATGTGGTTGAGCTCCCGGGCCGTCGCGTCCGCGCCGTCCCGGTCCGCCTTGTTCACCACGTACACGTCGCCGATCTCCAGGATTCCGGCCTTCGCGGCCTGGATCCCGTCGCCCATCCCGGGCGCCAGCAGCACCACCGAGGTGTCGGCCTGCGAGGCGATCTCCACCTCGGACTGACCGACGCCCACCGTCTCGACCAGGATCACGTCGCAGCCCGCCGCGTCCAGCACCCGGATCGCCTGCGGGGCGGCCCAGGCCAGGCCGCCGAGGTGCCCGCGGGTCGCCATCGAGCGGATGTAGACCCCCGGGTCGGAGGCGTGGTCCGACATCCGGACCCGGTCGCCGAGGAGCGCCCCGCCCGAGAAGGGCGAGGACGGGTCCACGGCCAGCACGCCGACCCGCTTGCCGGCCTTGCGGTAGGCCGTGACGAGCGCCGAGGTCGAGGTCGACTTGCCGACACCGGGCGAGCCGGTCAGGCCGACCACGTACGCGCCACCGGTCAGCGGGGCCAGGGCGGCCATCACCTCGCGCAGGTGCGGGGACGCCCCCTCGACCAGTGAGATCAGCCGGGCCACGGCCCGCGGCCGGCCCTCGCGGGCCTGCGCCACCAGCGTGGGGACGTCCACCGTCGTCATCCGCGCACCTACGCCTTCGGGACGCGGATCACGAGGGCGTCGCCCTGGCCGCCGCCACCGCACAGCGCGGCCGCGCCCACGCCGCCGCCCCGGCGCTTGAGCTCCAGCGCCAGGTGCAGCACCACGCGGGCACCGGACATGCCGATGGGGTGCCCCAGCGCAATGGCGCCACCGTTGACGTTCACCTTTTCCGGGGTCACGCCGAGGTCCTTCATTGACTGCACGGCGACCGCCGCGAAGGCCTCGTTGATCTCGATGAGGTCCAGGTCGGAGACCTCCAGGCCCTCCTTCTTCAGGGCGTGCAGGATCGCGTTCGAGGGCTGCGACTGGAGGGAGTTGTCCGGACCGGCCACGTTGCCGTGGGCGCCGATCTCGGCGATCCACTCCAGGCCCAGCTCCTCGGCCTTGGCCTTGCTCATCACGACCACGGCGGCCGCGCCGTCGGAGATCTGCGAGGAGGTGCCGGCGGTGATCGTCCCGTCCTTGGCGAAGGCCGGCCGCAGCTTGCCGAGCGACTCCACGGTGGTCTCCGCGCGGATGCCCTCGTCCGCCACCAACAGCACCGGGTCGCCCTTGCGCTGCGGAATCTCGACCGGGGTGATCTCGGCCTCGAAGACGCCGTTCTTCTGCGCGGCGGCGGCCCGCTGGTGGGAGGCGGCCGCGAACGCGTCCTGCGGGGCGCGCTCGATGCCCAGCCGGGTGTTGTGCTTCTCGGTGGACTCGCCCATCGCGATGTTCTCGAAGGCGTCGGTGAGGCCGTCGTGGGCCATCGCGTCCAGCATCCCGATGGCGCCGTACTTGAAGCCCTCGCGGGACTTCGGCAGCAGGTGCGGGGCGTTGGTCATCGACTCCTGGCCGCCCGCGACCACGATGTCGAATTCGCCGGCGCGGATGAGCTGGTCCGCCAGCGCGATCGCGTCGAGGCCCGAGAGGCACACCTTGTTGATGGTGAGCGCGGGCACGTTCATCGGGATGCCCGCCTTGACGGCGGCCTGGCGGGCGGGGATCTGGCCCGCGCCGGCCTGGAGCACCTGGCCCATGATCACGTACTGGACCTGGTCGCCGGAGATGCCGGCCCGTTCCAGCGCCGACTTGATGGCGAATCCGCCGAGGTCGGCGCCCGAGAAGGACTTCAGCGAGCCGAGCAGACGCCCCATGGGCGTGCGGGCCCCGGCGACGATCACTGAAGTGGTGTTGTTCGTTCCGGACATGAGGCACAGCCCCTTGGATGAGGAGTGAACGAGGGTTTACCTGAATGTACTGAGCGGTACCCGCGCCGTCACCGGGCAGTCGGTGTGATCGCTGGCACGTTGCGTAACCACCCTCCGCGGCGGTGGACTGGTCCCATGCTGACAAGAATCGACCACATCGGGATCGCCTGCTTCGACCTCGACAAGACCGTCGAGTTCTACCGTGCCACGTACGGCTTCGAGGTGTTCCACACCGAGATCAACGAGGAGCAGGGCGTACGCGAGGCCATGCTCAAGATCAACGAGACCTCCGACGGCGGGGCCTCCTACCTCCAGCTCCTGGAGCCCACCCGCGAGGACTCCGCGGTGGGCAAGTGGCTGGCCAAGAACGGCGAGGGCGTCCACCACATCGCCTTCGGCACCGCGGACGTCGACGGCGACTCCGAAGCCATCCGCGGCAAGGGCGTCCGGGTCCTCTACGACGAGCCGCGAACCGGCTCCATGGGCTCCCGGATCACCTTCCTCCACCCCAAGGACTGCCACGGAGTCCTGACCGAACTGGTCACCAGCAACCCTGATCACTGATGCCCCCATTCCCCGGCCGGTAGAGTGGCACTGGCTCGGCCGGGGTTCGGTGCGGAGACGGGGTCGGGGCCCGAACCCCTGCCCCGGTATCTGACACCATTCCCCGGGGGCGTCGTTCAGCGGGCGAGCGATGCTCAATTGGGAGTGAGCTTGCGACCAGGGGACGGATGGGACCGCGCTGTGCGGGGCTACGAAAGCCAGGAGAGCCATCAGGCCGAGGCCGACCATCTCTCGCGCTTCGAGGCCGAGATGGAGCGGCTGAAGAAGGAGCGCGGGAAGGCCGTCCAGCACGCGGAAGACCTGGGGTACCAGGTCGAGGTGCTGCGCGCCAAGCTGCATGAGGTGCGCCGCAATCTCGCGTCCCGCCCCGCGTACGACGGCGCGGACATGGGGTACCAGGCGGAGCAGCTGCTCCGCAATGCCCAGGTGCAGGCCGACCAGATGCGCTCCGACGCCGAGCGCGAGCTGCGCGAGGCCCGGGCCCAGACCCAGCGCATCCTCCAGGAGCACGCCGAGCACCAGGCGCGCCTCCAGGCCGAGCTGCACTCGGAGGCCGTCAACCGGCGCCAGCGCCTGGACCAGGAGCTCAACGAGCGCCGCCAGACCGTCGAGGCGCACGTCAACGAGAACGTCGCCTGGGCCGAGCAGCTGCGCGCCCGGACCGAGTCCCAGGCCCGCCGGCTCATGGACGAGTCCCGCGCCGAGGCCGAGCAGGCGCTGAACGCCGCCCGCGCCGAGGCCGCCCGGACCGTGGAGGAGGCCCGCCGCCGGCTCGCCGCCGACACGGAGGCCACCCGCACCGAGGCCGAATCCACGCTGCTGCGCGCCCGCAAGGAGGCCGAGCGGCTGCTCGCCGCCGCCTCGGCGCAGGCCCAGGAGGCCACCGAGCACGCGGAGCGGCTGCGCAGCAGCACCACCACCGAGGCCGAGCAGACCCGGCAGCAGACCCTGGACCTCGGCCGGGTGGCCGAGGCACGGGTGCAGGAGGCCGACGGGGCGCTGCGCGCGGCCCGCGCGGAGGCCGAGACCCTGCTCGCGGACGCCAAGGAGAGCGCCGCCCGGCAGCTCGCCTCGGCGGAGTCCGTCAACGAGCAGCGCACCCGCACGGCGAAGGAGCAGGTCGCCCGGCTGGTCGGCGAGGCCACGAAGGAGACCGAGGCCCTCAAGGCCGAGGCCGAGCAGGCGCTGGCCGACGCCCGCGCCGAGGCGGAGCGGCTGCGCACCGAAGCCGGCGAGCAGGCCCGTACGGCCGCCGCCGAGGACACCGCGGCGCAGCTGGCGAAGGCGGCCCGCACCGCCGAGGACGTACTCAACAAGGCCTCGGAGGACGCCCGCGCCACCACCCGTGCCGCGTCCGAGGAGGCCGAGCGGATCCGCCGCGAGGCGGAGTCCGAGGCCGACCGGCTGCGCCTGCAGGCGGCGGCCACGGCCGACGAGCTCAAGGGCGCGGCGAAGGACGACACCGAGGAGTACCGGGCCCGTACCGTCGAGCTCCAGGAGGAGGCCCGGCGGCTGCGCGGCGAGGCGGAGCAGCTGCGCGCGGAGGCCGTGGCCGAGGGCGAGCGGATCCGCGGGGAGGCACGCCGCGAGGCGGTCCAGCAGATCGAGGAGGCGGCCCGGACCGCCGAGGAACTGCTGGGCAAGGCCAAGTCGGACGCGGACGAGCTGCGCGGCGGCGCGACCGCCGAGAGCGAGCGGGTCCGCGCGGAGGCCGTGGAGCGGGCGACGACCCTGCGCCGGCAGGCCGAGGAGACGCTGGAGCGCACCCGCGCGGAGGCCGAGCGGCTGCGCGCGGACGCCGAGGAGCACGCCGAGGCCCTGGCCGCCGAGGCGGACGCGGCCGTGCGGGCGCGGCGCGAGGAGACCGAGCAGGCCCTGGCCGCGAAGCGGGCGGAGGCCGATCAGGAGCTCGTACGCCTGCACACGGACGCCGAGGGACGGCTGGCCACGGCGGAGCAGACGCTGCGTGACGCCCGCACCGCGGCGGAGGGCATCCGCAGGGAGACCACCGAGGAGAACGACCGGCTGCGCGCCGAGGCCGCGGAGCGGATCCGCACCCTCCAGGCCCAGTCGGAGGCGGAGGCCGAGCAGCTGCGCACGGAGGCCGCCCAGGACGCGGGCCGGGTCCGCGCGGAGGCCGAGCAGGTGTCCGTGCGGCTGCGCGCCGAGGCGGAGACCGAGTCGGAGCGGCTGCGCGCCGAGGCCAAGGCGGCCGCGGACCGGCTGCGCGCCGAGGCCAAGGCGGCCGCCGAACGGGTCGCGGCGGAGGCCGCGGAGGCCCTCGCGGCTGCCCAGGAGGAGGCCGCGCGGCGTCGCCGGGAGGCCGAGGAGACCCTGTCGGCGGCCCGCACGGACGCGGGCAACGAGCGGGCTCAGGCCCGTGAGCAGAGCGAGGAACTGCTGGCGCAGGCGCGCAAGCGCTCGGAGGAGGCGCAGGCCGAGGCGGTCTGGCTGACCGAGGAGGCGGAGAGCCGCGCCGCGGAGCTGGTCGCGGCGGCGGAGGCCACCGCCCAGCAGGTGCGGGACTCCGTGGCCGGCCTGCACGAGCAGGCCGAGGAGGAGGTCGCGGGGCTGCGCAGTGCGGCCGAGCACGCGGCGGACCGTACGCGTACCGAGGCCGAGGAGGAGGCGGACCGGGTCCGCGCCGAGGCCCGCGCGGACCGCGAGGGGGCGGCCGAGGACGCGGCGCGCCTGCGCAGCGAGGTCCGTGTCGAGACGGACGCGGCCAAGGCCCTGGCGGAGCGCACGGTCGGCGACGCGATCGCCGAGGCGGAGCAGCTGCGCGCCGATACGGCGGAGTACGCGCAGCGGGTGCGCACGGAGGCGACGGACGCCCTGGCGGCGTCCGAGCGCGACGCGGCGCGGACCCGGGCGGACGCCCGCGAGGACGCGAACCGGATCCGCGGCGAGGCGGCGGAGTCCCTGGAGTCCTCGCGCGCCGAGGGCGGCCGGATCGTCACCGAGGCGACCGCGGAGGCGGAGCGCCTCACCGAGGAGACCCTGGCCGCGAACGCGCTGACGGTCGACGAGGCACGGGCGGAGGCCGAGCGGCTGACCGCGGAGGCGGAGCAGGCGGCCGAGGCCACCCGCGCCGAGGCCGCGGCCACCCTGGACGAGGCCCGCGCCGAGGGCAACCGGCTCCGTACGGAGGCCGCCGAGCAGGCGGACCGGCTCATCACCGAGGCCACCGCCGAGGCGGAGCGGCTCACGGAGGAGACCCGTACGGCCAACGAGCTGACGGTCGGCGAGGCGCAGGAGGCGGCCGACGCGCTGCGCGCCGAGGCGGCGGACACGCTCGACGAAGCCCGTGCCGAGGCCAACCGGCTGCGCACCGAGGCCGCCGAGCAGGCGGACCGGCTCATCACCGAGGCCGCCTCCGAGGCGGAGAAGCTCACGGCGCAGGCGGCGCAGACGCTGGCCGCGGCCGAGCGGGATTCGGCGAGGATCCTGGTCGACTCCCGTGCCGAGGGCGACCGGCTGGTCGAGGAGACCCGCGCGGCCAACGAGCTGACGGTGGGCGAGGCCGCGGCGGAGGCCGAGCGGCTGCGCACCGAGGCGGCGCAGACCCTGGACGAGGCCCGTGCGGAGGGCGGCCGGATCATCGGCGAGGCCACCGCGGAGGCGGAGCGCGTCACGGTCGCGGCGAACGAGACCCTGGCGGGCGCGGAGCGGGAGGCCGAGCAGACGCTCGACGAGGCCCGCACCGAGGCGGGCCGGGTCCGCACGGAGGCTGCCGAGCAGGCGGACCGGCTCATCACCGAGGCCGTCACCGAGGCGGAGAAGCTCACCGAGCAGACCCGCAAGGACAACGACCGGACGGTCGGCGAGGCCCGGAACGAGGCCGAGCGGCTGCGCGCCGACGCGGCGGAGGCGCTGGCCTCCGCTCAGGAGCACGCGACGCGGACCCGGTCCGAGGCGGAGCGGGTCAAGGCGGAGGCGGCGAGCGACGCGGAGCGCACGCGCGCCGAGACCCGTGCGGAGTCGGAGCGGCTGCTGGACGAGGCGCGCGAGGGGGCCAACAAGCGCCGCACCGAGGCCGCGGAGCAGGTGGACCGGCTCATCACGGAGGCGGCGGCGGAAGCCGAGAAGCTCACCTCCGAGGCGGGTCTGCAGGCCCTCGCCGCCACCACGGCGGCCGAGGAGCAGGCCGACGCGATGGTCGACGCGGCGCGCAAGGAGGCCGCGCGGATCACTTCGGAGGCGACCGTCGAGGGCAACTCCATGGTGGAGAAGGCCCGTACCGACGCCGACGAGCTGCTGGTCGGGGCGCGTACGGACGCCGCGGCCATAAGGGAGCGGGCGGAGGACCTGCGCGGCCGGGTGGAGTCCGAGGTCGAGGAGCTGCACGAGCGCGCCCGCCGGGAGTCGGCGGAGCAGATGAAGTCGGCCGGCGAGCGCGTGGACAAGCTGGTGCGCGCGGCGACGGAGCAGAGCGTCGAGGCGGAGGCCAAGGCCAAGGAGCTGGTGTCGGACGCGAGCAGCGAGGCGAGCAAGGTCCGCATCGCGGCGGTGCGCAAGGCCGAGGCGCTGCTCAAGGAGGCCGAGCAGAAGAAGGCCGAACTGTCGCGGCAGGCCGAGAAGGCGCTCGCCGAGGCACAGGCGGAGGCCGAACGGCTCGTCGACGAGGGCCGTCGTGAGCTGGAGGTTCTGGTGCGCAGGCGCGAGGACATTCAGGCGGAGATCTCCCGTGTCCAGGACGTTCTTGAGGCGTTGGAATCATTCGAGGCACCTTCGGGTGGCGGAAAGCCCGCATTGGGTGGCCAGGGCTCGGGGGGCGTGAAGGCCGGGGCAACAGCGGGTTCCACTCGTTCGGGTGGCAAGGCGTCAGAGGGGTAGTCAGAACACGGGATGTGTGCTTCTGAGGGAAGTTCAGGCGAAGGAGTGACAAGCATTCTGCCGTCTTGCCACTCAAAAGGGGTGTCATTGTCCAGGGCAAACCCGGATTGACTCGATGACACGCCGCCCGGGCGCCTAGGATTCCCCTTAACACCTCACGTAGCACCTCATCGGTCTCATTCGACAGGAACCCCATGAGCGACACTTCCTCCCCCTTCGGCTTCGAGCTCGTGCGGCGTGGTTACGACCGCGGTCAGGTGGACGACCGCATTACCAAGCTGGTCTCCGACCGCGACAGCGCACTTGGACGCATCAACTCTCTGGAAAAGCGGATCGAGGAGCTACACCTCGAAACGCAGAACGCCCAGGCCCAGGTGAGCGACGCCGAGCCGTCGTACGCCGGTCTGGGCGCCCGGGTCGAGAAGATCCTGCGACTGGCCGAGGAGGAGGCGAAGGACCTGCGCGAGGAGGCCCGTCGCGCGGCCGAGCAGCACCGTGAGCTGGCGGAGTCGGCCGCCCAGCAGGTGCGCAACGACGCCGAGTCGTTCGCGGCGGACCGCAAGTCGAAGGCGGAGGACGAGGGCGTCCGCATCGTCGAGAAGGCCAAGGGCGACGCCTCCACCCTGCGCGCCGAGGCCCAGAAGGACGCGGCCTCCAAGCGCGAGGAGGCCGACGCCCTGTTCGAGGAGACCCGCGCCAAGGCCGCCCAGGCCGCCGCGGACTTCGAGACCAACCTGGCCAAGCGGCGCGAGCAGTCCGAGCGCGACCTGGCCTCGCGTCAGCAGAAGGCCGAGAAGCGCCTCGCGGAGATCGAGCACCGGGCGGAGCAGCTGCGCCTGGAGGCCGAAAAGCTCCGTACGGACGCCGAGCGCCGGGCCCGCCAGACCGTGGAGACCGCGCAGCGCCAGGCGGAGGACATCGTCGCCGACGCGAACGCGAAGGCCGACCGGATCCGCAGCGAGTCGGAGCGCGAGCTGGCGGCGCTCACCAACCGCCGCGACTCCATCAACGCGCAGCTGACCAACGTCCGCGAGATGCTGGCGACGTTGACCGGCGCGGCCGTGGCCGCGGCCAACCCGATCGTCGACGACGAGCCCGTGACGCGGGGCGTGCCGGCCCAGCAGAGCCGCTAGTACACGACCGCACGGCGTTGGGCCGTACGTCACTCTTTTGAGGTGGCGTACGGCCCTTCGGCGTTCTAGCGTGGCCGCATGATCGAGCTTGAGGGACTGACCAAACGATTCGGCGCCAAGACCGCCGTGGACCACCTCAGCTTCCAGGTCAGACCGGGGGTGGTCACCGGCTTCCTCGGCCCCAACGGGGCGGGGAAGTCCACGACCATGCGCATGATGCTCGACCTCGACAACCCGACCAGCGGTACGGTCCGGATCGACGGCAAGCACTACCGGGAACTGCCGGAACCGCTGAAGCACATCGGGGCGCTGCTGGACGCGAAGGCCATGCACGGCGGCCGCAGCGCGTACAACAACCTCCTCTGCCTGGCCGAGTCGAACCGGATCCCGCGGAGCCGGGTGACCGAGGTACTGGACCTCGTCGGACTGACCCCGGTGGCCAAGAAGAAGTCGAAAGGATTTTCGCTCGGGATGGGCCAGAGGCTGGGAATCGCCTCCGCGCTGCTCGGCGATCCGGAGATCCTGATGTTCGACGAACCCGTCAATGGTCTGGACCCGGAGGGAATTCTCTGGATCCGCAATCTTATGAAGGGGCTGGCCGCAGAGGGGAGGACGATCTTCGTCTCCTCTCACCTGATGAGCGAAATGGCCCTGACCGCAGACCATTTGGTGGTGATCGGACAAGGAAAGCTCCTCGCCGACTTGTCGATGTCCGATTTCATCCAGCAGAACTCCCGCAGTTACGTGCGCCTGCGCTCCCCGCAGCAGGAACGGCTGAAGGACGTCCTGCACGGGGCAGGGATCGACGCCGTCAGCGTGCCCGCCACCGGAACGCTGGAGATCGACGGCGTCCCGGCCGAGCGGCTCGGCGAGCTGGCCGCCCAGCACCAGATCGTGCTGCACGAACTCAGCCCGCAACGGGCTTCACTGGAGGAAGCGTTCATGCGCATGACGGCGGACTCCGTCGAGTACCACGCCCACGCGCCGGGAACCACCGCGCCCGCGGGCGCGCCCGCCGCCGCGCCCGCCTGGGGCGCCGGCTACGAAGCGACGCGCGAAGGCGGCAAGTGACCATGGCCTTCTCCGCCGTCCTCAAGTCCGAGTGGACCAAGATCCGCACGGTCGCCTCCACGAGCTGGACCCTCGTCATCGCCTTCGTCGCCACCGTCGGCTTCAGCGCCGCCTTCTGCGCCGCGGTCAGCGCGAGCTTCGACAGCATGAAGCCGGGCGAGCGGGCCACCTTCGACCCCGTACTGCTGAGCTTCAGCGGGATGTCGTTCGGTCAGCTCTCAATGATCATCTTCGGGGTGCTGGTGGTCAGCACCGAGTACAGCACGGGCATGATCCGCACCTCGCTGGCCGCCGTTCCCGCGCGCGCGGGCTTCCTGGCGGGCAAGCTCACCGTCGCCACGGTGCTGGCGCTCGCCGTGGGCCTGCTGACCAGCTTCGTGTCGTTCTTCCTCGGGCAGGCGCTCCTGGGGGACCACGGCACCGGCATCGGCGGGGAAGGCGTCCTGCGCGCGGTGATCGGTGCCGGCGTGTACATGGCGCTCCTCGCCCTGTTCTCCATGGGCGTGGCCGCGATGCTGCGCAGCTCCGTCGCCTCGATCAGCATCCTGATCCCGTTCTTCCTGATCGTCTCGAACCTCCTCAGCGGATTCGACTCGACCCGCAAGTACGGCCAGTACCTGCCCGACAAGGCGGGTTCCAAGATCATGCAGATCGTGCCGGACGCGATGGGCAGCGCCGAGACGCCCTACGGCCCCTGGGGCGGTCTCGGGATCATGCTCCTGTGGGTACTGGCGGCCGTACTCGGCGGATACCTGGTGCTCAAGAAGCGCGACGCGTGAGGGACGGGAATGGCCCGGCGTCCTCCTTGTGACGGACGCCTCCCGTACTACGGGAGATCCCGGAGCCGGATCTCAGGGAGAGCTCAGGGATCCGCTCCGGGAGGGAACCGGGGAGGACTCGATATCCTCTTAAGGCGTACGTGGGCGAGAGCCGTCCCGGCCTGGCAAGGGGCAGCACGATGATCGAGGCAGTCGGCCTGACCAAGCGCTTCGGCGCCAAGACCGCCGTCGACGGGCTTTCCTTCCAGGTCAAGCCGGGTCACGTCACCGGATTCCTCGGGCCCAACGGCTCCGGGAAATCCACCACCATGCGCATGATCCTCGGCCTGGACCGGCCCACCGCCGGACACGTCACGATCAACGGGTTCCCCTTCCGGGAGCTGCCGAACGCCCAGCGGCACGTCGGAGCCCTGCTCGACGCCAAGGCCGCGCACGGCGGGCGCCGGGCCCGCGCGCACCTGCTGTCCGTCGCCCAGCTCTCCGGGATCCCCGAGAAGCGGGTCGACGAGGTCCTGGGCGTGGTCGGGCTCCAGGACGCGGCCCGCCAGCGCACTAAGGGCTTCTCCCTCGGCATGGGGCAGCGGCTCGGCATCGCCACCGCGCTCCTCGGCGACCCGCAGGTCCTGCTCTTCGACGAGCCGGTCAACGGCCTCGACCCCGAGGGCATCCTCTGGGTCCGCAACCTGATGCGCCGGCTCGCCTCCGAGGGCCGCACGGTGTTCGTCTCCTCACACCTGATGAGCGAGATGGCCCTGACCGCCGACCACCTGATCGTGATCGGCCGGGGCCGGCTGTTGTCCGACATGAGCACCCAGGACTTCATCACGCACAACTCGGCCGGATTCGCCCGGGTCCGCGCGGCGGGCAACGGCCCCGACGGCCGGGTCATCCTGGGGACCGCGCTGACGAAGGCGGGCGGCCGGGTGCTCCAGGAGCCCGACGGCGCCCTGCGGGTGACCGGGCTGGAGCTGCCCCGCATCAGCGACCTCGCGCACGAGACCGGCGTACGGCTCTGGGAGCTGTCCCCGCACCGGGCCTCGCTGGAGGAGGCCTACATGCGGATGACCCAGTCCTCCGTCGAGTACACCTCCACCGACGACCCGCGCGAGGAGCTGTGGGAGCCCGAGCCGCTGACCGTCCCGGACTGGGAGGAGGAGGCGCAGGCCCCCGTGGTCCCCGCCGAGACCGCGGCGAGCTTCTTCGCTCCCCCGCCCCCCGGATCCGGCACGCGGCCCTTCCTGATGCCCGGCAGTGCCGCCGATCTCGCCCCCGCCGCCCAGAACAGCCCCGAGGAACCCCGATGACCGCCACCGCCGACGCGACCCCGCCCGCGAGCGCGGGGCGGGCCGACGGCTACAGCTCGCCGCTGGCCACCCCACGGCCCCACCTCGGGCACGCCCTGGCCTCGGAGTGGACCAAGCTGAGGTCCGTGCGCTCCACCGTGTGGACCCTCGGCTCCCTCGTGGCCCTGGTGGTCGGCATCGGCATGCTCGCCGTGCTCCAGACCGACTCGGGCGACTACGCGTCGATCCCCTTCGTCGCGCCCGCCGTCTTCGGCATGATCGTCGGCCAGCTCGCCGTGATCGTGCTCGGGGTGCTGACCGTCTCCTCCGAGTACGGCACCGGCCTGATCCGGACCACCTTCACCGCCGCCCCGGACCGGCTGCGGGTGCTCACCGCGAAGTACCTCGTCTTCGGCACGGCCGCCTTCGGCGTCACCCTGGGCTCGGTGGGGTTCGTGGGCATCGCCGCCGCCCTCCTGCACAGCGGCCCCGACGCCGGCCACCACGGTGGCGGCGAGTGGCTGGGCGCTCTGGGCGGCTGCTTCTACGTGACCCTGCTGGGCGTCCTCGCGCTCGCCGTCGGCGCCCTCGTACGGCACTCGGCCGGCGCGATCGCCGTCATGCTCGGCCTGGTCACCATGCCCCCGGTCCTCGGGGCGATCCTGACGACGTGGCCCGTCACCAGGGCCATCGGTCTGGCCGTGGTCCGCTACAACGCGCCGGTGGGGCTGATCCAGCTCTTCGGGGTGCCCAACAGCGGCATGGACGGCAGCCCGACCCCCAGCGACCTGGCCCAGCTGGGGCTGCTGGTCCTGGTCACCGCGCTCGCCGTGGCGGCCTCGTACGTGGTGGTGCGCCGCCGCGACGTCTGAGCCCCGGGCCGGTCAGTACTTCGGCGCGTTGCGGGACCGCTGCACCTTCGAGGTGCGGCGGTCCTTTGCGTTCCAGCAGGCCTTGTGCCAGTGCCGCCGGTCGTCCACGCCGCCGTACTCGGGCCAGGCCACCAGGTGCGGGGTGCCCGAGGGGATCTCCTGGTCGCAGCCGGGGCAGCGGTAGCGCTTGCCCGCCGCGCTCGCCCCCGCCACGTGCCGGACCTTCCACTCCTCGCCCTGGTACTCCTCGGTCCGCTCCAAGCCGTACCGGTCGAGGCCGGTGGCGGGTCGTTCGTCCGGAGTCTCGCCGCCCCTGGGGCGGTTGTGGCGCGGTGACACGTATACCTCACGAATGGGCGGCCGACAGTGACTTTCTCCCAGACTACGCGCAGCGAGCCCGGGTACCCGCAGGGTGGCGGAGGAAGGCCGACCGCCGCGAGGGGACCGGCACGACAATCTCAATAACTTTGCTGTCAGGCCGTGCCTTTGGCACGTGTCAGACGTTGTTGCCATCAGATGTTGATGTCATCAACGAGTCGGTCCACCTGGGGAGGCCGCGTCAGCCGCGAGGAGGCTAAGGCGATGCGCGTAGGAGCGTTTGTACTGGCGGCCCAGTTCCCGGGCCAGGGACAGGGCGAGGCACTGCACCGGGCGGTGCGGACCGCCGAGGTGGGCGAGGAGGCCGGACTGGACTCGGTCTGGCTCGCCGAGCACCATTTCGTGCCGTACGGGGTCTGCCCGTCGGCGGTGACCCTGGCGGCCCTGCTGCTGGGGCGGACCCGGCGGCTGCGGGTCGGCACGGCGGTGAGCGTGCTGCCCAGCACGCACCCGGTGGCCCTCGGGGAGCAGGCGGCCCTGCTCCACGTCACCTCGGGCGGCCGGTTCACCCTGGGGGTGGGACGGGGCGGTCCGTGGGTGGACCTGGAGGTGTTCGGGGGCGGCCTGGAGGCGTACGAGACGGGTTTCCCCGAAGACCTCGACCTGCTGCGGCGCTGGCTGACCGAACCCCGGGTGGGCGCGGCCGGCGCCCGGCACGGCTTCCGCGAGGTGGCCGTCGTACCGTGCCCGGCGCAGGCCCTGGACGGGGACGGGAGTGGGCCGGAAGTGATCGTCGCCTGCACCTCCCCGACGTCCGTGCGCCTCGCCGCCGAGCGGGGGCTGCCGATGCTGCTGGGCATGCACAGCGGGGACGAGGAGAAGGCGGAGATGGTCGCGCTGTGGGGGCGGACCGCGCTGGAGGCGGGCCACTCCCCCGAGACCGTACGGGCGGCCGGGCACGTGTCGGCCGGGGTGTGTCAGCTGGCGGACCGCACGGCGGACGCCCGGGAAGCCCTGCTCAAGGCGATGCCGGGCTGGTTCCGGCAGGGTCTGGACGCGCATGTGACGGTGGACGGCCGGCAGCGCGCGATGCGCGACCCCGTCGCCTACACGGAACTGCTCTGTGACCTGCACCCGGTCGGCAGCCCCACCCTGGCGGCGGACCGGCTGGCGGCGACGGCCGAGCGCACCGGGATCACGCGCTTCGCCCTGCTGACCGAAGGCTCCGGCGACCTCGCGGCGACGGAGGAGAACGTCCGGCGGCTCGGCGCGGAGGTCCTGCCGCTGCTGGTGTGACGCGGGCGGGACGCGGCGGGCCCGTCGCCGGGGACGGGCCTGGGCTGCCGCTCCGGTGTCAGTCGCACCTCCCGCGACACGGAGCGGCAGCGAAGTACGGTCCCGCTAGCAGTCGCGCAGTTCCGGCGACTGGTTGAGCAGCTGGCCGCGGATCGACGTGAACTTGGCCAGCCGGTCGTCCACCGAGGAATCGAGCGGGAACACCGCTACCCGGTGGCAGTTCTGGAATGCCAGGCGCACCCCGAAGTGCCGCTGCAGCGCGCCTCGTATCGCGTCACTCGCGAGGGCGCGCAGCAGCTGCCCACGGGCCTGCTCGTCCGGCGGCGGCGTCTGGTTGTCGGCGAACTCTCCGCCCTCAACCTCCAGCTGGGCCGTCAACGAGCTGATCATCTCCCATGCGTAGGGCAGGGAGGTCCGGACGCAGTCGACGAATGCGGCTTCGTCGACCTCGCCTCGCTCGGCCTGTTCGAGTAGGGCCGGTGAGACGTCGAGCGACATGGGTTCTCCTCTCGTGACCCCGGACGATTGGGTTGCCGGAGTCTTACGGGCAGGGAGGGAGGCCGCGACGCAGCGTGCACGCTCGGCAACCTCCCGCTCACCACGGTAGGCGCCCACCGGGTGCCGCACCAGGAGAATGCGCATACAACGCGCCATCGGCGAACGGGGCTTTCAGGGGCGAATCGCGTGGAGGCCCGTCGGTCGAGTAGCGTTGCCGACCATGCGTCTCGTCATTGCCCGCTGCTCCGTCGACTACGCGGGCCGGCTCACCGCCCATCTGCCCTCGGCACCCCGTCTGATCCTCGTGAAGGCCGACGGCAGTGTCTCGATCCACGCGGACGACCGAGCGTACAAACCGCTCAACTGGATGTCGCCTCCGTGCACCCTCAAGGAGGGGACGGGAGACGACACGGGCGTCTGGACCGTCGTCAACAAGGCGGGCGAGAAGCTCATCATCACCATGGAAGAGGTCCTCCACGACTCCTCCCACGAGCTGGGCACCGACCCCGGGCTCATCAAGGACGGTGTCGAGGCGCACCTCCAGGAACTGCTCGCCGACCGCATCGACACCCTGGGCGACGGCTACACCCTGATCCGGCGCGAGTACATGACGGCGATCGGCCCCGTGGACATCCTGTGCCGGGACGCGTCGGGTGCGACGGTGGCGGTGGAGATCAAGCGCCGCGGGGAGATCGACGGCGTCGAGCAGCTCACCCGGTACCTGGAACTCCTCAACCGCGACCCGCACCTGGCACCGGTCCGGGGGATCTTCGCGGCCCAGGAGATCAAGCCTCAGGCGCGCGTGCTCGCCAACGACCGCGGCATGGACTGCGTGGTCCTCGACTACAACGCCCTGCGCGGCATCGAGGACGACAAGCTCCGCCTCTTCTGAGCCGGTCTTCGGGCCGGTCCCGCCTCCCGGCCCTCCCGGCCCTTCCGGCCGGCCCTTCCGACGTGTGCGACGGCCCCCCGAGCGAGTGCTCGGGGGGCCGTCGTCGTGTCAGGCCGTCGCCGCCGCGGACGGGGACTGGGACTGGGGCGCGGTCGGGGACTGGGCCGCCGTCGAGGTGGCCGGGGGCGTCACGGGCGAGGTGGCCGTGGGGGGATCCGTCGGCGTCGTCGGGGAGTGCGTGACCGGCGGCTCCGAGGAGGCCGGGGGCGTCGTCGGCGGGGTCGGCTTCGTCGCGGGCGGGGTCACCGGGGGCCGCTGCGGACCGGTCGTACGGGCGGGCGGGGTCGGCTTCCCGGACTCCCCCGTGCCCGGCCCGGGCGCGGAAGGCGCCGACGGCGGCGACGGCGGGGGCGAGGAGGCACCCGGCTCGGGTGCCGGATCGTTCCCTCCGCCGCCCGGCACCTGCGGCTGGACCGCCGGCGGGCTGTCCGGGGTCGAGGACACGGCGGGGGCCTGAGGCTGCTCCGGGTCCCCGGAGGCCAGCGCCAGGCCGACGACGGTACCGAGCGCGACCACCGTGAGCGCACCGGCGGCGGCCAGCAGCACCGTCTTGCGCCGCCCCGCCGGTTCGGGCTGCGCACGGCCGGGGCCGGTCGGCGGCTCGGGCTGCGGGAGCTTCGGGAAGGCGTCCTCGAACACCTGCGACAGGGTCGTCGGCGTGGACGTCCGCGACGAGGGCCGCCCGATCACCGGGGTGATCCTGGTGATCGCCTCGGAGCCCTCGGGGGCCACGGGGGCCACGGGCGCCACGGCGTGCGGCTTCACCATCGAGACGGGCGACGTCGCAGCCGTCGGGGACGTCGCGGCCGTCGGCGCTGTCGTGGCCATCGGCGACGTCGCAGCCGTAGGAGCCGGGCCCAGGGCCGGAGCCGGCGTCCGGGCCGGTATCGCGGCCCCGGGGAAGGCCGCCGGAGCGGCCCCGGGGAGGTTCGCCGGGGGCTCCAGCCGCAGCGGCGGCGACACCTCCACCCCCAGCGCCTCCCGGTCGGTGACCAGCGCCAGGGCCCGCCGGCCCGCGACCGTCCCCCGCTTGTCCGCGAGCGCGCCGCGCAGCCCGATGGAGGCCTCCAGCTCCGCACGGGCCCGGTCCAGTCGTCCCTCGCACAGCGCGAGCACGCCGAGTTCGTGGTGGAAGTAGGCCTGCTCGGCGACCTCTCCCGCCTTCCGCGCGGCCTCCGCACCCGCCCGCAGCACCCGCTCCCACGCCTCCCAGTGCAGGGAGGCGGCGAAGGCCGGCGCCGCCGTGCGGGCCAGGAGTACGGCGGCCACCACATCGGCCCCGGCCAGCGCGGCCAGCACCGCGTCGGCCTCGGCCGCGACCCGCTCCGGGGTCACCGAGGCGTGCCCGGTCCACCAGGCGTAGTGCCGGGCGGCGGTGCGGGCCTCCTCGGCGGCGGTGTCCCCGTACCCGGCCTCCTCCAGCTGCCGGGCGACCCCTTCCGCGAGGCGGTGGCGCGGCCCGACGGGGGTGATCAGCCCGCAGGCCAGCAGTTCCGCGACGGCGGAGTCGGCATGCGTGTCACCGACCAGCGCGGGCAGGTGCGCGTGGTGCGGGAGTTCGCCGCCCAGCGCGCAGGCGATCCGCAGGGCGGCCCGTGCCGACTCGCTGACCCGGGAGGCCAGCAGTTCGGCGGGGGCCGCGCCCTCCGCGAGGGTGGGCAGCGGCACGTGGGCGCAGTCGCGGGGGCGTTCCTCGAAGACGCCCGGTTCCTCGTCCTCGTCCTGGGCGGACATCCGGTTGATCTCGTCGCGCTGCCGCAGCAGGGCGGCGGCCTGGACGAAGCGCAGCGGAAGCCCTTCGGAGGCGAAGCGCAGGTCGCCCGCCCAGGCGGTCTCCTCGTCGGTCAGCGGCCGGCCGGCGCCGGCCTCCAGCAGGGTCACGCAGTCGGCCCGGCCGAGGCCTCCGAGGAAGACCTCCTCCAGGTGCACGTCGTCGGAGGGGGACTTGGCGTCGGGGGCGGCGGCGAGCAGGTAGGCGCATTCGGGGGTGGCGCGCAGCAGTTCGTCGAGGGCGGCGCCGCCCAGCTCCAGGTCGTCGAGGAGGACGACGGCACCGATCTCACCGGCCCGCGCGAGGAGTTCCGTACGGTCGGGGCGCCGGTCGGGGGCCTCGTACACGGCGGCGTAGAGGGCGTACAGCAGCTCGGCCGGCTGCTGGAGGCCGTACCCGCTCAGCCGGACGACGCCGTCGGGGGCGAGGCCGGCGCAGTCCCGGGCGACCACGTCGAGGAGGGCGGAGCGGCCGGATCCCGCGGGCCCGGTCAGCCGGACGGAGCGTCCGCGCCCCAGCATCCGGGCGATCCGCTCCCGTTCCTCGGCGCGGCCCAGGAGGGGGGCGGCGGGGGCGGGCGGCCCCGGGAGCGCGGGGGGCCGCGCGGCGGTGTCCCGGGCGGCGCGGGAGGCCGCGTCGCGCTTGGCGGGGCCGCGGCCGGCGGCGGGGGCCGCGGTGGGGCGCAGGGGCTCGATCTCGCTGCCGTCGACGGGGTTGACGGTGAGGGTGAAGTCCCCCGCGGTCAGGGTCACGATCCGGGCGGGTGCCAGGGGGGCCGGGGGTGTCAGGGGGGCCGGGGGCGACCCGGCCGACCCGCCGGCGGGCTGGTGCGCGGCCGGTCCGCCCGGCTCGGGCTGCCCCTGTGTACGGTCCGTACGGTCCATGACCAAGTCCCCCGATCGCGTCGCGCGCGCCGCCGTCGCCGCCGTCATTACGCCCGGCCTTCGCTCGCGCCGCTGTCGCTACTCGTCCGGTTTCCGCCCGAACCCTAGACCGTGGCCGGGCGCGCGGGAACCGCAGGGGTGTCTTCACCACCGGACCGTTACGTTTCCTCCGGATACGTCCGGGGCGCAGCGGAGGAGGGCGGAAGGGCGGACGCCCGCTCAGACCCGGGGCAGGGATTCCGCTTCCAGGCCGCCCTCGATCGCCAGGATCCGGTGCAGCCGGGTCGCCACCAGGAGGCGCTGCATCCGGTCCGGCACCCCGCGCAGGACGAGGCGCCGGCCGCTGCGCCCGGCCCTCCGGTGGGCTCCCATGATCACGCCGAGTCCGGTCGCGTCCCAGGAGTCCAGTCCGGTCAGGTCGAGCACGAGGTCGCCGTGGCCGTCGTCGAGGGCGGTGTGCAGGACCGTACGGGCGTCCGCCGCGCTGCGCACGTCGAGGCGACCCCCGACAGCGAGTTCGGCGTGGTCGCCCCTGATGTGCATGTGTACTCCCCGGCTGTACTGCGTGCGTCTGGTCCGACTGATCCGTGGTCGGCAACTCTCACTGCAACTGACTGCCCCGCGGGCGGGGAAGTTGCCGACTGTGAGCGAACCGATACCTAATTCACCCCGTAGGGTGCGGAGATTCGAACGGTCGTTCTCAGTGCTTGTAGAAGCCCTGCCCGCTCTTGCGGCCGATGTCGCCCGCGTCGACCATGCGGCGCATCAGCTCCGGCGGCGCGAACTTCTCGTCCTGCGACTCGGTGTAGATGTTGCTGGTGGCGTGCAGCAGGATGTCGACGCCGGTGAGGTCGGCGGTGGCCAGCGGCCCCATGGCGTGGCCGAAGCCCAGCTTGCAGGCGATGTCGATGTCCTCGGCGGAGGCGACGCCCGATTCGTAGAGCTTCGCGGCCTCGACGACGAGCGCGGAGATCAGACGGGTCGTCACGAATCCGGCGACGTCGCGGTTGACGACGATGCAGGTCTTGCCGACGGACTCGGCGAAGGCGCGGGTGGTGGCGAGCGTTTCGTCGCTCGTCTTGTAGCCGCGCACCAGCTCGCAGAGCTGCATCATCGGCACGGGCGAGAAGAAGTGCGCGCCGACGACCCGCTCCGGACGCTTCGTCACGGCCGCGATCTTGGTGATCGGGATGGCGGAGGTGTTGGAGGCCAGGACCGCGTCCTCGCGCACCAGGTCGTCCAGGGTGCGGAAGATCTCGTGCTTGACCTCCAGCTTCTCGAAGACCGCCTCGACGACGATGTCCACGTCCGCGACCGCGTCGAGGTCGGTGGTCGTCGTGATCCTGGCGAGCGCCGCCCCGGCGTCCTCGGCCGTCATCTTGCCCTTGGCGACGAACCGGTCGTACGAGGCCTTGATCCCGTCGGTACCACGGGTCAGCGCGGCGTCGGTGACGTCCCGCAGGACGACGTCCCAACCCGCCTGAGCGGAGACCTGAGCGATCCCGGAACCCATCAGTCCGGCACCGATGACGGCGAGCTTCCCAGCCACTGCACACCCCTCGTTTCCCATGCGGGCCAGTCTCATGGCCTCTCCGGCGGAGACTAGCGCCCGTGAGGGACGGTGTGACCGTGAAGTAACACGCGTCACGTCTCAGATGACGGACATCACACTGGTACGACCCAGCACCCGTGCGCCGCCCCCCAGTTCACCCGCCGCCGCCGGCGGGGCGGCGGCCGTTCGGGTCCCCGGCGGCCCCGCACTACCCTGGCCGCATGGTGAACCTGACGCGTATCTACACCCGTACCGGCGACAAGGGCACGACCGCCCTCGGCGACATGAGCCGTACGCGCAAGACCGACCTGCGCATCTCCGCGTACGCCGACACCAACGAGGCCAACGCCGCGATCGGCACCGCCATCGCGCTGGGTTCCCTGCCGGACCCGGTCGTGAAGGTGCTCGTCCGGATCCAGAACGACCTGTTCGACGTCGGCGCCGACCTGTGCACGCCGGTGGTCGAGGACCCCCAGTACCCGCCGCTGCGCGTGGAGCAGTTCTACGTCGACAAGCTGGAGGCCGACTGCGACGCCTTCAACGAGGAACTGGAGAAGCTGCGCAGCTTCATCCTGCCCGGCGGCACCCCCGGCGCGGCCCTGCTGCACCAGGCCTGCACGGTGGTCCGGCGCGCCGAGCGCTCGACGTGGGCGGCGCTGGAGGAGCACGGCGAGGTGATGAACCCGCTGACGGCCACCTACCTCAACCGCCTCTCCGACCTCCTGTTCATCCTGGCCCGTACGGCCAACAAGGAGATCGGGGACGTGCTGTGGGTGCCCGGCGGCGAGCGCTAGGCCGCGCCGCCTAGCGGTCTTTTCCGGCCAGGGCCCCCGCCCCACCGGCGGCCGGGTCCGCGCCCGCCGGGGCCTTGCGCGGCCAGATCGAGTAGGTCGCGGCGATCAGGGCCTGGATGCCCAGGACCCGCAGGGCCGCGAACTGCCAGGCCCGCAGGGCACCGGTGTCGGCGGCGTCGCCGACGTACCAGACGCCGGCCTGGAGCAGGGCGAGCGCGACGGCGGCGCCCGCCAGGGTCCGCGTCCACAGCTTCCACTCGTGGACCGCGCGCTCCCGGCCGTACTTCGCGCCCGGCGGTTTCGGGCCACCGCCGAGGCGGTGGGCGGCGTGCCGGTCGAGCCACTTCAGGGTGTAGTGCCCGTAGCCGACGGTGTAACCGAGGTAGAGGGCGGCCAGGCCGTGCCTCCAGCCCGGCTCGCCGCCGTTCCTGAGGTCGACGACGGAGGCGACCAGCAGGGCCAGCTCCAGCAGCGGCTCGCACAGCAGGACGGCGGCCCCGAGCCGCGGCATCCCGGCGAGGTAGCGCAGCGCCAGTCCGCCGGCCAGCAGCACCCAGAAGCCGACCTCACAGGCGATGATCAGGGCGACGAGCACGGCGCACGCTCCGTTCCGGTGGGGTGGGGTCACGGTTCTCCTCCAGCGTCCCGGCCGCCGGGCGCCGCCACCTCGTCCCCCGTGACGAAAGCCGACTGCATCCTTCGATGTAGCGGCCCCTCCGCCCCCGCGGCGAGGCGGCGGCGCCGCCCGCCCTGTTGGATGGGACCGTGCTCCCCAAGATCCCTCCCCCGCACCGCGACGACGTCCTGCTCGCGGTCGCCAGCGTCCTGACCGGCCTGCTGCTCTGGTCGCTCGGGGTCCACAGCACGGGCCACCACGACTTCCTGCCCGCCTGGGCGGCGCTGGTCCCGCTGCTGGTGCTCGGCTCCCTGGAACTGGTGCGCCGCACCCTGCCGAACCTCACCCTCTGCGTCGGCACGATCGGCGTGATCGCGGACCGGTTCACCGTGGGCAGCCTGGCCACCGTCGTGATCTTCACCGACCTGATGTACGCGGCCGTGGTCTACGGCAAGCCCGCCATGGCCCGCCGGCTGCCGGTCAGCACCGGCCTGATCACCGTCGTCGTCACCGTCGCCGCCGTCGCCTGGCTGCGCACCCCGCAGGCCCTGCTGATCGGCGTCATGACCGGCATCGTCAGCTTCGCCCCCGCGCTGACGGGCGCCACCCTGCGCAACCACCGGGAGGCCGCCGAGGCCGCCCGGCTGCGCGCCGAGCAGACGGCACTGCTGGCCGAGGCGGACCGTGCGCAGGCGGTGGCGGGCGAGCGGGCCCGGATGGCCCGGGAGCTGCACGACATGGTGGCCAACCACCTCTCGGCGATCGCCATCCACTCGACGGCCGCGCTGTCCATCGACTCCCCCGCCACGAGCCGGGAGGCCCTCGGAGTGATCCGCGAGAACAGCGTCCAGGGACTGGCCGAAATGCGCCGCCTGATCGGTCTGCTGCGCGATGCGGGCGCCGGGCAGGAGGCGGTGGCCGTGCCCTCGCTGGACGGACTGGACGCACTGGTCGGGCAGGCCCGCACCAACGGGGCGGCGAGCGGGCTGGACTTCGTGCTCGACGACGCCCGGAGGGACGGGCCCGCGCCGCCGGTCCCGGTGGAGCTGGCGGCGTACCGGATCGTGCAGGAGTCGCTGACCAACGCCCTCAAGCACGCGGCCCCCGGCACGGTTGCGGTCCGGGTGGCCCACGAGGACGGCGGGATGCTGCTGACGGTGGGCGTGGACTCCCCCTACGGAGACCGGTCCGGCCCCCGCGCCCCCGGCTCCGGGGCGGGGCTGATCGGCATGCGCGAGCGGACGGAACTGCTCGGCGGCACGTTCACGGCGGGCCCGGCCGGGTCCGTCTGGCGGGTGCGGGCGGAACTGCCCGCCGAGGAGAAGGCGGTACGGGATTGACTCCTCCCCCTCGTGAACGACGGGGATTCCTGGCTCACTTCGCCTGGCCCCTGGCAGGGGGCAGGTCTTACAAGATCAGCACCAGCCGGGTTGAGACCGGCCCGGACGAGCATCACGCGGGCGGAGTCCTTGTCCCTGGAGGACACCGCTCCACACGCGGTGCACGTATACGTTCTCTCGGAGAGGGGGAGTGCGTGCTTGGCTCTCGCTCCGCACTGTGCGCAGTCCATGGTGGTGTGCGCGGGGTGGACAAGGTGCACGGTCCGGCCGTGCTCGCGGGCCATCTCGACCAGCGCCGCCTTGACGGCGCCGATCGCGGCGGCGGCCGCCTTGCGGGCCATGGTCGTCTTCGCGAGGAACCGCGGCCGGAAGTCCTCCACGGCGAGGTGGTCGAAGTCCCTGACGACGGCTTTGGCCCACTTGCGGCCGGTGTCCTGCCGCTGCCGGGCGAACTTCTTCGACACCTTCGCCGCAGCCTTGCGGGCCTTCCTGTATCCGTTGGTGTCGGGCCGGTGCTTCGGCGTCTTCCGGCGGGCCATCATCCGCGGGTAGCGGGCCAGCTTCACGGCGGATGCCTTGCCGTGCCCGGCGGGCGGCAGGTCGTGATCGTCGGAGGTCGTGGTGGCGGTCTCCTTCACACCCCAGTCAATACCGATCACGGCCCCGGTCGGGGGAAGCGGCCGGGGTTCGGTGGCGACGACGAACGAGGCGTACCAGTGGCCGAGGCCGTCCCGGTAGACGCGCACGCTCGACGGGGCTGCGGGGAGGTCCCTGGACCACACCACACGCAGCACGATCCCGCCGGCCAGGTGCAGGCGGCCGTCCCGCAGGCGGAAACCGCGCCGGGTGTAGTTCAGCGACGGCGCCGCCCCCCGCTTCCGTTTGACGCGGGGCATCCCGGCCCGCCGGCGCATCGGCAGCTTCGCCTTGATGTCCCCCAGCGCCTTCGCACGCGACTTCGCGAAGTCCCGGATGACCTGCTGCTGCGGCACCGAGCTGCCCTCGCGCAGCCATGCCATGCCCTGCCGGGCCCCGGTCAGCATCCTGTCCAACTGGGCCGGACCACACGTGATCTTCTCGCCGGCGGTTCTGTTCAGGCCATGGACCTTGCGGGACACCGCCACACACTCGTTCCACACCCACCGGCACCGCGCCCACTCGCCTTACAGGCGAGCCAGGGCCGTCGACGACACGCGCAGACGGTACGTGTACCGGGCATGCCCGGCCCCGTCGGCTGCCGCTGCGATCGTCACGATCCGAACCTAACAGCCCCCACTGACAACGTAAGAGAGCACAGGTCAGAACAGATGCGCAGAGAACTCTGCCGCTACGCGGCTCCGAGCCAAGGACTCATTCCTCCCCGCCCAAAAGGGCGGAGCCTCCCGGGAGAAATCAGGTGAGCATCAGGGTCGTGGTGGCCGAGGACCAGAGCGCGGTACGGGCCGGCCTCGTGCTGATCCTGCGCAGCGCCGGGGACGTCGAGGTGGTGGGCGAGGCGGCCGACGGCGAGGAGGCGGTGCGCCTGGCCCGCGAGCTGCGGCCGGACCTCGTCCTCATGGACGTGCAGATGCCGCGTCTGGACGGAGTTTCGGCCACCCGTCAGGTGGTCGCGGAGGGGCTGGCCGACGTCCTCGTCCTGACCACCTTCGACCTGGACGAGTACGTCTTCGGGGCGCTGCGCGCCGGGGCCTGCGGCTTCCTGCTGAAGGACGCGGACGCGGCGGAGCTGATCACGGCGGTGCGGACGGTGGCGCGCGGCGAGGGGCTGATCGCCCCGGCGGTGACCCGCCGCCTGATCGCCGAGTTCGCGACGCCGCAGCCGGTACGGAGCTCCGTGGGCCCGGAGACGGCGGCGGCGGTGGAGTCGTTGACGCGGCGCGAGCGGGAGGTGCTCGGCACACTGGGCGCGGGGCTGTCGAACGCGGAGATCGCCGTCCGGCTGGACATGGCGGAGGCGACTGCGAAGACGCACGTCAGCCGCCTCCTGAGCAAACTGGGCCTGCGCAGCCGGGCCCAAGCAGCCGTAATCGCACGGGAGTTGGGGATCCACCCCGACGCCGGGGGGTGAGGTCTGGACCTCTTGACGCTTGGTCCAGACCTTTCTACGCTCACCGCAACACTGTGGTGAGCGTGCCATGTCAAAGGCCCCGGCCCACGACACCGCGTGCTCACGGGCGGCGCAGGTCCCACCCCCATGCAGCAGTCGGCCCCGCGACTGCTACGGACCTACGGAGGAGCACCCTTGAGCACAGCACCCCCACGACGCATCCGCCTGTTCCGGAGGCTGGCCGCCACGGCGGCCGCCCTCGCCCTGCCCGTCGCCGGCCTCGTCGGCCTGGCCGGCCCCGCGCAGGCCGCCGCCTCCGCGACCGCCACCTTCACCAAGGTCTCCGACTGGGGCTCCGGCTTCGAGGGCAAGTGGACGGTGAAGAACACCGGCACCACCACGCTCAGCAGCTGGACCGTGGAGTGGGACTACCCCGCCGGCACCTCGGTCACCTCCGCCTGGGACGCCACCGTCACCGGCTCCGGCACCCACTGGACGGCCAGGAACGTCGGCTGGAACGGCACCCTCGCCCCCGGCGCCACCGCCAGCTTCGGCTTCAACGGGGCGGGCCCCGGAGCCCCCTCCGGCTGCAAGGTCAACGGCGGCTCCTGCGAGGGCGGCACCACCCCCACCGACACCCCGCCCTCGGCCCCCGGCACCCCCGTCGCCACGGGAGTCACCGAGACCGCGCTGACCCTGTCCTGGCCGGCCGCCACCGACGACAAGGGCGTCAAGAACTACGACGTCTACCGGGGCGGCACCAAGCTCACCACCGTCACCGGAACCACCTTCGCCGACAGCGGCCTGACCAAGGGCACCACGTACAGCTACACGGTCACCGCCCGTGACACCGCCGACCAGACCGGCCCCTCCTCCGGCGCCCTCTCCGTCACCACCCCGGGCGGCGGCGGCACGGACCCGGGCCCCGACCCCGACCCGGGCGCCAGGGTGAAGCTCGGCTACTTCACCGACTGGGGCGTCTACCAGCGCAACTACCACGTGAAGAACCTGGTCACCTCCGGCACGGCGGCCAAGATCACCCACATCAACTACGCCTTCGGCAACGTCCAGAACGGCAAGTGCACCATCGGTGACTCCTACGCCGACTACGACAAGGCCTACACCGCCGACCAGAGCGTCGACGGCGTCGCCGACACCTGGGACCAGCCCCTGCGCGGCAACTTCAACCAGCTGCGCAAGCTGAAGGCCAAGTACCCGAACATCAAGGTCATCTACTCCTTCGGCGGCTGGACCTGGTCCGGCGGCTTCGGCCAGGCCGCCCAGAACCCGGCCGCCTTCGCCCAGTCCTGCCACGACCTGGTCGAGGACCCCCGCTGGGCGGACGTCTTCGACGGGATCGACATCGACTGGGAGTACCCGAACGCCTGCGGGCTGTCCTGCGACACCAGCGGCGCCGCCTCCTTCAAGAACCTGATGTCGGCCCTGCGCGCCAGGTTCGGCGGGTCCGGCCTGGTCACCGCCGCGATCTCCGCCGACGGCTCCAACGGCGGCAAGCTCGACCTCGCCGACTACGGCGGCGCCGCCCCGTACGTCGACTTCTACAACGTCATGACGTACGACTTCTTCGGGGCCTGGGACGCCAAGGGCCCGACCGCCCCGCACTCCCCGCTGACCTCCTACGCCGGCATCCCGATCGCCGGCTTCAACTCCGAGGCCGCCATCACCAAGCTCAAGGGCAAGGGCGTCCCCGGCACCAAGCTCAACCTGGGCATCGGCTTCTACGGCCGCGGCTGGACCGGCGTCACCCAGGACGCCCCCGGCGGCACCGCCACCGGACCCGCGCCCGGCACCTACGAGCAGGGCATCGAGGACTACAAGGTCCTCAAGAGCAGCTGCCCCGCCACCGGCGCCGTCGCCGGCACCGCCTACGCCAAGTGCGGAAGCAACTGGTGGAGCTACGACACCCCCGCCACCATCGCCGGGAAGATGTCCTGGGCCAAGCAGCAGGGCCTCAAGGGCGCCTTCTTCTGGGAGTTCAGCGGCGACACCGCGAACGGCGAGCTCGCCAGCGCCGTCCACACCGGCCTGAAGTAGCCGCGGCCCCCGGGACACGACGAAGCCGGGGGGACGGGTCCGCCCCCGTCCCCCCGGCTTCTTCCGCGTGTCCTACGCGACGTTCACCCTCTGGCCGGGAGGCGCCGCCTCCAGCCAGGCCAGGAACCCGGTCAGCGCGTCCTCGCTCATCGCCAGCTCCAGGCGCGTCCCCCGGTGGGAACAGCCGAGCACGATCGCGTCGGACAGCAGCGCCAGCTCCTCCTCGCCCTCGGGCGCCCGGCGGGCGAGCACCTCGATCGAGGAACGCTCCAGCAGCCGGCGCGGACGCGGGGAGTACGAGAACACCCGGAACCACTCGATCCGGTCACCGCTGTAGCGGGCGACCCCGTAGACCCAGCCCTTGCCGGAGACGTCGGGCTCCTCGGCCATGCCCCAGCGCAGGCTGCAGTCGAAGGTGCCGCCGGAACGCTGGATGAGTCTGCGGCGCAGGCCGAAGACAAACAGCCCGATCACCACCAGGGCTACGACCAGGCCGCTCACAAGCAGAGCGAGGAGCATCTTCACCGACCTCCTCGCTCATCGAAATCCCGCAAAACACAAAACGGATCCGCATCGCCTCAGCCGCGACCCGGTCTGGAAAATTCCAGCACGGACCGCGGCTGAGGTCACAAACTCTTCGGTACGGAGCTCAGTGCCCCGTCACCGCGCGCAGCCGGACATCGGCGCGACGTTCGGCGGCCGCGTCGGCCTCCGACTTCGCGCGCTCCAGTGCCCGCTCCGCCCGCTGGACGTCGATCTCGTCCGCGAGCTCGGCGATCTCGGCCAGCAGGGACAGCTTGTTGTCCGCGAACGAGATGAATCCGCCGTGCACCGCGGCGACAACGGTGTTGCCCTCGCTGGTACGGATGGTCACCGGGCCCGATTCCAGCACACCGAGAAGCGGCTGGTGACCGGGCATGACGCCGATGTCGCCGGACGTGGTGCGGGCGACAACAAGGGTGGCCTCGCCGGACCAGACATTGCGGTCCGCCGCGACCAGCTCGACGTGCAGCTCAGCAGCCAAGGTGGCTCCTCGGGTCACCACCCGGCGGGTCAGCCGGGTGTTGGGTCAAATTCTAATGGGCGTGGGGAGAGGGACGGGACGTACCCCGCCCCTCTCCTTTTCGTTCTTCGAAGACTGCGTTCCGAGGAACGCGGCCGACTAGGAGACGCCCAGCTCCTTGGCGTTGGCCTTCAGGTCCTCGATGCCACCGCACAGGAAGAACGCCTGCTCGGGGAAGTGGTCGTAGTCACCGTCGCAGATCGCGTTGAACGCGGTGATCGACTCGTCGAGCGGAACGTCCGAACCGTCCACGCCGGTGAACTGCTTGGCGACGTGGGTGTTCTGCGACAGGAAGCGCTCGACACGACGGGCACGGTGGACAACGAGCTTGTCCTCCTCGCCCAGCTCGTCGATACCGAGGATCGCGATGATGTCCTGGAGGTCCTTGTACTTCTGCAGGATCCCCTTGACGCGCATCGCCGTGGCGTAGTGGTCCGCCGCGATGTACCGCGGGTCGAGGATGCGGGACGTCGAGTCCAGCGGGTCCACGGCCGGGTAGATGCCCTTCTCGGAGATCGGACGGGAGAGAACCGTCGTCGCGTCGAGGTGGGCGAAGGTGGTGGCCGGCGCCGGGTCGGTCAGGTCGTCCGCGGGGACGTAGATCGCCTGCATCGAGGTGATCGAGTGACCGCGGGTCGAGGTGATGCGCTCCTGCAGCAGACCCATCTCGTCAGCCAGGTTCGGCTGGTAACCCACGGCGGACGGCATGCGGCCCAGAAGGGTCGACACCTCCGAACCGGCCTGGGTGTAACGGAAGATGTTGTCGATGAAGAAGAGCACGTCCTGCTTCTGCACATCGCGGAAGTACTCCGCCATGGTCAGACCGGCCAGGGCGACGCGCAGACGGGTGCCCGGGGGCTCGTCCATCTGGCCGAAGACGAGCGCCGTCTTGTCGATGACGCCGGAGTCGGCCATTTCCTCGATGAGGTCGTTGCCCTCACGGGTACGCTCACCGACGCCCGCGAAGACCGACACACCGTCGTGGTTGTTGGCGACGCGGTAGATCATTTCCTGGATCAGAACGGTCTTGCCGACACCGGCACCACCGAACAGACCGATCTTTCCACCCTTGACGTACGGGGTGAGAAGGTCGATGACCTTGACGCCGGTCTCGAACATCTCGGTCTTCGACTCAAGCTCGTCGAAGCGGGGCGCCTTGCGGTGGATGGGCCAGCGCTCGGTGACCTCGGCGTTCGCCTCGGGGTAGTTCAGCACCTCGCCCAGGGTGTTGAAGACCTTGCCCTTGGTGAAGTCACCGACGGGGACGGTGATGCCCTCGCCCGTGTCGGTCACCGGGGCCTGGCGGACCAGACCGTCGGTCGGCTGCATCGAGATGGTGCGGACGAGGCCGTCACCCAGGTGCTGCGCGACCTCAAGGGTCAGGGTCTTCAGCGCGCCGTCCTCGGCCGGGTCGCTGACCTGGACCTTGAGGGCGTTGTAGATGTCGGGCATGGCGTCGACGGGGAACTCCACGTCGACGACCGGGCCGATGACCCGGGCGACGCGGCCCGTGGCGGCGGCCGTCTCAACAGTGGTCGTCATTACTTGTCACTCCCCGCGGTCGCGTCAGCCATGGCGCTCGCGCCACCGACGATCTCGCTGATTTCCTGGGTGATTTCGGCCTGGCGGGCCGCGTTGGCAAGCCGGGAGAGGCTCTTGATGAGGTCTCCGGCGTTATCGGTCGCCGCCTTCATCGCGCGGCGGCGGGCGGCGTGCTCGGAAGCGGCCGACTGCAGCAGTGCGTTGTAGATACGGCTTTCGACGTAGCGCGGCAGAAGGGCGTCGAGGACGTCCTCCGCCGACGGCTCGAACTCGAACAGCGGAAGGATCTCGCCCTTCGCGCCGTCCTCCTCCTGAGCCTCGTCGAGGCTGAGCGGCAGCATCCGGCCGTCGACCGGGTTCTGCGTCATCATCGACACGAATTCCGTGTAGACGATGTGCAGCTCGTCGACGCCACCCTCGGCCGTCTCCGTCTGGATGGCTTCGATCAGCGGCCCGGCGACGCGCTTGGCGTCGGCATAGGCCGGGCTGTCGGTGAAGCCGGTCCACGAGTCCGCGACCTTGCGCTCGCGGAAGCCGAAGTAGGCCAGACCCTTACGGCCGACGATGTAGGTGTCGACCTCCTTGCCCTCGCCGCGCAGCCGCTCGGTGAGCCGCTCCGCCTGCTTGATGGCGTTGGAGGAGTAGCCGCCGGCCAGACCGCGGTCGCTCGTGATGAGCACGATCGCGGCACGGGTCGGCTGCTCGACCTCGGTCGTCAGGGCGTGCTTGGTGTTCGAACCGGTCGCCACCGCGGTCACCGCACGGGTGAGCTCGGTCGCGTACGGCATCGACGCCGCCACCTTGCGCTGCGCCTTGACGATGCGCGAGGCGGCGATCATCTCCATCGCCTTGGTGATCTTCTTGGTCGCCGTGATGGCACGGATGCGACGCTTGTAGACCCGGAGCTGCGCTCCCATGAGTCAGGTCCCTTCCGTCGTCACTTGGAGACGTTGACGGCCGGTGCGTCCTCGCCCAGGAGCTTGCCGTCCGAGGTCTCGAACTGGCGCTTGAAGCCGGCGATGGCGTCCGCGATGGAGGACAGGGTGTCGTCCGACATCTTGCCGCCGTCCGCGATGGAGGTCAGGAGGTCCTTGCGCTCGCGGCGCAGGTGCTCCAGCAGCTCCGACTCGAAGCGACGGATGTCGTTGACCGGGACGTCGTCCATCTTGCCGGTGGTGCCGGCCCAGACGGAGACGACCTGCTCCTCGACGGGCATCGGCTGGTACTGGCCCTGCTTCAGCAGCTCGACCAGACGCTTGCCGCGCTCCAGCGAGGCCTTCGACGCGGCGTCCAGGTCGGAACCGAAGGCGGCGAACGCCTCCAGCTCGCGGTACTGGGCCAGGTCCAGGCGCAGACGGCCGGAAACCTGCTTCATCGCCTTGTGCTGGGCGGAGCCACCGACGCGGGAGACCGAGATACCGACGTTCAGCGCCGGGCGCTGGCCCGCGTTGAACAGGTCGGACTCCAGGAAGCACTGGCCGTCGGTGATGGAGATGACGTTGGTCGGGATGAACGCCGACACGTCGTTCGCCTTGGTCTCGACGATCGGCAGACCGGTCATCGAACCGGCACCCATGTCGTCGGACAGCTTCGCGCAGCGCTCCAGCAGACGGGAGTGCAGGTAGAAGACGTCACCCGGGTAGGCCTCGCGGCCCGGCGGGCGGCGCAGCAGCAGCGACACGGCGCGGTAGGCGTCGGCCTGCTTCGACAGGTCGTCGAAGATGATCAGGACGTGCTTGCCGGCGTACATCCAGTGCTGGCCGATGGCGGAGCCGGTGTACGGCGCCAGGTACTTGAAGCCGGCCGGGTCGGACGCCGGGGCGGCGACGATCGTCGTGTACTCCAGCGCGCCGGCGTCTTCCAGGGCGCCGCGAACGGACGCGATGGTCGAGCCCTTCTGGCCGATGGCGACGTAGATGCAGCGGACCTGCTTGTTCACGTCGCCCGAGCGCCAGTTGTCGCGCTGGTTGATGATCGTGTCGACGGCCAGAGCGGTCTTACCCGTCTGACGGTCACCAATGATCAGCTGACGCTGGCCGCGGCCGACGGGCACCATGGCGTCGATGGCCTTGTAGCCGGTCTGCATGGGCTCGTGGACCGACTTGCGGACCATGACGCCCGGAGCCTGCAGCTCCAGGGCGCGACGGCCTTCGGTCGCGATCTCGCCGAGGCCGTCGATCGGGTTGCCGAGCGGGTCGACGACGCGGCCGAGGTAGCCCTCGCCGACGCCGACGGAGAGCACCTCACCGGTGCGCTGCACCGGCTGGCCCTCCTCGATACCGCTGAACTCGCCGAGGACGACCGCACCGATCTCGCGCTCCTCGAGGTTGAGGGCGAGACCGAGGGTGCCGTCCTCGAACTTCAGCAGCTCGTTCGCCATGGCGGAGGGCAGGCCCTCCACCTTCGCGATGCCGTCGCCGGCAACGCTGACCGTTCCGACCTCCTCGCGCGAGGCCGCGTCCGGCTGGTACGACTGGACAAAGTTCTCCAGTGCGTCCCGGATCTCCTCCGGCCGGATCGTGAGCTCCGCCATCTGGGTTCCCTGCTCTCCTTGTTGGGCCTGAAGCTTCTTAGGGGTCTGGGGGTGACCCCCAGGAATCTTCTGCAAGTTCTGCACGGCCCAACCGGGCCGCTAGGAATGCGTTGTTCTATTGGTGGCTGGTCAGCCGGCCATGCGGCGGGTCGCCTCGGAGAGGCGGTCCGCGATGGTGCCGTCGATGACCTCGTCGCCGACTCGCACCGAGATCCCGCCGAGGACCTCGGGGTCCACGTCGAGGTTCAGGTGCATCTGGCGGCCGTACAGCTTGGCCAGCACCGCACCGAGACGCTGCTTCTGCACGTCGCTGAGCGGAACCGCGCTGGTCACGGTGGCGACCATGCGATCCCGGCGCTCGGCGGCGAGCTTGGAAAGGGACTCCAGTCCCGCTTCCAGGCTACGTCCACGCGGGTGCGTGACAAGACGGGTGACCAGGCGCTCGGTGACCGGGTTCGCCTTTCCGCCGAGCAGGCTGCGCAGCAGCTCGCTCTTGGCGGAGACGGTGGCCGCGCGGTCGGTCAGCGCGGAGCGCAGCTCGGTGTTCGAGACGACGATCCGGCCGAACCGGAAAACCTCGTCCTCGACGTTGTCGAGCGCGCCGCTCTGCTGGGCCGCGGTGAGGTCGGCGGTGGCCGCCAGCTCCTCCAGCGCGTCCACCAGGTCGCGGGACTGCGACCAGCGGGACCGTGCCATGCCGGACACCAGGTCGAGGGTCTCCCCGCCCACCTGGCCGGACAGCAGCCGGCCGACCAGCTCGGCCTTGGCTTCGCCGGACTGCGCCGGGTCCGTGATGACCCGACGCAGCGAGACCTCACGGTCGAGCAGCGCGGTGACGGCTGCCAGCTCACCGGCGAGCTTCGCCGCGTCGACGGACGTGTTGTCCGTCAGCGCGTCGAGACGCTCGCGCGCGGAGGCCAGCGCCTCGCGGCTCGCTCCGTTCATCGGGCCGCCTCGGCCTTCTCCTCAAGCTCGCTGAGGAAGCGGTCGATCGTGCGGCTCTGCCGGGCGTGGTCCTCAAGGGACTCGCCGACGAGCTTTCCGGCCAGGTCGGTGGCGAGCTTGCCCACGTCCTGACGCAGCGCCTGAGACGCGGCCTTGCGGTCCGCGGCGATCTGAGCGTGGCCGGCAGCGATGATCTCCTCACGCTGCCGCTGGCCCTCTGCGCGCAGTTCTTCCTTGAGCGCAGTGCCCTGCTCCAGCGCGTCCTGGCGCAGGCGCGCGGCCTCGTGCCGGGCTTCGGCGAGCTGGGCCTTGTACTGCTCCAGCACGCTCTGGGCCTCGGTCTGAGCGGCTTCCGCCTTCTCGATACCGCCCTCGATGGCCTCGCGGCGCTCGTCCAGAACCTTGTTGATGTTCGGGAGGAGCTTCTTCGCGAGGAAGCCGAAGACGATGACGAAGGCGATCAGACCGATGACGAGCTCGGGGATCGGCGGGTAGAGCGGATTTTCCGTCTCGGCCGCGAGAACCAGGAGGTTCACATCAGTGCCTTTCGTCTAATGGACTGTTCGTCGAGACCGAGGATCAGGAGGTCGGGTAGACGAACGGCATGACCAGACCGATCAGGGCGAGCGCCTCACAGAAGGCGAAGCCGAGGATCTGGTTGGCGCGGATCAGGCCGGCAGCCTCGGGCTGACGGGCGAGGGCCTGGGTGCCGTTACCGAAGATGATGCCGACGCCGACGCCGGGGCCGATGGCCGCGAGACCGTAACCAACGGAGCTGAGGGAGCCGGTGACGGCGGCAAGGGTCTGGGACATGCCAGTTCTTCCTTCTCTTTCACGGACCGGTGGGGGTTGGCCACCGGACGAATGGGGGCTGAGCGGGGGCGGGCCTGGCTCAGTGGTGCTCGGCGAGCGCGCCCTGGATGAAGCTGCAGGCCAGGAGGACGAAGACGTACGCCTGGACGGCCTGGATGAAGAGCTCGAAGGCGGTCATCACGATGACCATCACGAACGAGACACCCGCGTAGGCGATGCCGATGCCGTTCAGCAGGTACCAGCTGGCGATCGTGAAGAGCAGCAGCAGGGTGTGACCGGCGAACATGTTCGCGAACAGTCGGACCGCGTGGGTGAACGGGCGCACCAGGACGTTCGAGAAGAACTCGATGACCATGATGAGCGGCAGGACGCCGCCCAGGCTCTTGTCGTAGCCCGTCAGGTTCTTCAGGCCGCCGACGAAGCCGTGGCGCTTGAAGGTGACCGACATCCACACGCAGTAGACCAACAGGGCCAGGATCGCCGGGTACGCGATGATCGAGGTCACCGGGAACTGGGCCACGGGGACGATCGACCAGACGTTCAGGATCCAGACGAAGAAGAACAGCGAGACCATCAGGGGGACGTACTTCTCGCCCTCCTTCTTGCCCAGCGTCTCGTAGACGATGCCGCGGCGCACGAAGTCGTAGCCGGCCTCGGCGACCATCTGAAGCTTGCCGGGGACCATCTTCGGCTTGCCGAAGGCGGCCCAGAAGAAGCCCACGATGATGATCGAGCCCAGCAGGGCGAGCAGCATCGGCTTGTTGAAGTAAGCGCTGGTCAGGCCAGCTTCGCCCCACAGCGGCTCGAAGAGGAACGAGTGCAGGCCCGGGCCGGGGAAGCCACATCCGTCGAAGATGTGACAGTCGGTCTCGAAGGCGAGCACCTGAGTCGGGTCAGCACTCACCGCGGGCTCCTTCAGCGTGGCGCATAGGTACGGCAACCTCGTTGTGTCGGCGCGGCGCACAGCCGCGGTTCGGCACTGGACTGGTGTAACGGATGTGGGGGCGGCAGTCAGGCATCGAGCCTCGCGATGGAACAGGCGTCAGCTCAGATGCCCGCGCCCGCAGTGCCGCAGTTGGAACCGGACGATAGCAGGATCTCGAACGCGCCCTTATCCCGGCCCTACCCCTCACGACTTCGACCCCGGATTTTCGGGCTTTTCGGTCTTCGTCGAGTCGGGCTCGACGTAGAGGATCTTGGCTTTCATGTGAGCGCGCGTCTGTGCGCCGATCCACACGAGGGTGGTGGCCACAAGCGTGATCGCGAACGCCCGGGGGTTGAACAACGTCGTGTTCTTGAACACGGCGAGAAAGACGAAGAGCAACAGGATCTGGGTCGCGTAGAGCATGAGACCCATGGCCTGGAACAGGTGCGGAAGTGATTTCGCGGTGCGCTGCAGAACCACGAATCCGATGCCCATGAACAGAATCACGACCACGGTCGCCACGATGGCCCCGACGGCCCCCTTGCCGCCCACGACCAACGCGCTGATCACGGCGGCTACAGCACCGGCTACAGCTGTGGGTACGGCGGTTTGCAGGAGGGATCGGACGTCATCTGACCGCATGGCGGTTTGCTCCGCGTGGTGGTGGGGGCACGGGACTCGTACGGGACGAGCGTAAGCCCGGTCCGAGTGAGAGCCTCGGGCCAATGGACCGTCGCACTACGGTCCTTCGGCTCTGTCGCCGGGTTTAGTGAACGGTATCACAAACTATTTGATGAGAGCTTTACCTGTCCGGTGTGCTGACTGTCACACATGAGAGTGACCCTGCGCGTGTGTGCACGACACCTTAGCGGGTTGTCTGGTAAAGGGCGTTCATGTCGGACATGCACCCCGCCCGTCAGCGCGCGGAGCCGGCCTTCCGCCGGTCGGGGAAGCGCGAACGGGGGCCAATGGCGGTAGCGCCGTTGACGCCCGAGACTCCGGCCGCGATCGGCCGCGCCGGCTCCGGCTCCGTCCCCGCGTCCTCCCGTACGGCCGCCTCCGCCGCCCGCTCCGCGTGCCGGTAGCGCGGCGGCACCAGCGCCTCGGCCCAGCGCGGCGCCCGCGGGGTGAACCGCGGCAGCAGGAGCAGGACGAGACCCAGCCCGCTCAGCGCGGCGATGGCGAGCACGATCCACATCGAGGTGGAATGCACCGAATAGGCCACCGCACCGAATGCGATCAGGCCCGACCAGAAATACATGATGAGTACGGCACGGCTGTGGGAATGTCCGAGTTCCAGCAGCCGGTGGTGCAGGTGCCCGCGGTCCGCGGCGAAGGGCGACTGCCCCTTCCAGGTGCGCCGCACGATCGCCAGGACGAGGTCCGCGATGGGAATCGCGACGATGCTCAGCGGCAGCACCAGCGGAATGAAGGCGGGCAGCATCGCGTGCGTCGCGTTGCGCTCACCACCGGCGAAGAGCGCCATCGTGTCGGGGTCCACCTGACCGGTAATGGAAATGGTCGAGGCGGCCAGCACGAGGCCGATGAGCATCGAGCCGGAGTCGCCCATGAAGATGCGCGCGGGATGCATGTTGTGCGGCAGGAAGCCCAGGCACATGCCCATCAGGATCGCGGCGAAGAGCGTCGCCGGGGCGGCCGCCTCGATGCCGTAGCCGAACCAGATCCGGTAGCCGTAGAGGAAGAACGCCGCGGACGCGATGCAGACCATGCCGGCCGCGAGGCCGTCGAGGCCGTCCACGAAGTTCACGGCGTTGATCGTGATCACGACGAGCGCGACGGTCAGCAGGTTGCCCTGCCACTGGGTGAGGGCGACCGTCCCGATGCCCGGGACGGGAAGGAACAGGATGGTCAGGCCCTGCATCACCATCACGCCGGCCGCGATCATCTGCGCGCCCAGCTTGATCAGGGCGTCGAGCTCGAACTTGTCGTCCAGTACGCCGACGAGCCAGATCAGCGCCGCCCCGGAGAGCAGCGCGCGCGGCTCGTTCGACAGCTCGAAGACCCCGTTGAGGTTGCGCAGGTGGTCGGCGACCAGCAGGCCCGCGCACAGACCGCCGAACATCGCGATGCCGCCCAGCCGTGGCGTCGGCTCCCGGTGCACGTCGCGGGCGCGGATCTCCGGCATCGCCCCGACCGCGATCGCGAACTTCCGCACGGGCCCGGTCAGCAGGTAGGTCACCGCGACCGTGACGCAAAGCGTCAGCAGATATTCACGCACTGGCTGCCCCAGATGTATCGCCGGCCATCTCAGCCCCACACATTAGCCGCGATGTCTCCGGTCAAGAGGACGCGCGGGTACCCCTTCCTGGTTGCGGTACGCACCGCATGCCCCTTTAAACCCCGTACGGGGGAAATCCACCGGTCAGCTCGGCGACCTCCTTGCGGGTCTGCGCGGCCGCCCCACCGCGCAGCGCGGCCGTGAACAGCCCGGCGATCCGGACCATCTCCGGCTCCCCCATCCCCTGCGTGGTCACCGCGGCCGTGCCGAGACGGATCCCGCGCTGGTCCCCGTACGGCAGCGCACAGGTGTCCAGGACGATCCCGGCGGCCGCGAGCCGGCCGCGGGCCGTCGGCCCGTCGATCCCGAGCCGCGCCGGATCGGCGCTGATCAGGTGGGTGTCCGTGCCGCCGGTGGTGAGGGTGAAGCCACGGTCCTCCAGGGCCCGGGCCAGGGCGCGGGCATTGGCCACGACCCGGTGCGCGTACTGCGTGTAGGCCGGTCCGGCCGCCTCCCCGAAGGCCACCGCCTTCGCCGCGATGGTGTGCATCTGCGCGCCGCCCTGGGTGAAGGGGAACACCGCCCGGTCGACGCGCTCCGCGAACTCCGCTCCGCACAGGACCATCCCGCCCCGCGGGCCGCGCAGCACCTTGTGCGTGGTCGCGCACACCAGGTCCGCGTACGGGACGGGGCTCGGCGCGGCCCCGCCCGCGACCAGCCCGATCGGGTGCGCGGCGTCGGCGATGAGGTAGGCCCCCACCTCGTCGGCGATCTCCCGGAACGCCGAGTACTCGGGATGGCGGGGGTAGGAGATCGACCCGCACACGATGGCTTTCGGCCGGTGCGTACGGGCGAGCTCCTGCACCTGCGCGTAGTCGATGAGCCCGGTCGCGGCGTCGACCCCGTACCCGACGAAGTCGAACCAGCGGCCGGAGAAGTTCGCGGGCGAGCCGTGCGTGAGGTGCCCGCCGTACGCGAGCCCCATCGCCAGGACCGTGTCGCCCGGGCGCAGCAGGGCGGCGTACGCGGCGAGGACGGCCGAGGAGCCGGAATGCGGCTGTACGTTCGCGTGCTCGACCCCGAACAGCGCCTTGGCCCGTTCCACGGCCACCCGCTCGGCGAGGTCGGCGTACTCGCAGCCACCGTGGTGGCGGGCGCCCGGGTACCCCTCGGCGTACTTGTTGGCGAGGGCGGAGCCGAGGGCGGCGAGCACGGCGGGCGAGGTGAAGTTCTCGGCGGCGCTGAGCTGCAGGGTCTCGGCCTGGCGCTGCCGCTCCCCCGCGAGGACATCGGCCATCTGCGGATCCTGCTGCCGCAGCAGGTCCGTGGCCGGGGTGATGACGCTCATGGCGCGGCTCCAGGGGCGACCCGTCAGGTACCAGCCACGATAGCCCCGGCCCCCTCCGCGTGCCCGCCCGCGCCACGGCCGTCGGCGTGGCCCGTCGGCCGGGGGGCCGGTGTGGGGGCGGGGGCGGCCGTCAGGGCCGTGACCACGGGGTCCAGGGCCCGGTCGCGGCCCTCCTCGCCCGGTCAGCGCGGGGCGGTGACGCCCGTCAGCGCCGTGACCACGGGGTCCAGGGCCTGGTTGATCTCGTCGCCGATCGAGCGGAAGAAGGTGATCGGCGCCCCGTACGGGTCGTACACCTCGTCCGCGTCGGCGGAAGGCGCCAGCAGCCAGCCCCGCAGCGCGGCGGCGGCCCGCACCAGCGCACGGGCGCGCTCGGCCATGCCGTCGTCGAGCGGCGGCAGCGTCGCCGGGTCTATCGCCCGCACGAGCCGGGTGAACTCCTTCAGCGTGAAGGTCCGCAGCCCCGCCGAATGGCCCATCGAGATGACCTGCGCCCGGTGGTCCCGCGTGGCCGTCAGCACCAGGTCGGCGCGTATGACGTGCTCGTCCAGCAGCTCGCGCCCGGTGAAGCCGGAGGCGTCGGCGCCGAAGTCCGCGAGGACGGCGGCGGCGTTCGCCTCCATGGGAGCCCCTTCGTGGCCCCAGGTGCCCGCGCTCTCGACGATGAGGTCGCCGGCCACGAGACCGAGGGCGCTCAGCCGGTGCGTCAGGGCGTGCCGGGTCAGCCGCTCGGTGATGGGCGAGCGGCACACGTTGCCGGTGCTGACGTGGAGTATGCGGAAGGAGTCTCCCCCGGCCGCGGCCGGCAGGTGTCCCCTGGCTATGCCACGCCCCTCAGGGCTCACGGGGCCACCTCGAGGTCGGGTACGACCTCCCGCAGTTGTTCGGCGGTCAGCGCGCCGGCACGCAGCAGGACGGGAACCTTCCCGGTGACGTCGACGATCGACGACGGGAGGGTGTTGGGCGTCGGGCCGCCGTCCAGGTACACGGAGACGGAGTCGCCCAGCATGGCGCGGGCGGCGTCGCAGTCCTCGGGCGCCGGGTGCCCGGACAGGTTGGCGGACGAGACCGCCATCGGGCCGACCTCCGTCAGCAGCTCGATCGCGACGGGGTGCAGGGGCATGCGTACGGCGACGGTCCCGCGGGTCTCCCCCAGGTCCCAGGCCAGCGACGGCTGGTGCTTGGCGACGAGCGTCAGCCCGCCCGGCCAGAAGGCGTCGACGAGCTCCCAGGCCTGCTCGGAGAAGTCGGTGACGAGGCCGTGCAGGGTGTTCGGGGAGCCGATGAGCACGGGGGTGGGCATGTTGCGGCCCCGGCCCTTGGCGGCGAGCAGGTCGCCGACGGCCTCCTTGCTGAAGGCGTCCGCGCCGATCCCGTAGAGCGTGTCGGTCGGCAGCACGACGAGTTCGCCGCGGCGTACGGCGGATGCCGCTTCACGCAGACCGGTCTTGCGGTCCGTCGCGTCGTTGCAGTCGTATCGCCGGGCCATCAGCGGGCCTCCTCGTACAGCGGGGTGGTGGCGGGAAGGGGGATCGCGCCGGTCACGGCATCGCCTTGCGGGCGGTCGCGAAGCGCGGGCGGTTGTTCAGGTCGGGGTGGTCGGCGGAGTCCGCCCAGCCGCGCTCGTCGGCGAAGATCCACGGCACCTGCCCGCCCTGGGTGTCGGCGTGCTCGATGACGACGATGCCGCCGGGCCGCAGCAGCCGGTGCGCGGTGCGCTCGATCCCGCGGATGGTGTCGAGGCCGTCCTCACCGGAGAACAGCGCCATCTCGGGGTCGTGGTCGCGGGCCTCCGGAGCCACGTACTCCCACTCGGTGAGCGGGATGTACGGCGGGTTGGAGATCACCAGGTCGACCTGGCCGTCCAGCTCGGGCAGCGCGCTCAGCGCGTCGCCCTGGTGGACGGTGACCCGGGAGCCCTCGGCGTTCTTGCGGGTCCAGCGCAGGGCGTCCTCGGACAGCTCCACGGCGTGCACGCGCGAGCGCGGCACCTCCTGGGCCATGGCGAGGGCGATGGCGCCGGAGCCGGTGCACAGGTCCACGATCAGCGGCTCGACGACGTCCATCGCCCGGACGGCCTGTATGGCCCAGTCCACGACCGACTCGGTCTCGGGCCGGGGCACGAACACCCCGGGGCCGACCTGGAGCTCCAGGTAGCGGAAGAAGGCACGGCCGGTGATGTGCTGGAGCGGCTCGCGGGCCTCGCGGCGGGCGACGGCCTCCCAGTAGCGGGCGTCGAAGTCCGCGTCCTTGACGTGGTGCAGTTCCCCCCGCTTGACGCCGTGCACGAAGGCCGCGAGCTCCTCCGCGTCGAAACGCGGAGAGGGCACGCCGGCGGCGGCCAGCCGCTGGGTGGCCTGGGCCACCTCGGCAAGCAGCAAGTTCACGCTGGTCCTCCGGGCTGCTGTCGTACGGGGGGTGGTGCGGGGATCAGACGGGGTCGGGCCGGATCAGTGCGCGGCGGCGAGCTTGGCCGCGGAGTCCGTGTCGACGCAGGCCTGGATGACCGAGTCGAGGTCGCCGTCGAGCACCTGGTCCAAGTTGTACGCCTTGAAACCGGTCCGGTGGTCCGAGATCCGGTTTTCCGGGTAGTTGTACGTACGGATCTTCTCCGAGCGGTCCACGCTGCGCACCTGGCTGCGGCGCACGTCGGAGGCCTCCTGCTCGGCGGCCTCCTGGGCGGCGGCCAGCAGGCGCGAGCGCAGGATGCGCATGGCCTGCTCCTTGTTCTGGAGCTGGCTCTTCTCGTTCTGGCAGGAGGCGACCACACCGGTCGGGATGTGCGTGATGCGCACGGCCGAGTCGGTGGTGTTGACGGACTGGCCGCCGGGGCCGGAGGAGCGGTACACGTCGATGCGCAGGTCGTTCATGTTGATCTCGACCTCGACCTCCTCGGCCTCCGGGGTGACGAGCACGCCGGCGGCGGAGGTGTGGATGCGGCCCTGCGACTCGGTGGCCGGAACGCGCTGCACGCGGTGCACGCCGCCCTCGTACTTCAGACGGGCCCAGACGCCCTGGCCGGGCTCGGTCGCGCCGTTGCCGCCCTTGGTGCGGACGGAGACCTGGACGTCCTTGTAGCCGCCGAGCTCGGACTCGGTGGCGTCGATGATCTCGGTCTTCCAGCCCACGCGCTCGGCGTAGCGCAGGTACATGCGCAGCAGGTCGCCCGCGAACAGGGCGGACTCGTCGCCGCCGGCGCCGGCCTTGACCTCCAGGAGCACGTCCTTGTCGTCGCTGGGGTCGCGCGGGACGAGCAGCAGGCGGAGCTTCTCGGTGAGCTCTTCGCGCTGGGCGCTCAGTTCCTTGACCTCGGCGGCGAAGTCCGGATCGTCGGCCGCCAGCTCCTTGGCCGTCTCGATGTCCTCGGCCGACTGCTTCCACGCACGGAAGGTCGCGACGATCGGGGTCAGTTCCGCGTAGCGCTTGTTGAGCTTGCGCGCGTTGGCCTGATCCGAGTGGACCGAAGGGTCGGCGAGCTTCGTCTCCAGATCGGCGTGTTCGCCGACCAATTCCTCGACCGCTTCGAACATCGGGTGCTCCTGTGGTGAAAGTCAAAAATGGGCGGGTTCGGCTGAACGACGACAAAGGCGCCGGTCCGGCCGCCCCCGCGTAGTCAGGGGGCGGCCGGTGACCGGCGCCTGGGTCGCGCTACTTCTTGGCCGCACCCTTGCCGAAGCGGGCCTCGAAGCGGGCCACACGGCCACCGGTGTCGAGGATCTTCTGCTTGCCCGTGTAGAACGGGTGGCACTCGGAGCAGACCTCGGCACGGATGGTGCCCTCGGTCAGGGTGCTACGGGTGGTGAACGACGCGCCACAGGTGCAGCTGACCTGGGTCTCGACGTACTCGGGGTGAACTTCGCGCTTCAAGGTGTCTCCTAGATTCGGGAGGGCGCCGGGTCGCAGGAGCCGAATTGCGCACTGCGTGAACCGGGGCCGACAGACCAGTCTGCCAGGACCGGGCCGCCTGTCAAAATTCTGAGGACGCTCCCCTCAACGGGGAGGGCCGCGCTTCTATTCCGGCCGGGTCCGGCGGGATCCGTCAGCGGACGATGGAGCCGGCCGCGCTCTTGTCCCCGGTGGAGTTCTCGGTGGCGGCGGCGGGGATGGGCTGGTCGGCCAGCAGGGCGTCCCAGACCATCTTGGAGCCCTTGGGCAGGGCCACCACGCGGTCCTTGTCGAGCGGGTCCTGCCCGACCGGCAGGGTGATCATGTGCATGTTCTCGGCGCCGATGCCCTGGAGTCCCTGCGCGAAGCCCGCGAGGGACTTCACGTCGCCGAGTGCCTTGTCGGTGGTGATCGCCTTCGTCGCGGAGTCGGCGAGGCCGTAGAGCTTCTTCGGGCTGTCGAAGACGCCGACGCCCTTGACCTGCTTGATCAGCGCCTTGATGAAGGCCTGCTGGAGCTGTATTCGGCCCAGGTCACCGCCGTCGCCGACGCTCTTGCGCGTGCGGACGAGGCCGAGGGACTGCTCGCCGTTGAGCTTGTGGGAGCCGGCCGGCAGATCGAGGTGACTGCCGTGGTCCTTGATCGGCTTGGTGGTCGTGAGCTCGACCCCGCCGAGGTTGTCGATGATCTTCTTGAAGCCGGTGAAGTCGACCTCGATGTAGTGGTCCATGCGGATCCCCGACATCGTCTCGACCGTCTTGACCGCGCAGGCGGCCCCGCCGATGGTGAAGGCCTCGTTGAACTGCGCGCGCTTGCTGCCGGGGTCGGTCTTGCCCTTGCCGACGCCGCAAGCGGGTCTGGGGAGCATGGTGTCGCGCGGGATCGACACGACGCTGGCCTGCTTGTGGCCGTCGTAGAGGTGGACGATCATCGCGGTGTCCGAGCGGGCGGAGCCGCCGTCGTCAGCGCCGTATTCGCTGTTGGCCCCGTCACGGGAGTCGGAGCCGAGGACGAGGATGTCCATGGAGCCGTTGTCGACGTTGGGCGGGCGGTCCTTGCCGAGGGCCTGGTCGATGTCGACGGTCTTCAGGTTGCCGTTGAGCTTGAAGTAGAACCAGCCGAGGCCACCACCTCCGAGCAGGACGACACCCGCTGCGGTCCACGCGGCGATGGTGAGGGCGCGACGGCGCTGCGGGGGTTTCCGGCGGCGCCGGGTGACGGCGCGGCGGCCGCGGCCCTTGCTTTCCTCGCTCATGCTCTCCTCAGTCCTGCGTGCGTTGCCCGCTGTATCTCTCACTCAGACGGACGAGTGCGTTCCAGGGTTCCACGGCGCGCGGGGCGTACGGAACCCCGGGGGCGGCTCCCCCCGGCGGGGGTCGACGGTGCGTGACGCGGCGGACACCCGGGGTTCGGATCGAGAACGTACGAGCCCGCGGAGGGGTTCATTCCGGGGCACGAATGTGGCGAAGGTCGCACAGGCCCCGAAGGCGGAAACCGTGGGACGTGACGACACGAAGCCGCCCCCGCCGCGGGTGCGGCGGGGGCGGCTTCGGTGAGGCGGACCCGGTCAGTCGTCGTTCTTGCCGGCCGGGGTCGTCTTCGCGATCTGCATCAGGAACTCGGCGTTCGACTTCGTCTGCTTCATCTTGTCGAGAAGCAGCTCGATCGCCTGCTGCGAGTCGAGCGCGTGCAGCACCCGGCGCAGCTTCCAGACGATGGCGAGCTCCTCGCTGTTGAGGAGGATCTCCTCCTTGCGGGTGCCCGACGGGTCGACGTCGACGGCCGGGAAGATCCGCTTGTCGGCGAGCTTGCGGTCGAGCTTGAGCTCCATGTTGCCGGTGCCCTTGAACTCCTCGAAGATCACCTCGTCCATGCGCGAGCCGGTGTCGACGAGCGCGGTGGCCAGGATGGTCAGCGAACCGCCGTCCTCGATGTTGCGCGCCGCGCCGAAGAAGCGCTTCGGCGGGTACAGCGCGGTCGAGTCGACACCACCGGACAGGATGCGGCCGGAGGCGGGCGCCGCGAGGTTGTACGCGCGGCCCAGACGGGTGATGGAGTCCAGCAGGACGACCACGTCGTGACCCAGCTCGACGAGGCGCTTGGCGCGCTCGATGGCCAGCTCGGCGACGGTGGTGTGGTCCTCGGCCGGGCGGTCGAAGGTCGAGGAGATGACCTCGCCCTTGACCGACCGCTGCATGTCGGTGACCTCTTCCGGACGCTCGTCGACCAGGACGACCATCAGGTGGCACTCGGGGTTGTTGGTGGTGATCGCGTTGGCGATCGCCTGCATGATCATGGTCTTGCCGGTCTTCGGCGGGGCCACGATCAGGCCTCGCTGGCCCTTGCCGATCGGCGACACGAGGTCGATGATGCGGGTGGTCAGCACCCCCGGGTCGGTCTCCAGACGGAGCCGGTCCTGCGGGTAGAGCGGGGTCAGCTTCTGGAACTCCGGGCGGCCGCGGCCGGATTCGGGCGCCATGCCGTTGACGGAGTCCAGACGCACGAGCGCGTTGAACTTCTCGCGGCGCTCGCCGTCCTTGGGCTGACGGACCGCACCGGTGGTGTGGTCGCCCTTGCGCAGACCCGCCTTGCGGACCTGGGCGAGGGAGACGTACACGTCGTTCGGGCCGGGCAGGTAGCCCGAGGTCCGGATGAACGCGTAGTTGTCGAGGATGTCGAGGATGCCCGCGACGGGGATCAGCACGTCGTCGTCGGCGACCTGCGGCTCGTTCGGCGCGAACTCGTCGCGGCCGCGACGGCCACGGCGGTCGCGGTAGCGGCCGCGACGGCCACGGCGGCCGTCCTCACCGTCGAAGTCGTCCTGCGGGCCGTTGTCCTGACGGTCCTGACGACCCTGCTGGCCCTGGCCCCGGCCGCCCTGCTGCTGACGGTCGGCGCGGTCCTGCCGGCCGCCGCCCTGGCCCTGGCCCTGACCGCCCTGGCCCTGGCTCTGGCCGCCCTGGCCCTGACCGCCCTGGCCCTGGTCGTCGGCCTTGGCGCCGCGCTCGCGGCGGCTCTGCTGGCGCTCGCCCCGCTCGCCGCGCTCGGCACGGTCACCGCGCTCGCCGCGGTCACGGCGGTCACGGCGGGTACGGCCCTCGCCGGCCTCCTGCGCCTGGCCCTGGGCCGCGACGGTGGTCGCCGCCTCGGCCTGGGGCTCGGCCTGGACCGCCGGAGCGGCCTCGGTCTTCTGCTCGACCGCCACGACGGCGGGTGCCGAGGACTCCGGGCTGCCGGAGGGCGCGGTCGCCCGACGGCGGCGGCGCTCGCCGACCGGGGCTTCCTCTCCCCCGCGCTCGGCTTCGCTCGCGCGGGAGGGGCCCCCCGCGGGCTGACCCGGGATGTCGATCTGCGCCTGGACGGCGGGCTTCTCGGCGGCGGGCGCCGCGGCGGCGGCCTCGCCCGTACGGGCCTTGCTGGTGGCGCGGCGCTTCGGCTTGGCCTCGGCGGCGTCGGCGGCGGGAGCCGCGGCCTTGGGGGCGCTGCCGCCCTGCGCCTCCTTGATGACCTCGATCAGCTGGCTCTTGCGCATCCGCGCGGTGCCCCTGATCCCGAGGCCCGACGCGACCTGCTGCAGCTCGGCCAGGACCATGCCCTCAAGGCCGGTGCCGGAGCGGCGGCGCTTGGGTGCGGCGCCCGCGGCGGGGGCACTGGTGTCGACGTTGGTGTCGGCAGCGCCCATCAGATCGGTGGTGTCGCTCACGAAGGGTCCTTCCCTGGAGCGGACGTCGGCCTGTCTGGCTCGGCGACCGGTTGTGCTGTCCGACGACGGAGCATGACCTGATGGGTCATGGCCCGCAGCCGGGGCGGTGGTCCGCCGATCGATGTACGGCGGAGAGAAACGTGCGTGGATGGTTCCGGCGAGAAGCCCCGAGCTGGAAGCGTGGGAATGTCACGCCGATTCCGGAGCGTGCCCGAAACTGCTGGCAGCGATCAAAGCAGTCGGGGAGGCTCCCGGAAGAAAGGTGGTCCCGGATGGGGACACTGAGCACCGAGCCATGGCGGCTTCGGATGCGCACTTGAGACTAACACTACCGGATCCAACAGTTATTCCCCCTCTCAATCACCGGCAATAGCCCCTTCCGCAGGTGGGCGGCCTGCCCGGCCGCCCGCCCCGGCGGGCCGTGTCGTCACGACACGGACTGCCCGCCCTGGGCACCCAGCGGAAGGACGCTCGCACCCGCGGCGTCGAGTGCGAGCCGGTTGGCCGCCCACCCTTCGCCCGCGAGCTGCGCGACCTTGTCGGCCGCGTCGTTGTCGACCAGCGCGAGGACCGTGGGGCCCGCGCCGGAGATGACCGCGGGGATGCCGTCCGCCCGCAGTCGGCCCACGAGCGCCACGCTCTCGGGCATCGCGGGGGACCGGTAGTCCTGGTGCAGCCGGTCCTCGGTGGCGGGCAGCAGGAACTCGGGACGCCTGGTCATGGCCTCCACGAGCAGGCCCGCACGGCCCGCGTTCACGGCCGCGTCCACGTGCGGCACGGTGCGCGGCAGCAGTCCCCGCGCGGTCTCGGTCAGGACCGGCTTGGACGGCACGAAGACCACCGGAACGATGGAACCGGCGGGGTCCATCCGGATCGCCTTGGCACCGCCCCCGTCCATCCACGCCAGGGTGAAGCCGCCGAGCAGACAGGCGGCGACGTTGTCGGGGTGGCCCTCGATCTCGGTGGCGAGCTCCAGCAGCGCCGCGTCGTCGAGCCTGGCCTCGCCGCCTATGGTCACGGCGCGGGCGGCGACGATGCCGGCGCAGATCGCGGCGGACGAGGAGCCGAGCCCGCGGCCGTGCGGGATGCGGTTGGCGCAGACGACCTCCAGGCCGCGCGGCTGCCCGCCCAGCAGGTCGAAGGCCGTGCGCATGGAACGTACGAGGAGGTGGCTCTCGTCCCTCGGGAGGGTGTCGGCACCCTCGCCCGCGATGTCGATGTTCAGGCCGGAGTCGGCGACCCGGACGACCACGTCGTCGTAGAGCCCCAGGGCCAGGCCGAGGGCATCGAAGCCGGGGCCGAGGTTGGCACTGCTGGCGGGGACGCGCACCCGTACGGCGGCGGCGCGGAACGCTGGACCTGCCATCGGTCGATGACACTCCTTGTGACTGTGCGAGATCTGGTGTCGGTGCGGGATCTTCGCTGCGAATGTACTGGAGAACGTACGACACCCGAAGGCCCTTGGGGCAGCACCGCGTCATATGCGCGGTGGCGGATGTAAGTACAGCGTATCGAAGGAAGGTTCTCCCGCGACATAGGGCGCACAGGAGGCGCACGATGCGTGTCGCGGTCTTCCCCGGTTCCGCCTTGACCTTTGGTGTCGTACGGGCCGAGTTGCCGGATTCCGGAGACTTCCGGAATCCGGCAACGGGGCGGCGGGCCGGGAGGCCGGGACCGGGGGCCCCGGCCTCCCCGCGCCGGGGTCAGATCAGGCCGAGACGGGCGGCCGCGGCCTCGGCGTCCACCGGAACGGTGACCGGCTGCGGAGCGCCGGCGACCGCCCAGTCGGGGTCCTTCAGGCCGTTGCCGGTGACGGTGCACACGATCTTCTGGCCGGGGTCGACGAGACCGGCCTCGGCGGCCTTCAGCAGACCGGCCACGGACGCGGCCGAGGCGGGCTCGACGAAGACGCCCTCCTGCGCGGCCAACAGGCGGTAGGCGGCCAGGATCTGGCGGTCCGTCACCTCATCGATGAAGCCGCCCGACTCGTCCCGGGCCTGCAGGGCGTAGTCCCAGGAGGCCGGGTTGCCGATGCGGATCGCGGTGGCGATGGTGTGCGGCTCCTTGACGACCTCGCCGCGCACGATCGGCGCGGAGCCCGAGGCCTGGAAACCCCACACGCGGGGCGTACGGGAGGCCAGGCCGTCGGCCTTGTACTCCTTGAAGCCCTTCCAGTACGCGGTGATGTTGCCCGCGTTGCCCACCGGCAGGACGTGGATGTCGGGGGCGTCGCCGAGCGCGTCCACGATCTCGAACGCGGCCGTCTTCTGACCCTCGATGCGGACCGGGTTGACGGAATTGACCAGCGCCACCGGGTAGTTGTCGGACAGCGCGCGGGCCAGGTCCAGGCAGTCGTCGAAGTTGCCGTCGACCTGCAGGATCTTCGCGCCGTGCACCAGCGCCTGGCCCATCTTGCCGAGCGCGATCTTGCCGCGGGGCACGAGCACCGCGCACACCATGCCGGCGCGCACCGCGTAGGCGGCGGCGGAGGCGGAGGTGTTGCCCGTGGAGGCGCAGATGACGGCCTTGGCGCCGTCCTCCTTGGCCTTGGTGATGGCCATCGTCATGCCGCGGTCCTTGAAGGACCCCGTGGGGTTGGCACCCTCCACCTTGAGGTGCACCTCACAGCCCGTGCGCTCGGAGAGCACCTGGGCGGGGACGAGGGGAGTGCCGCCCTCGCGGAGCGTGACCACCGGGGTCGTGTCCGTCACCGGCAGGCGGTCCCGGTACTCCTCGATGATGCCGCGCCACTGGTGGGTGCGATTGCTGCTCATGGGTCCTTACTCCCCTTCAACACGCATGATGCTGGCGACACCGCGCACGGTGTCCAGCTTCCGCAGCGCCTCGACGGTCCCCGAAAGGGCGGCGTCGGGTGCGCGGTGAGTGACGACGACGAGGGAGGCCTCGCCGTCCTTGCCCTGCTGCCGCACCGTGTCGATGGAGACACCGTGCTCCGCGAAGGTGGTCGCCACCTGGGCGAGGACGCCCGGCTTGTCCGCCACATCGAGGCTGATGTGGTAGCGGGTGACGACATCCCCCATGGGGCTGACCGGCAGTTGGGTGTACGCCGACTCGCCGGGCCCCGTTGCCTGGGCGAGCTTGTTGCGGCAGACCGCGACGAGGTCGCCGAGGACCGCGGACGCGGTCGGAGCGCCACCCGCGCCGGGCCCGTAGAACATGAGGCGCCCGGCGGCCTCCGCCTCGACGAAGACCGCGTTGTACGCCTCGCGGACGGAGGCGAGCGGGTGGCTGAGCGGGATCATCGCCGGGTGCACGCGGGCGGTGACGGACTCGCCGTCCGCGGCGCGCTCCAGGATCGCGAGGAGCTTGATGGTGCAGCCCATGCGCTTGGCGGAGGCGAAGTCCGCGGCGCTGACCTCAGTCATGCCCTCGCGGTACACGTCGTCCAGGCGGACCCGGGTGTGGAAGGCGATGCCGGCCAGGATCGCGGCCTTGGCGGCCGCGTCGTAGCCCTCGACGTCGGCGGTCGGGTCGGCTTCGGCGTAGCCGAGGGCGGTGGCCTCGTCGAGGGCCTCCTGGTAGCCGGCGCCGGTCGAGTCCATCTTGTCGAGGATGAAGTTCGTCGTGCCGTTGACGATGCCCATCACGCGGTTGATCTTGTCGCCCGCGAGGGACTCGCGCATCGGGCGCACCAGCGGGATGGCGCCGGCGACGGCGGCCTCGTAGTAGAGGTCGAGCCCGTGCGTCTCGGCCGCGCCGTGCAGCGCAGCGCCGTCCTGGGCGAGCAGCGCCTTGTTCGCGGAGACGACGGAGATGCCGTTCTCGAAGGCGGTGGTGATCAGCGTGCGGGCGGGCTCGATGCCGCCGATGACCTCGATGGCCACGTCGATGTCACCGCGTTTGAGGAGGGCGGTGGCGTCGGTGGTGACGAGCGCCGGGTCGATGCCCTCGCGCACCTTGGAGGGACGGCGCACAGCCACGCCGGCGAGTTCGACGGGCGCGCCGATCCTGGCTGTCAGATCGTCGGCGTGCGTCGTCATGATGCGCGCCACCTCTGAGCCGACCACTCCACAGCCCAGCAGCGCCACCTTCAGCGGACGCGTACGCATCATTCGACCTACGCCTTTCGATCTTCCATCCGTAACCCGTGCGCGGATTGCGCGCGGGTCCTGAACCAGTCTCACTCAATGGACAGGACTTTCCATCCTCGGTCCATTGAGTGAGACACCGGTTTGGGATACCTATTTTGAGGGTCCGGGGGCTTTCCCCAGAAATATGGGAATCATCCGAGGTCGAGACGCAGGAGATCTTCCTCCGTCTCGCGCCGGACGATCACCCGCGCCCCGCCGTCGCGCACGGCGACGACGGGCGGGCGCAGGGCGTGGTTGTAGTTGCTGGCCATGGAGCGGCAGTACGCCCCGGTGGCGGGCACGGCGAGGAGGTCCCCGGGCGCGAGGTCGGCCGGCAGGAACGCGTCCTTCACCACGATGTCGCCGCTCTCGCAGTGCTTGCCGACGACGCGGACCAGCATGGGCTCGGCGTCCGATACGCGGGAGACGAGGGTGACCCCGTATTCGGCGTCGTAGAGGGCGGTGCGGATGTTGTCGGACATGCCGCCGTCGACGGAGACGTAGGTGCGCAGGCCTTCGAGGGGCTTGATCGTGCCCACCTCGTACAGGGTGAACGCCGTCGGGCCGACGATCGCGCGGCCGGGCTCGACGGAGATGCGGGGCGCCTTGAGCCCGGCGCTCTCGCACTCCCGCGCCACGATCTCGGTGAGGGCCTTGGCGATCTCGTGCGGCTCGCGCGGGTCGTCGGCGGAGGTGTAGGCGATGCCGAGGCCGCCGCCGAGGTCGATCTCGGGCAGCTCGACGCCGTGCTCGTCGCGTACGGCGGCCAGCAGCTGGATGACCCGCTTGGCGGACACCTCGAAACCGGCCATGTCGAAGATCTGGGAGCCGATGTGGGAGTGGACCCCGAGCAGGTCGAGGCTCTCGTGCCCGAGCGCCCGCCGCACGGCCTCGGCGGCGGAGCCGTCGGCGACGGCGATGCCGAACTTCTGGTCCTCGTGCGCGGTCGCGATGAACTCGTGCGTGTGCGCTTCCACGCCCACGGTCACGCGGATCTGCACGGGCTGGCGCACGCCGAGCTCACGGGCGATGTGCGCGACGCGGGCGATCTCCTGGAAGGAGTCGAGGACGATACGGCCGACGCCGGCGGTGACGGCCCGCCGGATCTCGCCCTCCGACTTGTTGTTGCCGTGGAAGGCGATCCGCTCGGCGGGCATCCCGGCGGCGAGGGCGGTCGCCAGTTCACCGCCGGAACACACGTCCAGGTTCAGCCCCTCTTCCTTCAGCCACTTCACGACGGCCTTGGAGAGGAACGCCTTGCCGGCGTAGAAGACGTCCGCGTCCTTGCCGAAGGCGTGCGCCCAGGCGCGGCAGCGGGCGCGGAAGTCCTCTTCGTCGAGGAAGTAGGCGGGGGTCCCGAACTCCTCGGCGAGCCGGGTCACTTCGATCCCGCCGACGCGGACCACCCCGTCGTCGTCGCGGGTGACGGTGCGCGCCCAGACCTTCTCGTCCAGCACGTTCAGGTCGGCCGGCGGCGGGGCGTAGTGGCCTTCGGGCAGGACGTCGGCGTGGCGGGGCCCGGCGGGGTGCGCGGAACGGCTCATCGGAATCTCTCTTCGCGGGTCACAGGAAGTCGGGGGCGTCTACGCCGAGCAGGGCCAGGCCGCCGGCCAGCACCGTGCCGGCGGCTTCGGCGAGGGCCAGCCGGGCGCGGTGGGCGGCCGAGGGTTTCTCGTCCCCTCGGGGCAGGACGTGGTGCTGGTGGTCGAGGAGCACATCGGCGACGGTGACGAGGTGCCGGACGAGCCGCTCGGGGGCCCGGTGGTGCGCGGCGGCTTCGAGGACGAGCGGGTACTCGGCGATCACCCGCACCAGCTCACGGCCCTCCGCGTCCTCACCCGCCCCGGCGTGGAACCCGAGCAGGGCGGCGTTGCGGCTCAGGGCACGGGCGCGGGCGTGGGCGTACCGCACCCGGAAGAGCTCGTTGGACTCGTCCTGGACGAGGAGGCCGGGCGCGAAGGCGGGGGTCTCCCGGGCCGGGACGCGGAGCATGGCCCAGCGGGCGGCGTCCTGCCCGTAGGCGGCGATCACGTCGCCGTCACGCCTCGCGACGGGGGCCAGGGGGATGGTCCCGAAGTCCTGCTCCTGCCCCTGGGACCTCATGATCCGCCCGACGGCCTCGCGCACGGCCCGCTCGCGCGGCCCGACGTGGGGAGCCCAGCGGAAGGGGTCGGCCTCGCCGCCACCGTCCGCGTACCCGTACCGGATCCCGGCGCTCAGGACCTCCCGTACGAGGGCGGCCTCGGAGCGGGCGGCGAGGGTGAAGTTCAGGAACCCGGCTCCGGTGACGTCGACGCGCGCGATCCCGGGCTCCTCGGCGAGCAGCCGGGCCAGCACGTCCGCCACGTCGCGGGGGACGCGGGCGGCCCCCTTGGCCACGTGGAAGGCGACGGGTGTGGCGTACTCCCCCACCCCGCCGGGCCGCGTCCGCTCGACGACGACCCGCTCGGGCACGCACGCGGCGCCCAGCTCACCGCTCTCGACGGCACGGCGTACGGCGTGTACGACGGCACGAGAGAGGTCGGCGGGGATCACGTCACCCACCCTAGGGGAGAAGCCCCGTCGGCCCGCACCGGGTTTCGCCATGTGAACAGCCATGTGAACGACCCCGGGACCCGACCCCCGAACAGAACCCCGAACCACCCCTGAACCGCCCCCGGCCGGCCACGCGAAAAAGAACCCTCAGGCCCCTCTGCCGGCCGACGCGCCCTTCCGCTCGCGGCGGTCCTTGCGCTCGACGAGCCTGCGCACGATGCGCACCAGCTCGGCGGGCTCGAAGGGCTTCGCGAGGAACGCGTCGACCCCGGCGGCGATCCCGGCCTCGACCTCGTGCTGGGTGCAGGCACTCACGATGGCGACGGGCAGGTGCCGCGTCCGCGGATCGGCCCGCAACTGCGCGGCCGCCCCGAACCCGTCCAGCCGCGGCATGACCACATCAAGGGTGATCGCATCGGGCTGCACCCGGTGAACGATGTCCAGACACTCGGCACCATCGCTCGCGGTCACGACCTCGAAGCCCTCCAGCTCGAGATTGACCTTGATCAGCTGCCGGATGACCTTGTTGTCGTCGACAACAAGCACCCGGCCCGAGGCGCCTGGCACAACTTGAGGGTAGGTCGCCCTAAGCCCCCGCGTCCGGGTTTTCGCCACTTCCACCCCCTCCGGGCGACCGACCTCCTCCTCCCGCCCAAATCGGTTCCTGATCACCCCACGGAAGCTGGTAGTGTTCAACCCGTCGCCGCAACGCGAACGACACGCCCCCGTAGCTCAGGGGATAGAGCAACGGCCTCCGGAGCCGTGTGCGCAGGTTCGAATCCTGCCGGGGGCACCTTGTACGAGGTGCCCAAAGACCCCGCCATCAGCGCGAATGCTGAGGACGGGGTCTTCGCGTATGTGCAGCCAACTGCCGCCCTGTGCAGCCGTATGTCAGCCCCCGTGGACTATCCGTGGACAGGATCTTGGTCCATCCGCGCAGGTCAGCCCCGGGAACGGCGAAGGCCCCCGGACAGGTCCAGGGGCCTCGCAGCGTATCTCCACTCACTCGCGATCACTCGTACTCGCGCAGCAGGTCTTCGATCCTCCTATTGGCCACCTCCTGGCGGCCGTCGAGGCACTTCGCGTACCGACTGAGCAGCACCTCCACGCTGTTGCCCGCACGCTCGGCGACCTCGGGGTTCGGGGTCGGCGCTGGGCAGGCGTTCGTCACCCAGGTGTGCTGAGGAGCCGGGCCGCCAGGGTGCGGGCGCTCGCCGGGACGCCGCGGCGCGGTTCGTCGTACCGGGGGTGGGCCTGTTCCAGGGTCGGCAGGAGGTTCGGGGCGCGGTCGGTGGGGGCGCGGTCCAGGACGGTCGTGCCCGTTTCGGCTTCCTGGGTGGGGGCGTAGCCGGCCGTGCGGAGGGCTGACAGCGTCTCCTCTGGCGGGGCGGTGGAGATCAGGACCGTGGGGGCGATCCGGCGGAGGCGGAGTTTGGTCAGGCCTCGGGCCTGGGCCACCTCGGCGATCAGTGCGGGGTCGTCCGAGCGGATGCAGCAGGCGGAGCGGACGACCTTGAGTTGTCCGTGGGTGCGGGCGGTGTCCTTGATCGTGTAGGCGAGCGGCTGTGGCAGTGGGGTGCCGCGCTCGCTCGCGGTGGTGAGGCGGTCGAGTAGTTCGTCTGCGCTCCAGCCGGCGTCCAGGGCCCGGCGTACGGAGGTCGCAGTGATCCGCCAGACCACGGCGTGCCCTTCGGACTCGATGTCGCCGACAGCGGAGAGCAGCTCTGCGAGGGCGGGCGCGGGCGCACCGGTGACGGTGGCCGTCAGGTCGCTCTGGAACCGGGCCGTCTCGCTGGGCTCGGGGAGCGCCGCGTACAGGGCCTCGCGCAGTGCGGTCACCGCCTGTGCCAGGGCAGGGCGCAGGGAGAGGTCCTCGCCCAGGCCCGCGGAGCCGCGGGCGGACGGGTCCGTGCCCGCGCCGGGCACGGCCGGGTAGTGATGGGCGGCTCCCACCTCCAGCAGTCGACACAGGGCCCGCCCGGCGGGGGTGAGCGCGCCGTGAGCGACCACGCCGAGATGGGCCGCCTCTGTCAGGGTGGCTGCCAGGCGGTCGAGCACTGCGTCCAGTCCGGTCAGCTCCCCGGTGCCGTCTGCGGCCAGGTGGCCGCGCAGGGCGGGCTGGAACCACGCGGCCAGGGAGAGGAGTTCGGTGAATCCGAGCGCGTCGCCGGTCAACCCCTGTCCGTCGGGGAGGACCGCGAGCGCTCGGAGGACCCCGGTGCGCAGGGCCACGGCGTCCTCGTCCTGCGGGCTGACGAGCGCGACCGGGGTCTCGTCGGGGTCCGGCCAGTGGCTGAGCACTGCGGGGACCACAGCCCAGGCGGCCAGCAGCGGCAGCAGCTTGCCCGCTGCGGGGGCGGCTACCCAAGCGTCGTAGCGGTCGCTCGGCAGCAGCCGGGCGGAGGGCTTGGGCCCGTTGGAGTTCCGGCGGCCGCGGGGAGCGGGGGCGGGTTCGTCGTCCTGAGGCGCGGCCAGGCCGGCGTTGACCGCGAGGTCCAGCCACAGCCGGGTGTCGGCCTCATCGGCCCCGGCGGCCTTCGCCAACCGCCGGGTGTCCCGTACGGCGATCCCGCCCGCCTTGCGGACCGCGACCGGCTGGGCGGCCAGCGCCCGCAGTACCAGTTCGGCCCTCCAGGCGGCCGCCGCGGCGGCCGTGCCACCCTCGCCATCCCAGCCGGACGGCAGCGGCGCGGTGGCGGTGAACGGCCTTGGTTCCAGCTCGGGGCTGGGTGCCGCGCCCCCGTCACGGAGCGCACGGGCGACCTCGTACGGAAGCTCCACCAGGTCGAGACCGACGGGGACCAGTAGTCCGCGCACGGCCAGCCAGTCGGTGCCCACGTCGCCGCTGCCGCCCTCCCGGAAGACGTACTTGGCGTCCGGGCCCGCGTACTGCGCCCCGTACCGGCCGACGAAGCAGTGAGTGCGCAGCAGCGGCGGGCCGGGTACCAAATGGTCCAGCAGCTCCAGCGCCCGGACCGGGGCGTCCGCCACCAGTGCCCGCACCCGGGCGGGATCGGCGAGCAGAGCGACGATCAGCTCCTGGGCCTGGTCGCGGGTACGGGCCGCGCCCTCGCCGAAGAGGGTTGCGGCGATTCGCTTGACCTCGGGGGCGTTGTAGGCGTAGGTCAGCAGCCGGTTGGCGGTGCGCCCGTAACCGTCGAACCCAGTGGCCCGGACATGCAACAGCGGCGGCAGCGCCAGTTTCCCCTTGGGCGCGGGGAGCAACAGCGCGCGCTCCCGCAGTCGGGCGAGCGTGTGCTCCGCCCGCCGCAGCTTCTCCCCCGGCTCGAACCAGGCCAGTACGTCCCGCTCGGACACCATGCGGTCCGCGGGCTCCACCGCGGCAACGGGCTTCCGCTGTTGCCAGGGATACCGGGGCCCGTCCTCGGCCTCGCCACCGACCACCGGGCCGTGGCGCTCCAGGGCGAGGGCGGCGATGGAGGCGAGCAACTCCAGTTCTCCGGCAGTGCCCGCCATCAGGCCCTGGCCCACCGACTCGTCGGTGAGCAGGTGTTCGGCGAGCTCAAGCAGGGTGGTGATCCGTCGGTACTCGGCGGCGAGCGGCAGATCCCGCTCCTCCAGCAAGGCTGTCAGCCGCTCGGGATCCAGGGTGCCCAGCCATTTCGCGAGGGTGCTACGCGCATTCACCCGGCCAGGCTAGCGCCGTCCGGTCACCCCGCGGAGGTGAACCGGACGCGTCCCCTCAGACCGCCGTGCTCGGCGGAGAGCGTGGTGAGGTCGGTGGGACCGTCGCGGCGGCACAGGGCGGCGGCGATGGCGTCGGCGTCGCTCGCGGTTTCCGGCCCACGCCGGCGTCAGGTACCCCACAGGGTCAGGGGGACTCCGTGGTGGGGGATGTCGGGTGGGGGAAGGCCGTCAGGGCGATGGTCGCTGCGGTGAGGGTGATGAGGCCGCCCGTGGTGAGGGCCCAGCGGGGGCCTCGGTGTTCCGCGAGCAGGCCCGTGAGGAGGGCGCCCAGGGGGGTGCCCCCTTGGAAGATCACCGTGTAGAGGGCCATCACCCGGCCCCGGTAGGCCGGGTCCGTGCCCAGTTGGACGCGGTGGTTCGACGCCTGGGCGAAGTACATCATCGTGAAGCCGGTCAGGGTCAGGAGCAGGCAGGCCGTGGTCAGGGTCGGGGCCAGGCCCACGAGGGCCTCCGTGATGCCGAAGGCCAGTGCCGAGCCGGTCACCACGAGGGCCGACGGGCGGCCGCGGCGGGCGGTGGTGGCGAAGGCGGCCAGCAGGGAGCCCGCCGCCAGGGAGCTGCTGAGCAGGCCGAAGGCGGTGGAGTCGGTGTGGAACTCCGTCTTGGCCAGCAGGGGCAGGGTCAGCTGGAAGTTGAACCCGGCCAGGCCCACCACGCCGAGCAGCGCCAGCGGCAGTACGAGGTCGGGGCGCCGGCCGACGTAGCGCAGTCCGTCCGCGATCCCGGGCGCGGCCGGCCGCGACGCCGGGACGTGCAGTTCCGCCGGGCGCATCAGGGCGACGCTGGCGACCGTACCGAGGTAGCTGACGGCGTTGATCAGGACGACGGCCGCGACGTCGAGGCGGGCTATGAGGAAGCCCGCGATCGCCGGGCCCACCACGCGGGCGACGTTGAAGTAGGCCGCGCTCATCGCCGAGGCGTTCGGCAGGAGTTCGCCGCCGACCATCTCGCCGACGAACGAGATCCGGGTGGGCGCCTCCACCGCGTTGACGGTGCCCAGGGCCAGGGCGAAGAGCCAGATGTGCCAGAGCCGCACCTCGCCGAGGAGGATCCACAGGCCCAGTGCCAGCGCGAGCACCCCGGACGCGCCGTTGGCGAGCATCAGGAGGCTGCGTTTGCTGTGGCGGTCGGCGAGCCCGCCCCCGTACAGGGTCAGCAGGAGGACGGGGGTGAACTGCATGGCCGTCACCACCCCGAGGGCGGCGCCCGAGTCGCCGGCCAGTTCCAGGACCAGCCAGTCCTGGGCGATGACCATCATCCAGGTGCACGTGACGGAGAGGAGCTGTCCGAGGACGAACAGCCGGAAGTTGCGCACCGAGAGGGACTGGAAGGTGCGTCTCAAGGTCTCCACGGTTCGGCCGTTCCCCTTCCACGGCGCCGCACGGGCTCGGCGGCACACCTGGGAACACGGTGGTCCCGCCCACTCCGATTCTTTCTCGTGACGGTGTTCCGGCCACTTCCGGTGGTCCGTACGAGGGGGGTGGGGCGGGGTTGGTGGGTTTGGGGGGTGGGTGCGGGGCGGGGGCGTGCGTAGGGTGGTCGGACAGGCCGCATTGTGCCGCTGACCAGGGCATTTGCGGGAAAGCAGCGCGTGGAGGATGGGGCGACGAGGATGCGTGAGCTGGCGGAGACCGCACGGCGGTGGGTGGCCGAGGGGCGGGTCGCGTTCCTGGCGCGGCCGGTGACCGAGCAGGGGTTCGGGCCGCGTGATCCGGCCGGGGCCGTGCTCGTGGACGCGCGGGGCGAGTGCGTGGGGGCCCTGTACCACGGGGTGTTCGACGCCGAGCTCGTCGCCGAGGCGGCGGCGCTGGGCGCGGCCGTGGGCGCGGAGGGGGCCCGGGTGTGCGAGCTGTCCGTCGGGGCGGGCGAGGCCGTGGAGGCCCGGCTGACCTGCGGCGGGCAGGCCGAGGTGCTGCTGCAGCCGCTCGCGGCGATCCCGGCCGAGTGGTGGGAGCTGCTCGGGACGGGGGCCGGGGTGGCGCTGGTGACCCGGCTGAACGCGGACGCCGACCGGGCGGAGAGCCGGGTCGTACGGGCCGGCGGGACGCCCGGCGACGACGCGGAGCGCCGGGCCGGGGAGCTGCTCGGTACGCGGCGGCCCGGCCGGGACGCGCTGTACGGGGGATCCGGGCTGGTGCTCGTGGAGGCGTACCCGTCGGCGCCGCACGTGGTGATCGGCGGGGCCGGCGAGCTGGCCGACGTCATCGGGGCCCAGGCGGCGCTGCTGGGCTGGGAGGCGGTGTGCGTGGAGGACGCGGCCGAGGCGGAAAAGGTGCTGACCGCCCACCGGGATGCCGCCTGCCTGGTGCTGCTCAGCCACGAGCCCGACTTCGACGTGCCGGCCCTGCGGACGGCGCTCGCGCTCGGGATCCCGTACGTCGGCGCGCTCGGGTCGCGGCGGACCACCGCGCGGCGCCGGGAGGGGCTGGTCGCGGCCGGGGTCCGGGAGGCGGAACTGGCCCGGGTGCACGGGCCGATCGGGCTCGACCTGGGCGCCAAGACCCCGGCGGAGACCGCCCTGGCGATCTGCGCCGAGATCCTCGGGGTGCTCGGCGGGCGGGAGGCGCAGGGGCTGCGGGATTCCGACGGACCGTTGAGGTGACGGGTCCGGTGAGGTGATGGATCCGGTGAGGTGACGGGTCCGGTGAGGCGGTAGGGGCGGGCGGACCGGACGGGGCGGCCCGGCGGCCCGCTCCCCCGCGGTTCGAAGTTTCTTTGGGCTGATTGCATGAAATCCGACCAAACGCGGGAAAATAGGACGTATGAATACGACCCTGATCCCCCTCGCGGCGGACGCGACACTGGGCCAGATCGCGTGGTTCCTGGTCGTCGGGCTCGGCGTCGTCGGTGTCCTGCTCGGCGGCTTCGCACTGGGCCGGAGGGTGCGCGACCACGAGCCACCGCCCCCCACCCCCGAGAGCCAGCCCCACCTGCCCGACGGCGGTGCGGTGTACGAGGTGCGCGAGGAGCGGGACTACGTCGAGATCCCCGAAGGCGGCCTGCGCCCCCACGAAATGCAGGGGTACGGCAACTTCGGCTCCCGCACCCACAGCCACCCGGACGACGCCCGCGCCGAGCGGGAAGCCGGCTACGAGCTCCCCAAGGGGCCCGGACCGCACGCGCAGCCCGGAGCTCCCCCGAACGCGGGGCGCGGCGCCCACGCCTGAGCCGGCCCGCGCCCGAGCCGGCCCGCGCCCGAGCGACCCGCGCCCGGCCCGCGCCCGACGACCCCTTCGAACTCCGGCCTCTGACCCGCGGCCCCGCGGGTCAGAGGTCCGTCCGGAGCCGGAGCACCTCCGGCGGCGGATGCCGGGCCGAACTGCGCCGGACCTCCGCGGCCAGCGGCGGGTCCAGCGGGCGGAACGGTACTTCGCCGAGCCCGATCGCGGTGACCGTGGCCGCGGCCGGGGCCACCTCCCCGAGGGCCGCGACGGCCGCCGCCATCTCCGTACGCAGCCCCGCGGAGAGCGGGCTCGACACCAGCGGAGCCTCGTCGTCCTCCCCCGGCAGCACCAGGACGAGGGCCAGCGGGCGGCGCGGGGTGCCGGTGAAGCCGATCACCGCCGCGTCCGCGACGTCGGTGTGGCGCAGCTTGCGCCAGGAGCGACGGCCGGCGGGGTAGGACTCGTCGAGCCGCTTCACGACCAGGCCCTCGATGCCGCTGGCGGGCAGGGTCGCGTACCAGGTCTCGGCGAGCTCGGGGTCGGTGGTCATCGGCACCGGCTGGAGGGGCGGGCCCAGGGGCAGGAGCAGATCGACCAGGAGCGCCCGGCGGCGTTCGTAGGGCCGGGCGCGGACGTCGAGCCCGGCCAGTTCCAGCACGTCGAAGGCCGCGTACGAGGCCGGCAGGCGTTGCGCGAGCACCGCCGCGCGGGCCGCGCTCGCGGCCGCGGCGCGCCGCTGGACCAGCGCGAAGTCCGTACGGCCCGCGTGCCACACCACCACCTCCCCGTCCAGTACGGTCCCGGCGGGCAGTTGCCGGGCCGCGGCGGCCAGGTCGGGGAAGGCGGCGGTCACGATCCGGCCGGAGCGGGCCTGGAGGACCACGTCCTGCGCCGTGCGCACGACGACGAGGCGGTGACCGTCGAACTTGGGCTCGTACGCCAGTCCGGCCCCGCGCGGCAGGGTCCGTACGGCCGTGGCCAGCGCCACCCGGATCACGGCAGCCTCCCGGCACGGGCGGGGTCGGTCAGGGGAGCCAGCAGGTCGCCGTCGCGGGCCAGTCGGGGCGCCATGTCGTCGGCGAGGAACACCAGGTCGGAGGCGGTCCGACAGCCCTCCACCTCCTCCCAGGAGACGGGCGCCGAGACGGTGGGCAGATCCCGCGCGCGCAGGGTGTAGGGGGCGGCGGTGGTCTTGGCGGCGGCGTTCTGGCTGTGGTCGACGAACACCTTCCCGGGGCGCAGGGCCTTGGCCATCCGGTGCACGACCAGGCCGGGGAGGGCCGCCTCGGCCTCCTGGGCGAGGGTCTTGGCGTACGCGGACACGCGCGCGGACGGGGTCGGCTCGATCGCGACGGCCAGGTGCAGGCCCTTGGAGCCGGAGGTCTTGGCGTAGGCGTCGAGGCCGTCGGCGGCCAGGCGGCCGCGCAGCCAGCGGGCGGCGGCGCAGCACTCGACGACGGTGGCGGGCGGGCCGGGGTCGAGGTCGAAGACGATCCGGTCGGCGACGGCGGGCCGGCCGGCCGTCCACTGGGGGGTGTGGAACTCCACGACGAGGTTGGCGGCCCACATGAGGGTGGGCAGGTCGCGGACGACCACCTGCTCGGCCCGTTCGTCCTCGGAGCGGGGCACGGGGGTGGTCCTCACCCAGGCGGGCGTACCGGGTGGCGGGTTCTTGGTGAAGAAGAGCTGTCCGTCCGGACCGTCGGGATAGCGCAGGAAGGAGACCGGGCGGTCGCGGATGTGCGCGAGGAGGGAGTCCGCGACCGTGGCGTAGTAGTGCAGCACCTCGCCCTTGGTGAAGCCGGTCCGCGGGTACAGGACCTTGTCCAGGTTGCTGAGCGCGATGCGACGCCCCTCCACCATGGTGATCGGCGTCATACGATGAGATTGCCACGAATCAGGAGGAACCGTGCGATCCATTTGGAACGGGGCGATCTCCTTCGGCTTGGTCAGCATTCCGATCAAGCTCGTCAACGCCACCGAGAGCCACTCGATCTCCTTCCGTCAGATCCATGTGAGCGACGGCGGCCGCGTCCGCTACCGCAAGGTGTGCGAACTCGACGGCGAGGAGGTGCCGGCCGCCGAGATCGGCAAGGGGTACGAGGAGGCCGACGGGTCGATCGTCCCGATCACGGACGAGGACCTGGCACAGCTGCCGATCCCGACCGCGAAGACGATCGAGATCGTGTCGTTCGTACCGGCCGAGGAGATCGATCCGTTGCAGATGGACGCCGCCTACTACCTCGCGGCGAACGGCGCCACGGCGGCGAAGCCGTACACGCTGTTGCGGGAGGCGCTGAAGCGGAGCCGGAAGGTGGCGATCGCCAAGTACGCGCTGCGGGGGCGGGAGCGGCTCGGCATGCTGCGGGTCGTCGACGACGTGATCGCCATGCACGGGCTGCTGTGGCCGGACGAGATCCGGCAGCCGGAGGGCGTGGCCCCCGAGGCGTCGGTGACCGTACGGGACGCCGAACTCGACCTGGCCGACGCCCTGATGGCCACCCTGGGCGAGGTGGAGATCGCCTCGCTGCACGACGACTACCGCGAGGCCGTGGAGGCCATGCTCGCGGCGAAGACGGGCGAGGGGTACGAGCCGGCGGAGGCGGTGGTGGAGCCGGCGGGCGGCCAGGTGATCGACCTGATGGCGGCGCTGGAGAGCAGCGTACGGGCGGCCAGGGAGTCCCGGGCCGGGGGCTCCGGGGACTCCGCGGAGTCCGGGACTCCGGCGGAGGTGACGCCGATCCGCGGCCGCAGGACGCCGGCGTCGAGCGCTCCCGCGCCCAAGGCGGTGGGCGGGAAGAAGTCGACGGCGTCGACGGGCGCCGCGAAGAAGACGGCGGCCGGGGCGAAGGCGGCCGCCGGGGGGAAGAAGAGCACCTCCACCGCCAAGAGCACCTCCACCGCCAAGGGTGCCGCCGCGGCCAAGGGCGCCGGCACGGCCCGGTCGGGGGCCAAGTCCGCGGGCGGTGCGGGGGCGGGATCGCGGACCCGGGCCGCCAAGTCCACCTCCACCGCGAAATCGGCTTCGGCCGCCAAGTCGGCCGGGACCGGCAGGGCTTCGGCCTCCGGCGCGGGCGCGGGCGCCGCGAAGAAGGCGGCGCCCCGCAAGCGGAGTTCGGCCTGAGGGTCCGGACCTCGGGCCCCAGGCCGGAGGGGTATCCCGACGCGAGCCCCGGACCCGAGAGGTCCGGACACGGAACCCGGGCCCGATAGGTCCGGACACGGGCCCCGGGCCCGCGAGGTCCGGACTCGGCAGTCCGGTCTAGGGGGCGGACCAGGTGGGTTGGGTGCGCGCCAGGGTGAAGAGGGCCTCCACGTCCGGGAGTTTGAGGGTGGCGGGGGCGGCCGTCAGGACGGCGGACAAAGTGGCGGGCTGGAGGACGAGGACGTCCCGGACCGTCGGGGCCACGTCGACCCGGGAGGCGTCCGCGAGCGCCAGGACGGGAGTGACCTGGGCGGTCAGCGCCCGGGCCGCGCGGGCCGCGGCCCTGCGGATCCACCGGGGGTCCGGGCGGGGCTCGGCGCGGCCCACCGTCAGCAGCAGGTCGCCGACTTGGGCGCGCTGGCGCCGCCCCGGGACCGTGCGGACGGCGAACACGCCCGGGGGCCCGATGAGCAGGTGGTCCAGCATCCCCAGGCCCGGCAGCGGGATGTCGTGCAGGGCCCGCCAGTCCTCTTCCTCCAGGGCGTCGGATTCCGCCCCGATCCGCTGCCGCGCCTGGAGTTCCTGCCGCATCCGGTGCCGGGCCCGGCTGCCGGGCGATCCGTACGCGAGCTCGCCGAGCAGGGTCTCGCCGGGGCGGTTCGGGGCCAGGTCCCGGTCGGGCGGGAGGGTGAGCCGGAGCAGTTCGGCGGCGGTGGGGACCGGCGGCGGCCCGATGGTCCAGTCGCCGCTCAAGTGCGGGCGCAGGGCGGCCAGGACCGCCGCGCGCTGGTCGTCCGCGAGGACGCTGATCCGGTTGGTCCGCCGGTCGTACCAGGCCACCGCGTGGCCGTCGGAACCGTTGACGTAGAGCCGGCCACGGCCGGGCCGGCCGCTCGGAAGCACCTTGAGTCCGCTCATCGGCCTCACCCCCGTCGTCCATGGGAGCAGCCGGGGCGGCCCACGGCAATCCCTCCGTTGTGTAACAGCTCCGTCGGCTCCTTGCGGCCTGCCTGTTACAAGAACAACGCTCCCCCGCAACGGCCGGCGCCTATTTTTATGGCGCCCGGACCCTCCGGGCCTCCCTGACCCGTGCCGAAGGAATCCCGTGAGTACCGTCAGCCGCCGCTCGACCGTTCGCGCCGCCGCCGTGACCGCATGCGTCGCCGGTCTGCTGGCGCTGCCCGCGGCCACGGCGCTCGCCGACGGGAGGCCGGCGGCGTCCGGGGCCCAGCGGACGCTGGTCAAGAGCATCTCCCTGGCGGACGGCCGCTCGACCGCGAAGGTGTACCGCCTCGCCAAGGACGCGTACCAGGCCGACATCATGCGCTCGGGCTCCACGGTGGCCACGCTGACCAGCCGGGACGGAACCACCGGCTTCGGCGGGTCCGGCGAGCTGCACGCCGCGCTGCGGCCCGACGGGCGGCTGTCCTCCTGGGTCGGCGAGACCCGCCCGCAGGACGGCTCCCACGCGGTGGCCGGCGACGGGCACAAGACCGGGACCCGGCACGGGAGCGGTGGGGGTGACGGCCGGGTGCTGCCCGCCTCCGTCGAGGACGGCGGCGGGCGGGGCGGTACGGGGACCGGCGCGGGTACCGGGACCGTGCAGACCCTGCGGCTGAACACGCTGGCCGACGGGCCCGGCGACGGCGCGCTGCTGCTCGCCGCGGGCGGCGGGATCGCGGCCGTGGGCGCGGCCGGGCTGGGCTTCGCGATGCTGCGGCGGGGGCGGTCGGACGGCTGATCCGGGCCCCGGGCCGCCCCGGGCGGCCGGGTGCCGTCGGGTACGGCCGTCCTGGTCCATACCGCGGACAGGGCGGCAAAAGGGATGTACCTCCGCATAAAGTTGCTTCGACCGAAGTCGATCGTACGCAGCGCAGAGGAGGGCCCGTCACCGTGCGAATACCGCCGTCGCGTGCGGGTGCCGCCCTGTGCGGGCTCCTGCTGCCGTTGCCGCTGCTCGCGGGCTGCGGGAACACCGGCGGGCTCGCCGCCGCCGGGCCCACCCCGACGGCGAGCGGACCCGTACACCTGTGGCCGGAGCGGGCGGGCGCCGAGGTGCCGCCCGCCGATCCCGGTGGCGCGCCGCCGGAGTACGTACAGGGCCTGCCGCGGGTCGTCGACCAGGACGTGCGCGGCGTCGACCCGGTGGCCCTGGTCCAGGCGGAGCTGCGGGCACGGCCCGGGAAGGTGACCGGGGCCGACGGGATGCCGGCGGAGACCGCGGCGGCGATCAGGGCGTGCGGGACCGCGGGCCAGGAGCCCGGACAGTGCCCGGTGCGGCGGCCGTACTACCGGGACCTCACGGGGAACGGCAAGGACGAGGTCGTGGTGGGCATCGAGCTCCCGGACAAGATGATGTCCGTGCGGGTCTACACCGCCGACTCCGCCGGCCGGCTCAACCGCATCATGGCGACCACCCAGACCGTCATCGCCGTCGAGCTGGCCGGAAGGGACGTGATCCTGCGGGCGCCGAGCGGCAACCCGGGGTACGAACTGATCACCGCCTGGTCCTGGGACGAGCGGCAGAAGACGATGCTGCCGACGTGGGAGCAGATCGTACGGGTGCCTGCGGCGCCGGCGCCACGGGCGTCGGGGAGCGCCGGTACGGGGGCTGCCGGTACGGGCGCCGGGGGCGCGCCGTGAGGCGGGTGCTGCCCGCGTGGACGGCCACGCTGACCTGGAAGTCGGCGTGCTTCATCGTGGTGATGTGCTGCTCGCTGGCGGCCGTGCTGGGACTGCTCGTGCACGCCGAGGTGACCCGGCAGACCGTCGCGACCGCGCGCGACAAGGCGCTGGAAAGACTGCACGACGCCGCCCTCGCCTACGAGGCGGGCGAGGCCCTGCCACCCGGTTCGGGCATCGACCCGCAAGGGCTGCCGCCGGAACTGCGGGCCCTGGCGGTGAGCGGGCAGCGGGCCACCGTCGTCGCGGACCACCTGGGGCAGCCCGTGATGTGGGCCGCCGCCCCGGCGGACGGGCGGGCCCTGGCCACCGCGATCGACTACGGGCAGAGCGCACGGACGATCCGGGGGCTGGACAACGCCATCATCGGCTCCTCGCTCCTGGCCATCGGCGGGACGCTGCTGGTGGGGGCCTTCGCCGTGACCCGCGTGACGCGCAGGCTGCACCAGACGGCGGCGGTCGCCCGGCGGATCACCGGCGGCGACCTGGACGCGCGGGTCGGCGACCCGCGCACGACCGATCCCGCGCGGCACCAGGACGAGGTCTCCACGGTGGCCGGGGCCCTGGACACGATGGCGGGCACGCTCCAGGCGAAGCTGCTGAGCGAGCAGCGGTTCACGGCCGATGTCGCGCACGAGCTGCGTACGCCGCTGACCGGGCTGCAGGCGGCGTCGGAGCTGCTGCCGGAGGGGCGGCCGACGCAGCTGGTGCGGGAGCGGGTGCGGACGATGCGGCAGCTGACCGAGGACCTGCTGGAGATCTCCAGGCTGGATTCGGGGAGCGAGCGGGTGGACACGGATCTGCACCAGCTGGCGCGGCTGGCGCGGAGGGTGGTGCGGGCGTCGGGGACGGACACGGAGGTCGTCGTCGTCAGGGACGCGCACGTGGAGACGGACCGGCGGCGGCTGGAGCGGGTGCTGGGGAACCTGGTCGCGAACGCGCACAAGCACGGGCGGGGGCCGGTGGTGGTGACGGTGGACGGGCCGGTGGTGACCGTACGGGACCACGGGGTCGGGTATCCGGACTACCTGCTCGCGCACGGGCCGCAGCGGTTCCGGAGCGGGGGCAGGGGGCACGGGCTGGGGCTGACGATCGCGGTGGGGCAGGCGCAGGCGATCGGTGCGCGGCTGGAGTTCCGGGAGGCGGAGGGGGGCGGGGCGCTGGCGGTACTCACGCTGCCGTAGCCCTGGCCGGGCGGTTCTCGGGGGTGACCGCCCTGACCGGGCGGGGGCGGGGCTGCGGGGTGGCCGGGGTCGGTGCCGGGGCCCCGGGAGTGGGGCCGGCAGGGTTACGGCTTCTGGGGTTTGGTCCAGGGCCAGCGGAGCTTCGGTTTCCGGCCCGTCGGGGCGAAGGCGTACTTCCAGCCCTTCTGGAGGCCCAGCCGCTTCGTGTAGCCCGATGGGACCCGTTCGTACAGCAGGACCGTCGGGGGGCCGCCGTCCGGGGCCGGGACCGGGATCTCGTACCACTTCGGGGGGTGGCCGGTCGGGCCGAGGAGGATAGGGAGGACCCGGCCGTCCATCGGGCCGCCCTCGAAGGGGGTCGGTTCGCTTCTCACGCCACCAGTGTCACAGCAGGTGGGCCGCCTCGGACACCACCGGGATCACGCGGCGGGCGAGGACCCCTACGGGCCCGTCGGACGACTCCAGGGCCAGGGCGGCCCGCGCGGCCGCCGCGGTTTCGGGGTCGGTGGCGGCGGTGGCCGTCAGGAGGGCGATGAACTGGTCCAGGAGCCAGTCGCGCAGCTGGCCGGCCTCCGGCTGCCGGCCCTCGTCGATCCAGATCAGCGATGCCGCCTCGACGGCGGTGATCCACGTGCGGACCATCATCCGCAGCCGCGGCCCGGGGGTGGGGACGCCGAGGTGGACGAGGATCTGGTCGGCGGCCGCGCGGCGGATGCCGTCGACGGTGGCACTGGTGCGGGAGGTCTCGACGACGCTGCCGCCCTGGAGGAGGGCGGAGAAGCCGGTGTGGTGTTCGTCGACGAAGGCGAGGTAGCGGTCCAGGGCGCGGGAGAGCCGCTGGGTGAGGGGACCGTGCTGGGGTTCCGCGAAGCAGAGTTCGAGGACGTCGGCGGCGGAGCGCAGGGCGGCCTCGTAGAGCTGCTGCTTGCCGCCCGGGAAGTACCGGTAGACCAGCGGTCGGGAGACCCCGGCGGCTTCCGCGACGTCGTCGAGGGAGACCTCCTCCGGTGCCCGGTGCGCGAACAGCGACAGGGCCGCGTCGAGGAGTTGGGCCCGCCGCTCCTCGACGCTCAGCCTGCGGTACGCGCGTACGGTCATGCACGCAGGGTAGACGACGCCCCTCAGGCCAGGAGGCCGGAGCTCTTCCACAGCCGACGGCCGACGCCGCGCAGGACGCCGATGTCGTCGAGGAAGTCGGTGAGCCGCTTGGCGCCGGTCTGCATGACCTCCCGGCGGTGTCCGCTGGCCTTGACCTGGGCGACGGCTTCGCGCCGGTCCAGGCCGATGTTGTCGTAGACCTGGGGGTTGACGAAGGCCAGGGAGAAGACGCGGGCGGCCTCTCCGCAGCTGATCCGGGTGAGTTCCTGCTCCCAGCGCGGGGCGGTCAGCATCTGGCGGCGCAGTTCCTCGCGGGCGTAGCGGACGTGGCGGGCCTCCTCGATGACGTGGATCCGGGTGACTCCGCGCACCAGGGGCTGGATCCGCTCGTCGGGGAAGGTGAGGCGCTGCATCCAGTCGAGGATCTCCTCGCCGAGGAGGGTGCAGGCGAAGGAACCCGGGGTGGTGGACACCGTCTTGAGGATGCGGGCGAGGTTGTGGTTGACGCGGGAGACGGGGTAGGCCGGGGTGCCGCTCTCGCGGATCATGCGGGCGAACATCATGGAGTGGCGGCACTCGTCGGCGATCTCGGTGAGTGCGTAGCGGACGTGGTTGCTGGTCAGGGACTTGTCGTAGATGTGGCGGACCAGCAGCTGCATGAGGATGATCTCGAACCAGATGCCGAGGGAGCCGAGGGCGGCGGCCTCGTGGCGGGAGAGGTCGATGCGCTGCTCCTCGCCCATCTTCTTCCACAGCGGGGTGCCGTAGAGGGAGAGCAGCTCGGGGGGCCAGTAGTACTTGCCCTCGATCGGCGGGGCGCCCCAGTCGAGTTCGCGGTCCGGGTCGAAGGAGTGTTTCGCGGAGGATTCGAGCAGTCGTTCGGCGATCTGCTCGCGGTCCTTGAGCAGGCCGAGGGCGTCCCTCAGCGCGGCTCGTTCCGTCACTGTCGTCATGGCTTCGGGCACCTCGCGGTCGGGTTACCTGCGGTCACCTCTTATGAGACTGCCTGTCAGCAAGGGCGTCAATCCCCCGCGCACGACTTGTTGACCGCGCGTCTACCAACGTGTGACGCTGCCAACCACCGCATCCCGTACGGCAGTCGAGGAGGCGTCAGTGTCGACGCACGAGCTCTACACCAAAGCCCCGCACGAGGACGTCTGGCAGGTCCCCGCCACCGGTTCGGCCCGCTTCAGCTGGGAGTACGACGGGGGCCGCGAACGCCTCCTCGCCCTCTACCAGAAGGGCAAGGACAAGCAGTGGGACGGCGCCAAGCGCATCGACTGGGGCATCGAGGTGGACCCGTACGACCCGCTCGGCACCCCCGACGAGGTGCTGACCCTCTACGGCACCCGCCACTGGGCCAAGATGACCGACCGGGACAAGGGCGAACTGCGCCGGCACTACAGCGCGTGGAACTTCAGCCAGTTCCTGCACGGCGAGCAGGGCGCCATGGTGTGCGCGGCGCGCATCGTGGAATCGGTGCCGGACCTGGACGCGAAGTTCTACTCGGCCACCCAGACCATGGACGAGGCCCGGCACGCCGAGATCTTCGGGCGCTTCCTGCACGAGAAGGTCGGGATGCTCTACCCGGTCAACGACAGCCTCCAGGGGCTGCTCGGGGACACCCTGCGCGACTCCCGCTGGGACATGCCGTACCTGGGCATGCAGGTGCTGATCGAGGGCCTGGCACTGGCCGCGTTCGGCATGATCCGCGACACCACCGACAAGCCGCTGCCCAAGCAGATCCTGGCCTACGTGATGCAGGACGAGGCCCGGCACGTGGCCTTCGGGCGGATGGCCCTGCGCGACTACTACCGTCAGCTGACCGACGCCGAGCTGCGCGAGCGCGAGGAGTTCGTGATCGAGGGCTGCTACCTCATGCGCGACCGGCTGCGCGGGGTGGAGGTCCTGGAGAACTTCGGCGTACCCAGGCGGGAGGCGGAGGAGTACAGCGAGCAGTCGGAGTTCCTGCACCTGTTCCGCAAGCTGCTGTTCAGCCGGATCGTGCCCTGCGTCAAGGACATCGGACTGTGGGGCGAGCGGCTCCAGAAGGCCTACCTGGAGATGGGGGTCTTCGACATGGGCGATTCCAATCTGGACCTGCTCATGAGCCAGGACGAGGAGCTGGCGGAGTCCCTCGACCGCGAACGCTTCGCGGCCGAGGAACAGGAGCGCGTGGCGGAGGTGACGGCCGCCATCCGGGAAGGCGGCGAGGGCGCCGTCGGCTAGACCGCGTCCGGGCGCGGGAAGGACGTGCGCAGGGTGAACGCGTACGGCGTCGGCCCGTGTTCGCGCAGGCTCAGCAGTCGCTCCTCGGCGTCCGCGACCGTGGGGCGCCGGCCCGCCGGGACCCACCACAGGGTCGCCATGGCCTCCGTGACGTGCTCGAACCACTCCCGCCTGCGGGACATCAGCTCCCGGTGCCGCCCCTGGTACATGAAGGCGGTGAGGGCGTCGGTGTTCCGCCACACGGACATGTTGACGATGATCCACTCGTCGCCGAAGATCCTCACCTCCGTCGCGTCGCCCTCCTCCCCCTGGAGCCGCCACACGAAGCCGTCGGCGGCCTCCGCCGCGGCGTTGACGGGTTCGAGCCCGTCGACGAAGTCCTTCAGTTCCGGTGAGTCCAAGGGGTACTTGAGACGGGATATGTTCACCTGGGCCAGCTCGTGGGCGGCGTCGGCGTCGCGGTCGTGGGTCATGCCCCAGGGCTAGCAGCCCGGCCCCGCGCGCCGCCACGGCGTTTCAGCGGGTGGACAGCGCGGCCTCCATCACCGCCCGCGCGATCGGCGCCGCGGCGCCGTTGCCGCTGATGTCCCCGCGGACCGCCGACGCGTCCTCGACCACCACGGCCACCGCCACCGCCGGCTGCGGAGCGCCCTGCGCCCGGGCCCAGGAGATGAACCAGGCGTACGGGGTACCGGCGTTGCCGACGCCGTGCTGCGCCGTGCCGGTCTTGCCCCCGACCTGCGCGCCCTTGATGGCCGCGTTGCGCCCGGTGCCGTTCTCGACGACCTTCACCATCAGTTCCTGCATCCGCAGCGCCGTGGCCGGGCTCATCGCCCGGCCCAGGGTGTGCTGGGCCGCGGACCGGACCTGCGAGCCGTCGTGCCGGGTGGTGCGCTCCACCAGGTAAGGGGTCTTGATCTCCCCGCCGTTGGCGACCGCCGCCGCGACCATCGCCATCTGGAGCGGGGTGGCCCTGGTGTTGAACTGCCCGATCGAGGAGAGCGCCAGCTGGTCGGGGCTCATGTCGGTGTCGAAGTTCGACCGCGAGACCCAGGAGGGGACCCGCAGCCCGTCGTCGTTGAACCCGAACCGGTCCGCCGCCTCCGCCATGCGGCGCAGGCCCACCCGCACCCCGATCTTGGCCATCACCGTGTTGCAGGAGAACCGCACCGCCTCCGCCATCGAGGCGTCCTGGCAGCCCGCGCCGGCGTTCGGGAGCAGGGTGCTCGTACCGGGGAGCGGATACGGGTCGGGGGTCTCGGTGGGCGCGTCCACGTCGGCGACCACGCCGGAGTCCAGGGCCGCGGCCGCCGTCACGATCTTGAAGGTGGAGCCGGGCGGGTAGGTCTCGCGCAGCGCCCGGTTCAGCATGGGCTTGGCGGGGTCCGCGTTCAGCCGCAGCCACGCCGCCTTGACCTTCGCACCGGTACCGGAGAGCAGGCCGGGGTCGTAGGAGGGGCTGCTCACCAGCGCCAGGATCCGGCCCGTCGCCGGTTCCACGGCCGCGACCGCGCCCCGCTTGCCGCCCAGCCCCCGGTACGCGGCCCGCTGTACGGCGGCGCGCAGGGTGGTGACGGCGTCGCCGCCGCCGGGGCGGCCGCGCGAGAGCTCGTACCAGAGGGGGAAGGCGGACAGTCCCGGATCGGTGCCGGACAGGACGGCGTCCTCGGCGCGCTCGACGAAGCTGGTGCCGTACGTCTGGGAGGAGAAGCCGGTGACGGGGGCGTAGAGCGGGCCGTCGGCGTACGTGCGCTCGTAGCGCAGGAGCTGGCCGCTGTCGCGGGAGCCGGTGACGGGCTTGCCGTCGACCAGGATCCGCCCGCGCGGTTCGGCGTAGCGCTGGACGGCGGGCCGCTTGTTGGCCGGGTTCGCGCCGTAGGCGGCGGCCTCCCAGACCTGCACCCGGGCGACGTTGACCAGCAGGGCGACGAGCAGCAGGGCGCAGAAGTACCCGCACCAGCGGATGTAGCGGATCATCCGGCCCCCTCCCGCCCGTACTCGGCGGGACGGGGGCGGCGGGCGTTGTCGCTGAGCCGGACCAGCAGCGCGACGATGATCCAGTTGGTGACGACGGAGGAGCCGCCCTGGGCGAGGAAGGGCATGGCCATGCCGGTCAGCGGGATCAGTCCGGTCACGCCGCCCGCGATGACGAAGACCTGGAGGGCGATGATCGAGGCGAGCCCGGTGGCGAGCAGCCGCCCGAAGGGGTCGCGCAGGGCGAGTCCGGCGCGGAAGCCCCGGGAGACGAGGAGCCCGTAGAGGAGCAGGATCGCGGTGAGGCCGACGAGGCCGAGCTCCTCGCCGGCGGTGGCGAGGACGAAGTCCGACTTGGCGGCGAATCCGATGAGGAAGGACTGGCCGTGGCCGAGGCCGGCGCCGAGGAGGCCGCCGGCGGCGAAGGAGAAGAGGGACTGCGCGAGCTGGCCGGGGCCCTCGCCCCGCTCGATGGAGGCGAAAGGATTCAGCCAGTCGTCGACGCGGCTGTTCACGTGCGGTTCCAGGGTCCCGACGGCATAGGCGCCGAGGGCCGCGAGGACGAGCCCGATGGCGATCCAGCCGATCCGTCCGGTGGCGGTGAACAGCATGATCACGAAGAGGCCGAAGAAGAGGAGCGAGGTGCCGAGGTCCCGCTCCAGGACCAGCACGCCCACGCTGAGCAGCCAGATCGCCAGGATCGGGCCGAGCACCCGGCCGGGCAGGAGACGCAGCTTCCAGAAGATCCGGCGGCCGGTCAGGGCGAGGGCGGTGCGGTTCGCGGCGAGGTAGGCGGCGAAGAAGACGGCGAGCAGGATCTTGGCGAACTCCCCCGGCTGGAAGGAGAGCCCCGCGAAGCGGATCCAGATGTGGGCGCCGTTGACGGCCGGGAAGAGGACGGGGACGAGCATCAGGGCGAGCGCGGCGGCGACCGAGAGGTAGGCGTACTTCTGGAGCGCGCGGTGATCGCGCAGCCCCGCGACGACGAGGACGAACAGCACCACCCCCAGGGCCGACCAGCGCAGCTGGTCGCCCGCGCCGCTCTCGCCGGGGGTCGCGAGGTCGAGCCGCTGGATGAGGACCAGGCCGAGGCCGTTGAGCAGCACGGCGATCGGGAGCAGGAGGGGATCGGCGTAGGAGGCCCGGAACCGGACGGCGAGGTGCGCGAGCAGGGCGGCGCCGCCGAGGCCCGCGGCGTAACGGCCGCCGGGACGGGGGAAGTGGCCGGTGTCCGCGAGGCCGACGTGGACGTGGCCCAGTACGGAGATCAGGACCGCACCGGCGAGCAGCGTCAGCTCGATGCCCCGGCCCTTGGGGGCGCGGGCATCGGGGGGCGGGGGCGGAGCGGGCTCCGTCACCTTCGCCGTCAGAGCGGTCATACGGGGAAACGTAGCAAGGGTAGGGCGGGTATGTCCGCTTATGTCATAGTGTGCCGAAGAGTCGTCATAAACGGTCAGGAGTAGGGAGCCCCGGCGCATGGGACCTGTGGAATTCATCGTCCTGGCCTTCCCGGAGGAACAGCTGCGGGTACCGGCCGTCGAGGCCGTGATGGGACTGCGCAAGACCGGGGTGGTCCGCCTGATCGACGGCCTCGTCACGACGAAGACGGCCGGGGGCGAGGTGATGGCGGCGGAGTTCGACGAGTTCGTCGAGCTACGGGGCCTCCTGGCGGGCCGCGACGTGGCGCGGCTGATCGGGCCCGAGGACGTACGGGAGGCGGCGGAACTCCTGGACCGGGGCAGCTGCGCGCTGCTCCTGGTGGTGGAGCACGTGTGGGCACAGGACGCGGCGGTGGCCGTACGGGCGGCGGGCGGACGGATCGTGGGCTCGGTCCGGATCCCGGCGGACCGGGTGGAGGTGGCGTGATGTTCATCCGGCCGGTCGGTGTGACGGTGTCCCCCGCGGTCCGCCCACCGGGCCGCCCCCTCCTCCGCGGCCTGCTCCGCCGGGCGTCGGGCGCGGCGGAGTGGGCGACGGCGGAAGGCGTGGGGGAGGGTGCGGGGGAGGACGGCGTGGTGGAGGGCGGCGCGGTGGAGGAGAGCGTGGCGGAGGAACTGGAGGCGGCGCTGGAGGAGGAGGTCAGGGGCGGGGCGGGGATGAGGGCGGAGGGCGTGGCGGGTCGGGAGCCCGAAGTGGGCGGCGAGCCGGAGAGCGGGGGCGAGCCCCCGACGGAGGCGGTGCCCCCGGCCCACCCGCCCGTGGCCGGGCCCACCCTGGTGGCGGAGCTGACCCAACTCTCCGACCTGGCCCGTCAGGGCCTCCTGACCCCGGAGGAGTTCACCCTGGCGAAGGGGCGCCTGCTGCGGGGGTAGGGGTCCCACTCGGCCCGCGTGGGGGAGGGTTTGGGGGGTTCCCGTCAGTCTCATCGTCCTTCCGCGTCGGGCCGGGCTGTCACGGAATGCCAAAGAATGCCGGGAAACCCCCAAAAGAACGGTCCACGGGGAGGAGAGGAGGGGCGGGTCTCTCAGAGATGCGCGACCCCTCTCCGGCCAGACCTCCAATCCGGCCCCGACCACACCCGGTCCAACGCCCGGGGCATCCAGACCGCACCAAAAGGCGACCAGATCGTCCAGCGAGCCTTCTGGGACGGCATGCGCGTCCGATCGCTACGCGCTTCGCATGTCCCGGCGGTCGTTTCGGGTTGGTCTCAGGAGGCGGTCGGCTCAAGGAGTCCGGTCAGGGCCTCCCAGGCGGAAAAGGCTTCGAAGAGCTGGAGGACCGGGCCTTCTTCCGAGGCCAGAACGGCATAGTGCTCGGCGATGAGGGACAGGTCGCCCCACGGCTCTTCCACGTGCGCACGGATCAGAAGCCGACCGGACGCGCAACGGATCCAGGGGATGAGGACGAGGTCCGTCAGCCGGGAATCGGACAGCGCCGGCAGGGGGTCCCCCTCCGTCAGTTCCAGGAGGGCGGGCGAGCCGTCACCGGGGCACGCCAGGAGGTGAGATGTGAGCGCTTCGCGCATTCCCCACACCTCCGCCACCACGGAAATCTCGGCTCGGACGGTTTCGCTGACGGCCACCCGGTGCCGGAGGAGAGCACCGACCAGCCGATCGAGCCCCGCCTCCTGCTCACCGATGTCCCAGCAGTCCCTGAGTTCATGGGCGTCGCGCTCCGGCAGGAGACGCGCAAAACGCTCCCATGCGTCAGCTTGATCCATCGGAAAAGACTAACGGTCCCCGTATCGCCCTTCCGGCCCAAGACGGCCGAGAGACGCCGAGACGTCGGGAGCGCGTAGCGATCTGATGCGAAGGGGGAGGACGGCCGGACGCTCTGGTCGCCCTGGCGCGCGGTCCGGCCGCCCCCGGCTCTGCCGGGCATGGCGGCCGGCCCGCGTCCTGGGCCTGCCGGGCGGAGCCGCCTCGCACTTCTCTGACGGGGCCGCTCCTCGCTCACTTCCCCCGTGACCGTTCTTTCGGGTGGTTCCCGGTTGTCTGTTGGCGTTCCGGGACGGGCCGGTCGGTCAAGGGTGGCCGAAGGCCATCGCGAAGCGACGCGACCGCAGGGAGCGCCCTTGAGGGACCGGCACGGCACGGAAGGACGCTGGACAACCGGGAACCACCCGAACCTCCTCCGATACCGGCCGGCTGAAATCCCGCATCCCCGGACCCCGACCCCGACCGCACCCCCCGACCCCGCCTCCGGACGGGTGACTCCCCGAGCCCCGCCGGACGGCGTCGGAGGCTGCGGGCCGGATGCGTGGCAGCATCGGGCGGTGTCGCGGAGGTGATTACATGACAAAACGACTGTTGCGGCTGGCCTGTCTGGCCGCCGTCCTCGTCGCTGCCGCCGGGCCACCGCCCGTCGCGCGGGCCGAGCCCGTCGGGGAGTTGCTGACCCGGCTGCAGGGGCTGTACCAGCGGGCCGAGGAAGCCAGCGAGGCGTACAACGCCACCGAGGCCGCCCTCAAGGCCGGTCAGGACGAGGAGCGCCGGCTCACCGCCGAGCTCGGGCGGGCGCGCACCGCGCTCGGTGCCGAGAAGGCCACCGCCGGGCGGCTGGCCCGGGAGCAGTACCAGGGCACCCTCGGGCTCTCCCCGTACCTGCGCATGCTGCTGTCCGGCGACCCCCAACAGGCCGTGGACCAGCGCCGGATCGCCGCCCGCCAGGGTGCCCGGCAGGCCGGGGTCGTGGCGCGGCTGGAGCGCGGCGAGCAGCGGGCCGACGCCCTGGCGGCGGCGGCCCGCAAGGCCCTCGACACCCAGCAGGGCCTCACCGTCGAGCGCAAGAAGCAGCACGAGGAGGTGACGGGCCGGCTGAAGGACGTCGAGCGGCTGCTCGCGGCGCTGACCCCCGAGGAAGTGGCCGGGCTGGACCGGCGGGAGGCGGCCGTCACCGCCGGGGCGCAGCGGGAGCTGGTGGACTCCGGCCGGCTGCCCGCCCGTACGGGGACGCCCACCGCCGCCGGTGGCGCCGCCCTGCGGTACGCGACGGCGCAGATCGGCAAGCCGTACGTGTGGGGCGCCGAGGGGCCGGCCTCCTTCGACTGCTCGGGGCTGACCTCGAAGGCCTGGGAGCACGCGGGGCGTTCCATCCCCCGGACCAGCCAGGAGCAGTGGGCGCGGCTCCCCCGGGTGCCGCTGGACCGGCTGCGTCCGGGCGACCTGGTGGTCTACTTCCCGAAGGCGACCCACGTGGCCCTGTACATCGGGGACGGGAAGGTGATCCAGGCGCCCCGTCCGGGTGCCACCGTGAAGGTGTCCCCCATCGCCGCGAACCCGTTGCTGGGGGCGGTGCGGCCGGATCCCGAGGGGATCCCGCTGGCGGAGTTCACCCCGCCGCCGCTGCCCGAGCGCGCGACGGCGGGGGACGACGCGGGCTATTCCGCCGAGGCGGGGGACAGCGCGGAGGACACCTCGGCCAGGTAGTCGGCCGTGTCCTCGGGGTCGAAGAAGTACGAGTCGAAGTCGGCCGGGTTGTCGAAGCCGTTGGCGAAACGGTCCGCCACCGGCTGGAGCCGGCCGGCCGCGCCGATCAGGTCCAGCACGTGCTCCGGCGGGACGCCGAGCATGGCGTTGGTCCACTGGGTGACGGGCATGCCCGTGGTGAACCAGTACTTGTCGAAGGTGGCCTTCATCCAGGCCTCGTCGAACGGCTGGTCGCCGTGCATGAGGATGGAGGAGAGGTACGAGGCCGCGCATTTGGCGGCCGAGTTCGAGCCCTGCCCGGTGATCGGGTCGTTCGCCACGACCACGTCCGCCACGCCCAGCACCAGGCCGCCGCCCGGCAGCCGGCCGATGGGGTTGCGGACCACGGGGGCGTAGCGGCCCGCGAGGGTGCCGCCGGCGTCCGTCAGCTCCACCTTGGTGGCGCGGGCGTACTCCCAGGGCGTGAACTTCTCCATGAGCTCCAGCGTCAGCGCCAGGTGCTCCCCGGGGTCGTTGACGCCCCGGAACACGTCCAGCGGGCCGCCGGGGAGGCCTTCCCAGAAGAGGATGTCGGCCCGGCCGGAGGTGGTGAGGGTCGGCATGACGAACAGTTCGCCGACGCCGGGGACCAGGTTGCAGCGGACGGCTTCGGTCTCCGGGTGCTCGGGGCGCGGCCCGAGTCCGTGGACGTAGCTGACGGCGAGGGCGCGCTGGGGGGCGTCGTAGGGCGAGCGCGCCGCGTTCCGCTCGAACATGGAGACCAGTTCGCCCTTGCCGGCGGCGACCAGCACCAGGTCGTAGGTGCGGGAGAAGAAGTCCAGGTCGGCGACGGAGGCGCCGTGGATGACGAGCTGGCCGCCGCGCTGGGTGAAGGCGTCGAGCCAGCCGGCCATCTTCACGCGCTGGTCGACGGACTGGGCGTAGCCCTTGAGACGGCCGAGCCAGTCGATGGGGCGGGAGGTGTCGGGGGCGGCGACCGAGACGCCGACTCCCTCGATCCGGGGGGCCTGCCGCTCCCAGAAGTTCAGCTGGAGGTCGCGCTCGTGCTGGAGGGCCGAGTCGAACATGCACTGCGTGGACATGACGCGCCCGGTGCGGATCTCGTCCGCCGTCCGGTTGGACATGAGGGTGACCTCGTACCCCTTGGCCTGGAGGCCGAGGGCGAGCTGGAGACCGGACTGGCCGGCCCCCACGACAAGTATCCTGCGCATCTCACGTTCTCAATCTGCCGGACGGGCCGGGCTATTCGGGGGTGGCGTCCAGCGCGTGGCCCACGAGGGTCAGCAGGGATTCGACGACCGACTTCCGGCGCCGCGCGTCCATGATCACGACGGGGACCTCCGGCGGGATGGTGAGAGCCTCCCGCACGTCCTCGGTGTCGTAGGCCTGTGAGCCCTCGAAGTGGTTGACGGCGACGGCGTACGGGAGCCCGCAGCTCTCGAAGTAGTCGAGCGCGGGGAAGCAGTCGCGGAGCCTGCGCGTGTCGGCGAGGACGAGTCCGCCGATGGCTCCGCGGACCAGGTCGTCCCACATGAACCAGAACCGCTCCTGGCCCGGGGTTCCGTACACGTACAGCACGAGGTCGTCGTCGAGGGTGATGCGGCCGAAGTCCATCGCGACGGTCGTCGTGTGCTTGTCCGGGGTGCCGGTGAGGTCGTCGGTGGGTGCGGCGGCCTGGGTCATCACCGCCTCGGTACGCAGCGGAGTGATCTCGGAGACGGAGGACACGAAGGTGGTCTTGCCGACGCCGAACCCGCCCGCGACGAGCACCTTGACGGCGACAGGCGCGCGCGAACGGTCGTACTGCCAGGGCTGGGCGGGTTCGTCGTCCAGCAGGGCGGCGGGGTCAGAGACGGCGAAGACCACTGAGCACCCTTTCCAGCAGTGCGCGTTCGGGCCGGCCGGTGCCGTGCCCGGTGCCGTAGACGCGGATCCGGCCCTGGTCGGCGAGGTCGCTGACGAGGACGCGGACGACGCCGAGGGGCAGCTTCAGGAGGGCGGAGATCTCGGCGATCGTGCGCATGCGGCGGCACACCTCGACGATGGCCCGCATCTCGGGCATGCGGTCGGGCGTCTTGGCCGGGCCGGTGTCGAGGGCGGCGACGAAGGTCTCCACCAGCAGGATCTGCGTGAAGCGGGTGCGGCCGCCCGTGAGGGAGTACGGGCGGACGCGGGCGGGGCGGCGGTCGGCGCCGCGTATCGGCAGCCGGTCGGAGGCCGTACTCCTCACGGGGTCTTCTCCATCGACTGGCGCAGTTCACTGCGGACTTCGGGGGTCAGGACGTGGCCGGCCCGGCCGACGAACAGGGCCATGTGGTAGGCGACGACGCTCATGTCGCAGTCGGGCGTGGCGTGCACGCCGAGCAGGGAGCCGTCGCTGATGGCCATGACGAAGACGGAGCCGTTCTCCATCGCCACCATGGTCTGCTTGACGGCGCCGAACTCCATGAGGGCGGCGGCGCCGGTGGTGAGGCTGCCGAGTCCGGAGACGATGGTGGCGAGGTCGGCCGAGGCTCCGCGGGGGCCCTTGGGGCGCCCCTCCTGCGGGGTGTCCGAGGCCCCCGGTTCGGAGGAGAGCAGCAGGAGACCGTCCGAGGAGACGACGGCCACGGAGTTGACCCCGGGCACCTCCTCGACCAGGTCGGTCAGCAGCCACTGCAGGTTGCGGGCCTGGGTGCTCAGTCCGTACGTACTGGGCGCGGTCATGTGCGGGCCTCCTGTGCGGTGTCCCCCTGGTCGGTGTGTCCCTGCCCCTGTCCCCGGTCCTGCGCGAGCTCGGCGGCGGCCACGCGCCGCCCGTCCTGGGCGCCCTGGTAGAACCCGCCGAGGCGACGGCGCAGTTCTTCGGCGTCCACCCGGCGCGGCTCGGGGCGGGCCGCGGCGGGGCGTCCGGCGACGGGGCCGGGGACGGAACGCGGGGTGCGCTTGGGGAGGCCCTTGTCGGTGACGGCCTCCCGCTTGGGGAGGCCCTTGTCGGTGACGGCCTCCCGCTTGGGGAGGCCCTTGTCGGTGACGGCCCCGGAGACGGCTGCGGCGACGGGTCCGGGGGTGGTCCCGCTGCCGGCCTCGGGTGCGTGGCCCGGGTGGCTGCCCTGGCGCGGTACGAAGCCGTCCTCGGCGTCGGCGACGCGCCGGTGGGCGGTCGTCTCGGAGTCGGGTGAGGCCGCGGTGAAGAGCTGCTCGGCGGGCGGCAGCTGCGCGTCCTCGTAGCCGTGGGGCTGGGGGACGACGCGGGCCAGCAGTTCCTCGGCCGGGGTCTCCGGCTCGGCGGACGCCGGGGACGGGCCGGCCGGGGGCAGCTGGGCGTCCTCGAAGGCCTCGGCCAGCGGGACCACCCGGGCGGGGGCCTCCTGGTCCGGGGCCTCGGCGGACTCCGCGGCCTCGGCGGGCTCCGCCGGGGCCTGCGCGACGGGGTCCGCGGGCTCGGGCACCCGGGGCTCGGGCACCCGGGCGTCGGACATCGCGAGCTCGGACACCTGGGAGTCAGGCTCCGGGAACTCGGAAGCCGGGGACTCTTCTGCCCGGGCGTCGGACGCCGGGGCGTCGGCAGCCGGGGCGTCGGCCTCGAAGGCTTCGGCCAGGGTGACCACCCGGGCCGGAGCCTCCGGCTCCGCGGCCTCGGGCGCCGTCTCGGAGCCCGCGAGGAGCCCCTCCGACAGCGGGCCGTCCGAGAGGACGTCGTCCGGGAGCAGCTCGTCGGAGAGCAGGCCCTCGGAGACGGCGGCGTCCGGGGCGAGGCCGTCCGGGACCTCGTCCGGCAGGACGTCGGCCCCGGGCGGCTCCTCCGCGAGGAAGCCGTCCGCCGGCGCCTCCGCCTCCGCCGTCACGGCCTCCGGGCGGAGCCTCGGCGGCAGGGTGTTCTCGTTGGCCTCGGCGACCACCCCGGGCAGCTGGAACACCGGGGCGCCCGGCGAAGCCAGGGTGTGCACCGGGGAGGCCGGCGGACCGGCCGGGAGCAGGCTCGCGGGGATGACGACCAGCGCCTCCGTGCCGCCGTGCCGCGCGGCGCGCAGCTCGGCCTTCACGCCGTGGCGCGCCGCGAGCCGCCCGGCGACGTACAGGCCGAGGCCCAGGCCGTGCTCGGCCTCGGGCTCCTCGTCGTAGGCCTCGGGGGTGGACAGGCGCAGGTTCAGCGCGTCGAGCCGGTCGCCGGTGACGCCGATGCCCTCGTCGACGACGGTCACGACGACGTCGCCGGAGTCCTGGACCAGGCCGGAGACCTTCACCTTGGCCTCGGGCGGCGAGAAGGTGGTGGCGTTCTCCAGGAGTTCGGCCAGGACGTGCGAGATGTCGTCGGCGGCGTGCCCGGCGACCTGCGTCGCGATCGGCAGGACGGCCAGGTCGACCCGCTCGTAGCGTTCGATCTCGCTGACGGCGGCCCGCATGACGTCGACCAGCGGCACCGGCAGGCTCTGCCCGTGGCCGTGTTCCTGTCCGGCGAGGACCAGCAGGTTCTCGTTGTGGCGGCGCATCACGGTCGCCAGGTGGTCCAGCTTGAAGAGGGTGGCGAGCCGGTCCGGGTCGCCCTCCTTGGACTCCAGCTCCTCGATGACCGCGAGTTGGCGCTCGACCAGGCCCAGGGTCCGCAGCGAGAGGGAGACCGAGGTCGTCGACATGACCCGGCGGTGTTCCTCCAGCCCGGCCCGCAGTTCCTTGAGTTCCGCCTCCAGCGCCTCGCGGCCCGAGGAGAGGGCTTCGTTGCGGCCGATGAGGCGGCGCCGGTCGGCGTCGAGGCCGGCGATCTTCGTGTGCAGGGCGACCGTCTGGTCCCGTACGGCGTTGAGGTGGCGCACGACCTCGGCGAACTCGTCGTTGCGGCCGGTGAAGCGCACCGGCTCGACGGAGCCCTCCGGGGTGGCCAGCCGCTCCGCGCCGCGGCGCAGCACCGACAGCGGACGGGTCAGGGAGCGGGCGATCGCGGTGGAGAAGCCGATGACGAACAGGAAGAGCACGCCGAGGCCGGAGACCATCAGTTCGAGCCGGGTCACGTCGTCGTCGCGCAGGGTGGCGAGGGCGGTGGCCCGCTGGCCCGCGAGGGTGGACTCCACCGACCGCATCCGGTCGATCCGGGCGGTGAGCGCGGTGGCGACGGCGCCGGCGTCGACCTTGCGGTCGGCCGGGGTGAGGGTGGGCCGGTCGGTGAGCCGCTTGAGGTGGTCCTCGGCGGTCTTGACCTCGGGGCCGGTGACGGTGACCGCGAGGGTCTGCCGTACGTCGGGGCGCGCGGCGCGGTTGAAGTCGTCCAGCGCGGCCTGCTCCCGGACCCGGGACCGCTGGGCGGCGGCGGTGAGTTCGTCGGCGACGGCGGCGCCCGGGGGCTGTTCGGCCCGGGGGACGGCCAGCGCGGCGAGCAGCAGTCCGCGGGTGGCGGAGGCCTGGTCGACGGCCTGGCCCAGCGGGGCCATGGGCCGGGTGAAGGCCAGGGCGGCCTCCGCGCGGGGCGGGGTGAGTTCGGCGAGCCGGTCGCCGGGCGCGAGGAGTTCGGTGATGGCGCCCGCGTAGGCCTGCTGGGCGGCGAGGGCGGTGCCCTTGCCGTCGACGGCCTCGGTGCGGACGCCCCTGATCCGGCCGAGGGCGCGGGCGAGTTCCCCGTCGGCCTCGGGCCGGATCTCGGCGATCTGCCGGTCGGTGCGCGCCGTGCGCTCGTCGACGGGGGCCTTGGCGTTGCCGGGCCGTCCCTTCGCCGCGTACTCGACGACGGCGTCGCGCTCGTCGCCGAGGAGGTGGGCGAGGGTGAGGGTGTGCTGCGTCTGTTCCGCGAGGGTGACCAGGCGCTGTGAGTCGTTCAGTTCCCTCGTGGCGGAGACGACGGCGGGGGTGCCGGCCGCGAGGACGGTGAGTCCGGCGACTGCCACCCCGATCACCAGCCTGCGGCGGACGCGGACGCGCCGTCCTGCGTTGGCGGGTCCGTCGGCGCTGGCGGTGCCGTTCTTCCGAGACCGCTTCTTCTGCACCGGTGCTCGCAATCCTGTACGTGTGCTCGTGCTCGTCTACTCGTGTGGCCGAGGTAACGGCCGGTCAACAAGTAAACGCCCCCTGCCCCCTCGTACCGCCTCAGACCTTTGCAGCGTGTTGGGAGGAGAGCCGCACATCGCCCACCCGGCCACTCGAAGGAGTGAACATCACGGAGGAGTGGCCGACCAACTCGGGCACCCCGTGTCAGGGGGCGGCCGTGGACGGGTGGTTGAAAGATCGAGCCGGGCTTTGGCACTATGCCCGCCCACATGCCCGCGGAGCCGCCCCGGCCGCGGCTCGGGTACGCACCCCGCACACACCGCGATTGGTATGGACCTTGCGGGGCCCGGGAGTTCCCGGCGGGCAGAATGTCCGTATGCGCATCGACCTGGCCTCGGCCCCCGGCAACCCGGAACGCCCCAACGAGGACTGGGTGTCGGCCGCGATACCTGCGACGGGAGGCGGCGTCCTGGTCGTGCTGGACGGAGTCACCCCGCCGCGCGGCGAGGACGGATGCGTGCACGGAGTGCCCTGGTTCTCGGCCCGACTCGGGGGCCGATTGACCGAACTGTCCGGATCGCGACGGGACATGCCGCTGGACCGGATCCTGGCGCGGGCCATCGAGGACACCGCCGACGCACACCGTCAAACCTGTGACCTTTCTCACGTCCGGACCCCGCAGGCGACGGTCCTCGTGGTGCGCTGGGACGGGGCCCGCGTGGAACACCTCGTGCTCTCGGACTCCGTGCTCCTGCTCCGCGCGCCCGACGGCGGGGTGACGGCGGTGCTCGACGACCGGCTGGACCGGATCCCGCGCGAGGTGCTCGGCTCGGTGGCGGCGACGGACGCGCTGCGCAACGCCGACGGCGGCTTCTTCACCGCGGCCGCCGACCCGGCGGTGGCGGCCCGCGCGGTCACCGGGCACACCCCGCGCGGGGAGGTGGCGGCGGTCGCGGCGCTGACGGACGGGGCGAGCCGGTGGACGGACACGTTCGGGGAGGGCGACTGGGCCGCCTGTCTGGACGTGCTGCGCGAGGAGGGTGCCGAGGGGCTGATCGGGCGGGTACGGGCCATCGAGTCCGATCCGCTGCGTCCGCCGGCCCGGCACAAGCGGCACGACGACGCCTCGGCGGTCTACGCGGAGCTCTGAACCCGCGCGGCGACCGGTCCCCCGCTCCCCGGGGCGGCCGGTTCGCCGCGCCTACTCCTCGCCGGAGTTCAGCTGGTTGAGCAGGCGGGCCAGTTCCGCCACCTCGCCCCGGTCCCAGTCGGCCAGCTTGCGCATGTACTGCTCGCGGCGGGCTCCCCGTACGCGCAGGAAGCGGGCCCGGCCCTCGTCGGTGAGGCCGACGAGGAAGGCGCGGCCGTCGGCCGGGTCCGGCTCGCGGGCCACCAGGCCCAGGACCTCCAGGGCGCGCAGCTGGCGGCTCATGGTGGCCTTGCCGACCCCGAAGTAGGCGGCGAGCTCGGTGGCCCGCTGGCGGCCGGCGGCCTCCAGCCGGACGAGCAGCCCGTACGCGGCGGGCTCCAGCTCCGGGTGGAGCGCGCGGGCCATCTCTCCGGAGGAGGCGCGGGCCCGCCGGAGGAAGACGGACAGCTCCCGCTCCAGGGCAAGGAACTCCTGGTCTTCGCTCCCGTGCACGTCCCGCTCCGATCGGTGGTGGTGTCCCCCTGCGGGCCCGCTCCGGGCCCGGTGTACGTGCCCAGTATTTCGCAGGGGGCGTGCCGACGGCCCGGGGCCCCGCCGATGCGGGTCCCCGGGCCGTGCGGAGCTCTCGTCCGCAGGTCAGGCGGCCTTGGTGAAGGAGAGCGCGGCCGGGTCCAGGGCCAGCTCCAGGACCTGGCGCACGTCCGTCACCGGGTGTACCTCCAGCCCCTCCAGAACCTCGGCCGGGACGTCGTCCAGGTCGGCCTCGTTGCGCTTGGGGATGATCACGGTGGTCAGGCCCGCCCGGTGCGCGGCCAGCAGCTTCTGCTTGACCCCGCCGATGGGCAGCACCCGGCCGGTGAGGGAGACCTCGCCGGTCATGGCCACGTCGGTGCGGACCTGGCGGCCGGAGAGCAGCGAGGCGAGGGCCGTGGTCATGGTGATGCCCGCGCTGGGACCGTCCTTGGGGACCGCGCCGGCCGGGAAGTGGATGTGCACGCCCCGGTCCTTGAGGTCGGCGACCGGCAGCTCCAGTTCCGCGCCGTGCGAGCGCAGGAAGCTCAGCGCGATCTGCGCCGACTCCTTCATCACGTCACCCAGCTGGCCGGTGAGGGTGAGCCCGGCGGCCCCCGTCTCGGGGTCGGCGAGCGAGGCCTCCACGAAGAGCACGTCGCCGCCGGCACCGGTCACGGCGAGGCCGGTGGCCACTCCCGGGACGGCGGTGCGCCGCTCCGCGGGGTCCTGCGCGGACTCCGGGACGTGGTGCGGCCGCCCGATCAGGGCGCGCAGGTCGTCGGCGCCGACGGTGAAGGGCAGCTCCCGCTCGCCCAGCTCGTGCTGGGAGGTCACCTTGCGCAGCAGCCGGGCGATGGACCGCTCCAGGGTGCGCACGCCCGCCTCGCGGGTGTACTCGCCCGCGAGGCTGCGCAGGGCCTCCTCCTCCAGCACCACCTCGTCGGCGGCCAGACCCGCGCGCTCCAGCTGGCGGGGCAGCAGGTGGTCGCGGGCGATGACGACCTTCTCGTCCTCGGTGTACCCGTCGAGGCGGACCAGTTCCATGCGGTCGGCCAGTGCCTCGGGGATGGCTTCGAGGACGTTGGCGGTGGCCAGGAAGACCACGTCGCTCAGGTCCAGCTCCACTTCCAGGTAGTGGTCCCGGAAGGTGTGGTTCTGCGCCGGGTCCAGGACCTCCAGGAGGGCGGCGGCCGGATCCCCGCGGAAGTCGGAGCCCACCTTGTCGATCTCGTCGAGGAGGACGACCGGGTTCATGGACCCGGCTTCCTTGATCGCGCGGACGATGCGGCCTGGCAGGGCGCCGACGTAGGTACGGCGGTGGCCGCGCACCTCCGCCTCGTCGCGGACGCCGCCGAGGGCGACGCGGACGAACTTGCGGCCCATGGCGTGGGCCACGCTCTCGCCGAGGGAGGTCTTGCCGACGCCGGGCGGGCCGACGAGCGCGAGCACGGCCCCGCCGCGCCGGCCGCCGATGACGCCCATGCCGCGCTCGCCGCGCCGCTTGCGGACGGCGAGGTACTCGGTGATGCGGTCCTTCACGTCGCCGAGTCCGGCGTGCTCGGCGTCGAGGACGGCGCGGGCGCCCCGGATGTCGTACCGGTCCTCGGTCCGCTCGTTCCAGGGCAGTTCGAGGACGGTGTCCAGCCAGGTGCGGATCCAGGAGCCCTCCGGGCTCTGGTCGCTGGCGCGTTCGAGCTTCTCGACCTCCTTGAGGGCGGCCTCGCGGACCTTCTCGGGGAGGTCGGCCGCCTCGACGCGGGCGCGGTAGTCGTCGGACTCCTCGCCCTCCTGCTCCCCGTTCAGCTCGCGCAGCTCCTTGCGGACGGCTTCGAGCTGGCGGCGCAGGAGGAACTCGCGCTGCTGCTTGTCGACGCCGTCCTGGACGTCCTTGGCGATGGACTCGGCGACGTCCTGCTCGGCGAGGTGGTCCCCGAGCGCCTTGACGGCGAGCCTGAGGCGGGCGACGGGGTCGGCGGTCTCCAGCAGTTCCACCTTCTGGGCGGTGCTCAGGAAGGGCGAGTAACCGGAGTTGTCGGCGAGCGCCGAGACCCCCTCGATCTGCTGGACCCGGTCCACGACCTGCCAGGCGCCGCGCTTCTTGAGCCAGCTGGTGGCGAGGGCCTTGTACTCCTTGACGAGCTCGGCGACGGCCCCCGGCAGCGGGTCGGGCACCTTCTCGTCGACGGTCTCGCCCTCCACCCAGAGCGCGGCCCCGGGCCCGGTCGTGCCGGCCCCGATCCTGACGCGCCCCCGCCCGCGGATCAGCGCGCCGGGGTCCCCGTCGGAGAGCCTTCCGACCTGCTCGACGGTCCCCAGCACACCGGTGCCGGTGTACTTGCCGTCGACCCGGGGAACGAGCAGCACCCGGGGTTTCCCGCTCCCGGCCGCCGCCTGCGCCGCCTCCACGGCTCCGCGCACCTCGGCGTCGGACAGGTCCAGCGGAACGACCATTCCGGGCAGCACGACCTCGTCGTCGAGCGGCAGCACGGGCAGGGTGAGCGTTACGGACGTCGAAGCCATGATCTTCCCTCCGGCAGTGAAGTTGAGCTATGCCGACTCAATGCACCTGCGCCCCGGGATGTTCCCCAACTTCCGTTCGCCGGGGGCGAACACCTGCGCGGAGGCCCCCGGGGCTGCTGTGAGCTGCGAGTTCTCCACCCGAGAAGACCGGACGAAGAAGGGAGGGCGGCCATGACCGTCCCCGAATGCCCGCGCTGCGGGCGGGAGCTGGCGTCGTTCGAGGTCCTGCGGCGCAGGGGCCTGTGGGGTGGCGGCGCGCCGCGGCCGCGGAGCGACGAGGAGTGGTGGAACTGCCCCGGCTGCGACTGGCTGGCCGTCCGGCACCCGCAGGACGGCCCGCTCCGGCCGATGCGGCGGCTGGAGGGGGACGAGGAGGTGTGCGTGTTCTGCGGGTTCGAGGGGAACGTCGCCGGAGTCCCGTGGCGGCACGAGGACGGCGGGATGCGGGACTGGATCGTCTGCCTGGCCTGCGGCACGAGCAACCAGCGCCGCGTCGGGGCGCCCCCCGACCCCTCCCGCTGAACACGGGAGGTCCCGGCCGTCCCGGGACGGCCGGAGGGTCCGCGTCAGCCGGAGACGTGGAGGTCCCCCGAGGTGGTGCGGAAGGACAGCCGGGAGGGTGCGGCGGGGGTGGAGGCCAGGGTGACGTCACGGTCGCCGGAGGTCGTGGAGGCCGTCACCTCGTACGGGGCCTCGGGCAGCCGGGCCCGGACCTCCCCCGAGGTGGTGGTGACCGACAGGGAGGCCGGGGGCGCGGCGAAGCCGACGGTGGCGTCACCGGAGACCGAGCGGATCTCGGTGTCGGGGGCGCGCAGGGCGGTGGCCTCGATGTCGCCCGACGCGGTACGGATCCTCAGCGGGCCGGAGATCCGCTCGGCGCGCACGTCCCCGGAGTCGGAGGTGACCTCGGCGGCCGCGACCCCCGCCACGGTGATGCGGCCGCTGCTGTTGTCGAGGCGGACCTTCGCGGAGGCGGGCACCTCCAGGCGGTAGTCGACGTAACAGGAGTCCGCGCAGCCCGCGGTGAAGGTCAGCACGCCGTCGGAGACCCGCTGACCGGGCTCGGGGGTCCGGTCGCCGCGGTAGTGCACGGTCCGGTGGACGCTCACCCCCGGGCCGGTGCCGGGGGTGACCTCGATGGAACCGCGGCGCGCGTCCGTCACCTCGACCGCCGTGACGGCCTCGTTCACGGTGGCGTCGGCGGTGAGGCTCCTGGACGTGCCGCCGGGCAGGGAGCAGCCGGCGAGGAGGAACGCGGCGACGGTGACGACGCCGAAGGCCTTCCGGCCGGGGCGGGCTGACGCGGTGTGGGCTGGCATGCCGCCCAGTCTCGCGGCCCCGGGGCCGCCGGGCCCTGGGGCCGGTACCCGGAGCCGGGGTGGGGTTATCCCCCGGTCGGGGCGGTCAGGGGCCGGAGGTCACCGGGCGGTCCGGGGAGGGGAGGCCCCATTCGCTCCAGGAGCCGTCGTACACCGCCAGCCCGTCCTCGCGGCCGGCCAGGGTCGCGCCGAGGGCGAGGACGCAGGCCGTCACCCCCGAACCGCAGCTGAAGCAGAGGCGTTCGCGGTCGCCCGCCACGGTGGCGAACACCGTACGCAGCTCCTCCGTCGTCCGCATCCGCCCGTCCGGCCCCTGCAGTTCCCCGAACGGCAGGCTGACCGCGCCCGGCATGTGACCGCCCCGCAGCCCGGGCCGGGGTTCGGGGGCGGTGCCCTCGAAGCGCTCCCGGGTGCGGGCGTCCAGGACGGCGGCCGCCGGATCGGCCAGCGCCGCCGAGACCGTGGCGGCGTCGACCAGCAGCCCGGGGCGCGGCCGGGCGGTGAAGGAGCCGCGCGGGCCCCCGTACGCCGCCGGGGCGTCCTCGACGGGCAGGCCGGCGGCGGTCCAGGCGGGCAGGCCCCCGTCGAGGACGGCGGCGCGGGTGAAGCCCATGGCGCGCAGCATCCACCAGGCGCGGGCGCTGGAGTAGATCCCGGCGCCGTCGTAGACGACCACGGTGTCGGTGTCGTCGAGGCCGAGGCCGCGCATGGCCTCGGCGAACTCCGCGGCGGCGGGCATGGTGTGCGGCGCGGCCGCGGTGTGGTCGGACAGGACGCCGTCGAGGTCGAAGGGCCGCGCGCCGGGGATCCGCGCGGGGGCGCCCCGGTGGACGCCGACGGAGGCGTCGAACAGGACCGGCCCGGTCCCACCGATCCGCTCCGCGAGCCACTCGACCCCCACGAGCGGCCCGAACGCGGCGGGGTCCGGACCGGCGGGGTCGGGGCCGGCGGGGTCGGGGCCGGCGGGGTCCGGACCGGTGGGGTCGGGTGTGGGCATGCGGCACCTCCGGGTGGGCGTCGGGCCCCGCCCGCCCGGGCGTGCCGCCCGACGGGTGTCTGACGCGGGTCGCACCATCCTCCCCCGGCCCCCGCCGGACCCGGCAACGGGCCCCGGCCGAGGGCGAGTCGGCCACGAGCGGCCCGGCCGGACCCCGCCCGGCTCAGTCGCAGCCGCCCGCCCTCGCGTACACCGCGACCCGGGCCCCCCGCACCGGCGTCACCGAGCAGCGTTCGAAGCCGGCGGCCAGCGCCTCCCGCTTGGCGGCCTCGCGCGGGTACGGGTCCAGGGGCTGCCCGTCCGGGTCCAGCAGGGCGACCACCCGGGGCGAACCCAGCAGCGCCTCCCGGATCCGCTCCGGGGGCAGTTCGGTGCCCTGGAGGGTGTCCGAGGCCTCCGGGGAGCGTTCCAGGGCCACGTCGCGCAGGCCCGCGTAGGCGGCGGGCGAGGACAGCAGCCACTCGCGCCGCCGCGACGGCATGAACAGCACCGCGTCCCGGGGCCGGGCCCGCTCCCGGACGGCGGCGGCCACGGCGAGGACGTCGTCCTTGCGGCTCTCGGGGGTCCGCAGCCACACCGACCACCAGCCCAGGGGCACCAGCAGTACGGCGACCAGCAGCCAGGGCCGCCACCCGCGCGCACGGGCGAGCCGGGCCCCGACGAGGAGGGCGGGTCCGGCGAGCGCGTAGAGGACGTACCGGTCCACGTACCAGGGGTGCACCAGCGACAGCGTCATCAGCAGTCCGGGCGGCAGCAGCGCCAGCGGTACGGCGACCCGTGCCAGGTCCGCGAGGCCCCGCTCGCCGGCGCCCCGCGCGAGCAGCAGCACCGCGCCCGCGAGCACCCCGTAGGCCGCCCAGTCCTGCCAGGAGGGCCGTCCGAGCCAGCCCAGCTGCGCCCGCGCCTGTCCAGCGCTCAGCAGTGCCAGCGGCGCCAGCCCGGCCACCACGGCCGCCGCGCTCCACCGCCAGCCGCGCGAGCGACGGGCGACGGGGGCGTGGGCGAGCAGGGCCAGGACGGCGAACTCGTGCAGCCAGCAGCCGAGGAGCAGCACGGCGGCGTAGGCGGCCCACCGACGGCACAGCATCAGGTGGGTGGCCCAGACCACCGCCGCCGCGACGAGGGCGTACGAGCGTCCCTCCTGGGCGTAGGCCTGTACGGGCGGGAGCAGGGCGTAGGCGGTGCCGGCGAGGAGCCCGGCCCGCTCCCCCGCGAGGCGGTGGGCGATCGCGGCCACGCCGGCGGCGGCGAGGGCGGCGCCGGCCACGGAGGGCAGGCGCAGCGCCCACAGGCCCCCGTCCCACAGGCCGAAGACCGCGTGCATCAGCAGGTAGTACAGGCCGTGGACGGCGTCGACCCGTTCGAGGAGTCCGCCGAGACCGGCCAGGGGGCGGTGGGCGACCTGCCAGGTGGTGGACTCGTCGCGCCACATGCTGCCGCCGCCGGGGCCGCGTTCCAGTGCGAGGAGGCCGAGGAGGACGGCGAGCAGCGGGGGCAGCAGGCGCCGGGCGGCGATGAGGCGGATGACGGCCTCCGGGGGTGCGTTCCGTGGTGGGATGGAAGTCCATGGTCGGGGTTCGGACGGGGTACCCGGGAGGCGGGTGTGCGAACGGTGCGAGCAGAGCGGACGGCACGGACGGCGGCGGGGGCGCTGCTGGTGGCGGTGGTACTCGTCGGCTGCGGGGCGGGCGGCGCGGACTCCCACGGGCCGGGCGGGCCCCCGGGCGGGGCGACGGCCGGCGCCACGGCGGGGGTCCCCGCCTCCCCCGGCCGCCCGGCCCCGTCGGCGTCCCCGAGCCGGGATCCCGCCGCCGAGCGGCTGGTCACCGTCACCCGTAGCGGCGGGTTCGCCGGCCGGACGGTCGTCCTCACCGTCCGGGGCGACGGCTCGTGGACCCGGACGGCGGGCACCGCGCGGCCGGAGGCCGGGCAGCTGCCCCCGTCCGGTCTGGAGGCGCTGCGCACCGCGCTGCGCGCCGCGGACCTGCCGCACCTGCCGCCCGACGCGAAGGCGGACCCGCCGGTCTACGACGGGTTCGAATACCGGTTCGTGTTCGAGGGGGCCACGGTGAGCGCCGACCAGGGCTCGCTGACGCCCGGACTGGAGAAGGTCCTGGAGGCCCTGCCGGGCTTCTAGGGGGTGTCTGCACGGGCCCACCGGGCCGCCGGCCCTTTCCGGCCACCGCGCCGCGCGTTGTCCGGCAACACGGTGTGCTGGCCGTTCACCCGTCCGTTCGCTGTCCGAACCGCACATAGCCGCAGGCCGGTGCCTCCTCTACGCTGCACCCCATCACGCGGGATCTTCAGGGGCGGGACATGGAACAGACACACACCACCCACAACGGCGCCGCGGCCACCCCGGGCGCCCAGCGGCGCGTGCTCGTGGTCGAGGACGACCGCACCATCGCCGACGCCATCGCGGCCCGGCTGCGGGCCGAGGGCTTCCAGGTGCAGACGGCCTACGACGGGCCGGCGGCCGTGGCGGCCTCCGAGAGCTGGCTGCCGGAGCTGCTGGTGCTGGACGTCATGCTGCCGGGCTTCGACGGGCTGGAGGTGTGCCGCCGGGTCCAGGCGCAGCGGCCCGTGCCGGTGCTGATGCTCACCGCCCGGGACGACGAGACCGACATGCTGGTCGGGCTCGGGGTCGGGGCGGACGACTACATGACGAAGCCGTTCTCCATGCGGGAGCTGGCCGCGCGGGTCCACGTACTGCTGCGCCGGGTGGAGCGGGCCACGCTGGCCGCGACCGCCCCGCGCGGGGCCACGCTGCGCCTGGGCGACCTGGAGATCGACCACGCGCAGCGGCGGGTCCGCGTGCAGGCGGAGGACGTGCACCTGACGCCGACCGAGTTCGACCTGCTGGTGTGCCTGGCGGGGACGCCCCGCGCGGTGCTCTCGCGGGAGCAGCTGCTCGCGGAGGTCTGGGACTGGGCGGACGCCTCGGGCACCCGCACGGTCGACAGCCACATCAAGGCGCTGCGCCGGAAGATCGGCGCGGAGCGGATCCGGACGGTCCACGGCGTCGGGTACGCCCTGGAGACCCCGGCGCAGGCGTGAGCGACCGGCCCCCGGGACCGGGGTTGCGGCCCTACTCGCCGTTCTCGATCAAGACGAAGCTGGGCACGCTCGTCGTGGTGTCGGTGTTCATCACCACGGGTCTGCTGATGGTGGCGCTGCGCACCGCCACGGAGGTCCGGTTCATCACGGTCTTCTCGGTGATCGCCTCGATGCTGATCACCCAGTTCGTGGCGCACAGCCTGACGGCGCCGCTGGACGACATGACGACGGTGGCCCGTGCCATCTCCCACGGGGACTACACGCGCCGGGTGCGGGGCGCCGGACGCCGCGACGAGCTGGGCGATCTGGCCGCGACGATCAACCTGATGGCCGATGACCTGGAGGCCGTGGACAGGCACCGTAGAGAACTGGTCGCGAACGTCTCGCACGAGCTCCGCACGCCGATCGCGGCGCTGCGGGCGGTGCTGGAGAACGTCGTGGACGGGGTCTCGGAGGCCGATCCGGAGACGATGCGCACGGCCCTGAAGCAAACGGAACGGCTCGGCCGGCTGGTGGAGACCCTGCTGGACCTGTCCCGCGTGGACAACGGGGTGGTGCCGCTGAAGGCGCGCCGTTTCGAGGTGTGGCCGTACCTGTCGGGGGTGCTGAAGGAGTCGGGTCTGGCGGCCGCGGGGCGGCCGGGGCTGTTGTCCGGTTCGGGCGGGCACACCCGCAACGACGTGCACCTTCACCTGGACGTGTTCCCGCCGGAGCTGACGGCGCACGCCGATGCGGAGCGGCTGCACCAGGTGGTGGCGAACCTGATCGACAACGCGGTCAAGCACAGTCCGCCGCACGGCCGGGTGACGGTCCGCGCCCGGGCCGGCGACGCGCCCGGGAGTCTGGCCCTGGAGGTCGTCGACGAGGGTCCCGGAATTCCGGAGGCGGAGCGGCACCGGGTCTTCGAGCGGTTCAACCGGGGCGCGGCGCGCGGCGGGGACGGGGGCACCGGACTGGGTCTGGCGATCGCCCGCTGGGCCGTCGGCCTGCACGGCGGGCACATCGGCGTGGCCGAATCGTCACGGGGTTGCCGAATCCTTGTCACTCTTCCGGGCAGCTCACCGGCATCGTCTTGACGTAGGGTTCTGGTGGGAAGGACATGATCTCGGCCACACGTGCCCGGGGTCGTCAGGGGTGCGAAGCCATGGGGGCCGCAACCTGGGTGCCCCCTACCCGAACCACGCTTGTTTCCCGCCATTCCACGTGATGAAACCCGCCGTTCGATGTGACCTGCGCGACGGAAGTCCCGCCCGGCCTGCAAGGCACCGTCCGGGAGGCGTAGCCTTTATTCCCGCTGTCCATACCTTGTGAAGCGGAAGAGGGCGGTTGCCGCCGTGTCGCCACAGTCCCCCAGTAACCCGAGCACCACGACCGAAGCAGCAGAGGGCGGGAAGACCCCTGCCTCAGGCTTCGGCGCGAATGAGTGGCTCGTCGACGAGATCTATCAGCAGTACCTCCAGGACCCGAACTCGGTCGACCGGGCCTGGTGGGACTTCTTCGCCGACTACAAGCCGGGGGGCACTGCCGCTCCGGTGAAGGCGGACGGTCCCGGGAAGTCCACGACGACGGATGGCGCCTCCGCACAGGCCGCCACCTCCGCCGCAGCCCCTCAGGCCCCTGTCGCCGCCGCCACGGGGGCGGCGCGCGCCGTGCCCCCCGTCGCCGGCAACGGCTCCGCCGGGGCAGCCGCGGCCGCCCCGGCCGCTCCGCCTGTGTCAGCTCCTGCCCCTGCTCCTGCCACCCCCTCTGGTGCCCCTGCTGTGACTGTCACCTCCCAGGCCCCGGCCGCCGCACCGGCCGCGCCCGCCCCTCAGGCTCCGGCTCAGGCCGCCGCCCCCGTAGCCCCCGCTGCGAGCAGCGGCTCCACCGGAGCGGCTGTCGCCGCGCCCGCAGCCAAGGCCGCGCCCGCCACCGAGGCCCCCTCCGGCCCCGAACTGGTGACGCTCCGCGGCCCGGCCGCTGCCGTGGCCAAGAACATGAACGCCTCCCTCGACGTGCCGACGGCCACCTCCGTCCGCGCCGTCCCGGTGAAGCTGCTGTTCGACAACCGCATCGTCATCAACAACCACCTCAAGCGCGCCCGCGGTGGGAAGATCTCCTTCACCCACCTCATCGGCTACGCGATGGTTCAGGCGATCAAGGCCATGCCCGCCATGAACCACTCCTTCGCGGAGAAGGACGGCAAGCCGACCCTGGTCAAGCCGGAGCACGTGAACTTCGGCCTCGCGATCGACCTGGTGAAGCCGAACGGCGACCGCCAGCTCGTCGTCGCCGGCATCAAGAAGGCCGAGACCCTCAACTTCTTCGAGTTCTGGCAGGCCTACGAGGACATCGTCCGCCGCGCCCGCGTCGGCAAGCTGACGATGGACGACTTCACCGGCGTCACCGTCTCGCTGACCAACCCCGGCGGTCTGGGCACCGTGCACTCCGTGCCCCGCCTGATGCCCGGACAGTCGGTCATCATGGGCGTCGGCTCCATGGACTACCCCGCCGAGTTCCAGGGCACCTCGCAGGACACCCTGAACAAGCTGGGCATCTCCAAGGTCATGACCCTGACCTCGACCTACGACCACCGGGTCATCCAGGGCGCGGCCTCCGGCGAGTTCCTGCGCATCGTCGCGAACCTGCTGCTCGGCGAGGACGGCTTCTACGACGCCGTCTTCGAGGCCCTGCGCATCCCGTACGAGCCGGTCCGCTGGAACCGCGACATCGACGCCTCCCACGACGACGACGTCACGAAGGCCGCCCGCGTCTTCGAGCTGATCCACTCCTACCGGGTCCGCGGCCACGTCATGGCCGACACCGACCCGCTGGAGTACAAGCAGCGCAAGCACCCCGACCTCGACATCACCGAGCACGGCCTCACCCTGTGGGACCTGGAGCGCGAGTTCGCGGTCGGCGGCTTCTCCGGCAAGTCGATGATGAAGCTCCGCGACATCCTCGGCGTGCTGCGCGACTCGTACTGCCGCACCACCGGCGTCGAGTTCATGCACATCCAGGACCCGAAGCAGCGCCGCTGGATCCAGGACCGCATCGAGCGTCCGCACTCCAAGCCGGAGCGCGAGGAGCAGCTGCGCATCCTGCGCCGCCTGAACGCCGCCGAGGCCTTCGAGACCTTCCTGCAGACGAAGTACGTCGGCCAGAAGCGCTTCTCCCTGGAGGGCGGCGAGTCCGTCATCCCGCTGCTCGACGCGGTCATCGACTCCGCGGCCGAGGCCCGCCTGGAAGAGGTCGTCATCGGCATGGCCCACCGCGGCCGCCTGAACGTCCTCGCCAACATCGTCGGCAAGTCGTACGCGCAGATCTTCCGCGAGTTCGAGGGCAACCTCGACCCGAAGTCGATGCACGGCTCCGGCGACGTCAAGTACCACCTGGGCGCCGAGGGCACCTTCACGGGCCTGGACGGCGAGCAGATCAAGGTCTCGCTCGTCGCGAACCCGTCCCACCTGGAGGCCGTCGACCCGGTCCTGGAGGGCGTGGCCCGCGCGAAGCAGGACGTCATCAACAAGGGCGGCACCGACTTCACGGTGCTCCCGCTCGCCCTGCACGGCGACGCGGCCTTCGCCGGCCAGGGTGTGGTCGCCGAGACGCTGAACATGTCGCAGCTGCGCGGCTACCGCACCGGCGGCACCGTGCACGTGGTCATCAACAACCAGGTCGGCTTCACCGCCGCCCCGGAGTCCTCGCGTTCCTCGATGTACGCGACCGACGTGGCCCGCATGATCGAGGCGCCGATCTTCCACGTGAACGGTGACGACCCGGAGGCCGTGGTCCGCGTCGCGCGGCTCGCCTTCGAGTTCCGCCAGGCGTTCAACAAGGACGTGGTCATCGACCTCATCTGCTACCGCCGCCGCGGCCACAACGAGTCCGACAACCCGGCGTTCACCCAGCCGCTGATGTACGACCTGATCGACAAGAAGCGCTCGGTGCGCAAGCTGTACACCGAGTCCCTCATCGGTCGCGGCGACATCACCCTGGAAGAGGCCGAGCAGGCGCTCCAGGACTTCCAGGGCCAGCTGGAGAAGGTCTTCGCGGAGGTCCGCGAGGCCGCCACGCAGCCCCCCGTCAGCGTGCCGGCCCCGGCGCAGGCCGCGGCCCAGTTCCCGGTGACCGTGAACACCGCGATCTCCCAGGACGTCGTCAAGCGGATCGCCGAGTCCCAGGTCAACATCCCCGAGAACGTCACCGTCCACCCGCGTCTGCTGCCGCAGCTGCAGCGCCGCGCGGCGATGATCGACGACGGCACCATCGACTGGGGCATGGGCGAGACCCTGGCCTTCGGTTCGCTGCTGATGGAGGGCACCCCGGTCCGGCTGTCCGGCCAGGACTCCCGCCGCGGCACCTTCGGCCAGCGTCACGCGGTCCTCATCGACCGGGAGACCGGCGAGGACTACACGCCGATGCTGTACCTCTCGGACGACCAGGCCCGCTTCAACGTCTACGACTCGCTGCTCTCCGAGTACGCGGCCATGGGCTTCGAGTACGGCTACTCGCTGGCCCGCCCGGACGCGCTGGTGCTGTGGGAGGCGCAGTTCGGTGACTTCGTCAACGGCGCGCAGACCGTCGTCGACGAGTTCATCTCCTCGGCCGAGCAGAAGTGGGGCCAGACCTCCGGCGTCACGCTGCTGCTGCCGCACGGCTACGAGGGCCAGGGCCCGGACCACTCGTCCGCGCGTCCCGAGCGCTTCCTCCAGATGTGCGCGCAGGACAACATGACGGTCGCGATGCCGACCCTGCCGTCGAACTACTTCCACCTGCTGCGCTGGCAGGTCCACAACCCGCACCACAAGCCGCTCATCGTCTTCACCCCGAAGTCGATGCTGCGTCTGAAGGCGGCGGCGTCGAAGGCGGAGGAGTTCACGACCGGTTCGTTCCGTCCGGTCATCGGCGACTCGACCGTGGACCCGAACGCGGTCCGCAAGGTCGTCTTCTGCGCGGGCAAGGTCTACTACGACCTGGAGGCCGAGCGGGAGAAGCGCGGCATCACCGACACGGCGATCATCCGCATCGAGCGGCTGTACCCGCTGGCCGGCGCGGAACTCCAGGCGGAGATCGCCAAGTTCCCGAACGCGGCGAAGTACATCTGGGCCCAGGAGGAGCCGGCGAACCAGGGTGCGTGGCCGTTCATCGCGCTGAACCTGATCGACCACCTCGACCTGGCCGTCGGCGCCGACATCCCGGCCGGCGAGCGCCTGCGCCGCGTCTCGCGTCCGCACGGCTCGTCCCCGGCGGTGGGCTCCGCGAAGCGCCACCAGGCGGAGCAGCAGCTCCTGCTGAACGAGGTCTTCGAGGCGTAGTCGCCCCGCTGAACTGAACGAACGGAAGGCCCGGCCCCCAAGGGAGCCGGGCCTTCCGGCTGTTGGGCCCCTGCCGGTGGCGTCAATCAGGCTTCAGACATGGAACATGCCGCGCATGGTCAGTCGGCCGGCGGCTGGGCAGTGACCGTCTGACGGGCGCGGAGTTCGGGGTGGTGTCGCATGATCAGGACGTTCATGTCGCTGACGCGCGAGCGGTCACGGTCCACGTGGGCCTGGAAGCGGGCCAGGACGTGGGCGGCGCACTCGGCGCAGGTGTCCGGAGGGATCGGCAGCCGCGGGAACAGGTCGGCGGGCTCCACTACACGGCCTCGATGTTGGCCACGGCTGTGGAGATCTCCCGCCCGGACGTCCCCCGGATGTACGCCGGCCTCACCCAGCGCCCACGGGCCGGACGGGCAGTTGGCGGCGGGCCGCCTCCAAGCCTGCGTACGTCTCGCGGACGGTCTGGTGATATCGAGCCTGCTGCGGCGCGGCCTTCCTCGCCTTCAGCAGGTTCTGGAACGAGGCGTCGAGGTCGCCCGTCCACATCTGCGCTCGGGCCAGCGCGGCAAGGTCGTAGTAGCCGAGTTTGCTGGCGACGTCGTAAGAGGTGCGGTACAGGCTGGCCAGCAGCAGCCACCGTTCCCGGCCGGGTAGCGCGTGGGTTGCGGTGGTGGCCTCTTGGATGAGACCGGGGAGCCTGGCGGATCGGCCGGATCGAGGTGCGGACTGGCCGGAATGACGCCCTGTTCGGTCTTGGTGTAGGTGCTGTACGGGACCTGGGAGAGGTCCGATACCGCCTGCTGGGTGAGGTGGCGTTCGAGGCGCAGGCGCTTCATGCGCGCACCGGTGTGGTCGTTCGATAGAGAGTGCGTGCTGGCTCCCGTTCGGACTCGACACCTGAACGGTACCGGCACACGACGAAGTCCCCGTCCCGGTCCATGGGCCGGGTTTGGGGCAGGGGCCAGTTGACAGGAGAGGAGCGCAGGGTGGGGACGGCCCTCAAAGGCATGAGCCGCATACGGTGGCACGAACTGACCCATGCCTATGGATCCGCACGGGACGTGCCGGGCCGACTCTCACGGGTGGCGTGGGGTGACGCCCGAACGAGCCTCGACGCGTTGAGTGACCTGGGCCTGTGGCTCGGCGAGCTGGCGGTCTTCGACGCGACCGTCGCGGCGGTTCCGTTCCTGTGGGAGCTCGCCACGGCCGACTCGCCCCGAAGTCGGCGCCCTCACAGCCGGGCGCCCCGGGGCGGCCGATGATCTTACCGAATCCTGACGCACCGTCTCGGAGCGCCCACAAGTCCCCCGCCGCCTCTAGCGTGTTCGTACATCCCCGAAGGCGACCGGCCGGCGCGAGCCGCACCCGATGCCGGTTCGACTTCGAGGAAGCCCGAAATTTCACGAGAAGGCGGAAAAATGACGGTCGAGACGCTTCCCCTCTGCGCTTACCCGGAGTGCACCAACCACCCCGAAGCGCCGACGCCCGGCAACCCCGAGCCCAGGTACTGCGCTCACCCCGACCACAACGCGCTGGGCGCGTTCCGCGCGTTCCGGGCCAGGCGGCAGCAGCGCAAGGACGAGAAGCGCCAGGCGGCCGAGGCCAAGAAGGCGGCCAGGACGGCGTCCGCCGCGGACGCCGGTCCCGTCGAGGGGACGACGGAGTCCGCGCCGGAAGCCGCCGCGGAAGCCGTGATGCCGGGCGTGGACGGCTCCGGCGCTCGCGCCGACCTCGTGGCGCTCATCTCCCGGCTGTCCGTGGAACTGCCGGGCTACATCGAGGAACTGGCCATCATCACGGACTCGGCCGCCGCCGAGGAGCGCATCCGGACCGTGACCCGGGCAGCGGCCCAGCGGACCCTGGGTGCCGAACAGCGCACCACGCTGGCGGAGGAGGCCGCGGACCTGGCCATCGCCCAACTGGACGTGGCGAAGCACCGGTTCGAGGAGGAGGCGGACACGATCCGCCAGGAGGCCGCGCAGCAGGTGGCGGACGTGGCGTTCGTACGGGCCGAGCTGGAGCGCTACCGCGAGCGGGTCGCCCAGCTGGAGGAGCGGCTCGACACGGTACGCGAGGAGGCGGACGCGGCGCGCCGGGAGCGCAGCGAGCTCGCACGGCAGGCCGAACAGCACCGGTGCGGGGTCTGACGACCGCCCCCGAACCGCCAGGACAGTCCACTCACATTTCGCAGCACCGAATTACCACAACGGGAGGAAACGTGTCTCGAACCGTCAAGCGGAGCACCAGGCTGGCAACGGTCGCCGGGATGGTGGCGGCCGTCAGCGCGGGAATGATCGTGACCGCACCCGCGAGCCAGGCGGCACCGGTCGCGGCCTTCCGCCTCAGCAACTTCTCGGCGACCATCGCGAACATCTGCGTCCACACGGACGTCGCGACGAAGTGCTCGGGAAACATAGCGGCGGGAAAGAGCGAGGTCTACAAGGTGGAGTACAGGGGGCCGCGCAACTGGTACTGCACTTCGACCGCGAAAGGGCTGACCGGCACCGCCAGCACTCCTTACTTCAGCCGGGACGACGTCAAGGAATGCGCGGAGGTCGGCAACATCTTCGGAGCCAGCATCATGCTCAAGTGACCGCCACCGGGGGCTCCGAAGGCTGAGGGTCCCGCCGCCGCCCGGTCCCGTGGCCGGTGCCACGACGAGACCGGGCGGCGGACGCACCGCGGGCGTACCGCGTCCGCCGCCTACGGCTGGGGCTCGAAGTCCCAGTAGGGGCGGGTCTGCTGGCGGGCCGAGACCGTGTGGACGTGCTGGGGGCCGAGGGTGCGGGTGAGGGCCTTGATGCCCGCCTCCTCGTGCTTGGAGGCCTCCGTGTCCTCCCGTACCGAGCGCAGGTCCGCGGCGAGGGCGATCTGGGCGCTGAGCGCCATCGGGTGGTCGGGGCCGAGGATGCGTTCGGCCCCGCGCAGGGTCTCGCGGCTGAGGTCGAGCGCGTCCTCCAGGCGGCCGGTGATGTTGCGGTGCCCGGTGGTGTTCAGGGCGCAGCCCAGGGTCCAGGGGTGGCGGTCGCCGAGCGCGCCCCGCATTCCGACCAGGGCCTGTTCGGCGAGGTTGAGGGCCTCCGCGCGTTCGCCCTGGGCGCGCAGTACGAGGGCGAGGTTGCCGACGGTGCCGATGCTGTACGGGTGGGCGAGGCCGAGCTGGGACTGGTAGCCGCGGACGACCTCCTCGGAGATCCGGCGTGCCTCCTCGATGTCCCCGTACTCGCGCAGGTAGGTGGCGTAGTCGGAGGCGACCATCAGCGTCCAGGGGAACTCGGCCCCGAACACCCGGGTGGAGCGTTCCAGGACGCCGCGCAGCCGGGCGCCGGCGCCGGGGATGTCACCGGAGCGGCGCAGGCACATGCCGAGGTTGTGCTCGGCGCGCAGGGTCTGCGGGTGGTTGACACCGAGGACCTGGGTGTTGAGCTTGAGGCCCTGTTCCTGGCGGGCGAGGGCCTCGCGGTAGCGGCCCATCAGGCGCAGGCCCATCGCGCAGCCGATGCCGGAGGAGAGGGTGGCGATGTGGCGTACCCGCAGGACCCGTTCGCGGCGGCGCAGGGTGTCCAGGTCGGTGTCGTAGGCCTCCTGGTAGCGGCCGAGCAGGCGCAGGACGACGGCGACGTTGTTCTGGGCGTTGAGGGTGGTGGAGTCGTCCTCGCCGAGGAGTTCGCGGTAGGTGGTGAAGGCGTGTTCCAGCAGGGTCCGGGCCTGGTCGAACTTGGCGGTGCCGAGCAGGACCCCGGCGTAGGTGCTGGTGGCGCGCAGGGTCTCCAGGTCGCGGTCGCCGCGTTCGGTGACGAGCCGGTCGGCGACCGAGCGGGCGAGGGTCTCGGCCTGGCGGAAGCGGCCGAGCATGCGCAGGGCGCCGCCGTAGTGGTAGCTGAGTTCGCGGACCTGGTCGTGGTCGTCGCCGAGCATGGCCCGCCAGACGCCGTCGGTCTGTTCCGACAGGCGCAGGCAGGTGCGGTACTCGCCGGCCAGGATCAGGTAGCGCAGACAGTGCAGCAGGAAGGTCTGGATGCGGGGGTTACTGCTGGTCAGGACGCCGGCGGAGTCGAGGTGCGGGATGAGTTCGGCGTAGCGGGGCCAGAGCCGGGAGTCGGTGGGGCGGCCGGGGTCGGCGGCGGCGAGGACCTGGCGGACGGCGCGGGAGAGCTGGTCGGCCTCGTCCTCGGCGAGGTTCTCGCGGACGATGTTGTGGACCATGCGGTGCAGTTGGACGGTCTCCAGGCCACCGCCCTCCTCCACGGAGAGGTCGGAGTACTCCAGGCGGACGACGGAGAACTGGACGAGCTTGTTGAGGGCCGCGTTCCAGCGGATCTGGTCGTTGATCAGGCCGGCGAGGTGTTCGGGCACGTCGTCTGCGGGGAACTCGCGCAGCAGCCGCAGCGGGACCCTGCCGGGGGCGAAGAAGACGAACAGCCGCAGGAGGGCGAGGGCGTCGGGGAAGTTCTCCCGGACGTTGTTGAGGAGTATGGCCAGCGCGGTCGGGAAGGGCAGCGGGTAGTCGTCGGAGAGGGTGACGGCCTCGTGGGAGTCGAGCCTGCGCTGGAGGAGGGTCAGGTACTCGCCCACGCCGATCGGCGAGTCGGCGAGCCAGCCGGCGGTCTGGTCGAGGGCGAGGGGGTAGTCCTCCAGCGCCTCGGCGAGCTGATCGGCCTCCTCGCCGGTGAGGCGGCGGGCCCGGCGGCGGATGAAGGTGATGGACTCGGGGCGGGCGTAGAGGGGGACCTCGACGAGGCTGGTGTGGCGGGCGGCCCATTCGCGGTTGCGCGAGGTGATGATCACGTCGCCGGCGCCGGAGGGCAGCAGGTCGGTGAGGTCGTCGGGGTTGTCGCAGCCGTCGAAGACCAGCAGCCAGCGGTGGAACGGCGCCCCGCGCCGCAGCACCTCCAGTACGGCCCGGATCTGCTCGCCGTAGCTGCCGGCTCCGCGCGGCAGGCCGAGGGCGGGGGCCAGGTCGGCGAGGCGTTCGCGCAGGGTGGGGCGGTCCTCGGCGGGCACCCACCACACGACGTCGTACTCGGAGGCGAAGCGGTAGGCGTACTCGGTGGCGACCTGGGTCTTGCCCACGCCGGACAGCCCGAGCAGGGTCACGGTGGACGCGCCGGGCGGGGCCTCGGTGAGGGCTTCGCGGAGCCGGCCGATGACATCGTTGCGGCCGGTGAAGCGCGGGTTGCGGCGCGGGACCCGGCCCCAGATCTCGGGCGGGTCGTTGGGGAAGCGGGGCCCGCGGCGGCCGCTCTCGGTGCCGATCCGGTCGGTCGGCAGCTCCAGGCGGCGCAGCACCCGGTACTCGGCCTCGTAGGAGTCCAGGCCCCACAGGTCGGTCTTCTCCAGCGCGGCCACGGCGCTGGGCAGCGGGGCGTCGGTGAGGCAGACGGCGGCGAACCGGTCCGGGTGGGCCTCGGTGACGGCGCGCAGGGCGGTGTTCCACTCCTCGTCGGTGTGGGTGCCGGCGGAGAAGTAGCGCTCGCTGAGGACGAGGAGGACCTTGCCTCCCGCCCGGGAGAGGTCGTCCAGGGCCTCGGTGAGGCCGGGGCTGGTCTGGGGGTCCCAGCGCTGGAGCGCGACGCGGTGGCCGTGCTCCTCCAGGCGGTGGGCGATCCACACCGCCCAGGGGCGGTTGAAGCCCGCGAAGCTGATGACGAAGCGCTGCGGCTGGGCGGCTCCGTCGCGGTCGAGTCGCGTACCGGTACCGGTCATGCGGCCGTCTCCCTGGGGTCCGGGCGGTGGACGGGACGTGAGGCGGTGCGGGGGGCGGTGCGGGGGTTTTGCGGGGGCTGTGCGGGCTTGAAAGGTACCGCAGCCCGGGGCCCTCAGACCTGTACGAATGCCGCGAGTTCGGGGTGGGCCTCGCACCAGCCGCGTCGCTCCCGCTCCAGCGCGCGCCGGGCGGTCGCGTGCTGGTCCCCGGGGGGCGGCAGTTCGTCCATGGTCCGCTCGGCGGCCGCCATCCCGTCCACGAACTCCCGTCCGGTGACCGTCAGTTGCGGCTGCGCCCGCAGTACGGGGAGGACGGCGGCGACCTGTGCGCGCACCCGGGCGTGCTGGGCCCAGGCGCCCCGGGCCCCGTACAGCGCGGCCCGCTGCCAGTACCCGGCCAGCGCCAGGTGGGCGTACGCCCCGTGCAGCAGCCCCTCCAGCGGCCTCGGGTCGCTGCGCCAGGGGGCCCAGAGCCGGGGCGTGCGGTCGGCGGTGTGCAGGGTGAGGACGTCGGCGAGGGCGGCCAGCTTGCCGTGCTGCACCTCGTGGACCAGGGTCGCCGCCAGCGCGGGCGGGGCCTGGGCGCGGGCCAGGACGGACCCGGCGGCCGCGGGCAGGGTGGCACCGCTGGAACGGGCGCCGCCCGCGAGGGGGACCACGGAGCGCAGCAGTCGGCCGATCTCGTCCGCGCGGGTGGAGTCGTAGCGCTCCAGCAGGGTGAGGGCGCCGGACCACTGGGTGTCCCAGCGCTTGTGGCCCTTGGGGGTGAGCCGCCGGGCAGGGCGTACGGGTGCCGGGTGCGCGGCGGCCGGGGCGCGGTAGGGGTCGAGGTCGTCGAGGGCGGTCCGGCCGCCGGGCAGGGCGTGCAGCGGGAGGGTGGCGCAGGAGTCCCAGGAGCGTTCGGTGAGGGCGAGCGGGCCGGGCCGGTCGGGGCGCAGCAGCCCGAGCGTGGGCAGTGCGAGCCGGCCGCCGACGGGCCGCAGGGTGGCCTTGAAGCCGATCCCGGCGCGCAGCGCGGCGGCGACGGCGAGCGCACCGAGGTGGGCGAGGTCGGGCGGGGGTCCCTGGGGCGCGTGCAGGCGGCGCAGGGTCTCCTCGGCCCAGACGCCGGTGGCGGGGTAGTGCAGGACGTCGCGCACGGCCTCGGGGTCCTGCCGTTCGGCCTCCTCCAGGAGCGCCCAGCGCTCGGCGGCCTCCGCGCCGGGCGCGGCGTCGAGGACGGCGCGCAGCAGCAGGAGCCGCTTGGAGCGGCGCACGTCGCGCACCAGGCGGGTGCCCTCGGCCGAGGGCTCGGTGGAGGCCAGGGCGCGCAGCGTGTGGGAGCTGACGGTGAAGCGCGCGAGCTCGCCGGCCGGCTCCGCGCCGCCTCCGCCGGCCCCCGGGGCCACGTCCTGGTCCCGGCGCTCCCCCCGGGCCCGGTCCCGGTCCTGACCCCCGAGGCCGCCCTGGGTCCGGCCCCGATCCCGGCCGTGGACCCCCGCCTGTACGGGCACCAGCCCGCGGGGCGGCTCCCGGCCGGGCGGATCCTGGGCCTGCTTCGGGGTCGTAGTCCGGTCCGGGGTCGGGGCCCGGTCCTCGGGGAGGGTGCCGTTCGGAGGGGTCCGGGAAGCCGTTCTGGCCCGGGAACGGGCGTCGGTATCGGTTCCGGTTCCGGTTCCGGGCTCGGCTTCGGCTTCGGCTTCGGCTTCGGCTTCGGCTTCGGCTTCGGCTTCGGCTTCGGCTTCGGCTTCGGCTTCGGCTTCGGCTTCGGCTTCGGCCGCTTCCGTGTGGTGGGTCATGAGGCGGCCCGTCCCGTCGTCGCGGCCAGGTGCAGGGCCCCGGCGATGTGCCGGATGACGGCCTGGAGGTCGGCGCAGTACACGGACGGCTGGCGGAAGCCCTCCCCCGCACGGTAGCGGTGCGGGTAGTGGCCGCCTCCGCACACCTCGACGAGTTCGCAGGAGCGGCAGCCGGGTGCGAGGGCCTCCCGGCCCAACTGGCGGGCGGCGAAGCCGGGGTGGTCGAGCAGCTGGTCGAAGCTGTGGGTGTCGACGGTCATACCGGTGGCGGCGGCCCCTTCGTACGCGGACTTCAGCGAGTCGGCCTGCTCGATGGCGCCGTCGGTCTCGACGACGGCGGTGGCGGCCGGGGCCAGGCCGAGCGTCTCGGTGGCGGTGGGCAGGCCCAGCAGCAGCGCGATGACCTCCTCGAAGATCCGGATCCGGGTCCGCCGCACCCCGTCGTGCCACCAGCGGTCGAAGACGGCCAGCAGCCAGTCGCCGTACGGGGTCCCGGGCCCGGGACGGCCCGGTGGCGGGGTGCTCCAGTTGGCCAGCGGCAGCAGCAGGCCGATGGCGGGCGGCGCGAAGTCGAGCAGGGACTCGTACGTCTCCACCGGGTCCTGCGCCAGGTCCACCACGCACAGCACCCCGGCATAGCCCTCGGGGTGCCGTGCGAGCAGCCGGAGCCCGCGCGCGGCGGCGCCGAAGCCGGGCCGCCCCCCGTGGTCCACGCGGCGGGTGTTGTGCGCGGGCAGTCCTCCGTCGAGGCTGACGCCGACCCGGATCCCGGCGGCGGCCAGGGCGGTGATCCGGCCCCGGGTCAGGAGGGTGCCGTTGGTCTGCACGCTCGCGGTGACGCGGGTGCGGGGCGCGTGCCGGGCCACGGCCGCCCGTACCGCGTCGACGGGAGCGGCGAGGGCGGCGGGCGCCGCCAGGAGGGGCTCTCCGCCGTGCAGGACGAGGTCGACGCGGGGCAGGTCGTGGGCGGCGGCGTGCTCGGCGATCCGTTCGGCGGCGCGCAGGGCGGTGGCCCGGGTCATGACGGCGGGGCGGGTGCGCCAGCTCTGGTCGGCCATCTCGTAGACGTAGCAGTAGGTGCACGCGAGGTTGCAGCGGCTGTGGGTCTTGAGGACGAACTGCCGGATCGGCTGCGGACGGTGGCCGGCGGCGCGCAGGGCCGGCACGTCGAGGCGGGCGTACGGCCAGGGGGCGTGGCGCACGTGCCGGTCGAGGGCCCGGTGCGCGGGCAGCACGGGACCGCTCGTGATCGCTTGGCTCATCCGCCTGCACCTCCCTCCCCCAGCCAATGCCGGGGGGACCCCCAGGACGGTCCATCCCTGCCCCTCGGACGGGCCCGGCTAACGGCGGAAAGTGGTCAACCCGCATCGGCGTGACGCGCGGTCAGGCGACTCCGGAGTCGAAGGCGTTGAGGATCTCGGCGGGGTGGGTGACCCGTTCGACCATGCTCTCGATGACCTCGGCGAGCACGGGATGGTCGATCCCGCGCAGCGCGGCCAGGTCGAGCCCGGAGAGGTCCGGGAGCCGCCCGGGACACGGGCGGGCCGGTGCTGCCGCTTCCTGACGTCCGGTCACCATCGGCTGTCCGTCCCCCTGTCGTCCCGCTCTTCCGGTCCACTGCCTCTTCCCGCCGCCCGGCGGGGGGAAACGGTTCACAGGCCCTCCTCCAGGGCGCGGATCCGTGCCGTGAGCGCCTCGGCGGACCGCGGCGCCCCCGCCGGTGCGGCCCCCGCTGCTCCGGCCGCCGCCGCCTCGCACTCCACCGTTTCCGCTTCGGGCGCCTCGGCCCGCGAGGGGTCGAGGCGCCGGCGCAGTTCCAGGGCGGCCCGGTAGGCGTCGAGTGCGGCCCGCGGGCGGGCGAGGCGTTCCAGTACCTCGCCGCGCTGCTCCTGGACGCGGGCCGCCAGCCGGAGCGCGGTGTCCTGCCGTTCGTCCTGGCCGGCCTCCAGTGCGGCGCGCCAGGCCCGGCGGTAGGAGTCCGCGGCCCGGTCGAGGCGGTCGACGGTGCGGGTGTGGGCGTGGATCTCCTGCTGGACGTCGCCGTGGTCGCGCCAGGCGCGCGCCCGTTCCAGGGGGCGGTGGCCCTGCCGGACGGCGAGTTCCAGCAGGTACTCCGCTTCCCGGAGGTCGACCAGGTCCCCCTCGTAGGCGTGCCGCAGCCGCAGGCCGGTGGCCAGCCGCCGCAGCCGGTGGGCGGCTCCCGGGTCGGACTGGGGCACCGCCGAGCGGCTCTCGCGCAGCACCCGTACGGCGGTGGAGGCGAAGCGGCGCCCGTCCGCGGCGCGCGTCCGCTCCAGGAGTACGTCGCCCCACTCGGGCAGCAGCTCCGCGAAGGCCTCCCCGTCCCGGGAGATCAGCCCGCGGGCGCGCCCGTACGCCTCCGAGGCCCCGTCCAGGGCCGCCGGATCCGCGTCACGGGCGTACCGGGCCCGGTGCACCCGGGCCAGGCACAGCAGGGCGGCGAGCCGCGCGTCGGGCTCGGCGGCGGCCTCGCCCAGGGCGCGGGCCAGCTGCCCGGCCGCCTCCTCCAGCCGGGCGGGCAGGTACCGCAGGGCCTCGGCCAGCTCCACCCGGACGTGGGCGGTGCGCGCGGCGGGAGTCTCGGCCGGGGGCCCTTCCCCGGTGCCGTTGTCCGGAGCGGAGGCGGTTGCGGTGGCGGTTGCGGTGGCTGCGGCCGTGGCGGCGTCCTGCTCGGCGACCAGCGCGGTGAGGCCCCGTGACAGGTGTGCGGCGGCCTGCTCGGCCAGGGCGGCGCGCTCCGCGGGGTCCGGGGTGCGGGGCAGCAGGGCCAGCAGGACGCGCCCGAGGGCCAGGGCGGGTTGCGGGCCCGTGGCGGGGGCGGCGTCCGGGCCGGTCAGGGCCTCCAGCACGGACCGGGCCTCGTACAGCGGGCCCGGGTCCTCGCGCAGCGCGCCCAGCCGGATCAGGGTCTGCGCCCGCCGCACGGCGCAGTCCCGGCGCAGGTCGGGGCCGGCGGCGGCGCCCGCCGCCGCGAACTCCCGGTCCGCGGCGGCCAGCAGCTCCGGGTCGGGCCCGGCCACCAGGGCCCGCTCGTACAGCACCCGGCCCCGGGCCGCCCGGGCGGGCGGCGAGCCCAGCCCGGTCACCGCCCGCTCGGCCTCGTCGAGGAGCTCGGGGTCCCGCTGGACGGCCCACAGCCGCAGCAGTGCCCCCGCCAGCTCGGTCTCCGCCTCCTCCGGCGGGTCCTGTGGCCCGGCCGGGGCCGCCACGGCCCGCCGCAGCAGGGCGGCGGCCTCGTACAGGGCCCGGGCGTCGCCGTCCGCGAGGCGGTCCCGGGCGGCCCGGAGCCCGGGGGCCCGGCCGGCGGGGGCGGGTGGGGCGGGCTCGGGCGGGGGGGCGTCCGGGTCGTCTTCGGGGGGACCGGGCAGGTAGCGGCGTACGACCTTGGCCGAGACGTGCGCGAAGGCCTGCGGGAGCCGCCCGGCGGGCACCCGGCCGGGGTCGTCCGCGGGGCCGTCCGGCGGGACGCCGGTGAGCTGGGAGACGGCGAGCGCGGGGAAGTCGCGCACCCCGCGGCCGAAGTGCGCCCGTACGTACTCGGAGCAGTGCTTGAGCACCAGGGCGGCCTCGTCGCGTCCCAGCGGCCCCAGCAGCACGTCCTGTACTCCGGGGACGAACTCGTACCAGTTCCCCGGGGGTTCGCCGCTGCGCCGCAGCAGCCCGCCCAGCAGCACCTCGGCCAGGTCGGAGGGTTCCGAGTCCGGCAGCATCGTGCGCTGGACCAGACGCATCACGGGCAGCGTCAACGGCGCCGCCGCCAGGTACACGGCGAGCTGTACGGCGCCGGGCGCGGCGGAGGCGCGGAAGCGGCTCACCAGCTCGCGGGGCGGCCGGGCGGTGCGGGGCAGCGGGACGGGGGCGGCGGGGTGCCGGGCGAGGACCCGGCCGACCTCGGCGGGCACCGGGCCCGTGCCGAGTCCGGCGACGAGCCGGGCCCAGGCGCCGAGGGCGGCGGCGTGCGGCGGCAGCACGGGTACGGTGAGCCCGCCCGTGGGCCGTCCGGGCCGCGGCGGCCGGTCCGGGCGGAACCTCAGCTTCAGCCCGCCGCCGACGGCTCCGCCACCGCCCTCGGCGTGCTCCAGCACCCCGCGCTCGGTCGGCAGCCAGCTGCGGTTCCACAGCCGCTGCGGCAGGGGCTGCACGATCACGCAGGGCGTGCACTCGGCCCAGCGGTGGAGCAGCCGCTGGGCCTCGCCCTCCCGCCACACCGGGCCGGTGCAGTCGGAGACGACCATGGTCAGTGCCCGCCCGGTGGGGTCGCGCAGCTGGTCGCCCGAGCGCAGGGCGGCGGCGGGCGAGGGGCCGCGTCCGACGGCGGCCGTACCGTCCGCGAGCCGGTGCAGGTAGTGCGCCTGGACGTCCCGGAAGGCACCCAGCCGCTCGCAGACCGACCGGAGTTCCTCGAACATCTCCTGCCAGACCGCCATGGAGGGGGAGGCGTCCATCACCAGCCTGACGGTCGCCTCGCGCCGGGTCTCCGGCCGGAGCACCGGGATGACCAGGCCCGGGGCGCGGGCGCTGGCCTCGGCGGTGGCGGCCTCGTCGAGGACCGTACGGACGGGCAGGCCGGGGGGCCGGTGGCGCTGGAGGGCGCGCAGGGCCCGCTGGACGTCGAGGATGCGGGGCAGCGCGGCGGCGCCGGGCACCCGGACCGGTACCCCGCCCCCGAGCGGGATCTCGGCATCCGGATCGCCCTCGGCGCCGTGCCGCGGCCCGGCGGCGTAGAGCCTGACCGGATCCTCGGTCTCCGGTTCTTCCCGGCGCGGTGGCGCGGGCGGCGGCTCCCCCGGGTCCTCCCGGCCCTGCCGGTCCGGATCCGCCCGGACCGGATCCGGCCCGGCGGGGACGGGCCGGGCACGGGTGCGGGTCCGCCCGGCCAGCCAGAGGGCGTCGGCCAGTTCCCCGGCGGACGGATCGAGCCCGGCGGCCCGCAGCAGCCCGGCCAGGGCGCGGATGTCGGGCTCCAAGGGCTCCAAGGACTCCAAGGGCTCCACGGGCCCCTGGTCAGCGGAGGCGGCCACGGGCCCTCACCTCGGACGGTCGAGGCGCTGGATGAGCAGGTCCGCGAGGTCCTCCCGGGTGGGCGGGGCGGCGTAGTGCGTCAGGTAGATGGCGTTGAGCAGCTGGTCGGCGGCGACGAGCTCGGAGCGCGAGCGGCTGAGGAACTCCCGGATAAGGTCGGCGCCCAGCCGGGCTGCGTCCTCCCCCAGGTGCGCCCGGACCATGGTGGCCAGCCGCTTCTCCCCGGGCTGCCCCAGCTTGAGCTGGATGCACCGGCGCAGCAGCGCCGCCGGGAAGTCCCGTTCGCCGTTGCTGGTCAGGATGATGAACGGGAAGGCCCGGCAGCGCACCCGCCCGTCCCGGACGGTCACCCTCGCCCCGTCGTCGGTGAGCACCCGCACCTCCGGCTCGGAGTCGGCGACCCGTTCCAGTTCCGGAAGGGTGAACTCGCCTTCCTCCAGTACGTTCAGGAGGTCGTTCGGCAGGTCGATGTCGCTCTTGTCGAGCTCGTCGATCAGCAGGACGCGCGGCCGCTCGGTGGGCAGCAGCGCCGTCCCCAGCGGCCCCAGCCGGATGTACTTCCCGATCCCCCCGGCCCCGGCCCCGGCCCCCGCCCCGCCGCCGCCCGCGCCGGCGGCGATCTGCACGTCCTGAAGCCGGGCCAGCGCGTCGTAGCGGTACAGCCCCTCCTGGAGCACGGTCCGCGACACCACGGGCCAGCGCAGCACCCGGCCTAGCCCCAGCTCGTGGGCGACGGCGTGCGCGAGGGTGGACTTCCCGGTGCCGGGGTAGCCGGTGACCAGCAGCGGCCTGCGCAGGTAGAGCGCCGCGTTGACGGCCTCCAGTTCCTCCGGCTCGGGCCGGTGCAGTTCGGCGGCCTGCCGGTGGGCGCCGAGGCGGCGCGCCACGTTGTCGTCGGCGGTGGCGGCCGCCCCGCCGGGCGGTTCGACGGGGCCGCCGTCGAAGTCCCGCCACGGCGGCGGATCGGGCAGCGCCCCGATCCCGTCGTGGGGTTCGCCCACGCCCCGGTAGATGAGCCATTCGTCGTTCACGGCCGTCCCCTCCCACGCAACGCGACTCGCCCGCACCGGCTCCCGCTCCGCCGGCGCCCCTCCCGCCGGCCGGAGGCCCGCCGGCTCACAGATCCCCCTGCAACGGCTCGTCCTCGGGCAGGGCCCGCGCCGGGTCCTCCCATACGAGGGCCAGCCCGGCCGCCCAGTAGGCGTCGGGATCCGCCCCGTACGCCCGCCCGCGCAGCGCCTGGACGCGCAGCGGCAGCACCGCGCCCCGGCCCGCCTCGGCCAGTTCCTCCCGGACGCCCCGGTGGTAGGGCGCGCAGGACGCCCCGGGGTCGGCCGGGGGCCGCCGGAGCACCACCACCCCGTAGCCCGCGTCCCGCAGCACGTGCAGCGCGCCCAGGGCCGGTTCGGCGCCCGGTGCCCGGCAGAGCACCGGCACGGTGTTGTCGGCCAGCCCCGCCGGCCATTCCGGCGAGGGGCTGCGGGGTCGCCCCCGTACGCAGTCGGCCCGCTGGTCCAGGAGCGGGCCGGTCTGCACGCGGGCCCAGCGCGGGCCGGCCGCCTCCCCGGCCTGTCCCGGGGGGAGGCGGAACACCACCGGCCGCTGCACGCCGACCGGCACCCCGCCGGACACCGTCCAGGTGTCCGCGGCGAGCCCGAACAGGTCGGGCGCCGCCGCCACTTCGAGGAGCGCGGCCGACTCGTGCGTGTCGCACCGGCGGAAGCCCTCGGCGAGCGGGGCCCGCAGTGCCTCCGGCAGCCCGGCGAGGGTCTCCCGCACGCCCGCGTCGACCGGGGTGACCCGGCCGGGGCGGGCCGGTCCGGCGAGCACCGAGACCCGCCAGTCGTAGACGTCCTCCCAGCCGTGCGCCCACACCTCCAGCAGCACCGAGGGTCCGGCGGGCAGTCCCCGGTCCCGCCGGACCGGTCCGTGCGCCGCCCGGCCCACGGCGGCGCGCCGGCGCCGCTCCCGCTCGGCGAGGCCGCGCTCGTGCCGCTCGGCGAGTTCGCGCCGCAGCGGGCGCCACAGCCGTTCCGCGGTGGCGCGGACCCAGTCCCACAGTTCCTCGTCGGCCCCCGGCGCCGGGGGTTCGCGGTGGTCGGCCGCGCTCACGTCGGTGGCGTACCGGAGCATCGCGGCGGCCTCCCCGCCCGCGCCCGGCGGGTCGTGGAGCAGCCCGAGCCCGTCGCGCCATGTGAGCGGGGCCGGCAGGGCGGTGTCGGGCTCCTCGCCGCGGGCCCGTTCGGCCAGCTCGCGTACGGCCTCCGAGGAGCCGGGCGGCGGCAGTTCGGCGAGCAGCCCGCACAGGGTGGTGCGTTCGCCGGGGGTGAGCCGGCCGCGCCCGCCGTACGGGTCCGCGTCCGCGGCGGCGAGCTCGTCGTGCACGTCGGTCCAGGTCCGGCGGCTGTCGAGGTCGCTGACGTGGCGGTCGTAGTGGTAGAGGTCGTGGGCCTGCATGACCCTGCGGTACAGGCCGGTCTGTCCGGTCGCGGCCATCGGCAGGGTGCGCAGCCGGTCGACGGACACGGCGAGCCCGCCCCCGCCGCCGTGCCGCCGGGCCTTGACCACGCCGATGACCTCTCCGCGCGCCAGGTCGACCACGGGCCCGCCGGACATGCCGGCCTCGATCTCGTCCTCGTCGCCGAGGCGGATCGCGGCGCCGCCCGCGGCGGTGCCCCGCAGCCGGGTGGTGCGGCCGGTGATCTCGCGGATGCCGAGTTCCTCGGTGCAGCCGAAGTACGCGGCCTCCTCCAGCCGGGGTCCGGCCCGGTCGGTCAGCCACACGCAGGCGTGGGAGATCGGCGAGAGCACCCGGACGAGCGCCAGGTCGGGCAGGTCCCACAGGGCGCGCCGGCCGGGCCGCCGTTCCTCCAGCCGTTCGGGCAGGACGCACTCCACGCGCCCGGTGACCGTCCCGATGCCCGCGTCGGCCCGCGGACCCGGGGCGCCGGACCCCGTTCCCGGACCCGGTCCGGAGGAGAAGCTGATGCCGACCTCACGCCCCGCCAGACGCACCGCAGCACCCCCTTCGCCGACCACGTGCGCACACGTCAGGACCCAGCCGGGGGCGATGAAGAAGCCGCTCCCCCACGTGGGTCCGGTCCAGTCGTTGCCGGGGTTCTCATACCCGCCCGGGGGCGCGTGGACGCGTACCGTGGCGGCCCGGACCAAGGGCTCCAGGAGCTCGAAGGCGCGTGCGGGGCCGGCCGTGCGCCCATCAGGCATCCCGTGACCCCCGTCCCCCGCTCGCCCCACCGGGACGTCCACGCTAGCGCCGCTGCCGGGACGAGCGGGAGGTGTCGCCGGGACCCGGCTTATCCTGGCGGGAAACACCCCCATCACCACACGCACGGAGCGCGACTTGTACTTCACCGATCGCGGCATCGAGGAGCTGGAGAAGCGGCGCGGCGAGGAGGAGGTCACCTTCGAGTGGCTGGCCGAGCAGCTGCGCACCTTCGTCGACCTGAACCCGGACTTCGAGGTCCCGGTGGAACGCCTGGCGACCTGGCTGGCCCGCCTGGACGACGAGGACGAGGACGAGGAGTAGGCACGGGAGGAGGCGCGGGACGGGCGCGGACCTGGAACGGTCCGCGCAGCGCCGCCGCCGGTACGACCGAGGGGCCCGACCGCGTGCGGTCGGGCCCCTCGGTCGTACCGGGGACGGGCTGGGCCTGGATCAGGCGGCCTTGGTCTCCCAGAAGATGCGGTCGATCTCGGCGATGAGCTCCAGGGCCTTGGCACCGGTCGCCGGGTCGTTCGACGCCTTGGCGGCCGAGAGGGCCTTCAGGGTGTCGTTGACCAGGGTGTGCAGCTGCGGGTACTTCTCGAAGTGCGGGGGCTTGAAGTAGTCGCTCCAGAGCACCGACACGTGGTGCTTCGCGAGCTCGGCGCGCTGCTCCTTGATGGTGATGGCACGCGCGCGGAAGTCCGCGTCCTCGTTGGCCTGGTACTTCTCCTGGACGGCCTTGACGGACTCGGCCTCGATACGGGCCTGGGCCGGGTCGTACACGCCGCAGGGCAGGTCGCAGTGGGCGGAGACCTTCACCTTGGGGGCGAAGAAGCGGGAAAGCATGGAGTGGGTCCTCCTCGTGATCGTCTTCTCAAAGGTGGAGATTACTCGCTGAGAAACCGGAAATCGCGGGCGCCCCCATGGGCTTAGGACAAAAGTCCAGGGGCGGTCGAGGAGTGGTGAGCGAACGTACGGGACCGTACGGCAGCATGCGGGGAGGACGAGGAGGCCGGACATGACGGAGAACAGGCGCACACGGGGGCGCATCGGCATCACCGAGGTGACGGGCCCGTCCATGGCCCCGACCCTGGCGGACGGGGACCGGCTGGTGGTCCGGTACGAGGCGCTGGTCCGTCCGGGTGACGTGGTGGTCTTCCGCCATCCGCTGCAGCAGGACCTGCTGGTGGTGAAGCGGGCGGCCGAGCGCCGGCCGGGCGGCTGGTGGATGCTCGGCGACAACCCGTTCAACGAGACCGGGGACAGCACCGACTACGGCGCGGTCCCCGAGGAGCTGGTGCTGGCGGTGGCCCGGCTGCGGCTGCGGCCGCGCCCGGACGGTCAGCGCTCGCTGAGGGCGTGGCTGTCCTGGGCGGCCTCGGCGGTGCGGCCGATGCGTGCGGACTCCTCGGCCTCCAGCCGCTTGCGGGCGCGGTAGGCGGCGACGTTGGCGCGGGTGGCGCAGCGGTCGGAGCAGTAGCGCCGGGAGCGGTTGGTGGAGGTGTCGAGGTAGGCGTTGCGGCAGGGCGGCGCCTGGCACAGGCCCAGGCGGCCGGGGCCGTGCTCGGTGAGGGCGAAGGCCAGGCCCATCGCCGCCATGGCGGCGTAGCCGGCGGAGGCGTTGGAGGGGTGCTCGGCGAGGTGGATGTGCCAGTCGGGGCGGCCGTCCGGGCCGACCAGCTCGTGGCCGGAGACCTGGGGGCTGACGGGGAACTCCATGAGCAGGGAGTTCAGCAGGTCGACGGCGAGGACGTGGTCGCCGCCGTCGGCTGCCTCGAAGACGGCGCGCAGCCGGCCGCGCACGTTGCGGAAGCGCGTGACGTCGGTGTCGGTGACCCGGCGGGCCATCTGCACGCTGGCCCCGAAGAGGGCGCGGACGTCGTCCACCGAGGTGAGCGCGTCCTTGTTGCGGGCCGGCTCCTCGGTGTTGACCAGGCGCACGGCATAGTCCGAGTAATGGGCCAGTTCCACTTGTAGTCCTTACGGATGCGGATTAGTGTCAGCAACGGCCGCGGTAACGGCTGGTACTGGTTCGAGGGTATTACGTACGGAGGGGTTCTCGATGACGGATACGGCGACCGGCTCGTTCGGCACGGACTGGCAGGCCTGGCAGGACAGCTGGGACCGCCAGCAGGAGTGGTACATGCCCGACCGCGAGGAACGGTTCCGGGTCATGCTGGACATGGTGGAAGCCCTGGTCGGCCCCGCCCCCCGGGTACTGGATCTCGCGTGCGGTACGGGAAGTATCACGGACAGGCTCTTCAAGCGGTTCCCGGAAGCCTCCAGTACGGGGCTCGATCTCGACCCCGCGCTGCTGACGATCGCCCGGGGCCACTTCGCGGGTGACGACCGGGTCACCTTCGTCACCGCCGACCTCAAAGACCCGGACTGGCCCGCGGCCCTCCCGTACGAGTCCTACGACGCGGTCCTGACCGCGACCGCGCTGCACTGGCTGCCCAGCGCCGACCTGGCCGTCCTGTACGGGCGGATCGCCCCGCTGGTCCGCCCGGGCGGGGTGTTCATGAACGCCGACCACATGCCCGACCCCGCCACCCCGCGCATCGACGCCGCCGAGCACGCCCACCGGCACGCCGGCATGGACCGGGCCCGCGCCCTGGGCGTCCCGGACTGGCGCGAATGGTGGGCCCTGGCCGCGGCCGACCCGGCCCTGGCCGAGGCCACGGCGGCCCGGTTCGAGATCTACGGGGAGCACGCGGACGGCGACACCCCGGACGAGGCCTGGCACGCCCGGACCCTGCGCGCGGCCGGCTTCGCCGAGGCCCGCACGGTCTGGCGCTCCCCCTCGGACGCACTGGTCCTAGGTCTGAGGTAGGGACTTCGGACCGGCGCCGGGAACGACGAAGGGGCGGTACGGGAATCCGTACCGCCCCTCACGCGTGTCGCGGTTACAGCACCTTGGACAGGAACGCCTTCGTCCGGTCGTGCTGCGGGTTGCCCAGGACCTCGCGCGGGTGGCCGGACTCGACCACGACGCCGCCGTCCATGAAGACGAGGTTGTCGCCGACCTCGCGGGCGAAGCCCATCTCGTGGGTCACCACGATCATGGTCATACCCGATTCGGCCAGGTCCCGCATGACGTCGAGGACGTCGCCGACCAGCTCCGGGTCGAGCGCCGAGGTGGGCTCGTCGAAGAGCATCAGCTTCGGCTCCATGGCCAGCGCGCGGGCGATCGCCACGCGCTGCTGCTGACCGCCGGAGAGCTGGGTCGGGTAGTTCCCGCCCTTGTCGCCGAGGCCGACGCGGTCCAGGAGCTTGATCGCCCGCTCGCGGGCCACCGCCTTGGACTCGCCCTTGACCATGACCGGGGCTTCCATGACGTTCTCGATGGCCGTCATGTGCGGGAAGAGGTTGAAGCGCTGGAAGACCATGCCGATGTCCCGGCGCTGGGCCGCGACCTCGCTGTCCTTCAGCTCGTAGAGCTTGTCGCCCTTCTGCTTGTACCCGACCAGCTGGCCGTCGACCGAGAGCCGGCCGGCGTTGATGCGCTCCAGGTGGTTGATGCACCGCAGGAAGGTGGACTTGCCGGAGCCGGACGGACCGACCAGGCAGAAGACCTCACGGGGGGCGACCTCCAGGTCGATGCCCCGCAGGATGTGTGCGGCGCCGTACGACTTGTGGACGCCTTCGGCCTTGACCATCGGCTGGGCGGTCACTTCGCCACCTCCGTACGGCGGAACATGTTCAGATTGGCCTTGAGCCGCTCGAACGGGGTGGGGGGCAGGCTGCGCAGCGAGCCGCGGGCGTAACGGCGCTCCAGGTAATACTGGCCGACGCTGAACACGCTGGTCAGCGCCAGGTACCAGATGGACGCGACGAAGAACATCTCCATGACCGCGCCGGCGGTGCTGCCGATGTTGGAGCTGGCCCGCAGGAGTTCGGTGTACTGCACCGCCGAGACCAGGGAGGAGGTCTTCAGCATGTTGATGAACTCGTTGCCGGTCGGCGGGATGATCACGCGCATCGCCTGCGGGAGCACGATCCGGCGCATGGTCTGCGTCTGGGTCATGCCGAGTGCGTGCGAGGCCTCGCTCTGGCCCTCGTCGACGGACTGGATGCCCGCACGGACGATCTCCGCCATGTAGGCGCCCTCGTTCAGGCCGAGGCCCAGCAGGGCGACCATGAACGGCGTCATGACGTCGACGGTCTCGTTCTTGTAGATCGGCCCCAGGTTGATGTACTGGAAGATCAGCGGGAGGCTGAACCACACCAGGAGCTGCACGTAGACCGGGGTGCCGCGGAAGAACCAGATGTAGAGCCAGGACACGAAGCTCGTGACCGGGTTCTTCGACAGGCGCATCACCGCGAACAGGATGCCGAGCACGAGGCCCAGCGCCATGGACGAGATGCTGATGATGATGGTGTTGCCCATGCCCGCGATCACGGCGGGGTCGAACAGCTTGTCGCCGACCGTCGCCCAGATGATCTTGCCCTGGGAGAAGGCGTAGACGAGCCACCCGAGGAGTACGGCGACGACCACAGCGCTGATCCAGCGGCCGTAGTGCCGTACGGGGATTGCCTTGATGGCCTCGTAGGGGGTGGTGCCCGAGGCGCCGGGCCCGGCCGGCGGTGTTTCGGCCGGACCCTTGTCGATCTTGTCAGTCACAATGACTGCCCTTCAGTGGAGCGCTCGGACTTACTTGCCCGCGTTGATCGTGGCGGACTGCACGGCACTGCCCTGGACGTTCCACTTCTCCAGGGCCTTGGCGTAGGAGCCGTCCTTGATGGTGGCGTCGAGGGCTTCCTTGAGCGCGTCGCGCAGCTGGGTGTTGTCCTTGGAGACCGCGATGCCGAAGAGGCCGACGTCGGACTGCTGGCCGCCGACCTCGAAGTCGTTGCCGCCGCCCGAGGTCTTCGCGATGTACGCGGCGACCGGGTAGTCGTTCAGGTCGGCCACGGCGCCGCCGGCCTTCACGCGGGTCTGCGCCTCGGCGTCGGTGTCGAAGGCCTCGATGGTGAGCTTCTTGTCACCGCACTTCTCGGCCTGCGCCTTGAAGGTGTCCTCGTAGATCGTGCCGCGCTGGACGGCGACCGTCTTGCCGCACAGGTCGTCGAGGGACTTGATGTTGTCCGGGTTGCCCTTCTTGAGGATCAGCGAGACGCCGGAGGAGAAGTAGTCGACGAAGTCGACACCCTTACCGATCTTCTGACCCTTGTCGTCCAGGCCTTCCTGGCGCTTCTTGTTGTCGGTGATCGAGGAGATCGCCACGTCCTGGCGGCCGGTCTCCAGGGAGGTGATCAGACCGTCGAAGGTGCCGGAGGTGAACTGGAACTTCACACCGAGCTGCTTGCCGAGCGCGTCGGCGATGTCGGGGTCGACACCGACGATCTTGCCGCCGTCGACGAACTCCATCGGCGCGTAGGCCGTGTCGGAGCCGACCTTGATGACACCGGCGTCCTGGATCTTCTTCGGGAGCTTCGAGAACAGCGGGGCGCTGTTGTCGGCCTTGCCCGAGGCGGTCGAGGAGCCCTTGTCCGTCTGGTCGCCACAGCCGGTGAGAATCAGGGCGCCGGCGACCGCGATCGCGCCGACCGCGGCGATCCGGGACCGGGCGGCGGTCGTACGACGGGTGGTGCTTGCGGTCATGAGCTGGTTCCTCCGACAGGGGTGGAAAAGCATCCGGAAGAGGTCGCACACGCACCATCGAGTGTCGCGACCTTGTGTGATTACGGCATCTTGCCATTCGGACTGACGCATTCAGGCTGCCCATCAGGTCAAAATCAGATAACGGGCGCGCCCGACTACCCAACAGGACTGCGGGCAAGGCCCCTCGGAGCCGCACAAATCGCCGTGACCAGCCCTTTTGCCCTCACTATTTGCGGCGCGTCTCACCCATTGGACAGAGAGGTTTGGACTTTTAGCCAAAAACAGGACAAGCGACCTACAGTTGAGCGGGAATCGACTCGTCTGGGCACACGTTCTTCGGGTAGAACAGATCCTTACACCCCTCATCCGGGGCTCAGGGCGCGCGTGCGGCGCGCCCGCGCGTACGAACCTCCCCTTCGCGGAGGCGGGCCAACCGCCGACGCGGAGTACGGACGCGGTGCCCGCCCACCCCTTAACCAGGAGTGGCCACCCTCAACGATTCAAAGGACTTAAGGGGTCACACGAAGTGGCAGCGGAGATCGTCAACCCTCGCAGTGACAGTGCGACGGACAACAACCCCGATGCGGTGTTCGCGCTGCACCGGGGCGGCAAGATGGCCATCCAGGCCACGGTGCCGGTGAACGACAAGGACGACCTGTCCCTGGCGTACACCCCCGGCGTGGCGAAGGTGTGCACCGCCATCGCCGAACAGCCCGAGCTCGTGAACGAGTACACCTGGAAGTCGAACGTGGTCGCCGTCGTCACCGACGGTACGGCCGTGCTCGGACTCGGTGACATCGGTCCCGAGGCCTCCCTCCCCGTGATGGAGGGCAAGGCGATTCTGTTCAAGCAGTTCGGTGGAGTGGACGCGGTTCCGATCGCGCTCGCCACCAAGGACACGGACGAGATCATCGAGACGGTCATCCGCCTCGCGCCGTCCTTCGGCGGGGTCAACCTGGAGGACATCTCCGCGCCCCGCTGCTTCGAGATCGAGCGCCGCCTCCAGGAGGCGCTGGACATCCCGATCTTCCACGACGACCAGCACGGCACGGCGATCGTGACGCTGGCCGCCCTGCGCAACGCGGCGAAGCTCACCGGTCGCACCCTCGGCGACCTGCGCGCCGTGATCGCGGGCGCCGGCGCGGCGGGCATCGCCATCGCCAAGATCCTCGTGGACGCGGGCATCGGCGACGTCTGCGTCGCCGACCGCAAGGGCGTCGTCTCGGCGGACCGCTCCGACCTGACGGACGTCAAGGCGGAGATCGCGGGCCTGACCAACAAGACGGGTCTGAACGGCACGCTGGAGGAGGCCCTCGCGGGCGCGGACGTCTTCATCGGCGTCTCCGGCGGCACGGTCGGCGAGGAGGCCGTGGCCACGATGGCGAAGAACTCCTTCGTCTTCGCCATGGCCAACCCGAACCCGGAGGTCCACCCCGACGTCGCGCACAAGTACGCGGCGGTCGTGGCCACGGGCCGTTCGGACTTCCCGAACCAGATCAACAACGTGCTGGCCTTCCCCGGCATCTTCGCGGGCGCCCTGAAGGTGCGCGCGACCCGGATCACCGAGGGCATGAAGATCGCCGCCGCGGACGCCATCGCCGGTGTCGTGGGTGACGAGCTCGCCGCCGACTACGTGATCCCCTCGCCGTTCGACGAGCGCGTCGCCGAGGCCGTCACGGCCGCGGTCGCCGCGGCGGCGAAGGCCGACGGAGTGGCCCGCCTGGCCTGAACGCCACGTTGAGCCCTACGCGAAGAGGCCCGGCCGGGATGATCCGGCCGGGCCTCTTCGCGTGCGCGTCGTTCCCTCGCAGAACGCACCCTCCCGGCCCCCGAACCGGGAGGGGTCGTTCCGTCTTTTCCTTGCCGGGCGCGCGAGAGAACGCGGGGACGCAAAGTGAGAAGGCGACGAGAATGACAGGCTCATGACGAGCGCGCCGCATGGCTTGAATCCTACCTCGATCCAGACCGCCTCCCGACGTTCCGTTTAGTCCTATCCAGCGGACAAACCGCCTGGTACGGAGGGAACTTGACGGAGGGGACACGTCTTCCGCTCCGGCGTGGCGACACGCTTCGACCCCTGGCCAGACGGGTCTACCGACCGGTAGCCTCTGGCCGCATGTTCGCTGCCTATGCCGCCCGAATCGACCGAGACCAGCCGCTGAACGGCCTTGTGCTGGGTGACCGCCCGGCACCCGAGGCCCGTCCCGGCTGGGTGACCGTGAACGTCCGCGCCGCCTCCCTCAACCACCACGACCTGTGGTCGCTGCGCGGAGTCGGCCTGGACCAGGACAAACTGCCGATGATCCTCGGCTGCGACGCCGCCGGAACCGACCAGGACGGCAACGAGGTCGTCCTGCACTCCGTGATCGGCCAGAGCGGCCACGGCGTCGGCCCCGACGAGCCGCGCTCGATCCTGACCGAGCGGTACCAGGGGACCTTCGCCGAGCAGGTCACCGTGCCCGCCTGGAACGTGCTGCGCAAGCCCGCCGAGCTCTCCTTCGCGGAGGCCGCCTGCATGCCGACGGCCTGGCTGACGGCCTACCGGATGCTCTTCACCAACGCCGGGGTGCGCCCCGGCGACTCCGTCCTCGTCCAGGGCGCGGGCGGAGGGGTCGCCACCGCCGCGATCGTCCTGGGCCGCGCGGCCGGCCTGCGGGTCTTCGCCACCAGTCGCGACGAGGCCAAGCGCAAGCGGGCGGTGGAGCTGGGCGCCCTGGAGGCGTTCGAGCCCGGCGCCCGGCTGCCGCAGCGGGTGGACGCGGTCATCGAGACGGTGGGGGCCGCCACCTGGTCGCACTCGGTCAAGTCCCTGCGGCCGGGCGGGACCCTGGTCATCTCGGGCGCCACCAGCGGCGACCGGCCGGCGCACGCCGAGCTGACCCGGATCTTCTTCCTGGAGCTCAAGGTGGTCGGCTCCACCATGGGCTCGAAGGACGAGCTGGAGGACCTGCTGTCCTTCTGCGCCGCCACCGGCGTGCGGCCCGTCATCGACGAGGTGCTGCCGCTGGACCGGGCGCGCGAGGGCTTCGAGAAGCTGGAGGCGGGCGACCTCTTCGGCAAGATCGTCCTCACCACCTGAGCACGCCCGACGGCATCCGTTTGTCAATCTGGGTTGACAGCCCTCCCCTGTCAACCTAGATTGACATGCATGACGGAAGCCACCGACCTCGCAGAACGGGCCGGAGACCAAGACCCCCGCGTGGGCCTGCACGCCGTGGCCGCCCTCCGCAGGCTGCTGGAGCAGCTGGAGGCCGTACAGGTGCGCAGTGCCCGCGCGCAGGGCTGGTCCTGGCAGGAGATCGCGGCCGAGCTGGGCGTCAGCCGGCAGGCCGTACACAAGAAGTACGGGAGGCTGTGATGTTCGAACGCTTCACCCGGGACGCCCGCGCCACCGTGAAGGGCGCGCTGGACGAGGCCCGGCGGTCCGGCGCCGCAGCGGTCACCGAGGAGCACCTGCTGCTCTCCCTGATGGGCCTCGGCGCCCTGGACCCGCTCGGCGTGGACCGGGAGTCCGTACGGGCCCGGCTCGCCGAGTCCCGGCGGCGGGGCGGGATGTCCAAGGCCGACGAGCAGGCCCTCGCAGGGCTCGGCATCGACCTCGGCGAGATCGTCGCCCGCATCGAGGAGACCCACGGCGCGGGCGCCCTCGCGACCCCGCCCCCGCGCCGGCGCCGCGTCCTCCCATCGCTCCGCCGCCGCCCGGAAGCGGGCGACCGCGTCCCCTTCGCCGCGGACGCGAAGAAGGTGCTGGAGCAGTCCCTGCGCATCGCCCTGGGCCGGCACGACGACCACATCGGCACCCTGCACCTGCTGCTGGCCCTGCTGTCCCGGCCGGGTACGGTCTGCGAGGTCCTCGCGGACCACGGGGTCACCTACGCCGCGGCCGAGACGGGCCTGGCGGCCTGACCCTCCCCTACGCGCCCGGCCGCAGCCCGGCCTCGATCCGGGCGGCGGCCGCGGCCAGGTGGGCCCGGGCCTCGGCCAGCTGGGCGGGGGTCACGCCGTGGTCGCGCGCCGCGTCGCGGACGTCGTCGCGGAAGCGGTCCAGCAGCCGGTCCAGGTCCCGTGCCGGGTCGGCGGTGGGCGCGAGGTCCTCGGCCCACCCGGCACCCGAGGGTCCCGGGGCACCGGTCGACCCGGTGGGGGCGGTGCCCGCGGATCCCGTGCCGAGCCAGGCTCCGGCGAGGCTCCCGAAGACCCCGCCGGGCTTGGCGAACTGCTCCTGGAGCTGGGCGGCGATCCGCTGGACCTCCTCGCGGGCCCGCTCCTGGGCCTCCTTGGCCTGGCGGCGGGCCTGCTGGGCCTCCTCACGGGCCCGGCGGCTCTCGTCCTTCGCCCGGCGGGCCTGTTCCTTCCACTCCTGCCTCGCCTTGCGGAGCTCCTCCTTGGCGGCCTTCCAGGACTCGTCGTCGACCTGGGTGGCCGTGGCGGAGGCGGCGGCCCGCATCTCGCGCCGCAGGTCGCCGGCGGCGCCCCGGACGTCGTCGCGGATCTCGGCGGCCAGCTCGGAGACGGAGTCGCGGATCTCCAGCTCCAGGTCGGCCAGTTCACCGCCGCGGTCGGCCAGTTCGGCCCGGCCCGCCTCGGTGATGGAGTACACCTTGCGCCCGCCTTCGGTCGCGTACGTGACGAGTCCCTCCGCCTCCAGCTTCGCCAGCCGCGGGTAGACGGTGCCCGCGGAGGGGGCGTACAGGCCCTGGAAGCGCTCCTCCAGCAGGCGGATCACCTCGTACCCGTGGCGGGGCGCCTCGTCCAGGAGCTTGAGCAGGTAGAGGCGGAGTCGGCCGTGGGCGAAGACGGGCGGCATCTCAGAGCACCTTCTTGTCGAGCTGGAGGGGGGTGTCCGCGTCGGCCTGCGGGCGGCGCAGCAGGGCGATGGCCCCGGAGACGGTCGTCGCCCGCAGGGTGCCGGCACCCGTGCCGAGCGTGCCGGTGATCCGCTTGGCGCCGAGCTGCCCGGAGACCCGCAGGTCCTCGAAGGCATTGGAGACCCCGCCGGTGGCGGTGTTGGCCTCGACCTTGGCGTCGGCGGGGTGCGGCAGGCGGATCGCCACCTCGCCGGAGACGGAGTTGAGGAAGATGTCCACCGGCTTGGGGGCGGCCGGGTCGGGCGCGAGGTCGATGAGCATGTCGCCGCTGACCGAGTCGGCCCGTACGTTGCCGCCGAAGCCGTCGACCACCGTCAGGCCGCCGGAGACGGAGTGGAAGCCGAGCTCGCCGGTCAGGGACTGGGCCTCGACGCTGCCGGAGACGGTGTGCGCCTTGACCCGGCCGGACAGCCCGACGAGGGTCGCGTCGCCGGAGACCCCGTTGACCTCGGTGCCGCCCGCGATGCCGGAGACGAAGACGGTGGCGCTGACGGTGGCCAGCTGCACGTGGGTGCCGGCCGGCAGGGTCAGCGTCACGGTCACACTGCGCTCCCAGGCCTTGCGGCCGTCCTCGGAGGCGCCCTTCCAGGCCTTCCACGGCTTGCCCTCGAACCACTTCTTGAAGCCCTGGGAGCCGTTCCAGGGGAGGTCCTCGTAGGACAGGGTGAGGGTGCCGTCCTCCTGGACCACGTGCAGGGGCGGCCCGTCGACCTCGGCGACCTCCAGGCGCGCCGGCCCCGCGTCGGCGGCGGCCACCACGTTGACCGTGCCGCCGACCACACGGACGCGCAGGTCGGTCACCGGCTGCTCGAAGGTGAGCTTCTGCGGTGCGGCGACGGACCACGTCATCTGCTCTGCCATGGTGCTGCTCCTCCTCGTGGGCTACGCACGCAACATATCGCGTCTTCTGTAGAACACGATATATCGCGGCAGGGTGAAGTCAAGCACCTGCGCGACATCCCGGCCGGGCCGGTGACCGGCGCGGCTGCGGCGCTGCCGGCGCCGTACGCGCACGGGGGCGACCACGCCGTCAGCGTGCCGTGCCCGGTCGCGGGGCTCTCCGCCGCCATCCGGGCGGCCGGCGCGTCGGCGGGTGCGGACGCGCTCCGGCCGGCTCCCGGGTGCGCGTACCGGCTGACGGAGCCGGACGCGGGGAACCCCGCAACGGGCTGCCCGGGATCACCGCCGGCACCCTGAGGGCGGCCCACGTCGAGGTCACCCGCAACGCCGCGGGCGGCACCGGCTGAGACCCCGCCCGGCCGGGGCGGGGCCGGGGGTTCAGGCCGCCAGGAGGGGGCTCGCGTGGTGGCGCAGCCAGGCCCGGTACGGCGGCGTGCGCAACGCCGCCTCGCGATAGGCCGCGCGGAGGTCCTCGTAGACCTCCGCGTGCGCCCCCGGCCGCGTGGCGAGGAGCAGGCGGACCGCGAGCGGGTCCCCCGACAGGGGCCGGATGGCCATGTCGTCCCGGGGCCCCGACGTCGGCTGGCAGGGCGCGACCGCCTCGCCGGAGACGATCAGCGAGGTGGCGGTGTGGTAGTCGGCGTGCAGCACGGGCGGATCGAGGCCCGCCCCGGCGAAGACCCGGCGCAGTCCGTCCCATTCGCCGTCGACGGAAGGGTCGACGGTCCAGCGGTCGCGGGCCAGGTCCTGTAACTCCACCACCGACGACCGCGCGGCGGGGTGGTCCCGCGCCATGGACACGAACTGCGGCTCGCGCTCCATCAGCACGTGCAGCTGGAGCCCCTCCGGCACCCGCAGGGGGCAGCCCTCGACCTCGTGGACGAAGGCCACGTCCAGCTGCCCGGCGGCCACCATCCGCAGCAGCGCGTTGGCCGAGACGTCGACGACCAGCGAGGTCTCCGTGTCGGGCGCGCGCCGGTGCAGCCGCCGCAGCCACCCCGGCAGGGCGCGGCTCGCGGTCGAGCCGAGCCTCAGCCGGGGTCCGTGCGCCGCCGCGCGGGCCTCGGCGACCAGCGCGGCCATCTCCGCGAGCAGGGGCCGGGCCCGGCCGAGCACCGTGCGCCCGAACGGCGTCGGCCGGCAGCCGGTGCGCTCCCGCAGGAACAGCTCGCCGTCCAGGGCCCGTTCGATCCGGCGCAGCTGGGTCGTCAGCGAGGGCTGGCTCACGCCGAGCTGCCGCGCCGCCTTGTGCAGGCTGCCGGCGTCGGCGATGGCGCACAGCGCCCTCAGGTGCCTGACCTCAAGCTCCATGTCCCGAGGGTAGGGGGCGGCCGACGGACCGCACCAGCCACCTATAGCCCCCCGAATCCCGCCATTCTCACGCCAGTTGCCCTGTCGAAATCTTCCCGATAGGCCGGCGCTATCGGGTGCTGACATCATCCCCGAGCCCCTTCGGCTCCCGCAGACTCCGGTACCGGACGACCCATCCACCCCCCACCGCACCGGCTGAGTAGGAGCCCCCCACATGCGCCACTCCCGCAGGATCACGCTGTCCGCGACCATCGGCCTCGGCATCGCCGCGGCCCTCGGCGGCGTGGTCCCCACGGCCACGGCGGCGAACGCCCCGGCCGGCAACCCGGCCAGCTACGCCGCGTACGAGCGTTCCGAGGAGAACCAGGCCGCCAACAGCGCCTTCTTCGAGGCCGTGAAGCGCTCGGTCGCCGAGCAGCGCGCCGCCAACCCCGGCCTGATGGCCGTCACCGTCACCTACAACACCCGCAACGCGCCGAGCTTCCGCAGCGTGATCGCCCGTTCCACCCAGATATGGAACAGCTCGGTGTCCAACGTGAAGCTCCAGGAGGTGTCCTCCGGCGGGAACTTCTCGTACTACGAGGGCAACGACTCCCGCGGTTCGTACGCGAGCACCGACGGGCACGGACGGGGTTACATCTTCCTCGACTACGCCCAGAACCAGCAGTACAACTCCACCCGCGTGACGGCGCACGAGACCGGTCACGTGCTGGGCCTGCCGGACCACTACTCGGGGCCGTGCAGCGAACTGATGTCGGGCGGCGGTCCGGGCACCTCGTGCACGAACCCCAACCCGAACAGCGCCGAGCGCTCGCGCGTGAACCAGCTGTGGGCCAACGGCCTGGTCGCCTCGGGCATGGACACCAAGGGCTAGCCGCCGGCGGCGTACCGCGTGCAGTCCGGGTTCCGGCAGGGACCCGGGCTCCACTCCGGCACGAAGATACCGAGGGACTTGCGTCGTCTCAGCAGGGTGTCGACGGCGCGCCCGCAGGCCTGGCACGTCAGCTGCTCGTGCCCGGCCCGCGGGGCCACCGTCCCGCGCACCCGCTGTTGCTGTTCACCGGCCATACCTCCACGGTAGGCCGGTTCCGCGCGGGCGGCGCGCTTCAGCGCTTGACGTCGTACGAGGTGATGATCCGGCCGCCGCCGAGGACGGTGCGGCCGGGCCCGGCCGGCGGAGGCGATCGTCTCGGGGTCCCCGCCTCAGCCCAGCGGTTTGCGCCACATCGGCCACATCGGCGGCCCGTCCGGCAGCCGCACCGCCTCGCCCGTGAACTCCCAGCCGAGCCGCTCGTAGAGCGCACGGCTGCGCTCGCTGCTCGCCTCCAGGTACGCGGGGACGCCCTCACGGTCGCAGCGCTCCAGGACCGGCCTGATCAGCTCCGTGCCCAGCCCCTCGCCCTGCCGCCCCGGCGCCACCGCGATCATCAGCAGGTACTCGTGCTCCTCCGTCGTGGGGTGCACCGCGCCCGTGAGCCGGCCCACCAGCTCGCAGCGCTCGTTGCCGGGATCGGCGACCGCCCGCATCTTCGCCGGGACCTCGTCCTCGACGGGCTCCGCCTCCGGGTCGTCCGCAGGGACCCGCAGCCACAGCGCCGCCGCCGAGCCGTCCGCCGCGTAGTCGATCCGGCCCTCCGCGAGCGCCACGTCCACGAAGACGCCGAGGAAGCGGCCGTGCACGGCGGCCCGGTGCTCCGGATCGGGGAAGACCCAGCAGCTCACCGGGTCGCTGCGGAAGGCCTCGTCCAGCAGCCGCGCCACCGCGTCCCGGTCCGACTGGTCCGCCTGGCGTATCTCCAGCACCACAGGTCACACCCTCCACTCAGGTCCACTCAGGTCTCAACAACACTGAGTGATCCTAGAGTTGGGCCACCTGCGCGGGAAGGCGCGTTCCGGCGCCTTCCCGGTGCCGGAACGCGCCTTCCCCGTACCCCCCTCCCCCCGCGGTCACCTCGTACGGCGCGTCACGAACTCCGCCAGCGCCAGCAGCCCGCCCGCCGCCGCGAGGTCCGGGACGGCCCGGGACAGTTCCTGCACCGCCCGGCCCATCCGGTCGGCGGCATGGGCCTGCGCCCAGTCCCGCCCGCCGGCCCGCTCCACCGCGCGGGCCGCGGCGCGCACGTCGTCCCCGGCCATCGGGCCCGCGTACAGATCGGCCAGCTCCGCCCCGGCCCGGGTGCCCGAGGTGAGGGCGGCCACGACCGGGAGGGACTTCTTGCGGGCGAGCAGATCGGCCCCGGCGGGCTTCCCGGTGTGCCCCGGATCCCCCCAGATGCCGATCAGGTCGTCGATCAGCTGGAAGGCCAGCCCGGCCTCCCGGCCGAAGGCGTCCATCGCCTCGACCTCCTCCGGCCCGGCCCCCGCGTAGAGCGCGCCCAGGGCGCACGCGCAGCCCAGCAGGGCCCCGGTCTTCGCCGTCGCCATGGTCAGGCACTCGTCGAGCGCGACGTCCGGGCGGCGTTCGAAGGCGCAGTCCGCCTGCTGTCCGGCGCACAGCTCGATGACGCAGGCCGCGAGCCGGGCGGAGGCGGCCGCCGCGGCCGGGTGCGGATCCTCGGCGAACAGCCGCAGCGCGAGCGCCATCACGGCGTCGCCCGTGATGATCGCGTCCGGTATACCGAAGACGGTCCAGGCCGTGGGACGCCCGCGCCGGCGGACGTCCTTGTCGATGACGTCGTCGTGCAGCAGCGTGAAGTTGTGCGCCAGCTCCACGGCCACCGCCGCCCGTACGACCCCCCGCCCGGCGGGATCACCGGGCTCACCGGGCCCTGCGGCGAGCGGGCCGCCCAGGGCCTGCGCGGAGGCGAGGACGAGCGCGGGCCGGATGGCCTTGCCCGCACCGCCGTCCGCCGGGCGGCCCTCCTCGTCCTCCCAGCCGAAGTGGTACATCGCCACCCGCCGCATGGACCCGGGCAGGCTCTCGACGGTCCTGCGCAGTTCCGGGTTGACCGTTTCTCTCGTGCGCTCCAGCAGGGCCGCCGCCTCCTGCCCCTCGCCCGCGGCGAGGGCGTTCGCGGTCATCAGCGCCAGCGGCCGATCTCGACGTTCTCCAGCACGCCGAGCGCGTCCGGCACCAGCACGGCTGCGGAGAAGTAGGCGGTGACCAGGTAGGAGATGATCGCCTGCTCGCTGATGCCCATGAAGCGCACCGACAGGCTGGGCTCGATCTCGTCCGGGATCCCGGGCTGGTGCAGGCCGATCACGCCCTGCTCGTCCTCGCCCGTGCGCATGCACAGGATGGACGTCGTACGGGCGTCACTGACCGGGATCTTGTTGGACGGGAAGATCGGTACCCCGCGCCAGGCCGGCACCCGGTGGCCGCCGACGTCCACCGATTCCGGGTAGAGGCCGCGCTTGTTGCACTCGCGGCCGAAGGCGGCGATGGCCTTGGGGTGCGCGAGGAACATCTTGGAGCCGCGCCGCATCGCGAGGAGGGCGTCGAAGTCGTCGGGGGTGGGCGCGCCCTCGTGGGGCTGGATGCGCTGGTCGTAGTCGGCGTTGTGGAGCAGGCCGAAGTCGCGGTTGTTGAGCATCTCGTGCTCCTGGCGCTCGCGCAGCGCCTCGACCGTGAGCCGCAACTGCTGCTCGGTCTGGTTCATCGGCTGGTTGTACAGGTCGGCGACGCGGGTGTGGACGCGCAGGACCGTTTGTGCAATGGAGAGTTCGTACTCGCGCGGGCGGGCCTCGTAGTCGACGAAGGTGCCGGGCAGGACGGCTTCGCCGCGGTGGCCCGCGGAGAGGTCGATCGCGGCCTCGCCGTACGTGTTGGTGCGCTGGGCGGGCGCGGACCGCGCCCGGTCCACGTGCGCGCGCAGCGAGTCGACCCGGTCGGCGAGGAGCTGGAAGTCCTGGCGGGAGAGGACGAGGGCGGTGCCGGAGGTGGCGGCGCGGGCGGTGTACTCCCAGATCGCCTCCTCGTCCGTGAGGGCCCCCTCGCCGAAGTAGGCGCCGTCGGCGACGGTACGCAGGACCGCGTCCTCGCCGTAGGGGCCGGGGCCGATCTGGTCGATGCGGCCGTGGGCGAGCAGGAAGACCCGGTCGGAGGGGCTGCCGAAGGAGGTGAGCTCCTGACCGGCTTCGAAGTCGACCTGGCGGCAGCGGGCGGCGAGTTCGGTGAGGACCTCTTCGTCGTCGTAGTCGCGCAGCAGCGGGAGTTCGCCGAGCTCGGCGGGGATGACCTGGACCTGGGTGCCGGTCTTGATGAACTCCACGATGCCGTTGCCGACGGAGTAGCTCAGGCGGCGGTTGACGCGGTAGGCGCCGCCCTGCACCGAGACCCACGGGAGCATCTTCAGGAGCCACCGCGAGGTGATCTCCTGCATCTGCGGCGCGGACTTGGTCGTGGTGGCCAAGTTCCGCGCGGCCGAGGTGCCGAGACTGCGCTGCGGTGTCTGGGGTTCGGTTTCGGAACCCGCCTGGACCGACATGTCTTTCCCTTTCGATCACTCCATGGATCTGCGGGACGGAACACTTCCAGCACGCAACGTGGTGAGACCATTACACAAAAGGGTGGGACTACTCCGTGTGGGTCTGGGCATCCTCCCGGGTTGAACGTCTTCACAGGACCCCCTCCGCACCCCACCGGTTCCGGCCACTTCTCGCGCCCCGCTCCATAAGTTGTATCTGCGATGCAAGTTTTCTAACCTGGGGTCATGCGGCTGACGCGATTCACCGACCTGGCGCTGCGCGTCCTGATGCGCCTGGCCGTCGAGAACGGGGAACTCCCCACCACCCGGGAGGTGGCGGCGACCATGGAGGTCCCGTACACCCACACGGCCAAGGTGGTCGCCCGCCTGCAGCACCTCGGGCTGGTCGAGGCGCGGCGCGGCCGCGGCGGCGGGCTCGCGCTCACCCCCGCCGGACGCACCGCGTCGGTCGGCGGCCTGGTGCGGGACCTGGAGGGGGAGGGTGACGTCGTGGACTGCGACGGCACGGTTCCGTGCCCGTTGCGCGGGGCGTGCGTCCTGCGCGGCGCGCTGCGCCGGGCCCAGGAGGCCTTCTTCGCCACCCTGGACCCGCTCACGGTGGACGCACTGGTGGCGGCCCCGACGGGGCCGCTGCTGCTGGGGATCTCCGGCGGCGGCCGGAGCCGGGACGAAGGTCCCGCCGCCGAGGGCCGAGTGGCCGATTAGCTGCGCCGCAACCCCCGCCTAGCCTGGACCCGAGGGGCCTCCCGAACGAACGTCCGCATCGCGGGAGCGCCCTTCGCTGGGCTTGAATATGAATCTGAAATACCAATTCACGAGGAGCTCCGCATGCTGTCCGAGAAGTCGACCGCGACCGTACGCGCCACCCTGCCCGCCGTCGGAGCCGCCATCGGCGAGATAGCGGAGCTGTTCTACGAGAAGCTGTTCGCCGCCCACCCGGCCCTGATCCGGGACCTGTTCAACCGCGGCAACCAGAACGCCGGACTCCAGAAGCAGGCCCTCGCCGGTTCCGTCGCGGCGTTCGCGACCCACCTCCTGGCGCACCCGGACACCCGCCCCGACGTGATGCTGAACCGCATCGCGCACAAGCACGCCTCCCTCGGCGTCACCCGCGAGCAGTACCCCGTCGTCCACCGGCACCTCTTCGAGGCCATCGCCGAGGTCCTCGGCGACGCCGTCACCCCCGAGGTCGCCGAGGCCTGGGACGAGGTCTACTGGCTGATGGCGAACGCCCTCATCGCCATCGAGGAACGCCTCCACGCCGAGCAGCAGGTCACCGCCGGCGACGTCTGGCGGGAGTGGACCGTGGCCGGCCGGGTCGAGGAGACGGCGGACTGCACCACCTTCCGCCTCGCCCCCGCCGACGGCGCGCCCGCCCCCTCCTTCCGGCCCGGCCAGTACGTCTCCGTCCAGGTCGAACTCCCCGACGGCGCCCACCAGATCCGCCAGTACAGCCTCTCCGGCGCCCCCGGCTCCCCGGTCCGCTCGATCACCGTCAAGCGCGTCCACGGCCCGGCCGCCGGCGGCCCCGACGGCGAGGTCTCGAACCACCTGCACTCCCGGGTCCGCACCGGCGACACCCTGCGCGTCTCGGCCCCGTACGGCGACCTGGTCCTGCGGGACTCCGCCGCACCGGTGCTGCTGGCCTCGGCCGGCATCGGCTGCACCCCGATGCTGTCGATGCTGGAACACCTCGCCGACACCGGGCACGCCGCCCCCGTCACCGTCCTGCACGCCGACCGCTCCCCGGCCGACCACGCGCTCCGCGCCGACCACCGCTCCCTGACCCACAAGCTCCCCGACGCCTCGGCCCGCTTCTGGTACGAGGCCGACGCCGAACCGGGCGACTCCACCGGGCTGGTGGACCTGGAGTCCGTACCGGTCGCCCCCGGCACCCAGGCGTACCTGTGCGGTCCGCTCCCCTTCATGCGGTCGGTGCGCGCGCAGCTGATCGCGAAGGGGGTCCCCGCCTCGGACATCCACTACGAGGTCTTCGGCCCGGACCTCTGGCTCGCCTCGGCCTGACGCCCGCCTGTCCGGATCGGATCGCACACCGTACGAATGCCCTAGCGGCGGAACAGCCGCCTCCACTACACCGGTACGTGATGAGACGAACACACACGGTGTCCGTCGCGCACCGCCACACAAGGAGGCGGCCATGTCCGTACCCATGTCCGCGGACCGGTTCCTCGGCGCCCTGCGCGCCGAGGGCCTCACCGTCGTCCAGGTCGGCGCCTGGCGCACCCACAACCGCAACCACAAGGGCCCCTGGGGGCCCGTCAACGGGGTGATGATCCACCACACCGTCACCCGGGGCACCGCCTACAGCGTGGAACTCTGCCGCGACGGGGACTCCGACCTGCCCGGCCCGCTCTGCCACGGGGTCATCGGCAAGGACGGCCGCGTCCACCTGGTCGGCTACGGCCGCGCCAACCACGCCGGAGCCGGCGACTCCGACGTCCTGGCGGCCGTGATCGCCGAACGGCGGCTCCCCCCGGACCGCCAGGCCGACACCGACGGCAACCGCCACTTCTACGGCTTCGAGTGCGTGAACCTCGGCGACGGCGAGGACCCCTGGCCGGCCGTCCAGCTCGACGCCGTCGCCCGCGCGGCGGCCGCCGTCTGCCGGGTCCACGGCTGGGGTTCCCGCTCCGTACTGGGCCACCTCGAATGGCAGCCCGGGAAGATCGACCCCAAGGGGTTCACCATGGACTCGATGCGCGCCCGCGTGGCCGAACGCCTCAAGTGATCAAAACCGGTTGACCCCCCGGCCGCCGCCGGGATCCCCTGCACCCATGCCAACCGATCTCCGCATCGTCCCCGTGGCGGCCGACGACGAACAGGCCGTCCGCCACTGGCACGACGTCCACAACCTGATCATCCCTCCGGACGCCCTCACCCTCGCCGAGGTCCGCGAACGCGCCGTGCGCAACCGCCTGGACGTCGCCTACACCGGCGACACGCTGGTCGGCTGCGCCACCCTGCGCCCGCCCACGCCCGACAACGACGGCACCGCCACCGTGATCGCCCGGATCCTCCCCGCCCACCGCCGCCGGGGCCTGGGCACCGCCTTCTACACCCACGTCCTGGAGCGGGCCCGAGCCCTCTCCCCGGCCGCCGTGGAGACGATCGTCCTGGAGTCCAACCAGGACGGCCTGCGCTTCGCCCTCGCCCGGGGCTTCACCGAGACCGAGCGCTACCTCATGCCCGGAGACTCCGTCCCCTACCTCACCCTCCGCCTGTCCTGACCCGACAATGGACGGGTGACCCACCCCGAGCTGCTCCCCCGCCCGCCGTCCCCGCTGGTCGAGGCCGCCGACGACCGCTTCGCCGCGCACGGGGTCCGGCTCCTCCTCAAGCGGGACGACCTCGTCCACCCCGAGCTGCCCGGCAACAAGTGGCGCAAGCTCGCGCCCAACCTCCGGGCGGCCCTGGAGGCCGGGCACGACCGGCTCGTCACCTTCGGCGGGGCCTACTCCAACCACCTGCGGGCCACCGCCGCGGCCGGCCGGCTGCTCGGGCTGGGGACCGTCGGCGTCGTCCGCGGGGACGAGCTCGCCGGGCGGCCGCTGAACGACTCCCTCGCCCGCTGCGCGGCGGACGGCATGCGGCTGCACTTCACGACCCGCTCCGACTACCGCCGCAAGGCCGAACCGGAGACCCTGGGGCGGCTGCTGGAGTCGGCCGGGGCCGCGGGCGCGTACGTGGTCCCCGAGGGCGGCAGCAACGCGCTCGCCCTGCGGGGGTGCGCCGAACTGGGCCGTGAGCTGCGCGGCGCCTGCGACGTCGTGGCGGTGGCCTGCGGCACGGGCGGAACCCTGGCCGGACTGGCCGCAGGCCTGGACCCGGGCCAGCGTGCCCTGGGCGTGCCCGTCCTTGCGGGGGGCTTCCTGGCTCCGGAGATACGTTCCCTCCAGCACGGGGCCTTCGGTGGCCCGGCCGGCGACTGGACCCTGGCCGAGGGCTTCGACCACGGCGGCTACGCCCGGGTCCCCGCGCCGCTCGACGAGTTCGCCGCCGACTTCGAGTCCCGCCACGGGTTCCCGGTGGAGCGGATCTACGTGGCCAAGCTCCTCTGGGCCCTCACGGCCCTGACCCGTGCGGGCACCTTCCCCCGCGGCACCACGCTCACCGCCGTCGTCACCGGCCGTCCGTAGCCCGCGCCCCGCCGGGGCGCGGGGTCACGTCTCCTCCCGGTAGGCCGCCGCCTCCTCCAGGTCCAGCCTGCGCAGCAGCCCGCGCAGCATCTCGTCGTCGATCCGGCGCCCGTCCCGCAGGGACACGAACACCTCCCGCTCGGCCGCGATCATCTCCCGCGCGAGCCGCCGGTAGACGTCGTCCGCGGACTCCCCCGTGAGCGGGTTGACCTCGCCCAGCCGCTCCCACACCGCGTTGCGCCGCCGCTCCAGCACCGTCCGCAGCCGGTCCACCAGCGGCGGCGGCAGGCTGTTGTTCGCCGGGGACTCCAGCAGCTCCACCAGCCGTTCCTCCGCCGCCCGCGAGGCCTCGCTCTGCGCCTGCGCCTCCGCGAGGGTCTCCGCCTGCCGGTCCTTCGGCGGCAGCTTCAGCATCCGGATCAGCGGGGGCAGGGTCAGCCCCTGCACCACCAGGGTCCCGATGACCGTCGTGAAGGTGAGGAAGAGGATCAGGTTCCGGTGCGGCACGCCCATCGGCACCGAGAAGGCGATCGCGAGCGACACCACCCCCCGCATCCCGGCCCACCCCACGATCACCGGCGCCTTCCAGTCGGTGTCCGGCTCGCGCAGCCGGATCCGCTCCGACACCCACCGCGGCACGAAGGTCGCCGGGAACACCCACAGGTAGCGCGCGACCACCACCGCCAGGAACACCACCAGCGCGTACCCGAAGGCGGCCGCGCCCTCGTACTCGCCGAGCCCCTTGAGGACCACCGGCAGCTGGAGCCCGATCAACGCGAAGACCACCGACTCCAGCACGAAGGCGACGACCTTCCACACCGCCTCCTCCTGGAGCCGGGTCGCGAAGTCGACCTGCCAGTTGCGGTGGCCCAGGTACAGCGCGACCACCACCACCGCCAGCACGCCCGAGGCGTGCACCCGTTCGGCGGCCGCGTACGCCACGAAGGGGATCAGCAGCGACAGGGTGTTCTGCAGCAGCGGCTCCTTCAGCCGGGTGCGCAGCTGGTGGATCGGCACCATCAGCAGCAGGCCGACGCCGACCCCGCCCACCGACGCCAGCAGGAACTCCGCGACCCCTCCGGCCCAGCCCGCGCCGACCCCGACCGCCGCCGCCAGCGCCACCTTGTAGGCGGTGATGGCGGTGGCGTCGTTGACCAGGGACTCACCCTGCAGGATGGTCGTGATCCGGTTCGGCAGCCCGAGCCTGCGGGCGATCGCCGTCGCCGCGACCGCGTCCGGCGGTGCGATCACCGCGCCCAGCACCAGCGCCACCGGTGGCGTCAGCCCCGGCACCACCATGTACGTCACCCAGCCGACCGCGAGCGTCGCGAAGAGCACGTACCCCACCGACAGCAGCGCGATCGGCCGCGCGTTGGCCCTCAGGTCCAGGTACGAGCTGTCCACCGCGGCCGTGTGCAGGAGCGGCGGGAGCAGCAGCGGCAGCACGATGTGCGGATCGAGCGTGTACGCGGGCAGTCCCGGAACGTACGCGGCGACCAGGCCGACGGCGACCAGCAGCAGCGGCGCGGGCACCGGCGTCCTCCGCGCCAGTCCCGCGACGGCGGCGCTCCCCGCCACCAGCGCCACCAGCGGCAATACCTCCATGCGTTCCATCCCCACTCGTCGCCCCACCCGTACGCTGGCCATCATGAGCGAGTGCACCCATGTTGCCGAACTGCCGCGCCCCGAGCCCGTCCCGCATGCGCCGACCTGCCCCGAATGTGAGGTGCTCGGGAGCCATCCCGTGCAGCTGCGGATGTGCCTGGCGTGCGGGCACGTGGGGTGCTGCGATTCCTCCCCGTACCGGCACGCCACCGCGCACCACAAGGAGACCGGTCATCCCGTCATGCGGAGCTTCGAGCCGGGCGAGAGCTGGCGGTGGTGTTTTGTCGACGGTTCGATCGTCTGAAGCGGGGTAGGTCAACCCTCCGCCGGTTCCCCTTATTTGGGCCCGCAGACCCCTAGCCACTGTGCGTACCCGTGGGCTTACCATCAGTCACCGGACAGGAGCGGGGTCGGCCCTGGCGTTCCAAAACGGGCGCCATGAGGGGTGCCGCGACACGATCGCCCGGATCGCGGTAGCGTCACCGGCGAACAGAGCTCGTACCACCTTGGAGGTGAGGGTGTCCCAGATCGCAGGCGAGCCCGGGACCCAGGACTTCGTGGAAGTCCGGCTGCCGGCTGCGGGTGCCTACCTGTCGGTGCTGCGAACGGCCACGGCCGGTCTCGCGGCACGTTTGGACTTCACCCTCGACGAGATCGAGGACCTCCGCATCGCCGTGGACGAGGCCTGCGCGATCCTGCTCCAGCAGGCCGTGCCCGGCTCCGTCCTCAGCTGCGTCTTCCGGCTGATCGACGATTCGCTGGAAGTGACCGTCTCGGCGCCGACCACCGACGGGCGCGCACCGGAGCGCGACACGTTCGCGTGGACGGTCCTGTCGGCGCTGGCCGGCAAGGTCGAGGCCACGGTCGAGGAGAACCGGACAGTGAGCATCAGCCTCTACAAACAGCGCGGCGCGGGGCCAGGCCCGGTGTGAGCGGCGGGGAGATCCCGGTGCGGGGCGGGGATCGGCCCCGGGTACGGCACGAGGTCGACGGGGGCATCCCCGAACAGCAGCACGCCCGGCCGCACCCGGCTGACGCGGATGCGGAAGACGGCTTTTTGGACTCGGCGGAGCGACGGGCGGGCCCTATGAGCGAGAACCAGAACGAGGAACCACAACCATCACGGCCACCGGCGGCCGCCGCCGCGGCCCCGGCCGCCCCGGGCGCGTCCCCCGCGCTGCCGGATCCGCGGGACCGCAGCGGTGCGCGGGCCCTGTTCTTCGAGCTGCGCGAGCTGCCCGAGGGCTCACCGGAGCGGGCGGAGCTGCGCAACCGGCTGGTGCGGATGCACCTGCCGCTGGTGGAGCACCTGGCGCGGCGGTTCCGCAACCGCGGCGAGCCGCTGGACGACCTGACCCAGGTCGCCACCATCGGCCTGATCAAATCGGTGGACCGGTTCGACCCGGACCGGGGGGTCGAGTTCTCGACGTACGCCACGCCCACCGTGGTCGGCGAGATCAAGCGGCACTTCCGCGACAAGGGCTGGGCGGTACGGGTGCCCCGGCGTCTGCAGGAGCTGCGGCTCTCGCTGACCACGGCCACGGCGGAACTGTCCCAGCAGCACGGCCGCTCCCCCACCGTGCACGAACTGGCGGAGCGGCTGGGCATCTCCGAGGAGGAGGTGCTGGAGGGGCTGGAATCGGCCAATGCCTACAGCACGCTCTCCCTGGACGTGCCGGACACCGACGACGAGTCGCCGGCGGTCGCGGACACGCTGGGCTCGGAGGACGAGGCGCTGGAGGGCGTCGAGTACCGCGAGTCCCTCAAGCCGCTGCTGGAGGGGCTTCCGCCGCGGGAGAAGCGGATCCTGCTGCTGCGGTTCTTCGGCAACATGACCCAGTCGCAGATCGCGCAGGAGGTCGGCATCTCCCAGATGCACGTCTCCCGGCTGCTGGCCCGCACCCTGGCCCAGCTCCGCGAGAAGCTCCTGGTCGAGGAGTAGCCGGGGAACGGCGCTCGGGAGGGACTTATCGGGCCTGGTCTCCGGGCCCGATTCCGAGCGCCCGGGTCGCCGTCGGGTTCACGAGGAGGACCACGACGGCCACCGCGGCCAGGGCCAGGGCGACGGCGGCGATCCGCATCGCGCCGCCCGTGTTCCACAGGGTCCAGGCCACCGGCATCGCCATCAGCTGGGTGATCAGCGCCGGGCCGCGGCTCCAGCGGCGGCCCAGGTGCAGCCCGCGCGCCGCGATCAGCGGCAGGGCGGCCAGCCCGAGCAGGGTGATCCCCCCGGTCTCGGCCTGCTGCGCGGAATCGGGGTGGCCCGCGATGCCGACGTACAGCATGTAGAGGCCGAGTCCGGCCAGGGCCAGACCCTCCAGCGCGGTGAGCACCGCGGCGCCGGTCAGCCGGCCGGGCAGGGCGGCGGGCTCCGCTCCGGCGGCGGCGACGGCGGGGGCGGCGGGGGTGTGGGAGGTCGGCTTTTTGCTCACCCCAGCAGGGTAGCCGCGGCCCGCGGGGCGCTGACGGTACGGTCGGTAGGGGTCGCATATGACGGGGTGGGTAGTCTGGCGCTCATGCGTGCACTTCTCGTGGCCAACCCAGCAGCGACGACCACCAGTGCGCGCACGCGCGACGTCCTGACCCATGCGCTCGCCAGCGAGATGAAGCTGGAGGCGGTGACCACCGAGTACCGGGGGCACGCCCGCGACCTGGGCCGCAAGGCCGCGCACGAGGGTGTGGACCTCGTGGTGGCGCTGGGCGGCGACGGCACCGTGAACGAGGTCGTCAACGGACTGCTGCACGAGGGCCCCGATCCGGAGCGGCTGCCGCGGCTGGCGGTGGTACCCGGCGGTTCGACGAACGTCTTCGCCCGCGCGCTCGGGCTGCCCAACGATTCGGTGGAGGCGACCGGCGCCCTGCTGGACGCGCTGCGGGAGCGGCGCGAGCGGACGGTGGGACTGGGACTGGCCGCCGGCACCCCCGGGACCGAGGACGAGTCGGTCCCGGCGCGCTGGTTCACGTTCTGCGCGGGCTTCGGCTTCGACGCGGGTGTGGTGGGGCGGGTCGAGCAGCAGCGCGAACGCGGCAAGCGTTCGACGCACGCCCTGTACGTGCGACAGCTCATGCGCCAGTTCTGGGAGGAGCCGAACCGCCGGCGCGGGACGATCACGCTGGAGCGGCCCGGCGCGGATCCGGTGACGGATCTGGTGCTGTCGATAGTCTGCAACACCTCGCCCTGGACGTATCTGGGCAATCGTCCGCTTTACGCCTCTCCGGAGGCGTCGTTCGATACTGCGCTTGACGTATTGGCCCTCGACCGTTTGTCAACTCCGGCCGTCGCCAGGTACGCCACGCAGCTCCTGACCTCGACTCCTGAGCGCGGCCCGCACGGCAAGCATGCGGTGTCTCTGCACGATCTGACCGACTTCACCTTGCATTCGAAGGTTCCCCTCCCGTTCCAGATGGACGGGGACCACCTCGGACTGCGCACCAGCGTTCGGTTCACAGGCGTACGCCGTGCACTGCGTGTGATTGTGTGAGTGGAAGAGCCAAAAGTCCTTCCACTCGAACGTTTACACGCCGGTCCACCCCCAGGAACTAGGGCTGTGACCTAGTAGACACCGACGAATCCAAAAAAACTTTCCGGAAGGGGTTGTATCCCCGTCCGAGGTTTGCGAATCTCTACATGGCGATCGGGACAGCCCGCAAAACCCGGCACCCACACAGAACGCCAGAACCCCTCCACGAATCTTCGGACCCCACCAGTCACCTGGGGGTCGGCCCTTCCCTCACGGGGGGATTCGTGAAAGCGTTCACATTCACAAGCAACCTGCCCGCAATACAAGGAGATGGAGCAGCCATGGACTGGCGTCACAACGCCGTTTGCCGCGAGGAAGACCCCGAGCTCTTCTTCCCCATCGGCAACACCGGTCCTGCGCTGCTGCAGATCGAGGAAGCCAAGGCCGTCTGCCGCCGTTGCCCCGTCATGGAGCAGTGCCTGCAGTGGGCGCTCGAGTCCGGTCAGGACTCCGGCGTCTGGGGTGGCCTCAGCGAGGACGAGCGCCGCGCCATGAAGCGCCGCGCCGCTCGCAACCGGGCGCGTAACGCCACCGCCTGACATTCGACTTTTCGAGCCTCGACGCGCAGCGCGTAGTACCAGACAAGCGCTCAGCAACGTGCTCTTGAGCCCCGGACCGGGAACCATTCGGTCCGGGGCTCAGTGCTGTTCCCCTCACGTTGCGTAACGCGGTTCCGGCTCCCGCGGCGGGCTACTTCTGCGGGCTCGCCGGTACGTCGAGGACGACCTTGGTGCCGCGCGGCTCGGCCCGGAGCATGTCGAAGGTGCCGCCGAGCTCCCCCTCCACGAGGGTCCGTACGATCTGCAGCCCGAGGTTGCCGGCCCGCTGCGGGTCGAAGCCCTCGGGCAGACCGCATCCGTCGTCGAGCACCGTGATCAGCAGCCGGGCGTCGGCGCGGCCGGTTCCGGTGCGGGTCGCGGACACCTCGACCGTGCCGCCCTCCCCCTGGGTGAAGGCGTGCTCCAGGGCGTTCTGGAGGATCTCGGTCAGCACCATCGACAGCGGAGTGGCGACCTCCGCGTCCAGGATCCCGAAGCGGCCGATGCGCCGGCAGCGCACCTTTCCGGGCGAGATCTCGGCGACCATCGCGATCACGCGGTCGGCGATCTCGTCGAACTCGACGCGCTCGTCGAGGTTCTGAGACAGGGTCTCGTGCACGATCGCGATCGAACCGACGCGGCGCACCGCCTCGTTCAGCGCCTCGCGGCCGTTCTCCGAATCCATCCGGCGGGCCTGGAGGCGCAAGAGCGCGGCCACGGTCTGGAGGTTGTTCTTCACCCGGTGGTGGATCTCCCGGATGGTGGCGTCCTTGGTGATCAGTTCGCGTTCGCGACGGCGCAGTTCGGTGACGTCGCGGCAGAGCACGAGGGAGCCGATCCGGGTCCCCTTGGGCTTCAGCGGGATGGCGCGCAGCTGGATGACCCCGCCGTTGCCCTCGACTTCGGTCTCCCGGGGAGCCCAGCCGCTGGCCAGTTTGACGATGGCCTCGTCCACCGGGCCCCGGGTGGGGGCGAGTTCGGCGGTGGTGGTGCCCAGATGCTGGCCGACCAGGTCGGAGGCGAGGCCCAGACGGTGGTAGGCGGAGAGCGCGTTGGGGGACGCGTACGTCACCACGCCCTCGGCGTCGAGCCGCATCAGGCCGTCCCCGGCGCGCGGGGAGGCGTCCATGTCGACCTGCTGGCCGGGGAAGGGGAAGGAGCCCGCGGCGATCATCTGCGCGAGGTCGGAGGCGGACTGGAGGTAGGTGAGCTCCAGCCGGCTGGGTGTACGCACAGTGAGCAGATTGGTGTTCCGCGCGATCACGCCGAGGACCCGGCCCTCGCGGCGGACGGGGATCGACTCGACGCGGACCGGCACCTCCTCGCGCCACTCGGGGTCGCCCTCGCGCACGATGCGGCCCTCGTCGAGGGCGGCGTCGAGCAGCGGGCGCCGGCCGCGCGGCACCAGGTGGCCGACCATGTCGTCCTGGTACGAGGTGGGGCCGGTGTTCGGGCGCATCTGCGCGACCGAGACGTAGCGGGAGCCGTCGAGGGTGGGCACCCAGAGCACGAGGTCGGCGAAGGAGAGGTCGGAGAGCAGCTGCCACTCCGAGACCAGCAGGTGGAGCCACTCCAGGTCGGTTTCACTGAGAGCGGTGTGCTGGCGTACGAGGTCGTTCATGGAGGGCACGTGGCGAGCGTACCCCGGGTACGGGGATGACTTTCCACACGGCGAATACTCAGGAGTACCCAGGAGGGGCCCACTCCGCGTACTGTTGGATGAAGTGACGGGATTGCAGACCCCGCCATTGGATGGACAGGACAGATTGGTCTAGTCCACAATTGTGTCAAGTTTCCGCCCTCCCCGCACAGGAGGACGGATCGAGGTAACCGCGCGCTCTGCCCTGACCGCGCAGGCACCTCCCACCGGCCGTCGGGAACCGCACACCCGGTCGGCCGTAAGTACTCCGGGCTACGGTGCCGGGCGGGCTGAGGGTCCCGTCCTGCACCGTGGCCCAGAGGAAAGCAACGCTGCGGAAAGCCGGCGCGACGGAAAGTGAGCGCGCCGGAGGGGTGCGGCACGATCGAATTCGCCGCCCGGGAATTCCCCCGCCGACAGGCCGCGGAAATCCACGCGGGTCCCCTACGCCGGCCAGGCGCCCAGCGCCAGCTCCGCCACCGCTTCCAGCTCTTCCCGGCCCGCCCCGTCGCGCGACTGCTGCGACATCCCCTGGAGCACGGCCCCCGCGTAGCGGGCCAGCGCCCGCGCGTCCGTGCCGGCGGGCAGCTCGCCGGTGGCGACGTCGGCCCGGATGCGGCTCTCGAACAGCTCCAGGTTGGCGTTGCGGCGCTCGCGCAGGGCATCGGCCACCTCCTGCGAGGTGGTGTTGACCGCGGCGCTGATCACCATGCAGCCCGGCGGGTGGGCCGGGTCGGTGTAGATCTCGGCGGCCTCGCGCAGGATCCGGCCGATGGCGGCGCGGGCGGTGGGCTCCTCCGCGAGGGCGACGCCCGCGAAGTCCCCGTACCGGCCGCCGTAGACCACCACGACCTCGTCGAAGAGCTTGCGCTTGTCACCGAAGGCGGCGTAGAGGCTGGGCGCGCCGATGCCCAGGGTCCTGGTCAGGTCGGCGATGGACGTCGCCTCGTAACCGTTCTCCCAGAAGGCGAGCATGGCCTTGTCGAGGGCGGCGTCCCGGTCGAAGGAGCGGGGCCTGCCACGTTGTCCGGTCACCATGCGCCACATTCTATAGCGACCGCTAGACATCTGGTACGGTCCATTCTGTATCGACCGCTAGCAAATGCTGAAGGGGGGCGCGCCATGGGCGTGCTCAAGGGGAAGACGGCACTGGTCACGGGCGGCAGCAGGGGCATCGGACGGGCGGTGGCCGAGCGCCTCGCCCGCGACGGCGCCCTGGTCGCGGTCCACTACGGACACGACGAGGGGGCCGCCGAGGAGACCGTCGGGGCGATCACGGCGGCCGGGGGCCGCGCCTTCGCCATCGGGGCGGAGCTCGGGGTGGCGGGGGACGCGCAGGCGCTCTGGGCGGCGTACGGGGCCCATCCGCGGGCCACGGAGCGGGTGGACGTCCTGGTGAACAACGCCGGGGCGGCGACCTTCGCCGGCATCGAGGAGACGGACGAGGAGACCTTCGGGCGGATCCAGGCGCTCAACGCCCGGGCGCCCTTCTTCGTGATCAAGCACGGGCTGGAGCGGCTGACCGACGGGGGCCGGATCGTCAACGTGACCGGCACCCCCGCCATCGCACTGCCGGCGATCCTGGCCACGATCATGGCCAAGGGCGCGGTGAACGCGCTGACCGTGTCCCTGGCCGCCGCGCTCGCCCCGCGGGGGATCACCGTGAACTCGGTGGGTCCGGGCATCACCGAGACCGACCTCAACGCCGCCTGGCTCGCCGACCCGCAGGCCCGCGCGCACGCCTCCTCGCGCTCGGTCTTCGGCCGGGTGGGCACCCCGCAGGAGGTCGCCGACGTGGTGGCCTTCCTGGCCTCGCCGGATTCCCGCTGGGTCACGGGCCAGCACCTGGACGCCACGGGCGGTCTCCAGCTGGCGCTGTAGGACCCCCGGCGCGCGGCCGGGCGGGGGGCGGGGATCGGGAAGACGATGGAAGGGGCACGAGCCCGCCCATCGGCGGGCACGCTCTGCTAGATTGGTCTATACCACAAGTGTCCGCACCTCTCTCAGATCGGCAGGCCCCGCGTGGAAGTTGTCATCGTCCCGGACGCCAAGGCAGGCGGCGAGCTCATCGCGGAGGCCATGGCCGCCCTGGTCCGCCGCAAGCCCGACGCCCTGCTCGGCGTGGCGACCGGCTCTACCCCGCTGCCCGTCTACGAAGCCCTCGCCGCCAAGGTCAGGGCCGGCGAGGTCGACGCCTCCGGGGCCCGGATCTGTCAGCTCGACGAGTACGTCGGCCTGCCGGCCGGGCACCCGGAGTCCTACCGCGCCGTCGTGCTCCGCGAGGTCGTGGAGCCGCTCGGGCTGACCGAGGGGTCCTTCATGGGCCCCGACGGCTCCGCCGCCGACGTCCAGGCCGCCTGCGCGGCCTACGACCAGGCCCTCGCGGACGCCGGCGGGGTGGACCTCCAGCTGCTGGGCATCGGCACGGACGGCCACATCGGCTTCAACGAGCCGTGCTCCTCCCTGGCCTCCCGCACCCGGATCAAGACGCTGACGGAGCAGACGCGCGTGGACAACGCGCGCTTCTTCGAGGACGACATAGACCAGGTGCCCCACCACGTCATCACCCAGGGCATCGGCACCATCCTCGACGCCCGCCACCTGGTCCTGCTGGCCACCGGCGAGGGCAAGGCCGAGGCCGTCGCGCAGACCGTGGAGGGCCCGCTGTCCGCGCTGGTCCCGGCCTCCGCGCTGCAGCTGCACCGGCACGCCACCGTCGTCGTGGACGAGGCGGCCGCCTCCAAGCTGAAGCTGGCCGACTACTTCCGCCACACCTTCGCCAACAAGCCCTCCTGGCAGGGCCTGTAGGAGCACCGGCGCCACGCGGAAAGGGCCGGGCCCCCTCCTCGGGGGCCCGGCCCTTCGCGCGTGCCCGGACGCGGCGGCGCCGGACACCCCCGTGACGGGTGTCCGGCGCCCCGTCCGACGGCGTCAGTCCCGCCGCGTGCCCGCGATGACCTCGGCGGCGGCCCGCCCGCAGACGCGGGAGGCTCCGTGCGTGGCGACGTACAGGGCCCCGCGCGGCTCGGCGAGCGGTACGCCCATCTCCACGACCACCGTGTCCGGCCGGGCCGCGACCAGGGCGTCCAGCACCTCGGCCATCCAGGGGTGCCGGTGCGCGTCGCGCACCACGGCGACGACCGTACGGGACCCCGCCGCGGCCAGTACGTCCCCGGCGGCGCTGCCCTCGGGGTAGACGCCCGATCCGGTGCCCGGGACCAGCCCGGCCAGCTCCGCGGCCACCCCCCACGGGGTCTCGTCGCCGACCGCGATGTTCGCGACGGGCGCGAGCGTGGCCACGTAGGGGGCGGACACGGTGGCCGGGGTGCCCGAGACGACCACCGCGCGGCGGGCCGCCGTCAGGCCGATGCCGGACGCGCGGCTCCCCTCCGGTCGCGCGTCCGGCCGGGCCCGGCGGGTCCATTCGGCGAGGGCACGCACCCGGGCGGCGGCGTCGGCGAGCCGCTCCTCCGCCAGCGTGCCCTCGCGTACGGCGGCCACGAGGGCGTCCCGCAGGCTCAGGACGGTCGCCTCGTCGGCCAGTCCCCCGCCGACGCAGATCGCGTCGGCGCCGGCGGCGATGGCCAGGACCGAGCCGCGCTCGATGCCGTACGTCCCGGCGATGGCGTTCATCTCCATGCCGTCGGTGACGATGAGGCCCTCGTAGCCGAGCTCCTTGCGCAGCAGACCGGTCAGGATCTGCGGGCTGAGCGTGGCCGGGCGGGTCGGGTCGAGTGCGGGCACCAGGATGTGCGCGCTCATCACGGCCTTGCTGCCGGCCTCGATGGCCGCCCTGAACGGGACCAGCTCGCGGACCTGCAGGGTGTCCAGGTCCACGTCGATGCGGGGCATGGCGTGGTGGGAGTCGACGTTGGTGTCCCCGTGGCCCGGGAAGTGCTTGGTGCAGGCGGCGACCCCGGCGTCCTGGAGGCCCTCGACGTAGGCGGCGGTGTGCCGGGCCGCCAGGGCGGTGTCGGCGCCGAAGGAGCGGACGCCGATGACCGGGTTGTCGGGGTTGGAGTTGACGTCCGCGGACGGCGCCCAGTTGAGGTTGACCCCGCACTCGGCGAGGCGGCGGCCCAGTTCCCGGGCGACCTCGCGGGTCAGGGCGGTGTCGTCGACGGCGCCGAGCGCGAGGTTGCCGGGGAAGGACGAGCCGCCCCGGACCTCCAGGCGGGTGACGTCCCCGCCCTCCTCGTCGATGGCGACGAGGACGTCGTCCCGTTCGGCGCGCAGTTGCGCGGTCAGGGCGGCGAGCTGCTCCGCGGAGGCGATGTTGCGGCCGAAGAGGCCCACGGCGGTGAGGCCTTCGCCGACCCGGCGCAGCACCCAGGCGGGGGCGGTGGTGCCCTCGAAACCGGGCTGGAGGACGGCGAGGGCGTCGCGGGTGAGGGTGTCCGCCCGGTGCGCAAGGACAGTCATGGGCCGTTATCCCTTCACGGCGCCGGCGGTCATGCCGCCGACGGCCTTGCGCTGGAGGAAGATGAAGATCAGCAGGACCGGGACGGCGAACAGCGAGGACGCGGCCATGGTCGCGCCCCAGTCGTTGCCGAAGGCGGTTTTGAACTGGGTCAGCCACAGCGGCAGGGTCTGCGCGGTCTTGTCCTTGTTCAGGATCAGGACCATGGCGAACTCGTTCCAGGCGGTGATGAAGCCGAAGAGCGAGGTGGACATCAGACCGGGCGCCAGCAGCGGGAAGATCACCTTGCGGAAGGCCTGGCCGCGGGTGCAGCCGTCGATCTGGGCGGCTTCCTCCAGGGTCACCGGGACGGCGGCGATGAAGCCGCGCAGGGTCCAGATGGTGAAGGGGAGGACCATCACGAAGTAGATCGCGGTGAGCATCGGGAGGCTGTTCAGCATCTCGGCGTCCCGCAGGATCATGTACATCGCGATGACCATGACCTCCCAGGGGGCCATCTGCGCCATCATCACGGCCAGGACCATGCCCTTGCGGCCGCGGAACTTCATGCGGGCGATCGCGAAGCTCGCGGCGAGGGCGACGAGCAGGGCCAGCAGGACCGCGCTGACGGTGACGACGAGACTGTTCGTCACGTACGTCCAGAAGTTGTCGACCCCGGTGGCCTTCTCGAAGTTCTCCGTCGTCGGGGTGAAGACGAACACCGGGTCCTTGGTGAGGATCTCGCTCGACGGCTTCAGTGCCGAGGAGAACATCCAGTAGACCGGGAAGAGGAAGAGCAGGGCCAGCAGCAGGGCGCCGAGGTTCTTGGCGACGGTCGCGGGGCGCAGCGGGCCGCGGGTGCGCAGCCGCTGGGCGGGCTGTGCCGACGGGGCGGTCCGGGCCGGCTTGGGGGCGGTGGTGGTGCTCACTGCTCCTCCTCCTGCTTCAGGATCAGGCGGAAGTAGAAGGACATGATGACGATCAGGATCAGGATCGTCAGGACGGAGATCGCGGCGGCGAGACCGTAGTGGGACTGGCTCTGGCCCTCGACGAAGGCGAAGACCGGGAGGATCTCGGACGCGCGGTCGGGGCCGCCCTTGTTCATCGCGTAGACCTGGGTGAAGGCCTTGAAGACCCAGATCACCTCAAGGAAGGTGGTGATCAGGAAGAAGGGCTTGAGCTGCGGGAAGACGACCTTCCAGAAGGTCTGCCAGCCGTTGGCGCCGTCCATGCGGGCGGCCTCGTACAGTTCGGCGCCGACGGTGGTCAGCGCGGCGTACATGTTGAGTGCGACGAAGGGGATGGAGCCCCAGACCACGAGGACGGTGACGATCGTCAGGGTGGACAGGCCGGTCTCGAACCAGTTGTGCTGCTCGTAGCCGGAGAAGCCGGCGGTGCGCATCACCCAGTTCATCACGCCGAACTGCTCGTCGAACAGCCAGTAGAAGACCTGGACGGAGGCGACGATCGGCATGGCCCAGGCCATCACCAGGGCCATCGACAGGACCAGGCGCATCTTCTTGCCGAGCTTGTTCAGCAGGAGGCCGATGAGGCTGCCGATCGCCATGATCAGGACGACGTTGGCGAGGGTGAAGCCGAAGCTGCGCAGGACGACGGTCCAGAAGTTCGAGTCGCCGAGCAGCTGGGTGTAGTTGTCGAAGCCCGCGGAGGGGTACTTGCGCTGGATGAACTCGATCTTGTTGATGTCCTGGAAGGACAGGATCACGTTCTTGATCAGCGGGTAGACGAGCAGGACCGCGAGGCTGAGCACCGCCGGTGCGATCAGCAGGTACGGCAGCCACCCCGTGGGGAGCTGCTTTCTGCCCCCGCGAGGAGACGGTTGGCTGGGGCCGGCCGGGGCGGCGGGTGCTTTCGGCGGCAGGCCGGCGGACTTCGGTGGTGCGTCCTGTGGAGCGGTGGTCGCCGCTCCCTGGGAGTGCACGGTCATGTCTGGGCTTCCTCGCGGTTGACTGTGGAGTCAAATGCGCGACCGGGGGCGCGGCAGGCGCTGCGGGGCGCCTGCCGCACCCCCCGGTGCGATCACACTGCTGGGTGCTGCGGGTGCTGCGGGCTTCGGGTACTGCCGGTACTGCGGGGCGGTACTACTTGTTGATGCGGTTCGCGATTTCCTTGTCCGCGTCCGCGCCCGCCTTGGCGGCGTCCTCGCCCTTCAGGACCTTGGTCATGAACTCCTTGATGGGGTTCGGCTCGGTCTCGACGTTCGCCCAGCCGGCCGTGACCGGGGTGATCTTGCCGGAGAGGGCGGCCTTGGCCATGGACTCCGCGAAGGAGCCGGGGGCGGCGGCGAAGTTGGCGGCGGCCTGGTTCGGGAGCAGGGCGCCCTCGGTGGCGGCGGCGTACTTGGTCATCTGCTCCTTGCCGGCGGCGAGGGCGAGCCACTCCTTGGCGAGCTCCTTGTTCTTGGAGCGCTCGGCCACGGCGAGGTTCGAGCCGCCGAGGAAGACGGAGCCCGGCTTGTCGGCGGTCTTGCCCGGGATCGGGAAGTAGCCGAAGTCGCCGTCCTTGCCGGCGTCCTTCAGGGCCTTCAGCGCGCCCTGGGCCTCCCAGCCGAGACCGATCCAGGACGAGACGCCGCCCTTGGGGACGATGTCGGTGGACTGCTGCGGGGAGGCCTCGTCCTTGTCCTTGGGGGCGGTGGAGTAGGACTGGAGCTTCTTGTAGAAGTCCATCGCGGAGGCGGCCTGCGGGGTGCTCAGCTGGCCCTTCCACTTGCCGCCGTCCTTGACGGCGAGGTCGCCGCCCTCGTCCCAGACGAAGCCGGCGAGGATGTACCAGCTCTGGCCGGGCAGGTAGATCGGCTGCGCGGCCGGGTCGGAGGCCTTCAGCTTCTCCAGACCGGCGACCCACTCGTCACGGGTCTTGGGGGCGGTGATGCCGGCCTTCTCGTAGGCCTTCTTGTCGTAGATGACGACGCGGTTGGCGGCGTACCAGGGAGCGGCGTACAGCTTGCCGTCGACCTCGGCGGAGGACAGCATGCCCTTCGACCAGGCGTCGGCGCCGAGCTTGGACTTGTCGTCGGACAGGTCGGCGAGGCCGCCGGTGACCGCGTAGCCGACGGTCTGGGTGTTGCCGAGCTCAAGGACGTCCGGCGGGGTGTTCTCGGAGAGGGCGGTGGTGACCTTCTCCTGGATGCCGGTCCACTTCTGCTCTTCGACCTTCACCGTCACACCGGGGTGCTTGGCCGAGAACTGCTTGTTGACCTCTTCGAGCCAGGCCTTCGGTGCGGAGCCGTCCATCACCCAGACGGTGATCTCCTTGGCGCCACCCGACGCGTCGGCCTTCGGCTTGTCGTCGCCGCCGTTGCCGCACGCCGCGACACCGACCATCATGCCCACGACACCGACCGCCGCAATGAGCTTGCGCTTCACGCCACCCTCCTCAGGGATGCTGCCTGCAACTTCCCTCGCCCGCCGCGGTGACGTACGTACCAAGTACTGCCCGTGGGGCCGGGATCCGATCCATATTGGTGTAGACCAGTAACCGGAGCTTGGCCTAGACCTTTAGGGGTGTCAAGGGTCTAATGAGCGGGTGCTCGGTCCGTTACCGGACCGACACCTGGGGGAGGGAGGAGGCCTGTCCTCCCTCCCGTGTCACCATGTGACCGCACATATCGGAGGAGCCGGTGACGGCAGCGAAACTGGAGTCGGGAAGGCGGGCGGCGATGGCCACCGAAGGGGCGACCACGGAGCCGGAAGGCGGGGCGGCCACTCGCACGGCGCGTGTGCCCAAGTACTACCGACTCAAGCGGCACTTGCTCGACATGACCGAGACGCTGCCGCCCGGCACGCCGGTGCCGCCGGAGCGCACGCTCGCGGCCGAATTCGACACCTCCCGGACCACCGTCCGGCAGGCCCTGCAGGAGCTCGTGGTCGAGGGGCGGCTGGAGCGCATCCAGGGCAAGGGCACCTTCGTGGCGAAGCCGAAGGTCTCGCAGCCGCTCCAACTCTCCTCGTACACGGAGGACATGCGGGCACAGGGGCTGGAGCCGACCTCCCAGCTCCTGGACATCGGCTACGTGACCGCGGACGACACCCTCGCCGGACTCCTCAAGATCTCCACCGGCGGCCGGGTCCTGCGCATCGAGCGGCTGCGCCTGGCGAGCGGCGAGCCGATGGCCATCGAGACCACGCACCTTTCGGCCAAGCGCTTCCCCGCGCTGCGCCGCTCGCTGGCCAAGTACACCTCCCTCTACACCGCGCTCGCCGAGGTGTACGACGTACGGCTCGCGGAGGCCGAGGAGACCATCGAGACCTCGCTGGCCACCCCCCGCGAGGCCGGACTGCTCGGCACCGACGTCGGCCTGCCGATGCTGATGCTCTCCCGCCATTCGCTGGACGCCGACGGCGAACCGGTCGAATGGGTGCGATCGGTGTACCGCGGCGACCGTTACAAGTTCGTGGCCCGCCTTCAGCGACCCGCCTTGTAGAAGACGGTTGACTCCTGTTCGGCCTCCGGTGGAACCTCATACCGCTATACGGACGGGGACTTACGTCCACCGGTCGGGTCCCCGTAGATTCCCTGCGCTCGGCAGATGATCAACGAGGGGACGAGGATCATGGCGGAACCGGAAGCAACACGGACAGATCGGGCTCCGAACCCGAGGGGCGCGGCGGGCCCCGGCGACGGGCCGGGCTCGCCCCCTCCGACGGGAAGGCTCTCTCCCCGGTCCCTGGCGACCTGGCTGGCCGTGGCCCTCGTAGGGGCCGTCGGCTGGGGGGTGCTGGCGCTCTCCCGGGGTGAGGAGATCTCGGCCGCCTGGCTGCTCGCCGCCGCACTGGGCTCGTACGCCATCGCCTACCGCTTCTACGCGCGGTTCATCGCGAACCGCGTGCTGAGGGTGGACAAGACCCGGGCCACTCCGGCCGAACGCCTCGACAACGGTGTCGACTTCCACCCGACCGACCGGCGCGTGCTCTTCGGCCACCACTTCGCGGCCGTCGCCGGCGCGGGCCCGCTGGTCGGCCCGGTGCTCGCCGCACAGATGGGCTACCTGCCCGGCACGATCTGGATCGTCGCGGGCGTCATCTTCGCCGGCGGCGTGCAGGACATGGTGACGCTGTTCTTCTCCACGCGGCGCGACGGCCGTTCGCTCGGCCAGATGGCCCGGGACGAGATCGGCCCGGTCGGCGGAGCCGCCGCCCTCCTCGCCGTGTTCGCCATCATGATCATCCTGCTGGCCGTGCTCGCGCTCGTCATCGTCAACGCCCTGGCGCATTCGCCGTGGGGCGTCTTCTCCATCGGAATGACCATCCCGATCGCCCTCTTCATGGGCGTCTACCTGCGCGTCCTGCGGCCGGGCCGGGTCACCGAGGTCTCCGTCATCGGCGTGGCGCTGCTGCTCCTCGCCATCGTCGCGGGCGGCTGGGTCGCCGAGTCCTCCTGGGCGGAGTTCTTCACCCTGGAGAAGGAGACCCTGGTCATCTGGATGATCGTCTACGGCTTCATCGCCTCGGTGCTGCCCGTGTGGCTGCTGCTCGCACCCCGCGACTACCTGTCCACGTTCATGAAGGTGGGCACGATCGCGCTGATGGCGGTCGGCGTGGTCGTCGCGGTGCCGACGCTGAAGATGCCCGCGGTCACCGACTTCGCCACGCGCGGCGACGGCCCGGTCTTCGCCGGCTCGATGTTCCCCTTCGTCTTCATCACCATCGCCTGCGGGGCGCTGTCCGGCTTCCACTCGCTGGTCGCCTCCGGCACCACCCCGAAGATGATCCAGAAGGAGACCCAGGTCCGGGTCATCGGCTACGGCGCGATGCTCACCGAGTCCTTCGTCGCGATCATGGCCGTGATCGCCGCGTGCATCATCGAGCCCGGCCTGTTCTTCGCGGTCAACTCCCCCGCCGGGGTCATCGGCACCACCGTCCAGACCGCCTCCGAGGCCGTCACCCACTTCGGCTTCGCCATCACCCCGGACGCCCTCGCGCAGGCCGCGAAGGACGTCGAGGAGGCGAGCCTGCTGTCCCGTACGGGTGGAGCCCCGACCTTCGCACTCGGGATGTCGGAGATCTTCTCCTCCGTCATCGGCGGATCCGGCATGAAGGCGTTCTGGTACCACTTCGCCATCATGTTCGAGGCCCTCTTCATCCTGACCACGGTCGACGCGGGCACCCGCGTCGGGCGGTTCATGCTCCAGGACACCCTCGGCAACGTGCACAAGTCCTTCAAGGACGTCAGCTGGAAGCCGGGCGTCTGGCTGGCCAGCGCCATCGTGGTCGGCGGCTGGGGCTACTTCCTGTGGGTCGGCGTGAAGGACCCGCTGGGCGGCATCAACCAGCTCTTCCCGCTGTTCGGGATCGCGAACCAGCTGCTCGCCGCGGTGGCCCTGGCCGTCTGCACCACGCTGCTGGTGAAGTCGGGGCGGCTCAAGTGGGCCTGGGTCACCGGTGTTCCGCTCGCCTGGGACGTGGCCGTCACCCTCACCGCGAGCTACCAGAAGATCTTCTCCGACGACGTGAAGGTCGGCTTCTTCGCCCAGCGCGACAAGTACCAGACCGGCATCGACGCGGGGAAGGTGCTGCCGCCCGCCAAGAGCATGGACGACATGCACACCGTGGTCACCAACGCCACGGTCGACGGCGTCCTGTCGGTGCTGTTCGCCGTCCTGATCCTGATCGTGCTGGCCGACGCGGCACGGACCTGCTTCAAGGCCGCCGCCGACCCGGACTCCGTGCGGCTCTCCGAGGTGCCGTGGACCGAGTCGAAGATCGTCGCCCCGGCCGGCCTGCTGGCCTCCGCCGAGGAGAAGGCCGAGCTCGCGGCGGCCGGCCTCGACGGGGGCGGCGGCCGGGTCAAGGAGCCCGTGGCATGAGCGGGGTCCGCGCGGCGCTGGCCAAGGCGCGGTTCTACGTCCGGGAGTTCTCCGGCGAGGCCGCGTACGACCGCTACGTCGCCCACGCCCGCTCCCACGACCCGGACGCCGAGGTCATGACCCGGCGCGCCTTCGAGCGGGCCCGTACGGACGCCCGCGAGGCGGACCCGCGCGAGGGCTTCCGCTGCTGCTGAACCCCTGCCGCGCGCACGAAGGGCCCCGCCGGACCGGCGGGGCCCTTCGGCGCACTCAGCGCACCCAGTCCTTCAGGACTTCCGTCCGCAGGGTGAGGGAGACCGGGTCGGGGAGGGCGATGTCCGTCCCGTACGGCACGATGTGGACGCTCTCGTACCGGCGGCCGTTCGGCTGGCTGTAGACCGAGAGCTCGCACTTGGCCCGGTCGATCAGCAGGTAGACGGGGATGCCCGTCTCCGCGTACGCGCGCGGCTTCTCGACGTGGTCCCGCCGCTGCGTGTCGGAGTCCCATGACGTCACCTCGACGGCCATGAGGACCGGAGCGGGATCGACCCAGTCACCCTGGCCGACGAAGGCCTGAGAAGGCGCCAGCACGGCGTCCGGGATGGCCCGTCCTTCGCGGTATTCCTGAGCCCTGATCCCCTGTCCCCCGTGCAACCAGAGCTCCGGCCGGTGTTGCATGCAGATCCGCGTCAGCCACTGGATGATCATCTGGTGGTCGCCGTCCGGCATGGCCTTGCTCCTGATGACCCCGTCGATGAACTCCAGCCGTGTCCCCTCCCTCTCACGGGCGGCTGTGCGCGCCACGGCCTCGAAGTCCTCGGGCAGCATGTGGGGCCGGTCGATCATCACGGTCATGCCTCGCTCGCCTTCCTCGACGGTGCCGATTCCGACGATAGCGCCGGGCACCGTCACGCGTGGCGCACACTCGACGGCATGGACATCGAGATCAGGACGGCGAGGGCCGCCGAGTACGACCGGCTGGGCGAGATCACCGGGCAGGCCTACACCGGGGACGGGCTGCTCGACCTGAACGAGGACGACACCTACCTGAACGTCCTGCGGGACGTCGCCGGCCGGGCCGGGGACGGGGAGGTGATCGTCGCCGCGCGGGACCAAGAGGTCCTCGGAGGAGTGACGTTCGCCGCACCGGGGAGCCCCCTCGCCGACATCGCGGGCCCCGGCGAGGCCGAGTTCCGGATGCTGGCCGTGGCCGCCGAGGCGCGCGGGGCGGGGGTCGGGGAGGCCCTGGTGCGGGCCTGCGTCGACCGCGCGCGGGCCCTGGACGGGGTGTCGGCGCTGGTGCTGTCCACCCAGCCCGCCATGCTCGGCGCCCAGCGGATCTACGCCCGCCTGGGATTCGTACGCACTCCGGAGCGGGACTGGGCGCCGGTCCCCGCGCTGACCCTGCTCACGTACCGGCTGGAGCTGTAACACCACGCTCAGCAAGGGGCCGACACAACATGTGGGGGGTCACGCATCGGGCCGCCCCCACATGTATGCTCATCCTCGCTGTCGCCGCAGGGGAATCCGGTGTGAATCCGGAACTGTCCCGCAACGGTATGACGTGCACCCATTGGTGCATTCCGCAAGTCCGAGGACCTGTCGGCAGCGCGCCCGGATCGACCGACCCGGGTAGAGACACGTCCGGGCCTCGCGGTTGGGCCGGTGGACGCCATGCGGCACGTCGCGCCTTCCCGTGCGCCCGCATGCGCCCGCCCGCGCCCCCGCCGATGACCGGGCCGAGCGAGGGAGAGCTCCCGCCGTGACCATCGCGCCTTCCGCACCGCGCGCCGAGTCCACTTCTGGCGACACCACCGAAGGCCCGGGGGCCGCGCTGCTGCGTACTCTCACCGAGCTGACCGTCGACCTCCCCGACACCGACCCGGGCCGGGTCGCCGCCGCCGCCCTGCGCGGCCGCAGCGCCGTCGCGGACGAGGCCGAGCTGCGGGGGCTGGCCACCGAGGCCGCCGCGGGCCTGATCTCCGAGGACCCGGCGTACTCCCGCCTCGCCGCCCGCCTGCTGACGCTGGCCGTGGCCGACGAGGCCGCGGGCCAGGGTTCGGCGTCCTTCGCCGAGTCCGTCGCCGTCGGCCACCGCGAGGGCCTGATCGCGGACCGCACCGCCGAGTTCGTCGCCCTCCACGCGGCCCGCCTGAACTCCCTGGTCGAGCACGCGCTCGCCGAGGGCGCGGACGACCGCTTCGGCTTCTTCGGCCTGCGCACCCTGCACAGCCGCTACCTGCTGCGCCACCCGATCACCCGTCAGGTGATCGAGACCCCGCAGTACTTCATGCTGCGCGTGGCCTGCGGCCTCGCCGAGAACGACACCGTCCAGGCCGTCGAGGAAGTCGCCTCCCTCTACCGGCTGATGAGCCGCCTGGACTACCTGCCGTCCTCCCCCACGCTCTTCAACTCCGGCACCCGCCACCCGCAGATGTCCTCCTGCTACCTGCTGGACTCCCCGCTGGACGAGCTGGACTCGATCTACGACCGCTACCACCAGGTCGCCCGCCTCTCCAAGCACGCCGGCGGCATCGGCCTCTCGTACTCGCGCATCCGGGCCCGCGGCTCCCTGATCCGCGGCACCAACGGCCACTCCAACGGCATCGTCCCGTTCCTGAAGACCCTCGACGCCTCCGTCGCCGCCGTGAACCAGGGCGGCCGCCGCAAGGGCGCCGCCGCCGTCTACCTGGAGACCTGGCACGCGGACATCGAGGAGTTCCTGGAGCTCCGCGACAACACCGGTGAGGACCAGCGCCGCACCCACAACCTGAACCTGGCCCACTGGGTGCCGGACGAGTTCATGCGCCGCGTGAACGCCGACGCCGACTGGTCGCTGTTCTCCCCGGCCGACGTCCCCGAGCTGGTGGACCTGTGGGGCGACGAGTTCGACGCCGCCTACCGCAAGGCCGAGGCGTCGGGCCTGGCCCGCAAGACCATGCCCGCCCGTGACCTGTACGGCCGGATGATGCGCACCCTCGCGCAGACCGGCCAGGGCTGGATGACCTTCAAGGACGCCTCCAACCGCACGGCGAACCAGACCGCCGAGCCGGGCACCGTCGTCCACTCCTCCAACCTCTGCACCGAGATCATCGAGGTCACCAACGACGGCGAGACCGCCGTCTGCAACCTCGGCTCGGTCAACATGGGCGCCTTCGTCGTGGACGGCGAGATCGACTGGGAGCGCCTGGACGAGACCGTCCGCACGGCCGTGACCTTCCTCGACCGCGTGGTGGACATCAACTTCTACCCGACCGAGCAGGCGGGCCGCTCCAACTCCCGCTGGCGGCCGGTGGGCCTGGGCGCGATGGGCCTGCAGGACGTCTTCTTCAAGCTGAAGCTGCCGTTCGACTCGGCCGAGGCGAAGGCCCTGTCCACCAAGCTCTCCGAGCGCATCATGCTGGCCGCCTACGAGGCCTCCTGCGACCTCGCCGAGCGCAGCGGCCCCCTCCCGGCCTGGGAGCAGACCCGCACCGCCCGCGGCGTGCTGCACCCCGACCACTTCGACGTCGAGCTGAACTGGCCGGAGCGCTGGGACGCCCTGCGCGCCCGCATCGCGAAGACCGGCATGCGCAACTCCCTGCTGCTGGCCATCGCCCCGACGGCGACGATCGCCTCCATCGCGGGCGTCTACGAGTGCATCGAGCCGCAGGTCTCCAACCTCTTCAAGCGCGAGACCCTGTCGGGTGAGTTCCTCCAGGTCAACGGCTACCTGGTGGAGGAGCTCAAGCAGCTCGGCGTGTGGGACGCGCAGACCCGCGAGGCGCTGCGCGAGTCCAGCGGCTCCGTGCAGGGCTTCGGCTGGATCCCGGCCGAGGTGCGCGAGCTGTACCGCACGGCGTGGGAGATCCCGCAGCGCGGCCTGATCGACATGGCGGCCGCCCGCACTCCGTTCCTGGACCAGGCGCAGTCGCTGAACCTGTTCCTGGAGACGCCCACCATCGGCAAGCTCAGCTCGATGTACGCGTACGCCTGGAAGCAGGGTCTGAAGACCACGTACTACCTGCGGTCCCGCCCGGCGACGAAGATCGCCCGCGCCGCCTCCGGCAGCGCCGTCCCCGCGGCCGCCACCCCCCTCCCGCAGGCCGTCGACGCCGAGGCACTGGCCTGCTCCCTGGAAAACCCCGAGTCCTGCGAGGCCTGCCAGTAATGAGCTCCACCGACAAGAAGAAGAACCTGCTCGACCCGGGCTTCGAACTGACCCTGCGCCCCATGCGCTACCCGGACTTCTACGAGCGCTACCGGGACGCGATCAAGAACACGTGGACGGTCGAGGAAGTCGACCTGCACTCGGACGTCGCCGACCTCGCGAAGCTGACGCCGGCCGAGCAGCACATGATCGGCCGTCTGGTCGCGTTCTTCGCGACCGGTGACTCGATCGTCTCGAACAACCTGGTGCTGACGCTCTACAAGCACATCAACTCCCCGGAGGCGCGCCTGTACCTGTCGCGCCAGCTGTTCGAGGAGGCCGTGCACGTCCAGTTCTACCTGACGCTGCTCGACACCTACCTGCCCGACCCGGACGACCGCGCGGCCGCCTTCGACGCCGTCGAGGAGATCCCGTCGATCCGCGAGAAGGCGCAGTTCTGCTTCAAGTGGATCAACGAGGTCGAGAAGCTGGAGCGGCTGGAGACGCAGGCCGACCGCCGTCGCTTCCTGCTGAACCTCATCTGCTTCGCCGCGTGCATCGAGGGCCTGTTCTTCTACGGCGCCTTCGCGTACGTGTACTGGTTCCGCTCCCGCGGCCTGCTGCACGGTCTGGCCACCGGCACCAACTGGGTGTTCCGCGACGAGACCATGCACATGAACTTCGCCTTCGAGGTCGTGGACACGGTCCGCAAGGAGGAGCCGGAGCTCTTCGACGACGCGCTCCAGCAGCAGGTCACCGACATGCTGAGGGAGGCCGTCGAGGCGGAGCTGCAGTTCGGCCGCGACCTGTGCGGTGACGGCCTGCCGGGCATGAACACCGAGTCGATGCGCGAGTACCTGGAGTGCGTCGCGGACCAGCGTCTGGTGCGCCTGGGCTTCCCGGCGGTGTACGGCTCGCAGAACCCGTTCTCGTTCATGGAGCTCCAGGGCGTCCAGGAGCTGACGAACTTCTTCGAGCGCCGCCCGTCGGCCTACCAGGTCGCGGTGGAGGGCACGGTCGACCTGGACGAGGACTTCTAGCTCCCGCTACGGTCCCGCCCATGGGAAGTTCCACCTGGGCGGGGAGCGCCCGGCTCCGGCCCGGCGGGCTGGTCTACGGCGGCGCCGTCGGGCCGGCCACCGCGCACGCGCACCATTCCGTCCAGGTCATCGCGACGCTGGACGGGGACCGGGACGGGCTGCTGCTCGAAGGCCCGGCGGGCGAGACCATCGCCTGCCGGGCCTTCGTCGTGCCCGCCGGGGTGCGGCACGCGGTGCTGCGCGGGGCGGAGCGCGCGGTGCTGCTGCACTACGACCCCGCGTCGGCCGCGGGGCGCCGGCTGGCGGAGCGGGCCGGGGTCCGGGAGGGGCTGCTGCCGCCGGGGCTGCCGGCCGATCCCTTCGAGGCGGCGTGTGCGCTGGACTCCGTACTCCTGGAGACCCGGCTGCCCGCCGCGGCCCGGCATCCCGGGCTGGCCCGGGTGCTGGCGTGGCTGCCGGGTCGGGGTCCGGTGCGGCTGGCGGAAGCGGCCGCGGTGGCCGGGCTCTCCGAGAGCCGGCTGTCGCACCTGTTCCAGGCGGAGCTGGGGCTGCCGTTCCGGCCGTACGTGCTGTGGCTGCGGCTGATGCGGGCGGCCGAACTGGTCTCGTGGGGGCGGACGCTGACGGAGGCCGCGCACGGGGCGGGTTTCAGCGACAGCGCACACTTCAGCCGGGTGTGCCGCCGGATGTTCGGGATCGCGCCCTCGGAGTTCACCCGCCGGATCCGCTGGCGGTAGCAGGTCCGTTCAAGCCGTCCGCGCGGTCCGGGGGCAGGGTGGGGGCCATGAGATCCAAGCCCATGTCACCCGCCGTACGCGATGCCTTCGAGGCCGAGCTGGCCCGCGCGCGCACCGCCTCCCCCGACACCGCCGCCATGTGGACCGCCCTGGAGCGGGCGCACATCATCTCGCAGTCCTGGCCCTGGCCGCACACCCGGGCGCACTGGCACATGTTCCGGCTCGCCGTGCGCTGCCGGGACAGGGGCGAGGCCGCGGGGCAGGTGGTGCGGCTGCTGGTCGCGGGCGTCGGGTCCACGACCGGTCGCGTGCCGCACGGCAACACGGGGCGCACGCGGGCGGGCCTGTTCACGCCGATGCCGGTCCCGGCCGACATCCGGGCCCTGCTGGACGGTGCTCCGCCGGCCGCCCGGCTGCCGGGCCCGGCTGATACCCCGGCTGCCGCCCCGTGCCACCCCGAACGCCTCGCGGCGGGCGATCAGGGGGTGGCGGGCGGCGTGAGACGGATCGGCTGACCGGCGGATCAGTCGTTGGCGACGACCGGGTAGCGCGGGGTGCCCTCTTCCATCTGCCGCAGGGCGTCCTTGCGCTCGCGCTTGGAGAGGCGGTCGATGTACAGGTACCCGTACAGGTGGTCCGTCTCGTGCTGGAGGCAGCGCGCGAAGTAGCCGGTGCCGCGGATCTTGATCGGGTTGCCCTGGGCGTCCTGGCCGGTCACCTCGGCGTAGTCCGGGCGGGCCAGGGGCGCGTACGCGGTCGGGACCGAGAGGCAGCCCTCGTTGGAGTCGTCCAGCACGCGGCCGGCGGCCGGCAGTTCCACCAGCTTCGGGTTGACCACGTAACCGGTGTGCCGCTTGCCGTCGTCGTCCGGGCAGTCGTAGACGAAGACCTTGGCGTCCACGCCGACCTGGTTCGCGGCCAGGCCCACGCCCTCGGCGGTCTTCTGGCTGGCGAACATGTCGTCGATCAGCTGCGCCAGCTCCTCGCCGAACTCGGTGACGTCCTTGCACTCCCGGTGGAGCACCGGGTTGCCGACCACCGTGATGGGAAGGGAGGTGCCGCGCTCGCGGTGGGCGACCTCGCGCGCCTCACAGTCCTCGGTGTCCACGACGTAGCCCTCGTCGTCGACCGGAATCACCTGGTTCTCCTGCTGCGCCATGTCCGCCGTACGCCTTCCGTAAGTCACCGATGTGCCGGTACAGCCTACGGCCCGGGTTCAGCAGACTTCTTCGAGATCCCGCCATTCCCGGCTGTCGGGGCTGTCCGCGACCCATCCGTCGAGCAGTCCGCGCACCAGGCCGGCCGGCGCCGCGATGCCGCATTCGCGCTCGGGCACCCACAGGGAGCCGGAACCGGCCGTGCGGTGGCCGAGCGGGCCCGGATGTCCCGGTTCGCTGTGGTCGTGGGGGTCCAGGTGGTCCCCCTCGCCCTCGCCGCTGGGCATCGCGCTCTCCGAGCAGGTCCGGCACAGCAGCCGGACGGACGAGGACCAGTCCTCGGCGGCGAAGCCGGCGTCGGAGGCCAGCTGCTCCAGGGCGTCGCGGTCGGCCTCGGTGGCCGCCTCCAGGAGCACCACCCAGGTCGGCACCGGGGAGGGGGCCCACAGCTCGATCTCGTCGAAGACCGGGTACGAGGGGCCGGCCGCGGTGATCCGCTCGCCGTGCGGGACGCCGTCGTGCAGGACGACCTCGCCCCAGCGCCGTCCCGAGGAGGGAAGCGGAATGGACAGGACCTCCATCCGGGCCGGATCGAGCCTGCGGCCCCACACGACCTCGGCCTCGCCCTCGGGCGACAGCCGTACCGCCGCGCTGCCGAGTTCCATGCCGACCGGCTCGCCCGTCCCGGCGGTGCTGTGCGGGTCGCCGGGCACCCTCAGCCCGTAGGCCTGCCAGGCCCGGCGGGCCAGCGGCCAGTCCTGGAGGGCGGTCGCGGCGATCCCCACGTTCCACCAGTCCGGGGCGCCGGTCTCGCGGTCCAGCAGGGCCACGGCGCGCAGCCCGGCGGCCCGCGCCTGCTCCCAGTCGTGCCGGAACTTGTGGAGCAGGGCCAGGTTGAACCAGGACTCGGACAGCCAGGGCTCCAGATCCGCCGCCCTGGTCAGCAGCGCGCCCGCGTCCTCGTACCGACCGTCGCCGATCAGCGTGAACGCGCGGTCGGTGGCCTGCCGCCACGAGGCGGAGGGCCGATGGCGTACCTTCCCGAAGATCCTCACGATTCCCGCCTGCCGGTCCAACGGTGCAGCCTTGCGGACACCCTCACGGACACTCCTACTGCATCCAACCATGCCCGCTCGGACGGCCGCTCATTACCCATGGGTTACCCCGGTGCGACGGGGACGACTCCGCCCCGCCCGCCCCTGGCCAGAACCCTCGCCAGGGACTCCACGACCTCGGGCTGGTAATCGTGCCCGGTGCCCAGCCGGAGCTGCTCCAGGGCTGCCAGTGGGCCGCCCGGGTGACGGTTCCCGCCCACCAGGTCGTCGTACGCGTTCACCGCGCGCACGATCCGGGCGGCGACGGGCTGGTCCCGGTACGGGTCCGCCTGCCGCTCCACGATCACCGCGACCTCGGGCGGCACCCCGGTCTGGCGGGCCACCTCGCCGCCCAGCCCGGCGATCCGGCGGGCCTCGTCGGCGGGCAGGCCGGCGGTGGCGCCGGAGGGGACAGGGTCGACCAGCGAGAGCTGCCCGATGTCGTGCATCAGGGCGGCGTACTCCAGCACCGTGAGCTCCCGCTCGGAGAGCCCCAGCTCGCGGCCGACGGCGCAGCTGAGGGCCGCGACCCGGCGGGAGTGCCCCGGTGGGGTGTAGCCGGCGATCTCGGTGGCCCGCGCCAGGGAGGTGATGGTCTGGCGGTAGGTGGTGCGGATCGCGGTGATCCGGTGGAAGGACATCTGGGTCAGCAGCAGCGGCACGCTGAAGACGGGCAGGGCCCACAGGCCCGCCACGGCCACGCCGAGGGCCATGACGACCCCGGTGGCGCAGATCGCGGCGCCGATGCCGAGCCGGGCGCGCAGCTCGTCGCGCAGCAGCGGCCCGTAGGGCCATCCGGTGCGGGACCGGGCCGACGCGGCGGCGAGGACGGCGTCGCACAGGGCGGTCAGGCCGAGCAGGAGCAGCAGGAACAGGACCGTGTACGGGCCCTGCCCGAGCCACTGCCCCAGCCGCCCGGAGTGGTGGAGGGGCTGGAAGCAGGCCGCGGCGAAGCCCACGGTCAGGACCCGGCGGGCCACGTGGTCCAGGGCGGGCCCGCGCCCCCGGGCGACGTGCGGCACCACCCCGGCCAGGGCCGCCGCGACGACGACGGCGACGGTCTGCAGGACCCCGTGCTGGGTGGGGTGCCCGGCGTTCTGGCCGAGCAGGGCGTACGCGAGGGCTGCGGCGAAGCCCAGCGGCGCGGGCCGGCGGTCCTCACCGGGGACGTGCCCGGCGGGGTCGCGGTGGTCGCGCCGGGCCAGTTCCCCGACGGTGATCAGGATGCCGAAGGCGAGGGCGACGCCCGGGTCGGCGACTCCGGTCCACAGGGTGTGGCCGAGTCCCGCCAGGGTGAGCAGGGCGGCGGCCGCCCGCACGCCCCACGCGGACCGGGCCCTCACCGGGCACCCGGTGCGGGCCGCCCGGGCGCCGGCTCGCCCTCGCCGCGCGGACGGTCGGCCGCGGGGCCCGGCGGCTGGGCGGGCACCGCGGGCAGCGCCGGCACCGCGGTGGCTGCCGTACCCGCGGCGGCGGCCGTACCCGCGGCCGTACCCGCGGCGGCGGCACCGGCACCGATCACCTGGAGGTCGTCGTCGGAGGTGACCACGGGGTGCCAGCCGTCCCGCCCGATGGCGGTGACCAGCGCCCGCACCATGGCCGGGTCGAACTGGGCCCCGGCGCAGCGCTCCAGTTCCGTCAGGGCGACCGCCACCGGCCGGGCCCGGCTGTAGGAGCGGGTCGAGGTCATCGCGTCGAAGGAGTCGGCCACCGCCACCACCCGGGCCAGCACCGGGATCTGCTCCCCGCTCAGCCCGTAGGGGTAACCGGAGCCGTCGACCCGCTCGTGGTGGTGCAGGATCGCGGACCGGGCCTCCCCCAGGAAACCGATGCCCCGGACCATCTCGTGCCCGTACTCGGGGTGCAGCTCGATGACCCGGCGTTCCTCGGGGGTCAGCGGCCCGTCCTTGCGCAGCAGGCGGGTCGGTACGCCGAGCTTGCCGACGTCGTGGAGGATCCCGGCGATGCGGACGACCTCCAGGCGGTCGTCGGCCATGCCCAGCTCGCGGGCGATCATCGCGGAGGCCTGGCCGACGCGTTCGCTGTGGCCGCGCGTGTAGCGGTCCTTGATGTCGACGGCCCGCACCAGGGCGCGGATCGTGGCCCGGTGGGCGGCGCGCTCGCGGTGGTACTGGGCGAAGACCCAGCAGGAGACGGACATGGGCAGGAGGACGAGCAGGGCGGCCGGGATCCCGTAGGGGCTGCGCCACATCACGGCCATCATCAGTCCGGCGAGGCCGTGCACGCAGTGCGGGGCGAGGGACCTGGTCAGGAGACCGTGCCAGGCGTCGGCGGCCGGCCGGCGTTCGGCGGCGGCCAGGATCCCGCCGTCGAGGGCGGTGAGCACCAGGCAGAAGGCGACGGCGGCGGCCGCGGCGGGGAGCATCACGGAGGGGAAGCCGGCCACCCAGAGGGAGGGGTCCGCGCCGTGACCGGTCCCGACCGGCAGGCCCGTGCCGCCGGCGGATCCCCCGGCTCCGGCCGTCGGCTCCCGGCCGCCGAGGAGCCCGTAGACCCGCCCGGCCAGGTGGGCGGCTATCGCCTGCTGGGCCCCGTGCCACACCCGGCGGACCCCGGCGGACCGCCGGACGACGGTCTGGGCGAGCGCGCCCGGCACGGCCACGAGGGCGGCGGCCGCGGGCGGCAGCAGGAAGACGGCGGCCATCACGACGGGGAGGAAGGGGCCGGGGCCGTCGGGCGCCCGGCGGCCCGCAGGGGCGAGCACCCGGACCAGTTCGCAGCCCAGGGAGAGCGCGGCGAGCAGGACGACGGCCGTCCAGGGCGTCGCGGGGTCCGTCAGGGCGGGGGCGGCACACGCGGCGGCCGCGAGCACGGCGGCCAGCACGTACGCGCGCGCCGTCGGCGGAAGTGCCCGCATGGCGCTCGCCTCCCCCCTGTGCCGTGCGCACCGGGTGCCGAAGGGAACCGGCACCGAGAGGGGAGAATAGGCGGGCCCTCCGGGAAAGCAGGGCACATTTTCGCATTGCGCCGTACGGGCGCCCCCGGATTAGCACCTTCGAGTGAACGAAGTGGACTTCCGGGGGCGGTTGTTCAGCCGGCTCAGCCGGTGGCGGGACCGGCGGTCACGTCGTGGTCGGGCACGGCCTGGCCCGATCGGATCAGCTCGATCCGTCCCATGACCTTGGAACGCAGATCGCTCGGCACGTCGTCCGAACCGCAGCAGCGCTTCACCAGCTTCTTGACGGCCTGCTCCAGGCCGTACTTCTCGAGACAGGGATTGCACTCGCCGAAGTGGGTCTCGAACTTCGTGCAGTCACTGTCGGGCATCTCGTGGTCCAGGAACTCATAGAGATGGTCCAGAACCTCGGCGCACTCCGTCTCGTGCGGCTCTCCGCAGCTCATGAGCCCGAGCCTTTCAGGTCGTTCGACTCTCCCGCGCCCGCGGGGACCAGCCCGCGCTCACGGGCATAGTCCTCCAGCATTCCGCGGAGTTGACGGCGGCCACGGTGCAGTCGCGACATGACCGTACCGATGGGTGTACCCATGATGTCCGCGATCTCCTTGTACGCAAAGCCCTCTACGTCGGCAAGATAGACCGCGATGCGGAACTCTTCCGGAATGGCCTGCAGGGCTTCCTTCACATCGGAATCGGGCAGGTGGTCGAGCGCCTGCGATTCCGCGGAACGCAGACCGGTCGACATGTGCGACTCGGCGCGCGCCAGCTGCCAGTCCTCGATCTCCTCCGCCGCGCTGCGCTGCGGCTCGCGCTGCTTCTTGCGGTAGGAGTTGATGAACGTGTTGGTCAGAATGCGGTACAGCCACGCCTTGAGATTGGTGCCCTCGCGGAACTGGTGGAAGGACGCGTACGCCTTCGCGTACGTCTCCTGGACCAGGTCCTCGGCGTCGGCCGGGTTGCGCGTCATGCGCAGCGCGGCGGAGTACATCTGGTCGAGGTAGCCGAGGGCGTCCCGCTCGAAACGCGCGTTGCGCTCCGCCGTTGTCTCCTGCGCCTGGCCTTCGTCGGTCCCAGCGACAGGACCCACCTCCTCCGACAGCGTGGCGGCTCCGAAAGCGGATCCGCTCGAATCGGAGAATAGTCGACCATCCCGGCCTTCCGCCGCCCGAAGCGAGGCGCGCTTGGGGGCAGGCAGCACCGTCCAGTCCAGGTCAGCGGCCTGCGGACGGTTCTGGCTGATGACCTGGGTCATGCGCTCCCTCTCCTCCGACGAATTCCCCTACGTTCCGACACTCCACACAACAGGCGGGCCGTGCAGGGCATTCCCGGGCCCGCCAAGGGCTTTCGGCCGTATTCCGGTCCGGCCGGGGCGGGGTGACCGGGATCACTGCGGAATCCGTCAGGTCGGGCGCGCGACCGCCCTCACCCGATGAGCCGGTCGAGCCACGGGCCCACCGCACCGGTGATCACGGCGAGGGTTTCCTCCCGGGTCGGGCCCGCCTTCTTCGGCACGGCGAAGCCGTGGTCGGCGTGGGCCACCTCCACCAGCTCGTACGGGTCCGCTCCGGCCGGCGCCGGGAACTCCTCGGGCCGCCCGAAGGGGTCCCTGCCGCCCTGCACCACCAGCACCGGCCGGCCGGCGCCCAGCAGCTCCGCCTCCCGGGACTTCTCGGGCCGGCCCGGCGGGTGCAGCGGGAACGCCAGCGCGAGCACCCCGGCGGCGTCCAGCTCCCCGGCGGTCCGGCAGGCCACCCTGGCCCCGGCGCTGCGCCCGCCGGCCACCACGGGCAGGCCCGGCCGGCGCAGCACGGGCCACACGGCGCGCCAGCCCGCGTCGAGCGTCCCGGGGGCGGCGGCGACCTTCTTGCCCGCGACCCGCCAGGGCTGCTCGACCAGGGCGACGGTGACCCCGCGCGCGGGCAGGGCGGCGGCCAGGGCCGCGAGGTCCCGGGCCTCGATGCCACCGCCGGCACCGTGGCCGAGGGCCAGGACGAGCCGCGCGGCGCGGGCGGGGTGCCAGGTGACGCGGGCCTCGCCCGCCGGGGTGTCGACGCTCTCGGTGGTCATCCCCCGATCATGCCGGTCACGGGGTCAGAAGAGGGTGCCCTCCTCCGGCGCGGCCAGCTCGCCGAGCAGCTCCGGCCCGTTGTTGCGGACGTTGCTGACGGCGGTGGACACCGGGTAGGCGCGCATCAGCCCGCCGGGCGGCGGGGCGAGGAGGCCGCGCAGCTCGTCCTCGTCGGTGCGGGCGGGGTCCAGCCAGGCGTCCCAGCGGTCCGGGGTCAGCATGAGCGGCATCCGGGGGTGGATGTCGGACAGCGAGCGCGGGCCCTCGGCGGGGGCCGAGCCCAGCGGCCCGGTCTCGGCCTCGGCGGTGATCACCGAGCAGGTGGCCCACCAGGCCTGCGGGTGCTCGGGCGGCAGGGTCCCGTCGCGCCAGAACTCGTAGATCCCGGCCATGGCGAAGACGGAGCCGTCGGTGGGCAGGACGAAGTACGGCTGCTTGCGGGACCGCTTCTTCTTCCCCTCGACCTCCAGCTGCCGCTCGTCGTGGGCGGTGACCCACTCGTAGTAGCCGTCGGCGGGGACGATGCAGCGCCGCTGGGCGAAGGGGCGGCGGAAGGACGGCTTCTCGTGGAGGGTCTCGGACCGTGCGTTGATCATCCGGGCGGCGCCCTCGGGGTTCTTGGCCCAGGAGGGGACCAGGCCCCACTTCAGCACCCGCAGCTGGCGAACCGGACGCGGGTCCCGCGCGTCTTTGAGGGGACGGTCGAGGACGACGTGGACCTCCTTCGTCGGCGCCACGTTCCAGTCGGGGGCCAGGGTCTCCTGCGGCTCCCACCGCTCGACACCGAACACCGCCGCCAGCTCCCGGGGCGTCCGACTCGCCGCAAACCTTCCGCACATGGCTGACACACTGCCATGGCACCCGCCCTCCACCGCAAGGAGTCCGCCACTCCATGGACAGCACCACGACGGCCGGTCTCTGGGACCGGCTGACCGGCATACAGCCCCAGCCCGACCGGTGGCTGGTGGTCCTGACGGGCCTGGCCGCCCTGGCGGCGGTGGGGCCGCGGCCGGTGTGGCTGCTCTCGCGCAACGCGATCACCATCGCCCACGAGGGCGGGCACGGGCTGCTGGCCCGGCTGACCGGACGGCGGCTCGACGGGATCCGGCTGCACTCGGACACCAGCGGGGTCACCGTCAGCAGCGGCAAGCCCACCGGGCTCGGGATGATCCTGACGGCCGCCGCCGGTTACACGGCGCCCCCGCTGCTGGGCCTGGGCGGGGCCGCCCTGCTGTCGGCGCACCGGATCACGCTGCTGCTGTGGGTGGCGACCGCGCTGCTCCTCGCGATGCTGGTGATGATCCGCAACGCGTACGGACTGCTGACGGTGGTACTGACCGGCGCCGCGTTCGTGCTGGTGTCCTGGCTGGCGCCGCCCGAGGTGCAGGCGGTGTTCGCCTACGCGGTGGTGTGGTTCCTGCTGCTCGGCGGGGTGCGGCCGGTGTTCGAGCTCCAGGCCACGCGCCGGCACGGCGGAGCCCCCGATTCGGACGCCGACCAGCTGGGGCGGCTCACCCATGTGCCCGCGCTCGCCTGGCTGCTGCTCTTCCACGCCGTCGCCCTGTGCTCGCTGATCGGCGGCGGTCGCTGGCTTCTCGGCCTCTGAGACGGGCCCGCGATCAAGATCTGGGCCCGGGGGAAGCCACTAAAGTGGTGGCCATGACCGAGACCCCCGCGCTCCACGCCCTCTGGCCCGCCCCCCTCGCGGACGGGGCCGTCCACGCCACCGTCACCGTGCCGGGGTCCAAATCGGTCACCAACCGCGCGCTCGTCCTGGCCGCCCTCGCCTCCGAGCCGGGCTGGGTGCGCCGCCCGCTGCGTTCGCGCGACTCCCAGCTGATGTCGGACGCGCTGCGTGCGCTGGGCGTCGGCATCGAGGAGACCGTCTCCTCCAGCTCCAGCTCCGGCGACGGCGTGGGCGGCGAGGCCTGGCGGATCATCCCGGCGGCCCTGCACGGCCCGGCCACCCTGGACGTCGGCAACGCGGGCACGGTCATGCGCTTCCTGCCGCCCGTCGCGACCCTGGCCGCCGGCGACATCCGCTTCGACGGCGACCCGCGGTCCTACGAGCGCCCCCTCGGCGAGGTCATCAACGCCCTGCGCGTCCTCGGCGCCCGGATCGACGACGACGGCCGCGGCGCGCTGCCGATGACCGTCCAGGGCGGCGGGGCCCTGGAGGGCGGCACGGTCGAGATCGACGCCTCCAACTCCTCGCAGTTCGTCTCGGCGCTGCTGCTCTCCGCCCCCCGCTTCAACCAGGGCGTCGAGGTCCGCCACACCGGCGCGACCCTGCCGTCGATGCCGCACATCCGGATGACGGTGGAGATGCTGCGCGCGGCGGGCGCCCAGGTCGACACCCCCGAGGCCGGCGGCGAGAAGAACGTGTGGCGGGTCGCCCCGGGCGCGCTGCTCGGCCGCGACATGGTCGTGGAGCCGGACCTCTCCAACGCCCAGCCGTTCATGGCCGCGGCCCTGATCACCGGCGGCACGGTGACCGTTCCGGACTGGCCGCGCCGCACCACCCAGCCCGGTGACGCGCTGCGCCGGATCTTCACCGAGATGGGCGGCTCCTGCGAGCTGACCGACGCGGGCCTGGTCTTCACCGGCACCGGCAAGATCCACGGCATCGACGTGGACCTGAGCGAGGTCGGCGAGCTGACCCCGGGCATCGCGGCGGTCGCGGCGCTGGCCGACTCGGAGTCGGTGCTGCGCGGCGTCCAGCACCTGCGCCTGCACGAGACGGACCGGCTGGCCGCGCTCACCGCGGAGATCAACGGGCTCGGCGGCGACGTCACCGAGACCGCCGACGGCCTGCACATCCGCCCGCGCCCGCTGCGCGGCGGCGTCTTCCACACCTACGACGACCACCGGATGGCCACGGCCGGCGCGGTGATCGGCCTGGCCGTCAAGGGCGTGGAGATCGAGAACGTGGCGACGACCGCGAAGACCCTGCCGGACTTCCCGAAGATGTGGACAGACATGCTCGCGGGCACGGGAGCGGGAGCGTAGGGCCCGTCATGCGCAGGTACGGCAAGCACACCGACGAGGACGACATCCGCCAGCGCCCGAACCCCAAGGGCAACCGGGCGCGGACGAACATCCGGCCCAAGCACGAGGACGCCTCCGAGGGCTTCGTGCTGACCGTGGACCGCGGCCGGCTGACCTGCCTGGTCGGGGACCGCACGATCACCGCGATGAAGGCCCGCGAACTGGGCCGCAAGGCGGCGGTGGTCGGCGACCGGGTCTGGATCGTCGGTGACCTGTCCGGCAAGAAGGACACCCTCGCGCGGATCGTGCGCATCGAGGAGCGCAAGTCCGTCCTGCGGCGCACCGCCGACGACGACGACCCGTACGAGCGGGTGGTCGTCGCCAACGCCGACCAGCTGGCCATCGTCACGGCGCTGGCCGACCCCGAGCCCCGGCCGCGCATGATCGACCGCTGTCTGGTGGCCGCGTACGACGCCGGGCTGGAGCCCCTGCTGGTGCTCACCAAGTCCGACCTGACCTCCGCCGACAAAATCCTGGAGATCTACTCCACCTTCGGCCTGAACTACGTGGTGACCAACCGCGAGGAGCTGGCCACGGGCGGCGCCGCCGACCGGGTGCGCGAGCGCCTGAACGGCCGGATCACCGCCTTCGTCGGCCATTCCGGCGTCGGCAAGACCACCCTGGTGAACTCGCTGGTCGCCGAGGGCCGCCAGCGGGCCACCGGCCACGTCAACGCGGTGACCGGCCGCGGCCGCCACACCACCACCTCGGCGCTCGCCCTGCCGCTGCCCGCCGGGGACGGCTGGGTCATCGACACCCCGGGCGTGCGCTCCTTCGGCCTGCACCACGTGGACCCGTCCCGGGTGATCCTGGCCTTCCCGGAGCTGGTGCCGGGGACGGAGGGGTGCCCGCGCGCGTGCAGCCACGACGAGCAGGACTGCGCGCTCGACCAGTGGGTGGAGGACGGCCACGCGGACCCGGCGCGGCTGTACTCGCTGCGCCGGCTGCTGCAGACGCGGGAGCGTCGCGAGGGCGACTGACCGGGCGGCGGGGTTTGCAGGGCGTCCTGTCTGGTAAATGCATCATCGCACCAAGTGACGCGACGTCACGCGAGGCGGGGAGGCAATCGACATGGCGTGGCTGTTGGTGGTGGTCGCGGGGATCCTCGAGACCGGCTTCGCCGTCTGCCTGAAGCTGTCCCACGGTTTCACCCGGCTGTGGCCCACGATCGCCTTCGCCTGCTTCGCCCTGGGCAGCTTCGGCCTGCTGACGCTGGCGCTGAAGAAGCTGGACGTGGGCCCCGCCTACGCGGTCTGGACGGGCATCGGGGCCGCCGGGACCGCGATCTACGGCATGGTCTTCCTCGGCGACCTGGTCTCCACCCTCAAACTCGTCTCGATCTCGCTGGTGATCCTGGGCGTCATCGGGCTCCAGCTGTCCGGTTCGGCGCACTGAGCGGCGAACGGGGGGCCGCCGCCGGAGGCGACCCGGCCGGCAGTCCGAGCAGCCCCAGCAGCTCGGCGGCGGCCCGGTCACCGATGGCGTCCTCCCCGGGGGCTATCACGTAGGACAGCGCGAGCCGGACGGCGAGCTCGCAGCGCCAGGCCGGTTCTCCCGGGCTCAGCGCGGCCGCGGCCCGGTCCCGTACCGTCCGGGCCAGTTCGCCCGGCGCGAGGGCCTGCCGGGTGCCGGGCGGGGGCGGCGCGGGCAGCGCCGGCTCCCAGCCGCCGGTGAGCAGGGCCCGTACGAGGGGCCGGGTGCGGGCGGCGCGCACGGTCCACTCCGCGACGGCGGCGAGCCGGCCGGCGGCGTCCGTGCCCGTGTCCGGTACGGAGGAGGGTCCGGGGGCCAGCGCCCGGTCGACCCCGTCGAGGTACTCCTCGGCCGCCCGGCGCACCAGGGCGCGCCCCAGGCCGTCCTTGCCGCCGAACTCGTTGTAGAGGGTCTGCCGCGAGACCCCGGCGGCGGCGGCGACCTCCACCATCCGCACGGCCGGCCAGGGGCGCGCGGACAGCGCCGCTCCGGCCGCTCGCAGCAAGGACTCCCGGCCCGCCGGCATCGTCGCCTCCCCCGCTGTCGGTTTCCCGCTGGGCTCCCCCGTCAGAGTTGACGGGTCGACAGATCCTGTCAAGGGCGCCTCCCGGCCGCACTGTGGACCTCGTTCGCCGGGCCGCCCCGGTGTCGATACTGTTCGGGCATGTCCACGTATGCCGATGATCTGCGCCTTGCCCTCGAACTCGCCGACGCGGCGGACGCCGTCACGATGCGGCGGTTCCGCGCCCTCGACCTCCAGGTCGAGACGAAGCCGGACATGACCCCGGTCAGCGAGGCCGACAAGGCCGCCGAGGAGGTCGTCCGGGCGGGGATCCTCGCGGCCCGGCCCGCCGACGCGATCCTGGGCGAGGAGTACGGGCTCCGGGGCGAAGGCCCGCGCCGCTGGGTCGTGGACCCGATCGACGGTACGAAGAACTACGTCCGCGGGGTCCCCGTCTGGGCGACGCTGATCTCCCTCATGGCGGAGGGCGGCGACGGGGTGTTCCGCCCGGTCGTCGGCGTGGTCTCGGCCCCGGCGCTGGGCCGCCGCTGGTGGGCCGCGCAGGGCTCCGGGGCCTTCTCCGGCGGGGCCCTGGGCGAGCCGACGCCCCTGGGGGTCTCGAAGGTCGCGGGCCTGGGCGACGCCTCCTTCGCGTACTCCTCGCTGAGCGGCTGGGAGGAGCAGGGCCGGCTCCCCGGGTTCCTGGACCTGACGCGCGCCTGCTGGCGCACGCGGGGTTACGGGGACTTCTGGCCGTACATGATGGTCGCGGAGGGTTCGCTCGATCTGTGCGCCGAGCCCGAGCTGAACCTGTGGGACATGGCGGCGATCGCGGTCGTGGTCCAGGAGGCGGGCGGCCGGTTCACCGACCTCGACGGCGTCGAGGGCGTCCACGGCGGGAACGCCGCGGCGTCCAACGGCCTGCTGCACGACGAGATGCTCGCGCACCTGCGCCCCCGGGCCTGACCCCGCTGCGCGGGCGAGTGCGCTCAGCGCGCCCTCTTGATGACTCTCCGTACTCGTGGGAATCTGAGACTCCCCCGCTTGTGCACTTGTGAAGCGATTCTCGAAAGGGGCGCCCACGGGTGCACCCACCCAAGCGGGGGAATCACCCAGGAGGTGGCTCCCTTCATGCTCGTCCGTGACGCCATGAGCACCGTGATCCTCACCCTCGGACCCGCGCACACCCTTCGACAGGCGGCCTGCCTGATGTCCGGCCGGCGCGTCGGCGCGGCCGTGGTCCTCGACCCCGACCACAGCGGCATCGGCATCCTCACCGAGCGCGACATCCTCAACTCGATCGGCGCGGGTCACGATCCCGACCGGGAGTCGGTGGGCGCGCACACCACGAACAACGTCGTCTTCTGCACCCCGGAGGCCACCGTGCAAGAGGCCGCCGAGGCCATGGCGCTCGGCGGATTCCGGCACCTGATCGTCCTGGAGGACGGCGGCCCGGTGGGCATCGTCTCCGTCCGCGACGTCATCCGCTGCTGGGTGCGGGCGCGGCGCAGCATCGCGGCGTAGACCGGAGGGCCGGCCCCCTTGGAGGGGGCCGGCCCTCCGGCTCTCGGCGCGCGGCCGTCCATCGAGATGCCCGCGCGGCGGCCGAACCGCCGCCCCGAGAGCGGCGGCGGTTCGGCCGCGAAGGAGGCTGTCAGCCGCGAAGGGCCTGGACCGCGGCCTCCAGCCGCTTGCCGAAGTCGCCGTCCGCCTGGCGGAAGTTGCCGATCGCCCGCTCGGCGATGTCGTCACGGGAGACCTTGGCGATGAAGCCGGACAGGTTCTCGATCAGACGGGACTTCTCGTCCTCCGACATCAGGCGGTAGAGGTCGCCCGCCTGGACGAAGTCGTCGTCCTCGGAGTGCGACGGGGTCGCGTGGTTGCCCGTGCCGCCCGTCACCGCGGCGGACTGCCACAGCGGGCGGTCCGTCTGGAAGGGGCCGCCGAAGCTGTTCGGCTCGTAGTTCTTCGCGCCCTTGTGGCGGCCGTCGTACAGGGAGCCGTCACGGGAGTTGGTGCGCGCCTCGGTGGCGTGCGGACGGTTCACCGGCAGGTGGTCGGCGTTGATGCCGACGCGGTAGCGGTGGGCGTCGCCGTACGCGAAGAGACGGCCCTGGAGCATCTTGTCGGGGGACGGACCGATGCCGGGGACGAAGTGCGCCGGGGAGAAGATGGACTGCTCGACCTCGGCGAAGACGTTCTCCGGGTTGCGGTTGAGCTCCAGCTTGCCGATCTCGATCGGCGGGTAGTCCTCGTGCGGCCACACCTTGGTGAGGTCGAACGGGTTGAAGCGGTACCCGTCGGCGTCGGCCGCCGGCATGATCTGGACCTGCACGGTCCAGGTCGGGAACTCGCCGCGCTCGATGGACTCGCGCAGGTCGCGCTGGTGCGAGTCGGGGTCCTCGCCGGCCAGGGTGTTGGCCTCGGCCTGGGTGAGGTTCTTGACGCCCTGGTCGGTCTTGAAGTGGTACTTGACCCAGAAGACCTCGCCGGCCTCGTTGTTCCACTGGAACGTGTGCGAGCCGTAGCCGTTCATGTGGCGGTAGGACGCCGGTATGCCGCGGTCACCGAAGAGCCAGGTCACCTGGTGGGTGGACTCGGGCGACAGGCCCCAGAAGTCCCAGACGTTGTCCGGCTCCTGCGAGCCCGTGTACGGGTCGCGCTTCTGGGTGTGGATGAAGTCGGGGAACTTGATCGCGTCCCGGATGAAGAAGACCGGGGTGTTGTTGCCGACGAGGTCGTAGTTGCCCTCCTCGGTGTAGAACTTCAGCGCCCAGCCGCGGGGGTCGCGGCGGGCGTCGGCGCCGCCGAGGCTGTCCGCGACGGTGGAGAAGCGCAGAAACGTTTCCGTCTCCTTGCCGACCTCGGAGAGGAACTTCGCCCGGGTCCACTGCGTCACGTCACGGGTGACGGTGAAGGTGCCGTAGGCACCGGCGCCGCGGGCGTGCACCACGCGCTCCGGGATGCGCTCGCGGTTGAAGTGGGCGAGCTTCTCCAGCAGCAGCTGGTCCTGGACGAGAACGGGCCCACCGACGCCAGCGGTCTCGCTGTTCTGGTTGTCGGCGACCGGAGCCCCGGCCTCCGTGGTGAGCGGTCCCTGCTGCGTCACGTGCGCCTCCTGCGTCATTCCTGCATGTCCTGTCCTTGGCGTTTGCCATATCCGATCCTACGATGGACTTTGTCTAAGTCAAGTAAGCATCCAAGTCCACACCGGTTCGGGATCTGCACCGAATCCCCACTGTTAGGCTGGCTGTATGAGTGACCTGCTGGAACGACTTCGCGGACGCGGCTGGCGCATGACGGCCCAGCGGCGCGTCGTGGCCGAAGTGCTCGACGGCGACCACGTCCACTTGACGGCCGACGAGGTCCACGCGCGAGCGGTGACCAAACTGCCCGAGATCTCTCGAGCGACGGTCTACAACACCTTGGGCGAGCTGGTCACCCTCGGCGAAGTCCTGGAGGTCTCCACGGACCGGCGGGCCAAGCGGTACGACCCGAACGCCCACCGCCCCCACCAGCACCTGGTCTGCGCCCAGTGCGGGGCCATCCGCGACGTCCACCCGGCGGGGGACCCGCTGGCCGACCTGCCCGCCGCCGAGCGCTTCGGCTTCATGGTCTCGGCGGTCGAGGTGACGTACCGCGGCGTCTGCCCGAACTGCGCGGGCGCATAGCCGCACAGCCGCGCAGCCGGCTCACGCGCGGACAGCGAGAAGGCCGGGGGCCGTGGCCCCCGGCCTTCTCGCTGTCCTCCGGACCTTCCGGCCGCCATCACGGGGCGGCCGTTCACGATCAGAAACGACTCAAGGCCCGGATCCATGGGATCCGGGCCTCGGGCCTTCAGTAGCGGGGACAGGATTTGAACCTGCGACCTCTGGGTTATGAGCCCAGCGAGCTACCGAGCTGCTCCACCCCGCGTCGGTAAACACGACTGTACGTGAGGCCACCCGGCAGATGCAAATCAGTTAACCGGCACCCCAGGCCGGCCACCTCAGGCCGACCACCTCAGGCCGACAGCTCCTCCGCCAGCGCGTCGCGCAGCCGGGCCGCGCGCTCCGAGACCTCCGCCGGGCCCAGCTCCATGGCCCGCACGCACCACTTCTGCCCCTCGGACAGGTCTCCGTGCCGGGCTGCGAGCAGGCCCAGCCGCAGCGCCGCCCTGCCGTGCCCCGCCACCGCGGCGCGGGTCCACCACAGGGCCGCCTCGGGCTCGTTGCCCTCGCGGGCCAGCAGCAGCCCGAGGTTGAACGCGCCGTTGCGGGAGCCGGCCTCCGCCGCCTCCCGGTACCACCGCGCGGCCACCGTCAGGTCGCCCCGGGCTGCGGCCAGCATCCCGACCCGGACCTGGGCCCGCCGGTGACCCTGCTCGGCGGCGCGCTCGTACCACTCCTCGCTCTCGGTCCGCGCGGCCCCGCCGGCCGGCTCGCCCAGCGCCACCGGCTCCGGCGGCGGGGCGAGCGACTCCAGCAGGGAGGCCAGCCGGAACGCCGCCTCGGCGCTGCCGCCGCCCGCCGCGCAGCGCAGGTGCCGCTCGGCGGCCCGCTCGGCCCCGTCGCGCACCAGGGCGATCCCGACCTGGAGCGCCGCGTCGGTGTGGCCGGCCGCGGCGGCCCGCTCGTACCACTTCAGCGCCGTGCGGTCCTCGTCGCGGCTGGCGAAGAGGATGCCCAGGTTGAAGGCGGCGTCCACGCTGCCGGCCTCCGCCGCCTTGGAGAACCACGGCTCGGCCCCGGCCGCGTCACCGCCCTGGAGGAGCAGGATGGCGAGCGCGTTGGCGGCCTCGCGGTGGCCCGCGTAGGCGGCCCGGCGGTACCACTGCTCGGCCTGCGCCGTGCGTTCCTGCGCGGCGCAGAGCAGGGCGAGGTTGTACGCGCCGTTCTGGTCGCCCGCGTCCATCGCGGCCCGGTACCACTTCTCGGCCGTCTGGGTCTCGCCCCGGGCGGCGTGCAGCGCGCCCAGGGCGTTCGCCGCGTTGCCGTCGCCGTCCTGGGCGGCCCGCAGCCACCACGATGCCGCGCTCTCCTCGTCCCCCGCGTCGCGCAGCAGGAAGCCGAGGGCGCACGCCGCCCGGGCTTCACCCTGCTTCGCCGAGCTGAGGTACCAGCGTCCGGCCTCCTTGAGCTCGCCGCGCGCCTCCAGCAGGGCGCCCAGGTGCAGCCCGGCGCGCCGGTGCCCGCGCGCGGCGGCCTGGCGGTACCACTGCTCGGCCTCGGCGGGGTCGCCCTTGCGCAGGTGCCGTGCCAGGCGGTACGCCGCCTCGCGGTGCCCCTGCTCGGCGGCGGCCCGGAACCAGCGCTCGACTCCCTTGTCCCCGCGGTGCTCCAGCAGGTCGGCCAGGCCGTAGGCGCCCAGGGCGTGGCCGGATTCGGCCGCCTGGCGCAGCCAGTACTCGGCGGCGGGCTCGTCCCCGCGCTCGCGGTAGTGGCGGCCCAGGGCGTGCGCGGCCGGGGCCGATCCGGCGACGGCCGCGACCCGCCACCAGCCGGCGGCGTCGTCGGGGTAGCCGCGCTGGTGCAGGAGGACGCCGAGGTTGTTCGCGGCGGCGCGGTCGCCCGCCGCGGTGGCTCCGCGCAGGTACGGTTCGGCACCGGCCAGGTCGCCGCGACGCAGCAGCAGGGCCCCGAGCACGCTCATGGCGCCCGAGTCGCCCTTGTCGGCGGCGAGCCGGTGGCGGGCCTCCAGCTCGGCCTCGGTGGCGCCTTCGGCCTCGCCGAAGGCTTCTTCCGCGAACACCGCATCGGTCAGTGCGGTCTGCGCGTTGACAGACTGAGCCGCCTCACCGGACTCCGTACCCGACTCGGCCTCCGCCCTCACAAACCGCCCTGTCTCCAGCAGAGTTGACCTGTCCCCCATAAATCCCATCGTCGCATCACCTGCTACCCGCGTACACCTGGTATGTCGCAGCCAGTGAGGTCACTACAGCGTTTTGTCGACATGCCCACAGAGAGACAAGTCAAACACGCCCACACCCCAACTCACCCGCCCCAGTGACCCCGTGTCTCCCGGCTTCTTCTTCCGGCCCCCGCCCGGACATGACGAAGGCCCGGATCCCATTGGATCCGGGCCTTCGTCTTCAGTAGCGGGGACAGGATTTGAACCTGCGACCTCTGGGTTATGAGCCCAGCGAGCTACCGAGCTGCTCCACCCCGCGTCGGTGAAACCACAGTATCACGACGCGGAGTGGGGCCTTGACCACGTGGGTGCCTAGCCGCCCGTCTTGGGCGCCGTCAGCTTCGCCTCGGCGTCGATCGCCCGCTTCAGCGCGGCCTTGATGTCGTCCTGGGCCTTGCCGTAGGCCGTCCAGTCGCCGGACTGCCGGGCCTTCTCCGCCGCGTCGATGGCCTTCTGGGCGTCCTCCAGGGCCGCCTTGACCGTCGGGTCCTGGGCGGTGGGCGGAGTGACGGTGCCCTCGCCCGGCGGGGTCGTCGTCGGGGGCGTCGGCGTGGTGGGCGTGGTGGGGGCCTCGGCCCCGAAGACCACGTTCAGCGCCTTCTCCAGGGTGTCCTCGAAGGCCGTCTGCCCGCCGTAGGTCACGAGCACCTTGCGCAGCAGCGGGTACTTGAGCCCGGAGCTGCGGACGTACACCGGCTCCACGTAGAGCATGCCGCCGTCCAGCGGGACCGTGAGCAGGTTCCCGTACTCGACCTCGGAGTCACCGCCGCGCAGCAGACGGATGGACTCCGCGATCTTCGGCTCGGAGTTGAACTTGCTCTGGACCTGCTTGGGGCCGTCGACCGGGCTGCTGGTCGGCAGCTTCAGGAGTCTGATCTTGCCGTAGTCCGGGGTGCCCGGATCCGCGTTGACCGCCATGAAGGCGCTGAGGTTGTCCCGGCCGTTCGGCGTGAAGGTCGTCGTGAGGGAGAAGACCTGGTCCTTCTCCTTCTGCGCCGGCATCTTCATCGACAGGTAGTACGGCGGAACCGCCGTACCGGCCTTGGTGGTCGGGTCGTCCGGGACCTGCCAGGCCTCGCTGCCGCTGAGGAAGGTCTGCGGGTCGGTGACGTGGTACCGGGTGAGCAGCTCGCGCTGGACCTTGAAGAGGTCCTGCGGGTAGCGCAGGTGGTCCATGAGCGCCTTGTCGATCGCGCTCTTGGGCTTCACCGTGCCCGGGAACGCCTTCATCCAGGTCTTCAGGACCGGGTCCTCGGTGTCCCACTGGTACAGGCTGACCGTGCCGTCGTACGCGTCGACGGTGGCCTTCACCGAGTTGCGGATGTAGTTGACCTGGCTCTCCTGGGCCACCACCGCGCGCTGGCTGTTGGTCAGCGAGTCGGCGGTGCTGTCGCCCAGCGTGGTGCGCGAGGCGTACGGGTAGCCGTTCGTCGTCGTGTAGGCGTCGACGATCCACTTGATCCGGCCGTCGACGACCGCCGGGTACGGGGCCCCGTCGATGGTCAGCCAGGGTGCGACGGCCTCGACGCGCTCCTTGGGGGTGCGGTTGTAGAGGATCCGCGAGCCCTCGCCGATGGCGCCCGAGTACAGGATCTGCGGCTCGCTGAACGCGAGCGCGTACGCGGCCCGGTTGACCGGGTTGTCGAGGTTGACGCCGGAGTCGCCCTTGTAGCTCGTCTCCTTCTCGCCCTTGTCGTCCGAGTAGTCGAGCTCCTTCTGCGGACCGCCGACGATCGAGTACTGCTTCGTCTGCTCGCCGTAGTAGATGCGCTGCTCGAAGTCCGTGCCGAACATGCCCTTGGAGGGCAGGTCGGACTGGGTGAAGTCGGGGGCGCCCTTGTCGGTGGCGGTGTTGCCCTTGGCGGCGACCACGCCGAATCCGTGCGTGTAGCGGAAGTGGTCGTTGATCCAGTTGTTCTTCGGGATGCCGCCGATGTTCAGCTCGCGGAGCCCGATGACCGTGTCCTGGCCGCTGTAGCGGTCCACGGCGAGCGTGGACGGGAAGGCGTAGTAGCCCTTGACCTGCTGGAGCTGCTGGAAGGCCGGGGAGACGATGTTCGGGTCGAGGAGCCGGACGCTGGCGGTGGTGTCCGCCGTCTTGCGCAGCTGGTCCTTGTTCGTGCCGGGGGTGGGCACGCCCGGGTAGTCCTTGACGTCGCTGCCGGCGATCCCGTAGGCGTCGCGCGTGGCCTTGATGTTCTTCTCGACGTACGGGGATTCCTTGGCCTGCTCGTTCGGCTGGACCTGGAACTTCTGCACGATCGCCGGGTAGAGCCCGCCGATCAGGATCGCCGACAGGACCATCAGGCCGAAGCCGATGACCGGCAGCTGCCAGGTGCGGCGCCACAGGGTGGCGAAGAAGAGCAGCGCGCAGATGGCCGCGATGGCGACGAGGATCGTCTTCGCGGGCAGGTAGGCGTTGGCGTCGACGTACCGCAGGCCGGTCCAGTTGTCGGCGGCCTTGAAGTCGCTGGACTTCACGGCGAGGCCGTACCGGTCGAGCCAGTAGGCGACGGCCTTGAAGGTCACGAAGAGGCCGAGCAGCACCGACAGGTGCCCGGTCGCCGCGGCGGTGGCCCGGGCACCCGGGCTGGTCACGCGCAGGCCGCCGTACAGGTAGTGCACGACGACGGCGGCGATCACCGAGAGCACGACGGCGGCGAAGCCGAAGCCGAGCAGGAAGCGGTACCAGGGCAGGTCGAAGGTGTAGAACGACACGTCCAGGCCGAACTGGGGGTCCTTGCGCCCGAAGGGCACCCCGTTCACGTACATCAGCCAGGTCTTCCACTGGCCGGCCGCCGAGGCGCCCGCGATCAGTCCGACGACCGCGGCGATGCCCAGGAGCAGCCACTTCTTGTACGGGGCGACGCTCATCCGGTAGCGGTCGAGGCTCTGCTGCTCCATCGACATCGCGCTGAGCGGCGGCCGCAGCCGGTGCGCCAGCCAGATGTTGAACCCGACGGCACCGGCCATCAGCAGACCGAAGACGGCGAAGAGGCCGATCTTGGTCCACAGGGTGGTGGTGAAGACCGTCGAGTACTTGACGGAGCGGAACCAGAGCCAGTCCGTCCAAAACCCGGCGAACATGATGAACGCCATGGCCAGGACGGCCAGGACGCCCAGGGTCATCAGAAGAGTCCGGGCGCGCCGGGAGGGGCGGCCGACTCTCATCCGTGGCCCGGAGGGGCCTCCGCCGCGGTCCGGCATCTGGAAAGCCAAGGTGCGCACCTCGAAAGTCGCTGTGGTCTGGTCGGTCTCTGGCGTACTGGAAAAGTGTCCAAAGCTGGGCCCCCGATCGTAGGGCCCACTCATGCAACTTACTGAGGCTTTAGTCAGTTCCCGCTATCGGGGAGAAAGGAGGCAGGATGTTGTCCATGTCCAACCTTTCTCCCTCCCCCGGCACCCCGATGGCGGCCGGTCCGCTGACCCGCGCCGTCCTCGAAATCGACGAGTACGCCTCCACCCTCGGCTGGGACAAGCCCGCCCGGCTCTTCGCCCTGGTCGACACGGCCCGCCTGCGCCGCTCGGAGCCGGGCCTCGCGAACCAGCTGGGCCTCGACCAGGACGACGCCGGCAAGAGCCAGCTGACCCCGATCGAGCAGGACCAGGTCCCGGCCGGGATGCCGCTGGACAAGTTCCTGGGGACCATCGCGTGGCCCGACGCGATCGTCGGCTGCGCCCTGACCGTGGAGCGGCTGATGCTGCCGCCGTCCGCGGAGGCCTCCGTACCGGAGGGGCTCAGCGACAAGCAGCTGGCCAAGTGGGTCGCCGGGCACCCCGACCGGCAGGAGGTCCGCCTGACGGTGGGCGTGCTGCGCGACGGGTCGCGGGAGTCGGCCGTGCGGCTGCGGGAGAAGGACTCCTCCAGCGAGGTGCTGACCGGGGCGACCCTGGTGCCGGGCCTGGCCGAGGCCCTGGCCGCGACCTTCCTGGATTAGTCGGGCCGGCCGGGCGGGACCCGGCGGGTCCGGGTGCGGCGGGGTCCGGCGGTCAGGACTTCGTGCACCGCGGCAGACCCGCCGTGTCCCCCTTGCCGATCTTCTCCAGGGCCTTGGTGGCGTCGTCGATGGTGGAGACCTTGACCAGGGTCAGGCCGTCGGGGGTGTGCTCCGACGCGGAGGCGCAGTTCTCGGCCGGGGTGAGGAAGTACTCGGCGCCGGCCTGGCGGGCGCCGATGGTCTTCATCTGGATGCCGCCGATGGGGCCGACCTTGCCGGTGTCGTCGATGGTGCCGGTGCCCGCGATGAACTTCCCGCCGGTCAGGCTCTGCGGGGTGAGCTTGTCGACGATGCCGAGGGCGAACATCAGCCCGGCGCTGGGGCCGCCGACGTCGGCGAGCTTGATGTCGATCGGGAACGGGAAGGCGTGGTCGGTCCCGGCCCGGATGCCGACGATGGCGTGGCCGTCGTCGGGCGCCTTGCCCGCGGTGATGGTGACCTTGGTGCTGCCGGTGGGCTCGCGGTTCTCCTTCTCGGCCGCCGCCGCGTCGGCGGCCGGGACGATGGTGAACTCCACCGGCTCCCCGGGCTTGTGCTTGGTGACGAGCTTGGCCACGTCGCCCGGCTCGTTGACCGGGGCGCCGTCCACGTCCTTGATCACGTCCCCGGCGTGCAGCTTCCCCTCGGAGGGGCTGCCCTTGACGACGGTGGAGACGATGACGCGGGCGGTGACCGGGATGCCGAGCTGCTTGAGGGCGGCCACCTTGGCGCTCTCCTGCGACTGGCTGAACTCCTCGGCGTTCTCCTGCGTCGACTCCTTGTCCGTCTTGCCGTTCGGATAGAGGTTCTCGTGCGGCACGACGATGTTGTCGCCGGCCACCCAGCCGTAGACCGCTTCCAGCAGGTTCATGTCGTAGTCCGCGCCGGTGACGCGGACCGTGGTCATGTTGAGGTGACCGCTGGTCGGGTACGTCTTGCGGCCCGAGATGTTCAGGACCGGCTCGCCGCGCGAGTCGCCGAGCGTGTTCACGGTGGGGCCCGGGCTCATCTCCGAGTACGGGACCCTGACGAACACTCCTACGCAGAGCAGCGCGAACAGCACGAGGAAGGAGGCGAGCATCGTCGCGGTGCGGCGTGGCATGGCTCGACAGTACGTGACGGCCTCTGCGGGCGGCCCCCGGGGCCGGTCCGTACGGGGCCCCCGGGCGGAACTCTCAGGTGATTCTCAGCGGAGCCGAACCTTCCGGCGGAGGGGCTCGCGGTACCCCCGCGGTGCCTTCCCGCGGTGTCTCCCCGCGCAACCGTCCGGCGGTGCTTCCCGGCGGGACTCTCGGGACGCGTCAGACGGCGTCGGAACCGGAGTGCGCCTTTTCTTTCATACGGGCCCGATGGGCCCGGTCGACCTCGTCCATGACCTCGCGGAACCTCGCGTAGCCGGCGAGCTCGGATATGTCGCCTTGAGTGCGGTCGCGTGCCGCCCAGCTGCCCCATATCGCCGCCCCGATCGCGGCGAACAGCGGAATCAGCAACCACGCCAGTGACGCCATGGACGTGCCTCCCTGCCCCGAAAAGTACGTGTCGTCGATGGCTTCAACGCTCGTGCCCGGGAGGGGGTTACGCAAATCGAGGGCGTGTTGCGCGGCCGAACGGGTGTGAGGCTACTCCCCGGCGGGGAGACCCCGGCGCCCGGGGTACCCGTTCGCGGCCGTCCGCGTCAGCAGGCGCCGACCCACTCCTCCGTGCCGTTCGAGAACGTCTGGTGCTTCCAGATCGGGACCTCGTGCTTGAGGTCGTCGATCAGCATCCGGCAGGCCTCGAAGGCCTCGCCGCGGTGCGGGCAGGAGACGGCGACGATCACGGCGAGGTCGCCCACGGCCAGGTCGCCGACGCGGTGGACCGCGGCCAGCGCGCGGACCGGGTACTTCTCGATGACCCGGTCGGCGACGCGCCGCATCTCGGCCTCCGCCGTGGGATGGCAGGAGTAGCCGAGCGAGTCCACGTCGGCGCCGCCGTCGTGGTTGCGCACCGTGCCGACGAAGAGGGTCGTGCCGCCCGTCGCGTCGTCGCCGACGGCCCGGAAGACCTCGTCGATGGAGAGCGGGGCGTCACGGATCTCGAGCAGCCGGATCGGGTCCGGAGCGGCCTGCTCGCCGGGGTGGTCCAAGTGCGGTGCCATGTCTTCCATCGTGCCCTAGCGGCCGGGGTGGTGGAATAGCCGATTCGCCCGGGCCCGGCCCGCCCGGTTGGGAGCCTCCTACAGGAGCCCCGCCCCGCGGGGCGGGGCACCGGTCCGGTTCAGATGCCCCGGCGCCGGCGGGCCCGGCGGACCGCGGCGGCGGCGCCCAGCAGGGCCACCGTCGCACCCGCGGCGCCGGCGGCGGTGGCGGCGTCCTTGCGCCCCAGCCTGCGGCCCGCGACGGTGTGCCGGCCCGCCACCTCCTGGAGCAGCTCGGCGAGCACCTCCTCGTTGGTCCAGCGGGGCCGCCAGCCCGCCGCGTGCAGCCCGCTGACGCTGACCACCCACGGGTGCATCGTGTACGCGAGGTCCCCGGCCGGGGAGGGGGTCAGGCCGATCCGGTGCAGCCGCGCGGCCGCGCCCAGGGCGACAGCCGAGGGCAGCTCCATGCGGCGGATGCCGCTCAGCTCCTCGACCTCCTCCTGCTCCAGCCAGCCCTCGCAGCCGACGGCCAGCTCGCCCTCGGCCTTCTCCAGCGCCGCGTACTCCAGGGCGCTGACCAGGTCCTCCACGTGGCAGAACTGCCAGGTGGGCCGGGATCCGGCGACGACGAGCAGGCGCGGGGACTCGAAGTACCGGGTCAGGGCGGTGTCGGTGCCGCCGACCAGCACCGCCGGGCGGACCACCGTCACGTTCAGCCCGGGGTGCGCGCGCGGGGCCCGGCGGCCCAGGCGCTCGATCTCCAGCAGGTCGCCGACACCGGTCGCCTCGGCGGTGGCGCGCAGCTCGGAGTCCTCCGAGAGCGGGATGTCGTTGTCTGGGAGGGCCCCGTAGACCATCGCGGAGGTGCACAGCACGACCCGGTGCACGCCGGCCGCCGCGGCGGCGGTCAGGACGGTCTGGGTTCCGCGTACGTTGTACGCGGTACGGGCCGCGGGGTCGGTCTCCAGGTCGAGGTCCAGCGCGAGGTGGACCACGACGTCCGCGCCGCGCAGCTTCTCCGCGATCGCGGGGTCCCGTACGTCCAGCACGTGCCACTGCGCGGACGCGCAGTCCCCGCGCCGCTCGTCGATGGCGACGACCTGCTTGACCTCGTCGGACACGGCGAGCCGGGCGACCAGGGCCGCGCCGACCCCGGACGCGGCGCCGGTCACCGCGATCACGGGGCTGCGCCGTCGCGGTTCGGCCTGGTTTCGCGACTGGCGAACGCCGGGGGCGCTGTCGCCGTGCTCGGGGCGGATTTCGGCGTCGTGCGGCGCGCGAGCCTGCGGATCTGGGGAACTCACCGGGCGTCTCCAGCGGTTGTCTTCAGTGGGGACGCGTCGTGACGCGTACCCACCAGGTGATGTCCATCCTGCCGCAGCCCAGGAGTCGGCGGAGCACCGAGCCCGGAAGCGGGAGTGGTGTCTACGCTGGGTGGTGTTGTCGGACCATTGCCCGTCGGCTCCCGCCGACGGCCCTACGAGCCGAGGAAACCCGTGAGCGACACCCCATTCGGATTCGGCCTTCCGCCGGAGGAGCCGGAGAACGGCGACGAGGGCAAGAAGGGCGGGCAGGGCGGTCCCGCGAATCCGTTCGGGTTCGGCCCTGGCGGCCTCCCCGCCGGTGCGGACAACCCCTTCGCCGCGATGTTCGGCTCGATGAACCCGAACGACCTCGGCGCCGCCTTCCAGCAGCTCGGCCAGATGCTGAGCTACGAGGGCGGTCCGGTCAACTGGGACATGGCCAAGGACATCGCCCGCCAGACCGTCGCCCAGGGCACCGCGGACGGCGTGAAGGACGTGAGCGTCGGCGTCGCCGAGAAGTCGGCCGTCGAGGAGGCCGTGCGCCTCGCCGACCTGTGGCTGGACGGGGTGACCTCCCTCCCGTCCGGCGCCAACGCGGCCGTGGCGTGGAGCCGCGCCGAGTGGGTCGAGGCGACCCTGCCCGTGTGGAAGGAGCTCGTCGACCCGGTCGCCGAGCGCGTCGGCACGGCCATGGGCAGCGTGCTGCCCGAGGAGATGCAGGCCATGGCGGGCCCGCTGCTCGGGATGATGCGCTCCATGGGCGGGGCCATGTTCGGCCAGCAGATCGGCCAGGCCGTGGGCACGCTCGCCGGCGAGGTCGTCGGATCCACCGACATCGGGCTGCCGCTCGGTCCGGCCGGGCGGGCGGCGCTGCTGCCGCTGAACATCGAGGCCTTCGGCAAGGACCTCGGCGTCCCCTCCGACGAGGTCCGGCTGTACCTGGCCCTGCGCGAGGCGGCCCACGCCCGGCTCTTCGCCCACGTGCCGTGGCTGCGCTCGCACCTGTTCGGCGCGGTCGAGGGCTACGCCCGCGGCATCAAGGTGGACACCTCGAAGCTGGAGGACGTGGTCGGCCAGCTCGACCCGTCGAACCCGGAGCAGCTGCAGGAGGCGCTCCAGGGCGGCATGTTCCAGCCGCAGGACACCCCGGAGCAGAAGGCCGCGCTGGCCCGCCTGGAGACGGCGCTCGCGCTGGTCGAGGGATGGGTGGACGCGGTCGTGCACGAGGCGGCCAAGCCCCGTCTGACCTCGGCCGACGCGATGCGCGAGACCATGCGCCGGCGCCGTGCCTCGGGCGGCCCGGCGGAGCAGACCTTCGCGACGCTGATCGGGCTGGAGCTGCGTCCGCGGCGGCTGCGCGACGCCTCGCGGCTGTGGGCCTCGCTCACGGACGCGCGCGGGGTGGACGGCCGCGACGGACTGTGGGAGCACCCGGACATGCTGCCGACCGCCTCCGACCTGGACGACCCGGACGGTTTCGTCCACCGCGAGCAGCTGGACTTCTCCGAGATCGACAAGATGCTCGGCGAGGCCGCCCGCAAGCGCGACGAGGACGGCCGCGGCGGCGACCAGGACGGCGACGAGAAGAAGTGAGCCTGCACGAAGACGCGGTCCTCGTCCTGAAGCGGTACGAGGACCAGCCCGAGCTCCGCGACCTGTACCTGGAGCACCTGGCCGCCCACCCGGACGGGGTCTACAAGCCCTGCGGGGCCGGTCACGTCACCGGCAGCGCGCTGGTCGTCGACCCGCAGCGCGGGCGCGTCCTGCTGACCCTGCACAAGAAGCTCGGCATGTGGCTCCAGATGGGCGGGCACTGCGAGCCGGGCGACGCCACGCTCGCCGGGGTGGCGCTGCGCGAGGCCGCCGAGGAGTCGGGGATCGCCTCCGGGCTGACCCTGCTGCCGGGCGGGCCGGTGCGCCTGGACCGGCATCCGATCCCGGCGCCCTGCAACTGGCACCTGGACGTGCAGTACGCGGCGCTGGCTCCGGCCGGTGCCGTGGCGGAGATCAGCGAGGAGTCGCTGGACCTGCGCTGGTTCCCGTACGAGGAGGTGGCGGCAGTGGCCGACACCTCGGTGGTGCGGCTGCTGGAGGCGACCCGGGCGCGCCTGGGCGCGTAGGGCCGCCGGTACGGCGGAGGGGGCCGGTCCGGGCGGACCGGCCCCCTCCGCCGTCGCGCGGGGTGCGATGGCTCAGTTCCAGGCGTTGTTCTGGTTCTGGGCGTGGGCGCCGTGCTGGCCCATGCCGTACTGGGCGGCCATGCCCTGTCCGAGCTGGGCGTTCTGCGGCGGGAGCAGCTCGCTGGGCTGGACCAGCGCGAAGCCGGTGCCGAGGAAGCTGAGCTCCCAGCCCTCTCCGGTGTTGCCGCGGCGCCGCCACACGCCGGTGGAGTGCGTCTGGGCCTGCATCTGCACGCGCAGGGAGGTGGACCAGGCGACGATGGCGTCGGCGTCGGCGTTGACGTACTTGTCGGGGGTGACCTGCATCATCAGCGGCTGGCCGGAGGTCATGAGCGCGACCTTGCCGCGGCCGCTGATGTTGAGCTGGTACTTGCCGGAGCCGGAGATGCCGTACTGGCTGTCGACGGCGATGGCCTCGGTGTGCAGGGTGGAGTCCAAGGCCAGCACGTAGCTGCTGTCGACGGTGAGGCCGTCCTGGTCCACGTCGACGACGTGGACGTGCTGGGCGAGGTTGGCCAGGTAGACGGTGCCCTGCCCGGAGCAGCGCATCAGGTCCAGGCCCTCGCCGGTGCGGGCGCGGGCGGTGCGCTGGGTGGTGCTCTGGTACTCGCCGTCGAAGTCGACGATGCCCTGGTAGGCCACCATCGCGCCCTTGCGGGCGAGGACGTCGTCGGAACCGGTCAGCGAGACCCGCAGGAGCTGCGGGTTCTGGACGGTGTACCGGTCCTGGGACTGCGCTTCCGCGTAGCCGAAAAGTGAGCTCTGCATGATGTGTCCGCTCCCCCTCAGCCCCGGGTCCGGAGCCGGTCGGTGCTGTCCTCGCTGGGCTGTACGACGACGATGCCCTGGCCCGAGAAGGCCATCTGGTAGGCCTCCCCGCTGCCCCGGCCGATCATCGACGAGGCCTTGAAGCTGCGCTTCCCCTTGACCTTGAGGTTCGGGGACCAGGCGACGAGCGCGTCCGGGTCCACGTAGGTCTCGTCCTCGCCGCGGCCGCAGTCGACGACGATCGGGGTGCCGCGGGAGGTGATGGCGACCCATCCGGTTCCGGACACCTGGACGTTGAACAGGCCCTGGCCCGCGAACTTCGCCATGCCCTTGACCCGCTCGACGCCCCACTTGAGGTGGGCGTCGAAGGCGAGGAGGTTGGTGCCGTTGACGGAGAGGGCGTCGTTGTTGAGGTTGACGCAGACGACGTCGGCGCCGTAGTCGGCGAGGTAGAGCAGGCCGTCGCCGGTGCACTTCATCAGCGGGGCGCCCTCGCCGGTCAGCCACTGCGAGGCCATCTGGCGCACGGCCGGGGGGTTGGGCTCGTACTGGACGAAGCCCTCGTAGGCGACCATCGAGCCGGTGCGGGCGAAGAGGTCCTGGCCGCTCTGCATGGCGACCTTGAGCATGGCGCGGCCGTGGTTCTCCATGCGGGCCGTGACGGGGGTGGGGGCGTAGCCCGCGAGCTGCTGGTTCATTGCGTTCATGGCGTTCATGTGGGGCTCCCTCAGACCTCGTACGGCTGGACGACGATGAAGTTGCCGGGAGCGCCGCGGAACTGGAGGTTCACGGTCTCCCCGCTGTGGCCGGGGTAGGCGTTGCGCCGCAGGCGCACCTGGCTGGAAATGATCACCTGGGAGGCGGCCGACCACGCGACGATGGCGTTGCTGTCCGCGAAGGTGGTCGGGGTGACGGGGAGGACGACGGGGGCGCCGTGCGTCTTGACGATCACCGTGCCGGAGCCCTGGAAGAGCATCGTGAACAGGGCGCCGCCGGGGATGCCGTGGCCCTCGATCCGGCGGACCTCGTGCTGGAGGGACTCGTCGAAGGCGAGGACGCTCTCGGCGGAGACGCAGATGCCGTCGCCCTGGAGCTCGATGGCGTGCAGGTGGGCGCCGTTCTCGGCGAGGAAGACCTGGCCGCGGCCCGAGCAGCGCATCAGCTGCATCTCCTGGCCGGTGGCGTTGCCGACGATGCGGCCGGCGAAGCCCGCGCCCTTGTAGCTGAAGTCGACCTTGCCCTGGTAGAGGACCATGCTGCCCTGGCGGGCGAGGACGGGCTGGCCGCCCATCGACAGGTCGACCCGCATGAGCTGCTGGTTCTGCGGGGTCCAGCGGGCGCCCGTGGGGGCTTCCTTGTACGGCTGGAGGGCGGCGGCGAGGCCGTGGCCGGCGGCCTGCGGGGCCTGGCCGTAGGCGGGCGGGGGCTGCTGGCCGTAGGCCGGCTGCTGCTGGCCGTAGCCGGGCTGCTGACCGTACTGCTGGCCCGGGACCTGGCCGTACGAGGGCTGCGGCTGCTGGCCGTAGGGCGCGGGGGCCGGGGCGGGCGGCGGGACCTGGGCGCCGTACGAGGGGTGCGGCTGCTGCTGGCCGCCGTACGAGGGCGGGCCGGGCTGCTGCGGCGGGTGGGGCGGCTGGCCGTACGGGGCCGCGGGGGCGGGCGGGGCCAGCGGGGCGATCATGGTCGGCGCCGAGTGCACCGGTGCGGGGGCCGGGGGCTGGGGCTGCTGCGGCGGGGCCGCGTAGGGCGCGGGCTGCGGCGGCTGGGGCTGCGGCGGCTGCTGCTGGGCGGGGGCGGCGAAGGCCGGAGCCGGGGCGGCCGTCTGCGGGGGCGGGGCGAAGCCGGGCGCGGCGGGCTGCGGCGGGGCCTGGGCCGGCACCTGCTGCTGCGCCGGCTGCTCCTCCTCCTCGGCGACCTCGCCGCCGAAGTTCTTCAGCAGCGCGGCGAGTCCGCCGTCGAAGCCCTGGCCGACGGCGGCGAAGCGCCACACGTCCTTCAGGTAGAGGTCGCCGATCATCAGCGCGCGTTCGGTGCTGAACTCGGAGCCGGTGAAGGAGTACCGGACGACTTCCTCGCCGCCGGCCACGATGCGGATGTAGCCGGGGCCGATCTGCGACATCTGGCCGGCCCCGTCGAGGGTGGCGCTGAAGGACAGCTTCCGGACGGCCGCCGGCACGCGGTCGAGGGTCACCCGGAAGGATTCCGTGTCACCGGCCTGCGGGCCGAGCTGCTGGATGGACTCCTCGGGCGACTTCGGCTGGTTGTAGAAGACGAAGTAACGGTCGTCCGAGAGCTGCTCGTTGGCGTCGAGGCCGAAGCAGCTGATGTCGAAGGTGAGCCCGGGCCCGGCGATCTGGACGCCCACGTACAGATCGGTGCCCGCTGTCAGATCACTGATCTTGGCCTTGTGGCCGCGTTGGAATTCCCTGGCCATACGTCCGACCGTCCCCCATCCCGACTGTGAATGCGTACCGCTGAATGCGTGCCGCTCAGGCTAACGGCTCCCGCGGACATCCGGCCAAGCCGGTACCGACCCGGTACACAATCGCGTTCCGTGACAGAAGGTCATTCCTCGCGGGCGCCCGGAATCCGGGGGAGGCGTTCCGCGGCGACCACGCCTTCGAGGAATCCGCGGGCCCGCTCCGTCTTCGGGTAGTCGTCCAGCAGCTCCCAGAAGCGGGGGCCGTGGCCGGGCACCAGGAGGTGCGCCAGCTCGTGGAGCAGCACGTAGTCGACGACGTACTCCGGCATGCCCTGCAGGCGGTGGGAGAGGCGGATGCTGCCCTCGGCCGGGGTGCAGGAGCCCCAGCGGGTGTTCTGGTTGGTGACCCAGCGGACCGAGCGGGGGCGGGCGCGGCCGGCGAAGTACTGCTCCGACAGGTGCTCGGCGCGTTCGGTGAGTTCCGTGTCGCCGAGGGTGCGCTTGCTCTCCTGGGCGGCGAGCTTGTCCAGCATGACGCCCACCCAGCGCCGCTCCTCCGCCTCGGACATCCGGGCAGGGATCAGCACGACCGTCCGGTCACCCTCGCGGTAGGCGGATACGGTCCTGCGGCGGCGCGCGCTCCGGCGGACTTCCACGGCGCGCTGGGGTGGGTCGGCGGACACGCCTCGAAGGTACCCGGTCGTCGTGTCGGAAGTCCCGCGCGTCCGCCGTTCGAACAGGATCGAGGCGCGGGCGATGCCGGAGGGGGCCCGAACGGGGTGCCGGAGGGGGTCCGTTCTCCCTCTCACAGGCCACCGATATCCATCTCATATACCTAATACACCTCACCTGTGGACAAACTCCCGCACGCCCGGCGGAAGACGGGCATGGTGTCGGAAGAAGAGAAGGCGCGGCGGAGGGACGGTGGTCCCCGGCCGCGCGTCGGGACGCACCACGAGGGGGAAGCCGTGTATCCGAAGGTGAAGCCGGCCCTGGCCCGGGCCTGGAGGGATCTGCAGACGGTCCAGTTCGGTGTGACGCCCGCGCACGCGGTGGTGCTCGGGCCGGTCGACACGGCCACGGGCTCTCTGATCGACCGGATCGACGGCACGCGGGGCATGGACCTGCTGCGGACCGAGGCCCGGGGGATGGGGCTCCCGGAGGGGCAGGTGGACGAGCTGGTGCGGCGGCTCGCGCGCGCCGGGCTGCTCGACGACGTCACCGCGGGAGGGCCGCGGGCCCAGGCGGTGCGGCGCCGCCCCGAGGCCCTGGAGCGGCTCGGGCCCGATCTGGGCTCGCTCTCACTGGTCCACCGTGAACCGGGCGGTGACTTACGGGGCCTCGCGGCACGCCGGGCGATACGGGTCCAGGTGCGCGGGAGCGGCCGGGTGGGGGCGGTGGTCGCCGCCGTCCTGGCGTCGGCGGGGGTCGGGGCGGTCGACGTGCTCGACGGGGGCCGGGTGACCGTGGCCGACGTGGCGCCCGGCGGGCTCGGTCCGGCCGATGTGGGCCGGCTGCGGGCCGAGGCCGCGAGGGCCCTGGTACGGGGGTCGGCGCCGGGGAGGCCTCCGCGCGCCGGGGATCCCGAAGGGCCGGAGCCCGGCCCGGCTCTGGTGGTGGTCGCGCCCCGGGACGGGCTGCAGGCGTGGGCCCCCGATCCGGCCGCTGCGGCCGACTGGGTCACCACGGGCACCCCGCACCTGTACGCGGGGGTGCTGGAGGGGACGGGGCTGGTCGGCCCGCTGGTGCTGCCGGGTGCCACGGCCTGCGCCGGATGCATGGAGCGCGACCGCGTCGACCGGGATCCGGCCTGGCCGAGGATGCTGGTCCAGTGGCGGTCGGCGCACCGCCGCCGGGATTCGGGGGCCTGCGACGTGGGGCTGTCCACGGCGGTGGCGGGGCTGGCCGCGGCACACGCCCTGGCCTTCCTCGACGGAGAGCTGCCCGCCTCCACCGCCGCCCGCTGGGAGGCCGCCCTTCCGGGGGCGCACTGGGAGCGGTCCCCGCTGCGCCCCCATCCGGACTGTCCCTGTGCGGCGGCGCCCGCCGTGGCCGCCCCGGCGGTGCGGTCGTGAACGGCCGGAGTCGCGGCGGACCGGGGGCGGGTGCCCGGGTCCGCGGGCGAGGGGGCTCGTGACAGGATGCGTCGGGGGCCGAGGGGCCGTCCCGGATCCGCCGCTCGCGGCGCAGCCGTCTGGGAACTGGAGGGGCATATGTCTGATCTTCCCCGGAAGGCGGTCACCCGTACCGTCAAGCTGGCCGCGCTGCCGCTCGGCATCGCCGGCCGGGCGACCTGGGGGCTGGGCAAGCGGATCGGCGGGAAGTCGGCCGAGATCGTCGCCCGGGAGCTCCAGCAGCGCACCGCCGAGCAGTTGTTCCGCACGCTCGGCGAGCTGAAGGGCGGTGCCATGAAGTTCGGGCAGGCCCTGTCGGTGTTCGAGTCGGCGCTTCCCGAGGAGGTCGCGGGCCCGTACCGGGCGGCGCTGACGAAGCTTCAGGAGGCGGCCCCGCCGCTGCCGACGGCGCGGGTGCACCAGGTGCTGGCGGAGCGGCTCGGCGAGGACTGGCGGGAGCTGTTCGAGGAGTTCGAGGACAAGCCCGCCGCGGCCGCCTCCATCGGGCAGGTGCACCGGGCGGTGTGGCACGACGGCCGGCAGGTGGCGGTCAAGGTCCAGTACCCGGGGGCCGGAGAGGCGCTGCTGTCGGACCTCAAGCAGCTGAGCCGCTTCGCCGGACTGCTCGGGCCGCTGATCCCGGGCATGGACGTGAAGCCGCTGATCACCGAGCTGCGCGACCGGGTCGCGGAGGAGCTGGACTACGAGCTGGAGGCCGAGGCGCAGCGCGCGCACGCGGACGCCTTCGACGCCGACCCGGACGTGGTGGTCCCGGACGTGGTGCACCAGGGCGACCAGGTGCTGGTGACGGAGTGGATGGAGGGCACCCCGCTGTCGGAGGTGATCGCCGACGGCACGCGGGAGGAGCGTGACCGAGCAGGGCAGTTGCTGGCCCGGTTCCTCTTCTCGGGGCCCGCGCGCACGGGGCTGCTGCACGCCGATCCGCATCCGGGCAACTTCCGGCTGATCGAGGGGGCGGACGGCCGGGTGCGGCTGGGCGTGCTCGACTTCGGCACGGTCGACCGGCTGCCGGGCGGCTGGCCCAAGCCCATAGGCCGGTCGCTGCGGTTGACCCTGGACGGGGACGCCGAAGGGGTCTACGGCCACCTGTGCGCCGAGGGGTTCGTGAAGGAGTCCATCGAACTCGACCCGGACGCGGTGCTCGACTACCTCAAGCCGATCATCGAGCCCGCCGAGGCGGACGAGTTCACCTTCACCCGGCCGTGGCTGCGCGGGCAGGCGGCGCGGATCGCCGATCCCCGCTCCCCCGCACACCAGTTGGGGCGGCAGATCAACCTGCCGCCCTCGTACCTGCTGATCCACCGGGTGACGCTGAGCACCATCGGGGTGCTGTGTCAGCTGGGTTCGACGGTGCGGCTGCGCGACGAACTGGAGTCCTGGCTGCCGGGGTTCCTGCCCGAGGACTGAGTCCCCGGGGCCGGCCCGGTGGCGGCCGGGGTCACCACCAGGAGGAGTCGAGGCGGCCCTCGATGGCCCGGAGGTTGGCCCGCGCGCAGTCGACGCAGAAGTACTGTCTGGTGCCGTTCTCCACCGAACAGGTCCAGGTGGGCGGGGCTCCGTCCGGGGAGCGGGCGCCGCAGCGCGCGCAGACGACGGGCTGGGCCCCGGGTCCCGGAGGGTCGGGGTGGGGAGTCTGCTGGTCCACCTCCAGACGATATCCCCGCGGAGGGCGTCCGGGGCCCGCAACGCACCGGGGGGACCGGTCCGTTCGGACCGGTCCCCCCGGGGGCCGGGTCACCCGCTCGGTGACCCGGTGGCTCGGCGAGCCTCAGTGCATGACGGCCATGGCGAGCGCGCGCCGGGCGCGCATGGAGACGCGCTCGGCCCTGCGCTGCATGCGCCGTGCTGCGACCAGGCGCAGGGCGTGACGCTCGGCGTCCGCCTCACGCATGCGGTCGTCCATATGGGCACGGGCCATGGCTTCTGGGATGAGTTGCATTTCGCGGGTCCTGTTCTGACGCGAGGTGATCGCGCCGGCGGTGATGAAGTCTGCGGTGGCGGAGCCGTGCGGCTGCTCGCTCGTGGTGGCGTAGGGGGACATGGGGGCCTGCTTCAGGGGGTCGCGCGTCAGGGGGCGGTCGATGGTTCCGATGGCGGTCATGCCGCTGCAACCGGGTTCTTGCGCGGACGGCCACGGGGACGCTTGCGCGCCACCACGACGCCCTGGACGAAGAGCTCTCCGCCCCAGACGCCCCAGGGCTCGCGGCGCTCCTGGGCGCCGGCGAGGCAGGCCTCGACCAGCGGGCAGGTGCCGCAGAGGGACTTGGCGTACTCGACGTCGGCCGGGGACTCGGCGAAGAAGACCTCGGGGTCGAAGGTGCGGCAGGGGACGGGTACGCCGAGGTTCTCGATGGCGTCGTCGAGCGCGGTGAGCGCGGTGAGGGGGGTCAAGGTGGAGTCCTCCGGGACTGCGGGCGGGGAGATCGTTCGGTTCTGCGGTACGGACGGGGCGTGCGCTTCGAGTTGCACGGTGTTTTCTTCCTCGTCTTGTTCGACTAGTCGTTCCGGCCGGTTGGCCGGTCGCGGCTTGGTACCTGGTCTTGCCAGTCCCGAGGCCCCTTCGCTCCGTCGTCCCCGTTCGGGGACAAACAGAAGGGCCGCGGATCCCGGGTGGGGTTCCGCGGCCCTGAAGGCGCCGGCCTGATCATGCGATCAGGCTGGATCACTCCAGGGTTCGAGCCCGCGGAAGGCCCACATCAGGTGGTGCTGGTGCTTCTTCGTCTGCGTCTGGGATCCGGCACCGGCTGCGGCCGCGAAGCCATAGGCGCCATGCGCCTGGGCTTCCAGTACTGCCACCGGTGCCTGGGTCGGTCGCTCATTGCGCTCGCTGACCGCAAGGGTCGCCAGCAGGGCGGGCCGGTCAGCGGAAATCGCGGACAGACCGGTACCCAGGAGGGAGACGGAACCGAGCAGGCAGGAAGCGTCGACCGAGCGATCGGTCATTTTGGTGAAGGTCATGAAGCTGGTCACTGGTCTCGCCTCCTCTCGGCGTCTCGGGGACTCGGCCCGGAGGCCTGTCCCATGCGTATTCGGATAAGTACAGCACGGATCCGGGGCTTCGGAGAAGCCACCGTTTCCGTTGCTAAGAACCTATGGGGATTCGCCGGGCATGTGCAAACTATTTTTCCGACGAGTTTCTACGCGTCGTCAGGATCCGCGCCCACAGGCTCCTGGCCTGCGCAGATGGCCAGGACATCGGCCCCGTACCGCTCAAGCTTGCGGCCACCCACGCCGGAGATCATCGAGAGCTCCCCCGCCTCGGCGGGCGCGGCCTCGGCGATGGCCATCAGGGTCTTGTCCGTGAACACGCAGTACGCGGGCATCCCCTGGAGCTTCGACTGGCCGGCACGCCAGTCGCGCAGCCGTTCGTAGAGGCCCTCGTCCATGTCGGACGGGCAGTCCTCGCAGCGCATCAGCTTGATCTCGCCGGCCTCGGTGAGGGTCCTGCCGCAGACCCGGCACAGCGCCGGTCCGCGGCGGCCGCGCTTGCGGGCGGCTCCCGCCTCGGGCCCGCCCGGCCGACTGCCGGGGGCCACGGAGCCCGGCCGCAGGCCGTTCAGGAAGCGGCTGGGGCGACGGGAGGCCCGGCCCCCCGGAGCCCGGGAGAGCGCCCAGGAGAGGGTCAGGTGGTGCCGCGCCCGGGTGACCCCGACGTACAGGAGCCGGCGCTCCTCCTCGACCTGCTCGTCGGTCTTGGCGTAGGTGATCGGCATCATGCCGTCGGTGAGGCCGACCAGGAACACGGCGTCCCACTCCAGGCCCTTGGCGGCGTGCAGCGAGGCGAGGGTGACGCCCTGGACGGTCGGCGCGTGCTGGGCGGCCTTGCGCTCGTCGAGTTCGACGGCGAGGTCGGCCAGGGTCACGCCCGGCCGGCTGCGGGCGAAGTCCTCGGCGAGGCGGACCAGCGCGGCCAGGGACTCCCACTGGTCGCGCACGGCTCCGGAGCCGGCGGGCGGCTCGGCGGTCCAGCCGGTGGAGCTGAGCACGGCCCTGACCTGGGAGCCCAGTTCCACCACGTCCTGCAGCAGGGGGTCGTCACTGCCGCCGGAGCGGGCGGCTCCGCGCAGGGCGAGGACGGCCTTCTGGACCTCGGCCCGCTCGAAGAACCGCTCGGCCCCGCGCAGCTGGTAGGGGACCCCGGCATCGGCCAGGGCCTGCTCGTACACCTCGGACTGGGCGTTGATCCGGTAGAGGATGGCGATCTCGCCGGCCGGGACGCCGGCCGCGATCAGGTCCCGGACCCGGCCGGCCACGCCCTCGGCCTCGGCGGGCTCGTCGGGGTACTCGGCGTAGGCCGGGTCGGGGCCGGGCTCGCGCTGGGAGACCAGCTCCAGGCGGTGCTCGGCGGCCCTGCCCCTGGCCTGGCCCAGCAGGCCGTTGGCCAGGTGGACCACCTGGGGGGTGGAACGGTAGTCGCGGACCAGCTTGACCACGGTGGCCTGCGGATAGCGGGTGCGGAAGTCGAGCAGGTGGTCGGGGGTGGCCCCGGTGAAGGAGTAGATGGTCTGGCTGGCGTCGCCGACGACGCACAGGCTGTCGCGGTCGCCGAGCCACAGTTCGAGCAGGCGCTGCTGGAGCGGGCTGACGTCCTGGTACTCGTCCACCACGAAGTGCTGGTACTGGGCGCGGATCTGATCGGCGATGTCGTGGCGGTCCTGGAGGACGCCGACGGTGAGGAGCAGCACGTCCTCGAAGTCGATCATGCCGCGGTCGCGCTTGAGTTGCTCGTACGTGCCGTAGATCTGGGCGATCTCGGCCAGGTCCCGGGGGGCCTCGCGGCCGGCCTTGAGGGCGGCGGCCGGATAGTCGGCGGGCACGGTCTGGGTGACCTTGGCCCATTCGATCTCGCCGGTGACGTCGCGCAGCTCGTTGCGGTCGAGGCGGATGCGGCAGCGGGCGCCGGCCTCGGCCACGAACTGGATCTTGCGCTCCAGGAGCCGGGGCAGCTCGCCCCCGATGGCGCGGGGCCAGAAGTACTGGAGCTGGCGCAGGGCCGCGGAGTGGAACGTGCGGGCCTGGACCCCGCCCGCGCCGAGGGCGCGCAGGCGGCCGCGCATCTCCCCGGCGGCACGGTTGGTGAAGGTGACGGCGAGCACGCTGGCCGGCATCAGCCGCCCCGAGCGGACCCCGTACGCGATGCGGTGGGTGATCGCGCGGGTCTTGCCGGTACCGGCTCCGGCCAGCACGCACACCGGGCCGCGCAGGGTCGTGGCGACCTCGCGCTGCTCCGGGTCCAGGCCCAGGAGCACGGCGTCCGCGGCGTCTGCGTCGGCCGGGGAAACTGAGGAGTGCGTTGCTGCTGTCACCCCGCCATGCTGCCAGGTCCCGAGGGGCGGACGGGATGACCGTCCACAGGTGAGGGGCGTCCGTCATACCGTCGCACCGGCCCCACCAGCCGGAGCGTCCGCAGCAGTCGGATCCGTCACACCGGCCGTCCCGTCCCCCGTGCCGGGAATGGCTCGGGGGCGGGGGACGTTCGATTGTTCGGACCGATCACCGAGACCCGGTCCACCGAGACCTCCCAGAGGAGCGAGCATGCAGGACACGGGCACCGTCACGATGTACAGCACCACCTGGTGCGGCTACTGCAACCGGCTGAAGAAGCAGCTGGACCGGGAAGGCATCGCGTACAACGAGATCAACATCGAGCTCGACCCGGAGTCCGCGAAGTTCGTGGAGCAGGCCAACGGCGGCAACCAGACCGTCCCCACCGTGCTCGTGAAGTCCTCCGCCGGCAGCGAGTCCGTCATGACGAACCCGAGCCTGGCCCAGGTCAAGCAGGCCCTCGCCGTCTGACCGGCCCCGGCCCCGGCCCCGGCCCCCAGAATGGCCCCCGCCTCGGCGGGGGCCTTCTGCGTGCCGGTGGCGGCCGTCAGACGGTCGTGGACGGCTTCGGGAGGGGCTGGCCGTACCAGAGCTCGACCAGGCGGGCCGCGATGGAGATGCCCGACGGCGGCAGGACCTCGCCGGCCTCGATCGCGGCGCGCAGGTCCTCCCGGGAGAACCAGCGGGCCTCCTGGATCTCCTCGCCGTCGACCGTGATCTCCGAGCTGACGGCCCGGGCGGTGAAGCCCAGCATCAGGCTGTACGGGAACGGCCAGGGCTGGCTGGCGACGTACTCGACCGTGCCGACCTTGACGCCCGCCTCCTCCCACACCTCGCGGATCACCGACTGCTCGATGGACTCGCCCGGCTCCACGAACCCGGCCAGCGTCGAGAAGCGGCCCTCGGGCCAGTGCACCTGGCGGCCCAGCAGCGCGCGGTCCTGCTCGTCCGTGACCAGCATGATCACGGCCGGGTCGGTGCGCGGGTAGTGCTCGGCGCCGCAGCCCGGGCAGCGGCGGATGTGCCCGGCGGCCGCGACCACCGTGCGCTCGCCGCAGCGGGAGCAGAAGCGGTGCATGCGCTGCCAGTTCTCCAGCGCCACCGCGTGGACCATCAGCCCGGCGTCGCGCGGGCAGAGCAGCAGCCCGGCCTCGCGCAGTCCGGCCGGGCGGGCGGACTGGTCCATGCGGCCCGGCAGGGAGTCCTTCTGCAGCGCGAAGTACCGTACGCCGTCCTCGTCCGTCCCCAGGAAGTAGCGGTGGGTCTCGGTGACCGGGGCCTCGAAGGCCGGGGTCATCACGATGGCGGTGCCGCCGTCGGGGGTGTCGTCGATCAGGACCTGGCCGCCGGAGACGACGAAGACGCGGGTCGTCGGGTGGCTCCAGGCGGCGGCGAGCCACGCCTCGTCGAGGCGGTGGTGCGCGGCGCGGTCGATTCCGCTGGGCTCGGCGAGCGAGATCGGGCGCTCGGGCTCGGTATGGGTGCTCACAGGTACTTCCAACTCCCCCGGTGTGTGGGACAAGGCAGGCTGCTCGGGTGCGGTGCGGTGCGTGCGGTGCGGTGCGTGCGGTGCGGTGCGGTGCGGGTGTGTCAGGCGGTCGCGGGCTTCCAGTGCTCGGCGAGGTCGCCCCACAGGTAGGCGGTGGTCTCCACGCCCTTGAGGAGGAGGTCGAGCTCGACCTTCTCGTTCGGGGAGTGCCAGCCGTCGGACGGCACGGAGATGCCGAGGAAGAGGACGGGGGCGTCCAGCACGTCCTGGAGGTCGGCCGCCGGGCCCGAACCGCCCTCGCGGGTGAAGCGGACCCGCTGCCCGAAGGCGCGGCCCATGGAGCGGACGACCGACTGCAGCGCGGGGTGGTCCAGCGGGGTCAGGCAGGGCCGGGTGGGGGCGCCGAAGACGATCGAGTGCCGGATCCCGGCGGGCACGCGGGCCGCGACCCAGTCCCGGACGGCCGCCTCGACCTCGTACGGGTCCTGCCCCGAGACGAGGCGGAACGACAGCTTCAGGTGCGCCGAGGCGGGCACGATGGTCTTGCCGCCGGGGCCCTGGTAACCGCCGCCGATGCCGTTGACCTCGGCGGTCGGGCGGGCCCAGACGCGCTCCAGGGTGGAGTACCCGGCCTCGCCGGCGGCCGCGTGGGACTTGGCCGTACGGAGCCACTCGGCCTCGTCGAAGGGCAGCTCGGCGATCAGCGCGCGCTCGGTGTCGCCGAGCTCGGCGATGCCGTCGTAGAAGCCCGGGATCGTGACCCGGCCGTCCTCGTCGTGCAGGGCCGCGACGAGGCGGGCGGCGGCGGTGGCCGGGTTGGGCACGGCGCCGCCGAAGGCGCCCGAGTGGATGTCCTGGTCGGGGCCGTGGAAGTCGATCTCGCAGTCGGCGACGCCGCGCATGCCGGTGCAGACGGTGGGGGTGGTCTCGGACCACATGCCGGTGTCGGAGACGATCACGACGTCGGCGGCGAGGCGCTCGGCGCGCTCCTCGACGAGGGCGCGGAAGTTCGGGGAGCCGGACTCCTCCTCGCCCTCGATCAGCAGCTTGAGGTGCACCGCGGGGGCCGCGGCGCCGGTGGCCGCGAGGTGGGCGCGCACGCCGAGGGTGTGGAAGAAGACCTGGCCCTTGTCGTCGGCCGCGCCGCGGCCGTACATGCGGCCGTCGCGGACCACCGGCTCGAAGGGCTCGGTGTGCCAGCCGTCCGCGAGGGCGGCGGGCTGGACGTCGTGGTGGCCGTAGACGAGGACGGTCGGGGCCGCCGGGTCCTCGCTGGGCCACTCCGCGAAGACCGCGGGCGCGCCGGGGGTCGGCCAGACCTCGGTGACCGGGAAGCCGGTCCCCTTGAGCTTCGCCGCGAGCCAATCCGCGCTGCGGCGCACGTCGCCCGCGTGCTCGGGCTGGGCCGAGACGGACGGGATGCGCAGCCACTCGGCGAGGTCGTCGAGGAAGGCCGCGCGGTGGGTGTCGATGTACGTGCGGACGACGCTGTCCGGCAGGGTTTCGCTCATGGCCCCGAGCCTATCCGTCCGCCTGAGCATCACCGTCCGTGCCCGTTTCGCCTTGGAGGATCCGCTCAAGGCGGGCCCGTCCGGGCAGGTCACGGGGGCGGATGACGCGGCCGCTGCGGACGTGGAGGAAGGCGGCGGAGACCCGGTCGAGGGGGGTCCCGGTGGCTTCCGCCCAGGCGAGGCGGTACACGGCGAGCTGGAGGGGATCGGCCTGGGTGGTGCGGCCGGTCTTCCAGTCGACCACCTCGTACGAGCCGTCGGGGTTCTTGTACACGGCGTCGATCCGGCCGCGGATCACCCGGCCGGCGAGGGTGAGCTGGACCGGGGCCTCCATCCGGTACGGCGTCCGCTCGGCGTACTCGCTGCGCTCGAAGGCGGCCTTGAGGGCGTCGAGGTCGGCCTCGTCGGCGACCTCCTGGTCGGAGCCGGGCAGCTCGGTGGCGGGGTCGAGGAGGTCGAGGAGCGGCAGGGGCAGCTCGTCGAAGCGGGACTCCACCCAGGCGTGGAAGCGGGTGCCCTGGCGGGCGGCCGGCTGCGGAGGCCTGGGCATGGGGCGGGCGAGATCGCGTACGAAGCCCTGCTCGTCGGCGGCCAGGCGCATGAGCTGGCTCGCGGAGAGGGCGGAGGGCAACTCGACGTCGCGGACGGCCGCCCGTGCGCGGCGGAGCTCGCCTTCGAGGGCGTCGAGATCGCGGTCCCAGGAGGCGATGGCGCGGGCCTCTTCCGGGGTCGGGGGCGGGGCGGCGGAGCCGTTGCGGGCGCCGGTGGCGGAGGAGCCACCGGGCAGGCGGGGGCCGGGCAGCCGTGCGGGGCCGCTGCCGCGGGGGGCTTCGGTGGGGTGCGCGGTCTCCCCGGCCCAGAGGTCGTCGGGCCCGCCGGGCTCCACCGCCGGGGCGTCACCGGCCGAGGGCTCGGCAGCCGGGGCGTCACCGGCTCGGGGCTCCGCCGCCCAGGCGTCGTCGGCCCAGGGCTCCATCGCCCAGGGGTCGTCGGCCGAGGGCTCGGAGGCCCAGCCGTCACCAGCCCGGGGCGCCACCGCCCGGGGGTCACCGGCCCAGGGCTCGACCGCCGGGGCGTCGTCGGCCCGGGGCTCCGCCGCCCAGGCGTCGTCGGCCCGGGGCTCGGACGGCCAGGCGTCGTCGGCCCCGGTGCCCCCCGGCCGGGGGGCGTCGGTGTCGGCGGGGCCGGGCGGAAGGGGGACGTCCCCCACCCCGCCGGGGCCGTCGCCACGGCCCGCCGCAGCGGGGCCGGGCGCGGTGGAGCCGCCCGGTGGGGCCTCGCCGGGCCAGGGTGCGTCGTACCAGGCGTCGTCGGGCGCGGACCCGGCGCCGCCCGCGGTGGGTTCCCCGCCGTGGGCGGCCGGGGCCCGGCCCGGCCGCGCGGTGGTCCCGCCAGGCCGGGCCTGTCGGGGCCCGGAGGGGGACCCGGCACCGGAGGAGTCCGGCCAGGAGCCGCCGTCGTCGGACGGGTCCGGCCACGGCTCCGTGTCGTACGACGGGTCCTCGCAGTCCGGGGGCCACAGGTACGGGTCCTCGGAGGGCGGGGGGCCGGCGGCGAGGTGGGACTCGACCAGGGCCGCCGCCCGGCGGCGCAGGGTCAGGGAGGCGGGGTCCAGGGGCAGGGGCCAGGAGTGGTCGGGGGCCCCGGCGGAGGCCAGGGCGGGGTTCTCCGCGTCGGCGTCGGGCTCCGGCGCCCAGGCCTCGATCTCCCCGGATCCGGCCTCGCAGTGCGCGCGCAGGGCGTCCAGGAACGCCGAGGGGCCGCGGCGGCGCTTCTGCGTCGGGCCCCACCAGTGGCCGGAGGCCAGCAGCAGGGAGCGCGGCCGGGTGAAGGTGACGTACCCGAGGCGGAGTTCCTCGGTCTGCTTGTGGGTCTTGAGGGCGGCCTTGAAGGACTTCAGGCCCGCCGAGGTCCACTCCGGGTCGGCGGGAAGGGTGGGGGCGTCGCCGCGCAGGCCGTACGGGAGGACCTTCGCGTACGAGGTCCAGGCCTCCGGCGGCTTCTCCTTCGGGAAGGAGCCGGCGCACAGGTCGGGGACGACGACCACGTCCCACTCCAGCCCCTTGGACTTGTGGGCGGTCAGGACCTTGACGGTGTTCTCCCCGCCCGGCAGGGCGTGGTCCAGGCCCTTCTCGTACTGGGCGGCGGTGCGCAGGAAGCCCAGGAAGGCGAGGAGGGTCGCCTCTCCGTCGAGCGCGGCGAAGCCGGCCGCGACGTCCATGAAGTTCGACAGGGTCTCGCGGCGGCGGGCGGCCAGCGCGTGCGGGGACGCGGAGAGTTCGACCTCCAGGCCGGTGGTGGCCAGCACCCGGTGCAGTACGTCCATCAGCGGATCGGCGAGCGAACGCCGCAGGTCGCGCAGCTCCTGCGCGAGGTGCGCGAAGCGCACCCGGGCGGCGGCGGAGAAGGGCAGGTCGTCGGGGGCGGCCTGGCCGGCGCCGTCGAGGAAGGTCTCCAGCGCGTCGGCCAGCGAGACGATCTCCGCCGGGTCCACGCCCTCGACCGCCGCCGCGAGCCTCCCGTCGGGGCCGTCGTCCGCGGCGGCGCGGGCCACCAGCTGCCGGGCCCGGCGGCCGAGCAGGGCCAGGTCCCGGGCGCCGATGCGCCAGCGCGGGCCGATGAGGAGCCGGACGAGGGCGGCGTTGGCCCCCGGGTCCTGGAGCACCTCGCACACCGAGACCAGGTCGGCGACCTCGGGGAGGTGGAGGAGGCCGGACAGGCCCACGACCTCCACCGGCACGTCACGGGCCACCAGCACGGCCTGGATCTGCGCGAAGTCCGCGGCGGAACGGCACAGCACCGCGATCTCGCCCGGTTCGGTCCCCGTCCGCACCAGGTGGGCGACGGAGTCCGCGAGCCACTCCAGCTCCTCGGCGTGGGTCTCCAGCAGGGCGCAGCGCACCACGCCGTCGCGTTCGGCGCCCGGGGCGGGACGCAGCGCCTCGACCCCTTCGTGCAGGGCGCGCAGCGGGGCGGCGAGGCCGTTGGCCAGGTCGAGGAGGCGGCCGCCGCTGCGCCGGTTCTCGCTGAGGGAGAGCCGGGTGGCGGGGCGCCCGTCGGCGTGCGGGAAGTGGGCGGGGAAGTCGTCGAGGTTGGCCACGGAGGCGCCGCGCCAGCCGTAGATGGCCTGGCAGGGGTCGCCGACGGCGGTCACCGCGTGCCCGGTGCCCCCGCCGAAGAGCCCGGAGAGCAGCAGTCGCTGGGCGACGGAGGTGTCCTGGTACTCGTCGAGGAGGACCACGCGGAACTCCTCGCGCAGCAGGGTGCCGACCTCGGGGCGGGTGGTGGCGAGCCGGGCGGAGAGGGCTATCTGGTCGCCGAAGTCGAAGAGGTCGCGGGAGCGTTTGGCCGTGCGGTAGCGGGCGACCAGTTCGAGCAGCTCCAGGCGGCCGCGGACGGCCTCGGGGACCTTGCGCAGGTCCTCGTTGGTCAGTCTGACGTCGGCGAGGGAGTCGAGCAGTTCCGTGTCGTACGCGCGCAGCCCGTCCGGCTCGACGAGGTGCTCGGAGAGTTCCCCGTCGAGCGCGAGGAGGTCGCTGACCAGGTCGGGGACGGATTTGGTGAGGGAGGGGTAGGGGCCGGGGGCTTCGCGGATCACCTTCGCGGCGAGCTGGAAGCGGGTGGCGTCGGCGAGGAGGCGGGCGCTGGGCTCCAGTCCGATGCGCAGGCCGTGGTCCTTCAGGAGCTGGCCGGCGAAGGCGTGGTACGTGGAGATCCGCGGCTCGCCGCCGGCCGCTTCGGATTCGGCCGGGGAGGGGTCGGGGTCGGTGACGCCGGCCCGGGCGAGGGCCTTGCGCACGCGTTCGGCGAGCTCGCCGGCGGCCTTGTTGGTGAAGGTGAGGCCGAGGACCTGCTCGGGGGCGACCGCTCCGGTGCCGACGAGCCAGACCACGCGGGCGGCCATGACGGTGGTCTTGCCGGAGCCGGCCCCGGCGACGATCACCTGGGGGGCGGGCGGGGCGGTGACGCAGGCCAGCTGTTCGGGCGTGAAGGGGATCCCGAGGAGCTCCTTGAGCTGCTCGGGGTCGGTGAGTGCGGGCGCGCGCCCGGACTCGTACGCGGTCACGGCGGTCACCTCGAAAGGCTAGCCGCCGGCACCGACATCGCGGTCCGGCGTCTCATTCGACGGTCTGCCGGCCCTCGGGACGGGCACTGCACGCGCTGCGGAAGGAGCAGCGTTTGCAGTGTTCGCCGGTGGCCGGGGCGAAGCGTTCGTCCAGGACCCGGCCGGCGGCGGTGGCGAGCAGGTCGCCGACCCAGGCGCCGGACGGGCCGCCGTCGAGGGGCTGCTGTGCCTGGACCTTCGGGACCTCGTCGCCGCCCTCCTTCTTCGCGGCGCCCTGGCGCAGCTGCACGAGCTCGGCCCCGCCGGTTGCGGGGCGCAGGCCGTCGAAGACCTCGTCGACGGCGCCCTCGCGGACGGCGAGCTGGTAGACGGCGAGCTGGGGGTGGCGGGCGACCTCGTCCCTGGTGGGCGCGCCCTTGCCGGTCTTGAAGTCGACGACGTAGGCGCGGCCCTGCGGGTCGGCCTCGACGCGGTCCATGGAGCCGCGGATGCGGACGGCGTACTCGCCGGCGTCGAGGGTGACGTCGAAGTCGTGCTCGGTGGCCACGGGGGCACGGCCGGCGCGGTCGGTGGTGTGCCAGCGCAGGAAGCGTTCCAGGGCGGCGCGGGCGTTGTCCTTCTCCTGACGGGACTTCCAGGGGGCGTCGAAGGCGAGGGCGTCCCAGACGGAGTCGAGGCGTTCCATCAGGACGGCGAGGTCGGCGGGGGTGCGGCCGGAGGCGACCTCGTCGGCGAGGACGTGGACGACGTTGCCGAAGCCCTGGGCGGCGGTGGAGGGGGCGTCGGCCTTGACCTCTCGGCCCAGGAACCACTGGAGGGAGCAGGTGTTGGCGAGCTGGTCCAGGGCGCTGCCGGAGAGGGCCACGGGACGGTCGCGGTCGCGCAGGGGGACGGTGGAGGCGGTGGGCTCGTACAGGCCCCACCAGCGCTGGGGGTGCGCGGCGGGCACCAGGGGGCGGTCCTCGTCGTCGGTGAGCGCGGCGAGGCGGGCGAGACGTCGGGCTGCGGCGTCGCGCAGGGCGGGCGAGGCGTCGGGGTCGACGGTGGTGGCGCGCAGTTCGGCGACGAGGGCCGGGACGGCGAGGGGGCGGCGGGGACGGCCGGTGACGTCCTTGGGGGTGACGCCGAGTTCGGTGAGGAAGCGGGAGGGCTGGTCGCCGTCCTCGGCCGGGGCCTTGACGGCGGTGACGACGAGGCGGTGGCGGGCGCGGGTGGCGGCGACGTAGAACAGCCGGCGCTCCTCGGCGAGGAGGGCGCCGGGGGTGAGGGGCTCGGCGAGGCCGTCGTGTCCGATGCGGTCGGCTTCCAGGAGGGAGCCGCGGCGGCGCAGGTCCGGCCAGAGGCCCTCCTGTACGCCGGCGACCACGACGAGGCCCCACTCCAGGCCCTTGGAGCGGTGTGCGGTCATCAGGCGTACGGCGTCGGTGCGGACGGCCCGGGTGGTGAGGGTGTCGGCGGCGATGTCCTCGGCTTCGAGCTGTTCGAGGAAGTTGAGGGCGCCGCGGCCGCCGGTGCGTTCCTCGGCGCGGGCGGCGTTGTCGAAGAGGGCGCAGACGGCGTCGAGGTCGCGGTCGGCGTTGCGGCCGGAGGTGCCGCCGCGGCGGGCGCGGCGCTCCAGGCGCTGCGGCCAGGGGGTGCCGTCCCACAGGGTCCAGAGGGCCTCTTCGGCGGTGCCGCCGCCCTGGAGGAGCTCGCGGGCCTTGCGCAGGAGCAGGCCGAGGCGCTGCGCTCCGCGGGCGTACGCGGGGTCGTGCGCGGTGAGCCGTTCGGGCTCGGCGAGGGCGCGGGCCAGCAGGACGTCGGAGGGTGCGGGGACGGTGAACCCGGCGGCCCGCTCCTCGTCGCGCAGGGCCCGGCCGAGGCGGCGCAGGTCGGCGGCGTCCATCCCGCCGAGCGGGGAGGAGAGCAGCTCGATGGCGGCCTCGACCCCGACCCACCCGTCGCCTCCGGCGGTTTCGGGGGCTCCGGGGCCGGCGTCGGGCCCCGCGGCGTCGGCGTCCGGTGCCCCGCCGGGGCCGGGCAGGCCCGGACCGCCCGGGGAGTCCTGCACCGCCCGCGGCTCCTCCGCGGAGGCGGCCGCCGCGTGGGCGGCGGCGTCGGCCGCAGGAGCGGCGTCGGCCGGGTCGGCGTCGGCCGCGGCCGTCCCGGGGACGAGGTCCGCCGAGGGCGCGGCCGTGACCGTGGGGGCGCCGGCTCTGGTGCGAGGGGCCGGGACCCCGGCCGGAGAGGCGTCCGACCCTCCAGCCCCTGAAGCGCCTTCCGCGGGCGCCGTGCCGTCCGGGCCCGCCCCCGACGGTGCCGTCCCGGTCACGCCGTGGGCCGGTCCCGTGTGCTCGACGGTCCCGGCGGTCCCGGTCGTCCCGGCGGTCTCGGCCGTCTCGGCGGTCCCGGCCGTCTCGGCGGTCCCGGCCGTCCCAGCGGTCTCGGCCATCTCGGCGACCCCGGCCGTGGGAGTCAGCCCGGCCGTGGGGGTCAGCGGGGCGTCCGTGCCCGGCGGTGGGGTCTGGGACGCCGTTGCCGTGATGCGCAGGGCCGTCAGGAGGGGGGCGACGGCCGGCTCGTGGCGGAGGGGGGTCGCCGAGGCGTCCGTCTCCGCGGGAACGCCCGCCGCGATCAGGGCACGGCGCATCGCCGGGAGGGTGCGGCCGCCGGAGCGGACCAGGACGGCCATGTCCCGCCAGGGCACGCCGTCCTCCAGGTGGGCCCGGCGCAGGATGTCGGCGATGTTGTCGAGCTCGGAGCCGGCCGTCGGGTACGTGTACACCTCCACGCGGCCGCCCTCCCGTACCGGCTCCAGCGCCCGGTGGGCCCGTACCGCGGCGGCGGGCAGGCGCGGGACGGCCATGCGGGTGGTGAGCAGCCGGGTGGCGGCCAGCAGGGCGGAACCGGAGCGGCGGCCGACGGTCAGCGCGCGCACGGCCGCGCCCGGGAAGGAGGTCTCGAAGCCGAGGATGTTGTTGAGGTCGGCGCCCCGGAAGGCGTAGATCGACTGGTCGGGGTCGCCGAAGGCGACCAGGGTCCCGCCCGGACCGTTCAGGGCGCGCAGCAGCCGCAGCTGGGAGGCGTCCGTGTCCTGGTACTCGTCCACGAGGATCACGTCGTAGGCGGAGGACAGCGCCGGGGTGGTCTCGGCCAGCAGGACGGCCCGGTGGAGGAGCTCCGCGTAGTCCAGCGCCCCCTGGAGGTCGAGCACGTCGAGGTACTCGGAGAGGAAGGCCGCGGCCGCCTTCCAGTCCGGGCGGCCGATCCGCTCGGCGAAGGCGGCCAGGGCGCGGGGGCCGAGGCCCAGCTCGCGGGCGCGGGCCAGGACGGCGCGCACCTCGTCGGCGAACCCGCGCGTGGTCAGCGCGGCCCGCAGGTCGTCGGGCCAGCGGATGGAGCGGAGCCGGCGCTGGCCCTCCAGCAGGGTGCGGACCATCACGTCCTGCTCCGGGCCGGAGAGCAGCCGCAGCGGGTCGGCGAACAGTTCGTGGTCCTGGTGGGCGCGGACCAGTCCGTAGCAGAAGGAGTGGAAGGTGGTGGCCTGCGGGGCGCGGGCGCCGCCGAGCCGCAGGGCCGCGCGGTCGCGGAGTTCCACGGCGGCCTTGCGGCTGAAGGTCAGGATGAGGATGCGGGCGGGGTCGACCCCCGCCTCGACCCGGGCGGCGGCCGCCTCGATCAGGGTGGTGGTCTTTCCGGTGCCCGGTCCGGCCAGGACCAGAAGGGGGCCGCGGGTGTGATCAACCACCGCGCGCTGCGCTGCGTCCAGGACAGGGGGAGCCACCTGTCCCGGCCCGGTGCGCACCAGCCGGTACGCGTCAGGGGTCCGCGTACGCCGCTCTGAGCGGTCGGAAGGAGAGGTGATCACGTGGGGTGCCGGTCCTGGTGGGTCTGCGGTCGCCGCGGTTGCCGCGCTGGCGGTGTCGGGGTCGGTGCGGGCGGCGGCCGTGGTGGCCGTCGCGCGCGCCGAAGAGGCAACGCTACGCCAACCGCGTCGGCCGCCGCAGTCCGTCCCGGCGGGGCGGGACGTCGCCCCGGAGGCCTTCCGGGTCGTCCCCCGTACGCGCCTTCGAGCCCGTGCCGGTGTCCGGCATGGCCGAAGCTGTCAGGTGTGAGCCTCGTCGCCTCCGTCCGTCTCGTCACGCCCGTCCCAGCGGGCCCGTCGCATCGCGAGTCGCGGCTCGCCGGAGGGGGTCTCGCGCAGCGGAGTACCCTCGGTCCGGTAGCGCTCCAGGGCCCGCCGCTCGCTGCCGGGCAGGGGTACGCCGTCCGCCCGCACCACGCGCCACCAGGGCACGGCTCCTCCGTACAGGGCCATGACGCGGCCGACTTGGCGGGGTCCGCCCTCGCCGAGCCACTCCGCGACGTCCCCGTAGGTCATCACCCGGCCGGGCGGAATCCGCTCGGCCACCTCCAGCACCCGCTCCGCGTACGCGGGAAGCTCTTCGCTCATTCGGGACATGGTGCCGGACGGCACGGACACCTCGGCGGAAGCTCTCCTTCCGAACCGGCGCGCACCCTGGTGCCCCCTTCGACCGCCGGTCCGTGCCACCATCTTCCGGGCGGTGACTGGTGATACGTGATCAAGAAGAGACGGATGTGACGGCTAAGGAGCAGGGTGTGAGCCCTCCGGACGGTGCGACGAGAGACGAGGGCGCGCGGCCGGGAAACGGCGCGCCCGCGGACTCCGGCGCGCCCGCCGAAGGCGACGCGCGCCCTGACGCGGCCCTCCCGGACGTGCCCCTCCCGGACGCGGCGCTCCCGGAGCCCGCGCGCCCCGAACCCCCGCTCCCGGAACCCGTGCGCCCCGGGCAGCCGCGCTCCGGCGCCGTGCCCGAGGGGTCCGAGGGTCACAAGGGGCCCGAGGTGCCCGAGGTGCCCGTCTGCGATCCGCACCCTGACGACCCGCCCGGTCACACCCCGACGGCGGCCGACCGGGTCGAGGTCGACGAGCCGCTGCTCGCCGCGCGCGTGCACCGGCCCTCCGACCTCGTACGGCTCCTCGTCGGCGTCCTCGGCATCGCCGTCGTCCTGTGCATCGCCGCCTTCGCCCACGGCACCACCGCGGGCCTGGAGCAGGACATCAGCGCCGGCACGGGCCAGGCACCCGATCTGCTGATCAAGGTCGCCGGGCTGGTGTCCTCCATCGCCGTCCTCCTGGTGCCCGTCGCCTTCGCCATCGAGCGGCTGATCAAACGCGACGGGCTGCGCATCGCGGACGGCGTGCTCGCCGCGGTCCTCGCGCACGGCGTCACCCTCGCCACCGACCTGTGGGTCTCCCAGGCCGCCCCCGGGACCATCCAGGAGGCGCTGACCCGGACCACCGGCACCACCGGCACCCTCACCGACCCGGTGCACGGCTACCTCGCGCCCGTGATCGCGTACATGACGGCCGTCGGGATGACGCGCCGGCCCCGCTGGCGGGTGGCGCTGTGGGTGGTCCTGCTCCTGGACGCCTTCGCCATGCTGGTCGGCGGGTACACGACACCGTTCTCGATCATCCTGACCGTACTGATCGGCTGGAGCGTCGCGTACGGCACCCTGTACGCGGTCGGCTCCCCGAACGTCCGCCCCACCGGGCAGAACCTCCTCGCGGGCCTGCGCCGCGTCGGCTTCCAGCCGGTCAGCGCCATGCGCGCCGAGGCTCCCGAGGGAGAGGGCGCGGAGGCCAACGCCAACGACCGGGGCCGCCGCTACCACGTCACACTGGAGGACGGGCCGCCGCTGGACGTCACCGTCGTGGACCGCGAGCAGCAGGCGCACGGCTTCTTCTACCGGGTCTGGCGCCGGATGACCCTGCGCGGGATCACCACCCGGCGCAGCCTCCAGTCCCTGCGCCAGGCCCTGGAGCAGGAGGCACTGCTCGCCTACGCGGCCATCGCGGCCGGGGCCAACGCCCCCCGGCTGATCGCCACCTCCGAGCTCGGCCCCGACGCCGTGATGCTCGTCTACGAGCACCTGGGTGGCCGGACCCTCGACGCGCTGGCGGACGAGGAGATCACCGACGACCTGAGCCGCAACGCGTGGGAGCAGGTACGGGCCCTCCAGTCGCGCCGGATCGCGCACCGCCGGCTCACCGGGGACGCGCTGGTGGTGGATCGTTCCGGCAACGTCATCCTCACCGACCTGCGGGGCGGCGAGATCGCGGCCGGCGACCTGGTGCTCCGCATGGACATCGCCCAGCTGCTGACCACCCTCGGCCTGCGGGTCGGAGCCGAGCGCTCGGTGGCCTCCGCCGTGTCGGTGCTGGGCCCGGACGCGGTGGCGGACTGTCTGCCGCTGCTCCAGCCGATCGCCCTGAGCCGCTCCACCCGGGCCACCCTGCGCCGGCTGGCCCGCGAGCGGGCCGACCGGCAGCGCGAGGCCGTACTGGAGTCCTCGCGGGTGGCGAAGGCGGCCCGCGAGGCGCAGGCCGCGGCGGGCGCGGGGGACGCCGCCGCCAGCGCGGCCGCCGACCGCAAGGCGGAGAAGCGGGCTCTGGACGACGCCCTCGAAGGGGCGCGCGAGGAGGACCTCCTCAGCCAGATCCGCCGGCAGGTCCTGCTGATCCGCCCGCAGGCCCCGGTGGAGCCGGCCCGCCTGGAACGGATCCGTCCGCGCACCCTGGTGTCCTTCATCGCGGGCGCGTTCGGTGCGTACTTCCTGCTCACGCAGCTGGCCCACGTGGACTTCGCGACCATCGTCGAGCAGGCGCAGTGGAGCTGGGTCGGGGCGGCGCTCGCCTTCTCGGCGCTCAGCTACTTCGCGGCGGCGATGAGCCTGCTGGGCTTCGTACCGGAACGGGTGCCCTTCCTTCGGACGGTGCTCGCGCAGGTGGCGGGGTCCTTCGTGAAGCTGGTCGCCCCGGCCGCGGTCGGCGGTGTCGCGCTGAACACCCGCTTCCTGCAGCGGGCCGGCATCCGCCCCGGCCTGGCCGTGGCCAGCGTCGGCGCCTCCCAGCTCTTCGGCCTGGCCAGCCACATCCTGCTGCTGCTGTCCTTCGGCTACCTCACGGGCACCGAGAAGACGCCCGAGATGACCCCCTCCCGGACGGTCATCGCGGGCCTGCTCACGGTCGCCGTACTGGTCCTCGTCGTCACGGCGGTCCCCTTCCTGCGGAAGTTCGTCGTCACCCGGGTGCGGGCCCTGTTCGCGGGGGTCGTCCCGCGCATGCTGGACGTGCTCCAGCGCCCGCAGAAGCTGATGACCGGCATCGGCGGCATGCTGCTGCTGACCGGCTGCTTCGTGATGTGCCTGGACGCCTCGATCCGCGCCTTCGGCGGCGGGCAGGCCATCAGCTACGCGAGCATCGCGGTGGTCTTCCTCGCGGGCAACGCCCTGGGCTCGGCGGCGCCGACCCCGGGCGGCATCGGAGCGGTGGAGACGACCCTGACGCTGGGTCTGATCGCGGCGGGCCTGGAGAAGGAGGTCGCCATCTCGGCGGTCCTGCTCTTCCGCCTGATGACCTTCTGGCTGCCGGTCCTCCCGGGCTGGATCTCGTTCAACTTCCTGACCCGCAAGGAATCGATCTAGCACCGCCGGCCCCCTCGGGGGCCGGCGCCCCACCCGCCGGCGGAGCCGCGGGCTCTGACCGAAAGCACGATGCGCCGGCCCGGGACCCTCCCATACCTTCTGAAAGGGGACATACCTTTACGGGAGATGACCATGCGTTCAGTGATCGTCGTGGGTGGCGGCATCAGCGGCCTCGCGGCCGCCTGGCAGCTGCGCGGCCGGGCGGACGTCACCGTGGTGGAGAGCAGGGCCAAGGTCGGCGGCGCACTGCGCACCGGCACCATCGCCGGCACGGCCGTCGACGAGGGCGCGGAATCCCTGACGGCGCTGCGCCCGGAGGCCGTGGAACTGGCGACCGCCGTCGGACTCGGCGGCGCCCTGCGCGACCCGGCCCCGGCCGCCACCGCCATCTGGACCCACGGCGGGCTGCGCACGCTCCCGCCCGGCCACGTGATGGGCGTCCCGACCGACCCGGCCGCGCTGGTCGGCACGGGCCTGCTCTCGGCGGAGGGCGTCGCACGGCTCGCGGCCGAGGAGAGCCTGCCCGCCGCACCGCTCACCGAGGACTGCTCGGTCGGCGCGTACCTCGGCGCCCGCCTCGGCCGGGAGGCCGTGGACCGGCTGGTCGAACCGATACTGGCCGGGGTCCACGCGGGCCGCGCCGACCGGCTCTCGCTGCACGCGGTCCTGCCCCGGATCGCCGCCCTCGCCGAACGGGGCGGCCCGCTGCTGCCCGCACTGCGCCGGATGAAGGCGGCGGGCGGCACGCACCCGGCGGCGGGCGCCGTCCGGGGCCTGGCCGGCGGCACCGGCCGCCTCCCGCAGGCGGTCGCCGGCGCCTGCGGGGCGCGGATCCTCACCGGGACCACGGCCCGCTCCCTGGGGCGTCTTCCCGGCGACCGCTGGCGGGTACGGGCCGTGACGGCCGACGGCCCGCTGACCATGGACGCGGACGCGGTGGTCCTGGCCCTGCCGGCCCACGCGGCCGCGGAACTGCTGCAACCGCACTCCCCCCGGGCGGAGGCCGAACTGTCGGCGATCCCGCACGCCTCCACCGCGGTCATCACCATGGCCTTCCCCCGCGGCCGGGCACACCGCTTCCCCGAGGGCAACGGCTTCCTGGTCCCGGCGGTGGACGGGCACGTCCTCAAGGCGGCGTCCTTCCTCTCCAACAAGTGGTCCTGGACGGACGAGGCGGCGCCCGCCGCCTTCGTGCTGCGCGCGTCGATCGGGCGGATCGGGGAGGAGGAGCTGCTGGGCCGCCCGGACCGGCACCTGATCCGGGCAGCCGTCGCCGAACTCCACCGGGCGGCGGGCCCCCTGGGCGAGCCCCTCGCCGCCCGCGTGACCCGCTGGGACCGGGCCCTGCCGCAGTACGGCGTCGGGCACCGCGCACGCGTGGCCCGCATCCGCGAGGCCACCGCGGAGCTGCCGTCGCTGGCGCTGTGCGGAGCGGCGTACGAGGGCGTGGGCGTGGCCGCCTGCGTGGCCACGGGCCGGGCCGCGGCCCGCCAGGTGCTGACCCCGGCCCCGGGCGTGACCCCGGCAGCGGCCTGACGCCGCCCCGCCCCTGAGCCCCGCGGGATCCCCCGGACGGGTCAGCGCGCGGGCGGGGTGCGGGGTGCGGGCAGAGGATGGAGGCATGCCCAGAAACGTCGTTCGGACAGCCGCCGCCGCAACCCTCACCGCCGCGCTGCTCACCACCGGCGCCTGCGCCGGCGGCGGTTCCGGTACGGCGGGAAGACCGCAGGGCGGCAGCACCCAGGAGCCCAAGCCCCTGAAGTGGGGCGAGTGCTCCCCTCCCACCGCTGCCGAAGGCGGTGGGCAGACGCCCGGCAAGGACTGGCAGTGCGCCACCCTCGACGTGCCGCTCGACTACGCGAACCCCGGGGGCAAGACCATCCCGATCGCCCTCATCCGCGCCAGGGCCCGGGACCAGAAGCACCGCCTCGGCTCCCTCGTCTTCAACTTCGGCGGCCCCGGCGGCTCCGGCGTCAGCACCCTCCCCGGCGCCGCCCAGGAGTACGCGGCCCTGCGCGCCCGGTACGACCTGGTGAGCTTCGACCCGCGCGGGGTCGGCCGCAGCGCACCCGTGCTCTGCGAGGACGACAAGCAGCTGGACGCGTACTACGCCCAGGACTCCTCCCCCGCCACGCCGGAGCAGGAGAAGGCCTTCCTCGACGGCGTCAAGAAGTACCGGGAGGCGTGCCGGAAGAACTCCGGCGCCGTGCTGCCCCACGTCGGCACCGAGAACGCCGCCCGCGACCTGGACCGTGTCCGCCAGGCCCTGGGCGACGAGAAGCTCAACTACTTCGGGATCTCCTACGGCACGGAACTCGGCGGGGTCTACGCCCACCTCTTCCCGAAGAACGTCGGCCGGGCGGTGTTCGACGCCGTCGTCGATCCGACCCAGAACGCCGAACAGGGCGCGCTCGGCCAGGCGAAGGGCTTCCAGCTCGCCCTCGGCAACTTCGCCCAGGACTGCGTGGACCGCGGCGACGCCTGCCGGCTCCAGGGCAGCACCGCCAAGGAGATCGAGGCGAACGTCACCAAGCTCCAGAAGGCGCTCGCGGCCAAGCCCATCGCCGGCATCGGCGACCGCCAACTCACCGACTCCGCCGCCACGAACGGCATCGCGCAGGCCCTTTACTCCAAGGAGCTGTGGCCACTGCTGGAGCAGGGCCTGGACGAGGCCGAGGGCGGTCAGGGCCAGCTGCTGATGGCCCTGTCGGACGCCCTCAACGGCCGGGACCAGCAGGGCCGTTACAGCAACATCCTGGCGGCCAACACCGCCATCAACTGCGCTGACTCCAAGGACCGGTACACCCTCGCGCAGACCAAGGCGAAGCTCCCCGAGTTCCGCAAGGCCTCGCCCGTCTTCGGGGACTTCCTCGGCTGGGCCATGCTGAGCTGCCTGGACTGGCCGGTCGCGGGCGCCTGGAACACCCCGGACGTCTCGGCCCCCGGCGCCGCCCCCATCCTGGTGATCGGCAACACCGGCGACCCGGCGACCCCGTACGAGGGCGCGCGCAAGATGGCCGAGCGGCTCGGCAAGGACGTGGGCGTGGAGCTCACCTACAAGGGCGAGGGGCACGGCGCGTACAACAGCGGCGACGCGTGCGTGCAGCAGGCGGTGAACTCCTACCTGCTGGACGGGAAGGTACCGGGGAAGGGCACCGTCTGCACCCCGGCCGCCAGCCCCAGCCCCGCCGCCAGCCCCACGCCCGCCTAGAACGCCCAGAACGCCCAGAGCGGCTGGAGCGCGCCGAAGGGGCCGTACCCGGCGCGGGTACGGCCCCTTCGGACGCTGCTGCTAGTAGACCGGCTTCTCGGGCTCGATCTGGTGGACCCAGCCGATGACGCCGCCGCCGACGTGCACCGCGTCCGCGAAGCCCGCGGACTTCAGGACAGCGAGGACTTCCGCACTGCGGACACCCGTCTTGCAGTGCAAGACGATGCGCTTGTCCTGCGGCAGGTCCTGGAGGGCGGTGCCCATCAGGAACTCGCCCTTGGGGATCAGCTTCGCGCCGGGGATCGAGACGATCTCGTACTCGTTCTTCTCACGGACGTCGATGATCTCGATGGGCTCGTCGCCGTCGATCCACTCCTTGAGCTGCTTGGGAGTGATCGTCGAACCGAGGGCGGCCTCCTGGGCCTCCTCCGACACGACGCCGCAGAAGGCCTCGTAGTCGATGAGTTCGGTGACGGTCGCGTTCGGACCGCAGACCGCGCAGTCGGGGTCCTTGCGGACCTTGACCTGGCGGTACTGCATCTCCAGGGCGTCGTAGATCATCAGGCGGCCGACCAGCGGCTCGCCGACGCCCGTGAGGACCTTGATGGCCTCGGTGACCTGGATGGACCCGATGGACGCGCAGAGCACGCCCAGCACGCCGCCCTCGGCGCAGCTCGGGACCATGCCCGGCGGCGGGGGCTCCGGGTAGAGGCAGCGGTAGCACGGACCGTGCTCGGACCAGAAGACGGAGGCCTGGCCGTCGAAGCGGTAGATCGAACCCCACACGTACGGCTTGTTCAGCAGCACGCAGGCGTCGTTGACCAGGTAGCGCGTGGCGAAGTTGTCCGTGCCGTCGACGATGAGGTCGTACTGGCTGAAGATCTCCATCACGTTCTCGGCTTCGAGCCGCTCTTCGTGAAGGACCACGTTGACGTACGGGTTGATGCCCAGCACGCTGTCACGGGCCGACTCGGCCTTGGAGCGGCCGATGTCCGCCTGGCTGTGGATGATCTGGCGCTGCAGGTTCGACTCGTCGACCTCGTCGAACTCCACGATGCCCAGCGTGCCCACGCCGGCCGCGGCCAGGTACATGAGGGCGGGGGAGCCGAGGCCGCCCGCGCCCACGGCCAGCACCTTGGCGTTCTTCAGGCGCTTCTGGCCGTCCATCCCGACATCCGGGATGATCAGGTGGCGGGAGTACCGACGGACCTCGTCAACGGTGAGCTCAGCAGCTGGCTCTACCAGGGGTGGCAGCGACACGGGGACTCCGTAGATGGGTATGTCTGAACGGTGGTTCTTCCCGTAACACTGCCACGCCCTTCTTCATTCCGAGACACCCGGTCCGATCCGCGAGACGATTTCGTCCCAGTACCCGGGCATCGAGGCCCACGGGTCCCTGTCTCCCGCCGCCCGCCGGTCCGTGAACCAGATCGTCCCGGCGCCCTGCCAGCGGGCGATCCGCAGCGCCTCCTCCAGGTGGGTCCGCGGCACCCCGTGGACGAGGTGGCAGAACGTCTCGGGCGGATGGTCGGCCGTCCACTCCGCCACCTGCGACCAGCGGTAGTCGGCCCAGGCCCCGGAGAAGGTGACCAGCTGGTCGGCGGCCTCCGTGTAGCCCTCGCACGGGTGCGTGCCGTGTCCGAGGACGATCCGCAGGCCCTCTCCCAGGCCGCGCAGGGTGTCGGTGACCCGGCGGACGCCGGCGAGACCGTCCCGGTCCGAGGGGGCTCCGGCGAGGTAGAAGCCGCCGACGCCGTACCAGTCGCGGAAGCGGTGGGCGTCGGAGACGAGCTCCCCGAAGGACCGGGTTCCGTCCCGCATGGCGAGATGCCCGAGGACCGTGCCGTCCGCCCGGCCGAGCTTCGCGGCGGCCTCGGAGCAGTGCGGGTCGGGGCGTCCGCCGGGGCCGTCGGAGACGTTCAGCACCGCCCAGTGCAGCGGGGTCCCCGGGCGGGTCAGCTCGGCCCACTCCACCGGGGCGAGCAGCGGGTGCGCGTAACCGGGGATGCCCAGGCCCAGCCGGCCGGCCCCGGTCGCGGCCGCCGCCGTGGCCCCCGGCGGAGTGGTCAGATACGGCACGCCGCCTCCATCCAGATGTCCGCGAGGGACTCCTCCAGGTTGATCCGGGGCCGCCAGCCGAGCCGGTCCCGGGCGGTGCGCACGTCGGCCTGCTGCCAGGCGCCGCAGCCGTCGGGGTAGGGGTACGGCTGGGGGGCGGCGGAGGCGATCTGCTCGGCGGTGGCCTCGGAGCGCGGCGAACCGATGGCGGCCAGGCCCTGCGGACGGCCGGGGTGTCCGTGCGCGGGGCCGCCGTGCCGGTCGCCGCCGTGCGGGACGTCCAGTTCGTGCAGGGCGCCGCCGTATCCGGCGACGCGGGCCAGGACGGCCGCCGCGTCGCGCAGCCGGACCGCCCGGCCGGTGCCGATGTTGACGACCCCCTGGGCCGCGGACAGGGAGGCGGCGTGCACGGCCCGCGCGACGTCCCGTACGTCGACGAAGTCGCGCTGGACTCCGAGGCCGCTCAGCTTGAGCTCGCCGTCCCCGGACTGCATGGCGCGCCGCATCGCCTCGGCGAGCCGGCCCAGCGGGGAGCCCGCGGGGGTTCCGGGGCCGACGGGCGAGAACACCCGCAGGACGACGGCGTCCAGGCCGGACCCGAGCACCAGCTCGGTCGCGGCGAGCTTGCTGACGCCGTACGGTCCGCCGGGTCTGGGCACGGCGTCCTCGGCCGTGGACGAGCCGGGCTGGCTGGGCCCGTACTCGGCGGAGCAGCCGAGCTGGACCAGCCGGGCGCCGCAGCCGCTGCGGCGCAGCGACTCGCAGATGGTGGCGACGGCGACGGTGTTGTGCCGGGTCAGTTCCCGGGCCCCGCCGCGGGTGGCGCCCGCGCAGTTGATGACGACGCCGGGGTGGACGGCGTCCAGGAACCGGGTGAGGGCTCCGGGACTGCCGGTGGCGAGGTCGAAGCGGACGTCGGCGTCGTCGCCGCGGCCGAGCGCGGTGAGCTGGACCGCGGGGTCGGCGAGCAGCCGGTCCGCGACGTAGCGGCCGAGGTAACCGTTGGCTCCGATCAGCAGCACCCTCATCGCGCGGCCCCTCGGTTGGTTGGCTGGCCGGTCATCCTGTTTCTCCTTGGGTGGGTGGGGTCGGGGGTCGGGGGTCGGTGGGCGGGGGTACGGCGCTCAGTCACGCGCGTGGGCCGAGGCGCGGGACAGCGCGAGCACGGCGTGTACGAGGAGTCCCGCGGCCGCGGCGGCCACCGCCGCGGGCGCCGGGACCAGGGCGAGGGCCAGGGCCGCCGCCAGGGGGGCGCGGTGCGCGCCGTGCCGGAGCAGCAGCCGGACCAGGAACAGCAGCACCGCGAGCGGTACGGCGGCGGCCGGGTCGGCCCCGGCGAGCGCGGCCGCCCCCGCGGCGGCAGCGCCGAAGGGCAGCAGGACCCCGGCGAGCAGGGGCCGGGCCCCCGCGGCGAAGTCCTCCAGGGCCCGGCTCCCGGCGAGCCGGCGGCGCGCCCGGGCGGCGTAGTACGCCCCGGCGAGGTGTCCGGGGGCCACGGCCAGCGCGAGGGCGGCTCCGAGCGCCGGCCCGTGCCGGTGGACCGCCCATCCGACGACGGCCGCCGCGAGCAGGTGGGCGGCGTAGGGGAAGCGTCCCCCGGCCCACCGGCCGGGCCACACCAGCGCGCCGACGGTGAGGAGCACCGCGAGGGGCCCCGTCCACGGCGTCCCGGTGGCGGCCGCGCCGAACGCGAGGGCGCCGGGCAGCAGGGCGTAGCCGAACCCGCGCACCGCCCGGGGCCCCGCCGGGGTCCGCGCGGGCGGCGGCGTCGGGGCCTCGCCGCGGGGGGTGCGGGCGTACAGCTCCTCGGCGAGGGAGAACACGTCCCGGTGCCGGAAGCGCGCGGCGGTGCGGTCGGTGATGCCGTGCGCCTCCAGTCGGGCGGCGACCTCCAGCGAGTCGACGGCCCGCTCGCACAGCTCCCGGTGCCGGTGCAGCAGGGCCTTGACGGGATCCCCGCCGCCCCTGCGCCGGGCCGTCTGCCCCGTCGCCGGTCCGGCCGCGCCGGGCCCGGTCCCCGCTGCCGGGGGCGGTCCCGCAGGTCCGGCGCCGCCCGTGACCGGGGCGCGGGGGTCCGGCGACGGGGTTCCCTCCGGCGCCGTGCCCGCTGCTTCGGCGACGGGCCCGTCCGCGACGGGGTACGGGTCGACGGTCGTCATGCCGCCGCCCCCGGACCCGGCGCGGGGGTGACGGGCGGGGCCCACGTCGGCGTGGTCCAGTGCCCCGGCACGCGCGCCTCGGCCGGCCGCTCGAAGGGGACGTCCCCGTCGGGCCGTGCGGAACCGCGGGCCAGCAGCAGCTGGTATCCGTCCTGGAAGGCGGCCACGTTCTGCTCGACGGTGAACAGCTCCAGCGCCCTGGCCCGCGCCGCCGCCCCCAGCCGCTGGGCCCGCTCGGGGTCCCGCAGCAGGGCGAGGCAGGCGTCGGCGAGCGCCCGCGGGTTGCGGGGCGGCACGACCAGTCCGGTCCCGCCGATGACCTCGCGGACGGCCCCGACGTCCGTGGACACGGTGGCGCGCCCGCAGAACATGGCCTCGGCGAGGGTGAGGGGGAAGCCCTCGATCACCGAGGACAGCAGCGCGATCCGGCCGGCCCCGTAGGCGTCGGCCGGGGAGGGCGTCTCGGGGCCGCCGATCTCCTCGAAGGTGACCGGGTTCTCCCCCACCGTCCGCGCGTCGGCGGCCTCGTCGGGGAAGAGCTGCGCGGCCAGCGACCGGCAGTCGGCCAGGTAGCCGGGCACGGCGGCCGTCGAGAAGATCCGCAGCCGGGTGTCGGGCGCGGCCCGGCGGACCTCGGCGAAGGCGTGCAGCAGGCCGATCAGGTCCTTGGCGGGCTCGGTGCGCCCGACCCACACCAGGGTGTCCGGGTCGCCGCGGTCCGGGTCCTCGCCGACGGCGGCGAATCGGTCCGCCTCCATCCCGGGGTACACGGTCCGCAGTCGCTCCCGCGGGGCCCCGCAGCGCTCCTGCCAGCGGCGGGCGTGCGCGTTGCCGGGGGTGAGGAGGTCGGCGCCGGCGTAGATCTCGCCGGCGAGCCGGACGTGGAAGGCCGCGAGGAGCGCGCGCAGGGCGGGCCGGTCGTCCTCGCCGTGCTCCAGGTAGTGGGTGCGCAGCCGGACCCCGTACTCGGTGACCAGCAGCGGGACTCCGAAGAAGCGTTTGGCCAGGAGTCCGGGGAGCGCCGCGACACCGCCGGCCGCCGCGTGGCAGACGTCGACGGCGCCGAGTCCGGGCTCCTCGTACCAGTCGAGGGACAGCGGCCGCAGCATCCGTTCCAGGGCGTCGACGAACTCCAGCAGGTCGGGTACCCGGGCCGCCGCCAGGCCGCGGCCCGCGCCCGGGGCGCGGCAGCCGGCCTCCACGGCCCGTACGGCCGTCTCGGAGCGCAGGGCCGCGTACATCCCGCCCTGTTCACGGGCGAGCGCGGCGAGTTCGTAGAGCCCGGTGGCGAAGGCCTCGGCCCCGTCCGCGCAGATCCCGCGGACCAGCTGCTCGAAGCCGGCGGTGAAGCGCCGCCGTTCGCGCCGCGCGTACGTGCGCCCGTCGTCGCCCGGGGCCCACAGCGGGGCGGTCCGCACCCGGGTGACGTGCCCCGGGAGCGGGACCCGGCCGCGTGCCTCCTGGCCGGCGCTGCGGCTCAGCGCGTAGAGCTCGAACTCGTGCTGCGGGAGCCCGCGCACGAGCCGGTCGCACCAGAGCCCGGCCTCTCCCGCCGCATACGGATAACCACCTTCCGTGACCAGTCCGATCCGCACGAGTGGCACCCCCGATCTCCCGTTCCAGGCGGTCGCCGTCGGTCCGTCGACCCGCCGCGGAAGAACTCAAGCGGATGTGCCGGTGGCGCGACGGACGGTTGTCCGTCGCGCCACCGGAAGGGGTGAAGAGTCGTAACTTTCCCGTACGGTTCGCGTTCGAGCACGCTAGAAAGGGGCCCGCTCCCGTGCGGGCCTACGCGAACATCTCCTGCCGCGCGGACACCTTCTGCCGCGCGGACCGCCGCCGTGCCGCCAGGCCCGGGTCGAGGGCCGGTACGGCGTCCAGCAGCTGCCGGGTATAGGGGTGGGCGGGGCGTTCGTAGACCTCGTCGACCGGGCCCTCCTCGACGATCAGGCCGCCGTGCATGACCGCGACCCGGTCGCTGACCTGCCGGACCACCGCGAGGTCGTGCGCGATGAAGACGAGCGCGATCCCCAGCTCCCGCTGGAGTTCCGCCAGCAGGGCGGTGACCTGTGCCTGGGTGGTGACGTCGAGGGCGGACACCGGTTCGTCGCAGACGATCAGCGTGGGTTGCGGGGCCAGGGCGCGGGCGATGCCGACGCGCTGGCGCTGGCCGCCGCTGAACTCGTGCGGGTAGCGGTCGTAGTGCCCGGCCTCCAGGCCGACGCGGGTCAGGAGTTCCTCCACCCGGGCCCGGATCGCGGCCCCGTCGCGCCGGCCCGCCGCGCGCAGCGGGTCGGCGATGGACTCGCCGACGGAGCGGCGGGGGTTGAGGGAGGACACCGGGTCCTGGAACACCATCTGGGCGCCGGGCGCGATGCCCCGGGTCTCCCGGCCCTCGTGGTGGATCCGGCCGGAGCCGGGTGCCAGCAGCCCGACGAGCATCCGCCCGAGGGTGCTCTTGCCGCTGCCGGACTCCCCCACGATGCCGAGCGTCTCCCCGCGGCGCACCGCGAGCGAGACCCCGTCGGCCCGGTCCGGTCCGCCGACGGCGACGACGCGCCGCTTCCCGCGGCCGAACTCCCGGCGCAGGCCGAAGGCTTCGACGACGGGCCCGTGCGCGTCGGGGACCGGGCGCAGCCGGGGGGCGCGCGGACCGTCGAGCCGCGGGACGGCCGCCAGCAGCTCGCGGGTGTACGGGGCCCCGGGGGCGGACAGCACCCGGCCCACGGGGCCCCGCTCCACGGCGGAGCCGCCGCGCATCACCAGCAGCTCGTCGACGCTCCCGGCCGCCACGCCCACGTCGTGCGTGACCAGCAACAGCCCCAGGCCCCGTTCCTCGCGCAGGCCGTGGAGCAGGTCGAGGATCCGGGCCTGGACGGTGACGTCGAGGGCGGTGGTGGGTTCGTCGGCGATCAGCAGCCGGGGTTCGCACGCCAACGCCATGGCGATCAGGGCCCGTTGGCGCATGCCTCCGCTGAACTCGTGCGGGCGGGAGCGGGCGCGGCGGGCCGCGTCGGGGATGCCGACCCGGTCGAGGACCTCGACGGCGCGGGCGCGGGCTGCGCGCCGGGAGGCGGTGGTGTGGATCCGGTACACCTCGGCGATCTGGTCGCCGACGCAGTGGTACGGGTCGAGGGAGCCGAGCGGGTCCTGGAACACCATCGCCGCGGTGCCCCCGCGCAGGGCGCGCAGTTGCCGTGTCGGGGCGGTGCCCACGTCGGTGCCGCCGACCCGTACGGTGCCGCCGAGCCGGGCGCCCGTACCGCGGTGGAGTCCGAGCAGGGCGGCCGCCACGGTGGACTTGCCGCTGCCGGACTCGCCCACGAGGGCCAGGGCGCGGCCGGGTTCCAGGGTGAAGGACAGCCCGTCCACGGCGCGCAGGTACTCCCCCGGCGCGCCGACGGGGAAGTCCACCACCAGGTCGCGGACGTCCACGAGGGGTTCGGTCATGTCAGGGCCACCCTTCGGTCCGCTACGGCGTACAGCAGGTCGGCGACGGCGCCGGCGATCACGACGGCCGCGCCGATGGCGAGGACGACGCCGACGACCACCGGCAGGTCCACGACCCGCACCCCGTCGATGAGGGTCTTGCCGAGGCCGGGGATGCCGAACAGGGACTCGGTCAGCACGGCGCCGCCGATCATCGTGCCGAAGTCCACCGCGCTGAGGGCGATCACGGGCGCGACGGCCCCGCGCACCGCGTGCCGGGTGACCAGCGCACGCTCCCCCACCCCGTAGGCGCGGAAGGTGCGGATGTGGTCGTCGGCGAGCGTCTCCAGGGTGGAACTGCGGGTGACGCGGGCGTACTTGGCGCTCTCGAAGAAGCCGAGCGTGATCCAGGGCAGCAGCAGGTTCCAGGCCCACTGCTCCGGGTCCTCGCCGAAGGGCACGTAGGTCGGGAAGGGCAGCCACCGCAGGTGGGCGCAGACGGCCATGAGCAGGAGCAGGCCGAGGATGAAGACGGGGGTGCCGGTGGCGGCGAGGGTGATCACGGTCAGCGCGCGTTCGGTGAACCCTCCGCGGCGCAGCGCGGACAGCAGTCCGGTGCCGACGCCGAGGACGAGCCAGATCACCAGTGCGCCCAGCGCCAGGGAGAAGGTGGCGGGCAGGCGTTCCAGGAGCAGCTCGGTGACCTGCCGGTCGTTCTGGTACGAGAACCCGAGGCAGGGCGCGTCGCAGTGCAGGAGGAGTCCGGCACCGCCCGGGTAGTCGCGGCCGGCCACCAGCCCCCGGAGGAAGCGCAGGTACTGGACGACGACGGAGTCGTCGAGTCCGAGCTGCGCGCGCACCTGGGCGATCTGCGCCGGGTTGCACCGCTCCCCGCAGGCGAGGCGGGCGGGGTCGCCGGGGGCGACGTAGAAGAGGGCGTAGACGGCGACGGACAGGGCGAGCAGTACCAGGACCGCCCCGCCGAGCCGGTTGAGCACGAAGCGGGTCACGTCGTGCGTTCCTTTCCGGTGCCGACCCGCAGGCGGGAGGCCTCGCGCGGGTCGAGGGCCGTGCGCAGGGCGTCGCCGAGGACGGTGAAGGCCAGCACGGTGACGAAGAGCAGCCCGGCGGGGAGCAGGACGTAGGCGGGGTCGGCGCGGAACCAGGTCTGGGCACTGGAGAGCATCTGGCCCCAGGAGGGGGTGGGGGGCTTCACGCCGATGCCGAGGAAGGAGAGCGAGGCCTCGACGACGATGTTGCCCGGGACGAGGATCGCGGCGTAGGTGATGACGGGTGCGGCCAGTGAGGGCAGCAGTTCCCGGCGGGCGATCCGCAGGGTGCCGTTGCCGGAGAGCCGGGCGGCTTCGACGAAGTCCAGGCCGCGCAGGGTGAGCGTCTGCGCCCGCACCATGCGGGCGGTGGTGCCCCAGCCGAGCAGGCCGATGGCCAGGACGAGCAGCAGCGGGCGCGGGAAGCCCGGCGGGACGACGGCGGTGAGGGCGACGGCGAGCACCAGCAGGGGCAGGGCGATCATCACGTCGGTGAGCCGGGCGACGAGCGCTCCGGCGACGCGGTGGCCGAGTCCGGCGGCGAGTCCGGCGGCGACGCCGACGAGGACCTGCACGGTGGTGGCGCCGACGGCGACGAGCAGGGAGATCCGGGCCCCGTAGAGCAGCCGGGTGAACAGGTCGCGGCCGCTGCCGGGTTCGACGCCGAGCCAGTGGTCGGCGGAGATCCCGCCGAAGGGGCCGAGGGGTACGCCGCCGCGGGCGGAGTCGACGAGGTCGTCGTGGTAGGCGTTCGGATCCTGGCCGGTGAGCTGGGCGAACAGCGGGGCGGCGAGGGCGAGGAGGACGAGGAGGGCCAGGACCGCGGCGGCGGTGACGGCGGACGGGCGTCCGCGCAGCCGCCGCCGGACCTGGCGGCCGGTGCCCGCGGCCGGGGTGGCGACCCCGGCCGCGGGCACCGGCCCGTTGGTCAGGGTGCTCACTTGACGGCGACCTGGGAGATGTCGAGGACGCCGGTCCAGTCGCTGATCACGACGTTCTTGACGTCCTTGCCGACGAGCCGCTTGTAGACGGGGTGGAAGAGCGGGACGTCCAGGGCCTGCTCGCCGATCTTCTTGTCGAGGGCGCCCCAGCGCTTGCCAGCCGCCGCGAGGTCGGTGAGCTTGGCGATCTCGTCGATCTCGGTGTTCACGGCGGGGTCGTTCAGCTGGGCGTGGTTGTAGTTGGAACCGTTGGTGACGATCTGCCGGCCGTCGAAGATCGGCGCGAGGAAGGGGCCGCCGGAGGGCCAGTCGGCGCCCCAGCGGGAGAGGAAGAAGCCGGGGGTGTTCCTGGCGTCCCAGCGCCGCTCGTTGAAGGCGTTGGTCTCCAGGCCTTCGAGCCTGACGGTGACGCCCGCGGCCGCGAGGGCCTGCTGGACGGCCGTGGCGATCTCCGGGCTGGTCTGGCGGTTCTGGGCGTTGGAGTGGGTGAGGGTGACGGTGAGCCCGTCGGGGAAGCCCGCCTCCTTGAGCAGTTCCCTGGCCTTGGCCGGGTTGCCGGTCCTGCCCGCCGGGAAGTGGTCGTAGGCGCTGTACCCGAAGGCCTCGCGCTCGGGCAGGAAGGTGGTGGCCGGTTCGGCCAGCGCGGAGCCGCCGGCCGCGTTGACGACGCTGGTGCGGTTGACCGCGTAGGAGATGGCCTGGCGGACCTTCGGGTTGTCGAAGGGGGCCACCTTCGGGTTGAAGGCCAGGTAGTTGACGTAGCCGAAGTGGCCGGTGCCGACGCGGGAGGCGAGCTGCTTGTCGTCGCCGATCTGCGCGAGTTCGGCGGGGCCGAGGTTGGTGTCGGTGGTGACGGCGGCGGCGTCGGCTCCGGAGCCGGTGGACAGCCGCTGGTTGACGACGGCCGCGTCGAGGCCGGAGCGGACGTCGATCCGGTCCGGGTAGGCCTTGCGCTCCTCGTCGGTCTTCGGGTCCCAGTTCTCGTTGCGCTCCAGCAGCAGGGTCTCGCCGTCGCCGGTGTTCTTGACGACCTTGTACGGGCCGGAGGAGACCGGGTGCTCCTCGTACTTGACGCCGGTGTCCTTGGCCCTGGGCACGGGGGCGAACTGCGTCTGGGTGGCGAGGAAGGGGAACTCGCCCTCGGGCTTGCGGAGTTTGAAGACGATGGTCTTGGCGTCGGGCACCGCGATGGAGTCGAGGCCCTTTCCGCCGTCCTTGTACGGGCCCTCGTAGGTCTCCCCGCCGACCAGCCAGTCCCGCAGGTAGGGGGCACCGCCCGACAGTTCGGCGGCGAAGGAGCGCTCGATGCCGTACTTGATGTCGGCGGTGGTGATCGGGCTGCCGTCCTCGTACTTCAGCCCGTCCTTGAGGGTGTACGTCCACTCGGTGGCGTCGGCGTTGGGCTTGCCGAGGTCGGTGGCCAGGTCGGGGACGACCTTGGCGCCGGCCGGACCGTCCTCGCGGTTGCGGGTGGTGAGCGTGCGGAACACCAGCGAGGGAACGTTGCCGCCGCCCGAGGTGTAGAGGCGGGCCGGGTCGAAGTCGCTCTGCGGCTCGTTGTTGAGGACGGTCAGGGTGCCGCCCTTCTGCGGGGCGGACCCGGAGGCGCCCGGCCCGCCGCCGGCGGAGGCCTTGTCCGCGGCGTCCTCGGGCCCGCAGGCGGCGGCGCCTCCGGCCAGTGCGAGGCTGACGGCGACCGCGGCCACACGGCGCGATATCTGGGACTGGCGCATGGGAAAAGGGACCTCTCGGCGGGCAGCTGCACGGTGACTGCCGCGGCTGCGGGATGCGTGTACGGGATGCGGAAGCGGCCCGGCGGGAGGCGGCGTTCGGGATCACCGGTGGAATGCGCACCGAGGAGGAGGACGCCGCGCCCGCGGGCAGGAATGCCCGGGCGCGGCGAGACGGTTCGAAAACGGGTCGCGCGCTCAGGCGGGCGTCAGCGACAGGAGATGTCGGCCACGCTGTGCGCGGCCACACCGAGGAGCGCCAGCTCTATGGCGGCGCTCGCGGCGGTGGTGTGGCGGTGCGACATGCGGAGAACAATTACCGATCACCGGACGGGCTGTCAACGCCGATCCGGCCGTCCGGCCGTCGCTCTTCGGTCAACTCCCGGGGAAGACCCAGGGGTTGGGCAGGCAGTGGATGTTGTCGATGTCGAGGGACTTGGTCTGCTGCTGCATGATCGGCGCGAGCGAGCCCGGGGTCTGGCAGCTCACGTGCCCGTGGCCGAGCCGGTGGCCGACCTCGTGGTTGATGAGCATCTGCCGGTACGCGAGCATCTGGTCCGGGCCGTAGGTCGGTGAGCCCTGCGCCCACCGGAAGGCGTTGATCATCACGCGTTCGGTGGCGGCGGAGTCGCAGGAGACGTTGTCCACGGTGGTGTCGAGGCCGGACTTCGCGCACCAGGTGCCGGTGGTCCCGGGGCTGGCCAGGGTGATCACGAAGTCGGCCTCGCCGGCCGGTACCCGCTCGAAGGTCATCGCCCCGCCGTGGCCCCAGCTGCGCGGGTCGTTGAGGGTGCGCTGCACGGCCTCGGCGAACAGCTGCGGGTCCAGGCCCAGCCCCTGCTCGACATCGACGCGGTAGCGCACCACCTTCCCCTTGCCCGGCGCCTTGGCGAACCCGGGGACGGTGTCGAAGGTGCCCGGACCGGCGAGCTTCGCGTCGATGGGCAGCTGCAGCGCCATCTGCTGTTCGTAGGTCTGCGGCTGGGCGGCGGCGGGCGGGTTGGCCGGGGTGGCGCGGCCGTCGGAGCGGGAGGCGGCGGACTGGCCGCTCAGGGAGCGTTCGGGGGCGTCGTCCCCGGCGGCGTGCGCGTTGCCGGGGGCGGAGTCGCCATCGGCGACCACCTGGCCGGCGACGACGACGGCCAGCACGGTGGTGACGGCCGCCGCGGCCATCCCGGTGTACGTACGGATCCGCGTGCCCCGGCCCGCGACGGGCGGCTCGGCGGCCCCGGAGCCCACCGGGGTCGCGGGCGCTTCGGGCCGGCGCGGACCGGGCACGCGGCGGTGGGAGCCGGTGGAGGTGAAGGGGTCGGGCGCGGGCGGCGGGGGCGCCACCGTGACCCGGGGGAACCCGACGGCGGGGGTGCCGAAGGCCGGGGTGTCGGTGTCGCGCACGGGCGTGTCGCCGGCATGCGCGGGCGGGGTGTGCACGGTGGCCCGGGGGGCGCCGCGCCAGTCGCCGTAGACGCCGGCGGCTTCGGGGGCGGGGTGCGCCCCCCAGGCCCCGCCGGGCTCGTGCTGCTCGGGGTGCCCGCCGGGGCGGGCGCCGGGCGGGGCGGGGCGGGTCGGGTCGGCGTAGCCCCGGTGGCTGACGGTGGCCCGGGTGTCGCGGCGCGCTCCGGGCGCGCCCCGGAACGCCGGCCCGGGTGTGAAGGGCTCCGGCTCCGGCTCCGGCTCCCGGGGCGCCGCCTCCGGCCGCGGACGGGCGGGGGCGGAGTCCTTGCGACTATGTCGTCCCACGGTCCTCAGCCCTTGCTGTCTTCGGTGTTCCGGTCGGTGTCGTGCAGCAGCTCCCGGAAGGCGGCGGCCACCACCTCGGGGTACTCCATCATCGCCACGTGGCCGGCCTCGGGCAGACTCAGCAGCCTCGATCCGCGGAAGGCCGCGGCGGCCCTGCGCGCCATCCGGTACGAGACCAACTGGTCCCGGCCGCCGTAGACCAGCAGCGTCGGCGCGAGCACGCGCCCGGCCTGGCGCCACAGTCCGTGCTGGCCACCGAGGGTGTAGGCGTCGACGATCCCGCGCGAGGAGCGCGTCATCGCCTCCCAGAAGTACGGCAGCTCCATCCGGCGCCGCATCTCCTCGACGGCGCCCCGGAAGCCTTCCTCTGTCACCCGTGAGGGGTCTCCGTAACAGAGGGCCGTCACCCCCAGGGTGCGCTGTTCGGCGCTCAGGCCCCGGGTGAGCCGGACGAGGAGGGGTGCCGCGCCCGGTACGGCGAGCAGGGCGGTGGGCACCGCCGACCACTGCACGCGCAGCTCCGGCAGCGCGGGCGAGACCAGGGTCAGGGTGCGCACGAGGTCGGGCCGGACCGCGGCGACGCGGGTGGAGACGGCGCCGCCGAGGGAGTTGCCGAAGAGGTGGACGGGGCCGCGCCCGGCGGCGTCGAGGTGGCGGATGACCGCGCGGGCGAGCCCGGTGACGGAGTAGTCCCGGTCGGCGGGCGGCGGCGACCAGCCGAAGCCGGGCAGGTCCACGGCCTCGCCGTCGACGCTGCCGGCCAGCCGCTCCATGAGCTCCGACCAGTTCTGTGAGGAACCGCCGAGTCCGTGCACGAAGAGCGCGGGCGGCAGGCCTTCCCGCACCGGTGGCCGGAAACGTACGTTCATCTCCAGGCCCGGCAGCGCGACGGTGCGCAGCTGCTCCCCCTCGGCCACCCGCGCGGCCCCCACCTGGGAGGTCGGCTCGACGGTGGACCGCACACCCGGCAGCTCGGTCGAAGACATGGGCCAATGTTACGAGACGATCACGCCCACCCCCGTGTCATCGCTTGTGTTGGCGGTCACAGGATCGTCTGGCGGCGGACCGGCGATCCTCCTAGGCTCGTAGGGAGGAGGACGAGGGAAGGCGAGGGGAGCGCGATGACAGTCGATCCCGCGGAGCCGGAGACCTTCCGCAAGGAACTCCGGGAAGCACTCAACACCGAGGCTCCGGAGGCGGACACCGCGGAGCAGTACATCGAGATCGAGCCGCAGGAGGACGATTCGCTCACCGACCTGGAGCCCCTGGAGGCCCCGGAGGCGGATGCCGCGGAGCAGGCACGGGTGGTCCCGCTGGACGAGGACGACTACCGCTGACGGGCGCTGACCAGCGTGTCAGGGGTGTGTCCGGGTGGTCCGTACCGCGAGAAAACTCGGCTTGAACCCACCAGATTCGGTTACCGAAAAGTACGATGGCGGCGCGGCGCAGAGCGCACTGTGTTCTTGAAGAAAGTGGGAGGCGGCGTGACAGCCATCGAGCAGACCGAGGCAGCGCGTCCGCGGGGCACGCGACTGCCGCGCCGTGCCCGGCGCAACCAGCTGCTGGGCGCGGCCCAGGAGGTGTTCGTCGCGCAGGGCTACCACGCCGCCGCGATGGACGACATCGCCGAGCGCGCCGGCGTCAGCAAGCCGGTGCTGTACCAGCACTTCCCCGGCAAGCTCGACCTGTACCTGGCGCTGCTGGACCAGCACTGCGAGGCGCTGCTGGTGGCGGTGCGCACGGCACTGGGGTCCACCAGCGACAACAAGCTGCGCGTCGCCGCGACGATGGACGCGTACTTCGCGTACGTCGAGGACGAGGGTGGCGCGTTCCGGCTGGTGTTCGAGTCCGACCTGACGAACGAGCCCGCGGTGCGCGAGCGCGTCGACCGGGTCTCGCTCCAGTGCGCGGAGGCCATCTCGGACGTCATCGCCGAGGACACGGGCCTGTCGAAGGACGAGTCGATGCTGCTGGCCGTGGGCCTGGGCGGCGTTTCGCAGGTGGTGGCCCGGTACTGGCTGTCCAGCGAGAGCCCGGTCCCCCGTGACACCGCGGTGGGGCTGCTGACCTCGCTCGCCTGGCGCGGCATCGCCGGCTTCCCGCTGCACGGCACCGAGGGCTGAGCGGGCGGGTCCGGCGGGCGCCGGCGGCGGGCCCTGACCGGCCGCTGTTCGCTGCGAGCGTGTCCGCCGCGAGCCGATCGTGTCCCCTCACCGGGCTAATGTGGACCGGGTACGGCGCGGCTGATCGCGCGAAACGGACCGTCGGAGGGACATAGCCGTGGAGGTCAAGATCGGCGTGCAGCACGCACCCCGGGAGATCGTGCTGGAGAGCGACCTGAGCGCCGAGGAGCTGGAGAGCATCGTCGCCGCCGCGCTGTCCGGCACGGCGCCGCTGCTGAGCCTGACCGACGTCAAGGGCCGCAAGGTCCTCGTGCCGTCCGACCGCCTGTCGTACGTCGACCTGGGCGAGCCGAGCGTGCGCAAGGTCGGTTTCGGAGCTCTCTGAGGCACCGGGAACTGAGGGGAACGGCCCGGCGGTTGATACCGCCGGGCCGTTTCCGTTTCTTCCGCTTCGGGTAGGACCGCAGTGACCCGGTTTGCCCTGACGTATGGGAGTGACCTGATGCTGCTGTTGGAGGCGATCGGCTCCGGCCTGCTGGGCCTCGCCCTGGCGGGCGCCGCCGTGCGCGTACTCGCGAAGCGGCTTCCGTCCACCAGAACAGTGCTGGTCAGCGGCGTGGCGGGGGCCCTGTTCGGGGCGTACCTCACGCACACGGCGCTGGGTCCGTGGCACAACACCCTGCTCGCGACCTTCCTCGGCGGGCTCGGTGTGTCGGCCGTCGTGCTCTCACTGCTCCTGCGGCCGGCGGCGGGCTCCGGAAGAAGGTCCCGCAGGCCTCCGTTTTCGCTCCCGTCGCGGGGTTGAGCGGCGCTGGAGCCTGACCGGGGCCCCGCACGCGCGCCGGCCCCGGCCGCGGGGGGTTCCGCGGCCGGGGCCGGTGCCGTGTACGGACGGGCGGGGCGGGGGTCAGGCCGCGAGGCCGAGGGCCGCCATCCGCTTGGTGTGCGCCTTGGTGATGCGGGTGAACATCTCGCCGACGGCCGCCAGGTCGAAGCCGGCCGCCATCCCGTCGACGCCGCCGACCAGCATGGTGGAGAGCGCGTCGCGCTCGGCGACCACGCGCTGGGCCTGCGAGAGGGCCTCGCCCATCAGGCGGCGGGCCCACAGCGCGAGCCGGCCGCCGCAGCGCGGGTCGGCCTCGATCGCGGCGCGGACCTTCTCGACGGCGAAGCCGCCGTGGCCGGTGTCGTCGAGGACGCCGACGACCAGGGCGCGGGTGTCGGTGTCGAGGTGGCTGGCGACCTCGCGGTAGAAGTCGCTGGCGATGGAGTCGCCGACGTAGGCCTTGACCAGACCCTCCAGCCAGTCGGAGGGAGCGGTCTGGCGGTGGAAGTCGTCCACGCCCTTGGCGAAGGGCTCCATCGCCGCGGTCGGCTCGGCGTCGATCGCCGAGAGCCGGTCGCGCAGCCGCTCGAAGTGGTGGAATTCGGCGGAGGCCATCTTCGCGAGCTCGGCCTTGTCGCCCAGGGTGGGCGCGAGCTTCGCGTCCTCGGCGAGACGCTCGAAGGCCGCGAGTTCCCCGTACGCCAGCGCGCCGAGCAGGTCCACCACGGCGGCGCGGTACTGGGGCGAAGCCGAGGCGGTCGCCCAGTCCTGGGCGGCGATGCCCTGCGCGCCGTCGGACGCGCCGTCGTCGGCGGGAGATGCGTTTTCTACGGTCGACATGCTCCGCACAATAGCCCGCCGAAAGGCGGCACGAACCACCTGCTCAGTCCACGTAAACGCGCCTACCCGGTGAATTCACCCGACACACCTGCGCGATTCCGGGGTACAGTGGTAATGCGCCTGCCGGAATACTCGGCGGGCCATCCGAATGAGGATGCCCGGTCGGTGGCCCGATCGGCTCCAACCCGACCGCCCTCTGTGCGGTGTGTACGTCCATGCGTACCACCTCCGCACGAGGGGCCCCCTCAGCGGCACGAGCGCTTGAGCGAAGGCTAGTGGTCCCGCGCAGCTTCGTACGACCCGCCCGAACCTGGGTGGGCGCAGTACTGCAAGCCCGGCACGGTACGACCCCCCTCGCCGCCTCGCGCCGCGTCTCACAGAAGAGGCAGCACCCTGACTACGTTCCGAGACCTCGGGATCTTTCCCGAGACGGCCGAGGCCCTTGAGGCCGTCGGCATCGTGTCCCCCTTCCCGATCCAGGAGATGACCCTCCCCGTCGCCCTCTCCGGCACGGACGTCATCGGCCAGGCCAAGACCGGCACCGGCAAGACGCTGGGCTTCGGCCTCCCCCTGCTGGAGCGGGTCGTCGTCCCCGCGGACGTCGAGGCCGGCCGGGCCACGCCCGAGCAGCTGACCGACGCTCCGCAGGCCCTCGTGGTGGTTCCCACCCGCGAGCTGTGCACCCAGGTCACCAACGACCTCCTGACCGCGGGCAAGGTCCGCAACGTCCGCGTCCTCGCCATATACGGCGGCCGCGCGTACGAGCCCCAGGTCGAGGCGCTCAAGAAGGGCGTCGACGTGATCGTCGGCACCCCGGGCCGCCTCCTGGACCTGGCCGGGCAGAAGAAGCTCGACCTCTCCCGCGTCAAGGCCCTCGTCCTCGACGAGGCCGACGAGATGCTCGACCTGGGCTTCCTGCCCGACGTCGAGAAGATCATGGGCTACCTGCCCGCGAAGCGTCAGACGATGCTGTTCTCGGCCACCATGCCGGGCGCCGTCATCGGACTGGCCCGCCGGTACATGACCCAGCCGACGCACATCCGCGCCGTCTCCGAGGACGGCGAGGGCGCGACCGTCGCCAACATCAAGCAGCACGTCTTCCGTGCGCACAACATGGACAAGCCGGAGCTCGTCTCCCGCATCCTGCAGGCCGAGGGCCGCGGCCTGGCCATGATCTTCTGCCGCACCAAGCGCACGGCGGCCGACATCGCCGAGCAGCTGGAGAAGCGCGGCTTCGCCTCCGGCGCCGTCCACGGCGACCTGGGCCAGGGCGCGCGCGAGCAGGCCCTGCGCGCGTTCCGCAACGGCAAGGTCGACGTGCTGGTGTGCACCGACGTCGCCGCGCGCGGCATCGACGTCGAGGGCGTGACCCACGTCATCAACTACCAGACGCCCGAGGACGAGAAGACCTTCCTGCACCGCGTGGGCCGCACCGGCCGCGCGGGCAACAAGGGCACCGCCGTCACCCTGGTCGACTGGGACGACATCCCGCGCTGGCAGCTCATCAACAAGGCGCTGGAGCTCGAATTCCACGAGCCCGAGGAGACGTACTCCACGTCGCCGCACCTGTACGAGCAGCTGAACATCCCGGCCGGCACCAAGGGCATCCTGCCGCGCGCCGAGCGCGTGCGGGCCGGCCTGAAGGCCGAGCAGCTCGAAGACCTCGGCGAGACCGGCGGACGCGGTGGCCGTGGCGGCCGCGGCCCCGCCGCCGCCGCGGTGGTCACCGAGGAGCGTCCCGCGCGTACCCGTACGCCGCGGCAGCGCCGCCGCACCCGTGGCGGCGCGGAGCTGGACGAGGCGGCCGTGGCCGTGTCCGCGGTGGCTCCGGCCGCCGAGGCGCCCTCCGCTCCTGCCGCACCCGCCGCCGACGAGCCGCGCCGCCCGCGCCGCCGCCGCACCCGGGCCGCCGTGGCGGCCGAGGCCGCCGTGGTCGAGGCCCCCGTGGCCCAGGCCGTCGTGGTCCAGGCCCCCGTGGTCGAGGCCCCCGTGGTTCCGGCCGTCGTCGAGGTCCCGGCCCCGGCCGTGTCCGAGGAGACGCCGGTCAAGCCGAAGCGCACCCGGACCCGCAAGCCCACCCAGACCCCGGTCGCGCCGCTCGCCACCGCCACCCTCGTGGTGGAGGAGGCGCCGGTGAAGGTGCGTCGTCCCCGCAAGGCCGCCGCTCCCGCCGTGGACGAGCCGGACTTCCAGATGGCCCCGCCGGTGGAGCCCGTCAAGGCCCGCCGCACCCGGGCCCCCCGCAAGGCCGCCGAGGCGCCCGCCGCCGCGGTGACCGAGGAGGCCCCCGCCAAGCCGAAGCGCACCCGGACCCGCAAGGCCGCCGAGGCCGCTCCGGTCGCCGAGGCCGCCGCCGAGGCTCCCGCGAAGCCGAAGCGCACCCGGACCCGCAAGGTCGCGGAGACCGCCCCGGAGGCGTAGGGCTCACACCCGTACGACGGCCCCGGCCCCCTTCCCAGGGGGCCGGGGCCGTCCTCGTACCCGGACGTACGGGCCGGTAACCTCGGGGCCATGAGCAAGCCGCCGCGCCTCACCCTGCCGCCCGCCGCCCGCGCGTACCGCCTGACGACCGCCCGCGGCGAGTTCGCCGTGCACGAGGCCGGTGAGCCCCTGCGCGGCACCGTCCTCCTGCTCCCCGGGTTCACCGGCAGCAAGGAGGACTTCATCGCCCTGCTGGAGCCCCTGGCCGTGGCCGGCTACCGGGTCGTCGCCGTCGACGGGCGCGGCCAGTACCAGAGCCCCGGGCCGCGCGAGGAGTCCGCGTACGGGCTGGAGGAGCTGGGCCGGGACGTGCTGGCGCAGGCCGCGGCGCTCGGCGGTGGGCCGCTGCACCTGGTCGGCCACTCCCTGGGCGGGCTCGTCGCCCGCGCGGCGGTGCTGCGCGACGCCTCCCCCTTCGCCTCCCTCACGCTGATGAGCAGCGGGCCGGGGGCGATCGCCGAGGAGCAGCGGGCGCGCACGAAGCTGCTGGTCGCGGCTCTGGAGGCGATGCGGGAGGACATGCCGGGGGTGTGGGAGGCGATGCGGGCCCACGATCCCGAGGACGCGGTCCCCGATGCCCCTGAGCTGGCGGAGTTCCTGCGCGAGCGCTGGCTGGGCACCGTGCCGGAGCAGCTGATCGGCACGGGGCGGGTGCTGGTCTCGGAGCCGGACCGGGTGGCGGAGCTGGCGGCGGTGCCGCTGCCGAAGCTGGTGCTGTCGGGGACGGTCGACTACGCCTGGCCGGTGCCGCTGATGGACGAGATGGCCGTCCGGCTGGGCGCTTCCCGGGTCCTGGTGGAGGCCGCCGAGCACTCGCCGAACGCCGAGAACCCCCAGGTCACAGCCGATTCTCTAGTGATCTTTTGGCGATCCTTGAGCGCTCGGTAGTTAGCTAAGGAAAAAATTTCCTTAGCGTAGGGAATGTTTCTGGTGCGCCGCCCGTTGAACCCTTCGCAAGGAGAACACCGACGAAGGGAGAAGCCATGCGCTTCGAGATTCTGCGCCTGAACGACGTCGACGGGTCCGCCGTGGACAGCACCGTCGTGGACGCGGCCTCCGTCAACCGGATCGTGCAGCAGGCCGCCGCGGTGGGCCAGCGCATCCTCATCCGACCGGCCGAGACGGCGTCCTCCTGATGCTTCCGAAGACGCCCCCGCACCGAGGACGGTGCGGGGGCGTTCGCATGCGGTCTCAGGCTCCGTGGACGACCTGGAGCACGCCGTTGATGATCTGCTGGACGGCGATGGCCGACAGCATCATGCCCGCGAGGCGGGTGACCAGGACGACGCCGCCGTCCTTGATGATCCGGATGATCACGAGCGAGTAGCGCATGGTCAGCCACAGCACCACGTGCATGGCGATGATCGCGCACCACACGGAGACCTGGCCGGTGAACCCGTCGGCCTTCTGCACGGCCAGGATCACGGACACGATCGCACCGGGACCGGCCAGCAGCGGCATGCCCAGCGGGACGAGGGCGACGTTGACGTCCTTGGTCTGCTTGGGCTCGTCCGTCTTGCCCGTGAGCAGGTCGAGCGCGATGAGCAGGAGCAGCAGACCGCCCGCGATCATCAGCGCCGGGACGGAGACGTGCAGGTAGTCCAGGATCTGCTGGCCGCAGACGCCGAAGACGGCGATGACCCCGAAGGCCACGCAGACGGCCTGCCAGGCCATGCGGCGCTGGACCTTGGCGGCGCGCCCCGAGGTCAGGGCGAGGAAGATCGGCGTGATCCCCGGGGGGTCCATAATCACAAAAAGCGTGAGAAAAAGGGATCCGAAGACGGCGAAATCAAACACAGTGATGCCTTGCAGGTGAGGGGTGTTACGAGAAGAGGGTGTGGGGAGGGGGCCGCGCGCCGCTCAGGCGCGGGCCGCGGATCCGCCGGCGCCCGGAACGGGGAAGGCCCCGGTGGCGCGGCGCGTGATCTCGCCGTAGATCTCGGGGTCGGTCGTGTACTCCCCGAGGCGGCAGGTCTTGCGGCTGCCGTGGTAGTCGCTGGACCCGGTGGTCAGCAGGCCGAGGTCGGCCGCGAGGCCGCGCAGCCGGTCGCGGGTGGCGTCGTCGTGGTCCATGTGGTCCACCTCGATGCCGTCCAGACCGGCGGCCGCGAGGGCGGCGATCGCCGACTCGGGCACGCACTCGCCGCGCTTGACGGCGGCGGGGTGCGCGAAGACGGTGACCCCGCCGGCCGCCTTGACCAGGCGGATGGCGTCGAAGGGGTCGAGCTCGTGCTTCTCGGCGTAGGCGCGGCCGCCGTCGGCGAGCCAGTCCGCGGTGAACGCGTCGGAGACGGTGGGCACCACGCCGAGCTCGACCATGGCGGTGGCTATGTGCGGGCGCCCCACGGAGCCGGCACCGGCGATCCGGGCCACCTGCTCCCAGGTGACGTCCACGCCGAGCGCCCGGAGCTTGCCGACCATGGCCTGCGCGCGGGGGGTGCGGTCGTCGCGCACGAGCTCGCGCTCACGGGAGAGTTCGGGCTCCTGCGGGTCGAAGAGGTACGCGAGCATGTGCATCCCGACCCCGTCGAGACGGCAGGACAACTCGGCGCCGGTCACGAGGGTGAGACCGGGCGGCAGGGCCGCGAGGGCCTCGGCGTATCCCCCGACGGTGTCGTGATCGGTCAGCGCGACGACGTCCAGCCCGGCCGCGGCGGCGTTGGCGACCAGCTCGGCGGGGGTGTCGGTGCCGTCGGAGGCCGTGGAGTGGGTGTGCAGGTCGATGCGCACAGCCGAGCTCCAGGGTTTTGACGGACGGGGACACTCCAGGGTACCCGTGCCCTGGCCGGGCGGTGTCCGGTGGCTCTGGCCGGTCCCGTACCGGGTGCCGGTCCCGTACCGGGTGCGGGTCCCGTACCGGGTGCGGGTCCCGTGGCCGCTGCCCTGGTCGGGCGGTGCCGGTCCCGTGCCGGGTGCGGGTGGGTGGCCGCTGCGCGGGGCTGTCCCCTACCCGCCCTTCCACCGTTCCCCGGGCTCCGCCCGGACCCTTCGGGGGCTCCGCCCCCGGACCCCCGCGCCTCAAACGCCGGCGGGGCTGGATATGCCCTGCGGGCATCCAGCCCCGCCGGCGTTTGAGGCGCGGGCGCGGAGCGCCGTGTCGGGAACCGCGCCCGGGTTCTTCAGCCGCGCCGGCGTCTGAGGCGGGAACGGTGGAAGGGTGGGTAGGGGACAGGCCCCGCGCAGCGGCCACCGGGCCGCGGACGACAGCCCGGCACCGGCCACGGGCCGCGGCCCCGCCCGGCCAGGGCAGCGGCACGGGGCCGGAGAGGCCCCCCAGGGCCGAGACGCGCGAGCGGCGCGTTCAGGAAAGAATGCGGGGCGTCAGGGCTCCGCACGGCAGGAGTTCGACCTCGGAGCCCGCGTCGCGGAGGTCGGTGAGGACGAGTTCGTCGTACATGAGGAGTCCCGACTGCTCCGGCCAGACGATGGCCCACAGCCACAGCCCCCGCGCCTCGCCCGCGAACACCGCCCGGTCGTCCGGCGCCCCGCTGACGTGCCACAGCGGCGTCGGCCGCCCCGCGGCGACGACCTTGGTGTGCGGCGGGGCGGAGACCTTCATGTACGGGCCCGGGTCGGGGGCGTCGATGCCCGCGAAGCGGGAGCCCAGCCCCACGCCCAGTTCCTCCGCGATCAGCAGCAGCTCGCCGATGCCGCCCAGCGGCCCCGGCCCGGAGCAGGCCACGGCGGTGGCCCGGCCCCCGCTGCGGTCGTCACCGGCGGTCGCGACCCCGGTGAAGAGCCACCCCACGGGCAGTGGCCACGGCATCCAGACGGGCACCTGGGCCCGGTTCACCACCACGCCGAGACCCTCGACGCTCGGTGGGATGACAGGCTGCAGCGGATGGACGGCGCCGTGCACCGCGCACTGCCAGGAGTCGGCGAAAAGACCGGGCGCTCGGACCCGGCCACCGCACTTCGGGCAACTCGGTTCGCCCCTCATAAGAAGCACGCTCCTCCCCGCCCGGCGCGCCGTCAAGGCACGATCACCCGTCCGGATGTCATCCGTACCCGCGGGCGCGCCGGTCAGTCCAGTGCGACGGCCGTACGCAGAGGGTCCCGCAGATCGGTGCCGCGCGCGAGCCAGCGCTCCTGGAGGGCCGCCGCGCCGTGCACCCGCTTCCAGGCGGCCTCGTTCGCCGTCATGGGGAGGAGGGGGAGGAAGCGGACGGGGTCCATGGGCTCGTCCAGTTCGAGGTCCTCGACGAGTCCGCCCGGCTCCGCGACGAGGACCGAGCTGAACGCGGCCCCCTCCCACAGCGGTTCGCCCACGTCCAGGGAGGCGCCGGGGGCCACGATCAGCCCCTCCACCATCGGGGAGGCCGCCAGGACCGCGAGCGGGCGCAGGAGTTTGTCGGTCGGGGCCAGGCCCGCCCGTACGGTGAGCACCAGCTCGGCGCGCGGGCCGCGCACCGGGTCGGCGACCACGGCGGTCGGGTCGGTCATCGGGTGTGCGGACATCCCGAGGGTCGCGTACCGGACGAGGTCGCCCTCGGCGAAGCGGAGTACCTCGATGCGATCGGTGCCCAGGAAGGTGACGGCGGCGCGGGCGTCGGGTTCGCCGAACGCGTTGCGCAGCCGGGCCTCGACGAGGGCCAGAATTTCTGCCATGGAGCGAGCATAGAACTCCTATCCCCCGGGTAAAGGGCGGGTCTTGACCATCCGTCGGCTGATAGTGTTGACAGCTGGTCGGGGCCGCACGCAGAAGCGTTGTTTCGGTGCTCCGGCGACAGGACGTCCCTCACGGGGGACCGGCCGGAGGAGGTGGGGCTGCGATGGATCGAAGTCGATCGTGCAGTACCGATCGCTCTTCCGCTTCTATGCAGGGCGCGTCCCGCCCCTTTTGATCTTCTGATCAGCAGAAGAGCGACGGCAGAACTTCTGTCCTCCGTCCTGTTTCCCTCCGTCCGCCCGGGTCTGCCCGCCCGCGCCCGGAGGGCCTCCCACCCGTACGGTCCGCAGCCGTGCGCGCGAAGGAGCCTGCCATGTCGATGCTGCCCTACCTCCGTGCCGCCGTCCGTCCGGCCCTGCGCCGGTCCACGCCCGTCCAGCCCGGCTACGACGCCACCCGCGACCCCTCCGCCAGCAGTGCGGTGGTCGACTGCGCCGTGTACCGAGACGGCCGGCGCGACCCCCTGGAGCCGGGCCGCGGCTGTCTGACGCCGCGTGAGGCGATGCGCCGGGTCCGCGAGGGCGGCGGTTTCGCCTGGATCGGACTGCACGAGCCCACCGAGGCGGAGTTCGCGGGGATCGCCGCCACCTTCGGCCTGCACCCCCTGGCCGTGGAGGACGCGGTGCACGCGCACCAGCGGCCGAAGCTGGAGCGCTACGACGACACGCTCTTCACCGTCTTCAAGACGATCCACTACGTGGAGCACGCCGAACTCACCGCCACGAGCGAGGTGGTGGAGACCGGCGAGGTCATGTGCTTCACCGGACCCGACTTCGTCATCACCGTCCGGCACGGCGGCCAGGGGTCCCTGCGGAGCCTGCGCCACCGTCTCCAGGACGACCCGGAGCTGCTCTCGCGGGGCCCGTCGGCCGTGCTCCACTCGATCGCCGACCACGTGGTCGACGGCTACATCGCGGTGGCGGCGGCGGTCCAGGACGACATCGACGAGGTGGAGAGCGCGGTCTTCGCCGCCCCCGCCAAGGGCGTCAGCCGGGGCGGCGACGCGGGCCGGATCTACCAGCTCAAGCGCGAGGTGCTGGAGTTCAAGCGGGCGGTCTCCCCGCTGCTGCGGCCGATGGAGCTGCTGAGCGAGAGGCCGATGCGGCTGGTGGACCCGGACATCCAGAAGTACTTCCGCGACGTGGCGGACCACCTCGCGCGGGTCCACGAGCAGGTCATCGGGTTCGACGAGCTGCTGAACTCGATCCTCCAGGCGAACCTGGCGCAGGCCTCCGTCGCCCAGAACGAGGACATGCGCAAGATCACCTCGTGGGCGGCGATCATCGCCGTGCCGACGATGATCTGCGGGGTGTACGGGATGAACTTCGAGCACATGCCGGAGCTGCACTGGCGCTACGGATACCCGATGGTGATGGTCGCGATCGTCGGCAGCTGCTTCGCCATCCACCGGACACTCCGCCGCAACGGCTGGCTGTAGGCACCCCGGGGCGGACCCCCTAACCTGTGCGCATGACTCTCAGCGCACTCGACCTGGCCCTCGTCGAGGAGGCCTCCAAGAAGTCCGGCCTGATCTGGGTCCGCGGCGCGGGCGCCGACCGGGCCCTGTGGCACGCCTGGGTGGACGGCGCGGCGCACGTGCTCGGTGACGGCCCCGGCGAGCAGCCCTTCCCGGGTCTCACCGACGGCGCCGCCGCCGAGGTGACGGTGCGCAGCAAGGACAAGGGCGGCCGGCTCGTCGCCTGGACGGCGGCCGTACGGGAGCTCGTACCCGGCAGCACGTCGTGGGAGGCCGCCGTCGCCGAGCTGAAGGGCAAGCGGCTGAACGCGCCCGACTCGGAGCGGATGACCGAGCGCTGGGCCCGCGAGTGCCGGCTGCTGCGCCTGGAGCCCGTGGCCGTCGCCGACGGGCTGCCCGACGGGTCGCTGGCCGCGGCTCCGCTGCCCTCCCCGGCGGTCACGCGCAGGCCCGTCCCGGCGGGGCTGCCGAAGCTGCTGCTGAAGCGGAAGAAGGCCAAGCGCTGAAGCGGGCCCGGTACTGAGGGCGGGCCCGGTACTGAGGGCGGGCCCGGTACTGAGGGCGGGCCCGGTACTGAGGGCGGGCTCAGCCGGAGCCCGGGTCGGAGCCCTGGCCCGAGCCCTGGCTCTTCGTAGGGGACGGGGCGCCGCCGGTGCCGCTCGCGGTTCCCGAGCCCGAGCCGGTCCCCGAGCCGGTGCCCTTGCCCGTACCGGTTCCCGTGTCCTTGCCGTCCTTGGTGGTCGGCAGCTGCGAGCCGTAGTCCACGGTCTGGTCCTGCGTGGGCGCCTCCAGCGGGAAGGGCTTGCCCCATTCGGAGAGCTCCACCCGGCCCGCGCCGCCCGCGCGTTCCATCAGCAGCGGGTACGGGGTCCCCTCCAGGGACACCGTCAGCTTGCCGCTCTTGCCCGCGTCCGCCGAGATCGGCACCGCGCGGGTCTGCCCGACCGTGGTGTAGGCGCCCTTGGTGAGCTTGCCCTGCAGACCGAGCAGACCGTCCAGCAGCACGTGCATGTCGGTGAACCCGCGGAACTGCTTGTACGAGGGGTCGTTCTCGGGCACCTTGACGTACTTGTCGCCGAGCTTGCCCGCCGAGTCCGACTTCCCCCAGAAGGCCGCGCCGGCCTTCAGGTAGAGCTGCTCGCCGACCCGCAGCAGCTGGAAGGTGTCGTTCTTGGACTTCACCTCGCCGGAGCCGCCGTCGGCCTTCAGCCGCATGTCCACGGTGAAGGTCTTGCCCCCGGTGACCAGGCTCCCGGAGAGGTGCACCGAGGCCGCGGCGGTGGCGGCCGCCTTCGACTGGCCCTCGATCTTGTCCGCGCCGAGCTTGCCGATCCCGTTCGTGCCCTTGTCGGGGTCCTCCGCCTTGCCGCCGCAGCCCGTCGCGGTGACGGCGAGACCCGCGCACAGGGCACCGGCGAAGGCGGCCCGGCGCAGTCGTGCGGCGGGGGTGTAGGGGGTCACTGGCAGGTGCCTCTCCTCGGGGGTCTGCGGGCAGCAGGCAGCGTACCCGCCGCCGGGCGCACCCCCACGGGACCCCCGGGCGGACGGCCCCACCAGGACGCCTTCCTGCGGCACGGGCTAGCCTGAGGCACGGCAGGACCGGTGATGGACGCTCTAGGAGGCGCTCGGATGGCTGCAGGCGCCCCGCGGATCTTCGTCTCGCATCTCTCGGGTGTGCCCGTCTTCGATCCCAACGGCGACCAGGTGGGCCGCGTCCGCGACCTCGTCGCGATGCTGCGCGTGGGCGGCAGGCCGCCCCGGCTGCTGGGACTGGTGGTCGAGGTCGTCAGCCGCCGCCGGATCTTCCTGCCCATGACCCGGGTGACCGGCGTGGAGTCCGGACAGGTCATCACCACCGGCGTGATCAACATGCGGCGCTTCGAACAGCGCCCGACCGAGCGGCTGGTCCTCGGCGAACTGCTGGACCGCCGGGTGACGCTCGTGGCCACCGGCGAGGAGGCCACCGTCCTGGACGTGGCCATCCAGCAGCTCCCGGCCCGCCGCGACTGGGAGATCGACCGGATCTTCGTGCGCAAGGGCAAGGGGGGCGCGCTGCGCCGCCGCGGTGAGGCCCTCACCGTCGAGTGGTCGGCGGTGACCGGCTTCTCGCTGGAGGAGCACGGGCAGGGCGCCGAGAGCCTGGTCGCCACCTTCGAGCAGATGCGCCCCGCCGACCTGGCGAACGTCCTGCACCACCTGACGCCGAAGCGGCGCGCCGAGGTGGCCAACGCCCTCGACGACGACCGCCTCGCCGACGTCCTGGAGGAGCTCCCCGAGGACGACCAGGTGGAGATCCTCGGCAAGCTGAAGGAGGAGCGCGCCGCCGACGTCCTGGAGGCCATGGACCCGGACGACGCCGCCGACCTGCTCTCCGAGCTGCCGGAGGAGGAGAAGGAGCGGCTGCTGACCCTGATGCAGCCCGACGACGCGGCCGACGTGCGGCGCCTGCTGTCGTACGAGGAGAACACCGCGGGCGGTCTGATGACGACCGAGCCGATCGTGCTGCGGCCGGACGCCACGGTCGCCGACGCGCTGGCCCGCGTGCGCCAGTCGGACCTGTCGCCGGCGCTGGCGGCGCAGGTGTACGTCTGCCGTCCGCCGGACGAGACGCCCACGGGCAAGTACCTGGGGACGGTGCACTTCCAGCGGCTGCTGCGGGACCCTCCGTTCACCCTGGTCAGCTCGATCGTGGACACCGACCTGCCGCCGTTGCGGCCGGACGCCTCGCTGCCCGCCGTGACGAGCTACCTGGCCGCGTACAACATGGTCGCGGCGCCCGTCGTGGACGAGAGCGGCTCGCTGCTGGGCGCCGTCACCGTCGACGACGTGCTGGACCACCTGCTGCCGGACGACTGGCGGGAGACGGACTTCCACTCCGAGGAGGCCGTGCGTGGCCACTGAGCGGGGCCGCGGGGACGCGGCGCGCGAACGGCGCCGGGAGCGGCGCGAGCATGCCCGGGACGGGCTCTCGGACCGGCTGGAGGAGGCGGCGGAGCGGCTGCGCAACGAGCGGCCGGAACGTTCCTCCGAGCGGGCGAAGGCCAGCGTCGCCCTGGGCGCGAGCGCTCTGGCGCGTCCGCGCGTACGGCTGGACCAGCCGCGCCCGGCGCGCCGCAGGCTGCTGCCCGAGTACGACCCGGAGGCCTTCGGGCGGCTGTCGGAGCGGGTGGCGAGGTTCCTCGGCACGGGCCGGTTCATCGTCTATATGACGCTGGTCATCATCGTGTGGGTGCTGTGGAACATCTTCGCGCCCGCGCACCTGCGGTTCGACGAGTACCCGTTCATCTTCCTGACGCTGATGCTGTCCCTCCAGGCCTCCTACGCCGCCCCGCTGATCCTGCTCGCGCAGAACCGGCAGGACGACCGGGACCGGGTCAACCTGGAGCAGGACCGCAAGCAGAACGAGCGGTCCATCGCGGACACCGAGTACCTGACCCGCGAGATCGCGGCGCTGCGCATGGGCCTGGGCGAGGTCGCCACGCGCGACTGGATCAGGTCCGAGTTCCAGGACCTGATCAAGGAGATGGACGAGCGGCGGCTGTTCACCGGCGAAAGTGACGAAGGCGACCGCTGACGGCCTTTCCTGAGCCGTGCTACCGAGCCGTACCATCGGGGCATGGCTACCGACACAAGCTCCGCCGCCGACGCCGCCGCGCCCGAGCAGGACGCGATCCTGGACGCGCTGTCGACGGTGAACGACCCCGAGATCCACCGTCCGATCACCGAGCTCGGCATGGTGAAATCGGTGGAGATCGGCGAGGGCGGCGCCGTCGCCGTCACGGTCTACCTGACGGTGTCGGGCTGCCCCATGCGCGAGACGATCACCAAGAACGTCACCGAGGCCGTCGAGAAGGTCGCGGGCGTCAGCTCCGTCGCCGTCACCCTCGACGTGATGAGCGACGAGCAGCGCAAGGACCTGGCGGCCACGCTGCGCGGCGGCACCGCCGAGCGCGAGGTCCCCTTCGCCAAGCCCGGCTCCCTGACCCGCGTCTACGCGGTCGCGTCCGGCAAGGGCGGTGTCGGCAAGTCCTCCGTCACCGTCAACCTCGCCGCGGCGATGGCCGCCGACGGCCTGAAGGTCGGCGTGGTCGACGCGGACATCTACGGCCACAGCGTGCCGCGCATGCTCGGCGTCGAGGGCCGTCCCACCCAGGTCGAGAACATGATCATGCCGCCGTCCGCGAACGGCGTGAAGGTCATCTCGATCGGCATGTTCACCCCGGGCAACGCCCCGGTCGTGTGGCGCGGGCCGATGCTGCACCGCGCGCTCCAGCAGTTCCTCGCCGACGTCTTCTGGGGCGACCTGGACGTCCTGCTGCTCGACCTGCCGCCGGGCACCGGCGACATCGCGATCTCCGTCGCCCAGCTGGTGCCGAACGCCGAGATCCTCGTCGTGACCACCCCGCAGCAGGCGGCGGCCGAGGTCGCGGAGCGGGCCGGCTCGATCGCCGTGCAGACCCACCAGAAGATCGTCGGTGTCGTCGAGAACATGTCGGGCCTGCCCTGCCCGCACTGCGACGAGATGGTCGACGTCTTCGGCTCCGGCGGCGGCCAGAAGGTCGCCGACGGGCTCACCAAGACGGTCGGCGCGTCCGTGCCGGTCCTCGGCACCATCCCGATCGACGTACGGCTGCGCGAGGGCGGCGACGACGGCAAGCCCGTGGTCCTGTCCGACCCGGACTCCCCGGCGGGCGCCGCGCTGCGCGCGATCGCGGGCAAGCTGGGCGGCCGCGCCCGCGGCCTGTCGGGCATGTCGCTGGGGATCACCCCGCGCAACAAGTTCTGACCCCGCAGACGGCCCGCCAAGGGGCCGCGCACGACGAAGGGCACCGCCGGACGGCGGTGCCCTTCGTCGTGCCCTTCGTCGTGCGGTGCGTCCGCCGCGCCGTCTACTCGTACGCGGCCAGGTCGCCGATCGCCGAGAAACCGAGCCCGTACGCGCTCATCCCGCGTCCGTACGCGCCCAGGTGGACCCCGCTCCCGGTGGAGCCGGCCAGTACCCAGCCGAACTCCGACTCGCGGTAGTGGAAGGGCGTCGGCTGCCCGTCCACGGGCAGCGAGAGCGTCGACCAGTCCGGCCCCGCGAGGTCGTCGGCGAGGATCCACGCCGCCTCGGTCTGCTGGTCGAGCCAGTCGTCGCGCAGGGTGTGGTCCATCTGCTGCGGCCAGCTGTAGGCCAGCAGGCCGGAGCCGGCCAGCCAGGCCGCGGAGGAGACCGAGGTGGCCTCCAGGACGCCGGTGCCGTCGCCGCTGCGGCGCAGCGGGTTGCTGGCCACGGTGACCACCACCGCGAACCGCTCCTTCTCGCCGGTGGCGATCTCACCCCGGGCGGACGGCTCGTCGCCGTGGCCGGTCGATCCGTGCTCCACGGTGCCGTCCGCACCGGTGCCGACCTGCATGAGCCAGCGGGGGCCGGTGAAGGCGCCGTCCAGCCCGTACCAGGGGAAGTCGGCCTTCAGGTAGCCGGCGGCCGCCCGGCGGGCCGCCGGGACCGGCACGCCGGGCTCCGGTGGCTGCCCCGGGGTCGCTTCTTCGGTCTGCGGGGGCGCGGCGGGGGCTTCTGCGGGCTGCACGCCCACCCGGCTGCTGCTGCGCGTCGTCTCCATCTGGGCGGCCTCTCGTTCCGTGGGGTCCGGAACGGCCCTCCCCCTCGCTGCGCTGGGGGGACCCCCTCCCTCGGGCGTCTTCGGTCCGGACAGATGGAGGATAGCCATCCGGCCCCGGATCGACGGGCAGGCCGGGGCTCAGGTGGCGTCGGCGTCGAAGGGGGTGCGTGCCTCGGGGGCCGGGGCGGAAGGCTTCTTCAGCAGGTCGGGACCGGTGCCGACGGCGGGCGTGGCGGGGGCGGCCGGGGCGGCTGCCGCCTCCTTGCTGTTGACCGCGTCGGTGACGTCGTTGAGCTCCTTGCGCAGGTCGAAACTGCTGCGGATCTCCTTGAGGTCCTCGTTCTCGGTCAGCTGCTTGCGGATGAAGGTCTTCGGGTTCAGGTCCTCGAACTCGAAGTCCTTGAACTCCGGCCCCAGCTCCGAGCGGATGTCCTGCTTGGCGCTGTCGGAGAACGAGCGGAGCTTGCGGATCATGCCGGAGACGTCCTGGATCACCTTCGGCAGCTTGTCCGGGCCGAAGATGAGGATGGCGAGCACCACGATCGTGACCAGTTCGAGTGCGCCTATGTCGTTGAACACCTTGCCGCTCCTCGGCTCTCTCCACATCGGGCCCGGACAACGGTACCCGGCCTTCCTTGCGGGTCCCTACGTCGGTGCGGCCCTCTTCCCGGATTCACCCGGGCGTCATGCGGTATTCGTGTCAGGAACCGCTCGCCGAGCCGAGCTGCACTTCCAGCGTGCGCTCCGTGCCGTCGCGCAGCACGGTCAGGGTGAGGCGGTCCCCGGGGCGGTGGGCCCTGATCTTGATGATCAGCTCGTCCCCGCCGTGCACGCGGACCCCGTCGACCTTGGTGATCACGTCTGCGGCCTTGATCCCGGCGCGGGCTCCCGGGCCGTCGGCGACCACCGACGGCTTCCCGGCCTCGCCCTTGGAGTCCACACGCGCTCCGTCCCCCCTGTACTGCATGTCCAGGGTGACGCCGATGACGGGGTGGGTGGCGCGGCCGGTGCGGATGAGCTCCTCGGCGACCCGCTTCCCCTGGTTGACGGGGATGGCGAAGCCGAGGCCGATGCTGCCGCTCTGGCGGGTGCTGTCGCCGTCTTCGCCCTTGTCGGCGCCGCGGATCGCGCTGTTGATGCCGATGACGCGGGCGCGGGAGTCCAGGAGCGGGCCGCCGGAGTTGCCGGGGTTGATGGGGGCGTCGGTCTGGAGGGCGTCGACGTAGCTGATGTCGCTGCCGTCGCCCTTGTCGCCGCCCGCGGTGATGGGGCGTCCGGTGGCGCTGATGATGCCCGCCGTGACGGTGTTGGAGAGGTCGAAGGGGGCCCCGATGGCCACGACCGGGTCCCCGACCCGGACGTTCTCCGAGTTGCCCAGGGCCAGCGGGCGCAGGCCGCGCACGCCGGTCACCTTGACGACCGCCAGGTCGTAGCCGCCGTCTCGGCCGACCAGCTCGGCGGCGACGCTCTCGCCGGTGCTGAAGGTGACCGTTATGTTCTTGGCGTCGGCGACGACGTGGTTGTTCGTCAGGATGTGGCCCTGCTCGTCCAGGACGAAACCGGTCCCGGTGCCGCCGCCGCCGCTGCCGCTGACGTGCAGGGTGACCACGCCGGGCAGGGCCGTGGCCGCGATGCCCGCCACGCTCTCCGGGGCCCGGTCCTTGTGGTCGACGGCGGACTGCGGGAGCTCCAGGCGGGTGCCGGTGCGCCGCTCGGCGAGGATGCCGAGGTAGCCGCCGACGCCCCCGGCGAGGAGGGCGATCACCGCGCCGAAGACCACCAGCCGCAGGATCCCGGGGGCACGGCGCGCCTGCCCGTGGTCCACCACCTGGAGGGGCCGGTCGGCCCAGGGGTCGTAGCGCGGTGCGGGGTCGGCGTCCGGCTCCCCGGGCCCGGGGAGCGTCGCGAAGTCCGCCTCGGATGACGGTGCCTGCGGGGCGGGGCCGTCCACCGGAGCGGACGGCGCCGGGTCGGCGGGCCGGCTCCACCAGGACGGAACCGGACCGCTCCGCTGACTGTCGCGACTGTCGGACATGAACGCTCCCCGCGGGCCTGGCGCACCGCACGGCGGCGCATCTGCCGGAGATTCAACCAGGTGCCGCGCGCCGGCGGAGCCCCGGCTCCCGCCGGGGCTCCGCCGCGACCGCTCAGCGGGCGAGCGAGGCCGGGACGGCGGTCGCCGGGACCGCGGTCGCCGGGGCGCTGGGAGTCGGCGTGGGGAACTGTCCGGCCGGGCCCGGGCGGGGGACGCCGCCGGGGCTGGGCAGCCGGTCGCGCACGAAGGCGTCGGTCAGCGGGACCGACGGGCCGGGGCGGGTGGCGGGGGCGTCGCCCCGCACGTTCGGCTCGACCGAGTCCAGCGGCAGCGACCCCCCGAGCGCGATCGCGGCCAGCGACACGGCTCCCGCCGCGACGAAGGCGAAGCGGCGCCGGGGACGGCCGACCTCGTGGATGCGGAAACCCTCGCGCGGGGCGGCCGGGGCGGCGTACCCGAACGAGGCGAAGGGATCGGCACCCGGCGAACCGGCGCCCAGCGGACCACCCGGGCCACCGCCCGGCGGCCCGGCGGCCCCGTCGGGACCTCCGCCCGGCAGGCCCTGCAGGCGCGCCAGCAGTCCGGCGGACAGGGGCGGCGGGGCGCTCTCCACGAACAGGGTCTTCAGCCGGCGCTGCGCGTCGGCCTCGGCCTTGCACTTGGCGCAGGTCGCCAGGTGCGCCAGCACCCGCTCGCGCGCATCGTGCTTCAACTCCCCGTCCACCAGGGCGGCGAGCCGGTCGCCCAGGTGCTGCTCGGCGGGGGACGGACTGACTCCGCTCACTCGGCTCCGCCCTCTCCCCCGGCGCCCGGGGCGCCCACCGCGACGCCCGCCAGGGCCCGCTGCTCGGCACGGGCCTCGGGAGACCGGTGCTTGAGCGCCTTGCGCAGGTGCGAACGGCCGCGGTGGATGCGGCTGCGGACGGTACCGAGCTTCACGCCGAGGGTGGCGGCGATCTCCTCGTACGACAGGCCCTCGATGTCACACAGGACCACGGCCGCCCGGAACTCCGGGGCGAGGGTGTCCAGCGCCTGCTGCACGTCCGCGTCGAAGTGGGTGTCGTGGAGCACCTGCTGCGGGGACGGCTCCCTGCTCGGGAGCCGCTCGGCGGCGTCGTCGCCGAGGGCGTCGAAGCGGATCCGCTGCTTGCGGCGCACCATGTCCAGGAAGAGGTTCGTGGTGATGCGGTGCAGCCAGCCCTCGAAGGTGCCGGGCGTGTACGTGGACAGCGAGCGGAAGACGCGGACGAAGACCTCCTGCGTCAGGTCCTCCGCGTCGTGCTGGTTGCCGGTGAGGCGGTAGGCGAGGCGGTAGACCCGCGCGCTGTGCGTGCTGACGATCTCCTCCCACGTGGGAGGGGTCCACGCCTGGGAGCCCGCATCGGCGGCAAAGGTTGCGGTGGTGGCGGTGTGGAAGCGGTCAGCAATGTCGGTCACGGATTTCGGCTCACCCGCCGACCAGAAGAGACGTCTCAGTACGCCTCCACGATCCACAGGCGCAGCCGCACCTCCCCTATCGGCTCTGGTGGTGTCCAGTGGAGCCCCTACCATAGCCACCCCTCCCGTCAGCTCTGGATAAGCATTTTTGCAGTAACTTTGCACGGGTCCTGGGTCCCGGGCCGCCGATCTGCCCGCTGCCGTCCCCTCTATCCCGCCTCTGCTACTCCCAACGCCCGGTCCCATCTGCGGGTTCCCGACGCCAGCGGATACAGTCACCGTTGCGCCAACTATGGGGACAGGAGAGGGTCATTAGCGGCAACCGGCAGACGAGCTGGGCGTTCGCCGACGCGTTTGTCGCCGAGGACGACGCTCTGCGATGGGCCCGCGACCGGTCCAGGGAAGCGGGCCTGCGGTCCGTCTCCCCCGGGACCGGGGCCGCGCTGCGCCTGCTGGCCGCCACCGCGGACGCCAAGGCGGTCGCCGAGATCGGCACCGGCACCGGTGTCTCCGGCATCCACCTGCTCCACGGGATGCGCCCCGACGGGGTCCTGACCACGGTGGATCCCGAGCCGGACCGGCAGGCCTTCGCCCGCCAGGCCTTCCGCGCCGCCGGCTTCGCGGGCAACCGCGCCCGGTTCATCCCGGGCCGCGCGCTCGACGTGCTGCCCAGGCTCGCCGACGGCGGCTACGACCTGGTCTTCTGCGACGGGGACCCCTCCGAGTCCCTCGACTACCTCGCGGAATCGTTGCGTCTGCTCCGCCCCGGCGGCCTGGTCTGCTTCGAGGGCGTCTTCTCCGACGGCCGTACGGTCGACTCCGCCGCCCAGCCGGTGGAGGTCATCCGGGTGCGCGAGCTGCTGCGCAGCGTCCGGGAGAGCCCGGCCCTGGAGGCGGCGCTCCTTCCGGTCGGCGACGGCCTCCTCTGCGCGGTCCGCCGCTGACCTTCGCCCCGGCACCACCGGCGGGCCCGCTCCGGGACGCCCCGCCCGCACCGCGGGCCGGCGGGGTCCGGCGCGTCGAAGGGCTCGTCGAGGGACGCGTCGAGGGGCCCGTCGGAGAAGGCCGGACGCAACACCGCCCCGGTCGCGCGGAGCGGCCGGGGCGGTGCAGAGATCAGATGGTGCCGACGCTTCAGCCGACGACCTTCTTCAGGGCGTCACCCAGGGCGTCCGCTTCGTCGGGAGTCAGCTCGACGACGAGCCGACCGCCGCCCTCAAGCGGTACGCGCATGACGATGCCCCGCCCCTCCTTGGTGACCTCGAGCGGGCCGTCGCCCGTCCGCGGCTTCATGGCCGCCATGCTCGTTCCCCTTCCTGAAACCAGCTCATCGTCAGCCGACGGCCCCGTTCAGGCGCCTAGTACCCGGCATCGAACACATTGCTTCCCAGCCATTATCCCGCATGTCAGGACCCGATGACCAACATCGGTCGGGAACGCTTGCGCAACGCGCTCGACCAAAACCACTCATTTCGGGGATCCGCCTGCGATACTTCGCCGCTGCTCCCGGCGGACGGGCTCCGCTTTGTTTGACGCACATCACATGCCCGCCCCCGGCCGCGTCCGCCATGCTGACCCTTGGACCGGCCGGTACCGGCCGGTAGCCAAGCCCGCGACGAAGGGGGACCCCCGCCATGGCCGACAGCGTGCTCTACGAAGTGACCGACGGACTAGCGACCGTCACGATCAACCGGCCCGACGCGATGAACGCCATGAACACGGAGACGAAGGTCGCCCTGCGCGACGCGCTCCGGGCGGCCGGCTCCGACACCGCGGTACGGGCGGTCCTGCTGACCGCCGCCGGGACCCGGGCCTTCTGCGTGGGCCAGGACCTCAAGGAGCACATCGGCAACCTCGCGGCGGACCGCGAGCACGGCTCCTCCCTGACGATGAGCACCGTCGCCGAGCACTACAACCCGATCGTGCGGGCCATCACCGAGATGCCCAAGCCGGTGGTGGCGGGCGTGAACGGGGTCGCGGCCGGGGCCGGCTTCGGCTTCGCGCTGGCGGCGGACTTCCGCGTCGTCGCGGACACGGCCTCCTTCAACACCTCCTTCGCCGGGGTGGCCCTGACCGCCGACTCCGGGGTCTCCTGGACCCTCCCCCGCCTGATCGGCGCCTCCCGCGCCTCCGATCTGCTCCTGTTCCCCCGCTCGGTGAAGGCGCAGGAGGCGTTCGAGCTGGGCATCGCGAACCGGCTCGTCCCGGCGGAGTCCCTCCACGCGGAGGCGGAGGCCGTCGCCCGTGCCCTCGCCGCGGGCCCCACGGTGGCCTACGCGGCCCTGAAGGAGTCCCTGGCGTACGGGGCCGCCGTCTCGCTCCCCGAGGCCCTGGAGCGCGAGGACGCGCTCCAGACCCGCGCGGGTGCCTCCGAGGACCACTCCATCGCCGTCCAGGCCTTCCTCGCCAAGCAGCCGCCGCGGTACCTGGGCCGCTGACCGCCGGCCCCACGGCGGCGGCCGGCTACGCCCCGCGGGAGACGCAGCCCGCGAGGTGGTCGTCGACCAGGCCGCACGCCTGCATCAGCGCGTAGGCGGTGGTCGGTCCGACGAACCGGATGCCCGCCTTCTTGAGCGCCTTGGCCAGGGCCGTGGACTCGGGGGTCACCGCCGGCACGTCGGCGGTGCTCTCCGGGGCCGGGCCCGGCTTCTCCGGGGCGTGGGACCAGATCAGCGCGTCCAGCTCCCCCGGCCGCCACCCGGCCAGGACCTTGGCGTTGGCGAGGGTGGCCTCGATCTTGGCCCGGTTGCGGATGATGCCCTCGTCGGCGAGGAGCCGTTCGGCGTCCCGGGGCCCGAAGCGGGCGACCGCCGCGATCTCGAAGTCCGCGAAGGCCTTACGGAACCCCTCGCGCCGGCGCAGGATCGTCAGCCAGGACAGCCCGGACTGGAAGGCCTCCAGGCACAGCCGCTCGTAGAGGGCGTCGTCCCCGTGCACCGGCTTGCCCCACTCGGTGTCGTGGTAGGCCACGTAGTCCTCCGTGGACAGCCCCCACGGGCAGCGCAGTCCGCCGTCGGGCCCGGCGACCGGGCCGCCGCCGCTCACCGGTCGTCCTTGGTGAGGTCGATCCGGCCGGCGGGCTCCGGGGCGCCGGCCGGCCCGTGCGGCGCGGCGGCGGCCGTCAGCTCGGCGATCCTGGCGTCCCGCTCGGCCAGCTCGGCCCCGAGCCGGTCCAGTACGTCGTCCACCTCGGCCATCCGGTAGCCGCGCGGTCCGACCGGCAGCCGCAGGGCTTCGATGTCGGCCCGCACCACCGGCCGGCTCTCCGGGAGCCCGTCGGCCACCCGGTCCGGTTCGGCGTCGGGCAGTACGGCTTCCGCGCCTCCGCCGACCACCGCGAGGGTGACCGCGGCCACGACCACGACCAGCGCGATCAGCAAGAACCAGAACACGATCAACTCCCCTGAGAGACTCCGGCCACCAGGTTAAGGTCGCAGACGAGGCGCGAGGGTCGCCGAAGGAGGAAAGAGCAGGATGCTGCGACTGGGCAGGCGCGAGTTCGACCCCCACGAGCCGGTGATCATGGCCATCGTGAACCGGACCCCGGACTCCTTCTACGACCAGGGCGCGACCTTCCGCGACGAGCCCGCGCTGGACCGCGTCGAGCGGGCCGTGGCCGAGGGCGCCGCGATCATCGACATCGGCGGGGTCAAGGCCGGTCCCGGCGAACACGTGGACGCCGCCGAGGAGGCCCGGCGCACGGTCGGCTTCGTCGCGGAGGTGCGCCGCCGCCACCCGGACGTGGTGATCAGCGTGGACACCTGGCGCCACGAGGTCGGCGAGGCCGTGTGCGAGGCCGGGGCGGACGTGCTGAACGACGCGTGGGGCGGGGTGGACCCCAGGCTGGCGGAGGTCGCCGCACGTCACGGGGCGGGCATCGTCTGCACCCACGCGGGCGGGGTCGAGCCGCGGACCCGGCCGCACCGGACCTCGTACGAGGACGTCATGGAGGACATCCTGCGCGTCACGGTCGGGCTCGCGGAGCGGGCGGCGGCGCTGGGCGTCCCCCGGGAGTCGATCATGATCGACCCGGGTCACGACTTCGGGAAGAACACCCGGCACTCGCTGGAGGCGACCCGCCGGCTGTCGGAGATGACCGACACCGGCTGGCCGGTGCTGGTCTCCCTGTCGAACAAGGACTTCGTCGGCGAGACCCTCGACAAGCCGGTCAAGGAACGCCTGCTGGGAACGCTGGCCACCACGGCCGTGTCGGCCTGGCTCGGCGCCCGGGTCTACCGCGTCCACGAGGTCGCGGAGACCAAGCAGGTCCTCGACATGGTGGCCTCGATCCAGGGCCACCGCCCGCCGGCCGTCGCCCGCCGCGGCCTGGCCTGAGGAAGGCCCGGCCCGGGGGCCGCCGCGGCCGGGCCGTCCCCGTGCGGTCTCCCGCCCGGGGACGGTTCGGGAGCTACTTCCCGACTTCCTTCGTCACCAGCGCGATCGCCTCGTCCACGTCGTCCGTGACGTGGAAGAGGTAGAGGTCCTTCTCCGAGGCCTTGCCCTGCGCGATGACCGTGTTGCGCAGCCAGTCGATCAGACCGCTCCAGTACTCCGTGCCGAACAGCACGATCGGGAACCGGGTGATCTTCTGGGTCTGCACCAGGGTCAGGGCCTCGAACATCTCGTCCAGCGTGCCGAGACCGCCCGGCAGCACCACGAACCCCTGGCTGTACTTCACGAACATCGTCTTGCGGACGAAGAAGTACCGGAAGTTCAGACCGAGATCGACGTGCTGGTTGAGCCCCTGCTCGAAGGGGAGCTCGATGCCCAGGCCGACGGAGATGCCGTTCGCCTCGCGGGCGCCCTTGTTGGCCGCCTCCATCGCACCGGGGCCGCCGCCGGTGATGACGGCGAAGCCGGCGTCCACGAGCGCGCGCCCGATCCGTACGCCCGCCTCGTACTCCGGCGAGCCCACCGGAGTACGGGCCGACCCGAACACGCTGATCGCGGGCGGCAGCTCGGCGAGCGTGCCGAAGCCCTCGATGAACTCCGACTGGATGCGCAGGACCCGCCAGGGATCGGTGTGCACCCACTCGGAGGGTCCGGCCGAGTCCAGCAGCCGCTGGTCCGTCGTACTGCCCGCCTGGACCTGTCCCCGCCTGCGCAGCACCGGCCCGAGCTGCTGCTCCTCCGGCTTGCGACGGGACGAACCTTCAGGGTTGCCCATGATGTGCTCCCTCCTGCTGATCGTTGGATCAGGTTAGGCGCACGAAGGTGAAGGGAGGTGGAATTCAGGAGGTCAGCCAGGCGCGGAGTCGTTCCTCGCAGTGCAGGATCGCCTTCGTCTCGACGCGTTCGTCGACCTTGTGGGCCAGCAGGGCGTCGCCCGGACCGTAGTTCACCGCCGGGACGCCGAGCGCGCTGAAGCGCGACACGTCCGTCCAGCCGAACTTGGGCATGGCGTGGCCTCCGACGGCCTCCATGAAGGCCGCGGCGGCCGGGTGGGAGAGGCCGGGGAGGGCGCCGGGGGACGAGTCGTCGACGACGAACTCGTCGATCCCGCAGTCGGCGAAGACCTCCCGTACGTGGGCCAGCGCGTCGGCCTCGCTGCGGTCGGGGGCGTAGCGGAAGTTCACCGTCACCGTGCAGCCGTCGGGGATGACGTTGTTGGCGACGCCGCCCTCGATCCGGACCGCGTTGAGGCCCTCGTGGAACTCCAGGCCGTCGATGACCGGCCTGCGGGGCTCGTACGCGGCCAGCTTCGCCAGGATCGGGCCCGCTGCGTGGATGGCGTTGGCGCCCATCCAGCTGCGGGCGGAGTGCGCGCGCTCGCCCTTGGTGCGGAGCAGGACGCGCAGGGTGCCCTGGCAGCCGCCCTCGACCTCGGCGTTGGAGGGCTCCAGCAGGACGGCGAAGTCGCCGGTCAGCCAGTCGGGGTGGGCCGCGGCGACCTTGCCGAGGCCGTTGAGGTCGGCGGCGACCTCTTCCTGGTCGTAGAAGACGAAGGTGAGGTCGCGGTTGGGCTCGGGGACGGTCGCCGCGATCCTCAGCTGCACGGCGACGCCGGACTTCATGTCCGTGGTGCCGCAGCCCCACAGGACGTCGTTCTCGTCCAGGCGGGACGGCACGTTGTCGGCGATCGGCACGGTGTCGAGGTGGCCGGCGAGTACGACGCGCTCGCCGCGGCCGAGGTGCGTACGGGCGACGACGTTGTTGCCGTGGCGGTCGACGGTCAGGTGCGCGAGGCCGCGCAGCGCGTTCTCCACGAGGTCGGCGAGTGCCTTCTCGTCGCCGCTCACGGATGGGATGTCGACGAGCCGGGCGGTCAGCTCGGCAGCGTCCAGGGTGAGGTCCAGCTCGGATTCGGACATGGACCCGACCCTAACGCCCCGGGATGCGCCGGAACGGGGTCCGTCCGGTCACTGGACGCGTCGAACGCCTCAAGTACGGTGGGCCGCGTGTCCGAGACCGATCGCTCCCGTCCCCGCCGCCGCAGGCCGCTCCGCGTGGCCCTGGGTCTGGCCGTCCTGCTCGCGGTGGCCGGGTACTTCGCCGCGCAGCGGTCCTCCACCGGTGGTGGCGCCCCGTACTGCACGGTCACGGCGACCGGGGCGGGCGCAGCCTCCCCGGGCACCGTGCAGACGTACGAGATGACTCCCGAACAGGCCGCCAACGCGGCGACCATAGCCGCCGTCGGGATCTCCAAGGGACTGCCGGACCGGGCGGTGACCATCGCGCTGGCGACCGCGATGCAGGAGTCGGCGCTGCGCAACCTCGACCACGGCGACCGGGACTCGCTGGGCCTGTTCCAGCAGCGGCCCTCGCAGGGCTGGGGCACCCCGCAGCAGATCATGGACCCGGTGTACTCGGCGGGGATCTTCTACGACCGGCTCGCCGAGATCAAGGGGTACACGCGGCTGCCGCTGACGGTGGCCGCGCAGAAGGTGCAGCTCAGCGGCTTCCCGCAGGCCTACGCGAAGCACGAGCCGGACGCCACGGTCCTGACGGCCGCCTTCGGCGAGAGCGGCACGCCGGCCACGTTGACCTGCTCGGGCCCGGCCCCGCAGCCGGGCGACCCCGAGAGGGTCCGCGCGGAGCTGACCCGGGCCTTCGGCAAGGAGGCCCTGGGCGGCGCCCACGGCGGCGCCACGGCGGGCCGCACGAGGCCGGGCACGGTCCCGGAGGCCGAGGTCTCCCTGCGGCTGCGGAAGGACGGCGGGCCGGGCGAGGCGCGCCGGGGCCGGGCGATGGCCCACTGGGCGGTGGCCCGTTCGAACGAGCTGGGGATCGCCCGGGTCTCGTACGGCACCTCCCGTTGGACGGCCGGCGACGAAGGGGGCGCCTGGCGCCCGCGGAGCGCGGGCGGGACGGACCCGTACGACCCGGCGCCGGACGAGGTGCGGATCTTCGTCGCCCGCCGGGGCTGACCCGGGGACCGCCCGTACGTACGGGACCTCACCCGTGCGGGGGTGGCCGGCCGGCCGGGCCGGGTGGCCCGGAAGCGGACGGAAGGCCTGGTGGGCGCGCATCCAATGCGTTTGTCGCGGAAGCCGATTAAACGATGCGTTACTGATCCTTTACCCGCCGGGTCCGCAACTCCACCCACCCCGGCAGCGGTTGTACACGGCGTACTCAGCCGCTACCGCTTAGGAGCATCATGTCCCTCCCCCTGACACGTCGGATCGCCCGCGCCGCGCTTCTCCTCGCAGCCGGAACCGCTCCCGTGGTCGGTGCGGCCGGCGCGGCCAGTGCCGCGGGCCTGGAGTCCGTGCCGCAGCTGGGCGCACTCACCGCGCCGGACGCCTCCGCCGCCACCGACGCGGCGGGCGCCGTGACCGGGGCCGTCCCCGCCGCCGCCACCGAGGCCGTCCCGGCCGCCGCCCCCGCCGCCGCCGTGGCGGACGGTGCCGGCGGGATGCTGGGCGGGCTGCCGGTGGCCGGGCAGCTGCCGGTCAAGGACCTTCCCGTGAAGGACCTGCCGGTGAAGGACCTGCCGGTCGGCCAGCTGCCGGTGAGCACCCTGCCCGTCGGTCAGCTGCCGCTCGGGGGCTGACCCGTACGGAACGCCGAAGGGGCCGGGAGTGAGCACTCCCGGCCCCTTCGGGCCGTCACGGGGCGGCGGCGCCTCAGCCCAGGCGCTTGACCGCGGCCTCGACCCGCTCGTCGGTGGCGGTGAAGGCCACGCGGACGAAGTTCGCGCCCGCCTCGCCGTAGAAGTCGCCGGGCGCGACCAGGATGCCGAGGCCGGCGAGGTGGGCGACGGTGTCCCAGCAGGGCTCGTCGCGGGTCACCCACAGGTAGAGGCTGGCCTCGCTGTGCTCGACCCGGAAGCCGTGCGCCTCCAGGGCCGTGCGCAGCGCCTCGCGGCGGGCGGCGTAGCGGCCGCGCTGCTCCTCGACGTGGGCGTCGTCGCCGAGCGCCGCGATGACGGCGGCCTGGACGGGGGCGGCGGTCATCATGCCGCCGTGCTTGCGGATCTCCAGCAGTTCGCCGAGTACGGCGGCGTCACCGGCGATGAACGCGGCCCGGTACCCGGCCAGGTTGGAGCGCTTGGAGAGCGAGTGGACGGCCACGACGCCCTCGTAGGAACCGCCGCAGACCTCGTCGTGCAGGACGGAGACGGGCTCGGCCTCCCAGCCGAGTTCCAGGTAGCACTCGTCGCTGAAGAGCAGGATGCCGTGCTCGCGCGCCCAGGCGACGATCCGGATCAGCTCCTCCTTGGAGAGGACCCTTCCGGTCGGGTTGGACGGGGAGTTGAGCCACAGGAGCTTCACGCCGGCCGGGTCGAGCTCGGTCGGGTCGTCGTAGACCACGGCCTCGGCGCCGCACAGCCGCGCGCCGACCTCGTACGTCGGGTAGGCCAGGCGCGGGTAGGCCACCTTGTCGCCGGCGCCGAGGCCCAGCTGGGTCGGCAGCCAGGCGACCAGTTCCTTGGAACCCACCACGGGCAGGACGTTGCGGTGCCCGGCGGCGCTCGCGCCGAGCCGGCCGCGGAGCCAGCCGGTGATGGCGTCGCGCAGGGCGGGCGTCCCCCATACCGTCGGGTAGCCCGGGGAGTCCGCGGCGCCGATCAGGGCGCGCTGGATCAGCTCCGGGACCGGGTCCACGGGCGTGCCGACGGAGAGGTCGACGATGCCGTCCGCATGGGCCGCCGCCGTGGCCTTGTACGGCTCCAGCTTGTCCCAGGGGAAGGCGGGAAGACGGTCGGATACTGCGGCCACGGTGGTCTCTGCTCTCTGTGGGTAGCGGGAAAACGGCTCGGTCCCGTGCGGCAGGAGTGCCGTACGGGACCGAGAGGCGCGTCTGCCGTGAACGGTCAGTGCTCGCCGTTGATGTCGGCAGGCAGTGCGGCGACGAAGGGGTGGTCCCGCTCGATCAGACCGAGCTTGGAGGCACCACCGGGCGAACCGAGCTCGTCGAAGAACTCGACGTTCGCCTTGTAGTAGTCCTTCCACTCCTCCGGGGTGTCATCTTCGTAGAAGATGGCCTCGACCGGACAGACCGGCTCACACGCGCCGCAGTCGACGCACTCGTCCGGGTGGATGTACAAGGACCGCTGGCCCTCGTAGATGCAGTCGACGGGGCATTCTTCGATGCATGCCTTGTCCTTGACGTCGACACAAGGCTCCGCGATGACGTAGGTCACGCTCTCGTTCCTCCTCGGTAGGGCTTTCCATTCGCGCGGGAGCGCGGCGTCGTCGATGCCCGCACCTAGTATCTCCGTTCCCGGGCACGATCCGAACAGGAGGGGCGGACAGAGCTGTGGAAATCACTGCCGGTGGGCTGCTGGAGATCCGTATCACCCCGGCTGACGTGGGTAAACGAGTCTCTGTACGACGGGTGGAGGGCGAGGCTGGGGTACCCCCTGTCTTCTCGGACGCCGTCGGCGTTCTCACATCCTGGAACGAGAGTGTGCTGACGATCACACGCAAGGACGGCGTGTCCGTCCGTATCCCGGAATCCTCGCTGGTAGCGGGCAAGGTCGTGCCCCCCGCGCCGGCCCGCCGGCGGGGTCCGGCGGCCTCCTTCGAGGAGCTCGCGAGGGTCACGGCGCGGGCCTGGCTGCCGCTGGAGAGCGAGCGGCTGGGCGAGTGGACCCTGCGGGCCGCCGAGGGGTTCACCCGGCGGGCCAACTCGGTCCTCCCGCTCGGCGATCCCGGGATACCCCTGGACGAAGCACTCGCGCGGGTGACGGCGTGGTACGCGGAGCGCGGGCTTCCGGCGTACGTGCAGGCGGCGACGGGCGCGGTCGGCACGCAGGAGCTGCTCTGCGCGGAGCTGGAGCGGCGGGGCTGGGTCAACGAGGTCTCCGCGGAGGTCCGGATCGGGGCGCTCGCGCCGGTCGGCGAGGCGGACGCGGACGAGTCGGCCTCGGCCGCGGTGACGCTGACGCGGACTCCGGACGAGGACTGGCTGGACCGCTACGGCAAGACCCGGGACCCGGGGCTGGTCCGGCGGATGCTGGTCGAGGGGCCGTCGGTGTGGTTCGCCTCGCTCGGCGGCGGCCGGGCCGTCGGGCGCATGGTGGTGGACGGGCGCTGGGCGGGCTTCGGCGCCGTGGCGGTCGACCCCGAACACCGGCGCCGGGGGCTCGCGACGGCCGTGATGGCGGTCCTGGCACGGCGGGCGCTGGAGGAGGGCGCGTCGGCCGCGTGGCTCCAGGTGGAGACCGACAACCCGGGGGCCCGCGCCCTCTACGACGGGATGGGCTTCGCCACCCACCACGCCTACCACCACTTCCGGGAGGGCGGCCGGTGAGCGCGGCGACGCGGGAGCTGTTCGCGGCGGAGGCCCGCGCCGAGCGGCCGGACCTGGCGCAGCTGTGCCTGCTGCTGGCGGCGGAGGCCGACCCGGAGCTCGACGAACGGGCCATGGACTGGGCGCAGATCGAGCTGGACCGGCTCGCGGGGATGCTTCCGTACGGGCTGCGGGGGGCGCGGGCGTGGGCCTCGGCGGTGACGGAGCTGCTCGGGGGCCGGATGGGCTTCCACGGCACCCCGGCCGACTACGACCGGCTGTCGTCCTCGCTGCTGCACGAGGTGCTGCGGCGTCGGCGGGGACTGCCGATCCTGCTGTCGGTGGTGTGGCTGGAGGTCGCCCGGCGGGCCGGGGCGCCGGTGTACGGGCTGGGGCTGCCGGGCCACTTCGTGATCGGCTTCGGGGATCCGGAGGAGGGGGTCGTCGTGGACCCGTTCTCCGGCGGGGCCTCGCTGGGCGCGGGCCCGGCGGAGCTGGCCGAGGGGCCGCGGACGCCGGCCCGGACCCTGGACATCGTGCTGCGGATCCTGAACAACATCCGGGCGTGGGCCTCCGCGCGGCCCGAGCAGTCGGGGGTCGCGCTGTGGGCGCTGGACCTGGCGCTGCTGCTGCCGTCGCATCCGGCGAGGTTGCGGTACGAGCGGGCGCGGCTGCTGGTGGAACGGGGGGCGTTCCGGGAGGGGGCGGGTGAGTTGGAGGCGTACGCGCTGGTGATGGACGCGGTGGACGTCGACGCTGCGGTCCGGATCAGGGCGGAGGCCGTCTCGGCCCGCGCCCTCCTGAACTGACCCTTCCCGGCGGCCTTCGGGGCGCGGGGGTCCGGGGGCGGAGCCCGCGGAGGGGCTTGGCTAGAGCCAGCCCTTTTCGCGGGCCACCCGCACCGCTTCGGCCCGGTTGCGGGCCGCGAGCTTCTGGATGGCCGTCGAGAGGTAGTTGCGGACCGTGCCCTGCGACAGGTTCAGGCGGGCCGCCAGTTCCGCGTTGGTCGCGCCGAACTCCGCCTCCCGCAGGACCTCCCGCTCGCGGTCCGTCAGCGGGTTCGCGCCCTCCGCCAGGGCCGCCGCGGCGAGGGTGGGGTCGATGACGCGCTCCCCCGCCAGGACCTTGCGCACCGCGTCGGCGAGCTGCGCGGCCGGGGCGTCCTTGACCAGGAAGGCGGAGGCACCCGCCTCCATCGCGCCGCGGAGGTAGCCGGGCCGGCCGAAGGTGGTCAGGACGACGATCTTGAGGGAGGGGTGGGACCGGCGGAGTTCCGCCGCGGCCTCGATGCCGGTCATGCCGGGCATCTCGATGTCCAGGAGCGCGACGTTCACGTCGTGGTTCCCGGCCGCGGCGACCACCTCGTCGCCCCGCGCGACCTGGGCCAGCACCTCGATGTCCGGCTCCAGCCCCAGCAGGGCGGCGAGGGCCTCGCGGACCATCGACTGGTCCTCGGCCAGCAGGATGCGGATGGGTGCGGCTGGGGTCATGAGGAGGATCCTAGGGGGACCCGGGCGCGCAGCCGGAAGCCGGTCTTGCCCGCGGGGCCCGCCGCCAGGGTGCCGCCGACGGCCTCCAGCCGTTCCGTCAGACCGGTCAGGCCGTTGCCGTGGGCGCTGGGGCCCCCGGCGCCGTCGTCGCGGACGGTCAGTTCCATGACCGGGCCCGCGAGCGTCTGGCAGGCCTCCAGGGTGACGGTGCACCGTTTGGCCCCGCTGTGCCGGACGACGTTGGTGACGGCCTCGCGCAGCGACCAGGCCAGGGCCGACTCCGTCTCCTCCTGGAGTTTCCCCGGAGCCTCGGTCGGCAGGTCGGCGGTCACCCCGGCGGCCGTCAGGGCCGTGCGGGCCCCGGCGAGTTCACCGGGGAGCGTGGGGCGCCGGTAGCCGCTGACGGCCTCCCGTACGTCGACCAGCGCCTGCCGGCAGACCTGCTCGATGTCCGCGACCTGCCGGGCGGCCCGGTCGGGGTGGTCCGGCAGCATCCGGCCCGCGAGTTCGCTCTTCAGCGTGATCAGCGAGAGGGAGTGGCCCAGCAGGTCGTGCAGGTCGCGGGCCATCCGCAGGCGTTCCTCGTTGGCCGCGAGCTGGGCCACGGTGGCGCGGGCCTCGCGCAGTTCCATGGTGGTGCGCAGCATCGCCCGGACGCCGACCATCGCGAATCCGCCCATCAGGGCCGGGAGCAGCAGACCCACCAGGTAGTGGTCGCCGTCGGGCACCAGGAGGGCCGTCGTGCTGAGCAGGGCGGTGGCGGCGGGAACGGTCCAGCGGGCGTACTCCCCGGGCAGGGCGGCGCCCGAGCAGATGGCCACGTAGACGAAGAGGACGAGCCATTCGCGGCCCAGGGCCAGCGACAGGACCGTGGCCAGGGCGGCGAGGACGCCGAGCGTGATCATGACCCGGCCCGGGAAGACCACGGGCCCGGCCCGCAGGACGAGGATCAGGTAGGCGACCACGAACGCGGCGAGGCCGAGGACACCGAGCGTGCGGGCCGCGGCGCCGTGTCCGCCGCGGACCAGGTCGATGACGGGGGCGCTGAGGTAGAAGAGCCACAGCCCCGTCCAGAACAGCTTCACGAGGTGCTGGCGGCGGCTCCCGGGCGGGATCCCGATCCGGATCCCGCCCGTCGCCCGCGTCGTGTCGGCGTCGTCGTAGTCGTCGACCGTCACTGCCATCTCTGCGTCACGCCTTCAGCGAGTCCTTGCGGTACAGCCAGGCGGCCGCACCGGTGAAGAGTACGAAGTACCCGGCGAGGATCGCCACGTCCTTGACGTGCGGTGCGCCGCCCAGCTCGATCGCCTGGCCGAGGCCCGCGTAGGCGTGGGTGGGCAGCCACTCGCAGATGGTCTGGAGCCACTGCGGGAAGGCGGCGGTGGGCATCCACAGGCCGCCGAGGATCGAGAGGCCGAAGTAGAGCAGCATCGTGATGGGGCGGACGTTGTCCCCGCTGGCGCAGTAGCCGATGGCCACGCCCAGCGCGGCGAAGACCAGGCTGCCGGCCCAGATCGCGACGGTGAGGGCGAGCCACTGCCAGACCTCGAACCGGACGTCCTTGGCGAAGGCGGCCACCGCGAAGACGACCAGGATGGCGGGCAGGGAGAGCACGCCCGCGCTGGCGGTCTTGGCGAGGACGTAGCCGCGGCCGGGCAGGGCGGTCAGGCGCAGCTGGCGGACCCAGCCCTTCTCCCGCTCCTTGGCGATGCGTTCGCTGTTGCCCACCAGGACGGCGGTCAGCGCGCCGAAGGAGGCCATGGCGACCATGTAGAAGGCGGGCATCGTCAGTTCGGTGCCCATGACCTTGGTCGTGCCGCTCAGGGTGCCGCCGAGCATCAGGAAGAGGGCGGCCGGGTACATCACGGTGAAGAACAGGTACTTCTTGTTGCGCAGGGCGCGGATGACCTCCAGCTTGATCAGCTGGTACGTTCCGGCGTTCATCGGTTGGCCTCCTCGGCCTCGGTGAGGGCGATGAAGGCCTGCTCCAGGCCGAGGCCCGCGACCTCCAGGTTCCTGGGGTAGAGGCCGAGCGCGTACACGGCGTGCACGGTCGCGTCGGCGTCGCTCGACTGGAGCTTGACGGTGGTGCCGTGCAGCTCGAAGCCCGTCAGGGCGGGCAGGGCGCGCAGCACCTGCTCGTCGACGGTGCCGTCGAGGTCGAAGGCGACCCGGCGGGCGCCGGCCTTCGCCTTGATCTCGGCGGCGCTGCCGTCGGCGAGGAGCCGGCCCTTGTTGAGGACCAGCACCCGGTCGGCGATGGCGTCCGCCTCTTCCAGGTAGTGGGTGGCGAACAGGACCGTGCGGCCCTGGGCGGCCTGTTCCCGCATGGTGGCCCAGAAGGCCTGGCGGGCGGTGACGTCCATGCCGGTGGTGGGTTCGTCGAGGACGATCAGGTCGTTGTGGCCCGCGGTGGCGAGGGCGAAGCGGACGCGCTGCTCCTGGCCGCCGGAGAGCTTGTTGACCATGCGGGAGGCGATCTCGGTGATACCGGCGCGGTGCAGGACCTCGTCCACGGGGTGCGGGCGGGGGTGCAGGGAGCAGCCGAGGGCGACGAGTTCGCGGACGGACACCTCCTCCATGAGGCCGCCGCTCTGGAGCATCGCGCCGACCCGGCCGGCCGCGACGGCCTCGCGGGCGGTGCCGCCGAAGAGCCGGACCTCGCCGGAGTCCGCCGGGCGCAGCCCGAGGAGGAGGTCGAGGGTGGAGGACTTGCCGGCCCCGTTGGGGCCGAGGAGTGCGACGGTCTCACCCGGGTGGAGTTCCAGGGAGAGGCCGTCGACCGCGCGGACCTGGCCGTAGCTCTTGGTCACGTTCTGGAAGCTCACCACCGGGCCGGCCGTGGTGGCCGGTCCCGCGGAGTGCGCCGGGGTCGTCGTCGTCATGGACCGAGGATCGCCCGTACGGGGGTGCGTGCGGCAGTGTCGGCGGTCGTGACTGCGGCATGACGGATGTCATGCGGTCGGCATGACGCGGACGGGTGCGGACGCGGTGCGGCCGTCGTGCGGACGCGGCGCGGCCCCTTCCCGGGGGCCGGGAAGGGGCCGTGCGTGCAGTGCGTGCCGTGCGTGCGGGACCGTCAGCCGGCGTTGGTCTCGATGGTGACGATCCGCTCGGCGGGGGTCTTGCCCACGAGTGCCTTGCCGAGGGCGCCGGCGACGTCCTGCGGGGTGACCGCGGTCTTCGCGCCGGTCCCCCGCATGATCATGACCCCGTCGAAGGTGTTCCCGTAGGTCGCCTTCAGGGCCTCCAGGTCGTACTTCTCGACGAGGTGGCCGTCCACGGCGGTCATGCTGAGGATCTTGGGCAGGGACCTGGCGCCGAAGGGCAGGCTCTTGCCGCCCGCCTTGACGGTGGCGGGAGCCGACATCGCCGGCTCCGCGAACTCCTTCATCGCCCGGTTCAGTTCGGCCTCGGTGACGGTGGGTTCCTTGGTGGCGGTGGGGAGTTCGACCGCGCCGGCCTTGCCGGTGCCGACCAGCTCGCGGAAGGCCTTGGTGACCTTGTCCACGGAGCCGTCGACGTCGAGGCTGGTGCCCGCCTTGCCGGGGACCGCGACGGCCTTGCCGGTGTCGAACTTGATGGTGCCCTCGGTGGCCGAGCCGGCGGTGCCGGCGAGCTCCTGCAGGGCGACCCGCAGCTTCTCCTCGTCGACGGGCATGACCGCCTCGGCGGTGCGCTCGACGCCGAAGAGCGAGCCGACGACCGTGACGGGGTTGTAGTCGCTGCCCGCCGCGTTGCGGACCGTGGTCTGGCTGTCGAGGGTCAGACCGGCCTTCTCGGGCTTCAGCTCGACCTGCTTGCCGCCCACGCTGAGCTGCAGCGGGGCCGCGGCGCGGGTGCCGAAGGCGGTCTGGAGCTTGGTGACGGCGTCGTCGCGGCTGCCGCTGATGTCGACGCCGAGGACGGTGGTGCCCTTGGGGACGTCGGAGTGGTTCAGCAGCAGTCCGGCGCCGTAGACCGCGCCGGCGAGGACGACGACGGCACCGCCGAGGAGGGCCACCTTGGAGCGGCCCTTCTTGGCGGCCGCGGCCGGGGCGGCGGACTTGCCCGCCTTGCCCGTCTTGCCGGGCTTCGCGGGCTTCTTGCCGGCCGGGCCGGGCGGCGGGGGCACCGGGACGGTCTGCCGCGGCGGCTGCGGACCGGGCGGCGGGGTGATGGGGCCGGGCTTCTGGACCGGGGCCGCGAAGTCCGCGGCCTCGGGACCGGGCCAGCGCGGGGACTCCTCGGCCCCCACGGGTACGGTGCCCAGCGCGGGCCCGCCGGTCGGCCCGTCGGGCGCGTCGAAGGCCGGGAACGCCTCCGTGCTGGGACCCGTGTCGAACTCCGGGTACGCCGGCGCGGGGGCGCCGACGCCGGGACCGCCGACGGCCGGGGCGGGGGCGAACCCGGCGCCGCTGCCGTGCGGGGCCGGGGGCTGGACCGGGCCCGGTCCCTGGCCGCGGGTGGGGAGCGGCGGGGGCGCGAAGCCCGCACCGGCGGACGGGGCGGCCGGGGGCGCGGTGGAGCCGTAGCTGGCGCCCGTCGGCGCGGGCGCCGGGGCGGACGGCGGGGCCGTGGCGCCCTTGCGCGGCGCGAACCAGTTGCTGGACTCCTCCGCGGCGGGCGCGGGCGGTGCGGCGGGAGCGGGGGCGGACTGGCCCGGCGCGGCCTGGCCGGGCGCGGACCGGCCCGCGGAACCGGGCGGCAGGGCGCGGGCGGCCGACGCCTGTCCGGAGGCGGGCGCCGGCGGCGCACCGCGCGGCGGGGCCTGGGCCGGCGCCTGGGCCTGGGCCGGATCGGCCCCGGTCCGTTCCGCAGCGGAGCCGCCCGCGGCGGCCCCCTTCACCGGCTTGCGTACGACCACCGGCGGGATCGGCCGCGAACCCGGGATGTTGATCCGGATCCGGGTCGTCAGGGTGGTCTCGGTCTTCGGCCCGTCGGTGTCGGGCGTGGACGGGTTCGACGTCACAGGGTTCTCCTCCGGGGCGCTCGTCGCGCCGGGCCCGAATGGCACAGTCGTGGACGGGTGCTGGCCGGTTCCGTACGGCGGCGTACCCGAGGGGTAGGCGGCTCCACCGTGCCCCTGGGGCCCGGGGGACGAACTGTCAGTTTCACGACTCAAGGCAGGTTCTCCCGGTTGGCTCCGCCGCCCGTCTTTACCGTGCGCGGGCAGCTCGGCGGCCCGTCCACCATACTGGCCGCCGCCCGCACGCAACTGTCCCCCGGGAATCCCAGGTTCCTCTTCGCTCTCCACACGCCCTCTCCCGAGGGCCCGTCAAACCCCCTCAACCCGTCCCCGATCGGCGAGCGGCGGAGTTCAGCGGCCCGTCAGCCGCGCGGCCGGGAGGCCGAAACGGACCCCTCCACCGGGCCGCGCATCGTGGCGCAGATCACAGCGATCACACTTCCCCCCAAAAGGTATGCGTACATACCGATTCCGGAGGAACCCAACAGGAAGTCCCCTTCGGGTCGGGGGAGGGTGAGCAGGACGTACGACAGGAACCAGCCGGCCGCCGCCGCGCCCACTCCGGCCGCCGCGCCGATCGCGATCCGCGAGCCGAGGAACAGGCCGAGCAGGGCCAGCAGGGCCAGCAGCAGCCCGGCCGGGAACCACAGGTCCAGTACGAGCCAGCCGGCCGCGCCGGTGAGCGCGCCCGCGACGAGCAGGCCCAGCAGGGCGGCGATCCGCCCGGGGGTCCAGGGCGTGGTCATGCGCGCACCCCCGCGAAGAGGTCCCGCTCGCGCGTGCCGGCCGGGGCTCCCGGCTCGCCCGCGGCGAGTTCGTAGTACTCGCGGACGAACAGGGGCTGGGCCAGGTCGTTGGAGAGGGCGAAGAAGGGGCCGTCCACGGCGATCTGGGTGACGTGCGCGCGCATCGCGGCCGCCTTGGCCGCCGCCCATCCCCGCCCGCCGCCTTCGCCGTCATCGCCGCCGTCGTCGTCACCGCCGATCTCGGCGGTGATCCGCCCGTCGTCGACGACCCCGGGGACGTCCTGCGGGCCCGCGACGCCGGGGAAGGGCGTCCCGGTGGCGCGCAGCCGGGCGAAGCCCTCGTCGACGACCGAGCGCGGGACCCGGTTCCAGTAGAGCTTCGCCACCGCGTGCGCGGGGCCGAGCTCCGGCCGGTGGGCGGGGTCGGCGGCCAGCTCCGCGCCGCGCGTGGCGACGCGGTGGGCCTGGATGTGGTCGGGGTGGCCGTAGCCGCCGTCGGGGTCGTAGGTGACGAGGACCTGCGGCCGCAGTTCCCGGATCACCTCCACGAGGTACCCGGCCGCCTCGTCCAGGTCCGCGGACCAGAAGGCGCCGGGGCGGGTGTTCTGCGGGGCGCCCATCATCCCGGAGTCCCGGTAGCGGCCGGCGCCGCCGAGGAAGCGGTGGTCGGTGACCCCGAGTTCCTTCATGGCGGCGGCGAGCTCCCCGACCCGGAAGGGGCCGAGGGTGTCGTCGCGGTCCGGCGCGAGGTGGGCGAGCTCGGCCGGGATGACCTCGCCCTCCTCGCCGAGCGTGCAGGTCACCAGGGCGACGTGGGCACCCTCGGCCGCGTACTTGGCCATGGTGACGCCGTTGTTGATCGACTCGTCGTCCGGGTGCGCGTGCACGAGGAGCAGACGACGGGCGGGAAGACCGTTCATGGGGCCAGCCTACGAGCAGGACCGCGCGGCCGCGTCCCTACAGCTTGAGGCCGCTGATCATGCTCGCCACGTTGGACGTGAGCTGGCTGAGCGTCGGAGCGATCGTCGAGCTCGCCAGGTAGAACCCGAGCAGCACGCACACGAAGGCGTGCCCCGCCTTCAGTCCCGACTTCCGGACCAGAAGGAAGACGACGATCGCCAGCAGCACCACGGCCGAGATCGAGAGTGCCACGGCGTTTCACCTCCACGTCGAGCGGACATCGGTACGCGTACTCGTGCTCGGCGAAGTCATACCCACCGTGCGCTACGGATCATAACTATCCGTACCAGCGCATCGATCGAATTCCGGCAGCACGAGGGGCGCATGCCGCGCACGCCCGGGGGCACGCGGAGGCCGGGCGGGAGGACGTCGCGTCGCCCCGGGCGCCCCCCGGAGCCCGAACGGCCACATCCCGTCCGCCCGCACGGTCCGGAACTCGGGGCAGACAGGGTCAAGTCGCCCACGTACAGAGCGTGTTGCCATGGCCGGAACCCGACCGCGACGCCGTGCGCACGGTGGCGAAAAATAATCGCTCGAACGGCCGGGGGCCGGCGGACGGGCCCGCGGGACGCTACGCATCGGCGTCCCGCGGGGGCGCCGACGGGGGCGGCACCACCTGCTTCTCGGCCGCGAAGTGACAGGCCGACGGGTGGGCGGCCGGCCCGGACGGGAGGGCCTGCGGGACCGCCAGCAGCGGGACCTCCACGGCGCAGCGCGCCTCGGCCTTCCAGCAGCGGGTGCGGAAGGTGCAGCCCGAGGGCGGGTTGGCCGGCGAGGGGACGTCACCGGTGAGGATGATGCGCTCGCGCCGCTCGCGGGCCCCGGGGTCGGGGACGGGCACGGCGGACAGCAGGGCCTGGGTGTACGGGTGGGTGGGGTGTTCGTAGATCTGGGTGTCGGTGCCGGTCTCGACGATCCGGCCGAGGTACATGACGGCGACCCGGTCGGAGATGTGCCGGACGATCGAGAGGTCGTGGGCGATGAACACGTAGGAGAGCCCGAACTCGCCCTGGAGGCGCTCCAGCAGGTTGACGACCTGGGCCTGGACGGAGACGTCGAGCGCGGAGACGGGCTCGTCCGCGACGATGACCTCGGGCCGGAGGGCCAGGCCGCGGGCGATGCCGATGCGCTGGCGCTGGCCGCCGGAGAACTGGTGCGGGTAGCGGTTGATGTACTCGGGGTTGAGGCCCACGACGTCCAGGAGTTCCTGGACCTTGCGGCGCCGGTCGCCCCTGGGTGCCACCTCGGGGTGGATCTCGAAGGGCTCGCCGATGATGTCGCCGACCGTCATCCGCGGGTTCAGCGAGGTGTACGGATCCTGGAAGACCATCTGGATGTTGCGTCGGACGGCCTTCAGGGCGCGGCCGGACAGCTTGGTGATGTCCTGGCCCTTGTACGAGATCGCGCCCGCGGTCGGGCGTTCCAGGTTGACCAGCATCTTGGCGACGGTGGACTTCCCGCAGCCGGACTCGCCGACGATGCCGAGGGTCTCCCCTGCTGCCAGCCCGAAGGAGACCCCGTCGACGGCCTTGACCGCGCCGATCTGCTTCCTGAAGAGGATGCCCTGGGTGAGCGGGTAGTGCTTGACGAGGCCGCGGACCTCCAGGATGGGCTCAGCCACCGAGGCACTCCTTCCAGAAGAAGCAGGCGCTGGCCCTGCCCGGGGCGACGTCGGCCAGCGGCGGGACCTCCGCCCGGCAGGCGGCGCGGGCCATCGGGCAGCGGGGGTTGAAGGCACAGCCGGCCGGGATGGCGAGCAGGTTGGGCGGCAGGCCCTTGATGGCGTAGAGGTCCTGGCCCTTCTGGTCCAGGCGCGGGATCGAGTCGAGCAGGCCGCGGGTGTAGGGGTGGGCGGGGGCCGCGTAGAGGTCGTGGACGGGGGCGTTCTCGACGATCCGGCCCGCGTACATGACGGCGATCCTGTCCGCGACGTCGGCGACGACGCCGAGGTCGTGGGTGATCAGGATCAGGCCCATGTTCATCTCGCGCTGGAGCTCCGCGAGCAGGTCCATGACCTGGGCCTGGACCGTCACGTCGAGGGCCGTGGTCGGCTCGTCGGCGATGATCAGGGAGGGGTCCAGGGCCAGCGCCATGGCGATCATGATGCGCTGGCGCATGCCCCCGGAGAACTGGTGCGGGTAGTCCCCCACCCGCTGCCTCGCCGCCGGGATCCTGACCCGGTCCATCAGCTCCACGGCCTTGGTCCTGGCGTCCTTGCGGGACATCCCGCGGTGGACCTCGTACATCTCGCCGAGCTGGGCGCCCACGCTGAGCACGGGGTTGAGGGAGGAGAGGGCGTCCTGGAAGATCATCGCCATTCCGGCGCCGCGCACCCTGCGCCGCTCCTCCTCCTTCATCGTGAGGAGGTTCTTGCCCTTGAAGAGGATCTCGCCGCCGGCGATGCGGCCCGGCGGCACGTCGAGGATCCCCATCACGGCCTGCGCGGTGACGGATTTGCCGGAGCCGGACTCGCCGAGCACGGCGAGCGTCTCGCCCTCGTCGACCGAGTAGTTCACTCCGTTGACCGCCTTCGCGACGCCGTCGCGGGTCTTGAACTCCACGTGCAGGTCGCGGACTTCGAGCAGCATCTGGCGACTCACTCCTCAGCGCAGCTTGGGGTCGAGGGCGTCGCGCACCGCGTCGCCGAGCATGATGAAGGCGAGCACGGTCAGGCTCAGGGCGCCCGCCGGCCAGAGCAGCATGTGCGGGGCGTTGCGGATCTGGGAGGCGGCGTTGGAGATGTCGATGCCCCAGGAGACGGTGGGCGGGCGCAGCCCGACGCCGAGGAACGACAGGGTGGCTTCGAGGGCGATGTAGGTGCCCAGCGCGATGGTGGCGACGACGATGACGGGGGCGACGGCGTTGGGGGCCACGTGCCGCAGCAGCATCCGGCCGTTGCCGGCGCCGAGGGCGCGGGCGGCCTGGACGTAGTCGTTCTGTTTGGCGGTGATGACCGAGCCGCGGGCGATGCGGGCGATCTGCGGCCAGCCCAGCAGCACGATGAAGCCGACGACGGGCCAGACGGTGGTGCTGGTGACCACGGAGAGGAACACCAGGCCGCCGAGGACGACGGGGATCCCGAAGAAGATGTCGGCGACGCGGGAGAGCACGGCGTCGCCCCAGCTGCCGAAGAAGCCGGCGAGCCCGCCGAGCGCGGAGCCCAGCAGGGCGGCGCCGAGGGTGGCGCAGACGCCGACGGTGATGGAGGCGCGGGCGCCGTAGACGGTGCGGGTGTAGACGTCGCAGCCCTGGGTGTCGTACCCGAAGGGGTGTCCGGGCTCGGGGCCCTGCTGGGACTTGGACAGCCGGCAGTACAGGGGGTCGCCGCTCGCGATGAGCTGGGGCCAGATCGCGATGACCACCAGGAAGAGGATCATCAGGGAGGAGATGACGAAGACGGGGTTGCGGCGCAGCTGGTGCCAGGCGTCGGACCAGAGGGAGCGGGCCTTCTCCCGCGGGCCGGTGTCGGGTCCGGGGGGCCGCTCCAGGCTCTCGCCCCCCTCCACGGCGAGGTCCATGGGCCCGCCCTGACCGGTGGGCGAGACCGCCTCGCGCGGACGTGGGCCCACGGGGTCGTACATGGCGGGGCCTTCCGGGCGCTCGGGGTCAGGCATACCGGATCCTCGGGTCCAGGACCGCGTAGAGCAGGTCGACGAGCAGGTTCGCCAGCAGGAAGACGATCACGAGGATGGTGACGAAGCCGACCACGGTGGGCGAGTTGTTGCGCAGGATGCCCTGGTAGAGCTGGTAGCCGACGCCGTGGATGTTGAAGATCCGCTCGGTGACGATGGCGCCGCCCATCAGGGCGCCGATGTCGGTGCCGATGAAGGTGACGACGGGGATCAGGGAGTTGCGCAGCAGGTGGCGGGTGACGACGCGGTGGCGCGGCAGGCCCTTCGCGGTGGCGGTGCGGACGTAGTCGGCCTTGGCGTTCTCGGCGATGGAGGTGCGCGAGAGCCGGGTGACGTAGGCGAGCGAGACGAGGGCGAGGACGATGCCCGGCAGGATCAGCTCGTTGAAGGGGGCGTCAGGGGAGACGGTGGGCCGTACCCAGCCCCATTTGACGCCGAAGACGTACTGGAGCAGGTAGCCGGTGACGAAGGTGGGCACCGAGATGACGACGAGGGTGAGCACCAGGACCGAGGTGTCGATGGACTTGCCCCGGCGCAGCCCGGTGATCACGCCGAGGGTGATGCCGATGACGATCTCGAAGAAGATCGCGACGATGGTCAGGCGCAGCGTGACGGGGAAGGCCGAGGCCATCAGGTCGGTGACGCTCTGCCCGTTGAAGGCGGTGCCGAAGTCGCCCTGGAAGATCTGGCCCATGTAGTGCAGGTACTGCTTCCACAGGGGCTGGTCGAGGTAGAGGTCCTTGCGGATCCGCGCGGCGGTGGCGGGGTCGGGGGCCTTGTCGCCGAAGAGGGCCGCCACCGGGTCGCCGAGCGCGTACACCATGAAGAAGATCAGGAACGTGCTGCCGATGAACACCGGGATCATCTGGAGCAGTCGCCGGATCACGTAACGTCCCATGGACTGCTCCAGGATCGATCCGAGGGGTGGGTCAGCTGACCGTGATCTGGTTGTAGACCGGGACGCTGAACTGGTTCAGGGCGACGTCGGAGATCCGCTCGGAGTGCCCGGCGCTGCCGTTCTGGTACCAGAGGGGGATGGACGGCATCTGCTCCGCGAGGATCTTCTCCGCGTCCTGGAACTTGGCGATCGCCTTGGGGGCGTCGCTCTCCTGGTTGGCCTCGTCGACGAGCTTGTCGAAGTCCGGGTTGCTGAACTTGCCGTAGTTGGAGGAAGCCCCGGTGTAGTAGAGCGGCTGGAGGAAGTTCTGGATCAGCGGGTAGTCGGCCTGCCAGCCGGAGCGGAAGGGGCCGGTCAGCTTGTAGGCGCTCTGCTGGTTCCTGAAGTCGGCGAAGGTGCCGATCGGGTTGACCGTGCAGACCGGGCCCTCGCCGATCGCGTTGTTGATGCTGTTGCAGACCGCGTCCATCCACTCGCGGTGCGAGCCGGTGTCGACGTTGGAGGTCAGCGTGACCTTCCCGCCGGGCAGGCCGCCGCCCTCCTGGATGAGCTTCTTGGCCGCGGCGGGGTCGTACTTGCAGGCGTCGCCGCAGAGGGTGGCGTTGAAGCCGCCCTTGGCCCCGAGGGCGGGGGAGGTCCAGTCCTTGCCCGGTGTACGGGTCTCGCGGAAGATCTGCTGCGTGATCTCGTCGCGGTTGATCGCCATCGAGATGCCCCGGCGGACCTTCTCCATGCCCTCCTTGCCCCACTGGGGGTCGTAGAGCGGGAAGGTGAGGGTCTGGATGATGAGGGCCGGCTGGTTGATGTACCGGTCGCCGAGGTCGTTCTTGACGTTCTTGAGCTGCTGGGCCGGGATGTCGTCGACCAGGTCGAGGTTGCCGGAGATCAGGTCGGTGTAGGCGGTGTTGTTGTCGGTGTAGACCTTGAGGTCCACGCCGCCGTTCAGCGCCTTGTCCGCACCCGTGTAGCCGTCCCACTTGCGCAGCTTCATCCCGGTGCCCTTGGTGTACGAGTCCACCGTGTACGGGCCGTTGCCGATCGGCTTGTCCAGCCAGCCGGCGTGGTCGGTGAAGAAGGCCTTGGGCAGTGGCGAGAAGGCCTGGTAGCCGAGGGTCTGGGGCCAGGTGGAGAACTTGTGCTTCAGGGCGACGGTGAAGGTCTTGGGGTCCTTGACGACCAGCCCGGACATGGTCTTCGCCTTGGGCTCGCCGGTCGTGGGGTGCACGTCCGCGTAGCCGACGATGTCGGAGAAGAACGGCGAGTTGTTCTGCTTGTTGCGCACGTCGGCGCCGTAGTTCCAGGCGTCCACGAAGGACTGGGCGGTGACCGGCTCGTCGTTGCTGAACTTCCAGCCGTCCTTCAGTGTGATCGTGAAGTTCTGACTGTCCGTGGTGTCGATCTTCTCGGCGAGCATGTTCACGGCCTCGCCGGTCTTCGGGTCGTAGCGCTTGAGGCCGCGGAAGAGCATGTCGAGGACCTTGCCGCCCTGCACCTCGTTGGTGTTGGCGGGTTCCAGCGGGTTCTGCGGGTCACCCCAGGAGGAACTGACGATCCCTTCGGCACCGCCGCCGCCACCGTCGCTCTGTTTGCCGCAGGCCGTCGCCGCGAGGGCGACGGCCACCGCACATGCGGCCCACTTGGCGTGGGTGGCTCCGCGCATGGAGTGCCTCCTAGGGGTACCAAGACTCGCTTCGGGGCCAATGTCACCCCATGTGGGTCCCTGCACACCCCTGGTTGGACCGATTGCACCCTCGCGTCCCCCGGCTGTCACCCCTGCGAGTGCAAAGCCAGCTCCCAGGTGTCCACGGCGTAGTGCGGTCGCATGCCGTGCGCTTGGTACAGCCCGACTGCGCCGGTTTCGTTGGCGGTGTCCACACCGAGGCCCACCGTGTCGCGGCCCCGGGCGGCGTACGCGGCGAAGCCGTGGCGGAGCAGGAAGCCGCCGACGCCCCGGCCGCGCAGCCCCTCGCGTACGCCGATGTGGCTGATCCAGCCCATGCTGGTGCGGTCGTCCCGGGTCAGCAGCACGGCCGCGTCGCCCGCCCCGGGCAGGCTCGCGATCCACACCAGGGACCAGTCGAGGGTGCGGGCGTCGAGGTGGTCCAGCCAGGGTTCGTACGCGCGCGGGGCGTGCCCGAAGTGGGCGGCGAAGGTCTCCTCCACCAGGGCGTGGGCCCGGCGGCGGTCGGACCGGTCGGCCCCGCAGTCGCGCAGGGCCAGCCCCGGGGGCGGCACGGGCGGGGCGGCGTCGGCCGGGGTGAGCCGACGGGTCATCACCTGGTGGCGGCGCACGGTGCGGTAGCCGCGCCCGGCGAGGAGGGCCGGGTCCAGGGTGGGGGCGGCGCCCAGCTGCAGGCGCAGGCGCGGGCGGTCGGCCCCGGCGGCCATCGCGCGGGCGCGGGCCTCCATCAGCTCCAGCAGCCGGCGGGCGGCCCGGGGCTCGCCGGGCAGCACGTAGTGGTCGCCGTCGATCCGGCCCGGTCCGGAGTCGTTCCAGACGAGGGCGTAGGCGACGGGCCGGCCGGCGCGCAGGGCCAGCCAGGAGTCGGTGGCCAGGTCCACCCGTGGGTGGTTGAGGTCGGCCAGGGCGGTGCCCAGGTCGGTCTCGGGTCTGCCGATCTCGATGACGTCGACGGCGTTGAGCAGGGCGCAGATGTCGGAGGCGTCCCCGGGGCCGGCGGGCCGGACGGTCAGCGTGTCGCGCATCCGCCCACTCTCGGCGCCGCCCACGCCCGGCCGCAACCGGCTTCCGCCCCGCGGACGGGAAAAGCACCGGGGCGCCCGGGGCCGGATGGTTCCGGCCCCGGGCGCCCCGGGACGAGCGTACGGAGGGGGTCAGACGGCCAGGACGGCCTTCTCCTCCGCGAAGTGGCACGCCGACTCGTGGGCGGCCGGGGTGTTCACGCCCTGGAAGCGCGTCGGGATCGCCAGCAGCGGCTCCTCCGTGGCGCACTTGTCCTCGGCCTTCCAGCAGCGGGTGCGGAAGCGGCAGCCCGACGGCGGGTTGGCCGGCGAGGGGACGTCACCGGTGAGGATGATGCGCTCGCGGGCCTCGCGGACCTCGGGGTCCGGCACCGGCACCGCGGACAGCAGGGCCTGCGTGTACGGGTGGGTGGGGTGCTCGTAGATCTCGGCGTCGGAGCCGATCTCGGCCATCTTGCCCAGGTACATGACGCCCACGCGGTCCGAGATGTGCCGGACGATCGAGAGGTCGTGCGCGATGAAGACGTAGGAGAGGTTGAACTCGTCCTGCAGCTTCCCCATCAGGTTGATGACCTGCGCCTGCACCGACACGTCGAGCGCGGAGACCGGCTCGTCGCAGATGATGATCTCCGGGTTGAGCGCGAGGCCGCGGGCGATGCCGATGCGCTGGCGCTGGCCGCCGGAGAACTGGTGCGGGTAGCGGTTGATGTACTCGGGGTTGAGGCCCACGACGTCCAGGAGTTCCTGGACCTTGCGGCGCCGGTCGCCCTTGGGAGCCACCTCGGGGTGGATGTCGAAGGGCTCGCCGATGATGTCGCCGACCGTCATGCGCGGGTTCAGCGAGGTGTACGGGTCCTGGAAGACCATCTGGATGTTGCGTCGGACGGCCTTCAGGGCGCGGCCGGACAGCTTGGTGATGTCCTGGCCCTTGTAGAAGACCTCGCCGGCGGTGGCCCGCTCCAGGTTCATCAGCAGCTTGGCGACGGTGGACTTGCCACAGCCGGACTCGCCGACGATGCCGAGGGTCTCGCCCCGGTACAGGTCGAAGGAGATCCCGTCGACGGCCTTGACCGCGCCGACCTGCTTCTTGAACAGGATGCCCTGGGTCAGCGGGAAGTGCTTGACCAGGTTGCGGACCTGGAGGATCGGCTCGCGCTCGGGGGCGTTCTCGGTGAGCTCAGCCATGGATCTGCTCCTTCCAGAAGTGGCACGCGCTGCCGCGGCCGGGCAGCTCGCTGCCGTCGCGCTCGGTCACCTGGTGCAGGACGGGCACGTCGGTGCGGCAGACGTCCTGCGCCTTGGGGCAGCGCGGGTTGAAGGCGCAGCCCGAGGGGATGTTGAGCAGGTTGGGCGGGAGGCCCTTGATCGCGTAGAGCTCCTGGCCCTTCTGGTCCAGGCGCGGGATCGAGTCCAGCAGACCGCGGGTGTACGGGTGCGCGGGACGCTTGTAGATCTCGTGGACCGGGGCGTTCTCGACGATCCGGCCGCCGTACATGACGGCGATCTTGTCCGCGACGTCGGCGACGACGCCGAGGTCGTGGGTGATCAGGATCAGGCCCATGTTCATCTCGCGCTGGAGCTCCGCGAGCAGGTCCATGACCTGGGCCTGGACCGTCACGTCGAGGGCCGTGGTCGGCTCGTCGGCGATGATCAGGTCGGGCTCCAGGGCCATCGCCATGGCGATCATGATGCGCTGGCGCATACCGCCGGAGAACTGGTGCGGGTAATCGCCCACGCGCGCCTTGGCGGCGGGGATCTTCACCCGGTCCATGAGCTCGACAGCCTTGGCCGTGGCGTCCTTCTTCGACATCCCGCGGTGCACGCGGAACATCTCGCCCAGCTGGGCGCCGACCGTGTGCACGGGGTTCAGCGAGGACAGCGCGTCCTGGAAGATCATGGCGATCTTCTGGCCGCGGATCTTGCGGAAGTCCTCGGCCGGGAGCTTGAGCAGGTCCTGGCCCTGGAACAGGATCTCGCCTTGCGGGATCTTGCCCGGGGGCATGTCGAGGATGCCCATGATGGCCTGCGCCGTCACGGACTTGCCCGAGCCGGACTCGCCGAGGACCGCGAGGGTCTCGCCGGCGTTCACCGAGTACGAGACACCGTTGACGGCCTTGGCGACGCCGTCGCGGGTGTGGAACTCGACGTGCAGGTCGCGCACTTCGAGCAGGGGGGTCCCCTCCGGCGCCGAACGGGGCGCGGGGACGTTCGAGGTCTTGCTGATAGTGGTCAACGTACGCCCTTCCTCAGCGCAGCTTCGGGTCGAGGGCGTCGCGCACCGCGTCGCCGACCATGATGAACGCGAGCACGGTGATGCTCAGCGCGGCGGCCGGGAAGAGGAGCACGTGCGGCGCCTGGAGCCAGCGGACGGAGGCGTCGCTGACCATCAGGCCCCAGGAGATGCCGGGGGGCTGGACACCGATGCCGAGGTAGGACAGCGCCGCCTCCGCACCGATGTACACACCGAGGCTGATCGCACCGACCACGATGACGGGGGCGACGGCGTTCGGCAGGATGTGGCGCATGGTGATGCGCCACGTGCCGGCACCGAGGGCGCGGGCCGCGACCACGTAGTCGTTGTTCTTGTTCTGCAGCACCGAGGACCGCATGATGCGGAAGATCTGCGGCCATCCCAGGGTGGCGAGCACGATGGACACGGTCCACGCGTTGCCCTTGCCGAGGCCGGACATGATCAGCATTCCGCCGAGGAGCAGCGGGATGGCGAAGAAGATCTCGGTGAAGCGGGAGAGCAGGCTGTCGACGATGCCGCCGACCCAGCCGGCCAGCAGACCCAGCGCGCCGCCGACGACGATCACCAGGGTGGTGGTGACGACACCGACGATGATCGAGTTGCGGGCCGCCCACACGGTGCGCGTGTAGACGTCGCAGCCCTGGACGTCGAAGCCGAACCAGTGGTCGGCGCTCGGCTTCTTCAGGGAGTCCTGGAGCTGGCAGGCGCCGGCCGTGAACGGGCTGTCCGGCGTGAACCACTGCGGGACCGCGGAGAGCACGATCAGCAGCAGGACCAGCGCGGAGCCGATCAGGAAGATGGGGTTGCGGCGGAGGTCGGAGACGGCGTCGGACCAGAGGCTGGCCTCGCGCTCCTTCTTCGCCTTCTTGCCGGGGGTGTTGCCGACCGTGCCGCTCGTGGAGGGCGCGCCGGCGGTCTTGGTGTCGGTCAACTCGTCCCCCACCGTAGTTGTCTCACGCATAGCGGATCCTCGGGTCGAGCACGGCGTACAGCATGTCCACGATCAGGTTGGCGACCAGGTACACGATGATCAGGAGCGAGACGACGCCCACGATCACGGTGCCTTCCTTGCGGTAGACCGACTCGGCCAGCAGGCCGCCGATCCCGTGGATGTTGAAGATCTTCTCCGTGATGACCGCGCCACCCATGAGCGAGCCGAGGTCGGCGCCGAGGAAGGTGACGATCGGGATGAGCGCGTTGCGCAGCGCGTGACGGCCCACGACACGGCGGCGGGGCAGGCCCTTCGCGGTGGCGGTGCGGACGTAGTCGGCGCGCATCGTCTCCATCAGGCTGGTACGGGTCAGTCGGGCCACGTACGCGAGCGAGGTCGAGGCGAGCACCAGGGCCGGGAGCAGGTAGGCGCGGATGCCGTCGTTCTCGTTGAAGGAGACGGGGAAGAAGTCGATGCCCCAGCTGTTCTTCAGCTGGACGCCGAGCGTCAGCTGAAGGATGAAGCCGCTCACGAAGACCGGGATCGAGATGACCAGGAGCGTGGACAGGAGCACGAGCTGGTCGAGGAACTTGCCGCGGCGCAGGGCGGCCATGATGCCGGCCAGGACGCCGACGACGGCCTCGATCAGGAAGGCCACGATCGCCAGGTTCATCGTGTAGGGGAAGGCTTCGGTGATCTTGTCCCAGACGGATCGTCCGGTCAGGGTCTCGCCGAAGTTGCCCTGGAACAGGTTGGAAATGTAGTTCCAGTACTGCGACAGGAACGAGTCGTTGAGGTGGTACTTCTCGCGAAGCATCGCCGCGACGAGCGGGTCTGCCTTCTTCTCTCCGGCCAGTGCCTGAATCGGGTCACCGGGGAGCTTGAAGGACAGCCAGTAGATCAGGAACGTGGCACCGATCAGAACAGGGATCGCCTGTATGAGTCGGCGGATGAGGTAGCGGCCCATCAGACCTCCAGCAAAGAACAGGGGGAAAGGGCAGGCAGACGGAAACCTGATTCCGCCTGCCCGCCCCCGGGTTCCCCTACGTGAAGAGGGGTGTTAGTTGAGCTCGACGTTCGCCAGGTCCATGCGGCCCTGGGCGTCGACCTCGACGTTCTTCACGGACTTGGAGTAGGCCGAAGAAGACATGTAGGTGAAGATCGGGATGTACGGAAGGTCCTTGATGATGATGTCATCGGCCTTCTGGTACAGCTTCAGACCCTCGGCGGGGTCGGTGGCCTTGTCGGCCTCCGCCATGGTCTTCTCGAACTCGTCGTTCTTGTAGTGACCGTAGTTGGAGCCGTTCTCGATGGCGACCTTCGAGAACACCGGACGGAGGTAGTTCTCCGCCGCCGGGTAGTCCATGGACCACGCCATACGGAACGCGCCCTTGTACTTCGAGGCGCCCAGGTCGTCCAGCAGCTCGCCGAACTTGGCGAACGGCTTGGCGGTGACCTCGATGCCGAGGTTCGCCTTCAGCTGGTTGGCGACGGCCTCGATCCACTCCTTGTGGCCACCGTCGGCGTTGTAGCCGAGCTCCATCTTGTTGCCGGGGAGACCGCCGGCCTTCTCGAAGATCTCCTTGGCCTTGGTCGGGTTGTAGGTGCCGACCTCGCCCAGCGCGCCCTTGCGGTAGCCCGGGATGATGGGGCTGATGAAGTCGTCGGCCGGCTTGCGGGTGCCGTTGAAGATGGTCTTCGTGATGGCGTCCCGGTCGATGGCCATGGAGATGGCCTGACGGATCTCCACCTTGCCGAACGCCTCGGGGTTCTGCTCCAGCGGGAGACCGATGTAGCCGACGGCCGACTCGGGCTTGTAGATGTAGCGGTCGCCGAACTCCTGGGAGACGGTGGCCATCGCCGAGATCGGGAGCTTGTCGACGATCTGGATGTTGTCCGAACGCAGGTCGTTGTACGCCGTGTCCAGGTTGTCGTAGATCTTGAAGGTGACGCCCGCGAGCTTGGCGCGACCCTCGGCCGGGTACTTGTCGTACCGCTTGACCTTGATCTGCTTGTTGTGGTCCCAGGCGCCGTCCATCTGGAAGGGGCCGTTGCCGATCGGGCTCTCGCCGAACTTCTTGGCGCCGTCGGTCTCGAAGGCCTTCGGCAGCGGGTAGAAGGCGTTGTAGCCCAGCATCGTCTTGAACTGGGAGAACGGCTCCTTCAGCGTGACGGTGAAGGTGCGCTCGTCAACGACCTTGAGGCCCTTGAGCTCCTTGGAGGTGGGCTTCTTGTCCTTGCCCGGCGCGAGCTCCTCGGAGCCCTCGATCTTGGCGAAGAACGGCATGCCCTCGGCGGCGTTGTCCTGGTTGGCGCCCCAGTTCCAGGCGCGGACGAAGGACTGGGCGTCGACCTTCTCACCGTTGTGGAAGGTGAGGCCGTCCTTGACCTTGATGGTCCAGGTCTTCGAGTCGGTCGTGTTGATCGACTCGGCGGCGGCCAGCTTCGGCTCGTTGGTCTTGTTGTCGTAGTCGACCAGACCGGTGAAGAGCGCGTGGAGAACCTCGGCGCCCTCGGACTCGGCGGTGTTCTGACCGACCAGGCCGTGCTGCGGCTCGCCGAGCACCACCGTGATGTTGCCGCCCTTGCCGCCGGCCTCGTCCTTGCTGGTGCTGCAAGCCGTGGCAGCCATCGCCACGATGACGGCACCCGCGACCCACTTGGCGCTCGTTGCTCCGCGCATGGGTATTTGCCTCCTCAGGAGTCACTGTCGATTCGTGAAGGACCCGGGTTCCGCTGACACCCCTGACAGCGAAATCCGGTCCCATCGTGTGTGCTCGTGAGTCGACGCTCCCCACAGCGTGTGACCCATTGACCCGAGCTCAATGGAGCCATCCTCAGGGACGCCCAGACCGTAAACCACACTTAAGTGGTCTCGTTTTCACAACATCACCGCATGGCGAAAACCCGAAATCCGGACAAACGGATAGGAGACAGACACGTGCGAAACGGACGGTTAGCTCACCTTCCGGAGTGTCACGCTCGGAATGCGGACACCAGAATGAAACAATCCGCTTGACAAAAGCGAACAGCCCCTCCCCGCACCGGTCCGGTGCGGGGAGGGGCTGTTTCAAGCCGTACGGCTCTCGGTCAGTGTCCGGCTGGGGTACGGCCGGGCTCCGACTCGTGTACTACTTGGCGGACTTGGCGCGCGAAGCGGTGCGCGAGCGGTCCTTCTGGTCCAGGACGACCTTGCGGATGCGGACGGCCTCCGGGGTCACCTCGACGCACTCGTCGTCGCGGCAGAACTCCAGGGACTGCTCCAGGGAGAGCTTGCGCGGCGGCACCACGTTCTCGGTGTTGTCCGCGGAAGCCGCACGCATGTTGGTGAGCTTCTTCTCCTTGGTGATGTTCACGTCCATGTCGTCGGAGCGCGAGTTCTCGCCGACGATCATGCCCTCGTACACCTCGGTGCCGGGCTCGGTGAACAGGACGCCGCGCTCCTGCAGGTTGATCATCGCGAACGGCGTGACCGAACCGGCGCGGTCGGCGACCAGCGAGCCGTTGTTACGGGTGACCAGCTGGCCGAACCACGGCTCGTGGCCCTCGTGGATCGAGTGGGCGATACCCGTACCGCGGGTGTTCGTCAGGAACTCCGTACGGAAGCCGATGAGGCCGCGCGACGGGACGACGAACTCCATGCGGACCCAGCCGGAGCCGTGGTTCGACATGTTGTCCATGCGGCCCTTGCGGACGCCCATGAGCTGCGTGACCGCGCCCATGTGCTCCTCGGGGACGTCGACCGTCATGCGCTCGACCGGCTCGTGCACCTTGCCGTCGATCTCCTGCGTGACGACCTGCGGCTTGCCGATGGTCAGCTCGAAGCCCTCGCGGCGCATCTGCTCGACCAGGATGGCGAGCGCGAGCTCACCACGGCCCTGGACCTCCCAGGCGTCCGGACGCTCGGTGTCCAGCACGCGCAGCGAGACGTTACCGATGAGCTCGCGGTCCAGGCGGTCCTTGACCTGGCGGGCGGTGACCTTGCGGTCCTTGACCGCGGACTTGGCGTCCGCGCCCTTGCCGCTGCCGCCGCGGCCGACCATCGGGGAGGTGTTCGTACCGATGGTCATGGAGATCGCCGGCTCGTCGACCGAGATCAGCGGAAGCGCGATCGGGTTCTCCGGGTCGGCCAGGGTCTCGCCGATCATGATGTCGGGGATACCGGCGACCGCGCAGATGTCACCCGGGCCCGCCACCTCGGCCGGCTTGCGGGTGAGCGCCTCGGTCATCATCAGCTCGGTGATGCGGACGTTCGACTGGGTGCCGTCACGCTTGATCCACGTGACGGTCTGGCCCTTGCGCAGCTCGCCCTGCTCGACGCGGAGCAGCGCGATGCGGCCGAGGAAGTTGTCGGCGTCCAGGTTGGTGACGTGGGCCTGGAGGGGGGCCTCGTCGTCGTACACCGGGGCGGGGACGTGCTCCAGGATGGTGGAGAAGAACGGCTCCAGGCTGTCGCTGTCCGCGGGGACGGTGCCGTCCTCGGGCTTGGTCAGCGAGGCGACGCCGTCACGGCCGCAGGCGTAGACGATCGGGAACTCGATCTGCTCCTCGGTGGCGTCCAGGTCCAGGAAGAGGTCGTACGTGTCGTTGACGACCTCGTCGATCCGGGAGTCCGGGCGGTCCGTCTTGTTGATGCAGAGGATGACCGGCATGTTCGCCTGCAGGGCCTTGCGCAGGACGAAGCGGGTCTGGGGCAGCGGACCCTCGGAGGCGTCCACCAGCAGAACGACGGCGTCCACCATCGACAGACCGCGCTCGACCTCACCACCGAAGTCGGCGTGGCCGGGGGTGTCGATGATGTTGATCGTGATCGGGGCCCCGCCGTCCTTGGGGTGGTACTTCACCGCCGTGTTCTTGGCGAGGATCGTGATGCCCTTCTCACGCTCCAGGTCGTTCGAGTCCATCATGCGGTCGTCGAGGTGCTGGTGGGCGGCGAAGGCACCGGCCTGCTTGAGCATGGCATCGACGATGGTCGTCTTGCCATGGTCGACGTGGGCGACGATGGCGACGTTACGGATGTCGTGGCGCGTGGGCACTTCGGCGCTTCTCCCGGGATCGTGGATGGCGTCACGTACGGCCTGGCACGCGCGCCTCGGCCGGGCGGAAAACCTGCCACGGCCTTACCCCATCCTACGTCGGTTGGCGGGAACCGCCTGCCGGGGGGTCTGTCAAGAGGCCGGACGACTGAGCGCGGCCGGGTTCGGGGTGGGGTGTCCCGGCCGTGGGAGGAGCCTGTGTTCCTGCGGGTCAATGGGTATCAACGACCTTGCCCGCCGGGGATCCGGCGGGCAAGGGAATTGAGTCACATCTGAGCTAGTGACCCGTGGGTCAACCTGCCAGGCCCCGCTTTTTCACCACTTGTTCGGCGCGACTACTTCTTCTTCGCGTCCTTCTCGGTGGGCGGCTTCATCCAGCCGATGTCCTGGTACCGCGGCGCCCCGAGCCCGAACGCCCCCGTGTTGGCCAGACCGGGCTTCACGGCGACCAGCTCGGGGCGCTGGTAGATCGGGATGGAACCGGCCGCGGCCCAGATCCGGGCGTCCGCCTTGCGCATCAGCTCGCGGGCCTGCTCCTCGTCCAGCTCACCGGCCGCCTGGTCGAACAGCTGGTCGATGTGGTCGGTGCCCACCCGGGTGTAGTTCTGCTCGACGACGAGCGAGCCGTCCGCGGCCGGCTCCGGCTTGGCGAAGATGGGGCGGGCGTCGGTGGCGGGGTAGGCCGTCGCGGGCCAGGAGTAGAGCGCCAGGTCGTACTGGCCCGAGGCCACGTGGTCCTTGAAGAAGCTCTCGTCCGCGACCTTCTTGATCTCGGTGGCGACACCGATCGTCTGGAGCATCCGGGAGATCCGGTCGCCGACCGTCCGCAGGGCCTCCGAGCCGGGCCCGGCCGGGAGGACGAAGCGCAGGGTGAGGGGCTTGCCGTCCTTGGCGAGGACGGCGCCGGAGGTGCGGGCGGCCTGCTTGGCCGGGGCGGGGGCCGGGGTGGCCCGCACGGGCTCCTTGTCGTCGGCGCCGTTCTCCGCCCGCCCGTCCGCGTCGGCCGCCGCGCGCTTGGCGTCGTCGAGGGTCCGGGCCTGGGTCAGCAGCGCCTCCTCCTGCTGGGCGGCGAGGGAGCCGGGGGCCAGCACCGGGGAGGGCTGCTCCTTGGGGGCGCCCGGCGCGAACCGGTCCGCGTCGACGATCTCCCCGTCGAAGCCCTGCGCGGGGCCTTCGGGGAGACCGGCGGCCGCGGGCGCGCCGTGGCCGTCATGGGCGGGGCGGCGGGGAGCACCGCCCCGGCCGTCGTCCTGGCCGACGATGTAGAGGCCGTCGTTGCCGGTGCCCGGGCCCGAGGGGGTCTTGGAGTCGTCCTTCTTCCCGCTGCCGTCGCTCTCGGAGCCCGCCTTGGCGCCCGCCGGGTCGGTGAGCTTGCCGTTCTTGCGCCAGCCCGCGTCCGAGAGCAGGGCCTGGGCCGCCTGGGGGTCCAGGCCGCCGAGGGCGTCGCTGTTGTCGGCGTACGCCTGCTGCCCGGCCAGGGCCAGGTGGCTGCCGACCGGCTCCGCGGGCAGGCCGAGCGGCTTCAGGACGATCTCGGTGAGTTCCTTGCGGTCCAGGGCGCGGGCCACCGCCCGCCGGACCCGCTCGTCGGACAGCGGGCCGGAGGCGCCGTTCATGGCCAGCTGCGTGTAGGCGGGCTCCAGCGACTTGCGGACGGCGAAGGAACGCAGCGCCGACTGCTCGTCGGCGTACTTCCTGACGGCCTGCGCGTTCTTCTCGCGGCTCTCCTGCTCCTCCTTCGCCTTGGTCTCGTCGGAGCCGTGGGCGAGGGCCCAGGAGAGGGTGGCCTGCGCCGGGGTGAGGTCGGCGGCGGGGCCGTGCGCCCCGTTGACCTGGCCGGCGTCGCGGTGGGCCAGGGCGATCCGGTCGGCGCCCGTGCGGTCGATCTCGGCCAGGTCGATCTTCCCCGCGGCCAGCGCGGCCGGGCGGGCCGCCCGGGGCACGGCCGTCAGGACGAGGGTGTCCAGCTTCGCGGCCCGGCCCCACCAGCGCGGGTTGCGGGTCAGGGCCGCGGTGCCGGTCTTCTTGTCGATGGCCCCGAGGCCGAAGGGTCCGGCGGTGACCTTGAGGGTGCCGCGCGCGCCCTCGTTGAAGGCCTCCGGGGTGCCCATGACCTGCTTCGGGTAGAGCGGGCCGAACAGGGAGCGCCAGTCGCCGTACGGCTTGGCGAAGGTGACCTTGACCTCCAGGTCGTTCTTCCCGCGCTCGATCTTCTCGATCCGGTCGTAGCCGGCGTTGCGGGCCGTCCAGTACGCCGAGTCCTTGCCGTTCAGGGCCCGCCACTGGGCGACGAAGTCGGGGGCGCCGATCTCGCGGCCGTCGCTCCACACCGCCTTCTGGTTCAGCTTGTACAGGACGACCTGCTTCGGCTCGCGCTCGACGACCTCGGCCTTCTCCAGGTAGTCGGGATTGGCCACCGGCCGGCCCTTGGAGTCCAGCACGAAGAGCTGCGGCAGGACCGCCCCGGCGATCCGGGTGGTGGTGGCGTCGGCGTCGGCCTGGAAGGTGTTCAGGGTGTCCGGCAGGGAGTCCACCGCCCAGCGCAGGACGCCGCCGTCGGCGACCCGGTCGCGGGCCGTGACCGCGATGTCCGGTCCCGCGGCGGCCGGCCCGCCCTCCTCCTCGGCCGCCCCGCATCCCGCGAGGAGCGGCAGCGCAAGGACTCCCGAGGTGAGGAGCGCCAAGGACCTGCGCGTTCTCTGGGTCATGGGTGGTACCTCCGGGGCGGGGCGCGGGTGGCCGTGAAAGAGGGGTGTCTTGATCACGTTCGGCGGTATATGGAGCTGATCACACTGGTGCCGGATCCCACTGAAATAGACGGCCGCCCGGCTCCTCAGGAGCGGCCCCTCGCCACGCCGCGAACCCCACCCGTGCGGACCAATCCGGCTTGCGCGCGGGCGCGCGTTCCCCCGGGGGAGGGATGAAAATGGGGGCAGGGAGGGGCGCACGGTTCGCGCCTGCGCGCCCGGAATCGCTGCACGTCCCTTCACAACCGGGGACGGGAGGCGCGACACTCGCAGGCGCCCGGAAGCGTTGCCACCGCACCCGCGGAAGTGAGGTCACGTCATGTCCCTGCAAGACGATCTGACGGCCGTACGACGCAATCTGAACGAGCTGGTCCGCTCCGTGGAGCGGTTGGAGCAGGACGTCGCACGACAGTCGCCGGCCGCTCCCAGGACCCCCGAAGCGGGCCGGATGGTATCCGTCCCGGACACCCCGTACGACAGCACGCTGTGGACGGACACCGACGACGAGGGCCTCGGCGCCCGCGACCGCCGCGCCCCCTGACACGCCCCCTGCCGTCCGCGCACTCCCCATCTGGCCCGGCCGCCCCGGCCGGGCCTCCTGGGCCACCCCTCATCACTCCACCCGGAGTCCCCTTTGGCCACAGGCACGGAACCACACCGACAGCGGCCCGGCGGGGTCCACGACCCCTCCCGGGCCGCCATCGCGGCCCGGCACCTGCGCACCGACCGGTGGTGGCTTTCGCCCGCCGGCACCGCGGCGGGGCTGCTCGCCTTCATCGTCTACTCGACCTGGCGGGCCTTCTCGAACGCCGACTACTACGCGGCCCCGTACGTGTCGCCGTTCTACTCGCCCTGTCTGGCGGAGAACTGCGTCCCGATGCGCGGCGGCCCCAACCTGGACCTCTTCGGCAGCTGGTGGGGCCTGTCCCCCGCCCTGCTGATCCTGGTCTTCCCGCTCGGCTTCCGGCTGACCTGCTACTACTACCGCAAGGCGTACTACCGGGGTTTCTGGGCCTCGCCGCCCGCCTGCGCCGTCGCCGAGCCGCACACCTCGTACACGGGCGAGACCCGGTTCCCGCTGATCCTGCAGAACGCGCACCGGTACTTCTTCTACTTCGCGGTGCCGGTCGCCGGGATCCTCACGTACGACACCGCGCTGACCTTCCGCGACGGGCACTACGCGTGGGGCCACATGGGCCTGGGAACCCTGCTGTTCCTCGTCAACATCGTGCTGATCTGGGCCTACACGCTCTCCTGCCACTCCTGCCGGCACATCATGGGCGGCCGCCTGAAGCACTTCTCCAAGCACCCGGTGCGCTACCGCCTCTGGGGCTGGGTGAGCCGGCTCAACACCCGGCACATGCAGCTGGCCTGGGCCTCCCTGATCAGCGTCGCCCTGTGCGACTTCTACGTGTACCTGCTGGCCAGCGGCACCGTCACCGACCCGAGGATCTTCTGAGATGGCACAGGTGGAACGGCAGCAGTGGGACGTGGTCGTCGTGGGCGCGGGCGGCGCCGGGCTGCGGGCCGCGATCGAGGCGCGCGAGCGGGGCGCCCGTACGGCCGTGATCTGCAAGTCCCTGTTCGGCAAGGCCCACACGGTGATGGCGGAGGGCGGGATCGCCGCCTCCATGGGCAACGTCAACGACCACGACAACTGGCAGGTGCACTTCCGCGACACGATGCGCGGCGGCAAGTTCCTCAACCAGTGGCGGATGGCCGAACTGCACGCGAAGGAGGCCCCCGACCGGGTCTGGGAGCTGGAGACCTGGGGCGCGCTGTTCGACCGCACGCCCGACGGCAGGATCTCCCAGCGCAACTTCGGCGGCCACGAGTACCCGCGCCTCGCGCACGTCGGCGACCGGACGGGCCTGGAGCTGATCCGCACCCTCCAGCAGAAGATCGTCCAGCTGCAGCAGGAGGACTTCAAGGAGTACGGGGACCACGAGGCCCGCCTCAAGGTGTTCCAGGAGTGCACGGTCACCCGGGTGCTGAAGGAGGGGCGGAGGGTCTCGGGGACCTTCTGCTACGAGCGCGAGAGCGGGCGGTTCTTCGTACTGGAGGCCCCGGCGGTGGTCCTGGCCACCGGCGGGATCGGGAAGTCGTTCAAGACCACCTCCAACTCCTGGGAGTACACGGGCGACGGCCACGCGCTGGCGCTGCTCGCCGGGGCCCCGCTGCTGAACATGGAGTTCGTGCAGTTCCACCCCACGGGCATGGTCTGGCCGCCTTCGGTGAAGGGGATCCTCGTCACCGAGTCCGTCCGCGGCGACGGCGGGGTGCTGCGCAACTCCGAGGGCAGGCGGTTCATGTTCGACTACGTCCCCGACGTGTTCAAGGAGAAGTACGCCGAGTCGGAGGAGGAGGGCGACCGCTGGTACGAGGACCCGGACCACAACCGGCGTCCGCCCGAGCTGCTGCCCCGCGACGAGGTGGCGCGGGCCATCAACTCCGAGGTGAAGGCGGGCCGCGGCTCCCCGCACGGCGGGGTCTTCCTCGACGTGTCGACCCGGATGCCGGCCGAGAGGATCAAGCGGCGGCTGCCGTCCATGTACCACCAGTTCAAGGAGCTGGCGGACGTGGACATCACCGCCGAGCCGATGGAGGTCGGCCCGACCTGCCACTACGTGATGGGCGGGATCGCCGTCGACTCGGACACCGCCGCCACCGTCGGCGTACCGGGGCTGTTCGCGGCCGGCGAGGTGGCCGGCGGCATGCACGGCTCGAACCGGCTCGGCGGCAACTCCCTGTCCGACCTGCTGGTCTTCGGCCGCCGGGCGGGACTGCACGCGGCCGGGCACGCCGCGGCCGCCGACGGGGCGCGGCCGGCGGTCTCCCAGGAGCAGATCGACGCGGCGGCCGCCGAAGCGCTGGCCCCCTTCCACGCGGCGGAGGGCGCCGAGAACCCGTACACGCTCCACCAGGAGCTGCAGACGACCATGAACGACCTGGTCGGCATCATCCGCCGGGAGGCCGAGATGGCCGAGGCCCTGGAGCGGCTCGCCGCGCTGCGCGTGCGGGCCGCCCGTGCCGGGGTCGAGGGGCACCGGCAGTTCAACCCGGGCTGGCACCTGGCACTGGACCTGCGCAACATGCTGCTGGTCAGCGAGTGCGTGGCCCGCGCCGCCCTGGAGCGCACGGAGAGCCGGGGCGGGCACACCCGGGAGGACCGCCCCGCGATGGAGCGGGAGTGGCGTCCGGTCAACCTGCTGTGCCGGCCGGCGGATCCGCCTCCCGCCGATCCGGCCGCCGACCGGATCGTCCTCACCCGCACCCGGACCGAGCCCATCCGCCCGGACCTGCTCGCCCTGTTCGAGAAGGAAGAGCTGGCCAAGTACCTCGCCGAAGAGGAGCTCTGCGAATGACTGCCTACGACGCACGCTTCCGGGTCTGGCGGGGTGACGCGGAGGGCGGATCGCTCAGGGACTTCACCGTCGAGGTGCACGACGGTGAGGTGGTCCTGGACATCGTCCACCGGATCCAGGCGACACAGGCGTCCGGCCTCGCGGTGCGCTGGAACTGCAAGGCGGGCAAGTGCGGTTCGTGCAGCGCGGAGGTCAACGGGCGTCCCCGGCTGATGTGCATGACGCGGATGTCCGTCTTCGCGCGGGACGAGACGGTCACGATCACCCCGCTGCGCGCCTTCCCGGTGGTCCGGGACCTGGTCACGGACGTGTCCTTCAACTACGCCAAGGCGCGCGAGGTCCCGGCCTTCGTGCCGCCGGAGGGGGTCGCGGCGGGCGCGTACCGGATGCAGCAGGTGGACGTGGAGCGCTCGCAGGAGTTCCGCAAGTGCATCGAGTGCTTCCTGTGCCAGGACACCTGTCACGTGGTGCGCGACCACGAGGAGAACAAGGCGGCCTTCGCCGGGCCGCGCTTCCTGATGCGGGTCGCCGAGCTCGACATGCACCCGCTGGACGCGGCCGCCGAGGCGGGCCTGGACCGCAAGCGCACGGCCCAGGAGGAGCACGGGCTGGGCTACTGCAACATCACCAAGTGCTGCACGGAGGTCTGCCCCGAGGGCATCAAGATCACCGACAACGCCCTGATCCCGCTGAAGGAGCGGGCCGTGGACCGCAAGTACGACCCTCTGGTGTGGCTGGGGAGCAGGATCCGCCGCCGTTCGGATTCCGACCCCCGGTAGTTCACTTCGCGGTTGCACAATGCCCCCTGGGTGAGCGTCGGATGACGTGACGTCAGGGGGCTGTGCGGTGCGGGTGGGGGATCGACTGGCGGACCGGTACCGGCTGGACCGGCGGCTCGGCGCGGGGGGCATGGGCGAGGTGTGGCGCGGCCACGACCTGGAGCTCGACCGTGCGGTGGCCGTGAAGGTGCTGCTGGAGGCCGCGACGAACGAGGAGCTGATCGCCCGGTTCCGGCGGGAGGCCACCATCGGGGCGCGCCTGCAGCATCCGGGCATCACGGTGGTGCACGACGTGGGCCGGCACGAGGGCCGGCTGTTCATCGTGATGGAGCTGCTGTCCGGCGAGGACCTGGGGGCGGTGCTGGCCCGGGAGCGGGGCGGGCTGCCGGCCGCCGTCGCGGTGGACCTGGCGGCGCAGACCGCCGAGGCGCTGGCCGCCGCGCACGAACGGGCGGTGGTCCACCGGGACCTGAAGCCGGGGAACCTCTTCCTGCTGCCGGGCGGCCGGCTCAAGATCTGCGACTTCGGCATCGCGCACTCCGCGGACGCGACGGCGGGCTGGACGGTCACGGGGCGGATCTTCGGCACGCCGCCGTACATGGCGCCCGAGCAGTGGCGGGGCGAGCACGTGGACGCCCGCTGCGACCTGTACGCGCTGGGGTGCGTGCTGTACGCACTGCTGAGCGGGGAGCCGCCGTTCGGATCGGCCGAGCCGATGTACGTCCTGATGCGGCGGCACGTGGAGGACGCCCCGCTGTCGCTGCGCGAGGCCGGGGCGGCGGTGAGCCGGGAGCTGGACCGGCTGGTGCTGGGGCTGCTGGCGAAGGCGCCGGCGGACCGGCCGGAGTCGGCGGAGGCGGTGGCGAAGGCGCTGCGGGGCCTGCCGGTGGCGGAGCCGGTGCCGGCCGCGGTGGGGGGCGGGGCCGGGGGCCCGGTCGCCGTCCGGGACACCGTGGCGGGCACGGCGGCCGGAATCGATTCCGGGACGCGGACCGGGACGCGGACCGGGACGCGGGCACCGGCCCCGGGCGAAGGCCGCGCCGAGGTGCCGGCCGGGGCTCCGGCCACGGCCGGCGGCGGGCCGGAGTCCGGAGGCAGACCGGACGCGGACGGGACCGCCGAGGTGCCGGAGGCCGCGGACGGGCCGGGGCAGGACGGGACCGCCCTCGTACCGGACACCGCGGACGGGCCGGGGCAGGACGGGACCGCCGACGTAGCGCAGACCCTGGACGGGCCGGAAGCGGGCGGGGCCGGGCCCGAGCCGGACGGGGACGGGGACGGGGACGGGGACGCGGGGCTGCCGGAGGCCGTGCGGGAGGTCGTACGGGAACTGCTGCTGGAGGCGGAGGAGACGCTGGTCTCCCTGCCGCCGGGCGCCGGTGACGTCCGCACCGAGGGGCTCGCCCTCGCGGCGGAGGCCGCGGCCCGCTTCGACGCGGGCCTGGCGAGCCGGCTGCTGAACGACGCCGAGCTCTGGGCGTGGACCGACGGGGACGGCGACGGCGCCCGCGTCGCCGCCCTGCTGACCGGGCTGGCCCGGCGGATCTCCCGGGACGCCCCCCGCCGCACCGAACGGGTGCTGACCGACGCGCAGCAGGCGTTGTTCACGGTGTCCGGACCCGCCCGCGCGGCCCGGCTGCGCAAGGTGGCGGAGGAGCTCGCGGCGGTGGCCCCGGAGCGCGGTGTCCGGCTGGCCGAGCGGCACTTCGCGGGGAGCTCCGCCGAGGAGGCCGTACTGGCCCGCGCGGTCCTCGCGAGCGCCCCCACCGATCCCGCCCGCGCCGAGCGCTACCTGGCCCGGATCAGGAGCGCCGCGGTCCGCGCGGCCACCGAGTCGAAGTCCGTCACGGCCGTGGCCCGGCACGACCTGGCCGCCGCGCTGCGCCTGGCAGGCCGGGTCCCGGCGGGCGGGGCCCGGGTGCGGGCACTGTGCCGGGTGGCCGGCGAGCGCTCCGCCGTCGGGGACCGGGCGGGCGCGGCCGAGGCCCTCGGCGCGGCGGAGCGGACCCTCGCGGAGCTGGTGGCGGGCCGCGCGGACCGGCTGCGCGGGCAGGCCCCGCGGCACACCGTCGAGGGTGGCGCCGCGCGGCTGCGCGAGCGGGCGGACGCCCCGCGCCGGCCGGACCTCCCCGACACCGGCGACGAGGAGGTGGACACGGCCCGCGCGGCCCTGGAGGCCGCCCGGGAGCTGAACGGCCGGGGCCGGGGCTCCGTGCTCCGCCCGGCCGGCGCCCGGGAGCGGGCGGCCGCCGCGCGCGGGCTGGCCGGGGCCGCCGAGCGGGGGCGGGAGCTGGCCTGGATCGCCAGGGACTGCACGGCGGGCGCGCCCTGGCTGGCCGGGGCCGCGTCCGATCCCGGTACCCCGCCGCCGCACGGGGTGGCGGTGACCCTGAGCCCGGAGTCCCGGCTGCCGGTACGGCCCTCGCGGCCGGCCGGACCCGGCACGGAGCGGTGGCGGTCGGGGGTCCGCCCGGAGTCGGTGCACGCGGCCGGGGACGCCGTGGTGTGGACGGCGGGCGCCGAGGTGGGTGTCGTGGGGGCGGCGACCGGGGCGGCGCGCTGGACGGCCTGGTCCGACGAGGGGGTCGCGGCGCCGCCGCTGCCGGAGCCGGAGCGGGTGTGGTGCGCGGCCGACGCGGACAGCGTGTGCGTGGTGGTGGAGTCGGGTGGCGGGCCGTGGGGGCGGCTCGTGGTGCGGGAGCCCTCGGACGGGCGGGTGCGCTGGTGGCGGGAGCTGGACCGGGCCCGCCCGGGTGCGCCCCTCACCCTGACGGGAGGCCTGGTGCTGTGGGCGTCGGAGGGTGCGCTGACCGCGCTGGACAAGGCGAGCGGTGAGCCGGCCTGGCGGCATCCGCTGGCGGGCGACGGCCCGCGCACGGTGACGGTGGCGGGCGAGTGCCTGGTCCTCGGCGACGGCCGGCAGCTGCGGGCGCTGCACCTGCCGAGCGGGGTGCCCCTGTGGTCCTGGCCCCGCGGGTACGGGTCCGGGGGCGGGGGCCGGGCGGTGCCGGACGTACCGGCGGGGGCGGTGCCCGTGCTGGACGGGGGTGTCGTGCGCGCCCTGGACCGGCGCAAGGGGTACGAGCTGTGGCGCTTCGACCCGGGCACGCCGACGGCCCGGCTGCTGTCCGCGGACGGGGTGGTGTACGTGGCCGCCCACCGTGCGGAGCAGGGCTGGGACGTGGTGTTCGCGCTGGACGCGGAGACGGGCGCGGTGCGCTGGCAGCGGCCGGTGACCCGGCACGACGGGCCCGGCTGCGCGCTCGAACTGCTCGGCGTGCGGCGGGGCGTGCTCCACGTGAGGTCGCTGCGCGGCGGACGCCGCGGCCTGCTGGGCCGTACGGCGCCGCCGTTCGTGACGGGTCTGGACCTGGACGGGGGGAAGCCCTGCTGGCAGTGGGACCACACCGCGCTCGCCGGCCGTCGGCCGGCCCTGACCCCCGACACGCTGGCCCTCCCCCTCCCGGAGTTGACGGGCGTCGCCCTCCCGTAGGCTCCGGGTGCGTGGGTACGCAAGCCCCCATACCCTCCCAAATGTGACTGCGTCGAGAACACGGGCAACCGCCGGGATATCCGTACGGACCGGGCTGGCCCTCGCGGCCGCGCTGCTGGCGTTCGGCGGGTGGGGGGTCGCCGGGGCGCCGCCCGCCCGGGCCGAGGATCCCGTCACCCTGTCCGCGCAGGGGCAGATCACCGACCGCGTGGGGGCGCTGGGCGACCGGAAGCCCGCCGTCGCGGCGGCGCTGGACAGGCTGTACGCCGACCACCGGATCCAGCTGTTCGTCACGTACGTGCACGACTTCTCCGGCCGTTCCGCGCAGAGCTGGGCGGACGCCACCGCGCAGAAGAACGGCCTCGGCCGGAACGACGTGCTGCTGGCGGTGGCGACGGGCGCCCGCCAGTACGCCTATTCGGCCGATGTGGACTCCGGTTTCACGCCGGAGCAGCTCGCGACGGTCGCCCGCACCGCCATCGAGCCGGCCCTGAGGCAGAACGACTGGGCGGGCGCGGCCATCGGTGCCGCCAACGGCTACGGCGCGGTGCTCGGCGGGCAGCCCGTCCCGGTGCCGACGATCACGCCCGGCGAGCCCGACCCCGGCGGCGGGCAGAGCGGCGGGAGCGGGGCCGGGGACTTCGTGCTGCCGGTGGTCGTCGTCGGCGCGGCCGGGGCCCTGGGGGTGTACGCGTACACGCGCCGCAAGCGCGGCGGGGGCGGCGGCCGCGGTACGACGACGGCCCATCCGGGCTGGGACGGCGCCAGGGCGGAGCCGACGCCGCTGCCGGAGCTGGACGGCCGGGCCAAGGCGCTGCTGGTGGAGACCGATGACGCGGTCCGCACCAGCACCGAGGAACTGGGTTTCGCCACGGCCCAGTTCGGCGAGGAGGCGGTGGCGGCCTTCACCGGGGCCGTCGAGTACGCCAAGGACGAGCTGACCCACGCCTTCCGGCTGCGCCAGCAGCTGGACGACGCCTACCCGGAGGACGACGCCACGCGGCGGCGGATGCTGGAGGAGATCGTGGCGCGCTGCACGGAGGCGAACCGGCGGCTCGACGCGGAGTCGGCGGACTTCGACCGCCTGCGGGACCTGGAGAGGAACGCCCCGCAGGCCCTGGCCGCGGTGGAGGCGCGGTTCGGCGCGCTGAGCGGGCGGACGACGATCGCCGAGGCGACCCTGACGGCGCTGGCGGGCCGCTACGCGGACTCGGCGTCGGCGCCGGTCGCCTCCAACGCCGCGCAGGCCGAGGACCGGCTGCTGTTCGCGACCACCCGTCTCGGCGAGGCGCGGACGGCGGTCGGCGCCGGGGACAACGGCAGGGCGGCCGTGCACGTGCGGGCGGCGGAGGGCGCGGTGGACCAGGCGGCGACCCTGGTGGACGCGGTCGAGCGGCGGGCCCGGGAGCTGGCGGAGGCGGCCGGGAAAATGCCGGGCGCCCTGACCGAGACGGAGGGCGACCTGGCCGACGCCCGCGGGCTGCTCACGGGTACCGCGGAGGGTTCCTCCACCGGCGACCTGCGGGGCCGGATCGGCCGGGCCGAGTCCGTCCTGGCCGACGTGCGCCGGGAGGAGGCGGCCGGCCGCTACGACCCGATCGACGCCCTGCGCCGGATCGAGGAGGCCGACGCCGCCCTGGACGAGGCGCTGGCCGGGGCGCGCGAGCGGGAGGGCGGGCGGCAGCGGGCGGCGGCCCTGCTGGACCAGGCCCTGCTGTCGGCCCGCAGTGCGATCGGCGCGGCGACGGACTACGTCACCACCAGCCGGGGCGCGGTCGGCAGCCAGGCCCGCACCCGGCTGGCGGAGGCGCAGCGGCACCTGGAGCGGTCGGCGTCCCTGGCCGGCCAGGACCCGGCGGGCGCCCTCGCGGAGGCGCAGCAGGCGGACTCCATGGCGCGGCAGGCGCAGCAGCTGGCGGAGCAGGACGTACGGGCCTACCAGGACCCGTACGCCGGTCGGCGCTCCGGCGGCGGGCGGGGCGGGGCGGTGCTCGGCGGGATCATCCTCGGCGAGATCCTGCGCGGCGGCGGGGGCTTCGGGGGCGGGCGGGGCGGCGGTTTCGGCGGGGGCGGCGGCAGCGGCCCGGGGTCGTTCGGCGGGGGCGGCACCCGGGGCCGGATGGGCGGTGGCGGCCGCTTCTGAAGCCGCGCGGCGGCGCAGGACCCAGGACACAGACCCCACGGCCCCCCCACGGCCCCCACGGACCCCACGGCCCCCGGATCCCACGGACCCACGGCCCCCACAGGCCCCGCACGGAGCCGCACGGACCCCGTCAGGAGAGACCCGTCATGAGCAAGCAGACCATCCTCGGCCGTGTCACCCAGCTCGCCAAGGCCAACATCAACGCGCTGCTGGACCAGGCGGAGGATCCGCAGAAGATGCTCGACCAGCTGATCCGCGACTACTCGAACAACATCTCGGAGGCCGAACAGGCAGTGGCGACCACCATCGGCAACCTGCGGATGCTGGAGGCCGACCACAAGGAGGACGTGGACGCCGCTGCCGAGTGGGGCGTCAAGGCCCTCGCGGCCAGCCGGAAGGCGGACGAACTGCGGGCGGCGGGGTCCACGCCGGACGCCGACAAGTTCGACAACCTCGCCAAGGTGGCCCTCGGCCGCCAGCTGCAGTCGGAGAAGGAGGCGCGGACGGCGGAGCCGGTGATCGCCGCCCAGACGGAGGTGGTGGACAAGCTCAAGGCGGGCCTGGACTCGATGAAGGGCAAGCTGACGGAGCTCCAGGCCAAGCGTGACGAGCTGGTGGCGCGCGCCAGGACCGCGCAGGCGCAGAACACGATGCTGGACGCGGTCAAGAACATCGACGTCATGGATCCGACCAGCGACCTCAACCGTTTCGAGGAGAAGGTCCGCCGCGAGGAGGCGATGGCGACGGGCAGGCAGGAGCTGGCCGCCTCCTCCCTGGACGCCCAGTTCGAATCGCTGGAGGACCTGGGCAGGACCTCGGAGGTCGAGGCCCGCCTCGCCGCGCTCAAGGCCGGCACGGCGGCGTAGTCCCCCGCGCCGTCACAGCCCGGCGAGGAAGGCCCGGACGGCGGACTCGACCCCGGCCGGGTCCTGGAGCTGGACGAAGTGGTCCGCCTCCAGCGTCACACAGGCCGTCCCGGGCCGCCGCCGCGCCATCGCGGCGGCCTGCCCGGCGGGCAGGGCCTGGCTGTTGCGTCTTGTTCAATACGCTTGTGTAGATCGATGTCCGCGGAATCCCCGACCAGCCGGACCCCTGCGACGGCGGGCGGTCGCCCCGGGCCGCACCGGGGCCCGGAGCGCGGCGGCCACCGGCTGCCGGCGCGCCCCGGGCTCGCGGGTCACCCGTACATGCTCAGCAGCTGCTCCGCGGAGAGTTCGGTGACGGTCTCTCCCGGCCCTCCGGGCATGGGGAGGGGGAGTTCGAACCAGACCGTCTTGCCGCGGTGCGTGCGGCGGGTGCCCCAGCCGGCGGAGAGGAGGCCGACGAGCTGGAGGCCGCGGCCGCCCTCGTCGGTGTCCCGGGCCCGGCGGCGGCGGGGCTGGGCCAGGTTCGCGTCCCACACCTCGCACACCAGGGTCCGGTCCAGCAGCAGGCGGAGTCGGATCTCGCCCTCCCCGTACCGCAGGGCGTTCGTCACCAGCTCGCTGACCAGCAGCTCCGTGGTGTCGAGCAGACCCTCCAGACCCCAGGCCGGAAGCTTCGTGCGGGCCAGTTCCCGGGCCCGGCCCACCGAGCGGGCCTCGCGCGGCAGCTGCCAGTCGCCGACGGCGTCCACCGGCAGCCCCTGCACCCGCGCCATCAGCAGGGCGATGTCGTCCTCCCCGTGCCGGGTGTGCAGGGTGTTCAGGACGTGGTCGCAGATCTCCTCCAGCGGCCGGGCCGGATCCGCGACCGCGTCCCGCAGCCCGCGCAGCCCCTCCTCCAGGGGGTGGTCGCGGGACTCCACGAGCCCGTCCGTGTACAGGGCGAGCAGCGCCCCCTCGGGGAGTTCCACCTCCACCTCCTCGAAGGGTTCGCCGCCCACCCCGAGCGGCATCCCGGTCGGGATCTCCAGCAGCAGGCCGGGGCGCGGGACCCCGCCCTCCTCGGCCGGTTCGACCAGCACGGGCGGCATGTGGCCCGCGTTGGCGATGGTGCAGCGCCGGGTCACCGGGTCGTAGACGGCGTACACGCAGGTGGCGAGGTACACCTCGGAGCGGTCGGCGTCGCGTGCGTGCAGGGCCGCGCGCGAGGCCTGCTGGGAGCCGCCCCCCGCGGCGCCCGGGGGACCCCCGTGGGCGCCGAGGCCGCGGGCCACCTCGTCGAGGGCGGTGAGCACCTCCGCCGGTTCCAGGTCCAGCAGCGCCAGGGTCCGTACGGCGGTGCGCAGTTCGCCCATGGCGACGGCGGCCCGCAGTCCGCGCCCCATCACGTCGCCGACGACCAGTGCCGTGCGGTGCCCGGGGAGCTCGATGACGTCGAACCAGTCGCCGCCGACCTCGGTGGCCGCGTTCCCCGGCAGGTAGCGGCAGGCGATGTCCAGTCCGGCCGCCTCCGGGTCACCCGGTGGCAGCAGGCTGCGCTGCAGGATCAGGGCCCGTTCGTGCTCGCGCCGGTAGAGGCGGGCGTTGTCGATGCAGACGGCGGCGCGCGCGGCCAGTTCCACCGCGACGGCCCGGTCCCGTTCGCCGAAGGGCTCGCTGCCCTTCGTGCGGGAGAACTGGGCGAGGCCCACCACCGTGTCGTGGGCGACCATCGGGACGATCAGGGTCGACTGCACGAGCCCGTCCGGCGCTCCCCCCTCGATCAGCCGGGGGCGCGCCGTGCGCAGGGCCAGCGCCCCGGGCGACGCCGCCGGATAGCGGTGGGTCTCCCCTACGGAGACCAGCGGGCCGGGCCCCGACAGCGGTGCGTCGGACACCGCGGAGGCGAAGGCCACCCGCCGCAGCGGCGCGGACGGGGCCCGGCCGGCCCCCTGGCCGGGCAGGGAGGGCACCCCGGGGCCCTGCGGGCGGGCGGGCCGGTCGTCGTCGCCGAGCAGGAGCCCTTCGTAGAGGTCGACGGCGGCCAGGTCGCAGAAGCCGGGGACGGTGACGTCGAGGAGTTCGCGGGCGGTGGTCTCCAGGTCGAGGGAGTTCCCGATCCGGTGCCCGGCCTCGTTGAGCAGGGCGAGGTTGCGCCGCACCCCGGCGGCCTCGCGGGCGGCGAGGTGGCGGCGGGTGACGTCGGTGCCGAGGCCGGCGATACCGATCGGACGGCCGGTGCCGCCGTGCACGCGGTAGAGGTTGATGGACCAGTGCCGGTGGTCCCGGCTGCCCGGGGCCGCGCCGGTGATCCGCAGGTCGGTCACGGACTCGCCGGTCTCCAGCACCCGGCGCAGGGCCTCGGCCATCCGGTCGGCCTCGTGCGGCGGCAGGTAGTCGTGCACGGTCCGGCCGCGGTGCTCCTCCGCCGCCCCGCCGAAGACGGTCGCGAAGCGGCGGTTGGCGCGCTGCACGGTCAGGTCCGTGCCGAAGAGCAGGAACCCGAAGGGAGATTGGCCGAATATGGCCTGCGAGGCGGCGAGGTCGGACTCGATGCGCCGCAGCGCGCGCACGTCGACGACGACGCACAGCGCGGCCCGTTCGGCGGTCTCGGTCTGGGTCGGCATCACATAGATCTCGGCCACTCCGTGCTCGCCGTCACCGCCCGGGATACGGAAGGGGACCAGGCCGGTCCACTCCTTGCCGTCGAGGATCTCCGCGACCTTGCGGTGCCCGCCGGCGCGCAGCTCCGGCGGCATGAAGGCGTCCACCGGATCGCGCCCCACCGCCTGGGCCGCGGTGAGCCCGAACAGCTCTTCCGCGCGCAGACTCCACTGATCGATGAGCCCGTCGGGCCCGATCGAGAAAGAAGCGACCTTTATGTAGTCATATATCGAGCCAGGCGGGCTGCTGTGCCACAAGGAGTCGTGCCACGTCTCCCCGGGCACTCGGGCCTGATGTGCCTGCGCAGGTATCTCGCTCACGCGACCGTCCCCTCCAGCTCACCGCAACCGGACCGGCCATGACCGAAGTATTCAGCACCACGGCCCCGTACGGCACGGCGTTCACGATCACAAAAGGGTCCCGTTGTTTTCCGGCCACGCCCGGTGGGTCTCCACCGGACGTCCTCCGGGAGACCCCCTGCCGCCCTTCACCTTGTTACTCACCAGGAAGAGCCAACTCGAACCACACGGTCTTGCCCGACTTCCCGTGACGGGTTCCCCAGCGCTGCGCCGAGACGGCGACCAGATGCAGTCCGCGCCCGCCCTCGTCGTCCGGCTGCGCGACCCGTTCGCGGGGTGGATCCGGAAGCGGATCGGAAACCTCCACCAACAGGGCGGGGCCTCCGGCCAGACCGGGGGTGGCGGGACCGCGCCGCACCAGACGGACCCCGATGGGACCGGAGGCGTAGCGCAGGGAGTTGGTCACCAGCTCGCTGACCAGCAAGACGGTCACGTCGCCCACGGAATCCAGCCCCCACGAGCGAAGGGTGCCGCGCACGGCGTGGCGGGCGGTCCGGACGGCACCGGGCTCGGCGGGAAAGGCCCACTCGGCGCATTCACCGTCTGTGTCGATCACGCCGATCACTTCCCGGGCCACCAGCGACCCCAGTCCGGTTCGTCGGGGACGAAAGGGGGACGAGATAGGGACTAATAGCGACATACCCGATATTTGAGGCGTCGTACCACCCGATCCCGCCCGATCCCCCCGGCACCGGCGCACTGTGGCGCAGACGGCCTACAGCGTGCGCTTCATGCGCCCCGGTGCGCCCCGGTGCGCAGCCGCCGGCCCGCTTCGGCGACGGCCGGGCGGTCCTGGTCGAGCCAGTCCACCGAGTCGAGCTCGTGCGGCCCGAGCCAGCGCAGCTCGTCGTGGTCCTCCAGCGGCTCGGGCTCCCCCGAGAGCAGCCGTGCCGTCCACACGTGCAGGACGAGTCCGGGCCTCACCGGCCACTCCCCCGGAATCCGCTCCACCGCCTCGGTCTCGACGCCGAGCTCCTCGCGGAGTTCGCGCACCAGCGCCTCCGGCACGGACTCGCCGGGCTCGGCCTTGCCGCCCGGGAGCTCCCACCGGCCCGCGACCTCGGGGGGCGCACTGCGCCGTGCGGCCAGCAGCCGCCCGTCATGACAAAGGGCTCCGCCCACAACCACACGTACGGTCATGAGCGGAGCCTATGCCAGCGCCGACTGTCAGTTCATCGTGGCAGTCTGGCTGCCCTGTTCGATCCGCTCGACCCAGTAGAGCTGCTCGTGTCCCCGGTCGTCGAGGCTGTCGACGACCTTCTGGGCCTCGGCCCGGGTGGGGTACCGGCCCACCCGGTAGCGGTTGCCGTTGTCGTCCTGACGTATGACCAGCCATGGAAGCAGGGCACCGCTGTCGTTCATCGCGCTTCACCCTCCGCCGACGTACATGCCCAGGAAACCGCATTGCGCATATGCCGGAGCTTACGCCCGACCTTTACTCAGCGGATACGGTTTTTCACAAAGAGGTACCTAGGGGGCGTACGCATCCGGCCAGGCGTACGAGGGGGCCGTGCGCGCCGGTTCGGACCGGGCGCGCGGGCGCTGCCCGCAGGGCCACCGGACCGGCCCGCGCCCCCTTGCGGCAGACGTCCCCGCAGGTCGCATCGGGGGAACGGCGCAGCGAACGGACCGGCCCCGGCCACGCGGGGCGGTCGGCGACGTCCGGGAGCGCGTACGCCGTCTCGCACGCGGCTCGGGCAGGGGTCGCGATGACGTCCGTGACCGCCGCGTCCGGGTCGTCGACGGTGTCCGGGCTGGCCAGGCGGCGCTTCCCACCCGACGCCCGGGCAGTCAACGGGCACAGCAGCAGGGCGAGTCCGCCGGCGAGGAAGGCGGAGAAGGCCCCGGCGCGGGCGCCGAAGAGGCCGGAGGAAGCGAGCGTCGAGGCGGTGGAGCCGATCACCATCGCGCCGAAACCCGCCGGGTCGACGGCCTACGGGCAGGCCCGCTCGAACTCCGCGCAGGACGGGCCGAGTCCGCGCCGCCTGTCGATCACGAGGTCGGCGGGCACGGCGGGCACGGCGGCGAACGGCGCGGCCCGGCGGCACAGTCCGGGCCGGCGCGGCCCCCCGGCGGGGCCCCGGAGGGCCCGGCCAGGCCCGGCCGGGGCCGGGTCAGCGGACGGGCAGGTGGTACGAAAGGCGGTAGCGGTCCGCCGGAACGACCACGTCGGCCGTCTCCACCGCCCGCCCCGACGCGAAGTACGTCCGGCTCACGACCAGGACCACGTGCCCCGGGACGCCGCCCAGCGACATGCTCTCCTCTGCCAGGCCGGGCCGGGCGCCGACCTCCTCGACCACGTTGTCCACGACCACGTCGATCGCCGCCATCCGGTCCACCACCCCCGAGCCCCCGAGCGGCCCCTCCTCGGGCAGCATCACCGGGGTGCGGCCCGTCACGGCCAGCGGCTCCCAGGAGGTGGACAGCATCATCGCCTCGCCCGCGTCGCGGAAGACGTACCGGGTGCGCATGACGCGGTCGCCCGGTTCGATGCCCAGCCGCTTCGCGATCTCCGCCGGTGCGCCGGTCTGCTCGCTGCTGGACTCCCACGTGCCGCGCGCGCCCGCCTCGGCCTGCTCCTGCCGGAACGGGGTCGAGGCGCCGCCCGTGCGGTAGCCGGAGCGGGCGACCCGCCGCGGGACCGGCTGTTCGCGCACGTACGTACCGGACCCGGAGCGGCCTTCGACCAGCCCCTCCGCCATGAGGACCTTGCGGGCCTCCAGCGCGACCGTGTCGGAGACCCCGTACTCCTCTCGGATCCGGGCCTGCGAGGGGAGCCGGGCGTGCGGGGGCAGGGACCCATCGACGATCTTCCGCCGCAGCTCCCCGGCGACGCGCAGATAGGCCGGCTGCTCACCGAAAGTCACGGGCCACTCCCATCAGGTTGACAGACAGCTACACCCTGGCAACCCACCGTTGAAGTGCGCAAGCACGGGCCAGAGTTTCACTCGAAGTGATGAAGCCTGGTCACTCAAACCCGTTACCGCGCGTTACCCACGAGGCCTCGGGCCGATTCCGACCCGGACCCGCTCCCCGAGCCCTGGCCCGAGTCTGCGGGGAACTCCTCAAGCCACTCCGGAACCCGGGTCGACAATCCGTACGCACCCCGCAGCGCCTTCTCCGTGTCGATCGTCGTGGCCCCCAGCGCCGCGTCCCACGCCCGCTGGAACTCCTCCGCCTTCCCCGCCCGCGCGGCCCGCTGCCACTGCTCGCGCGCCGCCCCGACCTCCTTCAGCAGGGCTTCCGCCGCCGGACCCACGCCCGGCCGTGACGCGACCTCCTGCAGCAGCCCGGCCTCCGCGCCCAGCGCCCCGTCGACCTCGCGCGCCCACGACCGGTACTCCGCCAGCGCCACGCCGAGCTCGCGCCGGGGATTGTCGCCCAGCACCTGGTCGGACTCGTTCAGCACGCTCAGCAGGGCCACCTGATCGACCGTGAGCATCCCGGAGTCCTTGCGGAGACTGCCCCGGTGCTCGCGGCCCGAGGTGCCGATCACGCACAGGAGCCCGTGGTCGCCGTCGCGCCAGGTCTCGCCCGTGGGGGCGAAGTAGAACATCTCCGCGTACGGGGGCAGCGCCCACGTGTCCATCGCGTACGCGTCCTGCGCCTTCCAGCACGCCTGCGCCGCCGCCTCCTTGAGCTGCGTCGTGCCGGGGGATCCCGTGAGTCCGAGGGGGCCCGTGGACGTCACCTCGGCGTCGTGCACCCGCTCGCAGCCGATGCGGTGGATCAAGGGGTCCTCTTCGAGGAGGTCGCCGCCGGGGACGTTGAAGCAGTCGCCCGCGCGCAGTTCGCCGATGCCCGTCAGCTCCCCCTCGACGCGCGCCGGCTCCCACGCCGGGCCGAGCCGCCCGAGGACCGTCCCCCCGTAGCGGCCCGCGCCGAGGACGAGCACCGCCGTCATCGCCACGGAGACCGCCAGGCCCACGACCGCCAGCCCCCTGCCGCGCTCCCCCTTGCGCGCGATCTGCACCAGCGCCACGACCCCGAAGACGATCCCCAACGGCGGCAGGCACAGCAGCCCGACCAGCAGGGAGGCGAGTGCGAACCCGTTGAGGGCCGGCCGGAACGGGCCCTGAACCACGGGGGGCTGGTACGGGGGCGGGGTGCTCACGGGGTGAGGTGCTCCATCGAGGGGGATGCGGGGAGGGGGCGAACGAACGCGCGAAATAGTACGCAGCGAGCCATCCGCGCAGACGAACACCCCCCTCTCGCCTTCGGGCGGCAGGAGACACGTTCGCGGCTCCGGGCCCCTGACTAGGGTGGTTCACATGGCGATTCGCGCCGTGGTGTTCGATGCCGGAGAGTGCCTGGTCGACGAGACACGGGAATACGGCACATGGGCGGACTGGCTTGGCGTCCCCAGGCACACGTTTGCCGCGATGTTCGGCGCCGTCATCACCCAGGGCCGCGACTGCAGGGACGTGTTCCAGGAGTTCCGGCCCGGCTTCGACCTCACGGAGCAGCGGGAGGCTCGCGCGGCAGCCGGGAAACCGGAATGGTTCGGCGAGGACGACCTCTGCCCCGACGTACGGCCGGCGCCGGCGGCCCTGCGGGCGGCCGGACTGCGGCTGGGCATCGCGGGTAATCAAACGGTCCGCGCCGGCGGGCTGCTGCGCGACCTGTTCACCACCGACGTGGACCTCATCGGCACGTCCGACGACTGGGGCGCCAGCAAGCCGGACATCGCCTTGTTCGAGCGCGTCGCCGACGTCGTCCCGTACGCCAACGACGAGATCCTGTACGTCGGCGACCGTGTCGACAACGACCTGCGCCCCGGCGCAGCCGCAGGCACGCACACCGCGGACCCTCGCCGCGGCTTCGAGCGGGCCACGCCCCACCGGCCGCCCGGACACAACCGCAGATGGGGCCCGGGTTCGAACCGGACCCCATCTGCTCTCTCACTGTGCGGGATTCACGAAGTGCCCGGCCGTTCGTCCGGGCGGGGTTCGGGTCAGAACTGCAGGGCCCAGGAGTCGATCTTGCCGGTGTCCGCGCCGGCGAGGTCGGCGACCCGAAGCTTCCAGACCCCGTTGGCGACCTCGGAGGAGGCGTTCACCGTGAAGGTCTGGACGATGTCGTCGGCGCTGCCGCCGGTGCGGTTGCGGAGGTTGTAGACGGTCCCGTCGGGGGCGACGAGGTCGACCTTGAGGTCACCGACGTACGTGTGCTTGATGTCGACGGGCACGCTCAGCGTCGCCGGGGCGTTGCCGGAGATCCCGCTGACGGTGATCGGCGACTCGACGGTGGAGTTGTCGTTGATCGCGTAGTCGGCGGCGTTCTCGAAGCGGGTGCCCGGGTTCGGCGGGGTGGTGCCGGCGCCCACGTTCAGCAGGCGGTTCGGGGAGCCCGTGCCGGGGCCGGTCACCACGTTCGGGGTGGCCGCCGCGACGAGGCCGTCACGGACCTGCGCCGGGGTGCTGGCCGGGTTCTGGGAGAGGTAGAGGGCCGCGGCGCCGACCACGTGCGGGGTGGCCATCGAGGTGCCCGAGATGGTGTTCGTGGCGGTGTCGCCGGTGCCCCACGAGGAGGTGATGGAGGAGCCGGGGGCGAAGACGTCCAGGACGGAGCCGTAGTTGGAGTAACTGGCCTTCGCGTCCGTGTTGGTGGTGGCGCCGACGGTGATGGCCTCGGCGACGCGCGCCGGGGACTTGGTGGAGGCGTCGGTGGACTCGTTGCCCGCGGCGACGCCGTAGGTGATGCCGGAGGCGATCGAGTTGCGCACGGCGGTGTCGAGCGCGGAATCCGCCCCGCCGCCGAGCGACATGTTGGCCACGGCGGGCTTGACCGCGTTGCGGGTCACCCAGTCGATGCCGGCGACGACCTGGGCGGTGGTGCCGGAGCCGTTGTTGTCGAGGACGCGGACGCCGACGATCTTCGCCTTCTTGGCCACGCCGTACGTGGTGCCCGCGACGGTGCCGGCCACGTGGGTGCCGTGGCCGTGGCCGTCCTGGGCGGTGTTGTCGTTGTCGATGGCGTCGTAGCCGTAGGAGGCGCGCCCGCCGAGGTCCTGGTGGGTGATCCGGACGCCGGTGTCGATGATGTACGCCGTCACCCCCTCGCCGGCCTTGTCCGGGTGGGTGTAGCTCTGGTCGAGGGGGAGCGCGCGCTGGTCGATGCGGTCCAGGCCCCAGGACGGCGGGTTCGGCTGGGTGGCGTCGACGGTGAAGACGCGGTTCTGCACGACCGACCTGACGGCCGGGTCGGCGGCGAGCTTCCTGGCCTGCGCCTCGGAGACCTCGACCGAGTAGCCGTTGAGGGCGGCGCTGTAGGTCCGGTCGATCCTCGCCCCGTACCGCTTGGCGACGGCCTTGCCGCTGTCGGCGGTGGAGCGGGCCGCGGAGTCGTCCAGGGTCACGATGTAGCTGCCGGGGACGGACCCGGCGGCCCCCGCGTTCTCGATGACGCCCTGCGCGCCGCGGTCGGCCGCCGAGGCGGGTAACGCGGCGGCGGCGCCGAGCGCGAGGGCCACGACGGCGATCGCGCTGACGCCGGCGGTCTTCCGGCGGGTGTGACGCATCACGGACATGTGAGGGTCCTCCTCATAGGCGGTGCGCTGCGGGGGTCTGTGCGGGGTTCTGTGCGGGGTTCTGTGCGCGGGGCCGAGCGGGAATCCGTAGGGCCCGCCGAAGGCTCTTTTGGCGTGGTCATGACAATGCATTGGGCCCAACGGGCCGTCGCCTCCGAAAGGTTGACCCACCCGTGCGCCATCCCACAAGAGGACAACGGACGCGTAACATCCGTGCCATATACCGGCCATGAACGAGCAAAGGTGGTCCGCACGTGACGCACGCACTCCCTGGTTACCTTTGCCCCGAGGACGGCACGCGCGCGGACGTGCGGACCGCGCCGTGGTGCTGCCCCCTGTGCGGAGGTCCGTGGGACCTCGACTTCACGCCCGATCCGGCCGCCCCGCTGGAACCGGCGGCCGGTCCCCCCTCCCTGTGGCGGTACGCGCCCGTACTGCCGCTGCCGGGGGCGTTCTCCGTCTCCCTCGCGGAGGGGCACACTCCGATGGTCCCGCTCGCGGAGCGGATTCACGCCAAACTCGACTACCTGATGCCGACGTTGTCCTTCAAGGACCGGGGCGCGGTGATGCTCGCCGAACTGGCCCGGCGACTGGGTCCCGAGCGGGTGATCGCGGACAGCAGCGGCAACGCGGGGACCTCGGTGGCGGCGTACTGCGCGCGGGCCGGGCTGAGTTGTGAAGTCTTCGTGCCCGAGGGCACCTCGGCGAAGAAGACGGAACAGATGCGGGCGCACGGGGCGGCCGTGCGGATCGTCCCCGGCGGGCGCGAGGCCACCGCGGAGGCCGCCCGCGCCGCGGCGGACGCGCCGGGGGTCTTCTACGCGAGCCACGTCTTCAACCCCTACTTCCTGCACGGCACGAAGACGTACGCGTACGAGATCTGGGAGGCGCTCGGCGGTCGCCTCCCCGACGCCCTCGTCGTCCCCGTCGGCAACGGCACGCTGCTGCTGGGCGCGGCGCTGGCCGTGGAGGAGCTGGCCCGGCGCGGGGTACGGGCACCCGCGCTGATCGCGGTGCAGGCGGAGGCGGTGTCCCCGCTGGCGGCCGCCTTCGCGGCGGGCGCGGAGGACGCGGAGCCGGTGCCCCAGCTCCCCACCCTGGCGGAGGGCATCGCGATCCCGGCGCCGCCGCGGGCCCGGCAGATCCTGGCGGCGGTCCGCAAGTCCGGCGGGACCTTCCTGACGGTCCCGGACGACCGGCTGCGCGCGGCCCAGCGGGACCTGGCCCGGCGCGGCCTCTTCGTCGAACCGACGGCGGCGGCCTGCTGGGCCGCGGTCGGCCCCGACGCCCCGGGCGACCCGCTCCAGGGCCGCACGGCGGTCCTCCCCCTGTGCGGCGCGGGAGCGAAGACGGGCCTGGCCGCCTGACCCTGCCGGGCCCCGCCGGGCTCCGGGAACGATCCGGACCGGCGGGACCCCGGCCGACGGCGGAGCCCGACCGGTGGGGCGCGAGCAGCGGGGCCGGCCTGCGGGACCCGATCGGCGGGGCGCGGGCAGCAGGGTGCGGCCGGCGGTCCCGGACAGCGGTCCCGCCGGGCCGCCGTGGACGGCGGAAATTCGCCAGCCCCCGACCGTCCGGTCTGCTGGACTGGGGTCATGACCACGACAGCCGACCTCGCCGCACGGGCCGCCGCCTTCGCCCGTCTGCACACCCCCGCCGCCCCCCTCGCCCTCGCCAACGTCTGGGACGTCGCCGGCGCCCGCATCGCCCTCGCCGCCGGCGCGCCCGCCGTGGCCACCACCAGCGCCGGCGTCGCCTGGTCCCTCGGGGCGCCCGACGGCGACGCCCTGGCCCGGGACCGGGCCCTGGACCTGATCGCCCGCGTCGCCGCGGCCGTCCCCGTCCCGGTCACCGCCGACATCGAGGGCGGCTTCGGCGCGGACGCCGCCGCCGTCGGGGAGACCGTCACCGGGGTGCTGGCCGCCGGCGCGGTCGGCGTGAACATCGAGGACGGCGACCGCGCCCCCGCCGAGCACGCGGAGCGCCTGGCGGCGGCGCGCGCCGCCGCCGCTGCCGCCGGGGTCCCGCTGTACGTCAACGCCCGCGTGGACACCTACCTGCGCGGGCTCGGCGCGCCGGAGGGCCGTCTGGAGGAGACCCTGAGGCGGGCCGCCGCCTACCTCGACGCGGGCGCCTCCGGCATCTTCGTCCCCGGCGTCCACGACCCCGCCGTCCTCGCCGAACTGGCCAAGGGCATCGACGCCCCGCTCAACGTGCTCGCCGGTCCCGCCACCCCGCCGGTCGCCGAACTCGGCGCGCTCGGCGTGGCCCGGGTCAGCCTCGGGTCCTGGGTGGCCGAGGCCGCGTACGCCGTCGTCCGGCGCGCCACCGAGGAGCTGCTCGCCGGCGGCACCTACGGCTCCCTCGCGCACGCGCTCCCGTACGGCGAGGTGAACGCCCTGCTCAAGGGGTGAGATACCGGGAAGCGTGCAGACGGCAACGACCATAGGATCCGGCCATGAGCACCCCGAGCCCGCTGGTGGGCGAGTCCGAGACCGCCCCGCGCCGCCGGACCAACGGCGCGGTGTGGACCGCCCTCGGCCTCGTGTACGTCGTCTGGGGCTCGACGTACCTCGGCATCCGGATCGTCGTGCAGACCATGCCGCCGTTCCTGTCCGCGGGGGTGCGCTTCCTCACCGCCGCACTGGTGCTGGCCGTCGTCGTCGCCTGCCGGTACGGGCCGGGCGCGCTGCGCGCGACCCGCTCGCAGATCGGCTCGGCGTTCCTGGTGGGCCTGCTGCTGGTGCTGGGCGGCAACGGCCTGGTGGTGCTGGCCGAGACCTCGCTGCCGTCGGGACTGGCCGCCCTGCTGGTGGCGGCGGTGCCGATGTGGTTGGTGGTACTGCGGGCGGCCACCGGGGACCGACCGCCGGCGCGGACCCTGGCCGGGGTGCTGGTGGGGTTCGCGGGGCTGGCGGTGCTGACCAGCCCGGGGCTGAGCGGTGAGGTCCGGCTGTCGGGGGTGCTGCTGGTGCTGGCGGCCTCCGTACTGTGGTCGCTCGGCTCCTTCTCGGGGTCGAAGCTCCCGGCGCCGGGCAACCCCTTCACCGGCAGCGTCTACCAGATGCTCGCGGGCGGCACGGGCGGGCTGCTGGTGGGACTGCTGCGCGGGGAGCAGCACGGCCTCGACCCGGGTGCCTTCTCCCCCGCCTCCTGGCTGGCGCTGGGCTACCTCGTGCTGATCGGGTCGGTCGTCGGTTTCACCGCGTACGCATGGCTGCTGCGGTCGGCGCCGCTCTCGCTGGTGTCCACGTACGCCTACGTCAATCCGGTCGTCGCGGTCGCGCTCGGTGCGCTGATCCTCGACGAGGCCCTGACCTGGCCGATCGTGCTCGGCGGGGCGATCGTGGTGGCGGGGGTCGTCGTGATCGTCAGTACGGAGCGCCGGAAGTAGCGCCGCAGGGGGGCGTCGCGTCAGCCGCGGGCCGCCTGCTCGTAGAGGGCCTTGGCCTTCTCGTCGTAGAGCGCGGCGGTGGAGTCCACGTCCGTGTCGCCGCCGCTGAGCACTCCGATCAGCCGGCCGGGCTGCCCCGTGCCGCCCCGGTCGGCGATCCAGGGGCTGCCGCTGGTGCCCGTCCAGAAACCCGCGCAGCTGATGTACAGCATGTCGGGGTCGTTCACGTCGTGGCGGGTCTGGGTGGTGCAGGAGACGGGCTTGTTCTGCGGGTTGTGCTCCGACTCCGGATAGCCGATCACGGTGACGTCCCGCTCGTACCCGGAGGTCCAGTCGGGCTTCGGCGCCTCCCCCGCGCCGACCCGCTGCTGCAGGCTGCGGCCGTCCTCGTCGGGCTCGATGGTGAGGAAGGCGAAGTCGGCGGTCTCGTCGCCCCACTTCGTCCAGCGTTCGTCCACGTGGATCGAACGGACCTTCCACACGCCGAGGGGCTGGGTGCCCGCGCCCTCCCCGGAGAAGGCGGGGGCGAAGGAGAGCTCGCCGATGGCGAGGCCGTCGTGGGCCACCTCGCCGATGTGCCCGTCCTCGCCGGCGGGGGCGACGCAGTGCGCGGCGGTCGCGACGACGTTGCCCCGGGGGCTGTCGACCACGCTCGCCGTGCACCAGTGCTCCCCGTTGGCCATGAGCACGCCGACGGTGGGGAAGGGATGCACCGACTGGTCGCCCGACGCCCTGAGGAACACGACGGCGCACAGCGCCGCGATGCCCGCGGCGGCGGCCGCCGACGCCCCCTTCACCACCGGGCTCATCGCACGGCGGGATCGGGCGTAGGTCCCTGCATCACCTTGCTGATCCACGCCAGGGAGCCCTCCCTCATGCCACGTACGTACGACTTCCCATTGTGCTCACCATCCTGGATCACCTGGAGGCGGGTGTGCACGGGGCCCTTTCCGTAGGTGCGCATGAAGCCTTCGGCCAGTTCCCGGCCGCTCTCCTTGGTCCCGATCTGGAAGTTCACGTAGACGTCCGGGCCGCCCTCCCTGATCAGCTTCTCGGCGAGCTTCTCGGGGTTGTTCGCGTCCATGGCCTGCCGGTTCCCCTTCCACAGCGGGGAATCGGGGACGATGTCGACCCCGCTGGCGATGACGGCCTTGAAGCGCTCGGGGTACTTCAGCACGTCCTTCAAGGCGCCGAACCCTCCCGAGGAGGAGCCCATGAAGGCCCAGCCGTCGCGGGAGGTGAAGGTGCGGAAATTGGCCTTCGCGAAATCGGGGACGTCCTCGGCCATCCAGGTGCCCATCTTGGGCTCTCCGGGGATGTCGGAGCCGTCGAAGTGGTGCTTGGTGTCGGCGTTGATCACCGGCATGACCAGGATGAAGGGCAGGCTGGTCCCGGCCTTGAAGCCGTCGATCACGGCCTGCTGGAGGCCGAGCCCCGGGCCGGTGCCCCAGTAGTTCTTGGGGTAGCCGCGGCCGCCCGGCAGGGAGATCAGCACGGGGAAGCCGCTCTTGGCGTAGCGCGGGTCGTCGTACTCCTTGGGCGCCCACACCCACACGTCGCCGGTGAAGCCGGACTTCGCCCCGGTCAGGGTGGTCATGCCGATCTGCGTGCCGTCCGGCAGCCTGCTGGTGCGCACGAACGCGGCCTTGGGGCCGGTCGGCATCAGCACCCCCGGCCGGATGTCCTGGGCGGCGGCCGACTCCTGGATCTTCCCGAAGGACACCGGGTCGCCCATGTCCGAGAAGAGCCCGAAGGCGTACGCCGCGCCGCCCCCGGCGGCGAGGGCGAGCGCGACCGCACCGCCGATGAGGGCCCGGCGCAGGCGCTTGGGGCGACGGCCGCCCTCGGTCGTGGGGCCGCCGTCGCCTTGATGGTCATACTGCACGGATTCGTTCCCGTTCCTTCTCCGGCGCCCTGGTTGGGCACGGGTCGGACCGATAGGTCCCCCTTACACACCTGTACAGAGGTGTGAACGACCGTAGGGGTTGCCTGGGACCGGTGCGACGTGGCGAGGGCCACGTGGCGGACGGGCGTTCGGGTGGAGCGGGCTTCGGGGGTGGGGGCGGGCGTCCGGGGCGGGGCGGGTCAGCCGGCCTCGGGCTTCGGGCCCTTCAGCACCTTGCTGACCCACTCCAGCGAGCCTTCCTTCATGCCTCGCACGTAGTGCCAGCCGTTGTGCTCGCCGTTCTGGATGTCGCGGATGGTGGTCTTGACGGGGCCCTTGCCGTACTCGCGCACGAACTTCGTCATCCGGTCCTTGCCGGTCTCCTTGGTGCCGACCTGGAAGTTGATGTAGACCTCGGGGCCGTTGGAGTCGATCAGCTTCTGGGCGAGCTTCTCCGGGTTGTTCGCGTCCATCTCGGCCTGGTGGCCCTTCCAGAGCGGGGAGTCCGGGGTGATCTCGCCGCCGCTGGCGATGACCGCCTTGAAGCGGTCCGGGTACTGCAGGACGGTCTTCATGCCCACGAAGGCGCCGGAGGAGGAGCCCATGAAGGCCCAGCCGTCGCGGGATTTGTACGTACGGAAGTTCGCGCGGGCGAAGTCCGGGACGTCCTCGGCCATCCAGGTGCCCATCTTGGGCTGGCCGGGTATGTCGGCGCCGTCGTAGTAGTACTTGTTGTCCGGGTTGAGCACCGGCATGATCACGATGAACGGCAGGCTGGTGCCGGCCTCGACGCCCTCGGCTATGGCCTTCTGGAGGCCGAGGCTGCGGTCGGCCCAGTAGTTCGTGGGGTAGCCGTTGCCGCCGGGGAGCGCGATCAGGACCGGGAAGGCGCTCTTGGCGTACTTCGGGTCGTCGTACTCCTTGGGGGCCCAGACCCAGACGTCACCCTCGAAGCCGGATTTGGCACCCGTCAGGCGGGTCTTGGCTATGACGGTGCCGTCGTCGAGCTTGGTGGTCTGCTTGAAGTCGGACTTCGGGCCGGACGGCATGAGCACGTCCGGGTCGCCGGTGGGCTTGGGCGGGGCCACCGGGGCGGCGCTCGGGGACTTCTGCCCGGAGCCGCCGGCCGCCGGGGCGGCCCGGTCGGCCGCCGGGCCGAAGCTGACGGCCTCCCCGTTGCCGGAGAACCACTCGTTCTTCCAGGCGGCGAAACCCCCGCCGCCGAGGAGCAGCGCGCAGGCCACGCCCGCGCCGATCCAGATCGCGCGCCGGGAGCGGCCCCGGCCCCGCCCCGGCTCGGGGTCGGGGCCGGACGGCTGCTGCGGGTACTCGTGCACGGACTTCGCTCCGAACGGTCGGGGCTGCCCCGGGGCGGGGCAGAACGGCTGGACACACATCCACTGGTCCTGATGTGCGAGTGTCCTGGAAAGTTCCGAATCCGCGCAAAAACAGGGGCGGAACTTCCGGTGGCCGTGCCCGGATCCCCCGGTCACTTCGGGGTCACTTCAGGGTGTCGAGCACCTCGGCACAGCGTCCGAGCAGTTCCACGAGCCGCTCCCGGTCCTCGGCGGAGAGGGCCGCGGCGAGCGCCCGTTCGACCCGGACGGCGCCCTCGTCCGCCCGCTCCATCACGGCCCGGCCCTCCTCGGTGAGCCGGGTCTCCAGCACGTTGCGGTGCCACTCGTGGGGGGTCCGCTCGATCAGCCCGCGCTCCTGGAGGTTCTTCAGGACCGTGTTCATCGTCGGCGGCGTGACCCCGCAGAGCCGGGACAGGGCGGCGGCGGAGATGCCGGGCTTCTCGGCGAGCCAGAGCAGGGCCGCGTACTGCGGCACCGTCACGGCGGCCGGCCGGCACGCGGTGTTCTTCGCCGCGAGGAGTGCCTGCTCGGCGCGCTTGATGTGCGAGCCGATGCGCGCCTCGGGGGGCATGGACGTCATGGAGGGAATCCTACGACCCTTGCCAATCATTAGAACTCTAACTACTCTTCGAACTCACCTGACAAGAAGGATGCACCCATGCCTAAGCTGTCGAAGCCCCTCGCCGTGGCCCTCGCCGTGTCGGCGGCCTTCACCGTGGCCGCCGCGACTCCGGCCGGTGCCGCCGCGCCCGCTCCCGCGTCGCCCGCCACCGCCGCGCCCGCCACCGCCGCGCCCGCCCCCCGGATCTCGACGGCGTTCACCCTGCCCGGGGCGAAGGTCTACCCGGAGGGCATCGCCTCCGACCCCCGTACGGGCACCGTCTACGTCGGCTCGTACGCGGACGGCACCGTCTACCGCGCCCGGCCCGGCGTCCGCACCGCCGAGGTCTTCCTCCCCGCCGGCGCCGACGGCCGGCACACGGCGAACGGCCTGCGCGTCGACGCCCGGGGCCGGCTGTGGGTCACCGACTCCACGACCGGGGTCGCGGTGTACGACACCCGCACCGGAGCACGCCTGGCCCACTTCGAGGTCCCGGGCACCGGGCCGCGCTTCATCAACGACCTGACCATCACCCCGGACGGCACGGCCTACCTCACCGACAGCGCCCGCCCCGTGATCTACCGGGTCACCCCGGCCCAGCTGCGCGCGGGCTCCGGCGCCCTGACCGTCGCCCACGACCTGACCGGGCACCTCACCCCGGCACCCGCCGGCAGCTTCGCCCTCAACGGCATCGTCTCCGACCCGGCGGGCCGCTACCTGCTGGCCGTCGACATGACCGCGGGCGACCTCCACCGCGTGGACCTGCGCACCGGCGCCATCAGCCGCGTCGCCCTGACCGGCGGCGACCTCAAGGCCGCCGACGGCCTCGACCTCTCCCCCGAAGGCACCCTGCGCGTGGCCCACAACCTCCCCAACACCCTGACCCGCTGGCAGCTCAGCGCGGACGGCACCCGCGCCCGCCTGACCCGCACCCTGACGGACCCCTCGCTCCAGATCCCCACCACCCTCACCCACACCCGGGGCCGCACCCTGGTGGTCCGCTCCCAGTTCGACCAGGGCGGCCCCATGAACCCCACCGGCGGCACCCCGACCACCTTCACGGTCGCCGAGGTCCACGGCCTCTGACGGCGGGCCCCGGCGGGCCGGGCCTCAACGGGCCGGGCGCGAGCACCGGGGGCCGCGCCTCGGGTGCGGGTGGCGGCATCCGGCCGGGCCGTCCCTTCAGAACTCGTCGGCACCGGCCCGCAGTTCGAAGGTCCAGTAGCCCGTCTTCGCGACGGCCTCGTCCACGGCGAGGCCGCCCGCGGGCGCGGTGACGACGACGCTGCCCTCGGCCGGGCCGTCGGCGGCGAAGAGGTTCACGTTGAAGCGGGTGACGACCTTGTTGTCCTCGTGCGCGCCCCCGGCGGCGACGCGTACGTTCGCGTATGCCGGAACGCCGGCCTTCAGGACGACCGGGGCGGCGGGCTTGCTCTTCGCGACGGCCGGGACGTCCTTGGCGGTCTGGACGTCCCCGAAGGCGATCAGCGGGTACTCGTAGAGGCGGCACGAGTGGCCGGAGGTGTTGGCGGCCGTCAGGGTGACGTGCTCGGTGGGGGTCCCTTCGGCCTTCGCCACCGTGATCTTCACGTCCTTGGGGGTGCAGGCGGGGACGCTCACCGTGCCCGTCGACGCGCCGCCGCCCGACGACGCGCCGCCCGCGGCCGCGCCCTTCTTGCCTGCGGCCTGGTCGCCCGACGCGGCGCCCGCCTTGCCGGACGCTGGCTGCGGGGCACCCTGCGGGGCGGCCTGGTCCGCCGCGGCCTTCGGGGCCTCGTGGCCGCCGCCGCAGGCGGTCAGCCCCAGCGACAGGACGGCGACGGCGGCAGCGGCAGCGGCCAGGACGGTGTTCTTGCGGCAGGCAGGCATGGTGGTTCCCCGGAACGATCGGTCGGCGCACGTGGGCGGCGCACGTAGGCGGTGCACGTAGGCGGTGCACGTAGGCGGTGCACTTGTGCGGGGCACGTGTGCGGTGCTGACCACAGCCTCCGGCCGGGCGCTGCCGTTCCGCTTGCGCGCCGCTAACGATCCGCTGCCAACCGCGACAGCAGCTCCCCCGCCCGCCGCGCACCGTCCGTGAACCCTGCCGCGTCCGCCGCCGCCGCGGCCCGTCCGAGCTGGCCGGCGGCCTCCTCGACCCGGCCGAGACCGGCCAGGGCCTCGCCCCGGACGATCTGCAGCTGCGCCCTTCCGACCTCCATCCCGGCGGGGACGAGCCCCTGCGCGCGCACGACGTGCGCGAGCGCCTCCTCGTGGGCCCCCGTCCGCAGACAGTGCCGGGCCAGGTGCTGGAGGGTCAGCACCCGCGTGGAGGGGTGGCCGGTCATCTCGGCGAGCCCGACCGCCCGGGACATCAGTTCCCCGGCCCGCTCGTGCCGCCCGGTGGAGTCCAGGACCGCCCCGAGGTTCGCGTAGGCGATGGCCTCGCCGATCCCGTCACCGGCCCGCGCGGCCAGCGGCGGCGCCTGCTCCAGGTGTACGAGGGCCTCCGCGTCGCGGCCCTCCTCGTGCAGCACCCAGCCGAGCAGGGCCCGGGTGCGCGACTGCGCGTCGGGGTCTTCCTCGTGCTCCGCCGAGCGCAGCCCGGCCTCCAGGAGCGGTACCCAGCCGTCCCCGATCCGCCACAGCACCAGCGGCCACGGTACGAGGGCCAGCCGCCAGGCCCGGTCGTGCAGGCCCAGGGCAGCGGCGGCGGCGACCGCCCCCTCCAGGGCCGGGCGCTCCGCCTCGTACCAGGCCAGTGCGGCGCGGCGGTCCTCGAACTCCCGGATCGCCGGGGGCCTGCGGAAGCCGGCGGGCAGCGCGTAGCAGGGCTGGGAGCCCGGCTCGGCCGCGGCATCGGCCGCGAGTCCCGTGTAGAGGTAGTGGTCGAGGAGGCGGCGCAGGCCCTCGGGGTCCGCCTGCGGGGCGAGCTCGCGGGCGTAGAGCCGTACCAGGTCGTGCGAGGACCAGCGGCCCGGAACGGGCTCGCCGATCAGGTGGGCCGCGGCGAGCCGGTCCAGGTCGGCACAGGCCTGCGCGGGCGAGGTCCCGGCGAGCGCGCCGGCGGCGAAGCGGTCCAGGTCGCCCGCGGTGTGCAGGCCGAGTGCGCGGAACATCCGGGCCGCGGACTCGGGCAGTTGCCGCACGGTGAGGTGCAGCGCCGCCGAGACCCCGGTGTCCTCGACGTTCAGGGCCGCCAGCCGCCCCTGTTCGTCGGCCAGTTCGCCGACCATGGCGCCGAGCGCCCACTCCGGCCGCTCGGCCAGGCGGGCGGCCGTCACCCGCAGCGCCAGCGGGAGCCCGTCGCAGAGGGCGGCCAGCCGGGCGGCGGCTTCCGGTTCGGCCTCGACCCGGGGCGCGCCCAGCACGTCGGCGAGCAGGGCCCGCGCGTCGGCCGGCGGGAGGTGGCCCAGGGGCAGCGGCCGGGCGGCGTCGGAGGCGATGAGTCCGCCGAGCCGGTTGCGGCTGGTGACCAGCGTCGCGCAGTGGTCGCCGCCGGGGAGCAGGGGCCGGACCTGCTCTGAGGAGCGCGCGTCGTCGAGTACGAGGAGCAGCCGGCGCCCCGCGGTGAGCGAGCGGAACAGCGCGCCCATCGCGTCGGCCGTCTCCGGCATCCCCTCCGGCGACACCCCCAGGGCCAGGAGGAACTCCCGCAGGACGGCGCCGGTTTCGGGCGGCTGGCCGTCGCTGAATCCGCGGAGGTCGGCGAAGAGCCGGCCCTCGGGGAAGTCGGCGCGCCGCTGGTGGGCCCAGTGCACGGCGAAGGCGGTCTTGCCGACTCCGGCGGGCCCGGTGACCAGGCGGACGGCCCCGCCACCCGCCCCGGCGGCCCGGGTGAGCTCCGCCAGTTCGGCGTCCCGCCCGGTGAACCCGCGCGGCGGACGCGGCAGCAGCTCGGGAACCACCGCCTCGGCGGCCGGGGCGGGCGCGGCGGACCGCCTCCGCGACGCGGGGCCGGCCGAACGCAGCAGCTCCGCGTAGGCGGCGTCGAGCGCCTCCCCGGGGTCCACGCCGAGCTCCTCGCCGAGCATCCGGCGGGTGCGGTGGTACCAGCCGATGGCGTCCGACTGCCGCCCGGAGCGGCCCAGGGCCAGCATCAGCGCGGCCGCCAGGGATTCGCGCAGCGGGTGCGCGACGGCCTCGGTACGGAGCACGGCGGCGGCCATGGCGTGCTCGCCGAGCCGTCCGTACGCCCCGGCGAGCGCCTCCACCGAGGCCAGCCGCAGCTCCTCCAGGCCGCTCGCCCCGGCCTGCAGGTGCCGGCTCTGCACGGTTCCGGTGAGCGCGGGCCCCTGCCAGAAGGAGAGCGCCTCGCGCAGCATCAGGACGGCGTCGGCGGGCCGGCACTGCACCCCGGCCAGGGCGACGAGCTCCTCGAAGCGGTGCGCGTCCACGAGGGACTCCGGCATCCGCAGTACGTACGCCGTGCCCTGGGTGGCGAGTTCGACCCCGTACGCCGGGGCCCCGCACTGGGCCAGCAGAGCGCGCAGCCGCGAGACGTGCCCCTGCAGCACGGTCCGGGCGCGGGCGGGCGGCTCGTCCTCCCAGAGGGCCTCGATCAGCCGGCTCACCCGGACCGCGGTGTTGGGCCGCAACGCCAGCATGGCCAGCAGGCTGGAGCGCTTGGCGGGCCCCAGCGCGAGGTCCCCGCCCTCCGTCACGACGGCGACGGTCCCGAGCAGCCGGATCTCCACCTGTTGCCTCCCACGCTCCCCCTGCGAACCCCGAGGATACGCACCAAGATCCACCCACCGGACTCCCACCGGATTCCCCACCGGATCCCCACCGGACCTGCGGACACCCCCGGGCCGCCGGATCAGCAGGCAAGCCCATATCAACCTAAAATGGCCTAAAAGCAGTCACGGCATGTCCGGCGGCTCCAGGGCGCCCCCGCGGGCCGCGCGGCTGGCCCAGGAGGCGTGATGACCGTATCCCCCGACGCGACGCCGCAGTACGCGCACAGCGACCCCGAGGACGTCCTCAAGCAGCTCGGAAGCTCTTGGCACTGGGCACTCGGCTTCGCCCTCGCGACCTTGATCCCCGGCATCCTGATACTCGTCTGGCCCGACGAGACCCTGCACGTCCTGGCCGTGATCATCGGCCTGCAGCTCCTGGTGGCGGGCGGCTTCCGTTTCGTCTCGGCCTTCTCGCACGGCGGCGACCGGGGCGGCAGCAGACTGGCGGGCGTCCTGGTCTCCATGCTGGCGTTCCTGGCGGGCGTCCTGGTACTGCGGCACCCGATGCAGACGATCGGCGCGTTGTCCCTGATCCTCGGGGTGTTCTGGCTGCTGAGCGGAGTGCTCACGGCGTACACCGCGATCGCCGACCACGCCCTCGTACACCGCGGCCTGCTCTTCGGCCTGGGCGCCCTGGGCGTCATCGCCGGAATCGTCGTGCTCTGCTTCCCGGTGGACTCCGCGGTCGCCCTGACACGACTGCTGGGCCTCTGGCTCGTCCTGCTCGGCGTGTTCGAAGTGGTGATGGCCTTCGCACTGCGCTCCGCCACCCGCCGGGCGATACCACCGCACGGCGAGTGAGTGCCGTCTACACGATCCGGCCGGTCGCGGTGCGGCAAGCTGCCGAAAAACCTCCGGCCGGGATCGTTGGCTCCCCAGCCTGAGCTACGGGCCGCTACCGTGAAGCCATGACCGCACTGCCCGACTGGATGCGCCCGCCGCGCGCGGAAGGCTGGTTCGCGGAGGACCTCGACCGCCTCCCCGAGGCACCCCGCCACACCGAGCTGATCGATGGAGCCCTCGTCTTCATGATGTCGCCCCAGAGGTGGTGGCACGGCCACCTCGTCACCATGCTCACCGTCGCACTCATGGAGCAGGTGCCCGCCGACGTGAGAGTCGGCCGCGAGATGACCATCAAGCTCGACCCGCGCAACCGCCCCGAACCGGACCTGCTGGTCACGACGGCCGACTTCGACGGCGACCGTACCTGGTTCGCACCGGAGGACGTCCGGCTCGTCATCGAGGTCGTCTCCCCGGAGTCCGCCCATCGCGATCGCACAGTAAAGCTCCGCAAGTACGCGGAGGCCGGCATCCCGCACTACTGGTGCATCGAGGACGAGGACGGAGCACCCGTCGTACACGTCTACGAGCTCGACGAACCGACCGGCGCCTACGCACCCGCCGGGATCTTCCGGGGCACCCTCCAGCGCCCGGTGCCCTTCGAGATCAGCCTTGATCTCGACCGGCTCACTCCGCCACGAAGCAACTGACAAGTCAGCAGGGGAAGACAGCAGGGGTGGGACTCACCCAGAGTCCCACCCCTGCTGACCTGCACACTTGGCGAGGCCGGCTCACACGCGGTCAGTAGTGGTACCGAGCCCTCGTGTCGCAGCCTGACCGCCGTCGCCTGCGAGTCGGCGATTACCGCGTTGTCTACACGATCCACAACGGGGAACTGGTGGTCTGGGTGGTTCACGTCGGACACCGCTCCACCGCTTACGACACCTGATACCCGTCGGAATCCGCAGGAGGCGGCGGCATCACCGTCCGGGCTGGTCGCGCCGGACTGTCAGTGGCGGCTGCTTCCATGCCGCCATGAGCACTGTGTACGAGACCGCCGCCCTCCTCCCCGACCCGCCCCAACTCCGTGCCCATCTGCGCGCACTGGCCGTCCTGGACGCCACGATCGGGGACGATCCGCAGTTCTCCCAGTACACCTTCGACACCACCTGGAGCCCCGGCGTCGAGGCGGCCCTGATGGAGAACGGTTCGGGGGACGACTTCTCCATCCTCTTCACCCCAGCCGGCGTGCTCATACGCGGCTTCGCCCACGAGTCGGAGATGAGCCCGTACGGGACGGACGACGAGCAGGTCTGGCCCGGTGTCTTCGACGACGTGCCCGCCGCACTGCGCCCGGTGCTCGACGAGCCCGCCTTCCGCGATGAAGGGATCGATACGCCCCGGGTCACCGCATGCCTGTGGCGGGAGACCTGCGACACCGCCTGGAGCGCCGGCTCGACCATCCCCTTCCCCGCCGGCAGCGAGGACCCGGACGGCTCAGGCTTCCTCTTCCACCTCCTCACCGACCGCTCTCCCGAGGCCGTCCAGGCCCACTTCGAGGACTACTACGAGCGACCCGTCCCCCTCGATGCCATCCGCCACGTCCTCGCCGGACGCCCCCTCACCCCAGCGATCGCCCGGGCCCTCAACCCGGCCGTCCTCCCGGACAGCGCCCTGCTCCACAGGATCGAGGCACACCCCGAGGTCTCCTCCGGCAGGGAAGTCCTGGACCGCCCGCCCACCACCGCCGCCCGCACCGTCCCCGACGGATTCCTCCCCCACGTTCCCGATGACGAGGAGTCCGCCTTCGAGCCGATGCTCGAACGGTCTACCGAGTAGGTCGGGCCCGACCGCCTGATCCGGCGTCAGAACATCCGGCACCCATCCAGCACGGTGACGACGAAGGGGCCGACTCCATCAGGAGTCGACCCCTTGCGACCTGCACGCTTAACGAATCGCCCAGCGTGCAGTGACGACACGATCAGACGTTGAAGCGGAACTCCACCACGTCGCCGTCCTGCATGACGTACTCCTTGCCCTCCATGCGGGCCTTGCCCTTCGCGCGGGCTTCCGTGACCGAGCCGCATTCGACCAGGTCCGCGAAGGAGATGACCTCGGCCTTGATGAAGCCGCGCTGGAAGTCGGTGTGGATGACGCCCGCGGCCTCGGGGGCGGTGGCGCCCTGCTTGATGGTCCAGGCGCGGGTTTCCTTCGGGCCTGCCGTCAGGTAGGTCTGGAGGCCCAGGGTGGCGAAGCCGACGCGGCCGAGGGTGGCGAGGCCGGGCTCGTCCTGGCCGACCGACTGGAGGAGCTCCAGGGCTTCCTCGTCGTCCAGCTCCGAGAGGTCCTGCTCCAGCTTCGCGTTCAGGAAGATGGCCTCGGCCGGGGCGACCAGGGCGGACTGCTCCGCCTTGAAGGCGTCGTCCGTCAGCTCGTCCTCGTCCACGTTGAAGACGTAGAGGAAGGGCTTGGTGGTGAGGAGGTGCAGCTCGTGGAGGAGGTCGCCCTGCTCCGTGCCCTTGGTGATGCCCTTCGAGAAGAGGGTGTCGCCCGCTTCGAGGATCTTCTTGGCCTCGACGACGGCCGCCAGGACCGCGACCTTCTCCTTCTGGAGGCGGGACTCCTTCGTCAGGCGCGGCTCCGCCTTCTCGATGGACTGGAGGTCCGCGAGGATCAGCTCGGTGTTGATCGTCTCGATGTCGTCCTTGGGCGAGACCTTGCCGTCGACGTGGACGACGTTCTCGTCCTTGAAGGCGCGGATGACCTGGCAGATCGCGTCCGACTCGCGGATGTTCGCGAGGAACTTGTTGCCGAGGCCCTCGCCCTCCGAGGCGCCGCGCACGATGCCCGCGATGTCGACGAAGTCGACCGTGGCGGGGAGGACCTTCTGCGAGCCGAAGATGCCGGCCAGGACGGCCAGGCGCGGGTCCGGGACGCCGACGACGCCGACGTTCGGCTCGATGGTGGCGAACGGGTAGTTGGCCGCCAGCACGTCGTTCTTGGTCAGGGCGTTGAAAAGGGTCGACTTGCCGACATTAGGCAGGCCGACGATTCCGATCGTGAGCGACACGTTGGCGACTTCCCGTAGCTGGAGGGGGCGGCGGCCCGGAGTGGGCCGTCGGACAGTTTACTTTCCGATGAGCGCCGGTGGATGTACGCGTGTCCGGGGGCCGATCCGGGGGGCCTCCCGCCTAGGTTGGTGGGGTGGAGCAATACAGGATGCGTTCGACAGGTCACCCTCAGGTGCGCGGCTCCCGGCCCCCCGCGGCCCGGGGCGGGCGGCGGCTGCCCCGGCCCCGGCTGACCGGGCTCGGCGGCGGGCTGTTCGCCTGCGTCGCGATGCTCCTGGCCGCCGGGATCTCCTGGCTGCTCTTCGACTCCTCGCTCTTCGCGTACGGGCTGCTCTTCCTCCCCGTGGCCGCCGCGACCGCCGCGTGGGTGCGGCCGGCCGACCTGGTCACCGCGCCCGTGGCCGTACCCATCGCCTTCGCCGCCGGGGTCTGGCCCGTGTCGGGCGCCTCCGGCGGCGCCGGCGGGCAGCTGATGGGGGTGGTGTCGGCGCTGTCCCTGCACGCCGGCTGGCTGTACGCGGGCACGCTGGTCGCGGCCCTGATCGCCCTGATGCGGCGCGCCGCGCTGAGCGGGCGGCGGCGCGCCGCCCGGCGCAGCACCGCCTGACCCGCCCGACCCGCCCGACCCGCCCGACCCGCCCGACCCGTCCGGCCGCCGGCCCGCCTACCCCGCCTGCCGCGCCAGGTCGCGGGCGGCCATCGCCGCCCCGACGATGCCCGCGTTGTTCTGGAGCTTCGCCGGGACGATCTCCGCCCGGATGTCCTGGATCAGCGGGAGGAACTTCTCCGGCTTGCGGCTGACCCCGCCGCCGAGGATGAAGAGGTCCGGGGAGAAGAGCATCTCGACGTGGGCCAGGTACTTCTGCAGCCGGTGCGCCCAGCGCTCCCAGGTGAGGTCGCCGTCCTCCTTGGCCTTCACCGACGCCCGGGTCTCCGCGTCGTGGCCCTTGAGCTCCAGGTGGCCGAGTTCCGAGTTCGGCACGAGCCGCCCGTCCGTGAAGAGGGCGCTGCCGATGCCGGTGCCCAGGGTGAGCAGGATGACGGTGCCGCCCCGGCCGCGCCCGGCCCCGTACGTCATCTCCGCGACGCCCGCCGCGTCCGCGTCGTTGAGGACGGCGACCGGCAGGCCGTCGAGCTCCCGCGAGAGCAGGGCGGCGGCGTCCGTACCCACCCACGCCCTGTCGACGTTGGCGGCCGAGCGGGTGACGCCACCGGTGACGACACCCGGGAAGGTGACCCCCACCGGGCCCTTCCAGGAGAACGCGCCGATCACCTCCGCTACGCATCCGGCCACCCCCTCGGGGGTGGCCGGATGCGGTGTCAGTACCTTGTGGCGCTCCTGCGCCAGCTCGCCGCGGTCCAGGTCCACGGGAGCGCCCTTGATCCCGGAACCGCCGATGTCCACACCGAAGATCTGCATGGACTCACCGTACGAACGCCGGGCCCGGCAGGCTACTCGTCGGCGCCCCCGGCAGCCAGTTCGGCGGCCTCCGCGCGCAGGTCGCGGCGCAGCTCCTTGGGGAGGGAGAAGACGATGGACTCCTCGGCGGTCTTGACGATCTCCACGTCGGCGTAGCCGCGGGCGGCCAGCCACTCCAGGACCTCTTCGACCAGGACCTCCGGCACCGAGGCGCCCGAGGTCAGGCCGATCGTCGTGACGCCCTCCAGCCAGGCCTCGTCGATCTCGCTCGCGAAGTCGACCAGGTACGCGGCGCCCGCGCCGGCGTCGAGGGCGACCTCGACCAGCCGGATCGAGTTCGAGGAGTTCTTCGACCCGACCACGATGACCAGGTCGGAGTCGGAGCCCATGACCTTGACCGCGGCCTGCCGGTTGGAGGTGGCGTAGCAGATGTCGTCACTGGGAGGGGAGACGAGCAGGGGGAACTTCGTCTTCAGCGCGTCGACCGTCTCCATCGTCTCGTCGACCGAGAGCGTGGTCTGCGAGAGCCAGACGACCTTCGACTCGTCGCGCACCTCGACCTTCGCGACGTCGTCCGGGCCGTCGACGATGGTGATGTGGTCCGGGGCCTCGCCGGAGGTGCCGATGACCTCCTCGTGGCCCTCGTGGCCGATGAGGAGGATGTCGAAGTCCTCGTTCGCGTACCGGATGGCCTCCTTGTGCACCTTGGTGACCAGCGGGCACGTCGCGTCGATCGTCGCGAGCCTGCCGCGGGCGGCCTCCTCGTGCACCACCGGCGCCACGCCGTGCGCGGAGAACATCACGATGGAGCCGGGCGGGACCTCCTCCGTCCGCTCGACGAAGATGGCGCCCTTCTTCTCCAGCGTCTGGACGACGTACTTGTTGTGCACGATCTCGTGTCGGACGTAGACCGGCGCACCGTACTGCTGGAGGGCCGTCTCGACAGCGATCACGGCGCGGTCCACTCCCGCGCAATAGCCGCGCGGGGCGGCGAGCAGGACGCGGCGGGATGCGGAAGCGGGGGCGGGAGCAGTCATACGCTCCATCGTACGGGGGTCTCCAGCAGGCCGTACGTCCCCCGTTCGGCACACACTTGGTCGAACGTCCATACCGGCGATCCCTCGGAGGAACGATGGCATCCGCTACGGATTCCACCACCGTCCCGCCCACCGCCCTGCGTCGGAGCCTCGGATTCCGGGACCTGGTCGTCTACGGCCTCCTCTTCATCGCCCCCATGGCCCCGGTCGGGGTCTTCGGCACCCTGGACGCCAGGTCGCACGGCTCCGTCGCGCTCGTGTACCTCGTCGCGACGGCCGCGATGGCGCTGACGGCCTTCTCGTACGCGCAGATGGTGCGGGTGGCCCCGCAGGCGGGCTCGGTGTTCACCTACGCCCGCAAGGCGCTGGGCGAGGGGCCGGGGCTGATCGCCGGCTGGATGGCGATGCTGGACTACCTGCTGATCCCGGCGGTCGCGTACCTCTTCTCCGGGATCGCGATGAACGCGCTGGTCCCGGAGGTCTCCCGCTGGGTGTGGACGGCGCTGGCGGTGGCGGTCACCACCCTGCTGAACCTGTGGGGCGTACGGGCGGCCGCGCGCGTGGGCTTCGCGGTGCTCGCCGTGGAGCTCCTGGTCCTGCTCGTCTTCCTCGTCTCGGCGGTGACCGTACTGGTCCGGGACGGGGCCCGGCGCGGCTGGCTGTCGCCGCTGACCGGCGACGGCTCGCTGGGCTTCTCGACGGCCGCCGTCCTGGGCGCGGTGTCGATCGCGGTCCTGTCCTACCTGGGCTTCGACGCCATCGTCTCCTTCGCGGAGGAGGTGACCGGGGGCTCGGCCCGGGTGGCTCGGGCGGTGCTGTTCTGCCTGGCGCTGACCGGAGTGCTGTTCCTGGTCCAGACCTACCTCGCGGCGCTGCTCACCCCGGTCTCCTCGGCGGAGCTGGCCGCCGACCCGGCGCTGCAGGGGCCGGCCTTCTACGACGCCGTCGAGGCCTCGGTCGGGGGGTGGCTGCACGACCTGGTGGCGGCGAGCAAGGCGGTCGGGGCGGCCTTCGCGGCGCTGGCCGGGCAGGCCGCGGCCGGGCGGCTGCTGTTCGCGATGGCCCGGGAGCGGCGGCTGCCGGGTGTTCTGGCGCGCACCTCGGGCGGCACCCCGAGGGCGGCGCTGCTGGTCGCGGCCACGGTGACGCTGGTGGCGGCGGTGTGGGCGGCCCGCCGCGACGACGGGCTCGACCACCTGGTCTCCGTGGTGGACATCGGAGCGCTGACGGCCTTCACGCTGCTGCACGCCTCGGTGGTGGGCTGGTTCGTGGTGCGGCGGATGGAGGGCCCGCCGATCTGGTGGAAGCACCTGGTGTTCCCCGTACTGGGCGCCGCCGTGACCGTGGCCGTGATCGTCGAGGCGTCCTGGACGGCGCAGCTCGTGGGGGCGGTGTGGCTGCTGGTGGGGCTGTGCGTCCTGGCCGCCCAGCGCGGCCGACGCGCCGGGGCCGCGGCCGACGGGCCCGGTACGGGTGTCGGCCCCGGCGGCTAGCCTGCGTGCATGGGTCTGAATACGTCGGCTGATGCGCCGTTGCCGGTCGGTCAGGTGTCCCGGCTCATCGGGGGCTGGATCGACCGGCTGGGTCAGGTGTGGGTGGAGGGGCAGATCACGCAGCTGTCCCGGCGGCCGGGGGCGGGGGTGGTGTTCCTGACGCTGCGGGACCCGTCGCACGACATCTCCGTCAGCGTGACCTGCTTCCGGCAGGTCTGGGAGGAGGTGGCGGACACGGTGTCGGAGGGCGCGCGGGTCGTCGTCCTGGCCAAGCCCGAGTGGTACGCCCCGCGCGGGCAGCTGTCCCTGCGGGTCACCGAGATCCGCCCGGTCGGCATCGGGGAGCTGCTGGCCCGGCTGGAGCGGCTGAAGCGGTCGCTGGCCGCCGAGGGCCTGTTCGCGCTGGACCGCAAGAAGCCGCTGCCGTTCCTGCCGCAGCTGATCGGGCTGGTGGTGGGGCGGGCCTCGGCGGCCGAGCGGGACGTGCTGGAGAACGCCCGGCGGCGCTGGCCGGCGGTGCGCTTCGAGGTGCGCAACGTGGCCGTGCAGGGGGTGCACGCGGTGCCGCAGGTGGTGCAGGCGGTCAAGGAGCTCGACGCCCGGCCCGATGTGGACGTGATCATCGTGGCCCGCGGCGGCGGCAGCGTGGAGGACCTGCTGCCCTTCTCCGACGAGGAGGTCGTACGGACGGTCGCGGCGGCCCGTACGCCGGTGGTCTCGGCGATCGGGCACGAGCCGGACTCGCCGCTGCTGGACCTGGTGGCGGACCTGCGGGCCTCCACGCCGACGGACGCCGCGAAGAAGGTGGTCCCGGACGTCGGGGAGGAGATGGAGCGGGTGCGCCAGCTCCAGGGCCGGGGGCTGCGCGCGCTGCGCGGGCTGCTGGACCGGGAGGAGCGGGGGCTCGCGCACGCCCTGGCCCGGCCGGTGTTCGTGCACCCGCAGCGGATGGTGGAGAACCGGGAGTCCGAGCTGGACGCGCTGCTGGCCCGCAGCCGGCGCACGCTCGGGCACCTGCTGGACCGGGCCGACTCCGAGCTGGAGCACACCCGGGCCCGGGTCCTCGCGCTGTCCCCCGCGGCCACCCTGGAACGGGGGTACGCCGTGCTCCAGCGGGCGGACGGGCATGTGGTGCGGGCGCCCGACGAGGTCGAGCCGGGGCAGGTACTGCGGGCGCGGGTGGCGGCGGGCGAGTTCGCGGTGGAGGTCACGCCGGAGACCGCCTCAAAAGCCGCTAGAGGATGACAAGTTCCGGCAACGGATTCGTTGCAGTGCACAGATACGATGAGGAAACGGGAATGACTGAGAGCGACACCGCGCTGGGGTACGAGCAGGCCCGCGACGAACTCGTCGAGGTCGTCCGCAGGCTGGAGGCCGGCGGCACCTCCCTGGAGGAGTCCCTCGCGCTCTGGGAGCGCGGCGAGGAGCTGGCGCAGGTCTGCCGGCACTGGCTGGAGGGGGCCCGCGCCCGGCTGGACTCGGCGCTGGCGGCCCGGGAGGCGGCCGGGGACGGCGACGGCCGCGAGGGGGGCCGCGAAGAGTGATCCAGGTCTCGCCAGGCCAATTTAGTTGAAATTTCATCTACTTTCGTCGTAGAGTCGGAGACGTCGCGCTTCACCTCCGTACAGAAGAAGGCTTACCGATGTCTCTCGTGCTCGACGCCGCTGCTCAGGACCTGCTGTTCCGCGAGGCCCGCACCGCCAACTCGTTCTCCGACGAGCCGGTCACCGACGAGCAGGTCCAGGCCATCTACGACCTGGTGAAGTTCGGCCCCACGGCCTTCAACCAGACCCCGCTGCGCATCACGCTGGTCCGCTCCCCCGAGGCCCGCGAGCGCCTCGTGAAGCACATGGCCGAGGGCAACCAGCCCAAGACCGCCGCCGCCCCGCTGGTCGCGATCCTCTCCGCGGACAACGAGTTCCACGAGGAGCTCCCCCAGCTGCTGCCGCACTTCCCGCAGGCCAAGGACGCCTTCTTCTCCGAGCGCCCGGTCCGCGAGCAGTCCGCCCTGGTCAACGCCTCGCTGCAGGCCGCCTACTTCATCGTCGGCGTCCGCGCCGCCGGCCTGGCCGCCGGCCCGATGACCGGTCTGGACTTCGCCGGCGTCCAGAAGGAGTTCCTGGACGCCGACCACACCCCGCTGATGGTCGTCAACATCGGCAAGCCGGGCGAGAACGCCTGGTTCCCGCGCTCCCCGCGCCTGGACTTCGACCAGGTCGTCACCACCGTCTGAGTCCTGCCCCGCGCAGAGCAGAACGGACGCACGAAGAAGGCCGCCCGCCCCGGGGGAACCGGGGCGGGCGGCCTTCTTCGTGCTGTTCGTGCTCTTCGCGCCCTTCGCGCTCTTCGCGCCCGGCCGGGTACCCGGCGCCGCGCGCCGGACCCGCCACGGGCCGACAGGGCCTACGAGGCCTGCGCCCCCTGCTTGAACTCCAGCACCGCGGCCATCGCACCGAGCTGCTCGAAGGAGGCCGTCCCGGTCACGACGGTGACGTAGCCCTGCTCCTGGAGCACCAGCGCGTCGTACTTCTCGCCGTCCCAGCGCTCCCAGGCGCGGTCGCCGACCTGCTGGGTCTGCCCGGTGGCCTTCGCCCCCCGGGTGACGCCCTCCACGAACTTCGCCGAGGCGTCGCTGGACTGCTCCACCGCCACGTACTGCTTGTCCGGGTCCAGGAAGCCCAGGTGCCAGGCGTTGGCCTCCTTGCGCTCGAACGTCACCGAGGTCGCCCGCCACTCCTTCGGCAGCCCCACCGGGGCCGCGACGGGGTACGGCGCGGCGCGCCGCGCCGTGATGGTCTCCACCCGGTAGTCCACCGTGCGCGTCGGGTCGGCCGAGTCGTCATGGGGGAGGAAGATGTAGATCCCCGCCACGACGACGCCGATCACCACCAGCGACCGCACCATGTCCCAGACCGTCTGCTTGCCTTTCATACCTGCCACGCCCCCCATCGTCCCGCATGCCCGGGGGCGATCAGCGCCGGGGTCGGCGTGGCGGGTGCGGAAGAAGACCCGTACGGGACGGGAGGGGCGGGGGATGTGTCCGCTCAGCCCGTCCCGTTGACCGATATTCCGCTCATAAGTGACCCGCTCTGCTCAATATGTCGACGTACCGATAGAGTTCCAGCACCCTCACATCCCGGCCGTCGTCGTACAGAAAGGTGCGCTCCGATGACCGAGCACAACCTGCCGCCCCAGCTCGAAGTCTCTCCCGAAGCCCCCGACCGCAACCTCGCCCTGGAACTCGTCCGGGTCACCGAGGCCGCCGCACTCGCCGCGGGCCGGTGGGTCGGCCGTGGCGACAAGCTCGGCGCGGACGGCGCCGCGGTCAACGCCATGCGCACCCTGATCTCCACCGTCTCGATGAACGGCGTCGTCGTCATCGGCGAGGGCGAGAAGGACGAAGCCCCGATGCTCTTCAACGGCGAGCAGGTCGGCGACGGCACCGGTGCCGAGGTCGACATCGCCGTGGACCCGATCGACGGCACCACCCTCAACGCCAAGGGCATGCCCAACGCCATCGCCGTCCTGGCGGCCGCCGACCGCGGCACGATGTTCGACCCGTCCGCGGTCTTCTACATGGACAAGCTCGTCACCGGCCCCCAGGCCGCCGACTTCGTCGACATCAACGCGCCCGTTTCGGTGAACATCCGCCGGGTCGCCAAGGCCAAGGGCATGGCCGTCGAGGACGTCACGGTCGTCATCCTGGACCGCCCCCGCCACGAGGGCATCGTCAAGGAGATCCGCGAGACCGGCGCCCGCATCAAGTTCATCTCCGACGGCGATGTCGCGGGCTCGGTCATGGCGGTGCGCGAGGGCACCGGCGTCGACCTGCTCCTGGGCATCGGCGGCACCCCCGAGGGCATCATCTCGGCCTGCGCCATCAAGTGCCTCGGCGGCACGATCCAGGGCAAGCTGTGGCCCAAGGACGACGCCGAGCGCCAGAAGGCCCTGGACGCGGGCCACGACCTGGACCGGGTGCTGCACACCAACGACCTGGTGTCCGGCGAGAACGTCTTCTTCGTCGCCACCGGCATCACCGACGGCGAGCTGCTGCGCGGCGTCCACTACCGCTCGGAGACCGCGACCACGTCCTCGCTGGTCATGCGCTCGAAGTCGGGCACGATCCGGCAGATCGACTCCACCCACCGCCTCTCGAAGCTGCGCGCGTACAGCGCGATCGACTTCGACCGGGCGCAGTAGGAGCGGCCGGGCCGGCGACGGCACGGCGAAAGGGGCGGTCCCGGTGCGGGGGGACCGCCCCTTCGTCGTACGGGGACTGTCGTGTCGTACGGGGATTTCCGGTGGGGGCACGGGGGCCCACCGGCGCGTACGGGGACCCGTTCGCGCGTACGGGACCGGCGCGCGCGTACGGGCTCAGCCGGCGGCGGCGATGGGCGGCGTACCCGCCCCGGGGAGCAGCTCGGCGGCCCGGCGGCGCCTGCGCCCCAGGACCACGCGGCGTTCGGCGGCGGTGAGGCCGCCCCAGACTCCGTAGGGCTCGGGCTGGAGCAGTGCGTGCTCGCGGCAGGCGACCATCACGGGGCAGCGCGCGCAGACCCGCTTGGCGGCCTCCTCGCGCGCGAGCCGGGCCGCGGTCGGCTCCTTGGAGGGTGCGAAGAAGAGGCCCGCCTCGTCCCTGCGGCACACCGCCTCCGCATGCCATGGGCCGTCCTCTTCGCGCGCCGGCATCCGTGGCTTCGGCACCGCGGCCGGACGCGCCTGAAGACTCTGGACGGCGGCTGCCTGCAGGGACTGATGCGGCGGATGCGGCACGGGTCTACTCCTGACGACGTATACGCGAGCGAGAGACGATGCACCAGTCCCTACCCGCTGTGCGTGCCACTAAGCACTGTGCACCGTCACCGATGGGAGGTTCGACCGAAATACGCCGCAGGCACACGCCGGCCGCACGGGGCCCCCGGGGCCCGCGGCAGGGCCCGCGCGGCGGCTCAGCCGTCGAGCCGCTTGCGCAGCTTCTGGGCCAGGTCGACCAGGCGGGATCCGGGCTTGGGGTAGGCCTCGATGTTCCCGAGCAGCGCGAATCCGCGGACGATGACCACCGGTGCCTGCGGGTCGCTCGGGCCGCCCTCGCCGCGTACCTCGAAGTTGCCCAGGACCCCGCTGCCGTAGCCGCGCAGCGTGACGTTCTCCGGCACCAGCACCTCGACGTTGCCGAGGACGGAGGTCACGTTGATCTCGGTGACCTGCTGTTCGAAGACCGCTTCGGTGAGGTCGATGGTGATGTCGCCGAGGACCGAGACCGCGCGGGTGCGGGCCCCGGGGCGCCAGCGGCCCTTGCGGGCGGAGCTGCTGCACACGGCGACCACCGTCTCGACCGGGCCGGCCGCGGCCACGGCCGGCAGTGCGGCCGACGGGGCGGCGGGGCCGGACGCCGCCGCGGCGCCGGCCGGGAGGTCGCTCACCAGTACGTCCAGCTCCCCCACCGTCTTCAGGGCGTAGAGGGAGTCCAGGCGCTCGGAGTGCTCTTCTGCGGTCAGCCGGCCCTCGGCGAGGGCGTGGGAGAGGATCTCGGCGATCCGGTCCCGATCGGCGTCGGAGGCGCGCAGCCCGGCGGGGGCGGCGGCCACGGGGGCGGGGGCGGCAGGGTGCTTTTCCAGGTCCACGTCAACCAGCATAGCGAGACACGATAGATCGCGATACTCCCTCGCCGGGGCCGACTGAGCCTTACCTCACAGACAAAGCCCCCAGGGGAGGTCCTACGCTGGTTAACCGCGCTGCCAAATTGGTCGCCAGCGCCGTCTGCCGAGTGAGGAATGACTGCCGTCATGCCAGAGTTTGCGTACACCGATCTGCTCCCCCTGGGCGAGGACACCACCCCGTACAGGCTGGTGACCTCGGAGGGCGTCTCGACCTTCGAGGCCGACGGCCGTACGTTCCTCAAGGTCGAGCCGGAGGCGCTGCGCAAGCTCGCCGAAGAGGCCGTCCACGACATCCAGCACTTCCTGCGCCCCGCGCACCTCGCCCAGCTGCGCCGCATCATCGACGACCCGGAGGCGAGCTCGAACGACAAGTTCGTCGCGCTCGACCTCCTCAAGAACGCGAACATCGCGGCGGCCGGCGTCCTGCCGATGTGCCAGGACACGGGCACGGCGATCGTGATGGGCAAGCGCGGCCAGAACGTGCTGACCGAGGGCGCGGACGAGGCCGCCCTCTCCCGCGGCATCTACGACGCGTACACCCGCCTGAACCTGCGCTACTCGCAGATGGCCCCCCTCACCATGTGGGAGGAGAAGAACACCGGCTCGAACCTGCCCGCGCAGATCGAGCTGTACGCGACCGACGGCGGCGCGTACAAGTTCCTCTTCATGGCCAAGGGCGGCGGCTCCGCCAACAAGTCGTTCCTCTACCAGGAGACCAAGGCGGTCCTCAACGAGGCCTCCATGATGAAGTTCCTGGAGGAGAAGATCCGCTCCCTCGGTACGGCGGCCTGCCCGCCCTACCACCTGGCGATCGTCGTCGGCGGCACCTCCGCCGAGCACGCGCTGAAGACGGCCAAGTACGCCTCCGCCCACTACCTGGACGAGCTGCCCCGCGAGGGCTCCGCGCTGGGCCACGGCTTCCGCGACGAGGCCCTGGAGCAGCAGGTCTTCGAGCTGACCCAGAAGATCGGCATCGGCGCGCAGTTCGGCGGCAAGTACTTCTGCCACGACGTCCGCGTCGTCCGCCTCCCCCGCCACGGCGCGTCCCTCCCGGTCGCCATCGCGGTGTCCTGCTCGGCGGACCGCCAGGCCACCGCGAAGATCACCGCCGAGGGCGTCTTCCTGGAGCAGCTGGAGACGGACCCGGCGCGGTTCCTGCCGGAGACCGAGGACTCGCACCTCGACTCGGCCTCGGACGTCGTCTCGATCGACCTGAACCAGCCGATGGACGACATCCTGGCGACCCTGACCAAGCACCCGGTCAAGACCCGGCTGAGCCTGACCGGACCGCTGGTCGTGGCCCGCGACATCGCGCACGCCAAGATCAAGGAACTGCTGGACTCGGGCGCGGAGATGCCGCAGTACCTGAAGGACCACCCGGTCTACTACGCCGGCCCGGCGAAGACCCCCGAGGGCTACGCGTCCGGCTCCTTCGGCCCGACCACGGCCGGCCGCATGGACTCCTACGTCGAGCAGTTCCAGGCGGCGGGCGGCTCCAAGGTCATGCTGGCCAAGGGCAACCGCTCGCAGCAGGTGACGGACGCGTGCGGCACGCACGGCGGCTTCTACCTCGGCTCGATCGGCGGCCCGGCCGCGCGCCTGGCCCAGGACTGCATCAAGAAGGTCGAGGTCCTGGAGTACGAGGAGCTCGGCATGGAGGCGGTCTGGAAGATCGAGGTCGAGGACTTCCCGGCGTTCATCGTCGTGGACGACAAGGGCAACGACTTCTTCACTTCGCGTGAACCTGAGCAGCCGACGTTCACCAGCATCCCGGTGCGCGGCCCCGGTCTGGCGTAGCCCAGCACTCCCCGCCCGCAGAGAGCCCCTGGCGCCACCGCCGGGGGCTCTTGCCGTGCCACCCCTCCCCGGCCCGCAGGGGGCCGCCCTGGGCCGCGCGAGCGCTGACGTAGATCGTCTACCCGACAACGCGAATATTGGCGATGCCGCATAGACGCCCGTGAGCAACCCTCGTAGCGTCGTTCCCCGAGGCCCCAACCGGGGCCAGGACAAGGGGGTTTCGCATGGCCCGCGAGGAACTGACCCGGCTCACCGGCAACGGAAACGGCACCTGCGGCAAGGACGACTGCCCGAACATCTACCGCACCGCCAGCGGGTCGTTCGTCGTCCAGGGCGACGTAACCAGCACCTTCCAGCCGCCGCAGGGGGAAGGGCTTGTGGAGATCCCGGAAAGCGTGCTGCGGGAGGCCGTTCGTGCTCTTGGATGGTGATGCCTGGCAGGCGAAGTTCCGAGACTTCCAACAGGAAGCCTGGAGGCTTGAGACGCTGCCCCAGTACCTCATGCCGCAAGAAGCAGAAGAGTTCGCGGCGTTCAAGGCTGGGGCCCGCATTGACCCCGAGAGCGTCTCAAACGAGTACACCGACCGCCTAGCGCGACAGGTGACCGAAGGGCGCTCACAGGGGCGTGTGCACATCGTGACCCGCCCACTCTCGGATTACCTGCGATTCGAGTTCTCTCAGTACTACGCACCGCACGCCCTGGCCGGTGAGGAGATCCGTATTCTCGATGTGACCAACCGAGAGAATCCCTTGCGAGGGATTCAGGATTTCTGGTTGTTCGACCGCTCCGAGGTTGTGCTGATGAACTACTACGCAGATGGGCGTCAGATCAGCCGCGAGGCATTCGAAGGGGACGTGTCCCCGTTCATCGAGTGCCAACGAACCGCGGTCAGCGAGTCGGTGCCCTTCGAGGAGTACGTGAAGGGCCTTGACGCTTGAGCCTGACCGGCTAGGCCAGTCCAGGTCAGACCTAGCCGAAGCTATGCGTACGCTGCGGAAGCGAGCCGGGAAGACACAGACCTGGCTCGCCCGCCGCTGCAACATGTCGCAAACAAAGATCAGCAACATCGAGAGTGGAAAGCTCACGCCTGCAATTGTCGATGTGGAGCTGATCCTAGAAGCGCTCGAAGCCGGCGGACCGATAGCCGAAGAGCTGCTGTCTCTAGCCCGCTCGGCAAACACTGAGTGGCAAGACCATTGGTCTTCGCGTCGCCGAGGGCTCGATAAGAAGCAGAACGAGTTGGCGCGACTTGAAGCAGCGTCGACGGAGTTTCGGTTCTTCCTGCTCTCTATGATTACCGGTTTGCTAGCCACACCCGAGTACGTACGCGCAAGCATCGCAGATGTTTCCGGCGACCAGTCCAAGATTGTGGCGAAGAAGCTCGAACGCCAAAGCATCCTACGGGACTCGTCAAAGTCCTTTACGTTCCTACTAACGGAACAGGCCATTAGGTGGCCGCTACTCCCGCCCCTTGGCATGGCAATGCAACTTGACTGGCTAGCTTCCATCTCACGCATTCCGAACGTACGGCTAGGCGTGATCCCGCTGGATGGCTACATTCCCGAGCGACCCTTGAACACCTTCACGGTCTATGACCGGAGACTGGCCACTGTGGAAACTGGCACTGGCGCCCTCATCCTGCGCGACCACAGGGACGTGGAAGCGTACCGAGAAGACTTCGAAAGGTACGAGGCGCACGCCGTGTTCGGGGATGACTTCAGGCGACTGCTCTCCGACTGGTCGACGCTCTTTACCCGACAACGGGAATAAGTCTCGGTTCGCTGCGCCGTCCACGGGACCATTGGTTGTCGATTCCCGGAGACAGTGGCGAAGGGGTGCGCAATGGCAACCAAGACAGACGAGTGGGAGTACGTGACCTACGCGCCCCCTGGACAAAGGTGTTCGGCTTGCCTGCGGGGCGTTGAGCCTCTCGACCCTGTCCGCCGAGGAACCATCGAGCGGGCTTCGGGACCGCCCGTGGTGATCTACCGGCACGCAGCGGAGTGCCCCGGCGGCGGGATGGCCGCGTGATGGAGATGCTGGCCTGGAGGGTCGCGTGGGACCGGGCCGAAAATGCCTCAGAGTCCATACGGGCGACCTTTGCCGCCCTCGGTCTTCCCGAGTCCGTGTGGTGCGGCGTGAGGCCCTCCGTCACCAGCACCGGACGTGCGTACGTCGACCTCGGGAAGCTCCCCACCGAGGCGGTTGAGCAGATCGCCGAAGCACTTCGGTTGCCCTCGGCGCACTGAGGGCAACCGACAGGATCCTGTCTCCGTCCCCACCTCCCGACGTGAGACAGGTAAACCCCCGACCGGACAAGGCTTGAACAGGGGCAGGACGTGCCCCGTCTGGGTTGATGTGCTCAGGTTCTCCCCCCCGGTCCGCCCCTTGGCTGGGGTGCCGCCCTGGGCGGTGAGGGCATCGCTCCGGACCCAGGGAAGCCGGGGCAGTGAGGCCCCTGTAACACACCCCTAATCGCCGAGAGAGGAAGTCCGACGATGACGATCACGGTTGAAAGCCCAGTCGCCTTACGGCACGGGCGGGACCTTGTCAGCCCCGAGCTGTTCGAGCGGCTGGCCGCGTTCTGCGCGGACGAGTACGGCCTTGAGCGGGTCGTGGCCGAACGCGTGATGGACCAGGCCATCGCGTTCGTGTACGTCCTGGGCAGCCAGAAGGCGTACGACATGGCGCCCAGCGAGCGGGTGGACCCCGGCTGGCATTCGTTCATGCTCCACACGCAGGAGTACGCCGCTTGGTGTCAGGAGCAGTTCGGCTACTTCGTCCACCACTCCCCGAACGCGAGGGTACGGACGCGCCCGCTGTTGGTGTCCGTGGCCGACCGTGTCAGGGCCGCCGGGTTCGAGGTCGACGCCCGACTGTGGGGCACCGCAGCCGAGTGCAACCCCCCGGCCTGCTGCGGCGACGGCGACGGCTGCTGAGCGGTTCGCGCAGCGATCACCTGGCAGGCCGGTTCAGCCCTCCCTGACCCACCCGATCAGGACGCGACCCGGGGCGCGGGCATTGCGCCCCGGGTCGCACCACACCCAAGGGTTCCAGTGATGGCAACGAATGACGAGGGACTGACCGGCCGTGGCCGCGTCACGGTGTTCACGATGTTCGGTGTGGTCTTCGGGTACGCCACCCACCACCTTGACGAGCGGCAGATCGGGGACGTGGCCGTCGTCGGCCCCCTGACGCCCGGGGCGGAGTGGCCACGCCTTTGGCAGATGGCCCGCACCTGCGGAAAGCCGACCGCCAAGGACGCCGAGCTGGCGCAGTGGATTCTGGCCCAGGCGACCCGCTCGTTCGTCTGCGGCAGTGACCGCATCGCGCAGTTCGACCGGCAGGGCTGGAAACTTGAGCCCGGCGGCAAGCGGATCGGCTTCGAGGCGACCTACGCCAACCGCGACCACCTCTGGACGGGCAACATGACCGTGGACGGCCTCACCCCGGACCAGGTGGCGGAGCGGCCCACCATCTACCGGGCCCGGCGTGAGTTGTCGACCCGGCGCGGATCGGCCTCTCCCCCTGGTCCACAGCAGTAGATCGCAGCAGCTCGGCCTCCACCGGGGTGGCGTGCAGACCGTTCGCCCGCGCCTCGCGCAGCTGGGGCAGTGTGAGCCCGTACATCGCGCGGACGGCCTTCAGCGGCACCCCGTCCGGACCGCCGACGGCGAGGCGTACGGTGCCCTCCGTCGCGACGATCCGCTCGCGGACCCATGGTGGGGGCGGGCCCCAGCCGCCGTCGCAGTATTGGAACGCCGTCAGGGGGGCGGTGCAGTAGGACTGCTCCTCCCAGCGCAGCCGTCCCCCGACGACGCGCTGCCACGCCTCGGAGCGGCACGCGTCGCAGGGCTCGCAGTGGAGCGTCACGAACTGTTCAGCCATCGGTGGAGCATCCCGTAACGGGTCGGGCCGCGCATCCGGATAACGTCTGCGGCATGACTGAGCTGTCCTCCCCCACCGCCCGCGACGTGCGCGTCGTCGCTCATCGCGGGGCCTCGTACGCGCACCCCGAACACACCATCGAGGCCTACCGGCAGGCCATCGCCGACGGCGCGGACGCGCTGGAGTGCGATGTGCGGCTGAGTGCCGACGGGCGGCTGGTGTGCGTGCACGACCGGACGGTGGAGCGGACCTCCGACGGCCGCGGCATCGTCTCCGAGATGACGTACGAGGAGCTGTCCGCGCTCGACTTCGGCCGGTGGAAGGGCGACGCGCACCGCGGGGCGCGGGTGCTGCTCTTCGAGGACCTGCTCAAGGAGGCGCTGGCCGCGGACCGGCCCGTGGGGCTGGCGGTCGAGACCAAGCACCCCACCCGGGCCGGCGGGCGCCTGGAGGCCGAGCTGGTGCGGGTGCTGCGCGACCACGGCCTGGCCGACGGGGCGTCGGGGCTCGTCGAGGTGATGAGCTTCTCCCGGACCGCGCTGACGCGGATGCACCGGCTCGCCCCCGGGCTGCCGGCCGTGTACCTGATCGAGCGCCGGGTCAGGCCGGTCCGTCCCCCGTTCGCGACGCACGCGGGCCCCGGCATCGACCTGGTGCGCAAGGACCCCGGACTCGTGGGGCGCCTGAAGGCGAAGGGGCTGGCGGTGCGGGTGTGGACCGTGGACGAGCCCGAGGACGTGGAGCTGTGCGTCCGGCTCGGGGTGGACACCATCATCACCAACCGGCCGCGCGAGGTGCGCGGGCTGCTCGGGGCGCGGGCCCGCTGAGGGCGGCCGTTCAGTACGCCGGGTGCCCGCTCCGCGGTGCGCCGCGCCGGCTGGCCCGGACTGCGCGGACGCAGCCGGCCGTGCAGCCGGCCGCGCCGGCCAGCGACAGCGCGAGCAGCGGGTTCACCCAGGGCGAGACGAGTTCCACGTGGGTGCCGCCGGGGAACTCGCAGAGCACCGAGGCGGGCAGCAGCGTCCGGGTGACGGTGATGTCGGCGTCGGGGGTGCGGTACCCGCCGGGCCCCTGGTGTTCGGCGAGCGCCTGCACGCAGGGCCGTACGGGGCGGGAGTCGAGGCCCGTGAGACCGCCGACGGCGGTCAGGAGGGCCGCCGCGCTCAGGCACAGTGCCGCCGCTTCCACCCACCTTCCGAGGGGGTTCGCGCTCACGGCCGGCTTGCGGGTCGCCAGCAGGTGGACTCCTTTGCCCAGGAGGAAGAGGAGGGCGAGGAGACCGAGGGCGGCCATGAGGAGGGCGGTGACGATCGAACTGCTCCCTTGCGGAGATCTGTGTGCGCCGGGGACCTGGTGCCGCGGCGCGCCTGCCGGAGACTACGGACGTACGTCCGGGCCGTCCGGTTGCGGAGGTGGGAACACCCGGCCGGGCGAGCCGGCCGGGTGTGGGGGGTCCGAGGGGATGGCGGGGTTACGCGAAGCGCTGGTTCGCCGAGCCGTTGCAGGGCTGGAGGCGCAGTGGTTCGTGGGCGGCGGCCACGGTCAGGCACATGCCGGTGGCGGCGGCCGGACGCAGGGTGGCGCCGTCGCGGACGAACTTCTGGTTGGCGCCGCCGTGGCAGTTCCACAGGATCAGACCGGTGCCGGCCCCGTAGTTCGCGCCGGGGACGTCCAGGCAGCGGTCCTGGGTGAGTTCGGTGTGCACGGCGCCGCGGGCGGCTTCGTACCACCAGCCCTGGTTGCGGCCGCCGTGGCAGTCCCAGCCGACGACCTTGGTGTTGTTGGCGCTGGAGCCGCCGAAGTCGTCGAGGCAGTTGCCGGTGGCCTCGTTCTTGAGGGGCTTGTAGAGGTCGTCCCAGGCGCCGGCCTGCAGGACGGGCGTCCCGGTGCTGGCGGGGTCGGCGCAGGAGGCCTCGCGCAGGCCGGAGTCGTAGAGCTGGGTCAGGCAGGACGCGAAGGCGCCGTGGCCGCGGTAGTTGGGGTGGAAGGACTGGCGGGCGGTGTTCTCGTCCCACGGGAAGTGGTCGCCGACGTCGAGGTAGAGGCCGCGGGCCCAGGTGTCCTCCATGCACACCTCGTGGCCCTGGAAGAGGCGCGAGTTGTCCAGGTAGAGGGCGCCGGAGGCGCGGGCGGCCTCGCGCATGCCCTTCTCGAAGGTGGGCACCGCGTAGTTGCGGCCCCAGGCGGCGTCGGAGTCGTATCCGGCGCAGCCTCCGGGGAGCTTGCCGGGGAAGTCGGGGTTGTCGTTGAAGTCGGGGCCGATGGGGCTGGGGTAGCCCATCACGACGAGCTTGTAGTCGGAGTCGGCGTAGCCGGCGTCGCGCATGACCGTCCTGAGGTCGGCGACGGTGGCCTCCACCTTCGGCTTCAGGCCGTCGACGCGGGCCTGCCAGCCGGGGCCGTACTTGGGCTCGCAGGTGCCCTGGCTGAGCACCCAGCGGGTGACGCAGTCGGTCATGACGGGGCCGAACTGGAGGTCGTCGTTGGCCCCGGCGACCAGCAGCACCATCTTGATCTTCGTGTTGCGGGCCTTGACGGCGAGGCTGTCGCTCTGGACCAGCTCGTCGGCGTACTGCTTGCTGCCGCCGATCCTGATGTTCCCGGTGTAGCCGCCGGAGCAGGCCACGTTGAAGGTCAGGTCGGCCGGGATGCCGGTGCGGTGGATCGCCGAGTCCGGCGAGCGGTGACACTGGTTGGCGGACGTGTTGGTCGCCGGGTCGTAGTTGCCGACGCCCTCGCCCGAGATCTCGCTGTCGCCGAGCGAGATGAGCCCGGTCTTGCGCTCGTTCAGCGGGCGGATCGCCGGGTCTCCGTAGAGCTTGGTGGCCTCGGCGGCCCGGACGGCTTCGAGTTCCGGCGAGAGGGGTGTGATCGAGCCGCCGGCGGCGGGTGCCGCCTGGGCCATGGGGGTGATGGCGGTGACGCCCCCGAGGGCGGCCGCGATCGCCGCGATGGCGGCGAAGGTAGATCTGAGCCTGGGTTTCGTACGCGCACGTGCCATGAACGCCTCCCCGATTGCGGTGTTACCCGTGGTGTCACCCGTGGTGTTACCCACGGTATTTACTGGTCGGTAGGGGAGTTGGGAACACTTCGAACAAGACAATTGCTCAACTTTTTCAGGAGGCAACGAACATGACAGAGGACCAGCGGTCCGAAGCGTTCCGGACCGAGCACGATTCCATGGGCGAGGTACGCGTCCCCGCGCACGCCAAGTGGCGCGCCCAGACCCAGCGCGCCGTGGAGAACTTCCCGCTCTCGGGGCAGCGGATCGAGCGCGCCCACATCGAAGCCCTGGCCCGCATCAAGTCGGCCGCGGCCGCGGTGAACGAGAAACTGGGCGTGCTGGACGCCGACACGGCGGGCGCCATCCGCTCCGCCGCGGCCGAGGTCGCCGACGGCCGCTGGGACGACCACTTCCCCGTGGACGTCTTCCAGACCGGGTCCGGGACCTCGTCCAACATGAACGCCAACGAGGTCATCGCCACCCTGGCCACCGAACGGCTCGGGCGCGACGTGCACCCCAACGACCACGTCAACGCCTCACAGAGCTCCAACGACGTCTTCCCCTCCTCCATCCACATCGCCGCCACCGCCGCCGTCACCGGCGAGCTGATCCCGGCCCTGGAGCACCTCGCCGCCGCCCTGGAGCGCAAGGAGGCCGCGTTCGCCGAGGTGGTCAAGGCCGGGCGCACGCACCTGATGGACGCCACCCCGGTCACCCTGGGCCAGGAGTTCGGCGGGTACGCCGCCCAGGTGCGCCACGGCGTCGAGCGGCTGCGCGCCGCGCTGCCCCGGCTGGCCGAACTGCCCCTGGGCGGCACGGCGGTCGGCACCGGCATCAACACCCCTCCCGGGTTCTCCGCCGCGGTGATCGCCGAGGTGGCCGCGGCGACCGGACTGCCGCTGACCGAGGCCCGCAACCACTTCGAGGCCCAGGGGGCCCGGGACGCGCTGGTGGAGACCTCCGGGATGCTCCGCACCATCGCCGTCTCGCTCACCAAGATCTGCAACGATCTGCGCTGGATGGCCTCGGGCCCGCGCACCGGATTGGCCGAAATCAATCTGCCGGATCTGCAACCGGGGTCCTCGATCATGCCCGGAAAGGTCAATCCGGTGGTCCCGGAGGCCGTCCTGATGATCGCCGCGCAGGTGACGGGGAACGACACCGCGGTCGCCGTGGCGGGCGCGGCCGGCAACTTCGAGCTCAATGTGATGCTCCCGGTGATGGCCAGGAACCTCCTCGAATCGATCCGCCTGCTCGGCAACGGCAGCCGGCTGCTGGCCGACCGCACGGTGGACGGGATCACCGCCAATTCCGAGCGGGCCAGGGAGTACGCCGAGTCCTCGCCCTCCGTGGTGACCCCGCTGAACCGCTACATCGGCTACGAGGAGGCGGCCAAGGTCGCCAAGCGGGCCCTCGCCGAGCGGAAGACGATCAGGGAGGTCGTCCTGGAGTCCGGCTACGTCGAGCGGGGCGCGCTCACCCTGGAAGAGCTGGACGAGGCCCTGGACGTCCTGCGGATGACCCGGCCCTGAACGGCCCCCTCCCAGGGGCCGAATCCGGTCGTTTACCGTCCCCGCACCCCTCCGTGACCTGCAACGCAGCCAGTTCGGGGGCAGCCGCCCTAAGATCTGCGCATGACAGGTACCCACAGGTCCGTGAGCGGTGCGGGGCACCGCCCCGCGCAGGACGCGCACTGGGCGCCCGGGGACCGGATCCTCTGGCGCTACCGCGACCACGCCCCGGGGCTCAAGGGCCAGGTCCACATCGCCCGTCCGGTGACCGTGGTGCGGGACACCGCCGAGCTGCTGGCGGTGTGGATGGCCCCCGGCACCGAATGCGTCAAGCCGGTGCTCGCGGACGGCACCCCCGTGCACGAGGAGCCGCTCGCCACCCGCTACACCGCGCCGCGAACCACCGTGCGCTCGCGCTGGTTCGGGGCGGGCGTGCTCAAGCTGGCCCGTCCCGGGGAGCCGTGGTCGGTCTGGCTGTTCTGGGACCACGGCTGGCGCTTCAAGAACTGGTACGTGAACCTCGAAGAGCCTCTCATCCGCTGGTCCGGCGGAGTGGATTCGGTGGACCACTTCCTCGACATCTCCGTCCACCCGGACCGCAGCTGGAACTGGCGGGACGAGGACGAGTTCGCGCAGGCCCAGCGCACCGGCCTGATGGACCCTGACCAGGCCCGGCGGGTGGAGGAGGCCGGGCGGCAGGCGGTCGGGGTGATCGAGGCCTGGGGGTCCCCGTTCCGCGACGGCTGGCAGGACTGGCGGCCCGATCCGGCCTGGGGCGTTCCGGCCTTGCCCGAGGACTGGGACCGCACCCCGGCGCATATGACGTCATGAGACCCTTGATGCGCCCCCGGGGTTCAAACGTAGGATCGTCCTCCGCCGGTCGTGCGCGGGGGGCCGACCGGCCCCCGTAAGCGCAAATGACCTGCGGCGACCGGGACTTGACCGGAGGTCGACGCCGAACGAGAGGTAACGAGCGGGACGCGGATCCCGGGGGTGATGGTGCCCCCGCCGCTGAGCGGGTATACCGCGACTGACCGAGTTGAGTGCAGCGCACATCCAGCGCAAACGGACGGAATTCCACGCGTGACGGAGTACCCCACCTCCCAGGAGGGCCCGCAGCCCGCCGTCGCCTCAGGCGGAGGTACGGACGAGCCCGGCCACGGCAAGGCCCCCATCGCGGCCGCCGAGGCCGTACGCACGCATGCGCAGACTCCGGCAGCCGACCTCCCGCGCCCGCGCGGCGCCGCCGGGAACGGCGGACCGCAGGGCACCCGGGCCTCCGGCCACGACGCGGCGGACACCGGCCCGGCCGGCGCCCGCGCGCGCGACGGCGAGGCCGCGCGCAACGCCGGGCGGCGGGACGCGGGCGGCGGCGAGCCGCTCCCCGGCGGCCCGGTGACGGCCGCCGCCAGGGCCCCGGGCGCGGCGGGCACGGATCCCGCGGCGGCCCCGGTCACCGGCGCGCCCCCGGTACCGGGGGCCGGCTCCGGGACGGGTGCCACCGGTCCCGGTGAGGTGAGCGTGGCGCGCCGCGAGGGCGACCGGCTGCGCTTCGTCGGCGCCGCCACCCGGCGGATCGCGCGCGGCATCGACCTCGACGAGATCGTGCTGGGCCTGTGCCGGGCGACCGTGCCCACCTTCTCCGACGCCATCCTCGTCTACCTGCGCGACCCGCTGCCCGTCGGCGACGAGCGGCCCGTCGGCCCGGTCGTTTTAAGGCTCCGGCGCACCGACCGGCTCCGGCCGATCGACGACCTGGCGCTGGCCGAGGGCGAGGGCACGGGGGCGGCGGGGGCCGCCGGGGAGCTCGACTTCAGCCAGCTGCCGCTGGTCGGCCCGCAGGGTGACCTGCCCGCGGCCGAGCTCTGCGAGATCCGCCCCGGCGGGGCCCTGGCCGAAGTGCTGCGCGGCGTACGGCCCGTCTTCGGATCGGCCGCAGGAGCCCGCGACGCGCTCCCGGAGCTGCTGGGGTCCGACCACCCGGTGCCGCGCGGCCAGCGGGCCATCCTGGCCCCGCTGCGGGGCCGCCGACGCGTCATCGGCGCGGCGGTGTTCCTGCGCACCCCGGACCGGGACGCCTTCGAGCAGAACGACCTGCTCGTCGCCGCCCAGCTGGCCACGCACACCGCGCTCGGCATCGACAAGGCGGTGCTCTACGGCCGCGAGGCCTACATCGCCGACGAGTTGCAGCGCACCATGCTGCCGGACAGCCTCCCCCAGCCCACCGGGGTGCGGCTCGCCTCGCGCTACCTGCCCGCCGCCGAGACGGCCCGGGTGGGCGGCGACTGGTACGACGCCATACCGCTGCCCGGGAGCCGGGTCGCGCTGGTCGTCGGCGACGTCATGGGCCACTCCATGACCTCCGCCGCGATCATGGGCCAGCTGCGCACCACGGCGCAGACCCTGGCCCAGCTGGACCTGCCGCCCGCCGAGGTGCTGCACCACCTGGACGAGCAGGCGCAGCGGCTGGGCTCCGACCGCATGGCGACCTGCCTGTACGCGGTCTACGACCCCGTCTCGCACCGGATCACCATCGCCAACGCCGGCCACCCGCCGCCGGTGCTGCTGCACCTGGGCGGCCGGGCCGAGGTGCTGCGCGTCCCGCCGGGCGCCCCCATCGGGGTCGGCGGCGTGGACTTCGAGGCCGTCGAGCTGGACGCCCCGGCCGGGGCCACCCTGCTGCTGTACACGGACGGGCTGGTGGAGTCCCGGCTGCGGGACGTGTGGACCGGCATCGAGCAGTTGCGCGAGCGGCTCGCGACCACCGCGCAGCTGACGGGGCTGGACCATTCGCCGCCGCTGGAGGCCCTCTGCGACGACGTGCTGGACATGCTCGGGCCGGGCGACCGGGACGACGACATCGCCCTGCTCGCGGCACGTTTCGAGGGCATCGCGCCGAGCGACGTCGCGTACTGGTTCCTGGACCCGGAGGAGACCGCTCCCGGCCGGGCCCGCCGCTTCGCCCGGCGCGCGCTGACCCGCTGGGGCCTGGAGGAGCTGAGCGACTCGCTGGAGCTGCTGGTCAGCGAGGTGGTCACCAATGCCGTCCGGTACGCCGAGCGGCCGGTGACGCTGCGCCTGCTGCGCACGGACGTACTGCGCTGCGAGGTCGGCGACGACTCCCCGCAGCTGCCGCGCCAGCGGCGGGCGCGGGAGACCGACGAGGGCGGGCGCGGCCTGTTCCTGGTCAACCGGCTGGCCCGGCGCTGGGGCGCCACCCGGCTGAGCAGCGGGAAGGTCGTCTGGTTCGAGCTCCCGCTGCCGGGGGCGCACGACCGCCGCTGACGTCCCCTCCGGCCGCTCCCGGATCCCGGAACCGGTCCCCTGCGCACGACGCACCGCCGCCCCGCAGCATGATCGCTGCGGGGCGGCGGTGCGTCGCGGTGCCGGGGTGCCTACCGGCCCAGGAGCGGGTTCGGCGGCCCGGGGGGCGTCGGGTCCTTCGTGGGCGGCGTCGGGTCCTTCGTCGGCGGCGTGGGCTTCTTCGTCGGCGTCGGGTCCTTGGTCGGCGCGGTCGGGTCCGGCTTGCCGGAGCTGCCCGTGGGGTCCGGGGAACCGGTGGGGCGGGTGCTGGAGCTGGTCGGCGTCGGGGCGACGGTCTGGTTCGACGCGGTGGGCGACGGGCTGCGGGTCGGCGCCGGCGGGGTGCCCATCTCGGCGTCCTCCAGGTCGAACTGGCCGGTGGTCTGGCCCCGGAGCGCGGCCGTGGTGTACGCCTGCCAGATCTGGGCGGGGAAGCTGGAACCGCCCGCGCGGCCCTTGCCGGCGGTGCCGGTCAGGGTGACCTGGTTGTGCGAGTTCGGGTCCTCGCCGAACATCGCGACGACGGTGACGAGCTCCGGGGTGTAGCCGGTGAACCAGGCCGCCACGTTGGACTCGGTGGTGCCGGTCTTGCCCGCGGCCTCGTAGGCGGAGCTGCGCACGGCCTTGCCGGAACCGTCCTCGACCACGCCCGTGAGGACCTTGGTGACGGTGTCGGCGGTCTTGGCCGTCAGCACCTGCCCGCCGATCGGGTTGACCGGCTTGAAATCGGCGTCGGCGTGCTCGGCCTTCTTGACGATGGTCGGGGTGACCTTCTTGCCGTGGTTGCCGAAGGTGGCGTAGACGCCGGCCATCTCGACGGTGTTGGCGCTCATGGTGCCGAGCGACATGGCGGGCCTGTCGGCCGGCCAGCCGTCGCGGTCGCGCATGCCGAGGGCGAGCGCGGTCTCCTTCACCTTCTCCGGCTTGGCGTCGACGATCATCTGCGCGTACACGGAGTTCACGGAGGAGTTGGTGGCCTCCTGGACCGTGAGCATCGGGTCGCCGTAGTTGATGTTGTCCTGGTTCTGCGGGGCGAAGGCGGTCGCGCTGCCGACGACGGCGCGCTTGCTGGTGCCGTCGTAGAGGGCGTTCGGCGTGATCGGACGGCCGTCCTGGGTCTTCGCGCCGGTCTCCAGGGCGGTGGCCAGCACGACCGGCTTGAAGGTCGAGCCCGGCTGGAAGTCGGTGCGCAGGGCGTTGCTCTCGGCCTTCTCCGTCAGGCCCACGCCGCCGTACATCGCGACGATCGCGCCGGTCTTGGCGTCGACCGAGGTGGCGCCGGCCTGGACGCTCTGGTCCTGGGGGCGGTCCTTGGTGTTCTTGCGGTCGAGCTTGGACTCCAGCTCGTCGTCGACGGCCTTCTCCAGCGCGGCCTGCTTCTTCTTGTCGACGTTCAGGGTGATGGTCCAGCCGCCGGCGGTGATGTCGGCGTCCTTGATGCCCTGGCGGCTCAGCTCCTGCTTGGCGGCCTGGACCAGGTAGCCCTTCTGTCCGTCCATGCCCGGGAGCGGCTTGGGCTTGATGGGCTCCTGGAACTTCAGGGTCGCCCGCTTGGCCTGGTCCAGCTTGCCCATCTCGACCATGTTGTCGAGGACGGCGTTGAAGCGGATCATGACCAGCCGCTTGCCGTTGGGGCCGGCGATCGCCCAGTCGTACTGGCTGGGGGCCTGGATGACGGCGGCGAGGTAGGCGGCCTGCTCCAGGTTCAGCTTCTCGGCGTCGATGCCGTAGTAGGCCTGGGCCGCGGCCTGGATGCCGTAGGCGTTGCGGCCGTAGAAGTTGGTGTTGAGGTAACCGGCGAGGATCTCGTTCTTCTTCATGCGCTGGTCGACCTTGATCGAGATCACCAGCTCACGGAGCTTTCGGGTCGCCGACTGGTCCTGGGTCAGGTAGTAGTTCTTGACGTACTGCTGGGTGATCGTCGATCCGCCGGCCTTGCCGCGGCCGGTGGCCGTGTTGAAGAGGCCTCGGGCGACACCGATCGCGTCGACGCCGCTGTCCTGGTAGAAGGACTTGTTCTCGATGGCGATGAAGGCCGTCCGCACGTCCTCGGGGATCTTGTCGATCGGGAGGATCTCGCGGTTCATCTGGCCGGTGCGGGCCATGATCGAGCCATCGGCGTACTTGTACGTGTTGCTCTGGAGGATCGCGTTCTTGTTCGGGTCCGGCGGGTCCACGGAGAAGTAGAGGGCGACCGCTCCGATGATGAGGAGCAGGGCACCTCCGAGGAAAGTCCCCAGGATCGTCTTCCAGTTGAGGAAGCGACGTATGCCGCTGCGCTTCCCCCCGGTCTTCCCGGTCGACTTGCCCGCACGCCCGCTCGGCGCTTTCCGCGCACCGCGCTGCTGCTGCGCCCGTCGCGCCTCTGCTCGGCCCATCGCTCCCGCTCCGCTCGATTACCCCCCCGACGTCAGCTCAGAAAACTAACACCGCAGGCTGTGACAAAGGACGGCTAACCCTGATCAATACCGGTCAATTCGGACGTGAGAATCAGCACCCACTCCGATGGAACCGACGCCCATGAGACCTGAAGGGTTGCGGTGAACGCAAAAAGTGATATCACTTTGCTAGGCGCTTCGGTCGGCCACGGCCGGACGCCCCACATCAAACGGGGGTATTCCATGACAACCGCAGTCGACCGCCGGCCGAGTGAGGTCCGGGAGTTCGCGGCGCACAGCGTCGGCGGCGGACTGGCCCTGCTACTGGGCCTGTTGGGCACGGCGGCCGGGGTGGCCCTGATCGCCTTCGGTGCGACGGCGACCGCGACGGGACCCAAGGCGGCGATGATCGCGGCCGGGATCCTGCTGGTCCTCTGCTCGCTGTTCGCCATGATGGGACTGAACACGGTGGCCCCCGGCGAGGCCCGCGTGGTCCAGCTCTTCGGCCGCTACCGCGGCACGATCCGGGCGGACGGACTGCGCTGGGTCAACCCGCTGACCTCCCGCAGGAAGATCTCCACCCGGGTCCGCAATCACGAGACGGCCGTCCTGAAGGTCAACGACGCCTACGGCAACCCGATCGAGCTCGCCGCCGTCGTGGTCTGGCGGGTCTCCGAGACCGCGCGCGCGGTGTTCGAGGTCGAGGACTTCACGGAGTTCGTCGAGACGCAGACCGAGACGGCCGTGCGGCACATCGCGATCGAGTACCCCTACGACGCCCACGACGAGGGCGGGCTCTCGCTGCGCGGCAACGCGGAGGAGATCACCGAGAAGCTCTCGGCGGAGCTGGCCACCCGGGTGGAGACGGCGGGCGTGGAGATCATCGAGTCCCGCTTCACGCATCTCGCGTACGCTCCGGAGATCGCCTCCGCGATGCTCCAGCGCCAGCAGGCCGGCGCGGTCGTGGCGGCCCGCAAGCAGATCGTCGAGGGCGCGGTGGGCATGGTGGAACTGGCCCTGACGCGGCTGGCCGAGGAGGAGATCGTGGACCTGGACCCGGAGCGCAAGGCCTCCATGGTGTCGAACCTGATGGTGGTGCTCTGCGGCGACCGCGCGGCCCAGCCCGTCATCAACACGGGCACCCTCTACCAGTGACCCCCGGCGGCGAGGACCCGGGTACGAGCCGGCCCGCACCCCGGACGGCACGGCAGGCGCGCAAGCAAGTGCTCCTGCGCCTGGACCCGCAGGTCTACGACGCGCTCGCGCGCTGGGCCGGCGAGGAGCTGCGCAGCGCCAACGCGCAGATCGAGTTCGTGCTGCGCCGGGCCCTGTCGGAGACGGGCCGTCTCCCGGGCGGCGCCGCCCCCATCCCGCCGCGCGGCCGGCCGCGCACCACGCAGCCGGACGGCTGACCGCCCCGTCCGGCCGGGAGCGCCCCACCGGGCCCGCCCTCCCGGACGGTCTGCGTACGGAGCGACCGCTGCGAGGCGGCGACGGCCGCCTCCCGGACGGCCGCCTCAGTCGGTGGGCCACACCGGGAGCGGGCGCACCGCCTCGCGCAGCGCGGCGGCGACGGCCCGGAACTCCTCGTGCCGGGCCGTCCCGGTCCGCATGGCCAGCGCGATCCGCCGCGAGGGGGCCGGCTCGGCGAAGTACCCGGTGGCCAGGTACTCGTTGCGGGCGGTCTCCAGGCGCAGGGCGGTGCGGGGCAGCAGGGTGACCCCGAGCCCGCCCGCGACCAGCTGGACGAGCGTGGACAGTCCGGCGGCGGTGGTGGTGACGTCCGCCCCGGCGCTGCGGCCCGCCTCGCGGCAGATGTCCAGGGCCTGGTCGCGCAGGCAGTGGCCCTCGTCGAGCAACAGCAGCTGGAGGCCGCGCAGTTCCTCGCGCGGGATGTCCCGCCGCCCGGCCAGCGGGTGCTCGCGCGGGGCCAGCAGGACGAAGTCCTCGTCGAAGAGGGGCAGTTCGGTGACGCCCGGCATGCCGAGCGGCACCGCGAGCAGCAGCAGGTCGAGGCGCCCGCCGGACAGCCCCTCCAGCAGCGAGGCCGTCTGCTCCTCGTGCACCTGGAGGTCCATGCGCGGGTAGCGCCGCTGGAAGAGCCCGAGCACGGTCGGCAGCAGGTACGGGGCCACGGTGGGGATCACCCCGAGCCGCAGCACCCCGGTGAAGGGCGCCCGGACCGCCTCGGCCTCCTCCAGCAGCCCGCCCATCGCGTCGAGCACGCCGCGCGCGCGGGCGGCGATCCGCTCGCCCGCCGGGGAGAGCAGCACCTTGCGGGTGGTGCGCTCCAGCAGCTGCACCCCGAGGGCCTCCTCCAGCGCGGAGACGGCGCCCGAGAGCGCGGGCTGGCTCATGCCGATCGCCGCGGCGGCGTCCCGGAAGTGCAGGTGTTCCGCGACCGCCGCGAAGGCGCGCAACTGCGCCAGCGTCGGCTGCTTGGCCTGCCTCGTCTGCCGCGTCTGCTTCAACTGCTTCGGTCCCCTATTACCGACAGCCACTGATAGGTACCTCCGATCACCCACCACAAGAGTAGCTATTTCCGTAATCAATGCAGCTGTGTCAGCATGTGAGATCCGTCCAACCCCTTCGGAAAGCCCCCAAAAGGGTCACTTTCCCGTTCGCAAGGAGAGTTCGTGCTCACTGTCGGTGACAAGTTCCCCAGCTACGACCTGACCGCCTGCGTCTCCCTCGAAGCCGGCAGCGAGTTCGCGCAGATCGACCACAAGACCTACGAGGGCAAGTGGAAGGTCGTCTTCGCGTGGCCGCTGGACTTCACCTTCGTGTGCCCGACGGAGATCGCCGCCTTCGGCAAGCTGAACGAGGAGTTCGCCGACCGTGACGCGCAGGTCCTCGGCTTCTCCCTCGACTCCGAGTACGTCCACCACGCCTGGCGCAAGGACCACGCCGACCTGCGTGACCTGCCCTTCCCGATGATGTCCGACATCAAGCGCGAGCTGTCGACCGAGCTGGGCATCCTCGGCGAGGACGGCCTGCCGATGCGCGCCGTCTTCATCGTGGACCCGAACAACGAGATCCAGTTCTCGATGGTGACCGCCGGTTCCGTGGGCCGTAACCCCAAGGAGGTCCTGCGGGTCCTCGACGCCCTGCAGACCGACGAGCTGTGCCCCTGCAACTGGAACAAGGGCGACGACACCATCAACGCGGGCGCCCTGCTGGCCGGTGAGTGACGGATGTCCCTCGACTCCCTCAAGTCCGCCATACCGGACTTCGCCAAGGACCTGAAGCTGAACCTCGGTTCGGTCATCGGCAATCAGGACACCCTCTCGCAGCAGCAGCTGTGGGGCACCGTCCTGTCCTGCGCGATCGCCTCCCGCTCCCCGCGCGTCCTGCGCGAGCTGGAGCCCGAGGCGAAGGCGGCCCTGTCGCCCGAGGCGTACACCGCCGCCAAGTCCGCCGCGGCGATCATGGCGATGAACAACGTCTTCTACCGCACGCGCCACCTGCTCTCCGACCCGGAGTACGGCACGCTGCGCGCGGGCCTGCGGATGAACGTCATCGGCAACCCCGGCGTGGAGAAGATCGACTTCGAGCTGTGGTCGCTCGCGGTCTCCGCGGTCAACGGCTGCGGCCAGTGCCTGGACTCGCACGAGCAGGTCCTGCGCAAGGCCGGCGTGGACCGCGAGACGGTCCAGGAGGCCTTCAAGATCGCCTCGGTGATCCAGGCCGTCGCCGTCACCCTCGACGCCGAAGCGGCCCTGGCCGCCGAGTAGTCACCCGCACGAGCGACAGGGCCCCCACAGCCGTCACCGGCCGTGGGGGCCCTGCGCGTTCACTTGCGCAGCCGGACCATGAGTGCGCGCATGTCCTCGATCATCGCGGTCTTGACCGCGTCGTCGTCCGGGTCCTGCTCACCGCCGTTCACGCCGAACCAGCGGGCGCTCAGGGTGAAGACCGCCCCGCCGTCGAGCACCTGCAGCCGGACCTGACCCACCTGCGTGGTCAGCAGCGCCCGTTCCCCGAGCCCGGGGACCTGCTCCACCTCGGCGCCCACCAGCCGCGTGCCGGGCTCCAGTCCCGGACCGGTCCCGAACTCCGGACCGGGATCGGCCTTCTTGTGCAACTCGACCACGACCTGGTTCTCGTAGCCGGGCATCCTGTCGGCGCCGCTCATGCCGACCGCGCAGTAGGACCAGTCCTGGACGGGGCCCTCGCCGTGTTTGGTCGTCCTCCCGTCGACCGAGCCGCCGATCCCGGAGAGCATCCGGAGGGGCGCCTCGTCGCACAGGTTCTCGGCGTGCCGGTAGCGGATCGGCGGCCCGGCCTCGGCGGAACGTTCCTGCACGACCAGTACGCCCGCCCACACCACCGAGGCCAGCACCGCCCCGCCCAGCGCCCACCGCCACGGCACGCGCCCGCCGCCCGACGGCGGGGACGGGGGCGCGGACGGAGACGGGGACGGGGACGGGGACGACGGCGCGAACGGAGCGTCCGGCCGGGCCTCCCCGGCGGGCCGGCCCGCGGGCCAGTCCCCTTCGAGCTCAGGCTCGCTGATCATCGCCGGCCCCCGGCCCCGTCACGGCCACGGCCGTGGCGGTGGCGCCGTGCGGGGCCGGACCCATCGCGACGGACGGGAGGTGCCGCTCGCGGGCGTGGGCCCGCAGGTAGCCGACGACCGTGTTCGTGACGGCGACCAGCGGTACGGCGACCACCGCGCCGCCGATCCCCGCGATCATCCCGCCGGCCGCGACCGAGAGCACCACCGCGAGCGGGTGGACCCGTACCGCGCGGCCCAGGATGAAGGGCTGGAGCACGTGCCCCTCGATCTGCTGCACCGCCAGCACCACCAGCAGCACCATCAGGGCGATGAACGGCCCCTGCGTCACCAGCGCCACGACCACGGCGAGCGCCCCGGAGACCACGGCGCCGACCAGCGGGATGAAGGCGAACAGGAAGATGAACACGGCCAGCGGCACGGCCATCGTCACGTCGAGGAAGTAGAGCCCGAGGCCGATGAAGACGGCGTCGATGAGCGCGACGAGGACGGTGCCGCGCACGTACGCGGTGAGCGTGCGCCAGGCGCGCGGACCGGCGCCCGAGAGGCCGGGGCGGGCCGCGGCCGGGACCAGGCCGAGCACCCAGTCCCAGATCTTCGCGCCGTCGTAGAGCAGGAAGAGCGTCGAGAACATCGCGAGCAGCATGCCCGTCAGCACCTCTACCAGGACCGTCACGCCCTGGAGCCCGGCGGAGGTGATCTCCTCGGTGTTGGTGCCGATCGTCTCGCTGAGGTTCTTCGCGATGTCGTTGATCTGCTTCTCGGTCACGTGGAACGGGCTGTCCAGGGCCCAGCTCTTGAGCTCGTTGATGCCCTCGCGCAGCCGGTTGGAGAGGTCGTCGAGGTTCTCCATGACCTGCCAGACCACGAACCAGCCGACCAGTCCGATCACGACGAAGCCCAGGATCGCCGTGACGGCGGTGGCCAGCCCCCTCGGCAGCCCGAGCCTGCGCAGCCGGACCACGAAGGGCTGGAGCAGCGCGGTCACCAGCAGGGCGGCCGCGAAGGCGAGGACGACCAGCCGGACTTCGCTGATCACCTTCATCAGCACCCAGAGCATCCCGGCGAGCAGCAGCAGCCGCCAGCTGGCCTCGGCGGCCACGCGCATGCCCCAGGGGATGACGGTCACCGGATCGGGCTTGGCCGGCGGCGGGAGCGCCCCGGACACGGCCTGCGGTACGGGGACGGGCGCCTCGGCGGCGCCCACGACGGGCGCCACCGGCTCCCCGGTGGCCTCGGCCTCGACCTCGGCCCGCCGTTCGTCGAGGCGCGCCTCCATCCGGCTCAGTCTGCTGCCGAGCCGGCCGAGCCAGCCTGCCCTCTTCGACATCTCGTTCCCTTCCCCCGTCCTACGGTCACACCTCGCACGACCGTACACGCGAGGGGCCCCGCACCGTAGGACGGTGCGGGGCCCCTCAAGGTTGAACCGGCCCGGAGGCGGTTCCGCTAGTACCAGCCGTTGGCCTGGTGGAAGCTCCAGGCGCTGCACGGGCTGCCGTAGCGCTCGTTCATGTAGCCCAGGCCCCACTTGATCTGGGTGGCCGGGTTGGTGCGCCAGTCCGAGCCGGCCGAGGCCATCTTCGAACCGGGGAGCGCCTGGACCAGGCCGTAGGCGCCCGAGGAGGAGTTGACCGCCTGGTAGTTCCAGGTGGATTCCTCGTTGATGATGTTGGAGAAGCACTGGTACTGGCCCGAGGGGACCAGCTGCTGCGCGATGGCCTTGACCTGCGAGACCGTGTAGGAGCCCTGGAGGGGGAAGTCACCGGCGTCGCGGGTGGCGGACCGGCTCGCGACCTCGTCCTTCTCCTCGCGCTCCTTCTTGAGCTTGGCCTCGGCCTCGTCCTGCTTGGCCTTCTCCGCCTTCTCGGCGTCGGCCTTCTTGGACTTGGCGTCCTCGGCGGCCTGGATGCGGGCAGCCTCTTCCGCCGAGCGCTTGGCGTCGGTGTCGGCGGCGTGGGCGATGGCGTCGGCCTGCTGCGTCAGGGACGCGCTCTGGACCTGGGCCTGCTCGCCGACCGGGATGTCAGTGAGGAGAGTCGCACCCGACGCGGTGGTCTCGATGTCGTTCGAGGAGGCGGCGTCGCCGGTGGCGACGCCGACGACTGCGCCGACGGTGGTGACCGCGGTGGCCGAAGCCACTGCGAACCCCCGGACCGAAATCCGGCTCACACGGTGTCCTTCCAGCAGCGTCCGCAGTGACCGCGCGGGCGCGAGAGTGCCCCTCGACACTGGTCTCCGGGAAGGTTCGGTCACTGGAGACGCGGGCCCGTGGGCAACTCCCCTGCGGGGGCTGCCACGTGAAACCGGGCGGCATACGGACATCGGCTGTGGAGTTGTGGTGCTGCGCGTATCCCACGGGAGATACAGGTGTGCCGTATGCGGGGCCTGACGGAAAACAGACTCTGCCGGACCTCGACGCCGCAGGGCAATTCCACGTTGCGTGGGAAAGGTCACACCTGGCATGTTGCCGTTGTTTTCGGCAAAGCCCTGTGCAGCACGACGCCGCCCGGCTAGGCTCCTGGGCCTTTGCCGGGCGGCGCCAACTCGCCTTCCCGCTATGGGGTTTTTGACCCTTTCGGGCCGGGTGGGCGATCGGTGCCGGTCAGAGCGTTTCGAGCATCTCGGTGACCAGGGCCGCGATCGGGGAGCGCTCGGAACGGGTCAGCGTGACGTGGGCGAAGAGCGGATGCCCCTTCAGCTTCTCAACGACGGCGACCACTCCGTCGTACCGGCCGACCCGCAGATTGTCCCGCTGGGCCACGTCGTGGGTCAGAACCACCCGCGAATTGGCCCCGATCCGGGACAGAACGGTCAGCAGGACGTTGCGCTCCAGCGACTGGGCCTCGTCCACGATCACGAAGGAGTCGTGGAGCGAACGGCCGCGGATGTGCGTGAGCGGCAGGACCTCCAGCATCCCGCGGCCCAGCACCTCCTCGATGACCTCGCGCCCGGCCACCGCCGAGAGGGTGTCGAAGACCGCCTGCGCCCAGGGGCTCATCTTCTCGGACGCGTCGCCGGGCAGGTAGCCGAGGTCCTGGCCGCCGACCGCGTACAGCGGGCGGAAGACCATCACCTTCTTGTGCTGCCTGCGCTCCAGGACCGCCTCCAGGCCCGCGCAGAGCGCCAGCGCCGACTTTCCGGTGCCGGCCCGGCCGCCCATCGACATGATCCCGATCTCCGGGTCGAGCAGCAGGTCGAGGGCGATGCGCTGTTCGGCGCTGCGGCCGTGCAGTCCGAAGGCCTCCCGGTCGCCCCGGACGAGCTTCACGTTGCCGTCGGCCGTGACCCGGCCCAGGGCCTTGCCGCGCTCGGACTGCAGGACCAGTCCGGTGTGCACGGGCAGCTCCGCGGCCTCCGGTACGTAGAGCCGTTCCTCGGAGTAGAGGAGGTCCACCTGCTCCCCGGAGAGGGCGAGCTCGCTCATGCCGGTCCAGCCGGCACCGGTGATCGCGAGTTCCGCGCGGTACTCCTCCGCGAGCAGCCCCACGGAGGAGGCCTTGATGCGCAGGGGAAGGTCCTTCGAGACGACCGTGACGTCGTAGCCCTCGGCCTGGAGGTTGCGGGCGACCGCGAGGATGCGCGAGTCGTTGTCCCCCAGCCGGAAGCCGGCGGGCAGGACGCCCGGGTCGGAGTGGTTGAGCTCGACGCGCAGGGTCCCGCCCAGATCGCCCAGCGGGATGGGGGCGTCGAGGCGACCGTAGCGGACCCGGAAGTCGTCGAGCAGGCGCAGGGCCTGACGCGCGAAGTAGCCGAGTTCGGGATGGTGCCTCTTTGCCTCCAGCTCTGTGATCACCACGATCGGGAGCACGACCTCGTGCTCGTCGAAGCGGGAGAAGGCGTTGGGGTCTGCCAGCAGGACGCTGGTGTCGAGGACGTAGGTCCGCCTGTCGGGCAGGCGGCGCTTTGTGCTGGTCACCACGGAAGGACGTACCCCCTCGGAAGAGGTCGGGCCATGAAGACCGGACCGGTCAACGGCACCCCTGCCAGGGCCGAATTCCGGCCCTCCAATCCGTCCGTGCGAACCGCACGCGCGTCCTGGTGCAAAGGGCCTCCCGGGCGGACGGCCCTGTGCCGTCCGCTGAGACTCGACACCCGTGGACCGGGCGTCGACCTGCCTGGGTTATGCCCTCGAACATGCGCCGCCATGCCATGGCATATGACGGACGCTCGGTGAATCCCTGGTGAAGGGTTCGCGAGGGGGCGGGAGGGGCCGAAGGGGCGTCAGCTCCGCGGGGTCAGGTGCCGTAGCGCCGGTGGCGGGCGGCGTAGTCGCGCAGGGCGCGCAGGAAGTCGACCTTGCGGAAGGCCGGCCAGAAGACCTCGCAGAAGTAGTACTCCGAGTGGGCGCTCTGCCACAGCATGAATCCGGACAGTCGCTGCTCGCCGCTGGTGCGGATCACCAGGTCCGGGTCGGGCTGGCCGCGCGTGTAGAGGTGCTCGGCGATGTGGTCGATGTCCAGGACCTCGGCGAGCTCCTCGAAGGAGGTGCCCTTCTCGGCGTGCTCCAGGAGCAGCGAGCGCACGGCGTCCGCGATCTCCTGGCGGCCTCCGTAGCCCACGGCGACGTTGACGAGTATCCCGTCGACGTCGTGCGTGGCCTGCTCGGCCTCCTTGAGCACGGACTGGGTCTGTGCGGGCAGGATGTCGAGGTTGCCCACGTGGTGGACGCGCCAGCGGCCGTCCGCGGCGAGGCCCCGGACCGTGTTCTCGATGATGTTGAGCAGCGGGCGGAGCTCGACCTCCGGCCGGTCCAGGTTGTCCGTGGACAGCATCCACAGGGTGACGACCTCGACGTCCGTCTCGGTGCACCAGCCGAGCATCTCGGAGATCTTGTCGGCGCCGGCCTGATGGCCCTGCACCGTGGTGCTCCCCGCCGCCTTGGCCCAGCGCCGGTTCCCGTCCAGGATGACGCCGATGTGCTTGGGCGACGCGTCGTGGTCGAGGCGGCCTTCCACCCGGCGTGCGTAAAGCCTGTACACCAGGTCGCGCAGCTTCACGATCTTCCAGCCCCTCCGTGCAATGCCCCCGTGCGGATTGCGGTCTCCCCCGAGGCCGCCACATTACTGCGCGGCGGGATCGGGTACCCAACTCGGTCGGTCACAAGTCCGTGATAGGGAGGACATCGTGACTGATAACAATCCCTATCGGGCAGAGCCCTCGCGCTACGACTCCATGCAGTACCGGCGCACCGGCCACAGCGGCCTCAAGCTTCCGGCCATCTCCCTCGGCCTCTGGCACAACTTCGGTGACGACAAGTCCCTGGAGTCCCAGCGGGCCATCCTCCGCCGCGCCTTCGACCTCGGCGTCACCCACTTCGACCTGGCCAACAACTACGGCCCGCCGCCCGGCTCGGCCGAGCTGAACTTCGGCAAGATCTTCGCGCAGGACTTCGCGTCCTACCGCGAGGAGCTGGTGCTCTCCACCAAGGCCGGCTACCTGATGCACCCGGGCCCCTACGGTGAGTGGGGCAGCCGCAAGTACCTCCTCGGCTCGCTCGACGCGTCGCTGAAGCGGATGGGCGTGGACTACGTCGACGTCTTCTACTCGCACCGCTTCGACCCGGAGACCCCGCTGGAGGAGACCATGGGCGCGCTCGCGTCCGCGGTCCAGCAGGGCAAGGCGCTCTACGTCGGCGTGTCCTCGTACACGGCGGAGCAGACGGCCGAGGCGGCGCGGATCCTGCGCGGGATGGGCGTGCGGCCGCTGATCCACCAGCCCTCGTACTCCATGATCAACCGCTGGACGGAGGAGGACGGGCTGCTGGACACCCTGGAGGAGGCCGGCATGGGCTGCATCTCCTTCGCGCCGCTCGCGCAGGGCCTGCTGACCGGCAAGTACCTGGGCGGCATCCCGGAGGGCTCGCGGGCCAGCCAGGGCAAGTCCCTCAACCCGGACCTGCTCTCCGAGGACGTCCTCGGCCGCCTCGCCGGCCTGAACGAGATCGCCGCGCGGCGCGGGCAGTCGCTGGCGCAGCTGGCGCTGACGTGGGTGCTGCGCGACGAGCGGATGACCTCCGCGCTGATCGGCGCGTCGAGCGTGCGGCAGCTGGAGGAGAACGTGGCCGCGCTGGCCGCGGCGCCGCTGTCGGCGGAGGAGCTGAAGGAGATCGACTCCTTCGCCGTCTCCACCCCCGGCACCAACATCTGGGCCCAGCGCGGCTGACCTGCGTTTTTGCCCAGAAGGGGCGGAAAGAAAAAAACGGGCCGGTCCGTGGGGGGGATACGGACCGGCCCGAGGGGGGGGTTCCACCATAACCCTTCGTAAAGCGAGATGCGTGCATTGCCGCGAAACGATTACGCTCCGAATCCGCCCAGCAGCACTCCGGTGAGGGCGCCGGCGGCCATGAAGGGGCCGAAGGCGAAGCCCGCCGTACGGGTCGCCCGGCCCCTGAGCACCAGGCCGAGGCCGTACAGGGCCCCGTAGAGGAGGCCCAGGAAGGCCCCGGCGAGCCATACCCCCCACCCGTACCACCCAAGAGCGACCCCGAGCGGGAGCGCCAGCTTGACGTCGCCGAGGCCCATCCCGGCGGGGTTGATCAGGAACAGCAGGAGGTACGCGGCCCCGAGCGCGCCCCCGCCCAGCAGCGCGAGCCGCCACGAGCCGGCGGCGCCGGGCAGCAGCGCGGCGGCGCCGAGGAGCGCGGCGGTGGCGGCGGCCAGCGGCAGGGTGAGCACGTCGGGCAGCCGGTGGACGGCGAGGTCGACGAGGGCCAGCAGCACCAGCGCCGGGGCGAGCAGCACGTACGCCGCCGCCTCGGGGCGCGGGCCCACTCCGGCGGCGAGCGCCCCGCAGACGGCCGCGGAGGCCACCCAGGCCCCCGCGGGCCCGTAGCGGCGCCCCGCGCAGCGGGCGGGGCCGAGCCATCCGGCGAGCGGGTGTCCCCGGGGGCAGCTACGCCGCCAGGGCTCCCCGGGCTCCACGGAGAGCCGGTACGCGGCGCGCGGCAGCCCCAGCCCGGCGGCGGCGCCGTACGCGACGGCGAGGAGGACGATCACGGCGTGGCCCATCCGCCGACGGTAGACCGCGGTACGCGGACGCCGGGGCCGTTTCCCCTTTCCCCGCAGGGGTGGGGGCCGGGGGCGGGAGCCCCTAGGGTGGCCGCCATGACGCGGTGGGGCGACGGGTACGGGATCCTCCAGGTCGGCGGGGTGGCGGTGCCGCTGGAGGTGGCCGCCTCGTACCGGGCGCGTACGCGCGGGCTCCTGGGGCGGGACGGCATCGAGGGGGCCCTGCTGCTGACCCCGGCGGCGAGCGTGCACACCTTCCGGATGCGGTTCGCGATCGACGTGGCCTACCTGGACCGGAGCCTGCGGGTCCGCGCCGTGGTGACGATGCCGCCGGGCCGCCTGGGCCTGCCCCGCCCGCTCTCCCGGCACGTCCTGGAGGCGGAGGCGGGTGCGATGGCGGGCTGGGGGCTGCGCCCCGGGATCCGGGTCGGGGTGCGGCCGCGGGACCGTCTCGACACCGCCTAGGTCCGCGGGCGCTCGGGCGGTAGGTTGGGGCGGTTGAGCTGGGGCGCGCAGGGGAGCGGCATGACGGAGAACGCGCGGATCAAGGCGCTGGAGCAGATCATGCCGGCGACGCACGGCGCCGACGAGGACATCGACTGGCAGGCGGCCGAGGCCGTCTGGGGCACCCGCTTCCCGGCCGACTTCGTCGCGTTCATGGGGCGTTACGGGGCCGGTTCCATCAACGGCGAGGCCAGCATCCTGCTGCCGCTGCCCAAGCCCGGACTCCAGTGGGACCCGGCGGAGATGTCGGAGGAGACCGCCAACGCCCGGCAGGCCTGGGAGGACGGGGGCGGCCGGGCCGCCTTCGACGTGGATCCGGAGTCCATCGTCGCGTGGGGCGTCACCGGCGGCGCCGACGTCCTGTGCTGGCTGACCACCGACCCGGACCCGGACCGGTGGCCGGTCCTCGTCGTCGGGCGGCACACCGCCGACGCGTTCGCGGTGTACCCGTACGGCATGGCCGAATTCCTGCTGCTGCTGTGCTCCGACGAGTTCGACGTGAGCCCCGTCGGCATCACCTTCTGGGACGTCGGCCACCTCAGCTTCGTCCACTGGCGCAAGGCCCAGCGCCGCTGGCAGGAGGGCCGCAACCCCGAGACCGGGGAGCCCGACCCCTACGCGGGCGAGTTCGCCGACTAGCCGGCCGACCCGCCACACCCGCCACACCCTTCAGCCCGTTTCCCGGCCGGAAACGGGCTTTTCGGCATGTCTGCGCATGTCTACGCGCGTCCAATTCATGGACCGTATATCGGAAAACACGAGCGAGAATTGCGGAATTTGGAGCATTGAACACAACTACCGACCCAATGGAATCAACCGCGCCACCCTCGGGAGAGAATTCCGGCCAACGGGCCACGGCGGGACACCCCAGCCCGGAGCAACTCATAAGTAATATCCGGTCTCAAAAGAAAATCAGGGGTACCCACCCGTGCGACGAAGAATGTTCGGAGCTGCCGCCACGGCGGCCGTCTTCGGCCTGCTGATACCGCTTTCCGGCTGCGGAAGTTCCGAGGCCGGGTCGGGGGACAGCGGAACCCTGCGCCTGGTCGCGGCCGAATACGGCGACAATGCGGGCAACAGCTCCAAGGCTTTCTGGGACCAGGTGACGAAGGATTTCACCGCGGCCAACCCGGACATCAAGGTCGAGGTCCAGCTGCTTCCCTGGGCCGACATCGACCGCGAGGTCTCCCGGATGGTCAAGGCCGGCAAGGCGCCCGACATGGCCCTCATGGGCTCGTACTCGGACTTCGCGGCCCAGGGAAAGCTGTATTCCGCGGACGAGCTCCTCTCCATCACCGCCGAATCGAACTTCCTCCAGCCCCTCGCCGAGGCGGGCTCGGTCGGCAACACCCTCTACGGCCTGCCCTTCGTGGCGAGCAGCCGTCTGCTCTTCTACAACCAGAAGCTGCTCGCGGACGCCGGGGTCATCCCCAAGGACGGTTCGGCCACCTGGCAGCCGAAGAACTGGTCCGACCTGAAGGCCGCCGCCAAGGCGCTCAAGGACAAGGGCGTGAAGTACCCGTACGCCCTTCCGCTGGGCCCCGAGGAGGCCCACGCCGAGACGCTGATCTGGGAGCTGAGCAACGGCGGCGGCTACGCCGACAGCAGCGGCAACTACGCCCTGGCCTCCGACGCGAACATCTACACCCTCCGCTGGCTCCGGGACCAGCTGGTCGCCCCCGGCCTGACCGGCCCGACGCCGCCGTCGCAGCTCAACCGCGCGGACGCCTTCGCCGCCTTCCTGCGCGGCGAGGTGGGGATGCTCAACGGCTACCCGTCGCTCTCCCACGAGGCGCGCGCCAAGGGCATCACCGTCGGCGCCGTCGCCATGCCGGTCTCGGACAGCCTGGGTGCGGGCGAGACCCCGCCGACGGTGGGCGTGGCCGACTGGATGATGGCCTTCAAGCAGAACGACCACCGCGCCGAGATCGGCAGGTTCCTCGACTTCGTCTACGCGGACAAGTACCTGTCGGACTTCGCGGGCCGCTACCACCTGCTGCCCTCGACGGTCACGGCCTCCCGCACCCCGGCGGGCGGGGGTCTCGACAAGACCGACGAGCAGTTCCTGACCGCCCTGCGCGGCGCCCAGCTCTACCCCGTCAACGACCCGACCTGGGTGACGGTCAGCGACACCATCAAGCGCGGGATCGGGCGGGCCGTGGAGCCGGGCGGCGACCCGAAGGCCATCCTGGAGGGCATGGCCGCGAAGGCGGCGGAGGCAGGGAAGAAGCACTGAAGCGCCTCCCGATCCGGGACCTTCGACCCTCCGCCCGTACCCATCCCGTACGGCACCATGACCGTGACGGCCTTGATCCAAGGCCCCGGCCCGGTCGCCCGCCGAGCACCCACAAGGTGCCGGGGCGCCAGGCCTCCCCTCCCCCGCCTCCTCCGCGGGGCTAGTGCGCCCCGTTCTCCGCGGCGAACGCCGTCCGGTACTGCTCGCAGCTGGAGTCCCAGGGCAGGCTGCCCGTCAGCGTCCCGTACCCGGTCCGGGTGACCGACCACTCCACCGTGTACCGACCGGTGTCGCACGCGATCCGCTCGTTCCCCGCCACCTTCTGACGCCCCGTCGCCGGCTGCCCGGACAGTTCCTTGCGCACCTCACCGACCGCGGCCCCCTTCGCGTCGCGCAGCACCGCGTGGACGACGATCGGCTGGTTGCCGTCCTTGGTGGTCAGGGCCTTCTTCACGACCGCCGAGTCGGAGACCGCCCAGGCGAACTCGTACGAGGGCTGCCAGGCCAGCGTCTTGGGATCGCCCACCTGGCGCTTCCACTCGGGCGCTTCCTGCGGACCGGGCCGGGACACCGTCTTGTACTGCACTCCCGGGTGGAAGCGGAGCTGTCCCTCCACCTTGTGCATGTCGTCCTTGGTCCACATGGACTTCATCGCCTTCTCGTCGCCCGCCGGGTCCTGGAGGTAGGCCGTGCCCTGCGCGGCGGTGGCGGCGGCCTGTCCGAGGGCGGGCGCGAGGGCCGCGACGGCGGCGGCGAGGCTGAGGGCGACGGTGCGGGTGCGGTTCATGCACGGCCCAACGGGAGCCCGCGGCGGGCCGGAACGACGCCGCGGGCGCGTTCACCCGTACGGGAGCGGGCCGGGCGCGCGCAGGTGACGAACTCCCGGATCCGACAGGAATACGATCCCACCGCCTCTGGTTGGCTGCCGACGGACACTGCGGAAAGATCCGCGTGCGACGAACGGGGGATGCCATGGGCGTGACGGTGAACGGAACGGTGGCGGCGGGCTGGGAGCCTGTGCGGGAGGAGTTCGAGGCCTTCGTGACCGGCGAGCACGCCTCGCCCGAGGCCCAGCTGTCGGTGCGTCACCACGGGCGGGTCGTCGTCGACCTGTGGGGCGGCGAGGACACCGAGGGGGACACCCTGACCGGGGTCTACTCGATCACCAAGGGTGCCGCGCACCTGGTGGTGGCCCTGCTGGCGCAGGAGGGCGTACTGGACCTGGAGCGCCCGGTGTCCTCGTACTGGCCGGAGTTCACGGGGCACGGCAAGGAGCGCCTGACGGTGCGGCAGCTGGTCGCGCACGGCGCCGGGCTGATCAACACCCCCGAGGGCTTCTCGTACGAGGAGATCGCGGACGACGCGCTGATCGCGGCGCGGCTGGCCGGCGCCGAGCCCTACTGGGAGCCCGGTACGGCGTACGGCTACCACGCCTTCGTGATCGGCGCCCTGACGGGCGAGGTGGTCCGGCGGGCGACCGGCCGCTCCCTCCGGGAGGTCTACGAGGAGCGGCTGCGGGTCCCCTACGGGCTGGACCTGTACATGGGTCTGCCGGCCTCCCAGGAGGGCCGCTGGAAGCCGGTCCTGGAGATGGCGCCGACCCCCGCCCAGCTGGAGGTGCTGGCCTCGGGCGAGCCGCTGCCGGAGCTGTTGAAGATCGCCTTCAACTGGCACCGGGAGCCCGCGATGGACCTGGTCGCGTACGCCAACCACCCGCAGGTGAAGGGCCGGGGCCCGGCCTCCGCGGGCGGCGTCGGCACGGCGCGCGCGGTGGCGGACCTGTACGCGGCGGCCATCGGCGGGCTGAACGGCCTCCCGGCGCTGCTGAAGCCGGACACCCTGGCGGATGTAGCGCGACCGCACACCCCGGGCGCGGACTCGGTCGTTCCGGAGGCCGACCACTTCGGTCTGGGCTTCGAACGGCAGCACGCGGTGGGCCCGGAGGCCTTCGGGCACTGCGGCGCGTCGGGCGGGCTCGGCTTCGGCGACCCGGTCACGGGCGTCGCGTACGGGTACACGCGCCGCCGTTTCGGCTTCCCGGGCGGTGTGGGCCCGGAGAACGGTCCGCTGACGGCGGCGGTGTTGGGGGTGGCGCGGGGGCTGTAGCCCCGGGACCCGTGGATCAGGCCTGGCCGGTCTCGAAGCGGACGACGTGGCCGTCGGCGATCTCGAACCGCCAGGCGGTGCGCATCTCGCCCCAGGTGTCGTTGCGGTAGTCGACCACCAGGGAGCGGCCCCCGTCGGCTTCGGAATCGACCGACATGTGGCCGTGGCAGGACCAGATCTCCCGCTCCGACCAGTCGTCGACGTCGCGGTCCGAACCGTCGTCGGACATGGTCGCGCCGGGGGTCAGGACCGCGTGGAAGGCCGTGCGGTCCCCGGCGTTCACGGCGGTGACGAAGGCGCGGACGGCGGGGTCGGTCAGCTGGGTGGGGTCGATCACGGGGGCTCCTGGGCGGCTGCGTGCGTACCGTGCTGCGTGCGCGACCAGGGAACACCGTGGCGGCCGCGGGCGCGGCGACCCTCACCCGTTCGCCGCCGGACGGCGTGTCAGGCGGCGGTGCGGCGGGGTTTCAGGGGGGGCGGTGCGGGCGCGGCTCAGGGGGCGGTGCGGACCGGGAAGCCGGTCGGCCGGCCCTGCTCCTTCAGCCAGGTCAGCACCTGGTCGAGGGCCTCGACGGTCTGCCGGCGGTCGCCGCCCCCGTCGTGGAAGAGCACGGTGGGGCCGTTGCCGATCTCGCGCTTGACGGCGGCGACGATGGCGGCGGTCCCGGGCTTGCCGAAGTCCTTGGTGTCGACGTTCCAGCCGAGCGGGCGCATGCCCTGGGCGGCGGCGATCCGCCGGCTGTCGGGGGTGAAGGCCCCGCCGGGGGCCCGGTAGTACTCGACCCTCGCGCCGCCGCCCGCCGCCTCCTCGATCAGCTTCTTCGCGTCGACGATCTGCGCCTCCTGGTACGCGACGGGCTTCTTGTCCATGGCCGTGTCGTGGCTCATGGTGTGGTCGCAGAGCCTGTGGCCGGCCGCGACGACCTGCTTGACCAGCTCCGGGTGGGCCTTGGCCTGCGGGCCGATCATGCAGAAGACGGCCTTCACGTCGTGGCGGGCCAGGACGTCGAGGACCTGTGGGGTCCAGCGGGGGTCGGGGCCGTCGTCGATGGTGATGTTGACGGTGTTCCCGCCGCCCTCGGAGGCGTGGGCGATGGTGTCGGGCAGTCCCGCCGGTGCGGCGGGGGCGCCGCCCGCGCCGGTGGCGGCCCCGCCGGTGCCCCCCTCGTCCGGCCCGCCGTCCGCTTCGCCCTGGCGCGAGGCGCTGCCCTGCCGGTGGGCGGTGTGGCCGTCCGCGGCGACCAGGGCCGTCACGCCCCAGACGGTCGCCGCGACGGCCACGGCGGAGGCGCCGACCGCCATCCGGGTCCGCAGGGCCTGCTTCTGCGTGCGCGTCATGAGTCCACTCCCCATCCGGACTTGTGAGGGTCCTGTGGGTCATGACGTCTTGGAAGCGGGCCGGGTTCCACCCGATTGCCCTATAAATTCCAGGTAATAAGGACTTTGGTCCTTTATAGCCCCGGACGCCCCTCCTGCCCCACGGCACCGGGGGCGGGCGTCGCGAGCACCAGCGCGGAGTCCGTGTGGAGCGTGATGCGCACCGGCGTGAAGGTCGTGGCGTCCGCCGACGACTCCCCGGTGCCGGGGTTGCGGGCGTAGCGCGGATGGGCGCCCCCGCTGATCTGCCAGCGCATGCGGTGACCGACGGCGAAGCGGTGGGCGGTGGAACTCATCGGCACGGTGACGGACGAGGGCACGCCTTCGTCCGTCCGAAGCCGGCCCAGCCCGTCGCAGATGTTGACGGAGCGGCCCTGCTCGTCCACGTCGCACAGGCGGGTGAAGACGTCGGCGTGGCCGGTGTCCGTGGAGATGGTCAACCGGGCGATGACCGGGCCGAGGACGTCCACGGGCGCCGTCAGCGGGGGTCCGGTGAACGTCAGCACGTCGTCCCGGCTCTCCAGGGCGCCGTTGTCACGAGGACCGGCCGTACGGGAGAGCAGCGGGCCGCCGAGCGAGGGGGTGGGGTCGTCCGGGTCGTAGCGGACCGACGCCAGTGGCGCGGACTGCGCGGGAGCCCGCTCGGTGAGCCGCCCCTGCTCGGCCGGGAACCACGAGGTGGTGGCCGCGGCCGGCGGCCAGTCGTCGAGGTCCCGCCAGTCGTCTTCGCCGCCGACGTGCACGCGGACCCTGGTGGGACGGAGACCGGAGGCATCGCCGCACAGGTGCGCGCGCAGCCAGGCGAGGCTCTCGGCGAAGACCTCGGGCCACCCCTGCTGCAGCGCGGACGTGTGGGTCCAGGGGCCGACGAGCAGGGAGGTCTCGCAGCCGGCCTCGCGCAGCCGGTGGTACTGCCCCAGGGTCTGGTCGCCCATGACGTCGTGCCATCCGGTGATCAAAGCGGTCGGCACGCCCAGCCGCTCCGCCACCGTCGCCATCGACGCGCCGTGCCAGTACGCGTCCTCGGCGTCCGGGTGCGACATCACCTCGTCCAGCCAGGGCACGTCACCCCCGAGGGCGGGCGCGTACGCCCCGCGCAGCGGCCGCGCGGTGGTGACTTCGCCCAGGCGGCGCTGCAGACGCATCGTCGCCCTGACGAACCGGCCCATGCCCTGGTGCTGGTACGTCATGCCGGCGCCGACGGCGAGGGTGTTCTCCAGGCGGAGCGCACCGTCCGCGTAGAACAGGGAGTACGGATCGTGCAGCCCCACCTGCACCACCATCGCCTTCAGCTCCGGCGGCGGGTCCGCGGCGAGGGCCCACTGCACGTATCCCAGGTAGCTGGGCCCGACGGTCCCCAGTGTTCCGTCGAACCAGCTCTGCTCGCGCAGCCAGGACACCGTGGCCCGGCCGTCGGCGGCCTCGTTGCGCCACAGGTCGAACTCGCCGCCGGAGCCGCCGGTGCCGCGGCAGCTCTGCAGCACCACGTGAAAGCCCTGTTCGGCGAAGAGCACGCCGTACATCGGAGACCACGGCAGGCCCCTGCCGTACGGCGAGCGCACCAGGAGGGTGGGGAAGTCGCCGTCGGCGCGCGGGAAGTAGTGGTCCGTGACCAGCGGGCTGCCGTCGGCGGCCGGCACCCGCAGCCCCGGCTCCCACCCGACGTCGTACCGCTTGGCCGGGAGGCCGCGCCAGGTCGCCCTCATCATCCGCGAGGCCAGCGGCGGCTTACCGGAAGGCATCGCCCAGGTCGTCCTCGGCGCAGGACCGTGCGTGCGTGTTGCCATCGTTCCCCTCCTCCATGTCCGTACAGTGTACGAGAATACAGGATGCTTGGATGAGGCCCGCAAGGGCCGCCCTGATCAAGGAAGGGAGCATGGACCATGCCCCGTAGAGGAGGGGCCGATGCCGCAGGCATCGACCCCGAGCAGCTCTGGCTGGGTTCCGACCAGCCCCGCAGGGGGCGCAAGCCCGCCTACAGCAGAGAGACGATCACCGCGGCGGCCGTCGCCCTGGCGGACGCGGAGGGGCTCGAAGCGGTCACCATCCGGAAGGTCGCCGCGCAGGTCGGAGCCGGCGCCATGTCGCTCTACAGCTACGCCCCCGACAAGGAGACGCTGCTGGAGCTGATGGTCGACCACGTCAGCGGCGAACTGCCGGCCGCGCACGCGCCCACCGGCGACTGGCGCGCCGAGCTGAAGGCCATCGCGCACCTCCAGCGCGCCCACATGCTGCGACACCCCTGGCTGCCCGCCGCTCTGGCCACCCACCGCACCCCCGGCCCCAACACCCTGGCCTTCCTGGAACGCGCGCTCGCCGCCCTGCGGCCCACGGGGCTGGACGGCGCGGCGAAGCTGGAGGTCTTCGCCCAGCTGACCGCGTTCGTGGCCGGGCACGTCGGCCACGAGATCGCGCGGGCCGCGGCCTCGCAGTCCCCCGACCGGGCCGCGGCGGAAGTCCGCTACCTCACCGCCGTCGCGACGGACGGCCGCCACCCGGAACTCGCCGAGGCCCTCGCCGCCCCCGGACGCCCCCTCACGCCCGAAGCCACCTTCGACCGGTTCCTCAACCGCCTCGTGGACGGGCTCGACACCGGCTGATCCCGCGGGGCCGCGGGGCCGCATACGGAAACGGGTCCGGCCCGGGGATCCCTCCCCGGGCCGGACCCGTGTGGTGTGTGCCGCGTGCCGCGTGCGCACCGCGCGTTCCCGCGCGGGGGACTCAGTGCGCGAAGGAGTCCTGCGGAGCGGGCGCGGCCTTGGCGCCCTCGCCGCCGCCCTGGGCCGGACCGGCGCCCCGCAGCGGGACCTCCTTGACGAACCAGGCGAGCACGAAGCCCAGTACGGCGATGCCCGCGCCCAGCAGGAACGCCGAGTGCGTACCGGCGGCCACCGCGTGCTGGTAGGCGTCGCGCACGGCCTCTGGCAGCTTGGCCAGGCTCGCCGCGTCCAGCTGGGCGGAGCCCGCGGCCTTGGCGGCCTGCGGGCCGAGCCGCTCGGACATGGTGTCCGTGACCTGGGTGGTGAAGAGCGAGCCCATGAGGGCCACGCCGAAGGAGCCGCCCAGGGTGCGGAAGAGCGTGGCCGAGGAGGAGGCGACGCCCATGTCCTTCATGTCCACGCTGTTCTGCGCGACCAGCATGGTGATCTGCATCAGGAAGCCGAGACCGGCGCCGAGGACGGCCATGTAGAGGCCGGAGACGAGGCGGGTGGTGCCGGTGTCCATGGAGGCGAGCAGGAAGAGCCCGACGACCATCAGCGCGCCGCCGATGATCGGGAACATCTTGTACCGGCCACTGCTGGTGGTGATCCGGCCCGCGACGAGCGAGACGACCATCATCGAGAGCAGCATCGGCAGGAGGAGCAGGCCCGAGTTGGTGGCGGAGGCACCCTGCACCGCCTGCTGGAAGAGCGGCAGGTAGAGCACGCCGCCGAACATCGCGAAGCCGACGAGGAAGCCGATCACGGACATGAGCGTGAAGTTGCGGCTGCGGAAGATGTGCAGCGGCATGACCGGCTCGGCGGCCTTGGTCTCGACGTAGAGGAAGGCGGCGAGCGAGAGCAGGCCGACGACGATCAGGCCGATGATCTCCGCGGAACCCCAGGCGTACTCGGTGCCGCCCCAGGTGGTGACGAGGACGGTCGAGGTGATGGCGACGGTCAGCAGCGCCGCGCCCAGGTAGTCGATCTTCCCCTGCGCCTTCTTCTTGGGCAGGTGCAGCACGGCCGTGACCATCGCGAGGGCGACGGCGCCGAGCGGGAGGTTGATGTAGAAGGCCCAGCGCCAGCCCATGTGGTCGGTGATGGTGCCGCCGACCAGCGGGCCGCCGATCATGGCGAGGGCCATCACGCCGGCCATCATGCCCTGGTACTTGCCGCGCTCACGGGGCGGGATCAGGTCGCCGATGATCGCCATGACGCCGACCATCAGACCGCCGGCGCCCAGACCCTGGATCGCGCGGAAGCCGATCAGCTGGCCCATGTCCTGGGCCATGCCGCTGAGCGCGGAGCCGACGAGGAAGATGACGATCGAGGTGAGGAACGAGCCCTTGCGCCCGTACATGTCACCGATCTTGCCCCAGATGGGGGTGGAGGCCGCGGTCGCCAGGGTGTAGGCGGTGACCACCCAGGAGAGGTGTTCGAGACCACCGAGCTCACCGACGATGGTCGGCATCGCGGTCCCGATGATCATGTTGTCTAGCATGGCGAGCAGCATGGCGATCATGAGTGCCATGAGCACGACGCGCACGCTGCGCGGCTTCACCTCCCCCGAGGCGCCCGCCTGCTTGACCGTCTCGCTCATGTCCACTCCCCTGGTACTGGCACTTCTTCGTTCGGTCGGGCACTTACTTGCCGCCCGGCTAGTTCACTACACTGGGGAAGGTAGTCCTGCTACTAGCCGGGCGTCAAGTAAGTTCTCGTGGGGAGAGTCATGTCCAGCAGTTCCAGCGGCACCGCTCCGCAGGCCAAGCGCGGAAACACGCGCCAGCGCATCCAGGACGTCGCGCTGGAACTCTTCGCCGAGCAGGGGTACGAGAAGACCTCCCTGCGGGAGATCGCGGAGCGGCTGGACGTCACCAAGGCGGCGCTCTACTACCACTTCAAGACCAAGGAAGACATCATCATCAGTGTCTTCGAGGACTCGACGCGGCCGATCGACGAGCTGATCGAGTGGGCCCAGGGGCAGCCCCGGACGCTGGAGACCAAGCGGGAGGTGCTGCGCCGGTACAGCGAGGCGATGGCGTCGGGCGCACAGCTGTACCGCTTCATGCAGGAGAACCAGGCGACGATGCGGGAGCTCAGCATCGGCGAGACCGTCAAGAAGCGGCTCTTCACCCTGGTGGAACTGCTGCGCACGGACGAGGGGCCGCTGGCGGACCAGGTGCGCTGCGTGAGCGCCCTGTTCACCCTGCACGCGGGGATGATGTTCCTCCAGCACGTGGAGGGCGACCCGGAGGAGACCCGCCAGGCCGCCCTGGAGGTGGCCACCGATCTGATCACCCGCGCCCACCAGGCGCAGTAGCCGTCGCGGGGGCGGTCGGCTCCACGACGGCCGTACCGGCGACCGGCGCGCCGGGGGCGATGCGGAAGCCGAGGTCGCAGGGCAGGAGCGGGGCGAGGTGGCGGGCCGCGTCGGCGGCGAGGGCGGCCAGCGGCTCCGCGGCGCCGGGCGGCACCGCCTCGTCCGCCACCCGGCTCTCCCTCCGGTGCACGTTCACCGCGAGCCATCGCTCATCCGCGCCGGCGGGGGCCCGGCATGGCAGGTAGAGACTCGCCGCATGGTCGTTCGCGTACCCCTCGACCTCCGCCAGCCGGACGGGAGCGTTGCCCCGCACCCGGCTCCGGGCGTCCTCGGGGGTGAGCCAGTGGTAGTCGCCCCAGAGGGCGCCGCCCCCGGCGGTCATCCGGCACCAGGTACCGCCGTCGGCCCGCACGGGCTCCCGGGACTCCGCGTACCCCTCGCCGCGCGTCCGCGACGGCAACAACGCGGCGACCTCCCTCCCCGTCAGGACGCCCCCACAGGTCCGGACGGGCACCCGCACGGAGTCCGGGAGCGACACCCACCAGAGCGCGGACCCCATCAGCACGACGGCGAAGACCGCGCCGGCCAGGTTCCGTCTGACATCCACCACCATGCCCGCATCCTGACCGCCCGGACGGGCACTCACGCCCGAACAGCCGTTCTGTCAGGGGATGTTCACCCGGCAGAGGCCTGCGGACCGCTCACCACTTGAGCAGCACTCCGCGCCAGGTCCACCCGGCGGCGAGGACGGCGTCCCGCAGGGGGTCCTTCATGTCCCGCGAGTCGAACCGGAACGTCTCGACCAGGTGTCGGCGGCCATCGGGGCCCTTCTCGAACTGCCACTTCCTGGCGACCATGACTCCGCCCCCGCGGCCGTACTGCCGCCCGGAGTACTCGTGCGATATCTTCCCCCACTGCTCTTCGAGCGCCCGCACCTCACGGGTCGCCGGGACCAGCCGCATCCGGATCTTGACGGTCAGGTCCAGCCGCGGAACGTGCCGGTCCGCCACTAGGTCGGCCTTCTCCTTGGGAAAGCCGTGGCGCACCTGGAACACCGCGTCGGGCCCGTTGAGCGCGAGCAGCGCTTCCCGCACCTCCATGGTCGGCAGGGGCCTGACCCCGGCGGCGGGATGCTTCGTACCGGTCCACCTGTCCCAAAGACGCCCCATCGTCAGACCCCCGCTCCGCTGTTCGGGCGCACCGTGCGCACGAAGTCCTGGAAGTCAACCAGGACGTCCCTGTACTGCGCCGCAGGGGAGGTCACCTGGTCCGCCCCCCTGCATGCGGACGCGCCCGATCAAAGAAGTTCATCGGGCCGGGAGATACCCAACGGCGCCGTCCCGGGGCAGGCTCGCCCAGGTCCGCGTACCGCCTCCGGGCTCCCGGGACTCCCCGAACCCCCACGCCCCGCCGCAGTCCCGCACGACGGCCGCCATCACCCGCAGCCCCGCCCGCCGCCGGGCCTCACAGTGGGCGGCCAGGCGGGGGTGGGCGTGGGGGGCGTGGGCGTCGTAGACGCTGAGCCGCAGTGCGTCGTCGCGGTACCGGACGGAGAGGTAGAGGCTCCGGCCGGGCTCCAAGTCCCAGGTGGCGGCGATCAGCTCCCCGGCGACCTGCACGGCGGCGGGGGCGAGGGCGTCGAGCCGGTAGGCGTGCAGCACGGACCGTACGGCGCCGCGCGCGATCTGGCCGCTGTACGGGGCTGCGGGCACGGTGAGGCTGCACGCGAGCCCGTCGGGCGCGGGCGGCTCGCACGGACCCTCGGCGGGCCGGGGCGGCGGGCAGGACGAAAGGGGGCTGGGCATGACGGACTCCCTGAAGTCGGCTTGGACGAAGGCGAGTTCGACGCGCACGGATGGCCGACGCGGAACGGGGAGCGTGGCTCGTCGCCGAGGCCCGAGGCATGCTGCGGCGATGCACTTCAACTCCCCTGCGTGGGCGGTGCGTTACCTAACGTAGCGTGAATAGGGGTCTATTGACCACCTCATTGAGGAAGTATGGCCACGCATGGATTCGAGCACCGCGACACGGCAGACTGCGTCCATGCCGCCACGCACCGCACCGACCGAACGGCAGAAACGACTGGGCGCCGAGCTGCGCCGCATGAGGGTCGCCGCAGACGTATCTGCTGAATCGGCGGCCGGACTTCTGGGAGTCGACCGGTCGAAGGTCTCCGCCATCGAGCAGGGCATCCGAGCCATCAGCGAGGAGCGGCTGCGCTCCCTGGCGTGTCACTGCGAGTGCGCCGACGAGGAGTACATCGAGGCGCTCGTCGCCATGACGCAACCTCGGCGCCGCGGCTGGTGGGAGCGCTATCGCGGCTCACTGTCGGCTCCGATACTGGACATTGCCGAGCTGGAGGCACACGCCACACGCATGAGGTGCGCCCACTCGGTGCACATTCCCGGACTGCTCCAGACCAGCGACCACGCGTTGGCCCTCTTCCGCCTCGTCGTACCCGCCCTCCCCGAAAAGGAGGTCGCCCTTCGGCTCGCCCACCGGCTGGAGCGCCAGCAGGTGCTGGAAGGCGATGCCGCGCCCGCGTACGTCACGGTCATCCACGAGGCGGCGCTGCGGATGCAGTTCGGCGGACCGAAGGTGGCGCGGGCACAGCTGGAGCAGCTCAACCTCTCAGCCGAGAAGGACAACATCACCTTGCGCGTCCTGACCTTCAAGGCCGGGGGATTCCCGGGCGCCGGGCAGACCGTCAACTACCTGGAGGGACCCGTACCGCGCCTCGACACCGCACAGGTGGACAGCACGCACGGGCCGGACTTCCTGCATACCGAAGCCCAACTAGCCAAATACCGAGCCCAGCTGGACTGGATGGAGAGCCTCAGCCTCTCCCCCGAGGCGTCTCGGGACTTCATCCACAGCCTGGCCCGCCAACTCTGAGAGGACGGCCGATGGCCGACATCACCTGGGAAGACGCCTTCTGCGGCGAAGGAGCGAGCTGCTACCGGATCGGGGTCGACGGGGACGGGAACAGCTACATCGCCGTCGCGGGAGCGGAGGCGGCCTACCTCACCGACTCGACGGAATCGCTGCGCCAGCTGATCCGCGACATCAAGGCCGGGAAGGCGGACCATCTGCTGGAGGGGTGACCTCCGGGCCTCCGGATCAGCCCGCCCCGGCGGCGAGGAAGGCGGTCAGGCCGTCCACGTAGAGGTCGGGGTGGGAGACGTGCGGGACGTGGCCCGCGCCCTCCAGCACCCTGACCCGCGCCTGCGGCAGCGCGGCGGCGAGCCGGTCGGTGATCACCGGGAACCAGGGCGGGCTCTCGGTGCCCCGGGTCAGCAGCACGGGACCGGTGTAGCGGGAGAGGCGGGTGAGGTCCAGGTCGGCCCAGGCCGGGTCGGCCTGCTCGTCCGCGAAGGTGGGCGCGTTGGCCACGTACGTCTCGCGCAGCGGCTCCGGCAGCCGGTCCCACGCCCCCGGGCCGAAGGCGACCTCCTCCACGAAGCGGCGGGCCCCCGCCCGGTCGCGGCCCGCGCGCAGCTCGGTGAGGACCCCCTCGATCCGGAGCCGGGTGGCTTCCATCAGCGGCCGGAGGGCAGGGTCGTCGGCGACGACGCCGAGGAGCGGGGGCTCGTGGGCGGTGACGCTGCGGAAGAGCTCCGGGCGGCGGGCGGCGAGGCCGAGGGCGGTGGAGGCGCCGAAGGAGTTCCCGGCCACGTGCGCCGGAGCGAGGCCGAGGGCCTCGATGAGGGCGGCCAGGTCCTCCTCGTCCTCCACCCGGCTGCCCGGCCCCGGCGGGCGCTCGCTGCGGCTGTGGCCCCGGCGGTCGTAGGCCACGACGCGCAGCGGCGCGCGCTCCGCGAGGCGGGGCACGACGGCCCGCCAGCCGTCGTGGTCGCTCCAGGAGCCGTGGACCAGGACGAGGGGCTCCCCGTCCCCGGTGGCCTCGTGGAAGAGGGTGGTGCCGTTCACGCGGACCTGTGCCATGACTCCACAGAACCGCACCCGGCGGGATCAGGCGAGCCGGCGCTCGGCGGCGGTGATCGGGACGTCGTTGATGCTGGCCTCGCGGCGGCGCATCAGGCCGTCGGGGTCGAACTCCCACTGCTCGTTGCCGTGGCTGCGCCACCACTGGCCGGCGGTGTCGTGCCACTCGTACTCGAAGCGGACCGAGATGCGGTTTCCGGTGTACGCCCACAGCTCCTTGCGGAGCCGGTAGTCCAGCTCCCGCTGCCACTTGTCGGCGAGGAAGGCGCGGATCTCGGCCCGGCCGGTGAGGAAGCGGTCGCGGTTGCGCCAGACGGAATCCTCCGTGTAGGCGAGGGCGACGCGTTCGGGATCGCGGCTGTTCCAGGCGTCCTCGGCGGCCTGGACCTTGGCGTGGGCGGTTTCCTCGGTGAAGGGCGGAACGGGCGGGCGGGCGGCAGTGGTTCCGGACATGCGGAAGTCCCCTCTCGGTCGTGGAGAACGATCGTTCTCAAGCCTAGGAGAACGATCGTTCTCTCCGCAAGGCCGTTTGGGCTACGCTGCCCCCATGGACGAGGAAGAGGCCCGCACCCGGCTGCTGGACGCGGCGGAGGAGCTGTTCTACGCGCACGGCATCCAGGCCGTCGGCATGGACCGCATCCGCGCGGGCTCGGGGGTGCCGCTCAAGCGGCTGTACCGGATCTTCCCGGCGAAGGAAGCCCTGGTCACGGCCTATCTGGAGCGGCGCGACCGGCGCTGGACGGGGAGCCTGCGGGAGGCGGTCAAGGGGGCCCCGGAACCGCTCGGCGCGGTCTTCGACTGGCTGGAGCGGTGGTTCTCGGAGCCGGGCTTCCGGGGCTGTGCCTTCCTGAACGCGTACGGGGAGCTGGGCGACGGCGGGCCGCCCGGGATGCTGGACGCCGTACGCCGCCACAAGGCGGACCTGCGCGCGCTGCTCGCGGAACTCGTCCCGGACTCCCCCGCCACGGCCGACGACCTGCTGATCCTGATCGAGGGCGCGATCACGGTGGCCGCCCTCTCCCCGGGCCCGGAGCCGGCGCGCAGGGCGCGCGCGATGGCGGAACGCCTGACGGGCTGACGGGTTGACCGGCCGACCGGCCGACCGGCCGACCGCCTAACCGCCGGTGCTGCGGGGGAAGGTGATCTCGACGCGGCGGTTCTTCTTGCGGCCTTCCTCGGTGCTGTTGTCGGCGATCGGGTAGTCCTCGCTGTAGCCGCGGACGTCGTAGGTGACCCCGGGGGCGGTGACGGTCTTGGCCAGCTCCGCCTGCACGGCGTCGGCGCGCTGCTTGCTGAGCTCCTTGCCGTGCTCGTAACTGCCCTGGTCGTCGGTGAAGCCGAAGACGCGGACGCGGGTGGCCTTCTGGGTGTTGATCTCGTTGGCGATGGCCTGGATGCGGGCGGCGGCCTGGGCGTTGAAGACGGCGCTGTTCTCGGGAAAGAGGACCTCGGACTGCAGGGCCATCATCACGGTCTGATTGGTCTCCTGCCGCCGCTGCTCCCCGCCGAGGTCCTCGACGACCTCGGCGATGTCGAGCACCTTGGCGGGGGCGAGGGTCCCGCCCTGGGGGATCTTCAACCCCGGGGAGGCGGAGTCGATCGGCACGGGCGCGGAAGCGGACGGCTCGGTGCCGGGCGGCGCGGACGGCTTCACGTCGTCTGCGTGGGCGGCGGTGGCGCCGATCAGGTGGGCCCCGGCGATGATCAGGGCCGAAACGGCTGTGGCGGCGGCTGCGCGGTGGCGTGTGGTCATGGGGTCACCCGGAGAGTTTGACGGTGGCCGTGGCGAAGGTGGGGAGGTTGAAGTCCACCTCGGTGGTGGTGGCGGGAGGTACGGGGAACTGTGCGAAGAAGGGAACGGTCTCGCCTGCGGCGATACGCGTGATGCCGCTCGTGCAGAGACACCTGCTCTCGGTGTCCCGGAGCACGTAGTAGCGTTTCTTGCCGGCCTTGTCGGTCAGCGTGGCGCCGGCCACGGACGCGGCGCTCGCGCTCTTCTCATCACCGCGCCAAGCCGCTGTCTGCACGAACGCCGACGTTCCACCGTTCTTGATCTGCCCGCTGATGGTCAGGAATCCGCCTTGATCACGGACGGCGGAGTTCAGCGTGAGGACAATCCCCTCCGGACCAGCCGACGTTGCGATCACCTCGACCGGCGCCGAACTCTGACCTGCGGCCGACGGTGACTTCTGCGGCTTGCCCGCAGAAGTCTGCCCGGCTGACGGCGCCTGTGGCTTGGGCTTCGCGTCATCACCGTTGCCACACCCGGCCAAGGCGAAAGCCATGACGGCCACGACAGCGACAGCTCCTGTGCGCACCTTCACCACGTGCCGAATCCTCATCTACGCCGCTTCCTTATCTGTCTCGTGCACCATCAGTCGACCAGTCGGACCTTGAACAGGGCCCTGGCCAACTTGTCCCAGGGTTCGGGCTTTGCAGGATCGAAGGTGAGGTCGTCAGCGCCCTCGCACACGATCGAAATCGACCCGGGCTTCTCAGGCCCACCCGTCGGCGTCCCTCCAGAGGACGGCGTGGCGGTGGGGACGGGGGTGGACATGGGGGCGGCCCCGAGGTGGCACCGCGGTTCGACCTCCGCAGTGGCCTCTGCCCTGCCGTGGACTCCGGCCGTTCCCGGGATCACGGAATCACCGACGGTTCCGTTCGTGACGACAGCTACTTTGAATCGCAGCCCGAGCGGCGTGCAGGTCGCCACAGCATCGTTCTGAGCCGCAAAACTCTCGGCTCCGGCACAGGCACGTGACAGGTCGAAGCGATTCCCCGCGAGCAGGGCCTCCCAATCCGCAGGCGGGAGGGTGGTGAGGTCAAGCCCTGGGACCAGGTGACTCCTCGCGTCACGGGCCGCCGCCAGTGCCGCCGCGTCCGCCGCTCCCTGCCCGTTGCTGCGCGTCACCGACGCCTGGCCGACCACGAAGAAGGCGAGCGCGGCGAAGAGCAGGCACGCCACCATCACGATGTAGATGGGGAATGCCTGCCCCAGGTCACGCGACGTCTTCCCTATCACCCGGCGGTGATGTCCTCGACGGCTTGGGAAATCCGGTTGGTGATCGCCGTCCCGATACCCGATCCGACGATCGCCCCGATGATGACGATCACCACCAGGATGATGCCCAGGTACTCGAACGCGGTCTGCCCCCGGTCGAGGTTCGCGTAGCGCTTGCGGAGGCGTGTCACCGCCGTGTCCGTCCAGTCGTTCAGGCGGAGCTTCGCCTCGACCGATGCCTTCAGCAGCCTGTTGTGTGACATGGGGGTTCCCTCCCGGGCCGGTGCCGCTGTTGATTTGCGGACGGTACGACGAGTTACCGGTCGTCACCAAGGGTCCCGGGGCCCAAATACGGACCCACTGCGTACTCCGTCTACCCATGACCGGTCACCCCTGGACGGGCGGTTCCCAGCCAGCGGGCTATCGCCTCGCTGCGGGAGGTGCTCCGGAGTTTGGCGAAGATGCGGTTGATGTGGTTCTTGACCGTCTTCTCGCTGATGAAGCAGGCGCCGGCGATCTGCTGGTTGTTCATGCCGGACGCGATCAGATCCATGATCTCCACCTCCCGCGAACTCAGCCCGAAAGCAACGGAGTTGTGCACGCGCTCCGTAGACTGTCCCACATTTCGTTGCTGTTGCGAAGAGGACCGGAGTTCCGCGAGCACGACGGTCGCCGCCGTCGGGGTGAAATGGGCGCGGCCGGCGCGGGTGTCACGGACCGCGCGCAGGAGGTCGTCGGGCGTGAACTCGCCGTGGACCAGGTAGCCGCCCGCGCCCAACAGCAGTGCCTCGCGGACGACATCGGCCTCCTGGCTGTACGTCAGCATCAGCACCGGTGCCAGGCACACCAGGTGCGGCAGGGCCGAGATGCCGTCGACTCCCGGCATGCGGACGTCCAGCAGGATCACGTCCGGACTGTGGAGCCGGGTCAGGTGCAGGGCCTCGTGGCCGTCCTGGGCCTCCGCCACGACCACGAGGTCGGCGGTGGTGGCCAGGAGGCTGCTCAGGCCCGCGCGGACGACCGGGTTGTCGTCCGCGATCAGGACGCGCAGGGCGGTCACGTGCGGCCCCCCGTCGGCAGGGTCAGGCGGACCCGGGTGCCGGTGCCCGCGGTGCGGGGGCCGACCTCGAAGGCGGCGCCGATGGCGTGCGCGCGTTCCCTCATGCCGAGGACCCCGAAATGCCCGGCCGGCATCACGGGGGGCAGGCCGACCCCGTCGTCCTCGACCGTCACCGTGAGCGTCGACGGCCCCGCGCACACCGACATCTCCACCCGCGAGGCCCCGGCGTGGCGGCGGGCGTTCTCCACCGCCTCCCCGGCGACGGAGAGCAGCTGGTGCACCACCCCCGGGGGAAGGACGGGCAGCGTGCCCGTGGTGTGGAGTTCCGCGCCCAGGGCGCGCAGCCCCGGCAGGAGGGCGGGGCCGGGCACGCGCAGCTCCGTCAGCAGGGCCCGGGACTCCGCAGAGGCGCGGCGGGCCGCGTCCGCGACGAGTTCCGCCTGGCGGCGGATCGCCGCCGGGTCGGGGGTCCGGGCCAGGGCGTCGGCCGCCAGTGCCAGGCCGTGCAGGGTCTTGGCCACCGAGTCGTGCATCTCCCGGGCCATCCGCTCCCGCTCGTCCCGGACCGCCTCGGCCGCCGCCAGGCTCCGTACGGCCGCCCCGAAGCGCAGCAGCAGCTCCCGCAGCCCGGATCCGGCGGCCCCGGCCACCACGCACAGCAGGCAGAGCACGAAGCCGCCGCCCAGCGCGGCCACCGCCACCGCCTGCGCGGCCGCGTACACCGCCGAGCCCCGCCATCCGTAGACCAGCCCGGCCAGCAGCGGGGTGCACAGGGCCACCAGCCCGACCGGGGAGGTGGGGGTGGCCACGATCAGCAGGAGCCCGCTCAGGACCATGTCCACCGCCAGCAGCCAGCGGTGGCGCAGCAGCAGCGGCCCGAAGCGCTCCCAGTCGCGGAAGAGGACGTAGGACAGCATGAAGGTGGCCAGCAGCGCGCCGGACACCAGGTAGGCCGGCGCTCCGGGCGCGGTGCGGCCCAGTGCGAAAGGCGCACCAAGAGCGATCATGACCAGCCGGAACGCGAAGACCTGGCGGCTCAGCGCCTGGAGGGCACTGGCCTGGACCATGAAGGAAGGAGCGGAAACCGCGTTCCGCCCCTCCGCCCCGTGCATCGCCGGTAAGTGCAGTGCGGTCATGGCCGCTCACCCGCCCCCGAGCAGTGCGCCGAAGTCCACGTTGGCTCCGTAGACGAACCCGCAGACGAGCAGGATCAGGGTGCCCGGCAGCATGAACATGGTCACCGCGAACGTCGCCTTCGGGACGGCCCGCGCCGCACGTCGGCGGGCGTTCTGCGCGTCGGTGCGCCGCATGTCCTCGGCGATCGCGATGAGGGTGTCCACGATCGGGGAGCCCAGTTCCTCGCCCTGTTGGAGGGCGGTGACGAACTGGGCGACCTGTTCGGAGTCGTTGCGCCTGCGCAGCTCGTCGAAGGCCTGGCGGCGACTGACGCCCATGTCCATCCGTTGCAGGGTGATGCGGATCTCGTCCGACCAGGGCCCTTCGTACTTGTCCGCCACCCGGTCCAGCGCCTGCCGGAAGCCGAGCCCGGCACTGACCACCACCGCCAGCACGTCAAGGAAGTCCGGGAGGATCCGCTCGATGTGGTCCCGGCGCACCCGGACGGCCGACCACAGCCCGAACTCGATCCAGAACAGTCCGAAAGCGACCATGAGGAGTGCTGCTATCCATTGCCCGTTCATGAGCATGGCCAGGGCGCCGAGTCCGCCCAGGAATCCGTAGACCGCGCGCCGGGCGGCGTAGCGGTCGATGGTGAGGCCGGCCGGGTTGCCCGCCATGTCGATCTGGCGGCGCTTGCGGGCCACCTGCTTGGCGCCCATCAGGCGCAGCACCAGCGGCGCCCAGCGGATGCCGAGGCGGTCCACGAGCGAGCCGACGGCGGTGGTGCGGGTGGCGCCGACCTCCAGGGCCAGGGCCAGGTCGGTCGGGAGTTTGACGTCGGCGCGGTAGAGGCGGATGCCGTGCAGGGCACCGAAGACGGACAGGGCCACGGCCAGGGCGAGGAGGAGGGGGAGGTAGGCGGTCATCGCGGCGTCAGCCCCCTCACACGTCGATCTTCGACAGCCGGCGGATCAGGACGAAGCCCAGCGCGAAGAGCCCCAGGGCGACGATCACCGCGACCTGGCCGACCAGCGCGCCGGTCATCCGGTCCAGGGCGCCCGGCATCATCGCGTTCACCAGCAGCAGCGACCCCAGTCCGATGGCCGGTACCAGGTACGCCGTCACCGTCACCTGCGAGAGCTGCGTACGGATCTCCCGGCGGGTCTCCTTGCGCTGCTCCAGGGTCACCGTGAGGTTGCGCAGGCTGCCCACGATGGCTCCGCCCGCGCGGGCGGAGAGGACCAGGGTGGAGACGAGGACGACCAGTTCGCGGGACGGGAGCCGGTCGACGATCTCCCCGAGGGACTCCTCGATGGAGTGCCCGACGGCGAGCCGGTCCGCGACCCGGGCCAGTTCCTCGCCCGCCGGGGCCTCCAGTTCCTCCGCCGCCATGCCGATGGCGGTGCGCAGGGCGAGGCCGGCCTGGGTGGCGTTGGCGAGGATCCGGGCCAGTTCGGGGAGCTGGTTGATGAAGCGTTCCGTGCGGCGGGCGCGCTGCCAGTTCAGGAAGGCGTTGGCGGACCAGAGGCCGATCAGTCCGGCCACCGGCCCAAAGAACGGGGCCAGCAGGGAGGAACAGACCAGCCATGTGCCCGCGACGGCCAGCAGCATGTAGACGAAGAACTCACCCGGGGTGAGGTCCAGCCCTGTGGTCGCCAGTTTCAGTTCGATGCGGCGGCCCAGCGCCGTCCGGCGCAGGCGGCGGTCGACGCCGCGGAAGCGGCGCCTGCGTCCGGTCGGCGGGGGTTCGCCGCTCGCCGAGAGGCGTTCGATGAGGGCGGCGCGCTGGGCGAGCCCGGCCGAGTAGGCGTGCACCCCGAGGGCCGTGAACAGCCCGGCGAGCAGGGTGGCGCCGAGGGTGAGGAGGACGAGGTGGTTCACAGGACGGTCCGGGGGGTGAGCGGGTCGAGGAGGGCGTCGGGCTGTGCGACGCCGAAGGCCTGGGGGATCGGCTGGCTGTTCATGTAGAGGCGCTCCGCGATCCGGCGGGGAAGGGGGGCGTACGCGAAGTAGCCGTGCACGCGTCCGTCGGCGCCCATGGGCTGGGCCACGTAGCGGCAGACGGTGGTGATCCGGAAGGGCTCGCGGCCGTGGGATTCGAGGATGGAGATCTCCGTGATGCGGCGCGAGCCGTCACCGAAGCGGGTGAGCTGCACGATGACGTTGACGGCGCTGTTGATCTGGTCCTGGAGCGCCTCGAAGGGGATCTCCACCTCGGACATGGAGGCGAGGGTCTGCAGGCGGGTGAGCGCGTCCGAGGAGCTGTTGGCGTGGACGGTGGCGAGGGAGCCGTCGTGGCCGGTGGACATGGCCTGGAGCATGTCGAGGGTCTCGCCGCCGCGGACCTCGCCGACGATGATCCGGTCGGGGCGCATGCGCAGGGAGTTGCGTACGAGGTCGCGGATGGTGATCTGGCCCTTGCCCTCCACGTTCGCGGGGCGGGATTCGAGGCGGATCACGTGCGCCTGCTGGAGCTGGAGTTCGGCGGAGTCCTCGATGGTGATGATGCGCTCGCCCTCCGGGATCAGGCCGGAGAGGGCGTTGAGGAGGGTGGTCTTGCCGGTGCCGGTGGCCCCGGACACGATCAGGTTCAGCTTCGCCTGCACCAGCCCGGACAGGAGCAGGAGCATCTGCTCGTCGAGGGAGCCGAGGGCGATCATCTCGGGCAGGGTGAAGGCGCGCGGGAACCGGCGGATGGTGAGGGTGGCGCCGGTGAGGGAGAGCGGCGGGATGATGACGTTGACGCGCTCGCCGCTGGGCAGGCGCGCGTCGACCATCGGATTGGCCTCGTCCACACGGCGGTTGACGGTGGAGACGATGCGCTCGATGGTCTGCATCAGCTGCTCGTGCGAGGCGAAGCGGATCGGGAGCTGCTCCACCCGGCCGGAACGCTCGACGAAGATCTGGTCGGGGCCGTTGACCATGATCTCGGAGATCGAGGCGTCTTCGAGGAGCGGTTCGAGGACACCGAGCCCGAGGGCCTCGTCGACGACGCGGCGGATCAGCTGGGCGCGCTCGGCGGTGGACAGGACCGGGCCCTCGCGGCTGATGATGTGCCCGAGTACGCGTTCCAGCCGCGCGCGGCGCTCGGCGGGCGCGAGCGCGGACATCTCGGCGAGGTCGATCTCTTCGAGGAGCTTGGCCCGGTACGAGGAGACCAGGCGGCCGTCCTCGCGGGGGCTGTGGCGGTCGTCGGGGGTGCTGACCCGGGAACGCAGGCTCACGGTCGGGCTCCGTCCGGGTCGGTGTTGGGCATGACGGCCGTGGCCCTGGCCGGGTCGATGTGCAGTCCGGGGATGATCGAGTTGATCGGTATCGTCACGGTCGCCGTGATCGCGTCCCCGCCGCTCGGGACGGAGACGGTCGCCGCGAGGCCCTCGCGGATCGCGGCGTGACCGGCGGCCTCACCTCGGCCCCGGTGCTGGGCCTCGACCCGGGCCGCGGTCCGCGCGGCGGTGTCGGCCTGCTCGTGGACGTACGCGATCCAGCCCAGCTGGATCGCACACAGTGCGACGAACAGCAGGATCGGGACGAAGCCGATGTATTCGATGGCCACTTGGCCGCGGTCGGAGCGGATGCGCCGCCTTCTCATGTCATTCCTCCCGCTCCATCGCCGCGCCGGCCGTGCCGTCGATGGCGCCGAAGCCGAGCCCCGGGAAGAGGACGGGGATCTCCAGTCTGACCTTCGCCTTGTACAGGTTCCCGGCCGGACCGCACTCGACGGACATGTTCCAGGCGCCCCCCACGTACTTGCGGGCCGCCGTGTCGCACTCCCCGTCCCCCTTCACCGCGCCCGCCCGCGCCCCCTGGTCGGCCGCGTTGCCCGCCAGCGAGAAGGCGTACCCGATCAGCACGCACTCCCACACCGCCGCCACGAGCAGCAGGATGAGCGGGACCATGCCGACGAACTCGACGGCCACCTGCCCCCGGTCCCGGCACCACCCCCGCCCGCCGCGTACGGACCCGCGCGCGGTCACCGTTCAGCCCTCCCGGCCGCGCCGCAGGCGGGCCACCGGGCCGGCCGCGCGGAGGGCGAGGGCCGCACCGGAGCCGGCGGCGGCGGGGGCCGGGGATCCCGCCGGGGCGTCCGGGGCGGCGAGGAGGCCCAGTTCGCCGGCCAGGGTCCACAGGGCCTGCTTCACCGTCGAGCGGTTGTCGAGGTCCTGCACCCGGCCCGCGTCCACCACCGCCTGGAGTTCCTTGAAGGCGGCGGGGACCGGGGTGCGGGTGGGCCGGGTCTTGGTGATCTTCTCGATCAGGGAGGGCTGTATCTCGGTGTGCTTGCTCCAGCGGTTGACCACCATGGTGGTGTCCTCGGCCTTGCGCACCTGGAGCCGTTCCCACATCCGGACCATCCGCTTGGCCGCCCGTACGGCGACCACGTCCGGGGTGGTGACCATGACGGCCAGGTCCGCGAGTTCCACGGCGGTGGCGTTCGCGCCCGTCACCTGGGTGCCGCAGTCGATGACGACGAGCTCGTAGCGGGCGCGCAGGGCGCCGATGACGTGCCGGGCGGCCCGTTCGTCGACCTCCTCGCCCCGCTCCCCGTCCGCCGGGGCCAGCAGCAGGGCCAGGCCGGTGCGGTCCTCGTAGACGGCGTCCTGGAGGACGCGCGGGGAGATGTCCTGGATGCCGGCGAGGTCGGCGATGGAGCGCCGGAACTGCACGTCGAGGTACGAGCCCACGTCCCCGGCCTGGAGGTCCAGGTCCACCAGGGCCGTGCGCCGGCCCGCCGCGGCGGCGGCCAGCGCGAACTGCACCGCCGTGAACGTGGCGCCCACGCCTCCCTTGGCGCCGGTGACGGTGACCACCCGGCCGCCCGGCCCGGCGGGCGCCTCGGGGCCGCGGCCCAGGTGGCGGCGTACGCCCGCGGACCACTGGGCGGCGGCCTGGACGCGGGCGGCGAGTTCCTCGTAGGCGAGGGGGAGGCCGATCAGGCCGCGCGCGCCGGAGTCCATGGCGGCGGAGAAGAGGGCGGGCCCGGCGTCGGAGGAGATCAGCACCACGCCGACCGCGGGGAAGCGCAGGGCGACTTCGCGGATCAGCTCCAAGGCGGGGACGGGCCCGATCCGCTCGTGGACGAGGACCACCTCGGGCAGTTCGTCCAGGGAGTCCGCGGCGAGCCGGAACAGGGTGTCCAGGAGGGTCGTGGAATCGGGGACGGGAGCGGCGGGCTCGGCGTCCGGGAGCTGGCTGAGCAGCGCCACGATGGCGCGGGCGGCGTCCGGGTCGCCGGCCGCGGGGAGGATTCGGGTGGTCATCCGGGCCTCACTTGTCCCCGTCGAGGGTGTACGTGCGGTCGCTCGGGCCGGGAGTCGAGTCGGTGCCGGGGGCCACCAGGGCCAGTCGGACGTGCTCGGCGAAGGACTCGGCGTACGCGACGCGCTGGGTGTCCTTGGTGTTCAGGGCGAAGGTGATCGGAACGGCCTCGGCGGGGCCCTTCCTGTCGCTGTCCTTGTCGAGGGCGGTGAGCTTGCCGACGCCCAGGACGCGGGCGTTGGCGACGATGATGACCGAGCGGGCGGGGTCGGTGTCCTTGGCGCCCTTGAAGGTGGCCAGGATGTTGACCTTGGCGCCCGAGGTGATCTTGCCGGCCACGCCCGTCGCCGCGTCGATCATGATGGCGATCTCCTGCTCCCCGGCCTGGAGCTGCGGCTTGTCGACGAACATGTCGCTCTGGAGCAGCGAGCCCCGCTTCAGGGTGGTGAGCGCGATCTTGCCCTGGAGCGCGCCCAGGTCGGTGACGGCGGTGTCGGAGAGCCACCGCTTGGGGACCTTGACCTCTTCGAACTGGCCGGCCGTGAGCGGACTGTACGGGGCGATGTCGCCCTTGACGCGGTAGGCGACCACCTCGGACCCGACCTTGGAGTTGACGTCGCCGATCACGACCAGGACCCCGGCGAAGGCCGCGAGGGCGCACAGGACCGACAGCAGGAGCAGGATGACGCCGCGGCGCTGGCGTGAGTTCATGGGCCGTACTACCTCGCCGTTCTTCGGTTCGTTCGGGGGCGGGCCGGTCAGGTTCTGGAACGGGTGCCGGTACGGGCGGGGGCCTCGGGCGGGGGTGCGGCCAGGGGTGCGGCGCAGAATCCGCAGCGGTCGCCGATGAGCTCGAAGCCGCACCAGCGGCACTCCTCCCTGCGGACCGAGGCGACCAGCTGGTAGAGCACGGACGGGTCGGGGATGGCGGCGGCGAACTCGACGAGCTTCGGGGTGGCCCACCAGGCGGCGGAGTCGGCGGGCAGCGGGTTCTCCATGACGCCCTGCACCTGCCAGGCGGGGGCCAGTTCGGCCGTCACCCAGTCGGAGGACAGCGCTCCGCGCGCGAAGGTGAGGTGGGTGGCGAAGCCGGGTCCCGGCGGCAGCGCGGCCTGCGAGGCGGCTCCGGCGGATCCGAGCCGGGCCAGATGCGGCGTCGGGTGGGCCAGTACGGCGAACTGGGCGCTCGGCGACCAGGACCGGGCGTGGGCCTTGAGCCCGACGGGGACCCGGTCCAGCTTTGCGACCGTACCCAGCAGCGCGCCCGCGTGGATGTAGTGGGAGAGCAGCCGGGCGGCGGAGGCGATGACCCCGGGGCTGAAGTCGCAGACGGTGAGCTGGCGCAGCTGACGCACCAGCACGGCGGTTGCCAGGGGCGGCAGATCGATGTCGAGGAGCGCGATGCGGTCGGTCTCCAGGATGGCCCGGACGGTGTGCAGCCGGCGCACGGTGGCGGGCGGGAGCCAGGGCGGTACGACGGCCACGAGGTGGCCGTGCCGCTCCAGCAGGGCGGAGGTCTCGGCGAGCGCGCCCTCCAGGTCGGCCTCGCCGGGCGGGCGCAGGACCGCGGCGCCGGGGGTGTGCCGGTCGGGGGCGGGCAGCACCAGGTCGGCGCTGGTGACAGCGATGGCGGTCGGCACGCGAATCCCCCCGTTCACCCTGTACGCGACGCCTGTTCGCACGGCCGTCACGTACGCGCACATGCTGCGCGACCGCAAACGATCGACGCGCTCCCCCCTTGCCCCAGCACCATAACCGCGCCACCCCTGGCTGGTCAGGGGCTTGGTGATTCCCGTGCCGGAAGGGCTTGTCACAGGTGGCGGGAAACCCGGACAACAGGGATCGGAAGTCCGAACAGTTCAAGCCACTTCGCAAAGACCCTTGACACGGGGATTGGTCTGGACCAACTTGGCTGCGCCGGCAGTTCGTTCCGGGGGACCCCCACTCCCCCTCCTTCCGCTTCCCCCCTTCCTCCCCCCACGGAGCCCACGTGAACCGCATACGCTCCCTCGCCCTGCTGGGCGCCGCCACCCTCACCGCGGGCGGGCTGACCGCCCTCGCGGCGGGCACCGCCCAGGCCGCCGACGTCAACGTCGCCCGCAACGGCGGCTTCGAGTCCGGCCTCGCCAACTGGTCCTGTTCCGGCGGCAGCGGAGCCGTCGTCACCACTCCGGTCTACGCCGGCGCGGGCGCCCTGCGCGCCACCCCGGCGGGCTCGGACAACGCGCAGTGCAGTCAGACCGTCACGGTCAAGCCGAATTCCACGTACACGCTGAGCACCCAGGTCCAGGGCTCGTACGTCTACCTCGGCGCGACCGGTACCGGCACCCAGGACGTCTCCACCTGGACCCCCGGCTCCGGCTCCGGCTGGCAGAAGCTGTCGACCACCTTCACCACCGGCCCGAACACCACCCAGGTCACCGTCTGGACCCACGGCTGGTACGGCCAGCCCGCCTACACGGTCGACGAGTTCAGCGTCTTCGGCCCGGACGGGGGCGGCGGCACCGACCCCGGCCCGAGCGTGCCGGGCGCCCCCTCGGGGACCGTCGTTTCCGGCCAGAGCGCGAGCGGGCTCACCCTTTCGTGGAACGCGGTCGGCGGCGCCACCGGCTATCACGTCTACCAGGACGGCGTCCGCGTCCAGACGGCGTCCGGAGCCTCCGCCCAGATCACCGGGCTGGCCGCCGCCACCTCGTACACGTTCCAGGTGAGCGCGTACAACGCGGCGGGCGAGGGCCCGAGGTCGGCGGCGGTCACCGGCACCACGACCGGGGGCGGCGGCCCGAACCCGAACCCGTCGGTGCCCAGGCACGCCCTGACCGGGTACTGGCAGAACTTCGACAACGGCGCGACCGTCCAGAAGATCTCCGACGTCTCCGCCCAGTACGACATCATCGCCGTCTCCTTCGCCGACGCCACGACCACGCCCGGCGCCATCTCCTTCAACCTCGACTCGGCGGGGCTCGGCGGGTACACCGTGGACCGGTTCAAGGCCGACATCGCGGCGAAGAAGGCGGCGGGGAAGTCCGTCATCCTCTCCATCGGCGGCGAGAAGGGCACCATCTCCGTCAACGACTCCGCCTCCGCGAACAACCTGGCGAACTCGGCGTACGCGCTGATGCAGGAGTACGGCTTCAGCGGCATCGACATCGACCTGGAGAACGGCCTCAACCCGACGTACATGACCCAGGCGCTGCGCGCCCTGGCGGCCAAGGCGGGTCCCTCGTTCGTCCTGACGATGGCCCCGCAGACCATCGACATGCAGTCCACCCAGGGCGGCTACTTCAAGACGGCGCTGGCGGTCAAGGACATCCTGACCGTGGTGAACATGCAGTACTACAACAGCGGCGCGATGAACGGCTGCGACGGCAAGGTCTACTCCCAGGGCTCGGTCGACTTCCTGACGGCGCTGGCCTGCATCCAGCTGGAGGGCGGGCTCGACCCCTCGCAGGTGGGCATCGGCGTCCCGGCGTCCCCCAGTGGCGCGGGCAGCGGCTACGTCTCCCCGACGGTCGTCAGCAACGCCCTGGACTGCCTGGCCAAGGGCACGGGCTGCGGCTCCTTCAAGCCGTCGAAGACGTACCCGGGGCTGCGCGGCGCGATGACCTGGTCGACGAACTGGGACGCCAAGGCGGGTAGTGCCTGGTCCAACGCGGTGGGTCCCAAGGTCCACGGCCTCCCGTAGGCGGTAGGTGTGGGGGTGGCCGGTTCGGGTTCCCCGGAAAGACGGGGTTCTTGACCGGGACATGCCATGAGAGCACGCTGTGCGCGTCCGCACGGCTACCCCCACACTCCCACCCAGGAGAACGCATGCGGCTCCACCACCGCGGAAGGGCCGCCGTCACGGCGGCCCTCCTCGCGCTCGCGCTCGGCGCGCCCGCCTACGGCATGAGCGCGACGGCGGCCCCGCCGCCCACCCCGTCCACCGCGACGCAGGACGAGGCCATCGTCCAGTACGAGATCCAGGGCCCGTCCACCGCCGCCGAACGCACCGCCCTGCTGAGCTCCGGCGTCTCGATCGACGAGGTGGACGCCCGCTCGGTCGTGGTCAGCGCCGACCCCGTGCAGGCCAAGGAACTGCGGGCCCGGGGCTACCGGCTCACCGCCCTGCCCGGCCCGCCGGACCGGGGCGAGCGCGGCACCAAGGCCAACCCGATGGACTTCCCGTCGGCGGACTCCAACTACCACAACTACGCCGAGGCGAACGCGGAGATCGACCAGCGGATCGCCCAGTACCCCGGGATCATGAGCAAGCAGGTCATCGGGAAGTCGTACGAGGGCCGCAACCTCTACGCCATCAAGATCAGCGACAACGTCGGCACCGACGAGGCCGAGCCCGAGGTCCTCTTCACCGCGCACCAGCACGCCCGCGAGCACCTCACGGTGGAGATGGCCCTCTACCTGCTCAAGGAGTTCGGATCCAAGTACGGCACCGAACCCCGGATCACCGACATGGTCAACAGCCGCGAGATCTGGATCGTCCCGGACCTCAACCCGGACGGCGGCGAGTACGACATCGCCACCGGCTCCTACCGTTCCTGGCGCAAGAACCGGCAGCCCAACAGCGGTTCCTCCGCCGTCGGCACCGACCTCAACCGCAACTGGGACTACAAGTGGGGCTGCTGCGGCGGCTCCAGCTCCAGCAAGGGCTCCGAGACCTACCGCGGCCCCGCCGCCGCCTCCGCCCCGGAGGTCAAGGTGGTCTCCGACTTCGTCCGCAGCCGCGTCGTCGGCGGCAAGCAGCAGATCAAGGCCGCCATCGACTTCCACACGTACAGCCAGCTGGTCCTGTGGCCCTTCGGCTGGACGTACAACGACACCGCGCCCGGCATGACCGCCGACGACCTCGCCGCCTACAAGAAGATCGGCACGGGCATGGCGGCCAGCAACGGCTACACGCCCGAGCAGTCGAGCGACCTGTACATCACCGACGGCACGATCGACGACTGGCTGTGGGGCAACCAGAAGGTCTTCGCCTACACCTTCGAGATGTACCCGTCCGAATCCGGCAGCGGCGGCGGCTTCTACCCGCCCGACGAGGTCATCGACCGCGAGACCTCGCGCAACAAGGAGGCCGTGCTCCAGCTCCTGGAGAACGCCGACTGCATGTACCGCTCGATCGGCAAGGAAGCCCAGTACTGCTCCTGAGCCCCGTACCGCTCCCGGCCCGGCCGGACGCCGCGCGCGGGGGGGGCGCCCCACCGCCAGGGGGGCGCCCCGCCCGCCCCCTCAGCCCAGGACGGCGAGCGCGTCGATCTCGATCAGCAGCCCGGCCGGCAGCCCCACGTACACCGTGGTGCGGGCGGCCGGGGCCTCCTTGAGGCCCTGCTCCTCGAAGTAGGTGTTGTAGATCCCGTTCATCTCGGCGAAGTGGGCGGTGTCGGTCAGGTAGACGCGGATCATCATCACGTCGTCCCAGCCCGCGCCGCCCGCCTCCAGCACGGAGCGGACGTTCTCCAGCGTCTGCAGGGTCTGCTCGCGCAGCGTCGGCCCGGCCGGCGTCGGCGGCTGCCCCTCGACGTGCGGGAGGAAGCCGACCTGGCCGGCGACCTGGAGGATGTTGCCCTTGCGCACGCCGTGCGAGAACCTCGCGGGCGGCGCGGTGTGGGTGTCGGGGGTGATGGCGGTCTTCTCGCTCACGGAAGGTCCTCGTCTTCTGGCTCTCGGTGCGGCTCCGGCGCGGTGCCGGAGTACTCCCGGCTGATGATGTCGGCAGTCCGGCGCACCAGGGGCAACAGCTCCAGCAGTTCTCCGGCGCCGACCACCACTCCGGGCGCCGAGACCGACATCGCCGCGACCACCCTCCCGCCCGGCCCGCGCACCGGGGCGCCCACGCAGTTCAGGGCCTCCTCGTGCCCGCCCAGGTCGGCGGCCCAGCCCTGCTCCCGTACGAGAGCCAGCTCGGCGAGGAACGCCTGCGCGTCCGGGGTCGACCGGGAGGTGTAGCGCGGGTAGTCGATCCGCCCCGCGAGCGCACGCCGGTCGTCCTCCGGCAGGTCGGCCAGGAGCAGCTTGGCGACGGCGGCGACAGTGAGGGGGACGGGGCGGCCGATGCGCGAGTACATCCGGACCGGGTAGCGGCTGTCGACCTTGTCGACGTAGACCACCTCGTCGTCCTGGTGCAGGGCGAGGTGGACGGTGTGCCCGGTGAGCCGGTTCAGCTCGACCAGGTGGGGATGGGCGACGTCGCGGACGTCGAGGTTCTCGACGGCCTCGGCGGCCAGCGCGAACAGGCGGGCCCCCAGCCGGTAGCGGCCGTCCGGCTGCCGGTAGGCGAGGCCGTGCGCCTGGAGGGTGCGCAGCAGGCGCAGGGCGGTGCTCTTGTGCACGCCGAGTCCGTCGGCCACCTCGCCGAGGCCCGCCGGTCCCTTCGCGAGCGCGGGCAGGATCCGCAGCGCCCGCTCCACCGACTGGCTCATGCCACGCCCCTCGTCCCGTCCGCTCGCCCGCGGTCCGCGGGCCTGTCCGTACGCCGGTCCGTACGCCGGTCCGTACGCCGGTCCGCCCCGCTGCCCGCCGGCCCCGCCGGCCCCTTCGGCCCCTTCGGCCCGTTCGGCCCCTTCGGCCCGTTCCGGAACCGGGCGCCGTTGACCCGTCGTCATCCGGGATGTTAGACACCACAAGCACCACCCGCAACGCTCGTTGCGCATCACGCAACAGCACGAGGAGGCATCCGCATGGCCAGCGACGCAGTCCGACGGCTCGCCGACGAACCGGTCGACCACCGGTTCAAGGGGCTCCCCCCGGACGCCCAGAGCGCCGGCCTCACCGTCGGCGAACTCGCCGCCCAGGCCCGCGACCTGTACGACGGCGGATTCACCACCCCCGTCCTGACCCTGGACGCGGAGGCCCTGGAGCACAACCTCACCGCCCTCGGCGAGTACGCCCGCCGCCACGACCTCGCCTTCGCGCCGCACGGCAAGACCTGCATGGCCCCGCAGCTCTTCGAGCGCCAGCTCGAACACGGCGCCTGGGGCATCACCGCCGCCGTCCCCCACCAGGCCCGCGTCTACCGCGCCTTCGGCATCCGGCGGATCTTCCTCGCCAACGAGCTCGTCGACCCCGCCGCCCTGCACTGGGTGGCCGCCGAACTCGCCGCCGACCCCGACTTCCGCTTCGTCTGCTACGTCGACTCCGTCCGCGGCGTCCAGCTCATGGACCGCGCCCTCCAGGGCCGCGGCGCCGTCCTCGACGTGGTCGTCGAACTCGGCGCCGGCGAGGGCGCCCGCACCGGCGCCCGCACCGACGACGACTGCCGCGCCGTCGCCGACGCCGTCGCCGCGACCACCACCCTGCGCCTGACCGGCATCGCCGGCTACGAGGCCGAGGTGCCCGACGCCGACCCGGACTCCGTCCACGCCTACCTGCGCCGCCTCACCGGCCTCGCCGTCGAGTTCGACAAGGCCGGACGGTTCGCCCCCGACCTGGAGGAGATCGTCGTCAGCGCGGGCGGCTCCGCCTGGTTCGACGCCGTCGCCGACGTCTTCGCCGCGATCCCGGAGCTCTCCCGCCCCGTGCTGCGGCTGCTGCGCTCCGGTGCGTACGTCTCCCACGACCACGGCTGGTACACCCGGCTGACCCCCTTCAACCGGGTCCCCGAGGAGGGCGGACTGCGCCCCGCCTTCCGGCTGTGGACCCAGGTCGTCTCCCGCCCCTCCCCCACCCAGGCCTTCGTCAACGCCGGCAAGCGCGACATCGCCTACGACCTCGGCCTGCCCGACGCCGAACTGGTCCGCGACGCGCTCACCGGCGAGGAGCGGCCCGCCACCGGGATCCGCGTCGTCAAACTGTCCGACCAGCACGCCTGGCTGGAGACCGGTTCCGCCGACGACGTGCAGGTCGGCGACTGGGTGGCCCTCGGCATGTCGCACCCCTGCACCATCTTCGAGAAGTGGCCGCTGATCCCGCTGGTGCAGTCCGACGGCACCGTCACCGAATTCGTCCGCACCTTCTTCTGACCGTGGACCTCTGACCGTGGACCTCGTCATCCGCGGCGCCCTCGTCGCCGACGGCACCGGCGGGCCCTCCTACACCGCCGACGTCGCCGTCCACGAGGGGCGCATCGCCGGGATCGGCCGGATCCCGGGCGGCGGACGGCGCACGATCGACGCCCGGGGGCTGGTCCTGGCCCCCGGGTTCGTCGACATGCACGCCCACAGCGACCTCGCGCTGCTGCGCGACCCTGACCACAGCGCGAAGGCCGCCCAGGGCGTCACCCTCGAAGTCCTGGGCCAGGACGGGCTCTCGTACGCCCCCGCCGACGAGCGGACCCTCACCGGGGTGCGCACCGCCATCGCCGGCTGGAACGGCACCGGCGAGGACGTCGACTTCGACTGGCGCACCGTCGGCGGCTACCTCGACCGTCTGGACCACGGCTTCGGCGGACGGGGCATCGCCGTGAACGCCGCCTACCTCGTCCCCCAGGGCACCGTCCGCGCGTACGCCCTCGGCTGGGACGACCGCCCCGCCACCCCCGCCGAACTCGACCGGATGCGCTCCCTCGTCGCCGAGGGGCTGGAGCAGGGCGCCGTCGGCCTGTCCTCCGGGCTCACCTACACCCCCGGCATGTACGCGTCCGGGTCCGAACTCACCGCACTGTGCCGGGTGGTGGCCCGCTACGGCGGCTACTACTGCCCGCACCACCGCTCGTACGGCCGCGGTGCCCTCGACGCCTACGCCGAGATGCTCGACCTGACCCGCGAGGCCGGCTGCGCCCTCCACCTCGCCCACGCCACCATGAACTTCGGCGAGAACGAGGGCCGGGCCGGAGAACTGCTGGACCTCCTCGACACCGCCCTCGCCGGGGGCGCCGACCTCACGCTCGACAGCTACCCGTGCACCCCCGGCTGCACCACCCTCGTCGCCCTGCTCCCCGGCTGGGCCAACGAGGGCGGCCCCGAGGCGGTCCTGGCCCGGCTGCGCGACGACGCCACCGCCGACCGGATCCGCCACGCCATGGAAGTGGAGGGCGCCGACGGCTGCCACGGGGTGCCCGTGGACTGGTCGACGATCGAGGTCTCCGGGACCGCCTCCGCGGCCCTCGCCGGCCACGTGGGCACCCGCCTGGACGGCTGGGACACCGCCCGGCGGCTCCTGCTGGCGGACCGGCTCGGCCCGACCGTCCTCCAGCACGTCGGCCACGAGGACAACGTCCGCACGATCATGCGCCACCGCGCCCACACCGGCGGCTCCGACGGCATCCTGCACGGCGCGAAGCCCCACCCCCGCGCGTACGGCACCTTCCCGCACTACCTCGGCCGCTACGTGCGCGAACTCGGCGTGCTCTCCCTGGAGGAATGCGTCGCCCACCTCTCCGGCCGCCCCGCGGCACGGCTGCGCCTGCCCGACCGGGGCCTGGTGCGCGAGGGGTTCCGGGCCGACCTGGTCCTCTTCGACCCGGAGACGGTCGCGGCCGGAGCCACCTTCGAGGCGCCGCGCGCCCTGCCGCACGGCATCCCGCACGTACTGATCGACGGCCTTCCCGTCATCCGCGACGGACGCCGTACGGACGTCCTGGCGGGCCGCTCCGTGCGCCGGACTCCCGTTCACCGACGGCCCATACGATGAACGCCATGGTCGCCGCCTTCGTCCTCCCCGCCCTCCTCTTCCTCGTGTTCTGCGTCAGCGCCTGGAAGGACCGCCGCCGCTTCCGCAACGCGGTCCTGCTCGGACTGACCTTCGTCTCCCTCTCGTTCGTCATGCTGCTCCAGCTGACGGCGCTGCCGCCGTGGGCCGCGCTGACCCTGTTCGCGCTCGTCTTCTTCGTGCCCGCGGTCGGCGTGGTGGCCCTCGGCGTCTTCCTGGTCCGCAACGGCATGACCATGGTCCGCAAGGAGGGCGGCCGGCCGGCCAACCTGCTGTCCCTGCTGGCGGGGCTCGGGATCTTCGCGATGATCGCCCTGCTGGTCACGGTCGCCTGGACCGGCTCCAGGACCCTCGCCGGCATCGCTGCGACCCTCACCCTGGTCGTCGGCTACGTCTCCTTCGTCTTCCTGTGCTTCTTCGGCTACGCCTTCCTCTACGGCCGCATCAAGGTGCGCGGCGACGTCGACCACGTGGTCATGCTGGGCTCCGGCCTGATCGGCGGCGAACGGGTGCCGCCCCTGCTGGCCTCGCGCCTGCGCAAGGGCCAGGAGATCTACGAGGCCCAGATCAGCCGGGGCAGCCGCCCGCCGGTGCTGCTCCCCTCGGGCGGGAAGGGCACCGACGAGAAGGTCGCCGAGGCGCGGGCGATGGCGGACTGGCTGATCGCCGAGGGGGTTCCGGCCGAGCACATCGTGCTGGAGGACCGGTCCACCACCACCGAGGAGAACATGCTGTTCTCCCGGCAGATCATGGAGGCGGCCGACCCGGGCTACCGGTGCGTGGTCGTCACCAACAACTTCCACGCCTTCCGCGCCGCGATGATGGCCCGCAAGGCCGGGGTCAACGGACAGGTGCTGGGCTCGCCGACGGCGCGGTACTTCCTGCCCAGCGCGACGCTGCGCGAGTTCGTCGCGGTGTTCTGGGAGCACAAGGCGGTCAACCTCTGGATCTGCGGAGTGCTGACCGCCCTCGGCGCCGTGGCCACCCTCACCGCCGCCGGATCCGGGGCCTGATCCGGGGCCCGGCCCGGGGCCTGATCCGGGGCCCGGCCCGGGGTCCCGTGCGGTGCCCCGCGCCCCGAGGTGCGTTCATGGGGCCGGGGCCGGAGTATGGGGGCCTGAGGGGGCACGAGGAGGCACCGATGGACAGTGAAGCGGACCAGCAGCCCACCCGGTCGGACCGGCTCTTCACGGGCGGGGAGCGACCGTACGACCCCGAGGACCTGGTGATGGCGACCGGGCAGGACGTGACACCGGAGCGGGTCGAGAAGGCGCGCCAACTGATGGAGAAGGAGGGGCCGCAGGTCATCGAGCGCTATCTGCCCTAGCGGCCGCTCGAAGGCACTGCCGACGGTCCGGCCCGGGGCCGCACCCCGGGCCGTGGTCCCCCGGTGACCCTCTGCGAAGCTGAGAGGCACGTTTCAGCACCGGAAGGAACCGGAACCGTCATGCCCCAGGTGAAGCTGACCACCAGCCTCGGCACCATCGTCATCGACCTCTACGAGGAACTGGCCCCGGCATCGGTGGCCAACTTCCTCGGCTACGTGGAGAGCGGCCACTACGACGGCACCGTCTTCCACCGGGTGATCCCCGGCTTCATGAACCAGGGCGGCGGCTTCACCGCCGACATGCGGCAGAGGCCCACCGGGGAGCCGGTCCGCAACGAGGCGGACAACGGGCTGAAGAACACCCGGTACACGGTGGCGATGGCCCGGACCAGCGTCCCGCACTCCGCCACCTCGCAGTTCTTCGTCAACACCACCGACAACCCGGCCCTGGACCACACCGCCCCGACGCCCGCCGGGTACGGCTACGCGGTGTTCGGCGTGGTCACCGACGGCCGGGACGTGGTCGACTCCATCGCCGCCGTCCGCACCGGCCGGGCGGGCGGGCACGGAGACGTGCCGCTGGTCCCCGTCGTGATCGAGCGGGCGGCCGTGGTCGTACCGGGCTGACCGGCACGGGCGTCCGGCGGACCCGGCCACCCGCCTGCGCGGCCGGTGTGCCGCATCCAGAATCGACGGAGCTCGTTAGCCGTCCGGGGGCCGCGCCACGGAGGTCAGATGAACAGCGTCGCCGTCACCGTCGACTGGGACCACCCCACGGACCCGCACCCCGGACCGCGCCTGGACCACGTACGGACGTACGTCGCCAGCGGGGGCGCGGACGGCCACCTGTGGCACGGTGTCCCCACCCTGCTGCTCACCACCCTCGACCGGGCGACCGGCCGCACGGCCCGCACGCCGCTGATCTACGGGCGGGACGCCGGCCGCCACCTGGTCGTGGCCGTCGGCTCGGGCGGGCCGCGCCACCCCGCCTGGTACCGGAACCTCACCGCCCACCCGGAGGTCCGCCTCCAGGTGGGCGCAGACGTCTTCCCGGCCCGGGCGCGCACGGCGACGGCGCTGGAGCGGGAAACGTACTGGGAGGCCATGGCGGCCCTGTGGCCGCCGTTCGACGACTACCGGGAGGCGTCCCGGCCGCGGGAGGTCCCGCTGGTGATCATCGAGGCATGAGGCGCATGCTGGGGCGCTCGGTGGTGAACTTCACCGAGCGGACCTTCATGTCGTCGGTGGCGCGCTGCCCGTTCGGCCGCAGGACCGTCGTGGGGCTCTCCTCGTTGCAGTCGGCGCCGAGGTAGAGGACCACGTAGGCGTCCGTGGAGTTCTGCGGACCGTAGCCGGCCGGGGCCTCGTCGGAGGCGATGCCGGAGAGGTTGACACAGGTGTCGTTGGCCGGGTTGCTGAGTGCGGCCTCGTGAACCTGGCCGTCCTCCGCCTGGTACGTGTAGTGGAAGTCGCCCTCGGCGGCGAAGGCCGAGCCGGACATCGACAGGGTGATCGCGAGGGCGCCGAGGGTGGCGGCGACGGCGTTGCGGAGCTTCATGCGGGGAGTGATCCCTTCTCGAAGATCATCAAGTGGGACTGCGGGGCCGACGTTAGGAGGCCCCGCTCGTGGCGAATCGATTCGCCACGAGCCGCCGATCCGGCGTGTCCGGCACGATCACCCCTTCGGCCGTCGAGAGCGCTCCAGGGCGGACGACCCGTGCGGCCCGAACCCCCGGGCGATCAGCCACCCCGCGAACCCCAGCTCCCAGGCGAACACCGGGAGCGCGGCGAGGGAGCCGGGCACGGAGAGCTGGGCATAGAGCCCGAACATCACGGCGACGGCAGAAGCGCAGATCAGCGGCCCCCCGACCAGCCCGAGCAGGGCCAGCGGGCGGGGCACGAGCCGCGCGCGGTAGGCCAGGGACGCGAGCAGGACGGTGTTCATCCCGAGGGCGATGTTCGGCCCGAGCAGGAACGTCCAGTCGTGGACGGCCACCAGCGCGGCATCGGCCGCGGCACCGGCCGCGCCCCCGGACTCCCGCCGCAGGGTGACGAGCCCCAGCACCGCGACGATCCCGACGGCGATGAGGGCCGCCTCCAGCAGCCTCCCGCAGACGTACCCCAGCGCCACCCCCTCGCCGCGGCGCCGCAGCACGGGGAACAGCGCCGCCCCGGTACCGGTCACCGCCGCCACCAGAACCACCTCGCACAGGGCCCCGAGCAGCGCCCGCGTGTCGGCGCCCTGCGCGAGCCGGCCGTCCGCCGCGCCCAGCAGCGGGCGGTACAGGGCGGCCCCCGCGATCGCGGCGACCTCGGTCAGCAGGAACAGCGCCCCGGCGGCCACCGCGGTTCTCCGGTCCGGACTCATCATCGATCCCCCTCCTGGGTGTACGGCGTACACCTGCGGCCGACCATAGGTGTACGACGTACACTCGTCAAGGCCGAACGAGGGAAGGGGCCCGGAATGACCCGGCAGGAAGCCACGCACCGCACCGCGCGACGAACGCCCCTCAACAGGGAGCGCGTCCTGCGGGCCGCCGTCGCGCTGGCCGACGGAACCGGCATCGACGCGCTCAGCATGCGCAGGCTCGCGCAGGAGCTCGACGTCGTACCGATGGCGCTCTACAAGCACGTGGCCAACAAGGAGGAACTGCTCGACGGCATGACCGACACCGTCGTCGGCGAGATCGACCCGCCGGGCGCGGGCCCCGACTGGCGGGAGATCGTCCGCGCCCGGATCCTCTCGGCCCGGCGGGTCCTGCTGCGCCACCCCTGGGCGGCCCGGGTCATCGAGTCACGGACCGGGCCGACCCCGGCGGTGCTGGACTACCTGGAGTCGATGGCCGGGACCTTCCGGGAGGGCGGCCTGTCCGCCGACCTCACGCACCACGTCATGCACGCCATGGGCAGCCGCCTGCTCGGCTTCAGCCAGGAACTGTTCACCACCTCGGGGCCGGCGGGGCCCGAGGGCGCCGAGGGCCCTGAGGGCCCCGTGGCGCCGTCCGGCCCCACGGGCGCGGGGCTGGCGGAGCGCTACCCGCGCATCGCGGAACTGGCCGCGGCGGCCGCGCACGACGGGGACTCCACCGTCGGGGGCGGTTGCGACGACCAGTTCGAGTTCGAGTTCGCCCTGGACCTCCTCCTCGACGGCTTCGAGAGGCTGCGCGGCCAGGGCTGGACGTCGGCACGGTGAGCGCGGGTGCGGGCGGCGGGGAGCTGCTCTAGCGTCGAAGGGGGAGGGAGGAACCCTCGTATCCGCTCGACTTCGCCCTTCCTCCGCGAATCCGGGACACCCGGTTCCGCGGCCGCGCGATTCCGGAGAGCAGGTGCCTTCCATGCGCACGTCGACCCGTATCGCCGGCGTCCTCACCGGCCTCACCCTCACGCTCGGCGGCGCCGCCCTGGCCGCCCCCGCCGCCCACGCGGACATCCCGGCCTGCACGGGCACGGTCGAGATGTCCGGCGTCGCGGTCACCGACACCGTCAAGGCGGCGTGCACCCGTGGCGTGGTCAACGACCTGGCGGGGTGCGTGAACGGGCTGACCGCGGCCGGCGTCGCCGGCGGCGCCGCGAACGGCGCCTGCCGACAGGCGGCCTACGAGCCGCGCTAGGCCGTCCGTCCCTTCAGATCGTGCCGGTCGGGCCCGCGTCGTCCGGTGCGTCGCCGACCCCGCGGGCCGAGGACGCGGCGCTCGTCGTCCTCGGCGTGCGCCGTGGTTGTGCCTTCTCAGGCCGGCCCTCTCAGGCCGGCTCCGAGCCCTCTTCGCCCAGCGGAGCGACCGGCACCGCCACCGCCGTGTAGGTCCGGCCGTCGACGACGTACTCCCCCAGCGGGATCATCCCGAAGGCGTCGACGTGGACCTTCCACGAAGATGCGTTCCCGGCTTCGATGAAGGCCACCAGCAGCCCGGCCCGCCCCACCGCCGCGTCGAGCGCCATCCCGAACAGCCCCCGGGCCACCCCGTGTCCGCGGAACGCGGCGTCGACCACGACCGGCCCGTACAGCAGCCACGGCACCTCGCCGAGCGGCCGCCCCTGCCAGTCCAGGCCGTCCTGCGCGTGCAGCAGCCCGAGCACCGCCGCCGGCGGGTCGCCCATGTCCCGGGCCACCGACAGCGCGAGCAGTCCGGCGAGCCGCCCCTGCCCGGCATCGGCGACCAACAGCTCCCGGTCCCGGGCCATTCCGCGCAGGGTCTCGACCCCGAAGGCCCCCTGCACGAAGCCCTGTTCGGCCCGCTGCTCCTCGGTCAGGGCGTCGTGGTGATTGGCCGCGAACAGCCCGGCCAGGGCCGGCGCGTCGGCTTCTACGGCATATCGGTAGCGCATGCCCCCGATGCTGCCACGGGGGTGTGGGTTCGAGGTGCGGGTTCGAGGTGCGGGTTCGAGGTGCGGCTGAGGGTCAACTCCGGTCGTAGACCGTCACCTCCACGTCCCGGGCGCACAGGGCGTCGGTGATCAGCGGTTCGATACGGGACCACTTGCCGCCCGCGAGCCCGCAGCCTATCCGGGGCATGTGGACGCCGGCCCCCAACTCGACGGCGTGGTCGGCCAGGGTGGCGAGAGCGCGCGCGACGGCGTCGTAGCGGATCGGCGGGCCGCCGCTGCCGGTCCGGATCCCGCGCTGGCCGACCATGTTGGCCACCCACACGTCGGGCTGCACCCGCACCACCTGCACGGCCCCGAGCCCGAAGTCGTTCCCGCTCCTCCCCCGGTGCCAGGCCCGGAACGCGGCCTCCGGCTCGGGCCAGCGCCGCGACACGGCGAGCACGAACCCCTTGCCCCACCCGCCGATGTCGTTGCACACGTGCGCGATCAGCTTCGGCCCCTTGGCCTGCGGACTCGTGGCATCTCCGGCGATGATCCTGATCGGCTTCATGCCTCCACGCTAGGCGGCGGCACCGACAACCCTCACTGGATGCTCCAGCGGTGCGGGTGCCCGGGATCGGACGGGCAGGCGAAGACGTTGAGCTCGCCCTGCTCGGGATGCAGCACGCGGGGCTCCACCACGTACCCGGCGTCGAGCGGGCGCGGTGGCGCGGTCCGGGTCATGGGAGGGGCCTTGTGCAGAGCGGGGCCGGGGCGGCGGTGCGCCCTTGGTCCGGATCAGGGGAGGGCTGGGGGCAGCCAGCCCACCCCAAACGGCGATCAGACCGTCCGGCAGTGACTTCGGGACGGCAGGCGCGTCAGATCGCTACGCGCTTCTCCCGGCTTGGCGTCCGGCGGCCGTCCGGTGCCGGTGTGGTGGGCCGGGGCTCACGGAGCGAGGGCCTTCAGGAGGGCGCGCTCTCGCTCGGCGCTCAGGCCGGCCCGGCGCGGTCGGGCCAGGCCTGCTTCGCGCTCCCAGTTCAGGGTGTCCCTCAGCAGCTCGGCCCGGGGGCGGTGGCGCAGGCCGGCCGCGACCGCCGCTGCTCCGCTGCGCGCTCCGAAGCCGGCCCACTCCCGGTCGGGCATCCACATGGCCAGCGATTCCGGCCCCATGAACCGCTCCACGCCCTGCGCGAGCAGCCAGTCGGGGTCGGCCCCCACGACCGGCCCGGTGTGCCCGCCCACCTCCCGGGACAGGGCGACCCACTCGGCGAAGGGCACGACCGGGCCTACCGCGTCGTACGTGCCGGTCGTCCCCTTCTCGGCGCCGTCCAGCAGCCACGCCGCGAGGTCCCGGACGTCGATCGCCTGCGTCAGGAGGTCCGGGGAGTCCGGGACCAGCATGGGCGCCAGCGGGTCGCGGGCGGCGCGGGCCACCCAGTAGCCGGTGCGGCCGCTCCCGTCGCCGGGACCGGCGATCAGCCCGGCCCGCGCGATCAGCAGCCGATCCCCCACCGCGGCTGTGGAGGCCTTCTCGCAGGCCGCCTTCGCTTCCCCGTACACCTCGCGGCCGACCTCGGCCTGCTGGACCGCCGGAAGGAGCGCGGCCGACTCGTCCGCGCCCGGCCGCCCGTGCTCGGCGTACGCGCTGACCGACGACACGTACGACCAGTGCCGGGCGCGGCGGCCGAGGGCGGCCAGCGCGCCGCGCACGAAGCCGGGTTGCCAGGACACTTCGACCACGGCGTCCCAGTCACGGCCCGCCAGGGACTCGTACGCCGTGGGGTCGCGCCGGTCGGCGGCCACCAGACGCGCGCCCTCGGCCACCCCGCCGCTCTCCCCGCGGGCCAGGCAGGTCACCTGGTGCCCCCGTCCGTGTGCCTGCCGCGAGATCTCGCGGCCCACCCATGCCGTTCCGCCCAGTACCAAGATCTCCATCAGCCCACTGGACCACGGCCTGCGGGTCCGGGGCAGGCCCCTTCGCCCAGAGCGGAGCGCGCGTGGGGGTGTGGCGGGGTTCACGGTCTTGGGTCGTGGACGTGGATTGACGGAAAAGAGTCTTTAGGTAAGCCTTACCTTGCCTCGACGCGGCAGACAGTGCCGTGACCTTCCCCCGGAGTCAGCTCACATGTCGTCCCCCGCCGTCAGACTTCCCGCCCGTCCTGTCCGCCTGTTCGACTCGTGGTGGACGGTGGCGGCGGGCGCGGTGTGCGCGATGGTCGTGCTGACGGCCGGCCTGTGGTTCTCGCTCCACATACAGACCGACGAGACGCTGCATTCCGCCGCGCTCTTCGTGCACCTGGCCTCCCTCGTGCTCGGCTTCGGTGCGGTCCTGTCGGCCGACTACTACGGGCTCCTCTGGGCCACCGGGCGCTGCACCCTGACCGAGGTGGTCGGTGCGACCGCGCGGCTGCACGTACCCATCTGGGCCGGTCTCGGGGGCCTCGTGGCGAGCGGCATGATGCTGCGCCCCGACGTGCACTCCCCGCTGACCCTCACGAAGCTCGGGCTGGTCGCCGTCCTCACCCTCAACGGACTCCAGGCGGGCCTGCTGGGCCGCCGGATGGAGGAAGTGACCTTGCCGGTCGGCGGTCGGCTCCTGCTGTGGGGCGGGGTGACCGCCCTCGTGTCGCAGGCGTGCTGGTGGGGCTCCGTGGTCATCGGCTTCCTCAACACCAACACCTGATTCAGCGCGGTGCGACCGCTTCCAGTTCGTCGACGGTGCCGGACATGATGACGCGGACGTGCTCGGTGATGTGCTCGGCGGGCCAGTCCCACCAGGCCACCCGCAGGAGGCGGGCGACGTCGGCATCGTCGTAGCGCGTGCGGACGAGGCGTGCGGGATTCCCGCCCACGATGCCGTAGTCGGGAACGTCGTCGACGACGACGGCGCCCGAGCCGATGATCGCCCCGTGACCGATGCGCACTCCGGGCATCACCATCGTGTCGTAGCCGAACCAGACGTCGTTGCCGACCACGGTGTCACCCCGGCCGGGCAGTCCGGTGAGCAGGTCGAAGTGCGCGGCCCAGGACCCGCCCATGATGGGGAACGGGAACGTGGAGGGACCGTCCATCCGGTGGTTGGCGCCGTTCATGATGAATCGGACCCCGGTCCCGAGGGCACAGAACTTCCCGATCACCAGCTTCTCCGGCCCGTAGTGGTAGAGCACGTTGCGGGTCTCGAAGGCGGTCGGATCGTCCGGATCGTCGTAGTACGAGTACTCCCCGACCTCGATCAGCCCGGACGTCACGAGCGGCTTGAGCAGCACCACGCGCGGCTGGTCGGGAAACGGGTGCAACACCGTCGGGTCCGCGGGCAATTGGTCCATGGTGAGCGCCACGTTAATTGACGCCCATGTCCAGCCCCAGACGGATCGCAGCCGCCATGCCGAGCGAAGCGCGTAGCGATCCGACGCGCCTGCTGTCCCGAAGGCACTGCCGGACGGTCTGATCGCTGTTTCGGGTGGGCTGGCTGCCCCCGGCCCGGGATCTGATGGATGTGGGCCCGTATCTCGGGTCTGGCCAGGCGGGGAGGGCTCGCACATCTCTGGCTGGCCCCCAGGCCCTCGGTTTCCTCCCGGCCGTTTCCCTGGGGGCTTCCCGACAGTCTTTGGCATTCCGGGGCGGGACGGTCGGTCAAGGGTGGCCGAAGGCCATCGCGAAGCGACGCGACGAAGGAGCGCCCTTGAGGGACCGTCCCGACACGGAAGGACAGTGGACTGGCGGGACGCCCCCAGCCCTCCCCAGACCCGGACCAAGGGCGCACCGCCCACCCCCGACCCCTACCCCACCCAGCACAAAAACCCCCCGGCCCCCTAACCCCCCAGCAGCCGCCCCCAGCGCCTGCGCTCCGTGGCCAGGCAGGCCGTCGCCAGGGCCGTCACGGCCACCGCCGCCCAGGCCGGCCAGGCCGCCCAGGCGGCCGCGACCGCAGCCACCAGCTGGAGCAGCACCAGCGCCACCGTCACCGCGCCCGGCACCGGGACGATCACCTGGGTCTTGTCGCCGGGCGTGGCGAACAGGGTCGGCAGGCCGATCAGCACGACCACGGAGCCCGCCGCCGCCCAGGCCGACCAGCCGGCCAGGGCCCAGGGGGTGGCCACCCAGGCGCAGAGCTCCGTGGCGAACCGGAACACGGACGCCACGTCGGGCGCCCCGGCACCCCCGGGCCCTCCCCCGGCCCCGGCCCCGGCCCCGGCCCCGGCCACCGCATCCCCCACCGCATCCCCCACGACGTCCACCCCTCCGCTCGCACCGGCCGTTCCGTCGGCCCTCGCACCCGCCGTCGGGTCCACCACCCGACCCCGGCCGCAGCCACCCTAGAACCCGCCTCAAGTGACGAGCGCAACACCTCCGCCACCCCCGGCCCGGGCCCCACTCATTCCGCAGGTCACGGTGGCGGCGCGCCGCCGTTTCAAAGGGTGGACGGGGCCACCACCCCACCCATCGCGCGAAACAGGACATTTCCCTACACCACATTCGGCCGAATTGACCAAGCGGGCGGCCGCGGGGGGCCGTAAGCTCCCGTCATGCAGGTGATCCAGTCAACGAAACTCGCCAATGTCTGCTACGAGATCCGCGGCCCCGTCCTCGAAGAGGCGATGCGGCTCGAAGCTGCAGGTCATCGCATCCTCAAGCTCAACACCGGCAACCCCGCGGCCTTCGGCTTCGAGTGCCCGCCGGAGATCCTTGAGGACATGCTCCGCAACCTGGGCAACGCCCACGGCTACGGGGACGCGAAGGGGCTGCTGTCGGCGCGCCGCGCGGTCATGCAGCACTACCAGACCAAGGGCATCGACCTGGACGTCGAGGACATCTACCTCGGCAACGGCGTCTCCGAGCTGATCCAGATGTCGATGCAGGCGCTGCTCGACGACGGCGACGAGGTCCTCGTCCCCGCGCCGGACTACCCGCTGTGGACCGCCTCCGTCTCGCTGGCCGGCGGCACCGCCGTGCACTACCGGTGCGACGAGCAGTCCGACTGGATGCCCGACCTCGCCGACATCGAGCGCAAGATCACCGACCGCACCCGCGCCATCGTGATCATCAACCCGAACAACCCGACCGGCGCCGTCTACGACGACGAGATGCTCCGCGGGCTGACGGACATCGCGCGCCGCCACAACCTGGTCGTCTGCTCCGACGAGATCTACGACCGGATCCTCTACGACGGCACCACCCACACCAACACCGCCGCGATCGCCCCCGACCTGCTGACGCTGACCTTCAACGGACTGTCGAAGAACTACCGCGTCGCGGGCTACCGGGCCGGCTGGATGGCCGTCTGCGGCCCGAAGAAGCACGCCGCCTCGTACATCGAGGGCCTGACGATCCTCGCCAACATGCGCCTGTGCGCGAACATGCCCTCCCAGCACGCCGTCGCCACCGCCCTCGGCGGCCGGCAGTCGATCAACGACCTGGTCCTGCCGGGCGGACGGATCCTGGAACAGCGCAACGTCGCGTACGACCTGCTCACCCAGATCCCGGGCGTCACCTGCGTGAAGCCGAAGGGCGCGCTCTACGCCTTCCCGCGGCTCGACCCGTCCGTCTACAAGATCAAGGACGACCGGCAGATGGTCCTCGACCTGCTGCGGGCCGAAAAGATCATGGTCGTGCACGGTACGGGCTTCAACTGGCCCGAGCCCGACCACTTCCGCATCGTGACGCTGCCCAACGCGAAGGACCTCGCGGACGCGGTCACCCGGATCGGCAACTTCCTGGACGGATACAGCCAGCCGTAGAACAGCCGGCCACAGAGCAGCCGGCCACGGTGAAGCCGGGGGCGCCCCCGGAAGGCGCTCCAGCTACACTCCACCAGGATTCAACTCAACTTTAGACCGGTTCCAATGTAGGATGGTCTCCTGACCCAGCAGGAGGCCTCCTCATGTACGAGCCGATCCGCACCAAGCCGGTCGTCCACCATCGCGAGGGCGGCCACCACGGCGCATCCGACTACCCGCGCCGCAGTCGTGGCGAGGAGCTGGACATCCAGCTCGCCGGACACCTGTCGGCCCTGCTCACCCTGACCGACGAGCTCGCGCTCGACGAGGCCGCCGAGCAGATCGCCGCCCAGGTGACCCGTCTGCGCGGGGCCCGCCCGGCCCGCGCCGCGGGGGCCTCCGACGAGGACCCGGCGGTGCTGCACCGGCGCGCCCACGACCTCGCCGCCCGCGCCCTGCTCGTCGCCGCGTCCCGCGCCGACACCGCCGCCGCGATCCTCGCCGCCGAGCGCATGGACGCGCACGCCGCCGCCCTCGACTCCGTCGACCTGGCCGGCGCCCACTGACGGCCCCGGTCCGGGGCCGCGGAGGCTCCGGACCGGGTGCCACACCCCCGGGCCTACTCGGCGATCAGCCGGTCCCGCGAAGGTTCCAGGTCGTCAGCTCGCCTTCGACCAGGCCGTAGGTGCCCTCGTCGTAGCGGGTCGCGGTGACCTTCAGGACGGCGATCGGGGACTTCTCGTTCACGAGGCAGACGCTGTCGCCCTCGGCCACGGTCACCTCGGAGCGGGACTGCGTGGCCAGGAGGTCCTTGCAGCCCTGCGGCGTCGGCGCCGAGGCGTCCGTCCAGAGGGCGGCGGTGCCCTTGACCGTCATCGAACTGGATCCGCTGCGGGCGGCGGCCGGGCGGTAGCCGAAGGTGGAACCGTCGCCCCTGCGGGGCGGGTTCTGGGTCAGGTCGATGCCCTCCAGCCCGAGGACGATCTTGCCCGACCAGCGGACGGAGGCGGGGGCGCCCGCACCCGTACCCGCCCCCGTACCCGTGCCGCCCGCGGCCGGACTCGAAGCGGTCTGCGGCGCCGGGAGGGAGACCCCGGTGGGGGGCGCGACGGCCGCCGGGGCGGACGAGTTGCCGGAGAAGGCGGCGATGGCGCTCGCCACACCGGCGATGGCGCTCACCACGGCGGCCCCGGCCGCCCAGAGCTTGGCCCGCGAAGGCCCCGCGGGGGCCGGAAACGCCGGCGGCGAGGACGGCGGTTGCGTCGGATCCGACATGTTTCCCCCTGAGCTCCCTGAACGACCCCCGAGACGATAGCAATTGAAGGTCATGAGGAGGGCCGCGATAGGCCTCGATAGGCCGCGCTACGGCCGCCCGGGGCTCAGCGGGACGGCGGTGCGGGCGCCACGCCGGCGATCCCGCACCACGGGGCCGTGGACGGGGGCCAGACCGGGCCGATGGCCTCTGACTGGGCCGGGGCGGCCGGGCTGAGGCCCGGGACGCCGATCAGGGCGCGGGCCGTGCGGGCGTCGGGGGCGGGGGGTTCGCGGTCGCGGAACTCGACCGTGACGACGTACGAGCCCGTGCCCCGTGCCTCCACCGTCGCCACCACGCGGCGGCTCGCCGGGTCGACGCGGCAGGCGGTGACCCGTACGTCCGGCGGGGGCGGGGCGGCGGCGGGGCCGTCACCGCCGCTGGCCCATACGTAGAGGCCCAGTGGGGCGAACACCAGCAGGCCCGCCACTCCCACCAGGCCGACGAGCCAGCCCTGCCACTTCAACGCGCTCACGCCCATGGCACGATCCTCCTCGGCCCCCGCCCGGCCCACCAGCACCCGCGGGCTCACACAGCATTTCGAAGTGGGACCGCCTGGCCACCCGGCGTTCACCCGACCCGCCGCGGAATGTGGGTTTCCGCGAGCACGCTGCACCCGTGAGACGCATCCTGGGAATCGCTCTGGCGGTCCTCCTGATCGGCGGCGTGATCGCCGTCATCGTCATCGGGGGCCACGGGCCAGACCGCACGCCAACGAAGAGCGTGCGCGGCGTCATCGGGTCGGAGAAGTCCGAGTTCTTCCGCGACCCCGACGTCACCAAGGCCCTCGCGGCCAAGGGTTACACCGTCAGGACCGAAACATCTGGTTCCTGGGCCATGGACCAGCTCGCCCTCAAGGAGTACGACTTCGCCTTCCCCAGCAGCAGTGAGCCGGCACAGGAGATCGAGTCTGCGGCCGGAGTCAAGGGCGCGCAGACCACCAAGCCCTTCTTCTCCCCCCTCGTCGTGATCGCCCGCGCCAACGCGGCCAAGGTGCTCGCCGACAACGGGCTCGCGAGGATGTCGGGGAAGAACTCCGGCACCCTGCTGATGGGGCCCTACCTGAAGGCCGCCGAGGAGGACCGCAACTGGCAGCAGCTGACGGGGGCGAACGCCTTCGCCGAGCTGGCCGGACGGGTCTTCATCAAGACCACCGACCCCGCCACCTCCAATTCCGGCGCCCTGTTCATCGCCGCCACCTCCAACGTCGCCAACAACGGCACCGTCGTCTCCGACGACGCCGGGATCACCCGTACCGCGCCCCTGCTCCGCAAGCTGATCTCGGTCCAGGGAGCACTGGAGCCCAGCACCGACGACCCCTTCCGGGCGTTCATCAGCGGCAGCGGCGAACCGCTGATCCTCGCCTACGAGTCCCAGGTGGCCTCGCTCCTGATCCAGAAGCAGGCCACCGGGGAGGCCGCCAACATGGTCGTGCTGTACCCGGACACCACCGTCAACTCCCCGCACACCTTCGTACCGATCAGCGAGAAGGCCAAGGAGCTCGGCACCCTCCTCGCCACCGATCCGAAGCTGCGCGAGCTGGCCGTACGCCACGGCTTCCGCCCGCAGGAGGGCGTCGCCGAGTTCACCACCGCGACCGCGCCGTACCCGGGCTACCTCAATCCGGGGCTGACCGGGATCCGCCAGGTCGGCGCACCGACCGTCAAGGTCCTGATGGCGCTGGCCGCACGCGCCAAGGGGCAGGGGGACACGCCATGACACTGACACCGCCCGAGGACGCCCCGCTCGTCCTCACCGCACCGGAGCCCGTCGCCCCCGTCCGCCGGGAGCAGGCCTCCGGGCTGGTCCCGCTGGAGGACGGGGTACGGGAGGAGATGGACCGCCGGGCCGGGGAGTACGTCGGCCGCCTCGCCGCGATCGACGTCCGCTCCCCCGAGTTCGCCACCCGGATCGGCGAGATCGCCGCGCTGGGGTCGGCCGACATGCGCGACGCCGCGCAGCAGTCGAACCGGATGCTGGACCGGGCCGTGCGCTCGCTCGGCGCCGGGGGTGGCGACGCGCAGGGCCGGGTCGCCGGGTCGCTCGTCGAGCTGCGGCGCACCGTCGAGGACCTCGATCCGCGGGACGCGCCCGCCAAGGGGGCGCGCCGGCTGCTCGCGAAGCTGCCCGGCGGGAACCGGCTGCGCGACCACGTGGCCAAGTACGCCTCCTCGCAGGCCACCCTCAACCGGATCGTCGGCGCGCTGCGCGGCGGTCAGGACGAGCTGCGCCGCGACAACGCGGCCCTGCACACCGAGCGGGCCCGGCTGTGGGAGACCATGGGCAGGCTCCAGGAGCACGCGGTGCTCACGGAGGCGCTGGACGGCGCCGTCGAACAGCGGATCGCCGAGACGGAGCGGACGGATCCGCAGGGGGCGGACGCGATCCGCGCGGACGTGCTGTTCCCGGTGCGGCAGAAGCACCAGGACCTGCTGACGCAACTGGCGGTCTGCGCCCAGGGCTATCTGGCGATGGACGTGGTGCGGCGCAACAACGACGAGCTGATCAAGGGCGTCGACCGGGCCGCGACGACCACGGTGTCGGCGCTGCGGATCGCGGTGATGCTGGCCTCGGCCCTGGAGCACCAGCGCACGGTGGTCGAGCAGGTCAACGCGCTGAAGGGGACGACGGAGGAGCTGATCCGGGGGAACGCGGAGATGCTGGCCACCCGGAGCGGGGAGATCCAGCGGATCGCGGCGGACCCGGCGGTGGGGGCGGAGACGCTGCGGACGGCGTTCGCGCAGATCTACGAGACCCTCGACGCGATCGACTCCTTCAAGGTGCAGGCCACGGAGAACATGGCGGCGACGGTGGAGTCCCTGACGGGTGAGCTCCGGTCGGCTTCGGCCCACCTGGCCCGGACGCGGACCGCGGGCGCCCTGGAAGGCGGGGAGCGATGAGCCCGCGTACGGCGCGCACGCGCGCGCGGCTGATGGCGGCCGTGGCCCTGGCCGCGACGCTGCTGGGGGCGGCCGGCTGCACCTCCGACGGCCCGTCGGCGGCTTCCGGCGGTGCGGGTTCCGCGGGGTCCTCGGGGGCCGCGGGGTCTTCGGGCGGCGGGCCGAAGCAGCAGGAGTACAAGGAGGGCCGGCTGCGGGTGCTGGCCTCCAGCGAGCTCACCGACATGGAGCCGGTGCTGAAGGCGGCGAAGGCGGCGACCGGCGTCTCGGTCGACTTCACCTGGTCGGGGACGCTGGACGCGGCCGAGCAGGTGGCCTCCGGCACGGCGGACGGCAAGTACGACGCGATCTGGCTCTCGTCCAACGACTACCTGCGGCTGCGCCCGGAGGCGGCGTCGAAGCTGGCCAACGAGACGCCGGTGATGTCCTCGCCGGTGGCGGTCGGGGTGAAGCCGCAGGCGCTGGCCCGGCTGGGCTGGAAGCCGCAGGAGGTGACCTGGTCGGCGGTCGAGGAGGCCGTCGCCGCCGGGAAGCTGACGTACGGAATGACGGATCCGGTGCACTCCAACTCCGGTTTCTCCGCGCTGGTGTCGGTGGCCTCGGGCCTGTCGGGCGCGCAGTCGGCGCTGACCGACGCCGACGTGCGCACGGCACAGCCGCGGCTGCGGGAGTTCTTCAAGGGGCAGAAGCTGACCTCGGGTTCCTCGGGCTGGCTGGTGACGGCGTACGCGAAGCGCGACGACGTGGACGCGCTGGTCAACTACGAGTCGGTGCTGCTGTCGATGAACGACCGGGCGAAGGAACCGCTGACGGTGATCCGGCCGAAGGACGGGGTGGTGACGGCGCACTATCCGCTGACGCTGCTGACGTCGGCCCCGGCCGGCGCGCGGGAGTCGGGCCGGCTGCTGACGGAGTACCTGCGGGGCGACGCCGCGCAGAAGGCCATCACGGAGAAGACCTTCCGGCGGCCGGTGGCGGCCGGGGTGGCCCCGGCGGCCGGGCTGGACGGGGAGAGACGGCGCGAGCTGCCGTTCCCGGGCTCGCGGTCGGTGGCGGACGGCCTGCTGGCCTCGTACGAGAACGAGCTGCGCCGGCCGTCGCGCACGGTGTACGTGCTGGACACCTCGGGTTCCATGGCGGAGCAGGACCGGATCGGCCGGCTGAAGTCGGCGCTCACCGACCTTACGGGCAGCGGCGGTTCGGGGACGGGCGAGCGGTTCAGGGACCGCGAGGAGGTGACTCTGCTGCCCTTCGGTGACAAGGTGAAGCAGGTGCTGACGCACGTCGTCGAACCGGGGAACCCGGGGCCGGCCCTGGAGGCGATCCGGGGTGACGTGGGGTCCCTCCGACCGGAGGGGGGCACGGCCGTGTACGGGAGTCTGAAGGCCGCGTACCAGCACCTGGGGCAGGGGAACGCCGACGCGTTCACCTCGATCGTGCTCATGACGGACGGGCAGAGCGGGGACAGGGTGCAGGACTTCGACTCCTTCTACGCGGGGCTGCCGGAAGGGCAGAAGCACACTCCGGTCTTCGCGGTGCTGTTCGGGGACTCGGACCGCAAGGAGCTCACGCACATCACGGAGCTGACCGGCGGCCGCCTCTTCGACGCCACCGACGGGAACGGTTCGCTGGACGGGGCCTTCGAGGAGATCCGTGGATACCAGTAGGGCGTCCGGCGGCGCGTCGGCCGGGGCCCGGGTGCTCCGGTACCTGGAGTCGGGCAAGAACCTGGCGGGCGGCGTCGGCGGGCTCGTCGGTCTGGGGCTGACGCTGGCCGGGGTGGCGGGCGCGTACTGGCCCGTGGTGGTCGCGGGCCTGTACGCGGCGGGCGCCCTGATCGCCCCGCCGGCGCGGATCGACACCCCGTACTTCCCGGATCCGGCCGAGCAGTTGGGCGTCGTACGGGAGGACCTGGGCCGGCTGCGGGAGTACGTGGCGGAGGTGGAGCTGCCGCCGGCCGCCGAGGGCAAGCTGAGCGAGCTGCTGGACCTGTACGCGGCGCTGCTCGATCCGGGCTGGGTGGCGGACGTGCTGGCCACGGAGCCGGAGGCGGTGCACAGGCTGTCGCGGGCGATCCGGCTGGACGTGCCGGAGTGCGTGGACACGTACAACCGGACCCGCTGGTGGACCCGGCTGACGCCGGGCGGGGAATCTCCGGAGCGGCACCTGGAGCGGCAGCTGTCGGTGCTGTTCGAGGAGGCGGAACGCGTGACGGCGGGCCTCCACGATGTGGAAGCCCGCCGTCAGCAGACGCACACGACCTATTTGGAAGGTCGCAGGGAGCCCTAGGTCGGGGAATCCCGCGTCGGTCCTCGGCCGGGGACAGCCGGCCTCGGTTCTTGGGGGGGGTGGGGCCGGGGACTAGCCCAGGCGCTCGACGAGCGCGTGGTACTGGTCCCACAGCTCCTTGGGGGTGTGGTCGCCGTAGGTGTTCAGGTGCTCGGGGACCAGGGCGGCCTCCTCGCGCCAGACCTCCTTGTCGACCGTGAGGAGGAAGTCCAGGTCCTCGGCCGGGAGGTCGAGGCCGTCCAGGTCGAGGGAGTCCTTGGTCGGCAGGACGCCGATGGGGGTCTCCACGCCCTCGGCGGTGCCGTCGAGGCGGCCGACGATCCACTTCAGGACGCGGCTGTTCTCGCCGAAGCCGGGCCACACGAACTTGCCCGCGTCGTTCTTGCGGAACCAGTTCACGTAGTAGATCTTCGGGAGCTTGGCCTGGTCCTTGTCGGCCGCGACCTTGACCCAGTGGGCCATGTAGTCGCCCATGTTGTAGCCGCAGAAGGGCAGCATGGCGAAGGGGTCGCGGCGCAGTTCGCCGACCTTGCCCTCGGCGGCGGCGGTCTTCTCGGAGGCGATGTTCGAGCCGATGAAGACGCCGTGGTTCCAGTCGAAGGACTCGGTGACCAGCGGGACGGCGGAGGCGCGACGGCCGCCGAAGAGGATCGCGGAGATCGGGACGCCCTTGGGGTCCTCCCACTCGGGGGCGATCGTCGGGCACTGCGACGCCGGGACGGCGAAGCGGGCGTTGGGGTGCGCGGCCGGGGTCCCGGACTCCGGGGTCCAGGCGTTGCCCTTCCAGTCGATGAGGTGCGCGGGCGCCTCTTCGGTCATGCCCTCCCACCAGACGTCGGAGCCGTCGGGGGTGAGCGCGACGTTGGTGAAGACGGTGTTGGCGTACATGGTCTTCATGGCGTTGGCGTTGGTGTGCTCGCCGGTGCCGGGGGCGACGCCGAAGAAGCCGGCCTCGGGGTTGATCGCGTAGAGGCGGCCGTCCTCGCCGAAGCGCATCCAGGCGATGTCGTCGCCGATGGTCTCGACCGTCCAGCCGGGGATGGTCGGCTCCAGCATGGCGAGGTTGGTCTTGCCGCAGGCGGACGGGAACGCGGCCGCGACGTACTTCGCCTCGCCCTCGCCCTGCGGCGGGGTGAGCTTGAGGACCAGCATGTGCTCGGCGAGCCAGCCCTCGTCACGCGCCATGACGGAGGCGATGCGCAGCGCGTAGCACTTCTTGCCGAGCAGGGCGTTGCCGCCGTAGCCGGAGCCGAAGGACCAGATCTCGCGGGTCTCGGGGAAGTGCGAGATGTACTTGGTCGTGTTGCACGGCCACGGCACGTCTTCCTGGCCCTCGGCGAGCGGGGCGCCGAGGGTGTGGACGGCCTTGACGAAGAAGCCGTCGGTGCCGAGCTCGTCGAGGACGGCCTTGCCCATGCGGGTCATGGTGCGCATGGCGACCGCGACGTAGGCGGAGTCGGTGATCTCGACGCCGATCGCGGAGAGCTCGGAGCCGAGGGGGCCCATGCAGAAGGGCACGACGTACATCGTGCGGCCCTTCATGGAGCCGCGGAATATGCCCTGCTCGCCCGAGAAGATCTCCTTCATCTCGGAAGGAGCCTTCCAGTGGTTCGTGGGGCCCGCGTCCTCCGCCTTCTCGGAGCAGATGAAGGTCCGGTCCTCGACGCGCGCTACGTCGGAGGGGTCGGAGGCGGCGTAGTAGGAGTTCGGGCGCTTGGCCTCGTCCAGCTTCTTGAACGTTCCCTTGGAGACGAGCTCCTCGCACAGGCGCTCGTACTCGGCCTCGGAGCCGTCGCACCAGACGACGCGGTCCGGCTGGGTGAGGGCTGCGATCTCGTCCACCCAGGAGGCGAGCTCTGCATGCTCGGTGGGGAGTGTCGAACCGGAAGTGGGAGCCGCGTTGTCGCGCGCCACGATTGCTCCTTGTTGAGGGGTTTGTTTGGTGTATGCCCCGTGGGGGCTGCGACCCGGATGCTTCGCGCTCCGCTCATCCGGTGCCGACCGCACTCATCTGATCATCCGGTGGATGTGCGCATATGTCCAGAGGGCCTCTCACGTGAGCATTGCCACGTCCGTCAATCTTCCGTAAAGAGCGCTACCGGGAACCTACGGACCCGTAGGTAGCATGTCGGTCATGACTTCTGACGCCGCCGCCGTAGCGGCCTCACCGGCAGCGCCGGGGGTGGAGACCGAGGCCAAGCCCCTGATGCGGGGCTGGCTGCACACCGGAATGTTCCCCGCCGTGGTGGTCGCGGGCCTGGTGCTGATGGCCTTCACCGACTCCACCCGGGCCCGCGTGGCCTGCGGAGTGTACGTGCTCACCGCCTGCCTGCTCTTCGGCGTCAGCGCCGTCTACCACCGCGGTACGTGGGGGCCGCGCGGCGAAGCGATCCTGCGCCGCCTCGACCACGCCAACATCTTCCTGATCATCGCGGGCACCTACACCCCGCTCACCGTCCTGCTCCTGCCGGACTCCACCGGGCGGACCCTGCTGTGGGCGGTGTGGCTCGCGGCGGCGGCCGGGATCGCCTTCCGCGTCTTCTGGGTCGGCGCGCCGCGCTGGCTCTACACCCCCTGCTACATCGCGATGGGCTGGGCCGCGGTCTTCTTCCTGCCCGACTTCCTGCGCACCGGCGGCATCGCGGTCCTGGTGCTGGTGATCGTGGGCGGCCTGCTCTACAGCGTGGGCGGCGTGATCTACGGCATCAAGCGGCCCAACCCCTCCCCGCGGTTCTTCGGTTTCCACGAGGTCTTCCACTCCCTGACGCTGGCGGCCTTCGTGGCCCACTACGTCGGCATCTCCCTGGCCGCCTACTCGCACCGGGGCTGACGGCGGGCCGGGGGCGACGCCGCCCCCGGCGCTGCGGGTCAGCGCGGCGGCCGGCGCTGCGGGTCAGCGCAGGAGGTCGCGGGCCAGGGCGGTCAGTACGGCCCGGGTCTTCGTCTCGCCCGTCCGCGGCGGGGTGAGGCCGCGGTCGCGCAGGCCGTCCCCGAGCAGGTCCTGGACCCGGGGCGCGTCGGCGACGTCCGCGCGGACCGACACCTCCAGGAACCGCAGTCCGCCGTCGGTGGTCCACTCCTCGATCGCCACGGATCCGGGCAGCCCGTCCCAGTCCTGCTTCCACTTGACGGCGTGCACCGGGCCCAGCGCCGTCAGGGCGTCGAGGTCCTCCCCGTCCGCGTCGGCCGCCTCCAGCAGTTCCAGTTGCGGCTTGGTGACCAGATCGCCGAGGGAGCCCCGTTCGGTGTCGAGGGCCTCGTCGAACTCCCGGTCGGCCTCCAGCGAGGCCGCCAGGACAGGGCCGAAATCGGGCCCGGCCCGGTCCTCCTCGATCCGGTACTCCCAGTGCTCCTCCTCGCGCTCCTCCTGCCAGTGCTGCGGCAGCGGGGTGCACGGGCGCAGTTTGACGGTCAGGTCCGCCTTGTGTTTGGACCCCGGCCCGGCCTCGTCCCGGCGCAGGCGCAGGACGAGCCCCCGGTCCAGCAGGGGCAGCGCGATCGCGCCGCCTGCCGACTCCACCGGCCGGTCCCAGAAGTGGACGGCCCGCGAGCGGCCCTCCTCGCGGTCGAGCTCCAGCGCGTCGAACGCCGTCCCGGCCTCCGCTCCGACGAAGCTGATCTTGATTTCTGCGGCCGTGGCCGTCGGGAGCTGCTTCATGGTGCCGTTATCGCACGGCGGACCGGGACCCGCATTCCGGGCGACGGGGCCGGCCCCGTCCCCGTACCGGGCCGGTACGGGGGCGGGGGCGGGGCGGGGCCGGGACCGGGACCGGCGGAGGAGCCTGCTAGCAGGCGTGACCGTCGCCGTCGGGGTCCAGGCGCAGCGGGTCGCTGCCGTTGACCTTCATCCGCCGGGGGAACAGGTGGGAGGCCAGCCAGTCGCAGCGCGCCCGGGTGGTCTTCTCGACCTCCGCCGGGAAGTTCGCCGGGACGCACAGGCTCGCCGTGCCGTAGTGGCGGTCGCAGCCGGCCACGGTCGGGGGGACCGGGGCGGCGTCGCGCTGCTGCGGGTTGGGCTTCGGGGCGGCCAGTTCGTTCGCGAAGGAGTGTTCGTGGGCGGTCGGTTGGCTGCCCTGTGCGGCCGCGAGCGCCGGGGCTCCGCCGAGGTGGACCCAGGTGGCGACCGAGGGGACTCCGTTCGCGTCGACGCCGAAGAGCATGTACCAGCCGGGCGGCGCCAGGTTGGGGTTGCTGGTGACGTTGAGGTCGATGGTGGTGTTGTTGACGACGGTCATGGGGAGGTCCACGAACCGCTGGTTGGGGTCGGAGGAGTGGGTGACGGCCGCCGGGCGGATCAGTTCCGCCTTGGCGATCGGCCGGTCCACGGTGATCCGCTGCGTGTCGCCGTAGACCCACTCGGTGTCGATCACCGAGGTGAGCCGGGGGCGCGGGCCCTTGAAGAGGTACGGCGGGGTGTAGATCGACACCGCGTGGTTGTACGTGCCGTTGCCCGGGTTGTCCCCGACCGACATGACCCGGCCGTCGGGCAGCAGGAAGGCGCCCGAGTGGTAGGTGCGCGGGATCGGGTCGGTGGCCAGGCCCGGCTGGTAGGTGTTGTTCGCCGGGTCGAAGAAGGAGGCCTCGAAGACCGGGTCGGCCCGGTCGTGCAGCCCGCCGCCGGTCTCCAGGACCTTGCCGTCCGGCAGCAGCACCGCGGACACGTACATCTTGCCCTCGGCGCCGGTCTGCGGGCGCTTGCCGGCGCCCGCGTCGACGAGGCCCTGCGGGAGGTCGGGGCCCGCGGTGTATCCGGGGCTCGGCTTCTTGAGGTCGATGATGTCGGTGAGACGGTTCGCGGGCGGGTTGCTCTCGTTGTTGCCGCCGCCGATGGTGAGCACCCGCTGGTCCTGGGCCGGGGGCAGCAGCACGCTCGCCGACTCGTCGCGCGCGTCCTTCCCTCGCAGTCCGGGCACGTCCGTGACGGTGTTGGCGTCGTAGTCGTAGATCGAGGAGCCGGATCCGGCCGTGCCGTTGCCGAAGGTGTGGCTGCCGGAGTAGAAGAGCCGGCCGTCCTGCATGAGGATCATCGAGGGGTACAGGCCCCAGTACGACCAGGTCTGGTTGACCTGGTTCATCGGCAGCCACCTGCCCTGTGCCGCCGAGAACTTCTCCGCCGTGACGTTGCCGGTGGAGTCCTCCTTCAGACCGCCGAAGGAGATCACGTCGCCGTTGCCGAGGATCGTGGCGGACGGGTACCAGTGGCCGCCGTTCATGTCGTTGGTCTTCGTGTACGTCTCGGTCGCCGGGTCGAAGACGTACGAGTCCTTCAGCCCCTGGTATCCGATCTTGCCGTCGGCCGACGGGTAGCCCTTGTTGCCGCTCATCACCAGCACCCGGCCGTCCGCCAGTTGCACGTGGCCGGAGCAGAACATGTCCACCGGCGTCGGGATCGTCCTGACCGAGCCGGCCACCGGGTCGTACACGGCGGAGGTGAAGGTCCCGGCGTTGAACTGGGATATGTCGTTGCCCGATCCCGCGATCAGCAGCACCTTGCCGTTCCTGAGGACCACGGCGTGCATCGAGCGGACCGGGTTCTGGGCGGCCATCACCTCCCACTTGCCCTTGGCGCACTGGTCGGGCGTGCCCGTGCAGGCGGGCTGGGGCGGGACGGCCCCGACCTCCTCCACCGCGTAGTCGTCGGTGGTGACGGTGCCGACGCCGTAGACCGACAGCCCCCAGGTGATCTTGTCGGTGTTCGGCGGGACGGTGGGCGTACGGACCTCCGTGCGCGCCCAGGCGGCGCTGACCGGCGGGTTCTGCAGGTCGGTCCAGTACTGCCAGCCGGCGGTGGTGTCGTGGCGGAAGACGGTCACGGAGACGTCGGGGGTGTTCGACTTGTACCAGGCGGACAGGTCGTACTGCCTGCCCGGTGTGACGGTGGGGGCGCAGGTGGCGTTCTCGGTGACCAGGGCCTTGCGGTCGCCGTCGACGCGGCGGGTGAGGGAGACCTTCATGGCCTTGGTGCCGCCGTGCGCGTCGGCGACGGTGGCGAAGGTGAAGTCGTTGTCGCCCCAGCCGGACTTCTCCCAGCAGGAGGGCATGTCGGCGCCGGCCGGTCCGGCGGTCTCGAAACCGGGGTTGGTGAGCAGGTTGGGCGGTCCGGCCGTGGCCTGCTGCGGTGCGGTGAGCAGCAGGCCGGCGGTCATCGCCCCGACGGCGAGGAGGGCGGCCCGGCGCCCTGACCTCCGTCGGATCTTCCTCTGCATGCGGGGTGTCCTTTCGGTGCGGCTCAACTCCCGGGTGGGGCCGCCGCACGGGGTTTGCGCGGCAGGTAGACGAGGGCTTCGGTGGCGGCGAAGCGCAGGACGAAGGTGGTCACGAGCGCGAGGGCCGTCGCGGGCAGGACGCCGAGGCCGAGCCGGGCGACGAACAGCGCGATGAGCGGGATCCGCAGGAGCAGATCGGCGTTGGCGAGGAGGGCGAAACGGCCGATCCGGTCCGCCCAGTGACGGTGGCGGCGGCGGTCGCGGAAGAGCAGGGTCTCGATGAGGAGGAAGTTCCACAGCACCCCGGCCTGGTTGGCGAGGACCTCGGCGGCCAGGTACTGCACCCCGGCGTGGGTCAGGAGCCACAGGGCCAGCAGGTTCGGGGCGAAGCCGGAGAGGCCGATCAGGCCGAAGCCGACCATCCGGGCGAGCGGGCTCGCGGAGCGCAGGGCGGCCAGGTGCGCGAGGAAGCGGATCCCTTCGCGGGCACCGGACTTGGACTCCCCGGCGAAGCGGTCCTGGAAGACGAAGGGGACCTCGGCGGTCTTCGCGGGGCGGCAGCGGACGGCCAGTTCCAGCAGGATCTTGTAGCCGAGGGGCTTGAGGGCGTCGGCGCTCACCGCGGAGCGGCGCATCGCGAAGAAGCCGCTCATCGGGTCGCTGATCCCGCCCAGGGCGCGCGGGAAGAGGCCCTTGGCCAGCCAGGTCGCACCGCGCGAGACGGCGACGCGGTAGCTCCCGGCGAGGCCCGCCCGGCTGCCGCCGGCGACGTAGCGGGAGGCGACGACCAGATCGGCGCCGGTGCGGGTGCCCTCGCCGAGCAGTTCGGGGACGAGGTGGGGAGGGTGCTGGAGGTCGGCGTCCATGACGACGATCCACTCGGAGCCGGCCCGCTTGACGCCCTCGACGACGGCCCCGCCGAGGCCGCCCTCGGCGACCTGCCGGTGCAGGACCGCCACCGGGAAGGGGCAGTCCGCGGCGGCCTTCTCGATCACGGCCGGTGTGTCATCGGTGGAGTCGTCGACGAAGAGCACCTCGCAGGGCGGGCCGACGGGCAGCGAGGTGCGGAGTCTGCTCAGCAACTCCCCCACGTTCGCCGCCTCGTTGAAGGTCGGGATGATCACTGTGACGCTGCCGGGGGCGGGTGCCCGCCCCGCGGCGGCCTCCGGCGCGTCCAGGGCGCGCGGGGGCCACAGGTCCTCGCTCATGGTGGTTCAGCTCCCACTCTCGCGGTCGGTGCGGCGGATCTCGACACGGTCCTCGCCCGTACCGAAGACGGCGACCGCGGTCGAATGCTCCAGTGCAGCCTTCACGTTGGGCAGGTCCGCCGCATCACGACGCACGGTGGGCGAGGAGACGACGTAGTCGATGTCCCGCCATCCGCGCGGCAGGGTCTTGGTGACGGCCGGGTCGAGGTCCGCCTTGTAGAACCAGATGGCGCCCGTTCCGGGTGCAAAACCGTGGTGAACAGCGTCGAGCCAGAGGGCGTCGTCCACGAGGACGCGGGTGTTCGCCGGTTCGGCGACCGTGCCGAGCCAGGCGGCGGCCTGCCGGTAGGGGGCGTTCGCGTCGACGGTGAGGGCGGTGCGGTTGCCGTCGTACCAGCGCGGCAGGACGTAGACGGCGGCGGAGGCGGCGAGGGCGACGGTCAGCGCCCAGCGCGCGCACACCAGGGCGCGGCGCTCCCCCGGGGTGCGGCGGCGGCGCAGGACGGCGTGGGTGACGCTGGCCGCCGCCGCGGCGAGGACCAGGGCGAGGAAGGGCAGGGCCTGGATGACGTACATGGCGGGCAGGTAGCCGGAGGGCCGCAGTGCGACGAGCGCGAGGATCACGGCGGCCAGGGCCGGTCCGGCCAGGGCCCGTGCGGTGACCGACCAGCGGGTGGTGGCCAGCAGCAGGACGGCGCCGGCGAGCCCGCCGAGCGGCAGGACGGTGTCGTAGTAGAGCCAGGACCGGAACACGCCGTACGAGCCGGAGCCGGGGTCGAGGATGAACCCGGAGCCGGGGCGGCCCATCTGGTAGGTGATGCCGTCGATCAGGGAGACGTGTCCGGCGCCGGGTAGCAGTTCGCCGTTGAGCAGGGCGTACAGCGGGTACGAGAGCCCGATCAGGGCACAGGCGGTGACGGCTCCGGTGACGGCGAACTTGCGGGTGTCGCGGTGGCTGTGGCGCCACATCGTCACCAGCAGCGCCGGGAGCACCACCAGCATCGTCTCCTTGGTCAGGACGGCGGTGGCGGCGGCCAGACCCGAGCCGAAGTGGTGCCAGAGGTGGCGGCTGGGGGACGCGGCGAGGCAGAAGGCCAGCAGCATCCACATCACGGCGAGGTTGTCGAGGAAGATCTCCCGCTGGAGCACGACGGAGAGCGGGGAGAGCCCGAAGAGGGCCATCGCGAGCCCGGCCGCCCAGCGCGGCAGCCAGAGCCGGCGGGCGAGCACGTAGATCAGCACCGAGCTGGCACCGGAGACGGCGAGCATCGAGAACCGCATCGGCGCGACCGTCATCCAGTCGGGCACGAAGAGGGAGGGCAGGTACGTCAGCCCGGCCACCTGGATCCAGCCGAGCGGCGGGTGGTCGTACCAGTAGGTGTAGTGGGCGAGGCCCTTGCCCTGCTGGACGGCCCAGGCCTGGGCGAGGTACGTGCCCTCGTCGTCGCTCAGGGTCGGGAAGTGGGTGATGTTCCAGCCCTGGACGAGGAGGATCGCCAGCAGCAGGGTGGCGCAGAGCAGCAGGTCGGGGCGGGAGGAGCGGAAGCGGACCAGGGGCCGGGCGGGCGCGGGAGGGCGGACGCCGAGGCCGCCGCCGGGGCCGGTGCCGGGACCGCCGGGGCGGCGCTGGGCGGGGACTCTGGGCTCGATGGCGGTGGTGGAGGCGGAGGTTGCGGTGGAGGTTGCGGTGGCGGTCGCGTTCGCGTTCGCGATGGCGGTCGCGGCGCCCGTGCCGGCCCGGGGGCGGACGGGCAGGGTGGCGGAGGCTTCACCGGCGGAGGCTTCGCCGGGTCCGGGCTGAGGCTGGGGATCAGTGGCCGTGGGCAGGGTGGCGGTCACCGGTGGCTGTCCTCTCGGATCGCGGTGGAAGCGGTGGAGGCCGTCGCCCCGGTCAGGTGGGCGCCGGTGTGGCTGGTCAGTTCCCACTCGTTGCGGCCGCGCTGCTCGCGCCAGACCGCCCGGATCGCGGCGCCCGCCAGCATCACCTGGTAGAAGGGGCCGCCGACGACGAGCTTGACGTAGTGCACGAAACGGACCCGCAGGCCGTACTGGCGGCCGAAGTCGTGGAGGCCGACGATCTCGAACACGAAGGTCACCAGCGCGGTGATCATGGGCAGGAAGGTGATGATCGCGATGCCGACCGGCACGTCGAGGAAGACCGCGACGGCGAAGTTCACCGGGATGATCACCCCGGAGGCCGCCTGCATGAAGGGGGTCATCAGCGTGTAGCGGGCCAGCCAGCGCTGGCCGCGGCCCGGCAGCTGCCGCCAGTCCTTCTTCCGGTAGACCTGGAGGAAGCCCTGGTTCCAGCGGGTCCGCTGCTTGAGCAGGCTCATCAGCGAGCCCGGCGTCTCCTCGCGGGTGACCATGTCGGAGTCGTAGGCGACGACCACCTTCTTGCCGACGGAGGAGAGCCGCACGCCCAGGTCACAGTCCTCGGCGAGGCAGTTCTGGTCCCAGCCGCCCGCCTCGCGCAGCACCTCGGTGCGCACGAAGACGGTGTTGCCCCCGAGCGGGATGAAGCCCTTCTCGGCGTGCAGGTGGAGCCGGGAGCGGAACCAGAAGAAGTACTCCAGGCAGTTGCGCAGGCTGTACCAGCTGGAGTGGAAGTTGATCAGCTGTACGCCGCCCTGCACCACGTCCGCCCCGGTGGCCCGGAAGGCGTGGTCGACGTGGGCGAGGAGCTCCGGGTGGACCTGGTCCTCGGCGTCGAAGACGCCCACGATGTCGCCCCGGCAGTGCGGGAGCGCGGTGTTGAGGGCCTTCGGCTTGTTCTTCGCCTCGTGGTGGTCGGTGACGACGCGGACCCGTTCGGGCGCGCGGGCGGCGGCGCGTTCGGCGACGGCCGCCGTCTCGGGGTCGTCGTGGCCGACGATCACGATGATCTCGTAGTCGGTGTGGCTCGATTCGAGGAGCCGGTCGATCGTGTGCTCCAGGACGGCCTGCTCGTGGCGGGCGGGCAGGAGCAGCGAGAAGGCCAGCCGGCCGCCGCCGTCGGGGCGGTCGAACCGGGTCGACGCGAGCGTCTCCGGCGTGCGCCACGCGTGCATCTGCCACCACAGGGTGAAGGCGGCCATCCAGAAGAGCGCCAGCGAAATGGCAGCAATGAACACAGAAGTGTACAAACTGTCCCCCACAGACATGCCGCAACCCCAGGCGGCGATCGAAAACCCCCCGGAGGCGGATCACGGGCCCCCCGGCCCGGCGCCTCCGCTTCCCCCTCGTGCGCACCCCCCAGTGCGCGGCTCGGCGAATCCCGAAGCCATGAGATTAGGCAGGGAACGTGAAGCGGAGGCGCCGCCCAGATAAAAACCACGTTTCGGAGTTGATGTACAACAACCGGAATTGACGGTACTCCGGGTACTTCAGGGACGAACCGCGCCCAACTGGTCCGCCAAATCGACCAGTTCGGTCGTAGGACGCGCGCAGACGAAGTGCCGGCACACGTACGCCGTCGGAAGGTCGCGAACAAGTGTGCGCTCGGCCAGAAGGGGGAACTCCCCGCCGCTCCCGTCCGCCGCACGCGGCAGACCCACCGCCACCACCGCCCCGGGAGCCGTCCCCAGCAACGCGGTCCGGTGCAGCGCGGCCCGCGCCGGATCGTCCGGATGCCCGACGACGGCCACCTCGCGCGGCCCGTCCACGAGCGCCTCCGCCACCGCCAGGCCGTGCCCGATGAAGCGCGGGGCGCGCGGCCCGAGGGCGTGCACCACGCCCAGCGCCCGCTCGGCCGCCGTGCGGTGGGGCTGCGAACCGGTGTGCGCGGCGTACGAGAGCAGCGCGCCGGCGGCGGCCGTCCAGCCGGAGGGGGCGGCCGTGTCGGTGGGGTCCTGCGGCCGCCTGATCAGCCGCTCGGCGTCATGCGCGGTGTCGTAGAGCGAGCCGTCCTCGGCGGCGAAGCGGGCCATCACCAGGTCCACGAGGAAGCCGGCGAACTCCAGCCACACCCCCTCACCGGTGACGGAGGCCAGCACCAGGAAGCCCTCGGCGACGTCGCCGTAGTCCTCCAGCACCCCGGCGTTGGGACCGACCCGGCCGTCACGGCTGGTGCGGGCCAGGCGGGCGGAACCGTCCATGTGGACCCGTACGAGCAGGTCGGCGGCCTCGGTGGCCCGCTCGACCAGGTCCGGGCGCTCGAAGTACGCCCCGCACTCGGCGAGCGCCGCGATGGCCAGCCCGTTCCAGGCGGCGACGACCTTGTCGTCCCGGCCGGGCGCGGGGCGCCGCGCCCGGGAGGCGAGCAGCCGCTCCTTGATCCCGGCGAGGCGCTCCGCGTCGAGGGCGGGGCCGTCCTGGGGCAGCTGCAGCACCGAGGCGCCGTGCTCGAAGGTGCCCTCCCGCGTCACCCCGAAGTACGCCTGCGCCAGGGCCCCGTCGTCCTCGCCGAGCACCTCGGCGAACTGCGCCGGCGTCCACGCGTAGTAGGCCCCCTCTACGTGCTTCCCGCTGACCGGGTCCTCGCTGTCCGCGTCGAGGGCGGAGGCGAATCCGCCCTGCTCGGTGCGCAGTTCGCGGACCATGAAGTCGGCGGTCTCCAGCGCGACCCGCCGCGCGAGGTCCGATCCGGTGGCCCGCCAGAGGTGGGCGTACACGCGGCAGAGCAGCGCGTTGTCGTAGAGCATCTTCTCGAAGTGGGGCACCACCCACTCCCGGTCCACGGAGTACCGGGCGAACCCGCCGCCCAGCTGGTCGTAGATCCCGCCCCGGGCCATCGCCTCGCAGGTGTCGACGGCCATCTGGAGGGCGCCCTCGGAGCCGGTGCGGGCGTGGTGGCGCAGGAGGAACTCCAGCACCATGGACGGCGGGAACTTCGGCGCGCCGCCGAAGCCCCCGCGCACGGCGTCGTACTCCCGCGTCAGCCCGAGCAGCGCCCCGGCCAGCTCCTCGGGACCGGGCACGCCGGCCTTGCCGTAGTCCAACTGCCGCCCGGCCAGGTCCCGTACGATCCGCTGCGCGACCTCGGCGACCTCCTCGGGCCTGCCGACCCAGGCGGTCCGCACGCCTTCGAGCACCTGCGTGAAGGAGGGCATCCCGTGGCGGGGCTCGGGCGGGAAGTAGGTGCCGAAGTAGAAGGGCTCGGCGTCCGGCGTCAGGAACACGGTCATGGGCCAGCCGCCCTGCCCGGTCGCGGCCTGCACGGCCTCCATGTAGACGGCGTCGATGTCGGGCCGCTCCTCGCGGTCCACCTTGACGTTGACGAAGTGCTCGTTCATGAAGGCGGCGGCGGCGTCGTCCTCGAAGGACTCATGCGCCATGACATGGCACCAATGACACGCAGAGTATCCAACCGAAAGCAGAACGGGCACATTGCGCCGTTCAGCCTCCTCGAACGCCTCGGGTCCCCACGGCCACCAGTCGACCGGATTATCAGCGTGCTGAAGCAGATAAGGCGAGGTCATGCCAGCCAACCGGTTCATGCGACCCAGCCTCTCACAACGCCCGGCGCGACCGGCGAAACCCCTCACGGACCCGCCTCACTTGGCCGAATCGCAGTCGTGAGCCATCACGCGGTGGGCGGCTCCCTCCCCTCCATGTCGGGCGGCCGCGCATCTCGGAACAGTAGGCTGGGCGAAGCAGCGCCGGACCTGCCGAGGCTCCTCGAAGGAGGTACACCATGACCGCCGAGATGGTGGCGCCCGCGTGGATGCACGCACAGATCAGCGCGGAACAGTACGACTCCTGGTCCGAGGAGCAGTGCGCCGGCATCGAGATCGTGGACGGGATGGTCGCCGTGAGTCCGAGCGCCTCCAAACGGCACAACCGGCTGGCGCGAGTCCTGGCCAATGCCCTGGACGCCGCCGCGGGCCCGGACTGGAACGCGGACACGGACTTCGACGTTCGCCTGCAGGACGTTCCGCTCACCAACCGCCGCCCGGACGTCATCGTCTACCGGGCGGAGACCATCGACCTCACGCCTACCCGACCCGAGCACGTACTCCTGGTCGTCGAGGTCGTGTCGCCCGGCTCGGAAACCACTGACCGGATTGTGAAGGTAGACCAGTACGCCAAGGCCGGCATCCCCTTCTACTGGCGGGTCGAGCAGGCCGCCACCGGCGTCCCGATCGTCTACACCTACATCCTCGATCCCGCCACCAGGGCGTACCGAGACGGCGAAATGTTCACCGGCACGGTCAAGGCCACCGCGCCCTTCTCCCTCACGGTCGATCTCGGGGTCATGTAAGGACGGAGAGGTTCTCGCTTCGACATCCGGCCGATAGCACTCGGACAGTCGTTGTTCGCGGGCGATCGCAACACTCACCCACCTCCGAGCCAGATGCGCCACGGTTCCGCAGTCAGCTGCCCCGATTGGTGCGATCTTCCGTCTATCTGACCTTGATCGGTTTCTGGCCGGGCACCGCTGAACGATCACTTACGGGCCGGCATGGGAAAGCCCCCTTCTCGAAGGCCGTCGTCAAAGCGCACGCCGTCAGCTACGCCGACCACCTGATCGACGTCCCGCCCCTCCTCGAACAGTTCGCCTTCCTGCTGGTCAAGGATCAGACGAACAAGATCGCTGGAATCATCACCGTCGCGGCCCTCGCCGCCGAATACGGGGCCACGGCACGGCCGTTCCTCCTCATCGGCGATCTCGACCGGCAGCTGCGTCGGGTCATCTCGCGGGAGCTGGACCTGACAGAGGTGATCGCTCTTTGCGACCCGGACGGACGACGCAAGCTCACCTCCTGCGACCACTGGGGTACGGCGACTACCAGACGGTGCTGAGCAATCAGCAGCAGTGGGACCGGCTGGGCTGGCCGCTCGACCGTAAGGCCTTCGCGGCCCACCTCAACGGACTGCGCGAGATCCGCAACATGGTCGACCTGCTCCGTCAGTACGGAAGGTGAGTACGGGCGAGCCATGGCCCGGCGGCGCCGAGGACCAGCAGCGCCCAAGACCAGGAGTGCCGAGGGCCGGCGCTCGTCGGCCTCCGGGCCGACGAGCTGTACCGGCGTACTGTTCCCGCCCTCTACGAACCACACTCCGTGGATCCCGCGGCACCACGCCTACGGTGCACGCGGACAGCGCACGACCTGCGTCCCGGCCGACGCACATCCTGCGCCCCTTATCACCGAGACCGGCAGGCATCGCGACGGGTCGAAGCTCTGCGGTAGACGCGTGATCGTCAGAGAGACATGACGCACCTGGACTGCTCGGTCTGCGAGTTCACTGGCACCGGGTGGCAGCTCGAATACCCCACGCCGAGCAGCACCGGCACCCCCCGCTCCCGTGCCTCGGCGAAGGCCTCCGGGGACCAGGGCCACCAGTCGACGGGATTGTCCGCGTGCTGGAGGAGGTAGGGAGAGGTCTCGTTCGCGGGGCGGTTCGGCATGCGCCCGGCCGGCCGCACCGCCCGGCACCTGACATCAGCGCAGCAGCGGCGCCAGGCCGTCGGTCCAGGTGGCGCGGGTGGTGGGCCAGTCCGGGGTGCAGGTGTGGGCTCGGGGGGCCAGGTCGGGGTGGCGGGCCGGGGCGGCGAGGAGGGCGGCGCACAGGGTTGCGATCGGCAGGGCGGGCGTCCGGCGTCGGGGCATGCGTCGAGCGTAGGCGGGCCAACGGCGGGGCCGGGGCGTACATATATGCACGCGGAAGACCGAAGAGGCGTCAACTCCCTCTGATCTAGCTCAGATTCCCTCGCGCTCACGATGGTCCCGCCGCACACTTGGCGCACGTTGCACGGAACGCTCCGAGGAGGACGCCGATGCGGGACAGCCATCGTGTCGAGGCCGAGCGGCTGCTGGTGCGGGCCGTCGAGGAGGAGGTCCGGCGGGCGGATGCCCCGGTCGGCCGGGAGGCCCTGCTGGCGCGCGGACGGGAGGCCCTGGACGGGCTCGCCGCGGCGGCGGCCGAGGAGTACGGGGCGTACGTGGCGGCCCTGGACGAGGCCGCGGCCGGGGAGGAGTCGCTCGGCGAGGCGTTCCGGCGCGGGAACACCTCGACGGCCCTGCTGGTGACGGCGGTGGCGGCCGCCGCCGCGGCCGGGGCGGACCTGGCCTTCGGCGTCTCCGCCGGTACGGCGCTCAGCGCGGGCGTCGTCGTCGGCGTCGCGGGGGCGGCGGCGACGGTGGCGAAGGTGACCGCCGTGCACCTGCCCGCCGCGAACCGCCGCGCCGGGGCCGCGGGACGCCCCGGCGGGCCGGAGCAGCTGCGGCTCCAGTGGCTGACGGCGCTGGAGGTGCGGGGGATACGGCCCTTCCTGGAGCAGCAGCGTGCGGTGCGCACCCCGCCGCGCGGCATCCGCAACGGTGCGGCGGCCGGGGGCGGGGGTGCCGGGGCGGGGGCCGGGGCGGCGCAGCCGCTGCGCGGGGCGGACCGCAGTGCGGAGGCCCGCAGGCGCAGCATGCTGGAGCAGTCGTTCGCGCAGCTGCCGGATGCCGGGGACCTGTTCACGGGCCGGCGGGCGGAGCTGACCCGGATCGCCCAGTGGGTGCAGGCCGCCCGGGCCAGCACCGAGACGCGTCCCGTCGTGGTGGTGCTGCACGGCGAGCCGGGGGTGGGCCGTACCGCGCTGGCGCTGCGGGCGGCGCACGCGCTGCGCGACCAGTTCCGCGGGGCCTGCCTGGTCGACCTGCGCGGTGGTTCGGCTCCCGGTGAGCCCCCGCTGTCGACGCGGGAGGCGCTGCTGCACCTGCTGAACCGGCTGGGTGCCCCGCGCGAGCAGCTCCTCTTCCGGGAGGGGGCCACGGCGGAGCAGCAGGTGCGCCGGCTCGGCGAGCTGTACCACCAGCACCTCCAGGGGTTCCCGGTGACGGTGGTGCTGGACGACGCGGTGGACGTGGCGCAGGTGCGGGCCGTGGTGCCGGAGCGGACCGAGAGCCTGGTGCTGGTGACGGCCCGGGAGCCGCTGGAGCTGCCGGACGACCTGCAGGCGTGGGTGCACCAGCTGCCGGTGGTGCGGCTGGCCGGTGCGGAGGCGGCCGAGGTGCTGGCCGCCGGGGCGCGGGCGGCGGCCGGGGCGGCGCCGGCCGCCGGGGCCGCTGCGGGGCTGCTGGAGCTCGGCGCGGGGCTGCCGCTGGCGCTGCGGGTGCTGGCGCCGCTGGGCTCGGCGCGGGCCTCGGACGCGGGGGACGGCTCGCTGGAACACGCCCTGGACCTGGCGTACGTACGCCTACCTGAGGACCGGCGCCGGCTGCTGCGGCGGCTGCCGCTGGCCGGGCGGGCCTCGCTGGGCGCCGCCGCGGCGGCGGCGCTGACGGGCGCGGACCGGGCGGAGGCCGGGCGGCTGCTGCGCGAGCTGGCCGGGGCCGGGTTGCTGGACCTCGTGCGCGGGGAGCGGTACCGGATGCACGACGCGGTACGGGCGTACGCGGCCGCGCGGCTGGCGGCGGACGAGGACCGGGCGGAGGCGGCGGCCGCGCACGAGCGGCTGGTGCGTGACTACGCGCAGCTCGCGGACTCGGTGATCCGGATGGTCGACGGGAAGATGTCGACGCGCGCGAACCACTTCGGCGGGCACGGCTTCGCCTCGCTCGACGCGGCGCTGCGGTGGCTGGACGAGGAGTCGAGCTTCATCACGGCGGCGCTGCGGCATTCGGAGGGGGTGGACCAGCAGGCGGTGCTGGACCTGCTGGGGGCGCTGTGCGACTTCTGTCTGCTGCGCGGGGACCTGTACCGGCTCGGTGAGATCAACGAGCTGACGCGGGCGGTGGACCAGGGGCGGCTGAACCGTTCGGTGCAGTGGCGCACGGGCATCGCGGCGCGCCAGCTCGGTGAGCTGGACAAGTCGCGTACGACGCTGACCTCGCTGGTGGACCAGTACAAGGAGGCGGAGCAGGAGGCGGGGGCGGGCATGGCCCTGGTCTCGCTCGGCATCACGCTGCACCACCAGGGGAACCTGCCGGAGGCGGCGGCGCGGATCCGCGAGGCGCTGGCGCTCCAGCAGGCGCCGGAGCTGGCGGGCGACCGGGCGTGGGGGCTGCACGCGCTGGCGGCGGTGGAGCGGGACCGGGCGCGGCTGGCGGAGGCGCTGGAGCTGCTGGAGGAGTCGCTGACGCTGCACCGGGAGAGCGAGAGCGTGCACGGTGAGGCGTGGGCGCACTTCCAGCTGGGGCAGGTCCACCTGCGGCTGGGAGACGTGGCGGAGGCGGAGGCGGAGCTCGGGCTGGCGCTGGAGCTGTACGGGCGCACGCGGGACGACCGCGGCCAGGCGTGGGCGCTGACGCAGCTGGGCCGGGCCCGGGTGGTGGACGGTGATCCGGAGCCGGCGCTGGAGCGGCTGCGGGACGCGCTGGCGCGGCACCGGCTGGCGGAGGACGCCCGCGGTGAGGCGTGGACGCTGTACTACCTGGGGCAGGCGCTGGAGGAGGGCGGGGAGCGGGACCGGGCGGTGCGGGAGCTGGAGCGGGCGCGGACGATGTTCTCGCGGATGCGGGACGTGTACGGGCTGGCGCACGCCCGCTACCAGTCGGGGCGGGTCACGCGTGACCAGCGGGCGGCGCAGACGGGGAACCTGCGCAATTCGGGTTTCGCCCGTCAGTTGCTGGTGGACGCGCGGGCGGATTTCCGGCGGATCGGGCTGGCCCACGGGGAGGGGTGGACCTGTCTGGAGCTCGCGGTGATCGACGCGGGGAACGGGCGGGTGCCGCAGGCGGTGGGTCTGTGCGAGGAGGCGGCCGGGCTGTTCGTCTCGTACGGGGACCGGCGGGGCGAGGACTGGGCGCGGTTCCTGCGCTGCACGCTCCTGCCGTACGTGGTGCCGGCCGCCGTGGAGGAGGCGGGGGCCGAGCTGGCCCGGCTGGCGGCCGCTGCGCATCCGCTGCGGGACGCGCGGCTGGCGGACTGCCTGGAGACGTACGCGGTGGTCCTGGAGCGGGGTGTGGACGCGGCGGAGGGCTGGCAGGCGTGGCGTCTGGGCATGGTCCCGGACCTGCGGGCGCGGGAGGTCATGGGCGTGCCGGCGCCGGCCCGCGCGTCGGAGTGACGGCGGGGGCGCCCGGCGCTCCCGCCCGTGCGGAGGCCGCCCCGCCGACGTGCGGGCGGGACGGCGTACGCGCGGCAGGGGCCTACGGCGCCTTCGTGCCCTCGGCGGCCGGGGCGGCGGTGGCCGCGGCCGGCTCGGGGGCCTCCTGGAAGTCGACCCGGCCCATGTGCCGGCTCATGGACTTCATCAGGCCCCACACGCCGAGGGCGAGGGCGGCGAACACGATGAAGCCCAGGAGTCCGGGGGTCACCTTGTTCTTGTCGAAGGTGTCGGCGGCCAGCGGAAGGAGCTGGGTGACTGCTGCCTGCGTAGCGCTCATAGCTACGCATTCTCCCGGATGCCCGCGAAGAGGTCGGACTCGGGGAGGGAAGTGTCGACGAGCGACTTCGCCAGCTCGTACTCCTCGGTGGGCCAGACCTCCTTCTGGATCTCCATGGGAACGCGGAACCAGCCGCCGTCGGGGTCGATCTGCGTGGCGTGCGCGATGAGCGCCTTGTCACGGATCTCGAAGAAGTCGGCGCAGGGCACGTGGGTGGTCAGGGTCCGCTCCTTGCGCTCGAACTCCTTCCACCGCTCCAGCCACTCGCCGTAGGGGGATTCCAGGCCGCGCGAGAGGAGGGCCTCGTGCAGGGCGATGGTGCGCGGCTTGTTGAAGCCCTGGTTGTAGTAGAGCTTCTGCGGCTGGTGGGCGGCGCCGTACTCGGCCTCCGGGAACTTCTCGGTGTCGGCCGCGCCGTCGAAGGCGACCATCGTGACCTTGTGGGTCATGATGTGGTCGGGGTGGGGGTAGCCGCCGTTCTCGTCGTACGTGGTGATGACCTGCGGCTTGAAGGCGCGGATCTTCTTCACCAGCTCACCGGCGGCCTCCTCGACGTCCGCGAGCGCGAAGCAGCCCTCGGGCAGCGGCGGCAGCGGGTCGCCCTCGGGCAGGCCGGAGTCGACGTAGCCGAGCCACTCCTGCTCGATGCCGAGGATCTCGCGGGCCTCGTCCATCTCCTTGGCGCGGACCTCGTGGATGTTCTCCTCGATGTACTTGTCCCCCTGGAGCTTGGGGTTCAGCACGGAGCCGCGCTCACCACCGGTGCAGGTCACCACCAGCACGGGGACGCCCTCGGACACGTACTTGGCCATCGTGGCCGCGCCCTTGCTCGACTCGTCGTCGGGGTGGGCGTGGACGGCCATCAGTCGAAGCTGCTCGGTCAAGACAGGATCCTCTGTGATTCGGCGCGACAGACAACTTCTATAGTGACCGAATCGGGGGACGGAAAATTCCAGGGTGCCTCAGCCCTCCCCAGCGAGAGGAACGATCATGAGCGCGGTGCGCGAAGGGCTCCCGGAGGGCCGGTACGGCCGGTCGGCGGACGAGCGTGCGGACCGGAAGCTCAAGGTCGTCGGGTCGGTGCTCGGTGTCGGGCTGCTGGCCGCCGTCGGGTGGATCGGCTGGGACTACGTCGGCGGGCAGTCCGTCAGCGCCGAGGTGATCAAGTTCCAGATCGTGTCGGACTCCGAGGTCAAGGTGCACCTGGAGGTCCGCAAGGAGGCCTCGGTCACCGGCGTCTGCACCCTCATCTCCCAGGACAAGGAGCACGGCGAGGTGGGCCGGGCGGACTTCACCTTCGCGCAGCGCGACAGCCGGGTGGACGAGCTGGTCACGCTGAAGACCACCGGCCGGGCCACGATGATCGAGCTCGTCGGCTGCCAGGCGACGGCCTCCGCCGGCTGAACCGGTCCCGCACCGACCCGCACCGACCCGCGACGCCCGGCGGAAGCCCGGCGGAAGCCCGGGGCATGATCACGTACATGTCTAGCATGTACACGCCATCCCCCGTGCCCTGTCGAGCCGACGGAAGAACTTCATGCGCTTCAAGCGGATCCTGACCGCGACCGCAGCCCTCGCCCCCCTCGTGGCCCTCACCGCCGCCTGCGAGGACCCCGCCAAGGCGGGGCCGGCGTCCACGCCTCCCGCCGCGACCGCCGGAGCCCCGGCCCCGAGCGCTCCCGGCGCCACCGGCCCCGCGCCGGCCTCACTGGCCGAGGCGCAGGCCTACCTCCAGAAGTTCACCTCCTGCGAGCGGCTGGGCACGGGCCCGGACGACACCCGGCTGCCGGCCACGGACGACACGAAGGACGGCGACTGGGCCGTCACCGGCCGCGGCGCCTGCACGGACGTCAAGCGGCACGGCGACATCATCATCTACCTGGTCTCGGACATGAAGACCTTCCAGCAGGCCTACTACGACCACACCCAGAAGGAGATGCGCGGGGGCAACGGCTCCTTCGGCGTCTTCAGCCGGGTGATCGTCGGCAAGGGCTTCGTGGCCGTCCCCACCAAGACCAGGACCGCCGTGGACCTCGTCAACTCCGACCTGCGCATCCTGACCTGCAACCCGGGCTTCGCCGTGCCGGCCGGCTACAAGAGCGAGAAGCCCCTGGTCGACTACTGCGTGCTCACCGACTTCGTCAACAGCAAGGACGGTGAGGGCAGCCAGAACCTGGAGGTCCCGCACGACCCCTCCACCGAGGGGCCCGAGAAGCCCGGCCAGCCGGCCACCGGAAGTCTGGGACTGGCGAGCGCCGGCAGCCTCGCCGAGCTGAAGAAGCTCGTCAGCCCGCACACCGTCGACTGCACGGAGATGACCGTCACCGACGAACACGTCGAGTCGATCGACTACCAGCCGGTCGTGCAGGGCGACGACCCCCGCACCTGGGGCGTCAGGGAGCGGGCGGTCTGCGGACAGCTCGGCGGGGCGCAGCGCGCGCACAACCTGAACTGGCTGGACACCGTCGGTGACATGAAGGCCCTCCAGAGCAAGGCCAAGGCGGCCCAGCTGGCCGACCTGGCGGACGACGGACGGCTGAGGCTGACCGCGAGCAAGCTGCTGGTGGGGACGAACGTCGCCGTGGAGACCAACAGCAAGGAGGTGCGGTTCGGGCTCTACCAGTTGCAGTTCCTGTACCTGAACTGCGAGACCGGCTTCACCGCCCCCGCGGGCTACCGGCTGGAGAAGTCGCAGGTCGAGGGCTGCGTCCTGACGAACTTCGAGCGCTGACCGAAGGCGGCGCGGACTCGCCGCGGCGACGGGTCCGCGCCGCGTGCGCCGCGCCCGGGGAGAGCACGTCCCTCGGGACGTTCAGGGGGGTGCGCGACCCGTGCCGCGCCGGTGGTGGGGCCCGGGACTCCGCACGCGCTCACCGGCCGCAATGACACACTTCATACACAGGGTGTCCTCCCCCTTTTCTTCCCGAATTGTTAGGCTCGTGGTTTCGCCCGCCGCTGGCGGCTTTGTAGTCCCCTGTACCGACGAGGAGCACCCGTGACCCAGACGAGCGAGAGCGTCACCTGGCTGACCCAGGCGGCGTACGACCAGCTGAAGGCCGAGCTGGACTACCTCTCTGGTCCTGCCCGCACGGAGATCGCGATGAAGATCGCGGCCGCCCGGGAAGAGGGGGACCTCCGGGAGAACGGCGGTTACCACGCGGCCAAGGAGGAGCAGGGCAAGCAGGAGCTCCGCGTCCGGCAGCTCACCCAGCTCCTGGAGAACGCGAAGGTCGGCACCGCGCCCGCCGCGGAGGGCGTGGTCGCCCCCGGCACGCTGGTGACGATCGCGTTCGACGGCGACGAGGACGACACGCTGGAGTTCCTGCTGGCCTCCCGCGAGTACGCGTCCTCGGACTTCGAGACCTACTCCCCGCAGTCCCCGCTGGGCAGCGGTGTGCTGGGCAAGAAGGTCGGCGAGGACGCCGAGTACGAGCTCCCGAACGGCAAGAAGGCCGCGGTCAGGATCCTGGCCGTCAAGCCCTTCACCGGCTGATCCCGCCCCTGCACGCACACGAGCCCCCCGCGGACCTGGTCCGCGGGGGGCTCTCGCGCGTACGGGGCCGTGTCTCAGGCGGTCGCCGAGCGGTACTTGCGGACCGCGAGGGTGCGGAACACCACGACGATGAGCACCGACCACAGGACCGACGCGAGGACCGGGTGCTGCATGGGCCAGGCGTCGGGGACCGGGTAGCCCTCGGGGAGGTTGCCGAACAGTTCGCGGGCCGCCTGGACGGTCGCGCTGAAGGGGTTCCACTCCGCGATGTGCCGCAGGAAGGGCGGCATGTTGTCGGAGGGGACGAAGGCGTTCGAGATGAACGTGAGCGGGAACAGCCAGATCAGCCCGCCCGAGGTGGCCGCCTCCGGGGTGCGCACCGACAGGCCGATCAGGGCGCCGATCCAGGAGAAGGCGTAGCCGAGCAGGAGCAGCAGGGCGAAGCCGGAGATCACCTCGACGAAGCCCGTGTGGGTGCGCCAGCCGACGAGCAGGGCCACGACCGCCAGGACGACCAGGGTGAGGGAGGTCTGGACGAGGTCGGCGAGGGTGCGGCCGGTCAGCACCGCGCCACGGGCCATGGGCAGGGAGCGGAAGCGGTCGATGAGGCCCTTGTGCATGTCGTCCGCGATGCCGGCGCCCGCGCCGGCGGTGGCGAAGGTGACGGTCTGGGCGAAGATGCCGGCCATCAGGAACTCGCGGTAGGCGGCCGGTGAGGTGCTGCCGCCGACGGCGATGGAGCCGCCGAAGACGTAGCTGAACAGGACGACGAACATCACCGGCTGGATGACGCCGAAGATGATCATCTCGGGGATCCGGGACATCCGGATGAGGTTCCGCTTGGCGATCACCAGGGAGTCGCGCACGCTCCGGACGGCGCCACCGCGGGGGCGGGGGGACACGGGTTCCGCGGCCCGGGAGGTGATGGTCACTTCGCCGCCTCCTTGCGGGCGCCCGCGGCCCCGGCGGCGCCGCCGGTGGCGGCGTCCTCGTCCGCGGCCAGCTCGGCCGCGTGGCCGGTGAGGGAGATGAAGACGTCGTCCAGGGTGGGGCGGCGCAGACCGATGTCGTCGATCTCGATGCCCCGGGCGTCCAGCTCGCGGATGACCTCGGCGAGCAGTTTGGCGCCGCCCGAGACCGGGACGGTGAGCTTGCGCGTGTGCTCCTCGACCGTGGCCTCTCCCTTGCCGAAGCCGGCGAGGACGGCGCGCGCGGTGGCGATGTGGTCGCGTTCGTGGACGACGACCTCCACCCGCTCGCCGCCCGTCTGGGCCTTGAGCTGGTCGGAGGTGCCCCGGGCGATGACCTTGCCGCTGTCGACCACGGCGATGTCGTGGGCGAGGCGGTCGGCCTCTTCCAGGTACTGGGTGGTGAGCAGCAGGGTGGTGCCGCCGGCGACGAGTTCCTCGATGACGTCCCACAGGGCCTGCCGGTTGCGGGGGTCGAGGCCGGTGGTCGGCTCGTCCATGAACATCACGGGCGGGCGCACGACGAGGGCGGCGGCGAGGTCGAGGCGCCTGCGCATGCCGCCGGAGTAGGTCTTGGCGGTGCGGTCGGCGGCGTCGGCGAGGTTGAAGCGCTCCAGGAGTTCGGCGGCGCGGGCCTTCGCCGCCTTGCCCGTCATCTGGTAGAGCCGGCCGACCATCTGGAGGTTCTCGCGGCCGGTGAGGTACTCGTCGACGGCGGCGAACTGGCCGGAGAGGCCTATGGAGCGGCGGACCTCGTCGGGGTGCTTGAGGACGTCGATCCCCGCGACGAGGGCCCGGCCGTGGTCGGGCTGGAGGAGGGTGGTCAGGACGCGGACGGTCGTGGTCTTGCCGGCGCCGTTGGGGCCGAGGAGCCCCAGCACGGTGCCTTCGGGGACATCGAGGTCCACGCCGTCCAGAGCCCGTACGTCGCCGAAGGTCTTGACCAGGCCTTCGGCGTAAATGGCGCCTGGCATATGGATGCTCCCAGAGTGAATCGGGCCGTTGGGCGCGGCAGAATCGGGGCGTTCCTACGCGAATGCAAGGTGTGCCGGGCAGCGTCGTCCGGCACGACCGCACCGTATCGCGTCATATCGCGTTGCGCCATGGCTGTGAACGTTCCTCCGTGCCCCGCCCGCGGCCCCGGGGGCCCGCACCCCCGCGCCCCCGCCCGTCAGCCGACGACCGTGTAGCCCGCGCCGTGCAGGGTGCGGGCGACCTGCGTGCAGTGCTCGGGCCCCTTCGTCTCCAGGTGCAGCTCCACCTCGACCTCGGTGAGCCCCAGGCGCGGGTCGGTACGTACGTGGCTGACGTCCAGGACGTTGGCGTCCACCGTGGTCAGCACCCCCAGCAGGCCCGCCAGGGCACCCGGCCGGTCGCTCACGCGCAGCCGCAGCGACAGGTACCGCCCGGCCGCCGCCATCCCGAACCGCAGGATCCGCTGGAGCAGCAGCGGGTCGATGTTGCCGCCGGACAGGACGGCGACGACCGGGCCGCCCCCGTAGCGTTCGGGCTCGCTCAGCAGGGCGGCCACCGGAGCGCAGCCGGCCGGCTCGACGACCAGCTTGGCCCGCTCCAGGCAGAGCAGCAGGGCCGAGGAGAGGGCGTCCTCCGACACCGTCCGCACGTCGTCCAGCAGCTCCCCGATGATCGCGAAGGGGACGTCGCCGGGGCGGCCGACCTTGATGCCGTCCGCCATCGTCGTCGGGTTGTCGATGGACACCGGGTGCCCGGCCCGGAGCGAGGGCGGGTAGGCGGCCGCCCCCGCCGCCTGCACCCCGATGACCTTCACGTCCGGGCGCAGCGCCTTGACCGCGACGGCGACTCCGGCGGCGAGCCCGCCGCCGCCGATGCCGACGAGGATCGTGCGCACCTCGGGGCACTGCTCCAGGATCTCCAGGCCCACCGTGCCCTGGCCCGCGATGACGTCGCGGTGGTCGAAGGGGTGGATGAACACCGCCCCGGTGCGGTCCGCGTACTCCTGCGCCGCGGCGAGGGTCTCGTCGACGACCTGGCCGTGCAGGCGCACCTCCGCGCCGTACTCCTCGGTCGCGGCCACCTTCGGCAGCGGGGCGCCGACGGGCATGAACACCGTGGAGCGGACCCCGAGCAGGGAGGAGGCGAGGGCCACGCCCTGCGCGTGGTTGCCCGCGCTGGCGGCGACGACGCCCGCCGCGCGCTGTTCGGGGCGCAGGCCCGCGATGCGCACGTACGCCCCGCGCAGTTTGAAGGAGCCGGTCCGCTGGAGGTTCTCGCACTTGAGGTGGACCGGGGACCCGGTGAGGGCCGACAGGTGCCGGCTGCCCTCCATCGCCGTCACCCGGGAGACGCCCGAGAGCATCTTCTGGGCACCCCTGACGTCGTCGAGGATGACCTGCGGGACGGGCTGGGGCACGCGGTAGTTCATGCCGCCAGTCTCGCAGCCCGCGGACATCCCGGCGCATGGGCGAAATCTCGCCATCCGGGACGACCGCGGGGCGCCCGGAGCCGTGGGCCGTATCAGTTCTCGTACGCGGCGTACGAGCCGCCGTACAGCCGGTTACTCTGTCCCCCAGCCTTGTCGGACCCAGCGAAGAGAGCCCACGGCCATGCCCTCCATCCCGGCCAGTTCCGACCTGCCCGCGGCGGCCGAAGCGCCCGCCGGATCCGGTCTCCTCGACGCGCTCCAGCACCAGGTGGCCGTCTTCGCCCGGCGGGCCGAGCAGACCCGCCTCGGCGGTGTCGGCCAGGCCCGCAACTCGATGGACCGGGCCGCGTACCTGCTGCTGAACCGGCTCGACCTGGAGGGCCCGATGGGCGTGAAGGCGCTGGCGGGCGGGATGGGCATCGACTCGTCCACCGTGACCCGGCAGGTCGCCCCGCTCGTCGACACCGGCCTGGTCAAGCGGACCTCGCACCCCGAGGACGGCCGGGCCGTCGTGCTCGCGCTGTCGGCGCGGGGCCTGGCGCGGCTGGAGGAGGTCCGCTCCTCGCGGCGCGAGCTGATGGCGCGGGTGACCGAGGGGTGGGCGGAGGAGGAGCGCGAGGCGTTCACGACGCTGCTGACCCGCTTCAACCTGTCGCTGTCCGAGCTGATGGCCGCGGCGGCCGAGGGCGGCCCGGCCTCCTGAGCCGACGCCCGCGCACCGGCGGGGCCGCCCCCGCGGCGCACTCCCCGATCCGGCGGCGTCCGACCCCTTGACCGGGGTGGTGGCACCGGCCCCACCATGGGTGCCGTGGACCGGCGTTCAGGGCGCGACCCGGAGTTCGAGGCCTTCGTCGCGGGCGCGGCGGGGCGGCTCCTGCACGTCGCGGTCCTGCTGACGGCCGAACCCCTGTCGGGAGCACCGGCGGGGGCGCCCGGCGGGGCATCGGCCGGGGCGCCCGCGGGCGCGTCCACGGCGGCGCCCGCCGCGCGCCGGATCCTGGCCGGGGCGCTGGCGCGTACGTACGCGCACTGGGAGCGGCTGCGCGGCGACGACCCGTACGACCACACCCGCCAGGAGCTGTGCGCGGCCTACGCCCGCACCGCCCGGCGGCTGCCCCCGGGCACCGGGGTGCTCGCCCGGCTGAACCCGCTGGAGCGGCTCGTCCTGGTGATGCGGGTCTACGAGGGTGTCGCCGAGGAAGTCACGGCCGCGCAGCTGGGCCTGACGCCGGAGCGGGTCGAGGCCGTCTGCAACCGGGCGGTGGCCACCATGCGCGCCCCCGCACAGGAGGCCGCATGAGCCCCCTCGACCGTAAGGAAGCCCAGGTCAGGGCGTTGCTGGAGGGGCCGCACCCCGCGGTACCGGCCGGTCTGGCGGCGGCCGCGGCGGCCCACGGCCGGCGGATGCTGCGCCGCCGCCGGGCGCTGCGCCGGTTCGGCTGGGCGGTGCTCTGCGCGGCGGCGCTGGCCTTCACGGTGTGGGCGGCGCTCACGCACCCCTGGGTCACGCCGCCCGCCGACGTGTCGCCGCCCCTGGAGGGCTGGTAGGCCTCCGGGGGCGGCGGGGGACGGCGGTCCCGGGGCCGGGGCCCCGGGGGACCTAGCCCAGGGCCTGGGTGAGGTCCGCGATGAGGTCGTCGGCGTTCTCGATGCCGACGGAGACGCGGATCAGGTCCGCCGGGACCTCCAGGGCCGAGCCGGCCACCGAGGCGTGGGTCATCCGGCCCGGGTGCTCGATGAGGGACTCGACGCCGCCGAGGGACTCGGCGAGGGTGAAGATCCTGGTCCGGCCGCAGACCGCCACGGCCTCCTCCTCGCCGCCGGCGACCTGGAAGGAGACCATGCCGCCGAAGTTGCGCATCTGCTTGGCGGCGATCTCGTGGCCCGGGTGCTCGGGCAGGCCCGGGTAGAGGACCTTGGTGACCTTCGGGTGGCGCTTGAGCACCTCGACGATCTTCGCTGCGTTCTCCGCGTGCCGGTCCATGCGCACGGCGAGGGTCTTGATGCCGCGCAGCACGACCCAGGAGTCGAAGGGCCCGGCGACCGCGCCCATCGCGTTCTGGTGGTAGGCGAGTTCCTCGCCGAGGGCCTCGTCGGCGGTGACGAGCGCGCCGCCGACGACGTCGGAGTGGCCGCCCATGTACTTGGTCAGCGAGTGCACGACCACGTCGGCGCCGAGCGCGAGGGGCTGCTGGAGGTAGGGGGACGCGAAGGTGTTGTCCACGACCAGCCTGGCGCCCGCCGAGCGCGCGATGCCGGCGATCATCTCGATGTCGGTGATGCCGAGCAGCGGGTTCGAGGGGGTCTCGACCCAGATGAGCTTGGTCTTCGGGGTCAGGGCCGCCCGCACGGAGTCCGCGTCGGAGGTGTCGGCCACCGACCACTCCACGCCCCAGCGGGAGACGACCTTCGCGAAGAGGCGGAAGGTGCCGCCGTAGGCGTCGTTGGGGATGACCACGTGGTCGCCCGGGGAGAGCAGCGTGCGCAGCAGGCAGTCCTCGGCGGCGAGCCCGGACGCGAAGGCGAGGCCGCGCCGGCCGCCCTCCAGCGCCGCGAGGTTCTCCTCCAGCGCGGTACGGGTGGGGTTGCCGCTGCGGCTGTACTCGTAGCCTTCGCGCAGTCCGCCCACACCGTCCTGCTTGTACGTGGACACCTGGTAGATCGGGGGCACGACCGCGCCGGTCCGCGGGTCCGCCGTGTTGCCCGCGTGGATCGCGCGGGTCTCGAAGCTCTGGTGCTCGTGGCTGTCGTCGCTCATGGGGCAGATGCTATGCCCCGGCCGGGCCGTGGTCCTCTTCCGGCCTGACGGTGCGCCGACGGGACGCTGACCGCGGCGGGGCCGGGGACATTCGCGTTTGCCCCGCCCGGTCTGGTTCGCTGGAGGGCATGCAGATGATCTGGGTCCTGATGGGGCTCGCCCTGGCCGCGGCCATGACGTTCCAGTTCGTACGGGCCAGGCGCGGCGGTGGCGGCCCGCGGCTGGTCGCGCCCGGCAGCCCCGACGCCGCCGACCCCGCGGACTACGGCTTCGCGCGCCAGGAGGACCTGGACATCCGGGTGCCGGGGCCGGACCGGGACCTGATGGACGCCCTGGAGAACGTCCAGCGCACCGGCAGCTGGAAGGCCGCGTCCGCGCTGCTCGCCGGGACCCCGAAGGACGGCGAACGGCGCTGGCAGCGGGTACAGGCCTTCGGCGGGGCGGCCGCGCTGGAGCTCGTACGGCAGCCCGGGACCGGCGCGGTCTGGCTCAAGGCGTGGCGCCTGGAGCAGGAGAAGGACGCGGGCGGCGCCCAGGTGCACGCGGAGCTGCTGGTGCAGCAGGCGTGGCGGCACTCGGGCGGGGTGGGCTCCGACGACCACCGGATCATCGTGGAGGAGGCCCGCGACGCCTGCCGCAGGGCCGCCCTGCTGGCCCCGGGCGACCCGGTCCCCTTCATCACGGAGCTGGCGGTCGCGCGGGCGCTGGGGTACTCGGAGGCCGAGTTCGACGCGCTGTGGGCGAAGGTGATGGACGTGGCCCCGGCCCACATGGGCGCGCACCTGGCGGCCCTGCAGTACTGGTGCGAGAAGTGGCACGGTTCGCGCGAGAAGGCCGACGCCTTCGCGCACGCGGCGGCGGCCCGCGCGCCGCAGGGCTCGCTCCTGGCGGCGCTCCCGCTCTTCGCGGTGTACGAGCACCTGCCGGACGTGGTCCTCGTGAGCAGCTTCTGGGAGAGCTCGGTCGTCACGCGGGCGGTGGAGGGCGCGCTGTACGCGGTGCACACGGCGCGGCCCGACGACCCGATGCTGGCGCACGTACGGCACCTGCTGCTGCTGTTCCTGGTGAACATGGAGCGGTGGGCGGAGGCGATGGAGCAGGTCCGGCACGTGGACGGCTGCGTGGGCGCCCTGCCGTGGTCGGCCTCGCAGGACCCGGCGGCCTCGTACGCGGTGTGCCGGGCCATGGCGGTGGCCGGCTACGAGGCCAACGGCGGCTCCCCGGCGACGCTCCCCCACTGACGGTCCGCGGAACGGGCCCGGGGGCCGGGAATCCCACCCGGCCCCTGCCCGTTGAGACACGTACAAGGAGGGAATCCCCATGTTCTCGTACCGCCGCACGCCCGAGCTGCCCACCCGCGAGGAGGCCCTGAAGGGCCGCGCCCACGCGCAGTTCTCCCTGCCCGAGCGCCACACGGTCCTCGGCAACCCGCTCGCCGGCCCCTACCCGGCGCACCTGGAGGTCGCCGACTTCGGCCTCGGCTGTTTCTGGGGCGCGGAGCGCAAGTTCTGGCAGACCCCGGGGGTGTGGACCACCCTCGCCGGCTACCAGGGCGGCTTCACCGAGAACCCGGAGTACGAGGAGGTGTGCTCGGGGCAGACCGGCCACACCGAGGTCGTCCGGGTGGTCTTCGACCCGGCGCTGGTCTCCTACGAGACGCTCCTGAAGCTGTTCTGGGAGTCCCACGACCCCACGCAGGGCTTCCGCCAGGGCAACGACGTCGGCACCCAGTACCGCTCGGCGCTCTACACCCACTCCCCCGCCCAGCAGGCCACGGCGGAGGCCTCCCGCGACGCCTACCAGCGGGTCCTCACCTCCTCCGGCTACGGCGAGATCACCACGGCCGTCCTCCCGGCCTCGGACCGCCCCTTCTGGCCGGCGGAGCCGTACCACCAGCAGTACCTCGACAAGAACCCGGCGGGCTACTGCGGCATCGGCGGTACGGGCGTCTCCTGCCCGATCGGCATCGCCGGGGCGCCCGCGGAATGAGCGGCCCCCTCCTCCCCGACCCCGCGCACGAACGGCTGACCCGGCTCTGGCAGGCGCACCGGCCCGCCGGGCCGTGGCTGCCGTGGGACCTGAAGGCGGTGTACCAGGACCGCTGGGTGCGCTTCCACAGCCTGCCCGAGTCGAAGCGGTACGCGCAGGACGAGGCGGAGTACGCGGTCCTCCTCGACCGCTACAACACCGTCCTCGACGAGCTCTTCGGGGGCGGCGAGTGTTACGTGGTGACCACCGACTGGGCCGACCCGGCCGAGCCGACGCAGTGGTCGCACCACCGCCGTGCCCTCCACCCGGAGGGCACGGTGTGGACCACCCTGGACGAAACCGACGACCCGGATCCGGAGTGCCACACCCGCTGGTACTTCTACGCCGACCGGCGCCGCTGGCAGCGCGGCGGCATCGACGCGCTGCTCCGCGCGGCCGCCGACGACAGCCTGCCCGGCGTCTTCGTCACGGACCCGGACCTCACCCGCATCCACCACCCGTACGACGGCGGCGCGGACGTCATCCTCCCCACCCCTGGGGAACGGGACCGGATGCGCGACCGGCACTCCGCCTGGCTGTCCGCACACCCTTCGGGCTACTGAGCCCGCCGGGGCCCGGGGGCCGGACGGGCCCCGGCCCCGGCGATCCGGACGGTGCGTCAGATCGTCGCGGCGTCGATGACGAAGCGGTAGCGGACGTCGCTGGCCAGCACCCGCTCGTACGCCTCGTTGACCTGCTCGGCGGCGATCACCTCGATCTCGGCGCCCAGACCGTGCCCGGCGCAGAAGTCCAGCATCTCCTGGGTCTCGGCGATGCCGCCGATCATCGAGCCGGCGAGGGTCTTGCGGCCGCCGATGACGGAGAACAGGTTCAGCGCGACCGGCTCCTCCGGGGCGCCGACGTTCACGAACGCGCCGCCGACCTTCAGCAGGCGCAGGTACTCGTCCAGCGGGAGCGGCGCCGAGACGGTGGAGAGGATCAGGTCGAAGCTGCCGACGAGCTTCTCGAAGGTGGTCCCGTCGCTCGTCGCGTAGTAGTGGGAGGCGCCCAGCCGCAGGCCGTCCTCCTTCTTGCGCAGGCTCTGCGAGAGGACGGTGACCTCCGCGCCGAGTGCGTTCGCGATCTTCACGCCCATGTGGCCGAGGCCGCCGAGGCCGACGACGGCGACCTTCTTGCCGGGGCCCGCCTGCCAGTGGCGCAGCGGGGAGTAGAGGGTGATGCCGGCGCACAGCAGCGGCGCGGCGACGTCGAGGGCGAGGCCGTCGGGGATGCGGAGGGTGTAGTTCTCGTCGACGACGACGTGGGTGGAGTAACCGCCGTACGTGGGCTCGCCGTTCCTGTCGACGGCGTTGTACGTGCCCGTGATGCCCTCGGCGCAGTACTGCTCCTGGCCGGCGAGGCACTGCTCGCACGCGCGGCAGCTGTCGACGATGCAGCCGACGCCCACCCGGTCCCCGACCGCGAACCTGGTGACGCCCGGGCCGACTTCGGCGACGACGCCGGCGATCTCGTGGCCCGGGACCATGGGGAAGATGCCCTCGCCCCAGCCGTCGCGGGCCTGGTGGATGTCGGAGTGGCAGATGCCGGCGTACTTGATGTCGATGAGGACGTCGTGCTCGCCCACAGGGCGGCGCGGCACGGTGGTGCGCTCCAGCGGGGCCTTGGGGGCGGGGGCGGCGTAGGCGGCGACCTGGGTGACGGACATGGGGGTGCTCTTTCCTCGGACGAGGACGCCGGGCCGGCCCGATCGGCGGGCCGCGGCGTCCGTGCTGCGATGGACGCCACGATGCCGCGCCGCGGGCGGGTGACCCAGCCCCCTGCCGAACCTAGGACCGGTGAACCTACCCCTGGCGGGGTCAGGCTCGGCCCCGCGTCCGGACCCCCCGGCGGGGATAATTTCGGTATGGACCACCTTGATCAGCGTGCCGAACTGGGAGAGTTCCTGCGGACCCGCCGGGCCCGTCTGCGCCCGGAGGACGTGGGCCTGCCCGACTACGGGCGCCACCGCCGGGTACCGGGGCTGCGCCGTGAGGAGCTGGCCCAGCTGGCCGGGGTTTCGGTGGCGTACTACACGCGCCTGGAGCAGGGGCACGGCCAGAACGTGTCCGCCGAGGTGCTGGACGCCATCGCGCGGGCGCTGCGCCTGGACGGCGCGGAGTCGGCGCACCTGAACCACCTGGCGAGCCCGCGGACCCGCAACCGGCGCAGCCGGGCCCGGCGGCCGCAGCAGGTCCGGCCGGGGCTGCGTTCGCTGCTGGAGGCGATGGACGGGGTGCCGGCGTACCTGGTGGGGCGGCGGCAGGACGTCATCGGCTGGAACCCGCTCGCCGCGGCGGTCTTCGGGGACTTCGGGGCGCTGCCGCCGGCCGAGCGGAACCTGGTGCGGCTGGTGTTCCTGGATCCGGCGACGGCGGAGCTGTACGCGGAGTGGGAGTGCAGGGCGTGCGAGGTGGTCAGCAACCTGCGCATGTACGCCGGCCAGTTCCCGGACGACGAGCAGCTCTCGGCGCTGGTGGGTGAGCTGTCGGTGAAGAACGAGGAGTTCCGGCGGCTGTGGGCGGCGCACACGGTGGCGGACAACAAGACGCACGGGGTGAAGCGGCTGCGGCACCCGCTGGTGGGTGAGCTGTCGCTGTCGTTCGAGACGCTGACGCTGCCCGACGACCCGGCGCAGTTCCTGGTGACGTACCACGCAGAGCCGGGCTCGCCCTCGGCGGACGCGTTGCGGATGCTGTCGTCCTGGACTGCGCCGTCGCCGAGCGCCGCCGCGTCGGCGGCGTCCACGTCGGCCACGTCGGCGGCGGCCGAGCAGCCGGGCTGAGGGGCGGGGCGCGGCCGGGCCGGGCCGGCTGCACGCGCCCCGCGTCCCGCGCCCGCCCCGCCGCCCCGCCCCACGCGTCAGAGCTTGAGCTGGAAGAGCCCCGCGTCGCGCTCGTGCCGGTAGCCGAGGGCTTCGTTCACGGCGCGCATCGGGGTGTTCTCGTCGGCCACGGTGGTGCCGACGCGGCGCAGCTCCGGGTGGCGGGCGGCGGCCTCGGCGAGCATCCGCAGCTTGACCGCCCGTCCCAGGCCGTGTCCCCGGTGCGCGGGGACGACGACGGTGTCGTACTGGAGGGCGCGCGGGCCGTGCGGGTCCGGCAGTACGAGCGCGGTGTACGCGGCGACCTCCCCGGCCGGGGTGACGGCCGCGACGACGGTGATGTCCCCGCCCCGGTCCAGGACCAGCTGCTGCGCGGCGTGCACCCGCTCGGGCGTCCAGGTCGGGAACTGCTCGTCGCTGTCGCCGCTCGGGGCGTCCTCCATGGCCGCGTGGGCGACGGCGGTGGCCGGGGCCCAGGCGTCGGGGACCAGGCCGGGCCAGGTCAGGAGCTCGTAGCCGGGAGTGTCGGGGACCTCGGGGGCGGCCTGCGGGAGTTCCTGGACGTACCAGCCGATCGGCAGCACGTTCTCGAAGCCGAGGGACTCGGCGAAGGCCTGGCCGGGGCCGCCGATGTCGGCGACGGTGGCGACGGAGGTGCGGCCCTGCTCCCGCAGTTCCTCACGGATCCGCTGCCACAGGGCCGTGCCCACCCCCCGCCGGCGCGCGTCGGGCCGTACGGTCAGCTCCTCCAGGAACGCGGTGTGCGTGTTGCCCGGTTCGGTGAAGAGCATCAGGGACGCGTGCCCGTCGCCGTCCTCGGTGACCCAGTGGCACAGCCGGCCGCGGACGGGTGTCACGCGCAGCCGCCCGGCGGCCTCCACCCGGGCGGGCGGGGGCAGGCCGGGCAGGGCCGCGGCGTCGGCGGCGTGGGCGGCGACCTGGACCGCCCACCAGGCGTCCACCTCGTCGTCGGTCGGGGGAACGGACAGCATGTGGATCTTCGTCATACCCGGACCCTAGGCCGTGCCCGACCGGTCCGTTCAGGGGTTTTCGGTGATGGTCACCCTGCCGTGCCGGATGGTTGCCAGGCGGGGTGCCCGGCGGGCGAGGGCGCTGTCGTGGGTGACCATCACGAAGGTCAGCCCGTGCTCCTTCCAGAGCCCTTCCAGCAGGTCCATGATCTCGTCGCGCATGGATTCGTCGAGGTTGCCGGTGGGCTCGTCGGCGAGCAGCACCTTGGGCTTCTTGACGAGTGCCCGCGCGATGGCGACGCGCTGCTGCTGGCCGCCGGACATCTCGCCGGGCAGGTGGCCCATCCGCTCGCCCAGCCCCACCGACTCCAGGGCCTCGGCGGCCCGTGCGCGCCGCTCGCCGGCCTTCAGGCCGAGGGGGACGAGGGCCGTCTCGACGTTCTCCTGGGCGGTGAGCGTCGGGATGAGGTTGAAGGACTGGAAGACGAAGCCGATGTTCTCGGCGCGGACCCGGGTCAGGCGGGCCTCGGAGACGGTGGCCAGGTCGAGTCCGTCGAGGACGACCTGTCCCGTCGTGGGCCGGTCGAGCGCGCCGAGCATCTGGAGCAGGGTGGACTTGCCGCCGCCGGTGGGTCCCTGGATGACGAGCCGGCCGCCGTCCTCGATGGTCAGGTCGACGCCGGCGAGCGCGTCGATGGTTTCCTTGCCGCGCCGGTAGCGCTTGGTGACTCCGGTGAGCTGGTACATCTGGTTCCCTCGGTTGCTGTGGAGGTACGCGGCCACGTGCGTGGCCCGTACGGACGGGCGCGGACGGGCGCGCCGGCGTCGGTGGCCGGCGCGGGCCGCCGTGCGGGCTACTCGACGCGGCGCAGGGCGTCCGCGGGCCGCAGCCGGGAGGCGCGCCAGCCGCCGAAGCCGCCCGCGACGAGGCCTCCGGCCACCGCGAGGGCGACGGCCAGGCCGATGGTGGCGAGCGAGACGGGAGCGGTGAGCGCCACGTCCACGGCCTTTCCGGCCGCCTGGCGGGCGGCGCCGCCGAACATCCGGCCTCCGCCGCGCCCCCCGCGGCCGCCGCCCCCGCCCGCGAGCTGCGCGGTGAGGCTGGGGCTGACGGCGGTGATCGCGTAGGCGGCGGCGAGTCCGACGCCGATCCCGAGCACTCCGCCGATCAGGCCGTTGACCAGGGCTTCTCCGGCGACCTGGCGGGTGACGCGGCTGCTCTTCCAGCCGAGCGCCTTGAGGGTGCCGAACTCCCTGACCCGGCGGGAGACGGCGGAGGAGGTGAGCAGGCCGGCGACGAGGAAGGCCGCGGCGAGGACGGCGTACGAGAGCCAGGTGCCGACGGTGGAGGCCAGCGAGGAGGCCGTGGAGAGGGAGCCGGAGACGGTGTCCGCGAGGTCGGCGGAGGTGGTGACCGTGGTGTCGGGGACGTTCTTCTGGATGGCCTGCTTGACGGAGCCGATGGCCTGGGAGTCCTTCGCCTGGACGTAGACCGTGGTGATCTTGTCGGCCGCCCCGGCCAGGGTCTGGGCCTGCTTGAGCGGGACGTAGACGTTGGCGGTGGCGTCGCCGCTGTCGGCGGTGGCGATGCCGATGACCTTGAACGGGGTGTTCTTGATGGTCAGCGTGGCGTCCACGGCGAGCTTGTTCTGGCTCGCGTACGCGCTGTCCACGACGGCGACGGCGGTGTCCGTTTCGCCGGCCTGGAAGGTGCGACCGGAGGTGATCTTGGAGGTGGTGAGCGGGCCGAGCGCGGGGTGCGCCACGTCCGCACCGTAGACGGAGAAGGAGTTGACGTCGAAGTTCGCACCGCCGCCCTCGACCGTCCCGCCCTGGCCGGCGCCCGCGCCGCCCTGGCCGCCCGCCCCGCCGCGGCCGCCGCCGTTGCCGCCGTTGCCGCCGCCCTGGGAGTGCCGCAACTCGCCCCGCTTGAACTGGCCGTTGACCTTCATCACCTGGAGGCTGAGGCCGCCCACCGCCTGCGCGACCCCGTTCTGGCCGGACACCTTGCCGACCGTGGCCGCGTCGAGGGTCTGGAAGCCCTGCGGCATCACGATGTCGTGGCTCTGCTCGGCGTCGGCGTTCGCGTCGCCGTCGCCCTTGGCGTCGAACTGGAAGCGGGGCCTGCCGGGTTGCCCGTTCTCGCCCGGCGGGGTCTGGGCCTTGGTGACGGTCATGTCCGTGCCGAGGCCGTAGAGCGACTGGAGGACCTTGCCCTGGGCGGCGTTCATGCCCGCCGAGACGGAGGTGACCACGATGACGAGGGCGATGCCGAGGGCGAGCCCGGAGGCGACGACGAGCGCGGCCTTCCGGCGGCGGCGCAACTCGCGCCGGAGGTAGGTGAAGAACATGCGGCCGAAATTAGGCGGCACCCCTGATGGCCGGATAAGGCCAGGGTAAGAGTCCCATGAGAAGAAAAGACGGACGGCGGGGAGCCCGTGTGGGGCTTCCCGCCGTCCGTCTCACGCGTCGGACCAGGTCGGTTCGGCTCAGGCCGAGGGACCGGCCTTCCACTCCGCCCAGCTCATGTTCCAGCCGTTGAGGCCGTTGTCGGGCTTGATGGTCTTGTCCGGGGAGTTCGTCACCGTGACCACGTCGCCGATGAGCGAGTTGTCGAAGAACCAGGAACCGGCGGTGTCCGGGTCGTTGGCGCCCTTGGTGTCGTTCAGACCGACACAGCCGTGGCTGGTGTTCACGCTGCCGAAGATCGAGTCCGATCCCCAGTAGTTGCCGTGGATGAAGGTGCCCGACTCGGACAGCCGCATCGCGTGCGGAACGTCCTTGATGTCGTACTCGCCCTTGCCCTCACTGTTCTTGAAGCCGACAGTGGAGCCGTCCATCCGGGTCTCCTTGAACTTCTCGGAGATCACCATCTGACCGTTGTAGGTCGGGTTCTCCGGGGAGCCCGCCGAGATCGGGATGGTCTTGAGGACCTGCCCGTCGCGGGTGACCGTCATCTTCTTGGTCTTCGTGTCGACCGTGGAGACCTGGCTCCGGCCGATCTTGAAGGTGACGGTCTTGTTCTGGACGCCCTGGATGCCGGGAGCACCCTGCACGCCCTCCAGCGCCAGCTTCAGCGTGACGGTGGAGTTCGCCTGCCAGTACTGCTCCGGACGGAAGTCCAGGCGCTGGTTGCCGAACCAGTGGCCGACGACTTCCTGGCCGCTGGTGGAGGAGACCGTGATGGCCGCCTGCACGGCCTTCATGTCCTTGATCGGCTTGTTGAAGGTGATCGACACGGGCATGCCCACGCCGACCGTCTCGCCCTCGTCCGGGATGAACGAGCCGACGTAGCTGTTCTCCGGGGAGACCGTCGTGAAGGAGGTGTTCTCGTGCGCCTCGCGCCCGGCCTCGTCCTTCGCGGTCGCCGCGAGGGTGTACTTCGTCGAGCGCTTCAGCGCGCCGTCCGGCTTCCAGCTCTTGCCGTCGGCGGAGATCTTGCCCGCGACGGCCCCGCCCTCCGTGGACTTGAGCTCGACCTTGGTGAGCTTTCCGTCGCTGACGGTGACGTTCGTGGCGTCGTTCAGGCCGACGTTGGTCGCGCCGCCCTTGGGCGTGATGGCTATTCGGGCCTTGGAGGTGTCCTTGGCCGCCGCGGCGTCCACATCCGCCTGCGACTTGCCCGTGTCCGCGCCGCCCTTTGCCTTCTCGTCGCCCGCGTCGTTACAGGCCGAAAGCATCAGTACGCCACCGAGCACGGCGGACACGGCCACCAGGGACCTTCGCCGCCGCTTGCTGTACGTCCTCACACGTCACTCCATCGTTGCCGGAAACCCCGAGGCTGCATTCCCGGGATCGGGCCGGGCAGGGGAGATCAACCCCCCTGCTCGTCCTGACAACGCGTTACGACGTGGAACGGTTCCACATTCCGTTCGGATGTGTGCAACCCCACGGTCAGGCGTTGTCGGCCTCTTCCTCGAAGTCACCATCTTCCTCGCCCAGGTCCCACTCCAGCGACTCGGGGTCGTATTCGACCGGTTCGCTGCTCCAAGAGGCCTGCGCCAGCTCGACTCCCGCCAGTTCCGCGACCAGGTCGGTGGGGTCCACCAGGTAGGCCAGCGCCTCGCATTCGTCCTCGCGCACGGCCGACTCGGCGTGGCCGCGCTCCTCGTCCGGCATGAACTCGTCGGCCTTGATGTGCCCGAGGGCGGCGCCGATCAGGGCGTCCGAGTCGGACACTTCGAGGACCAAATCCACCCGAAGCCGTACGTATCGTGATGTCTCAGAAGGGTTCATACGACGGAGAGTAAGCCCGCGACAGCCTCGACTTTCCCACGACCCGCCCCTTTCACTAGCATCTGCCCACACGGCCAATTCGCTGCTTCCGCAAGGGGGATCGCACCGTGTCCGCACCTCGACCGCTGCTCACCGCTCTCGGAGCGACCACCCTCCTCGCCGCCCTCTGGTTCGTCCCCTCGGCGAACGCCACGGCGCCCGGACATCCGGCGGGCTCCTCCGGCGCACCCGCCGCCGCCAACACGGGCACCGTCACCGCCGCCGACACCGGCACGGTCACCGCCGCCGACACCGGCACGGTCACCAGTACCGACACAGGTACGGATACGGGCGCCGGCGTCGGCACCGGCACCACCGGCACCGGCACCGGCAGCCTCGCCGGTGTCAGCGAGGCGGAGCCGGCCTCCGTCGTCACCCTCTCGCTCGCCGACACCGGCAGCACCGACACCACCCCGTACGTGGTCGGCGGCACGCTCTGCCTCGGCCTCGGGGCCGGCTTCGTGGCCTTCTCCGTACGCCGCTCCCGCAGCCTGTAGACCGCGCGTACGGCGCCGTACGCGAAAGGGCCGCGCCCCCGGGGATCGGATCCCCGGGGGCGCGGCCCTCGTACGACTGCGGCGGCGGACCCTCGGATCAGGCCAGCGGGCCCGTCACCGGCTCCACGGCCGCCACGAGACCGCCCGCGCGCACGAAGGCGTCGGCGGCGGCCAGGTCGGGGGCGAGGAAACGATCCGGCCCGGGACCCTCCACGCCCGCCTCCCGCGCCGCGGCGATCGCGGCGCGGCTGGCCGGCGCCGGGGTGAGGCCGTGGCGCAGCTCGATGGCCCGGGTGGCCGCGTAGAGCTCGATGGCGATGATCCGGGTCAGGTTGTCGATCGCGGTACGCAGCTTGCGCGCGGCCGACCACCCCATGGAGACGTGGTCCTCCTGCATGGCGGAGGAGGGGATCGAGTCGGCGGAGGCCGGAACGGCCAGCCGCTTCATCTCGCTGACCAGGGCGGCCTGCGTGTACTGGGCGATCATCAGGCCGGAGTCCACACCGGCGTCGTCCGCCAGGAACGGCGGCAGGCCGTGGCTGCGGTTCTTGTCGAGGAGGCGGTCGGTGCGGCGCTCGGCGATGGAGCCGAGGTCGGCGGCGGCGATGGCCAGGAAGTCCAGCACGTAGGCGACGGGCGCGCCGTGGAAGTTGCCGTTGGACTCCACGCGTCCGTCGGGCAGCACCACCGGGTTGTCGACGGCGGAGGCCAGTTCGCGGGAGGCGACCAGGGCGGCGTGCGCCATGGTGTCGCGGCCCGCGCCGGCGACCTGCGGGGCGCAGCGCACGGAGTAGGCGTCCTGGACGCGCGGGGCGGACTCCTCCTGGAAGTGCCCGGTGAGACCGGAGCCCTTGAGCACGGCGGCCATGTTGGCGGCGGAGGCGCCCTGGCCGGGGTGCGGGCGGATGGCGTGCAGCTCGGGCTGGAGCACCTTCTCGGTGCCGAGCAGCGCCTCCAGGGTGAGGGCGGCGGTGATGTCGGCGGACTTGTAGAGCCGGTCGAGGTCGGCGAGGGCCATGACCAGCATGCCGAGCATGCCGTCGGTGCCGTTGAGGAGGGCGAGGCCCTCCTTCTCCCGCAGCTCGACGGGCTCGATGCCGTACTCGGCGAGCAGTTCGCCGGCGGGGCGGACGGTGCCGTCCGGCCCCTCGGCGTCGCCCTCGCCCATCAGCGCGAGCGCGCAGTGCGAAAGGGGGGCCAGGTCGCCGGAGCAGCCGAGGGAGCCGTACTCGTGGACGACGGGGGTGATCCCGGCGTTGAGCACGTCGGCCATGGTCTGGGCGACGGAGGGACGCACCCCGGTGTGCCCGGAGGCCACCGTCTTCAGGCGCAGGAACATCAGGGCGCGCACGACCTCCCGCTCGACGCGCGGGCCCATGCCGGCGGCGTGCGAGCGGACGATGTTGCGCTGGAGCTGCGCGCGCAGCTCGGGGCTGATGTGACGGGAGGCGAGGGCGCCGAACCCGGTGGAGACCCCGTAGACGGGTTCGGGCTTGGCGGCGAGCGCGTCGACGATCTCGCGAGCGCGGGCGAGGGCGTCCAGGGCCTCGCCGGACAGCTCGATCCGCGCGTTGCCTCGGGCGACTGCGATGACGTCCTCGGCGGTGGTCCCGGACGTTCCCACCACGACAGTGTGCATATCCATATTCAGCACCCTACGGACTGAATCCCTTCATGTCACTAGCCAACATTGTCACGATCGCGCCCGCCCGCCGCCCCTTACCCGGAGCGGATCACTGGCGGCCGCGGAAGCGGCGCCGCTCCCCCGGGGCCTCGCGCGCGGCGGCCGCGTCGGCGAGCCGCACCACGGCCGTGTCCCGGCCCGCCACCACCGGCTGCGCCGAGCGCGCGGCCTTCGCCTTGTACTGGGCGGCGTCCGCCAGCCGGAAGAGCCGGCGCGAGGACCTGACCGGCCCGATCGGGTCCCCGGTGGACGCGACCCCGCAGGCCACCCCTTCGCCCAGCTCCAGTTCGGCGGCGCGCACGCACACCTCCTCGGTCACCCGGACCACCTCGTCGGCCGAGGGCCCCACGCTCACCAGGCAGAACTCGTCGCCGCCCAGCCGGGCGACCAGCGTGCCCGCCAGCATGGCCCCGCACAGGCTCAGCACCGAGCCGAACCGCTCCAGCAGCCGGTCGCCCATGGCGTGCCCGAGGGTGTCGTTGACCTTCTTGAGGCCGTTGAGGTCGCAGACGACCAGGCTCACCACCGTTCCGGCGCGCCGGTGTTCCTCCAGGGCCTCGTCGAGCCGCATGTCGACGGCCCGCCGGTTCGCGAGCCCGGTCAGCGGGTCGGTGAAGGCCAGCCTGCGCGCCTCCTCCAGCCGTTCGTTCTGCGCGAGTCCGGCCGCGACCACCGCCGCGAGGACCGCCGCGAACTCGGCGTCGTCGTCGTCGAAGTCGGGCAGCCCCTCGTCCCGGGCGACGTACAGCTCGCCCCAGGCCCGCCCGCTGAGCACGATCGGCGCGACCACGCAGCTGCCGCGCCCGCGCCGGCGCAGGGCCTCGCCCCGGCGGCCCGGCCGGTCGCCGACCGCGCTCTCGACCCAGGCGTGCGGCCCGCCCCCGCCCGCCCAGCGTTCGTGCAGGAACTCGGTGATCTCCGGGAAGTCGTGCACCGGATAGGACTCGTCCTCCGGGAACTCCTCCTCCCCGGCCCGCCGTTCCCCCTCGTTGACGAGCACCCGCAGCCGGCCCCGCTCGCGCTCCCACGCGGAGATGGCGGCGAAGGACCCGTCCATCGCCACCCGTGCGCCCCGGGCGGCGGCCCGGACGCTGTCCCGCGGCGCGCAGGCAGCCGCCATGGCCTGCGCGAGGCCCACGACGGCCCGAAGCCGCCCGTCAACTCCCATCGCCCCAGGTTAGGGGGTTTGTCAGATTTAGTGACAGTTGGCGCGCATTTCCGCAATCATACGGTCACAGCGCGTGACGACGGCGGGCGGGCGAGCGGGGCCCTACTCCCCCGGCCAGTTCGGCTTGCGCTTCTCGTTGAACGCCGCCACGCCCTCGGCCCGGTCCCCGGAGAAGGCCACCGTGCGCCAGGCCGCGTCCTCGATCTCCAGTCCGGCCGCCAGGTCCATCCCGTGACCCAGCCGCAGCGCCCGCTTGGCCGCGCGCAGCCCGACGGGGGAGTTCGCCGCCATCGCCGCCGCCAGCTCCAGGGCCCGCGTACGGTCCTCGCCCGCCGGGGCCAGCGAGTCCACCAGGCCCAGGGAGAGCGCCTCCGCGGCCTCCACCCGCCGGGCCGTGAAGATCAGCTCGGCCGCCCGGGCCGCCCCGACCCGCCGGGGCAGCAGCTGCGTACCGCCGCCGCCGGGGATCACGCCGACCGACACCTCGGGCAGGCCGACCACCGCCGTCTCGTCGGCCACGATCACGTCACAGGCCAGCGCCAGCTCGAAGCCGCCGCCCAGCGCGAAGCCGTGCACCGCGGCGACGGTCGGCATCGGCAGCTCCAGCACGCCGCCGTAGGCCCCCCGGGTGGTGGGCCGCTGCCGCACCAGCTCGGCGTCCGAGAAGGAGTTGCGCTCCTTGAGGTCCGCGCCCACGCAGAAGGCCCGCTCATGGGTGGAGGAGAGCACGACCACCCGTACCGAGGCGTCGGCGGCGAGCGCCGCGCAGGCCGCCCCGATGGACCGCGCCATCTCCGTGGAAACGGCGTTCATCGCCTTGGGCCGGTCCAGCACCAGCTCGGCGACGGCTCCGCCGTCACCATGGCGCCGCACCGCGACGAACTCCCCGTACCGGACCTCGTCCACAGCCACGCCACCCTCTCGGTTAACGAACGTTACCCGGGGATCTTAGGCGTCCTGCGCGTCAGCGACCAGGGCTCCACGACACCGAGACCGCGGACCGGCCGCTGCCACATCGGCTGGAGCGCGAAACGGTACGAGCCGCCGCCCTCCTCGGCCTCGGCGCCCTTCTCCGACTTCGGCGCGGCTCCGGTCCGGCTCAGCTCCTCGGCCATCGCCCCGTCCACCAGCACGGCGTCCTTCGGGGCTATGGAGGTCAGCCGCGAGGCGAGGTTCACGGTCGTGCCGAACACGTCGCCCATCCGGGTCGTCACGGTCCCGAAGGCGATCCCGACCCGCAGCTCCGGCATCTGGGGATCGGCCTCCATCGTCTCGATCAGCCGCAGCGCGATCTCCGCCGCCGTCGCCGAGTCGTCTGCGCAGTACAGCACCTCGTCGCCGAGGGTCTTGATGAGCCGGCCGCCGTGCGCCGCCACCAGGTCCGCGGCCGTGGTCTCGAAGGCCTCGACCAGCTCGCCGAGCTCCTCCTCCTCCAGCCGGCGCGTCAGCCGGGTGAAGCCCACCAGGTCCGCGAATCCCACCGCGAGCCTGCGGTCGACCATCTCCTCGTCGTCCGCGACCTGCACGACCCGGCCGGTGGCGGCCGCGAGCTGGCGGCGCCACACGTAGACGAGGAACTCCTCCAGCTCCGGCAGCAGCAGCTCGACCAGCGGGTACGTCACCTCGGTACGGGTCATGCCGGGCTCGGGCGGCTCCGTCAGGCCCTCCAGGAAGGAATCGATCTGCCACTCCGCCAACCGGGCGGTGGTCTGCCCGGTGGACCGGGCCACCTGCACGGCCATCGGCTCGCTGAGCAGCCCCGCCTCCACGAGACCGGCCAGGCGGCGCAGCGCCAGCACGTCGGCCTCCGTCAGCGCGCGCGCCTGCCCGATGTCCGCGAAGCCCATGGCCCGCCAGAAGCGCGAGGCCAGCTCCATCGACACCCCGGCGCTGCGGGCGGCCTGGAAGGGCGTGTAGCGCCGCTCGGCGCCCAGGATCAGCTGCTCCAGCCGGATCGCGAGCGGGTCGGCCGTGGGCTGGGCGGTGTGGTCCACCTCGTGCATCGGGGTGTGCTGGTCGCGCCCGATCGGCGTCCCGGGCCCCGAGCCGGAGCCGCTCCCCGGGCCCGGACCGGACCCGGACGCGCTGGACGTAGAGTCGTCGACGGTCAAGGGCCGCCTCCTGTCCATTCCGTGCGCACTGCGAAACCGGGTGATCACCGCGGGACCGCGATCGCCTAAACCATACGGCAGGTGTGCCGTAGCTCACTCCCCCACAATTTTGGGGTTCCTCCTCGCCTCCGGGGCGCCGAATGCCGGACGGGGCCTCCCGCACCGGCCCGGATCCGGCCCCGCCGGCGTTCGAGGCGCGGGGATCCGGGGCCGGAGCCCCGGGACGGCGGCCCACCGGGCCCGGCGCCGGAGCGGGTGGCTCCGGCGCCTGTCCCGCCGCCACGGCGGCCCGCGTCAGCGCACGGAGCGCAGGTGCACCACGTCGCCCGCGCCCACCGCCTCCCGCTCCTCCTCCGGCGTCCGGATCACCAGCCGCCCGTCCACGTCCACCGCTTCGGCCGTTCCGGTGAGGGAGCGCCCGCCGGGCAGCTCTGCGCGGACGTGCCGGCCCAGGGTCGCGCAGCCCGCCGCGTACGCCTCCTGGAGGCCGCTCTCGGCCGGGTCCCCGCCGGCCGCGCGCCAGCGCCCGTACCACTCCTCCAGTGTCCGCAGCACCGCCTTGAGCAGCGGCTCCCGGTCCGTCACCGTCGCCTTCGCCAGCAGCAGCGACCCCGCCGCCGGCACCGGCAGCTCGTCCTCGGTCAGCGTGACGTTGAGCCCGATCCCGACCACGACCCCGTCCGCGACCCGCTCCGCGAGGATCCCGGCGGCCTTGCGCTCCTCCCCGTCCACCGTGACCAGCAGGTCGTTGGGCCATTTCAGGGAGGTGTCCACGCCCGCCGCCCGGGACAGACCCTGCGCGGCGGCCACCCCGGCCAGCAGGGTCAGCCATCCCCACCGCTCCTGCGGCACCTCCTCCCCGGGCTTGAGCAGGACGGAGAAGAACAGCCCCGACCGCGCCGGAGCCGTCCAGCTGCGGTCCAGGCGGCCCCGCCCGGCGGTCTGCTCCTCGGCGACCAGCACGGCCCCCTCCGGCAGGTCCGCGGCCCTCCCGGCGAGGTCGGTGTTGGTGGAGCCGGTGGCGGGGACCACCTCCAGGGAGGTCCACAGGCCGCCCTCGACGACGAGGGCCCGGCGCAGGGCGGCGGCGTTGAGGGGAGGCCGGTCCAGGCTCGACCAGCGTCCCGCGGAGGGTCCGGCTGCTGCATCTGATGGCGTCATGCAAGCCACATTAGGTGTGTCAAACGCCGCACTGCCGAGCGCCATGCCCGCCGATACGCTACGCACCAGTAGCCAGCAGCAGTCAATCAATTGACCAGGCAGTTGACACCACACAGGGAGCCGCGACCCCGATGTCCCAACCCTCAGAGCCGATCGACATGCACACGACCGCGGGCAAGCTCGCGGACCTGCGGCGCCGCGTCGAGGAAGCCACCCACGCCGGTTCCGCGCGGGCCGTCGAGAAGCAGCACGCCAAGGGCAAGCTGACGGCGCGTGAGCGCGTCGCGCTGCTGTTGGACGAGGGGTCCTTCGTAGAGCTGGACGAGTTCGCCCGGCACCGCTCCACCAGCTTCGGCCTGGAGAAGACCCGCCCCTACGGCGACGGCGTCGTCACCGGCTACGGCACGGTGGACGGCCGCCCGGTGGCGGTGTTCTCGCAGGACTTCACCGTCTTCGGCGGAGCCCTCGGCGAGGTCTACGGCCAGAAGATCATGAAGGTCATGGACTTCGCGCTGAAGACCGGCTGCCCCCTCGTCGGCATCAACGACTCCGGCGGCGCCCGCATCCAGGAGGGCGTCAGCGCGCTCGGCATGTACGGCGAGATCTTCCGCCGCAACGTGCACGCGTCCGGCGTGATCCCGCAGATCAGCCTGATCGTCGGCCCCTGCGCCGGCGGTGCCGTGTACTCCCCGGCGATCACCGACTTCACCGTCATGGTCGACCAGACCTCGCACATGTTCATCACCGGCCCGGACGTCATCAAGACGGTCACCGGCGAGGACGTCGGCTTCGAGGAGCTGGGCGGTGCGCGCACCCACAACTCCACCTCGGGCGTGGCGCACCACATGGCGGGCGACGAGAAGGACGCCATCGAGTACGTCAAGTCCCTGCTGGCGTACCTGCCGTCGAACAACCTCTCCGAGCCGCCCTCCTTCCCGGAGGAGGCGGACACCGAGGTCTCGGACTCCGACCTCGAACTCGACACGCTGATCCCCGACAGCGCGAACCAGCCGTACGACATGCACACCGTGATCGAGCACGTGCTGGACGACGGCGAGTTCCTGGAGACGCAGTCGCTGTTCGCCCCGAACATCCTCACCGGCTTCGGCCGCGTCGAGGGCCACCCCGTGGGCATCGTCGCCAACCAGCCGATGCAGTTCGCCGGCTGCCTGGACATCAACGCCTCCGAGAAGGCGGCGCGGTTCGTGCGGACCTGCGACGCCTTCAACGTGCCGGTGCTGACGTTCGTCGACGTCCCGGGCTTCCTGCCGGGCACCGACCAGGAGTACAACGGCATCATCCGGCGCGGCGCGAAGCTGATCTACGCCTACGCCGAGGCCACCGTCCCCCTGATCACCGTCATCACCCGCAAGGCCTTCGGCGGCGCCTACGACGTCATGGGCTCCAAGCACCTCGGCGCCGACCTGAACCTGGCCTGGCCCACCGCGCAGATCGCCGTCATGGGCGCGCAGGGCGCGGTGAACATCCTGCACCGGCGCACGATCGCCGAAGCGGGGGAGAATGAGGTCGAGGAGGTGCGCGCCCGGCTGATCGCCGAGTACGAGGACGCGCTGCTCAACCCCTACACGGCGGCCGAGCGCGGTTACATCGACGCGGTGACCATGCCGTCCGAGACCCGCGCCCACGTGGTCAAGGGGCTGCGCCAGCTGCGGACCAAGCGGGAGTCCCTGCCTCCGAAGAAGCACGGCAACATCCCCCTCTAGGCCCCCCGAGGAGCTCACAGTGATGATCAAGGTCGTCAAGGGCAACCCGACCCCCGAGGAGCTGGCCGCCGCACTGGCGGTGGTCCAAGCGCGCGCGGCGGCGCTGGCCTCGGCCCCGTCGGGCGCGCCCCGGGTCCCGGACGAGTGGGCCGCTCCGCGCCGGGTGGCGCGGCACCGGCTGCCGCAGCCCGGTCCGCGCGCGTGGGGCCGTACGTACTGGCCCGGCCAGCACTGACGGAGCCGGCCGCGGGACGGCCCGGCGAAGGCCGGGCGCCCCGAAGATGGCGCGAACGGACGGTGGCGCCTGAGTACGAGTACTCAGGCGCCACCGGCGTCCCGGGGCAAGGATCGGAGCATGCTCTGGTCAGACCCGAAGAACGAGCCGCCGAAGGACATGCGCGACGCCCAGGCGATGCTCAGGCGGCTGCTCGTCGTGCTCGCCCTCGCGATGGTCGTCGGGGTGTACGTGCTCGGCATCGCCCCCTTCTAGGGGGACGGCCCGGTGGCACGGCCGCGGCCGCCCTACGATGGCCCCCATGACCGTAGAGCCACAGCGCACGCTCGTCCTCGCCTCCGCCTCCCCCGCCCGGCTGAACCTGCTGCGGCAGGCCGGGCTGGCCCCGCACGTGATCGTCAGCGGGTTCGACGAGGACACCCTCAGCCACGACGAGCCGGCCGGTCTGGCGCTGGCCCTGGCCGAGGCCAAGGCGGGTGTGGTGGCGGGCCTGGCGGAGGCCGCGGGCGCGCTGGTGATCGGCTGCGACTCCGTGCTGGAGCTGGACGGCGAGGCCCTGGGCAAGCCGGCCGACGCGGCGGAGGCCACGGCCCGCTGGAAGGCGATGCGCGGACGCGCCGGGGTGCTGCGCACGGGGCACTGCGTGATCGACACGACGACCGGGCGTCAGGTCTCGGCCACCGCTTCGACGACGGTCCGCTTCGGCGAGCCATCGGACGCGGAGGTGGCGGCCTACGTGGCGAGCGGCGAGCCGCTGCACGTGGCCGGGGCGTTCACCCTGGACGGGCTGTCGGCTCCGTTCATCGACGGCATCGACGGGGACCACGGCAACGTCATCGGCCTGTCGATGCCCCTGCTGCGCTCCCTGCTGGGCGAACTGGACGTGTCCATCACGGACTTGTGGGCCTGAGCCCCTCGACGCGTCCCGGCTCGTCCCGGTCCCCGGCGTAGAGCGTCAGGGTCAGGACGAGCAGACAGAGGATCACCATCGCCGCCGTGAAGGCTCCCCAGCCGACGAGCGCCGCGGCGATGGCGCCGAGCAGTACGTGGGCCAGGGCGGCGGCGATCAGCACGACGCGGGCGAAGCGGCCGGGCGGGCGGTCCCGCAGCGCCGTCAGGGCGAGCAGGACGGCGCCCAGCAGGAAGAAGGCGCCGATGGCCGCCCCCAGCCCGTAGGTCGCCTTGCTCATGAGGTCCGGATCGCTGCCGGCGATGGACATCGACTGGTTCGCGGTGGTCCGCCCGAGCACGAGGTGGACGAGCACCAGAACCGCGGCTTCCGCGACGAGCGCGAGCGCGCCCAGCCCGGCCACGAGTCTGCGCAGCACGACGCCCCCATCCCCCGCACACCACAAGTGTGTTCGACGCACTGGAGGCTACTAACGAGTAAACCTCCGGACAAGAGGTCGGGGCGGCTTCGTTACGGGAGCCCTCCGTGACGGCTCTCACTCAAAGAATGCATAGGCCGTTCGTAGGGACTCGACAAAGAATCAGCGGGGGCCGCTGACCCGCCGAACAGAGACCTGCACTGTGCAACGGGGTTACTGTGCAGTCGGGGATCTCCCTGACCTGGGGCGACACAAGGGCTTTCGCGCCAGAGGGACGCTCGCATCACGCTCTGTGTGGGCAAGCTCACCACCGGGGAAGGGTCGAAAGGCCGTGTCGGCTGTCCCTAAACTCAGCTTGTTTCAAGGAGGGAGCCATCGTGCGCAAGGTGCTCATCGCCAACCGTGGCGAAATCGCTGTCCGCGTTGCTCGGGCCTGCCGGGATGCCGGGATCGCGAGCGTAGCCGTCTACGCCGATCCGGACCGGGACGCCCTGCACGTCCGCGCGGCAGACGAAGCTTTCGCGTTGGGCGGTGACACCCCGGCCACCAGCTACCTCGACATCGCGAAGGTCCTGCAGGCCGCCGCCGACTCCGGAGCGGACGCCATCCATCCCGGATACGGCTTCCTGTCCGAGAACGCGGACTTCGCCCAGGCCGTCATCGACGCGGGCCTGACCTGGATCGGCCCGCCGCCGCAGGCCATCCGCGACCTCGGCGACAAGGTCGCCGCCCGGCACATCGCCCAGCGCGCCGGCGCCCCGCTGGTCGCGGGCACCCCCGACCCGGTGTCCGGGTCCGACGAGGTCGTCGCCTTCGCGCGGGAACACGGCCTGCCGATCGCGATCAAGGCCGCCTTCGGCGGTGGCGGCCGCGGCCTGAAGGTCGCCCGCACCCTCGAAGAGGTACCGGAGCTCTACGACTCCGCCGTCCGCGAGGCCGTCGCCGCCTTCGGCCGCGGCGAGTGCTTCGTCGAGCGCTACCTCGACAAGCCGCGCCACGTGGAGACCCAGTGCCTGGCCGACAGCCACGGCAACGTGGTCGTCGTCTCCACCCGCGACTGCTCCCTCCAGCGGCGTCACCAGAAGCTCGTCGAGGAGGCCCCCGCGCCGTTCCTGAGCGAGGCCCAGAACGCCGAGCTGTACGCCGCCTCCAAGGCGATCCTCAAGGAAGCCGGCTACGTCGGCGCCGGCACGGTCGAGTTCCTCGTCTCCGCCGACGGCCTGATCTCCTTCCTGGAGGTCAACACCCGCCTCCAGGTGGAGCACCCGGTCACCGAAGAGGTCGCCGGCATCGACCTGGTCCGCGAGATGTTCCGCATCGCCGACGGCGAGGAGCTCGGCTACGGCGACCCCGTCCTGCGCGGCCACTCCTTCGAGTTCCGCATCAACGGCGAGGACCCGGGCCGCGGCTTCCTGCCCGCGCCGGGCACCGTCACCAAGTTCGCCGCGCCCACCGGTCCCGGCGTGCGCCTGGACACCGGCGTCGAGTCGGGCTCGGTCATCGGCCCCGCCTGGGACTCCCTGCTGGCCAAGCTGATCGTCACCGGTGCCACCCGTGAGCAGGCCCTCCAGCGGGCCGCCCGCGCCCTGGCCGAGTTCGAGGTCGAGGGCATGGCCACCGCCATCCCCTTCCACCGCGCGGTCGTCGCCGACCCCGCCTTCGCGCCCACCGACGGCAGCCCCTTCACGGTCTTCACCCGCTGGATCGAGACCGAGTTCGTCAACGAGATCCCGGCCTTCGTCGTACCGGCGGCCGAGGACACCGAGGACGAGCCGGGCCGCGAGACCGTGGTCGTCGAGGTCGGCGGCAAGCGCCTGGAGGTCTCCCTCCCGTCCTCGCTGGGCATGACCCTGGCCCGCACCGCCGCCGCGGGCGGGGCGAAGCCCAAGCGCCGCGCCGCCAAGAAGTCCGGCCCGGCCGCCTCGGGCGACACCCTCGCCTCCCCGATGCAGGGCACCATCGTCAAGGTGGCCGTCGAGGAGGGACAGCAGGTCAACGAGGGCGACCTCGTCGTCGTCCTGGAGGCCATGAAGATGGAGCAGCCCCTCAACGCGCACCGCTCGGGCACCATCGTGGGCCTGAACGCCGAGGTCGGCGCCTCCCTCACCTCCGGCGCCACCATCTGCGAGATCAAGGACTGACGTCCGGGACCGCACCGCGCAACGAGGACGAGGCCCCGCCCGGCTGACCGGGCGGGGCCTCGTCGTCGTCCGGACCGTCCGGGCGGTGCACGGCGGGCCACCCTGGCGGGAGCCGCCCGGCGGACACCGTCCGGGAACGGTCCGGGGTCAGCGGCGCCGCATGTCCGCGACGCGCGCCCGTTCGCCGGCCTGCTGCTCCAGCATCGAGGCGGGAGCGCTGCGCAGCCGGTCGGTGGGGCCGCCGCGCCGCTGGACCGGCAGGGGGGACTCCCGGCGGGGCCTGCGCCCCTGCATGCCGTCCCCGCCCGGGGCTCCGCCGTGACCCCCGCCGGAGGCCGCCGAGGAGCCCGCCACGGTGATCTGCACGCCCTGGTCGGCCAGCGCCTGGAGCTCGGTGGCGGCCCGGTCGTCGTGGGGCGGCGGCTCGTCCGTCACCAGCCGCGTCATGATGTCCGTGGGCACGGTCTGGAACATGGTGTCGGTGCCGAGCTTCGTGTGGTCGGCGAGCACCACCACCTCGGCCGCGGCCTGCACCAGCGCCCGGTCCACGCTCGCGGAGAGCATGTTGGAGGTGGACAGCCCCCGTTCGGCGGTCAGCCCGCTCCCGGACAGGAAGGCCCGGGACACCCGCAGCCCCTGGAGGGACTGTTCGGCCCCGCTGCCGACGAGGGCGTAGTTGGACCCGCGCAGGGTGCCGCCGGTCATCACCACCTCGACCCGGTTGGCGTGTGCCAGCGCCTGGGCGACGAGCAGCGAGTTGGTGACGACGGTGAGACCGGGCACCCGGGCGAGCCGGCGGGCCAGCTCCTGGGTGGTCGTCCCCGCGCCGACGACCACGGCCTCGCCCTCTTCGACCAGGCCGGCCGCGACATCGGCGATGGCGGTCTTCTCCGCCGTCGCGAGGTGGGACTTTTGCGGAAAGCCGGACTCCCGCGTGAAACCGCCCGGCAAGACCGCACCGCCGTGCCGGCGGTCGAGGAGTCCTTCTGCCTCCAGTGCCCGCACGTCCCGCCGTACGGTCACTTCGGAGGTCTGGACGACGCGGGCGAGCTCCCGGAGCGATACCGCTCCGTTGGCCCGCACCATTTCGAGGATCAATTGGCGACGTTCTGCAGCGAACACGAAACTGACAGTAACCCCAGCGACCGACTGCTTTCAGCTCTTTGCGCCGGAATACCGAAGTTGTCCATACGGCGGGTCGACTGGTGGTATACGCGGACCGACTGCCGGGCGCGGCACCGGGGCCGATCCGCCCCCGACCTCGACGACCGCCCCAAACCCCTTACGGGCAGGGGCGGTTGCCCGGAGCCTACGCCTCGCCCGCCGCCTTGCGGGTGTGCAACTGGCGTGCCACTTCCGCGATCGAACCGGACAGGGAGGGGTACACGGTGAACGCGTTTGCGATCTGCTCGACCGTCAGGTTGTTGTCGACCGCGATCGAGATCGGGTGGATGAGCTCGCTCGCGCGCGGCGAGACGACCACGCCGCCGACCACGATGCCGGTGCCCGGACGGCAGAACATCTTCACGAAGCCGTCCCGGATGCCCTGCATCTTCGCGCGCGGGTTGCGCAGCAGCGGCAGCTTCACCACCCGGGCGTCGATCTTGCCCGCGTCCACGTCGGCCTGGGTGTAGCCGACGGTGGCGATCTCCGGGTCGGTGAAGACGTTCGAGGAGACCGTCTTCAGGTTCAGCGGGGTCACCGCGTCGCCGAGGAAGTGGTACATCGCGATGCGGCCCTGCATGGCGGCCACGGAGGCCAGCGCGAAGACCCCGGTCACGTCACCGGCCGCGTACACGCCCGGCGAGGAGGTGCGCGAGACCTTGTCGGTCCAGATGTGGCCCGAGTCCTTGAGCCGGACCCCGGACTCCTCCAGGTTCATGTTCTGGGTGTTCGGGATGGCGCCGACGGCCATCAGGCAGTGCGAGCCGGTGATGACCCGCCCGTCGGACAGGGTGACCTCGACCCGGTCCCCGACCCGCTTGACGGACTCGGCGCGCGAGCGGCCGACCACGTTCATGCCGCGGCGCCGGAAGACGTCCTCCAGCACGGCCGCCGCGTCGGGGTCCTCGCCCGGCAGCACGCGGTCGCGCGAGGACACCAGGGTCACCCGGGAGCCGAGGGCCTGGTACGCGCCGGCGAACTCGGCGCCGGTCACGCCCGAGCCGACCACGATGAGCTCCTCGGGGAGCTCCTCCAGGTCGTAGACCTGGGTCCAGTTCAGGATCCGCTCCCCGTCGGGCATCGCGTCCGGGATCTCGCGGGGGGTGCCGCCGGTGGCGATCAGCACCGCGTCGGCGGTCAGGATCGTCTCCGTGCCGTCGGCCGCGGTGACGATGACGTCCCGGGTCCCGTCGATGCCCTGCGGGCCGCCGAGCTTGCCGCGGCCGCGCAGCACGCGGGCGCCGGCCCGGGTCACGGACGCGGTGATGTCGTGGGACTGGGCGAGCGCGAGGCGCTTGACGCGCCGGTTCACCTTGCCGAGGTCCACGCCGACGACGCGCGCGGCCTGCTCCATGGGCGGGGTGTCGTCCGCGACGACGATGCCCAGTTCCTCGTACGACGAGTCGAAGGTCGTCATGACCTCGGCGGTCGCGATGAGAGTCTTCGAGGGCACGCAGTCGGTGAGCACCGACGCCCCGCCCAGACCGTCGCAGTCGACGACGGTCACCTCCGCGCCGAGCTGGGCCCCCACCAGGGCCGCCTCATACCCGCCGGGTCCGCCGCCGATGATCACGATCCGGGTCACGAAAAGTCCGCCTCACGTCTACCCGGCCGGCTGCCGCCCCGGCCGGCGGTCCGGGGGGTCTCCCCGGGGGATGCATTCCGTGCTCCATTGTCCCGCACTCATCAAGGTGCTTCGCCCCCGGTCCCGACCCCGGTGCGCCATCCGGGCACGCGGGCCGGGCCGCCCCTCCCGTACCCTCGACCTCATGTCGCTCTACGCCGCGTACGCCGGCAACCTCGACCCGCGGCTGATGACGCGCCGCGCTCCGCATTCGCCGCTGCGCGGCACGGGCTGGATCAACGACTGGCGGCTGACCTTCGGCGGCGAGCAGATGGGGTGGGAGGGCGCCCTCGCCACGATCGTCGAAGCCCCCCGCCACCAGGTCTTCGTCGCCCTCTACGACATCGCCCCGCTGGACGAGGACTCCATGGACCGCTGGGAGGGCGTCGGTCTGGACATCTACCGGCGCATGCGGATCCGGGTCCACACCCTGGACGGCGAGGAGGCCGCCTGGGTGTACGTGCTCAACGGCTACGAGGGCGGCCTGCCCTCGGCGCGGTACCTGGGCGAGATCGCCGACGCCGCCGAATCGGCCGGCGCCCCGCACGACTACGTGATGGAACTCCGCAAGCGCCCCTGCTGACCTCCACGGCTCCCCGACCGGCCCTCAAGGCCGGACCGGGACCACGGGGGACGTTTCGGCGGAAACGACAAGGCAACGATCCGAACACCGTGAGCTGCGCCATCTACGCGCGTAGGCGATAAGCGGCTACGCTCGTCAGCGTGAACGCATCTGTTACCGACCCCTTCGCCGACGCCGACGCCGCCGCCACCCGCCTGCGCGAGCTGACCGGCGTCGATTCCCACGATGTCGCCCTCGTCATGGGCTCCGGCTGGGCCCCCGCCGCCGAGGCGCTGGGCGCGCCCGAGGCCGAGTTCCCGGTCACCGAGCTGCCCGGCTTCCCGCCCCCGGCCGTCGAGGGCCACGGCGGCAAGATCCGCTCGTACAAGATCGGCGAGAAGCGCGCGCTGCTCTTCCTCGGCCGGACCCACTACTACGAGGGCCGCGGCGTCGCCGCCGTCGCGCACGGCGTCCGCACCGCCGTCGCCGCCGGCTGCAAGACCGTCGTCCTGACCAACGGCTGCGGCGGTCTGCGCGAGGGCATGAAGCCCGGCCAGCCCGTCCTGATCAGCGACCACCTCAACCTGACGGCCACCTCGCCGATCGTCGGCGCGAACTTCGTGGACCTCACCGACCTGTACTCGCCGCGCCTGCGCGCGATGTGCAAGGAGATCGACGCGAGCCTGGAGGAGGGCGTCTACGTCCAGTTCCCCGGCCCGCACTACGAGACCCCGGCCGAAATCAACATGATCCGCGTGATGGGCGCCGACCTGGTCGGCATGTCCACCGTGCTGGAGGCCATCGCCGCCCGTGAGGCCGGCGCCGAGGTCCTGGGCATCTCCCTGGTCACCAACCTGGCGGCCGGCCTGTCCGGCGAGCCGCTGAACCACGAAGAGGTCCTCCAGGCCGGCCGCGACTCGGCCGCCCGCATGGGCACGCTGCTGACGCAGGTCCTCGCCCGCATCTGATCGACGACGTACGAGAGGTAAGGCGGAAGCAGTGCAGGAACAGGCACAGGACGACCTGATCACCCGGGCCCAGGCCTGGCTGGCCGAGGACCCGGACCCGGAGACGGCGGCGGAGCTCGCCGCCCTCGTCGAGGCCGGTGACACCGCGGAGCTCGCGGACCGTTTCTCCGGCACGCTGCAGTTCGGCACCGCCGGTCTGCGCGGCGAGCTCGGCGCGGGCCCGATGCGGATGAACCGCGCCGTGGTCATCCGGGCGGCGGCGGGCCTGGCGGCCTACCTGAAGGCCCAGGGCCACGCCGACGGTCTGGTCGTCGTCGGTTACGACGCGCGCTACAAGTCGGCGGACTTCGCCCGCGACACCGCCGCCGTGATGACCGGCGCCGGACTGCGCGCGGCCGTCCTGCCCCGGCCGCTCCCCACGCCGGTCCTCGCGTACGCCATAAGGCACCTGGGCGCCGTCGCCGGCGTCGAGGTGACCGCGAGCCACAACCCGCCCCGGGACAACGGCTACAAGGTCTACCTCGGCGACGGCTCGCAGATCGTCTCCCCGGCGGACACGGAGATCGCGGCGGAGATCGCCGAGGTCACCACGCTGGACTCCGTCCCCCGCCCCGGCTCCGGCTGGCAGGACCTCGGCGACGAGGTCCTGGAGGCGTACCTGGAGCGTACGGACGCCGTGCTGACCCCCGGGTCCCCGCGCGGCGTGCGGACCGTCTACACGGCCATGCACGGCGTCGGCAAGGACGTGGTCCTGGCCGCCTTCGCGCGCCACGGCTTCCCGACGCCGGTGCTCGTCGCCGAGCAGGCGGAGCCGGACCCGGCCTTCCCGACGGTCGCCTTCCCCAACCCGGAGGAGCCGGGCGCGATGGACCTGTCCTTCGCGAAGGCCGCCGAAGTACAGCCCGACATCGTCATCGCCAACGACCCGGACGCGGACCGCTGCGCGGTGGCCGTCCCGGACAACGGCGGCTGGCGGATGCTGCGCGGCGACGAGGTCGGCGCGCTGCTGGCGGCCCACCTGGTCCACAAGGGCGCCCGCGGCGTCTTCGCGGAATCGATCGTCTCGTCCTCCCTCCTGGGCCGGATCGCGGAGGCGGCCGGCGTCGGCTACGAGGAGACCCTGACGGGCTTCAAGTGGATCGCCCGCGTCGAGGGTCTGCGCTACGGCTACGAGGAGGCGCTCGGCTACTGCGTGGACCCCGAGGGCGTCCGCGACAAGGACGGCGTCACCGCCGCCCTGCTGGTGGCGGAGCTGGCCTCGGTCCTCAAGGAGCAGGGCCGCACCCTGACCGACCTGCTGGACGACCTGGCGATGGAACACGGCCTGCACCACACCGACCAGCTGTCGGTGCGCGTGGAGGACCTGTCGGTCATCGCGAACGCCATGGCCGCGCTGCGCGCCGAACCGCCGGTCTCCCTGGCGGGCCTGCGCGTGGTCTCGGCGGAGGACCTGAACCGGGGCACGGACCGGCTCCCGCCCACGGACGGCCTGCGCTACTACCTGGACGGCGCCTACAAGGCCCGGGTGATCTGCCGCCCGTCGGGCACCGAGCCCAAGCTCAAGTGCTACCTGGAGGTCGTGGTCCCGGTGGCCGAGGCCTCGGACCTGTCGGGCGCCCGCGTGACCGGCCAGGAGATCCTGGACGCGGTCAAGAAGGACCTCTCGGCGGCGATGGGCCTCTAAGAGCCCCTCCCGCCCCACCCGGCCCCCTCAGCCCCGGCTGAGGGGGCCGTCGGCGTTCCCGGCGGCAGACCGCGCCAGCCCGGCCAGGTGCGCGTCCAGTACGGCACGGCACCGCTCCGGCCCGAGCAGACCGGGGTGCAGCACCGCGCTCAGGCACAGCCCGTCCAGCAGCGCGGCGAGCCGCTCGGTCTCCAGCACGGGCTCAAGCCCGGGACGCAGCTCCCCGGCCGCCTCCAGCCGGTCCAGGACCCGCCGTACGAGGGCCCGCGCGCCGACGGCGGTCTCCCGCGCGAGGTCCGCGAACTCCGGATTGGTGCGCGCGGCGGCCGTGAAGTCGAGGAAGACGGTGACCTCGGCCCGGCGCCGCTCGTCGAGCGGGAGCAGCTCGCCCAGCAGATCGGCGGCCAGGCGCAGCCGCCGGGGCCGGGGGTGGTTCTCCAGCCCGCCGATCTCCTCCACCCGCTCCAGGATCCGGCTCCCGAGCCGGTCGAGCATCGAGCGCATCGCGAAGTCCATCAGCTCCCGCTGCCCGGCGAAATAGTGCCGCACGGAGCCGATGTTGAGCCCGGCCTCGTCGGCGACGGCACGCAGCGAGGCGCGCTGGAGCCCGTCCCGGACGACGACCCGGAAGAGGGCGTCGACGACCTCGCGGCGGCGGAGTTCGGGGTCTACCTGCTTCGGCATGCCCTCTTTTTATCACGCGTGTGCTACAAAGGTATTTATCACAGCCGTGACAAATAAATCCCGGAGGTCATCCCGTGGAAACGGTCCTCACGTTCCTGCTGGTCAGGTTCGCCCTGATCGCCGCCGCCCTCGTCGTCGCGGCCCTGGTGGTCTTCGCGGTCGCCCTGCGCCTCAAGCGCCGGGGCAGGCTCGACCAGGTCCGCGGCTCCCTGGAACCCCTGCTCCGGGCCGGCCTGCACGTGGCCGCCTCCCGCGCCCGCCGCGGGGCGGGCCGGTCATGAACGCCGACCTGATCCAGCACCTCCTGCTGGACCGCGCGCTCAAGGCCGCCATCGCCCTCGTGGCCCTGACCGTCCTGGCCACGGGCATGGCCCTGCTCTGGCGCCGCGCGGGAAAGAGCCGCTGCCCCGAGAACTGACGGCCCCGGAGAACGGCGATTCCTCGGGGCCCTCCCCAGACCTCTCCGGCCGTCCTTCCCTACGGATACCGGCCCCGGACGGCCGCAGGACGCCAAACCATGAGAAGCGCGTAGCGATCTGACGCGTCCGGTTGCGCCGCAGGACGCTCAGGTCGCCGTTTCACGCAGGCTGGGAAGCCCCAGCCCCCGAACCTCAGCCCCCAGCCGACCCCGAAGGCGAAGCCGAGGGCCGGACCAGCTCCCCCAGCGTAGGCACCGACTCCGGCCTCGACCGGACCGCTTCCGTGCACTCCCACGCGCGCGGCGGGTCCGCGTCCGGCCCGCCCAGGACCACCGGGCCGGGCCCCGCCAACACCGCGTCGCTCGCCGCCAGCGTGCACACCACCTGGGACAGCGCCACCGGCGGCAGGTCCTCCGGCTTGCGGCTGAGCCGCAGCGTCCCCGCCGGGTCGCCCTGCCGCGCCGGGGCGGCCGACAGGCCGTCCGGGACCCCGGTGGTGAAGCCCGCGTCCCGTTCCTCCCCGGACGGCTGCTTCTCCAGCGCCTCCAGCAGTGCCTGCGCGACCAGCACCACGGGGTCGCGCCCGGACCGCTTCTCGGGCGCCGGAACAACCCGTTCCACGCCCACCAGCTGCGAACCGCACACCAGCTCCACCGTGGCCCGGAAGCCCTGCACCCCGCTCTCGCCGGCCGGCTGCGCCGGGGTGTCGCAGGACACCCGGGACGGCGCCGCGCCCACGTCCACCGGCACCGTGGTCGCCCGGATCCCGCAGCCGGACAGCACGAGCAGCGCAGCCAGCCCGCCCAGCGCGCGCAGCGCCACCGGCTTCCTACGCGTCCACGTCATCCGGGATCACCTTCCCCACGTCCATCGGCAGCCGCAGGGTGAAGACGGCCCCGCCGTCCGCACCGTTCCCGGCCGTGATGTCACCGCCGTGGATGTGCGCGTTCTCCATCGCGATCGACAGGCCCAGCCCGCTGCCGTCCGACTTCGGCCGGGACGCGCTCGCCTTGTAGAAGCGGTCGAAGACGTGCGGGAGCACCTCCTCGGGGATGCCGGGACCGTTGTCCCTGACCGCGATCACCAGCTGCTCCCCCTCCACGGCCACCGACACCCGCACCGGCGAGCCGCCGTGCTTGAGGGCGTTGCCGATCAGGTTGGCCAGGATCACGTCGAGCCGACGCGGATCGAGCCGCGCCACGATCCCGCGCCCGGCGTCGAGTTCGACCGCGTCCAGCCAGGCACGGGCGTCGATGCAGGCCGTCACCTGGTCGGCGACGTTCACGTCGTCCAGCACCAGGCGCGCCGTACCCGCGTCGAAGCGGGTGACCTCCATGAGGTTCTCCACCAGGTCGTTCAGCCGCCGCGTCTCGCTCACGACCAGCCCCACCGCCGGCGCGATCATCGGGTCGAGGTCCTCGACCTCCTCCTCCAGCACCTCGGCCACCGCGGTCAGCGCCGTCAGCGGCGTGCGCATCTCGTGCGACATGTCCGCCACGAACCGCCGGCTCGCCTCCTCGCGCGCGCTCATGTCGGCGACCTTCTTCTCCAGCGCCTCCGCCGTCTTGTTGAACGTGTGCGCCAGGTCGGCGAGTTCGTCGGTGCCCGACACTTCCAGCCGGTGGTCCAGCTCACCCTCGCCGAGGCGGCGCGCCGCGTCCCCGAGCCGCTGCACGGGCTTGAGCACGGTCCGCGCCGCCGCCTGCGCGAGCAGCGCCGAGCCGAGCAGCGCCAGACCCGTCGCGATGGTCAACGACCAGCCCAGGGCGTTGAGATCGGCCCTTTCCGTGGCGAGCGACTTGTACATGTAGCCCGTCGGCCCGCCGCCCACGATCCGGGTGCCCCCGACCAGGTACGGGTTCCCGTTCGGCTTCGTGCGCTGCCAGTACATGTGGTACTCGGCGTCGTTGGCGGCCGTCGTCTTCTGCCGGTCGTTCACCGCGTGCTGGAGCGACTTCGGTACGTCGTCCAGCCCGAAGGAGTCCGCCCCGGCAGCGCCGAAGACCTTGCGGCCGTCCTTGCGTTCGTGCACGAGCAGCACGCTGTAACCGGGACTGCTGCCCGCCATCAGCTCGGCGGTGCGCTGCATCTCCTCCGCGGTCGGGTCGGCGGGCAGGGCCGCGGCCCGGTTCTGCATCTCCTGGCGGAAGTCCCCGAGGGCCGCGTCCTGGGTACGGGTGAGCACCGCCTCGCGGTTGAGCCAGTACGCGATCCCGGACGCGGAGACCGCGGCCGTCAGCGCGACCAGTGCGAACACCACCAGCAGCCGCAGCCGCAGGCTGGTCCAGCGCCGGCCCGCGAACAGGGCTCTGATCACTGCGGGGAGTCCAGCCGGTAGCCGACACCCCGGACGGTACGGATCAGCGTGGGCGAGGACGGCACTTCCTCGACCTTCGCGCGCAGCCGCTGCACGCAGGCGTCGACGAGACGCGAGTCGCCCAGGTAGTCGTGTTCCCAGACCAGGCGCAGCAACTGCTGGCGCGAGAGCGCCTGGCCGGGCCGGCGGCTGAGCTCCAGCAGCAGTCGCAGCTCGGTCGGGGTCAGCTGGAGGTCCTCGCCGTTCTTCGTCACCGTCATCGCGGCCCGGTCGATGACCAGGGAGCCGAACACGGCGGAGTCGCTCGCCTCGCGCTCACCGCGGCGCAGCACGGCCCGGATCCGGGCGTCGAGCACCCGGCCCTGGACGGGCTTGACCACGTAGTCGTCGGCGCCCGACTCCAGGCCCACGACGACATCGATGTCGTCGCTGCGGGCCGTGAGCAGGATGATCGGCAGCTGGTCGGTGCGGCGGATCCGCCGGCACACCTCGAAGCCGTCGATCCCGGGCAGCATCACATCCAGCACGATCAGGTCCGGCCGCTGCTCGCGCAGCAGTTTCAGGCCGTCCTCTCCCGTCGCCGCGGTGGCCACACGGTGGCCCTGGCGTGACAGGGAAAGTTCGAGGGCCGTGCGGATGGCGTCGTCGTCCTCGATCAGCAGCAGGAAAGGCACGCGCTCATTCTGTCCCATCGGCCGTCGGGACTCGACCGTCGTACGTGCCGGATCCGGCCGCGGGTGGCTGTGACAGGCCTGTGACAGTCGAAGGACACCCCGGTTATGTCGGGCGGGCAGGCTTCTGTCATCAAGCACGGACCGAAGCAGACTCCACGACGGGGGGCGCGAGATGAACACGCTGCACAGCACCACGACCAGCGCGGTTGTCACGCGGCTGCACGATGTGAACCGCCGGGCGGGTGTCCGTAACGTGACGGTCGCCCGTCCGCGGCCGGCACACATCACAGCCATTGACGCGAACCAGTACCAGGCGGTTCCCGCACCGCGCACCCCGTCCTCCACCTCGGAGGCGGAGTTCACGGCGTACGTCCAGGAGCGGCGGGCCGCGCTCTACGCGACGGCCTTCCACCTCACCGGCGACCGCCACGAGGCCGAGGACCTGCTGCAGAGCGCGCTGTTCTCCACGTACCGCGCCTGGGACCGGATCAGCGACAAGGCGGCCGTCGGCGGTTACCTGCGGCGCACGATGACCAACCTGCACATCAGTGCCTGGCGTCGGCGCAAGCTGAACGAGTACCCGACCGAGGAGCTGCCGGAGACGGCCTCCGACACGGACGCGATGCGCGGCACGGAACTGCGCGCGGTGCTGTGGCAGGCGCTGGCCCGGATCCCGGAGCCGCAGCGCACGATGCTGGTGCTGCGCTACTACGAGGGCCGCACCGACCCGGAGATCGCGGAGATCCTGGGCATCAGCGTCGGCACCGTGAAGTCGAGCATCTGGCGGTCGCTGCGGCGACTGCGGGACGACGAGGCGCTGAGCTTCGGGCGTGACGAGGCGGAGTCCTTCGGGGAGCTCGTCGCGTAACGGCCAAAGACCAAGCGGTCGGGGGGTCCGCCCTGCGGGGGTGGGGCGGGGGCCGCGGGGGGAGAAGAGGCGGGATCAAACGGCCGGGGGGCCGTGCGGTCCCGCCTTTTCATTTCTCCGCGTCTTCTTTTCTCCACGCGGTCCAGGTGTCCGCCGTATCAGGCCGGGGTGTTCGCCGTGCGGTGGCGGCCGGCCGCGGCGGCGGCGAGGCGGCCGAGGGCCTCGTCACGGGCGCAGGCGTGGGCACCGAGCGCGACGTGCCGCGCCACGATCCCCCGCTCGGCCCGCATCAGCCGCCAGCCCCTGCGCAGCAGGAACGGGATGGACTTGCGCCCCTCCCGGAGGTCGCGGGCGAGCCGCCGCCTGAAGGTCGTCGAGGGCCTCCCGCGCAGGCAGATCGCGTCCGCGAGCAGCCCGAGCTCCTGGCAGCGCGCCACGATGTCGGCGGCGAAGATCCCCTCCGCGATGAACAGCGGGGTCCGGCCGATGTCCAGGGCCTCCGCGCCGGTGCGCGAGGAGGTGGCGATGGAGTACTCGGGGACCTCCGTACGACCCGTCGCGCAGAGCTCCTCGATGGCGGCGACGGCGGCGTCCGCGTCCCAGGAGAGCGGGGAGTCCCAGTCGATGTCGGAGCTGCCCTCGACCAGCGGGAGGGTCGGGTCCGTCCCCTCCTTGTAGAAGTCGTCCAGGCGCAGTACGGGCAGGCCCGAGCGGGCCGCGAGCGAGGACTTGCCGGATCCCGAGGGACCGGTCAGCAGGACGACGCGCGTGGGAAGGGGAGATGAACAGCTCACGGGACACCAGTTTGACTCCTCCCCCTCGTAAAGACAAAAGGGGGATCCCTGGCTCACGCAGCCCGGCGGCCCTACGGGCCGCCAGGTCTTCCGCGATCAGCACCAGCCGGGATGAGACCAGCCCGGACGAGCATCACGCACACGGAGTTCTCGTCCCGGGAGACGGCTCCGCACACGGCGCACGTGTACGTACGTTCTGACGACGGGAGTACGTGCTTGGCTCTCGCTCCGCACCGTCCGCAGTCCATGGAGGTGTGTGCCGGATGCACGAGGTGGAGGACCCGGCCGTGTTTGTGCGCCATGTGGATCAGCTCGTGCTTGGTGGTGGAGATCGCCGCGTCGGCCGCCTTGCGTGCCATGGCCGACTTTCCGAGGAACTTCGGCCGGAAGTCCTCCACCGCGATCTGGTCGAACGCCGTAACGAGCCGCTTGGCCCACTTTCGAGCGGTGTCCTGCCGCCGGCGGGTGACCTTCTTGTACGCCTTCCGCGCATGCTGTGCGGCCTTGCGGTAACCCTTCGAGGCAGCCTGGCCGCGCCGGGGCATCCTGCGGGCCATCATCCGCTGGTAGCGGGCCAGTCGCCCGGAGGCCTTCCCCCCGTGCTCGGGGTGGGAAAGGTCGTGGTCGTCACTCGTGGTGGTCGCGGTCTCCGTGACGCCCCAGTCGACACCGACCGCCCTGCCCGTGGCGGGAAGGGGTTCGACGTGCGCCGGCGCGACGAACGAGGCGTACCAGTGGTGCCGGCCGCGCCAGCCCGTCAGCATTTTGTCCAGCCGGGCCGGGTCGAGTTCCTCCCGGCTCTTGTGCGCGGCACGGGACTCGGCCACGCACCGGTTCCACACCCACCGGCACCGGTCCCACTCCGCCAGGAGGGCCGACGAAGCGGTGGCCGACACGCGCAGCCGGAAGACGAACCGGGCGAACCGGGGCACCTCCACATCCGTCCGTGCCATCACGTCGCGAACCTGTCGCCGGGGTCCCTCCGCCTACGCGGAATGCGCGTGGATCGCCACGAACGAGTGACCGGCTCCCGGTGGCCGGTTGGTACCCGGCGCCACACCTCAACTACGCTGCGTGCGCACGCGACTACGACCACAGGCGGGAACCCATGGCACGTCACGCAGCCTCCGACCCTTCGCCGAAGCGGCTCCGCGCCGCCGGCCTGACCCTCTCCATGGCCGGCGCGGCCCTGGCGATGGCGGCAGGCGCCGCACAGGCCGGGGAACTCGACGTCCCCGCGGCCGTGGCGGGGGTCGCCAATCCGATCGGGAACCTGAAGGTGAACCCGCTGGCGCACACCGGCGTGGACCCCCTGGACAACGGCGTGGCCACGAAGGTGGCCGATTTCCCCTCGGTCGGCACGGGGATGGTCACCGGGATCCTGACGCAGGGCCCGTCGGTGAAGGAGATCCCGGAGACCGCCGTCTCCTCGCTGCTGGGGCCGGTCCTGCCGAAGGGGTAGGGGCGGGGCGCACGAAGGCCCCGGCAGACGGGGGATGACTGCCGGGGCCGGTTCATGGGGACGGGGCCCGCGTACGGGTCAGTAGGAGCTTCCGCCCGCGCCCAGGGAGCCCGTCGGGTGCCAGACCGTCTTCGTCTCCAGGAAGGCGGTCATGCGCGCGGTGCCCGGGTCGGCGCTCCAGTCGTCCACAGGCTGTGGACGCAGGACGCGCTTGAGGTTGTCCGCCGCCGCGATCTCCAGCTCCTTGGCGAGGGCCGCGTCGGCACCCGCCAGGTCGATCGCGTTGACGTCCTGGTGGGAGGCCAGGTGGGGGCCCATCTCGGCGGCCTTGCCGGAGAGGACGTTGACCACGCCGCCCGGCAGGTCGGAGGTGGCCAGCACCTCGCCCAGGGACAGGGCGGGGAGCGGAGACCCCTCCGAGGCGATGACCACGACGGTGTTGCCGGTGGCGATCACCGGGGCGATCACCGAGACCAGGCCCAGGAACGACGAGTCCTGCGGGGCCACGACCGTGACCACGCCCGTCGGCTCCGGGGTGGAGAGGTTGAAGAACGGGCCCGCGACCGGGTTGGCCCCGCCCACGATCTGGCCGATCTTGTCGGTCCAGCCCGCGTACCAGACCCAGCGGTCGATGGCCGCGTCGACGACCGCGCCGGCCTTCGACTTGGACAGGCCCTCGGCCTCGCCGACCTCGCGGACGAACTGCTCGCGGCGGCCCTCCAGCATCTCGGCGATGCGGTAGAGGATCTGGCCGCGGTTGTACGCGGTCGCGCCCGACCAGCCGCCGAAGGCCTTGCGGGCGGCGACGACCGCGTCACGGGCGTCCTTGCGGGAGGACAGCGGGGCGTTGGCCAGCCAGTTGCCCTTGGAGTCCGTCACTTCGTACACCCGGCCGCTCTCGGAGCGGGGGAACTTGCCCCCGACGTACAGCTTGTAGGTCTTGAAGACGCTCAGACGCCCGGCGGCGGAGCCGCCCTTTTCGACACTTCGCTCAGACATCGAGGTAGCCCTCCAGGCCGTGGCGGCCGCCCTCGCGGCCGAAGCCCGACTCCTTGTACCCGCCGAAGGGCGAGGTCGGGTCGAACTTGTTGAACGTGTTGGCCCAGACGACGCCCGCGCGGAGCTTGTTCGCGACCGCGAGGATGCGCGAGCCCTTCTCCGTCCAGATGCCGGCGGACAGGCCGTACTGGCTGTTGTTGGCCTTGGCGACGGCCTCGTCCGGGGTGCGGAACGTCAGCACGGACAGCACCGGGCCGAAGATCTCGTCGCGGGCGACGGTGTGCGCCTGGGTGACGTTCGTGAAGAGCGTCGGGGCGAACCAGTAGCCGGCGGACGGGAGCTCGCACGCGGGGGACCAGCGCTCGGCGCCCTCGGCCTCGCCGGTCTCGGCGAGCGCGGTGATCCGGGCGAGCTGCTCGGCGGAGTTGATCGCGCCGATGTCGGTGTTCTTGTCGAGCGGGTCGCCCAGGCGCAGCGTGGAGAGGCGGCGCTTGAGGGAGTCCAGCAGCTCGTCGTGGATCGACTCCTGGACCAGCAGGCGGGAGCCCGCGCAGCAGACCTGGCCCTGGTTGAAGAAGATGCCGTTGACGATGCCCTCGACGGCCTGGTCGATGGGCGCGTCGTCGAAGACGATGTTGGCGCCCTTGCCGCCCAGCTCCAGGGTGACCTTCTTGTCGGTGCCGGCGACGTGGCGGGCGATCTTCTTGCCCACGGCGGTCGAGCCGGTGAAGGCGACCTTGTTGACGTCCGGGTGCTCGACGAGGGCCGCGCCCGCGTCGCCGTAGCCGGTGAGGATGTTGACGACGCCCTTGGGCAGGCCCGCCTGGCGGCAGATGTCCGCGAAGAACAGCGCCGAGAGGGGGGTCGTCTCCGCCGGCTTCAGCACGACCGTGTTGCCGGTGGCGAGCGCCGGGGCGATCTTCCACGCGAGCATCAGGAGGGGGAAGTTCCAGGGGATGACCTGGCCGGCCACGCCGAGGGGGCGCGGGTTGGCGCCGTAGCCCGCGTGGTCGAGCTTGTCGGCCCAGCCCGCGTAGTAGAAGAAGTGCGCGGCGACGAGCGGGAGGTCCGCGTCGCGGGTCTCCTTGATCGGCTTGCCGTTGTCCAGGGTCTCCAGGACGGCCAGCTCGCGGCTGCGCTCCTGGATGATCCGGGCGATGCGGAAGAGGTACTTGGCGCGCTCGGAGCCCGGCAGCGCGGACCACTTCTCGAAGGCCCTGCGGGCGGCCTTCACGGCGCGGTCGACGTCGGCGGCGCCGGCCTGGGCGACCTCGGCGAGGACTTCCTCGGAGGACGGGGAGACGGTCTTGAAGACCTTGCCGTCGGCGGCGTCGGTGAACTCGCCGTCGATGAAGAGCCCGTAAGAGGGGGCGATGTCGACGACCGAGCGGGACTCGGGGGCCGGTGCGTACTCGAAAAGGGATGCCATGGTGATCAGTCCACCGTCACGTAGTCGGGACCGGAGTAACGCCCGGTGCTCAGCTTCTGGCGCTGCATGAGCAGGTCGTTCAGCAGGCTGGAGGCGCCGAAGCGGAACCACTCGTTGGTCAGCCAGTCCGCGCCCGCGGTCTCGTTGACCAGGACCAGGAACTTCAGCGCGTCCTTGGTGGTCCGGATGCCGCCGGCGGGCTTCACGCCGATCTGAATGCCAGTCTGCGCCTTGAAGTCGCGGACGGCTTCGAGCATCAGCAGCGTGTTCGCCGGGGTGGCGTTGACGCCGACCTTGCCGGTGGAGGTCTTGATGAAGTCGGCGCCCGCGAGCATGCCGATCCAGGAGGCGCGGCGGATGTTGTCGTAGGTCGACAGCTCGCCGGTCTCGAAGATCACCTTGAGCCGGGCGGCGGTGCCGTCCTCGCGGACGCACGCCTCCTTGACGGCCTTGATCAGCTCGTACGTGTCCAGGTAGCGGCCGGCGAGGAAGGCGCCACGGTCGATGACCATGTCGATCTCGTCGGCGCCGGCGGCGACGGCGTCGCGGGTGTCGGCGAGCTTGACGGGCAGGGCCGCGCGGCCGGCCGGGAAGGCGGTGGCGACGGAGGCGACCTTGACGTCGGCGCCGTTCAGCCCGGCCTTGGCGGTGGCCACCATGTCGGGGTAGACGCAGACCGCGGCGGTCATCGGCGTGCTGCGGTCGGTCGGGTCGGGGTTGACGGCCTTGGCGGCGAGCGCCCGCACCTTGCCCGGGGTGTCCGCACCCTCAAGCGTGGTCAGGTCGATCATCGAGATGGCCAGGTCGATGGCGTACGCCTTGGCCGTCGTCTTGATCGAGCGGGTGCCGAGGGAGGCCGCGCGGGCCTCCAGGCCGACTGCGTCTACGCCGGGCAGCCCGTGCAGGAAGCGGCGCAGCGCGCTGTCGGACGTCGTCACGTCAGCGAATGCGGTGAGGGTGGTGGGCATGGTCACCACATGAGCATATCTACGCGCGTAGCTTCCTGTCACCCCCCTCGCGCACATCTGCGCGTGACATCCGTCATCGGTGCACCCGGCCGGGCGTACGGCACAATCGGCGGCATGACTACGCCCTCCCCCCACGAGCCGGTCTACGCCGACCGCGTCTACCGCTCCCCCATGGCCGTCGTCACCGGGGTGGTGCTGCTGGCCCTGATCGCCTGGCTGTGCGGGGACGCCGTCGTGCGCGGCGAGGGGAGCGCCCGCTGGGTCGGGCTCGCCATCGCGCTGTTCGCCGTACCACTGACGGTCGCCTTCACCGTGCGGCCGGCGGTCTTCGCCAACGACGACCGGATGCGGGTGCGCAACCCCTTCCGCATCATCGAGCTGCCCTGGGGGGCCGTGGACGCGGTGCGCGCCGGGTACTCGGCGGAGGTGCTCGCGGAGGGGTCGAAGTACCAGCTCTGGTCGGTGCCGGTGTCGCTGCGCGAGCGCAAGAAGGCGAGCCGCAAGTTCAGCCGCCGTGACGCGCTGGGCGGCAAGGGGCTCGGGCAGGACGGCGGCACGGGCACGGCGGGCACGGCCGGTCCCGAGCGGGCCGCCGCCGACCAGGTCGTGGACGAGCTGCGCGAGCTCGCCGAGCGCGGGGCCGCGCGGCCCGGGGCGCAGGGCTCCGTCTCCGTGAAGTGGGCCTACGAGATCATCGCTCCCACCGTGGTCGGCGCGGTCGCGCTGATCGTCCTGCTCGCCACGGGCTGACCCGGCGCGCGATCGGCGAATTGCACCACTCCCCCCGGCAGGTCCGGAACCGGCGCCACCGGGGGGTGCGTCCTCCCGGGTGTGCACCGTCTTGAGGGCAGCGGCAGCGCCGCCACCGCCACACAGCTCCCGCTCCGGCTCCGCCTCCTGAGCGGGGCCCTGCTGGCCGCTCATCTGGTCCTCGTCGGATGGCTGACCCTGCGCCCGCTGGACGTCCCCTGGGCGGCGGCGGCGAACCTGGACTTCCTGGAGGGCATCCGGGCGGACCTCGCCTACGGGCCGCTGGAGGCCGCGCGGCGGATCGGTGAGGGAGTGGCCCTGCTGGCCCCGCTGGGGGCGTTGCTGCCGCTGGCCGGCGGCCGGCTCACCCACTCGTCGCTGGGCGCGTGGTCCTCGCTGGGCCGCACGACGGCCGCGACGGTACTGATCTCCCTGAGCATCGAGATGCTGCAGAGCGCGGTCCCGGGCCGGGTCGTGGACGTGGACTCGCTGCTGCTGAACACGCTCGGGGTGGTCCTCGTCCACCTCGCGGTGCTGCCGGCCCTGAGGGCCCGGATGCGGCGCTCGCTGCGGCCTCAGGGGTCCACCCCGAGAATTACCAGGGTCGGCCTGGCACCTTGGGCCGAGGTCCTGTCGGCGGTACCGCGGGAGTATTGAGACATCGCACGGGACACGGGATTCCGGGCGGTTCCGATACGAAAGTCCCGCTACGAAGGAGACAGACCATGAGCGCGATGACCCGCCCCCGTGACGGTCGGATGATCGGTGGCGTCTGCGCCGGCCTCGCGCGCCGCTTCGGAATCAAGACGCGGACGATGCGCATCATTTTCGTGCTGTCGTGCCTGCTGCCCGGCCCGCAGTTCCTGATCTACCTGGCGCTGTGGCTGCTGATGCCGAACGAGAAGGCCTCTTCCGCCACCGGTTCGGCGCGCACCGCCTGGTAGTCCGGGCCACGGCGGCCCCGGCCGTCGGGGTGGACCCGCCGCGGTCCCGGGCGGGCCGAAGAGGGATCCGCGCGGAATCCGAGGAGAGTTCAGCCCGCCTTGCGGACCTTCTCCAGCTGCTTGTCCGCCACTTCCTGCGGGACCAGCACCTTCTTGTCGGCGGAGGCCACGTTGAGGGCCATCAGGCGCACGACCCGGTCCCCCTCGCGCACGACGACCAGGTGGACCTGTGCCGAGACGCCCGCGGCGGCGGCCGTCGTGGTCCAGCTGACGCTCTCGTCGCCGTCGGCCTTGTAGGGGGTCGCCTTCACGTCGCGGTAGGCGCCGGTCTGCTGCTGGACGGTGGCGGTGAAGCCCGCGCCGCAGGCCGCCACGGCCTCGCGCAGCCGGGAGAGGACCCGCTTGGCGTCGCTCTCGCTGTAGGAGCTGACGGAGGCGGAGACCGCGAGCCCGGCCTGCTTCTGCGAGCCGACGCCGCGGTTGACGGTCTCGTGCGCCGCCGGGTCCGGCTTGTCGCCCATGACGTCGGCGAGGGGCTGGCAGGCCTTCTTGTCCGCCTGCGGCTGGCCGTCGGGGGCGTTCGGGTTCTTGCCCTGCGCTGAGATCTGATAGCCGGCCAGGTCGCCCTGCCGGAGGGCGGCCGCCTCCAGGGTGGCGTCCTTGGCCTTGGGCGCGGCGGAGACGGCCGGGGCGCCGGAGGCACCCGGGGCGGGGGCCGCCGCGGAACCCTTCGGGTCCGGGGACCTGCCCGCTGCGGGGGCCGGGGATCCACTGCACCCCACCGCCGCGAGGAGCAGGCAGGGAACCAGTGCGATCATCGTCGCTCGTGCCTTCATGCGCATGACCTTGACCTCATACCCCGTGCGTCGGCGGGCAGTTGGTGGCGATCGTGGCACACCGCGCGGCGGAGTACACACCCGTTCGAAGGGGTGCGCGTCCGCCGCACGCGCGTGCGCATCGCGGCAGCGTCAGCCGCCGAGGCCGTTCAGGGCGCCGGTGGCCGGGGCCAGGCCGCCGAGCAGGTTCGTGACCGGGGCGGTCGGGTCGGAGGACTGCTGACCGTCCTGGCCGTGCTCGGTCTGGTTCGTGAGCGAGCTGGTGGCCCCCGTGACGGTGCCGAGGGCGTCCGTCAGGTTGGCGGCCGGGAGCCCGGCGGCGGAGGCGGTGCCGGCAGCGCCCGCGGCGAGGGCGGCTCCGACGACAGCGAGACCGAGGGACTTGGCAGCTGACAGCTTCATGAATTGTCCTTGCGACGGGGAATTGAGCGGCTCCGCAAGCTAGTCACGTCAAACCCCCGGCCGCAAACATCAGTCAATATGAGAAAGCGCCCGGGAGTTGGTGCTCCCGAGCGCTTTCCGTGCGTTATCCCGTGGCCTAGGCCGATACAGTTCCGCTGGTCGAAGCGGTCTGACGGAACAGCCACTCGGACTTCAGCTCCGCATAGCCCGGCTTGATCACGTCGTTGATCATCGCCAGTCGTTCATCGAAAGGAATGAACGCGGACTTCATCGCATTGACGGTGAACCACTGCATGTCGTCGAGCGAGTAGCCGAAGGCGTCGACCAGGTGCTCGAACTCGCGGCTCATGCTGGTGCCGCTCATCAGCCGGTTGTCGGTGTTGACCGTCAGGCGGAAGTGCAGCTTGCGCAGCAGACCGATCGGGTGCTCGGCGTACGAGGCGGCCGCGGCCGTCTGCAGGTTCGAGGTCGGGCACATCTCCAGGGGGATGCGCTTGTCCCGGACGTACGAGGCCAGGCGGCCCAGCTTCACCGAGCCGTCCTCGGCGACCTCGATGTCGTCGATGATCTTCACGCCGTGGCCGAGCCGGTCGGCGCCGCACCACTGCAGGGCCTGCCAGATCGACGGCAGGCCGAAGGCCTCGCCCGCGTGGATCGTGAAGTGGTTGTTCTCGCGCTTGAGGTACTCGAACGCGTCGAGGTGACGGGTGGGGGGGAACCCTGCCTCGGCGCCGGCGATGTCGAAGCCGACCACGCCGTTGTCGCGGTAGCGGTTGGCCAGTTCGGCGATCTCCAGCGCGCGGGCCGCGTGCCGCATGGCCGTCAGCAGCGCTCCGACGCGGATGCGGTGGCCGTTGGCCTTGGCGCGGCGCTCGCCCTCGCGGAAGCCGTCGTTGACCGCCTCGACGACCTCTTCGAGGGTCAGGCCGGCTTCCAGGTGCTGCTCCGGGGCGTAGCGGATCTCGGCGTACACGACGCCGTCCTCGGCCAGGTCCTCGGCGCACTCCGCGGCGACCCGGAAGAGGGCCTCCTTGGTCTGCATGACCGCGCAGGTGTGCGCGAAGGTCTCCAGGTAGCGCGGGAGGGAGCCGGAGTCGGCTGCTTCGCGGAACCAGATGCCCAGCTTGTCGGCATCGGTCTCGGGAAGGTTCTCGTAGCCGACCTCGCGGGCCAGCTCGATGATGGTCCCGGGGCGCAGCCCACCGTCGAGGTGGTCGTGCAGGAGCACCTTCGGGGAGCGGCGGATCTGATCCGGGGTGGGCAGGTTGGGGGTCTCGCTCGTCATCTGCGCACTCTAGCTCCTACGCGCGTAGAGCACCGGTTGGCGCAGGGGGTCGATATGTAACAGAGACCGTACGGACGGGTGGCGTACACCTGTCAGTCTGAGACTGTTCCGCCATGGCACAGCATGCGCCGCCGGCGCGCGGGGCCCGTCTGGGGCGGGCGGCCGGCGCGAACGGCTCGGGTTCGACGGTCAGTGGTGTGGTCCTCCTGCTTCCCGGAGCGTCCAGACTCTCCCCCGGTCCGGTGCGTCCGCTCGCGCGGGCACTGGCCCGGACGGGCGGACGGGACGGGCTGGTCGCGCACACCGTGGCGCACGGCGCGGGCTCCCGGGAGAAGGCCGCGCGGTGGGCGGTGGAGGAGGCGGTACGGCTCTACGGGGACGTGCCCGTGTGCCTGGCCGGCTACTCCGCGGGCGGCGGGGCGGCACTGCGGGAGGCGGGGCACGATGCCGTCAACTCGGTGCTGGCGCTCGCCCCTTGGCTGCCGGAGGCCGCGCGCGAGGCCTCCCCTGAACCGGTGAAACAGCTCGCGGGCCGTCATGTGCTGATCGTGCACGGCACGAACGACGCGCGCAGCGACCCGGAGTCCTCCTTCCGGCTGGCGGCGCGGGCCAAGAAGGCGAATCGTTCTACCTGCCGGTTCGAGGTGCACTCCGACGGGCACGGGCTGCGCGACCACCAGGCGGAAGTGGTGGCGCTCTGCGTGGACTTCGTCCTCGGGTCGATGTTCTCCGGGCGGTACTCGCGGCCGGTGACCGACGCCCTGGCGGCGCCGCCGCCGCTGGGGCTGCGGATGCCGCTGGCCTCGGGGTTCGGGCGGTCCCTGCGCGGCTGAGGATCCGCTGTCGGACGGGCGGCGCGAGCGTAGAGTGAGGACTGGACTCGGGGTGGCTCGGGGTGCCTTGCGGGAGGCGATCACCCATGGCCGGACTGGTGCGCAGAAGCTTCGACAGCGCCGACGAGACGCGGCCGTTCGAGGGCGGAAAGGGCAGGCTGGACCTCCTCCAGACCGCCGACGGGCCCGTCGGGCGGGCCGTGTTCGAACCGGGCTGGAAGTGGTCCGAGCACGTCAAGCCGCTGGCGGGCACCGACAGCTGCGAGTCCGCGCACACCGGGTACGTGGTGAGCGGGCGCATCCAGGTCGTCATGGACGACGGGGAGAGCGGCGAGTACGGCACCGGTGACTTCCTGCAGATCGCGCCCGGACACGACGCCTGGGTACTGGGGGACGACCCCTGTGTCGTCCTGGACTGGACCGGCTACGGGAGCTACGCGAAGCCCGCGTCCTGATCCCACACCCGCCGAACCACCCGTCGAAACCGCCCGTCGAACCGCCCGTCGGTCACCCGTCGAGGAAGACCGGGTTGGTGAGCGCCGCCGGGGCGCCCGGCAGCGGCGGGGCGCCCGCCGGATGGCGGACCTCCGCCCGTACGTAGGCCGAGCGCGCCGGCGTGGTGTGCCACTCCACCGGGGCGGGCACCGCGTCGGCCGCGGCGGCCGGCACGGTGAGGACCACGCCCTGGTCGGTCACCAGCCGCAGCTCGCAGCCCTCGGTGGCGGAGCCGGTCACCGAGAGCCGTACGAGCACGTCCGTGTCCGGGTCGGGGGTGGACAGGCGCCCGCCGATGCCGGCGTGCGCGCCGCGGCCGGTCACGGCGTCGAAGGAGACGGTGACGCGGTCGGACTCCGCGGCGTAGGAGCGGCCGGAGCGCAGGCCCGCGAGGACCGCCTCGCGGGTGAGGTCGTCGGCCAGGACCACGGTCTGCGGGGTGCCGACCCGGTCCGGGTCGCGGTGGTGGTCGCTGCCCGCGACGGCCGGGAGCCGGCGGTCGCCGCGGGCGCCGCGCAGGGTGGCGTCCCAGGAGGCCAGCGCGACCTCGTCGTCCGGGGTCCAGGGACCGTTCCAGACCTCGACCGCGTCGGCCTCGCCGAAGCCGAACTTCCAGGCGCAGCCGATGCAGGTGGCGTGCGGGTGCGCGGGCACGACGAGGCCGCCCGCGCCCCGGATCGTACGGGCGAACCGGCCGAAGCGGTCGTCGCGGGCCCGGTAGCGCCAGTCGACGAAGGTGCCGGGGTCGGTGCCGACGGCCAGGACGTGGCCGGTGCGGGTGGTGACCTCCTCACCCGTGAGGACGAGGAGCTCCGGGGGGACGACATCGGCCCAGGCGGCGTGCGCGGAGTGGGTGTTGTGGTCGGAGGAGTTGATGAAGTCCAGGCCGGCGGCGCGGGCGAGGGCGGCTGTCTCGGCCGGGGTGCGGCGCCCGTCGGAGTGCACGGAGTGGACGTGGAGGTCGCCGCGGTACCAGGCGCGGCCGCGGCCCCGGGCACGCTGCGACGGGTAGCGGAGCGGGGCCCCGGGGGCGGCGGGTCCGTAGGAGAACGTCGCGGTGATCTCGTACGGGAGTCCTCGCGGGGCCACCGTGTACGGGCCGAGGAGCAGGTGCCAGCGGCCCGGGTCGATGGGGCCGGGCAGGTAGCCGGGGGTGGCCGCGTCGGTGCGCAGGAAGAACTCCGCGCGGGCGCCGCCGGACCAGCCGCGGAATCCGTGGCCGCCGAGGGCGGTGCCGCGCGGGTCGAAGATGCCGATGTCCAGGGCGTTGCCGGGGGTGCCGGGCGGCACCGGGGGCTTCTCGTAGGTGTAGGAGACGTGCAACTCGCGTACGCCGGCGGGGACGTCCAGGGGGACTTCGACGAAGTCCGGGGCGCCCGCGGGGATGGTGCCGCGCAGGGTCCTGGTCGTGGGGGCTCCCCCGGTGCCGGTGCCCGTGCCGGTGACGGCGGAGGGGACGTGCGGGGCGGCCGCGGCGGCCGCCAGCAGATCGCGTCGGGTCATCGCCATGTCCCCAGGGTGGCCGGGGGAGGTGAATCCCGCGTGGATTCGGTGTGTGGGCGGTCTAGCCGGTGCGCGGGGCGGGGGCGGGGGCGCGGAGGAGGGTGGTGGCCCGGTCCAGGCTGCGGGTGAGGGCGGGGCGGGTGGGGCCGGTGGCGAGGACGTACGCGTGGTGGAGGGCGCCGGTGGGGGCCCGGCGGACGGTGGCGTCCGCCGGGACCTGGAGCCGGACGCGCACCACTCCGGGGAGGGCACGGGCGGCGGTGAGGGCGTCGGCGGCCCCGGCGGGGCCGCTGCCGGGCGGGAAGTCGACGTA